>NZ_BSPC01000031.1 GCF_030160835.1 Labrys miyagiensis | reverse complement strand
CCACCACTGAGGCAAGAAGATGGAGCGATTGATGCGTCCGAGATCGCGTAGAGCGAGCGCCAGTCCGTTTTGACGCGGGAATGCGGACAGCTTGGCCAGTAGCGTCGAAGGTCAGCCCCCGGATCCGGAAGCTTATCCGAATCGCCATGGCCGATCAGATCGCAGGCAATCAGCCGGCCAAGCCCTTGGCGGGCCGGCGTGATGTTACGCCAGAGGTAGGCCGAGGTCGGATTACCGTGTGCAAAGACAATGGCATCGCCTTCACCTTCATCGACATAGGCCATCCGCTGACCATTGACGGATATGTACTTCTTCTCGCCGAAGGGGCATCACTCAGGTTCATCAGTACGGGTCCATTCAACTGGGCCAGGTCTGTTCAGCCAGGTTCACCGTCAGAGCTGCGACTGCCCCCCGTCGACCGCAATTTCGGCGCCGGTCGTGAAGGTCGCATCGAACGCGAGGAAGAGGACGGCTTTGGCGACCTCCTCAGCTGTCCCCAGGCGCTTCATCGGATTGGCTTCGCTCATCTGTCTGATTATCTGGGCTGCCATATCCTTGTCGGGAAATGCGTTGTCCCATGTCGGCGTGTCGATCGGGCCCGGCGATACGGCGTTCACGCGAATTCCCCGGGAAAGCAGCTCAGCGGCGAACGTCCGAGCCAGAGCTCGCAGTGCAGCCTTGGTCGCGCCAGCCGCAGCGAGCATCGGCATTCCCTTGGCATTGGAGATTGCGGTTGTGAAGACGACAGAGCCGCCACGAGAGATCAGCGGCGCGAACTTCTGCACAGTGAAAAAGGGACCTTTGGTGTTCACGCTAAAAACCTGGTCGTACATATCCCCGGTGGTGTGTTCGAAGGGAGCGAAGAGGCCCGCGCCGGCGTTGACGAACAGGAGATCGACTGTGTCGAACTCGGCTCTCACACGACCGGCGAGAGCGTCGATATCCGTCAGTGAGCTCGCGTCGCTCGAAACCACGAAAACACTCTCGCCAAGCGCCTTTTGCGCCGCGTCCAACCCGGCTCGGGAGCGACCGGTGATCAGCACGCGTGCGCCCCCATCGACGAGCATCTTCGCCGTCGCGAGCCCTATGCCGCTCGTGCCCCCAATGATGACGACCTTTTTGTCTCTGTACCGCTGCATGCGCGCACTCCTGGCGACGCTCGCGGGCGGCGCGTAATTTCTAAACCATCATATACGTTATTGAGGCAGTGAGCTGCGGTCAAGAGATTTTAGAACAATTTGGTTCTTAATAATCTGATGCCGTAGGCGCAGGGCGCCTCCGTGCTTGCTTTCTGATCCTGACCACTGGGATCGGCGCCCCGGCGTGGCGCCGTGCTCAACAATTTTGGGGGATGCTAGGCGGCACCAGATCTCCCACTAGTATTTCTGTGACAGCTGTGTTGACGGTTCGGATGTCGATACCGCCAAACCAAGTTACCGTAAGCGGACGCCGCCGTCAGAAAACATGATCTCGACGCTCGACTTGTCCTCGCGGGCTGTGGCGGGAGTATGCGGATTCGAACCTGAGACGATTACCGTGGCCCCTCAGCCTTAAACAGCGGCTCACCGCGCCTTGTAATGAGTTGCCAAATACTGAGCCCAACGGCCACCTGCACAACCGGCAGGTAGAAGGCAACAATCAGCCATGATATTCCGTTTACGTCACCTATTGTGCCCGCCCGGATCAGCGCAATAGTACCTGACCCCATATCCACGACAGTTTCGATGGCGAGCAGCCATATCAGGACGATTGAAAACCGCAGACGCCAAGTCAGACAGAAAAGGATGATCAGCGCCAACGCCCACCCTAGAAGGTCACCGACGACAATCTGATCGCGTATATTATTGGCCATCTTCATGCCGGCGTCTTGCGAAGAATAGATCTCTAGGCACAGGGTTCGCCCCAGATGAACGCTGGTCAATGCCATGAGGGCTTTGGCGCGGCCGACACTTCTTAATTTCGACACAACAAACCATATCGCTAACGCAATAAACGCAACCATGTTTAGTGCTTGGGCGAGGTAAATGGCTATTTCTGCATTCATTTGCACGAATCTCCAATTGCGCTTTGGCGTAGAAGGCGCCGTTTAGGCTATGAGTTAGGTAAGTCAGCGCCCGAGATTCTGACGAGGGCCTGCCACGTGGCCTCCTGGTTGGCGCGATCGTGAAAGTGCGGCTGTCGCATCGCCACTAGTGGCCCGGTCACTTTCCCGGGCGCCGAGGCGAAGAATTGACCGGAGACGTCGGCTCCAAACTCCGACGCCTGGAGGTACCGACGGACAGCGGTCTCAGGTGTCTGAGACATGCTGGGAATAACCTTAACCAATGGAAGCATCAGCCACTTCAAAGCAGGGCCGGCGTTTCGCAGCCCCTTGGTGTCAGGTGTACTACCGGGTGAGACGGCGTAAACGGCCATGCCGTGGGGAAGTCGACGCGACATCGCCGCAGCCCACCATGCGACGAACAGTTTCACGTCGGCGTGTGCTCGGTTCGGTTTGTACTTTAAGGTACGGCCCCGAAGAACGGCTTCGACTGCGGCACTTCGGTCGCCCTTGTACTGCTTGGTCGCAAGCGCCATCACGTCGGTGTAGCTGAACATGGGTACGTCCCCTCTGGCGGCTTCCGAGCCGGCGATAATGATCCGCGCGTTGGGACTCAGCAGGTTGGCGCGGAGCAAGCCGACAGCCAGTTGGTGGTGGCCGACCAGGGGGGCTTGAGTAACCTCGATGCCCGCTGCGGTGAGGACCCGCTTGCTGCCCCCGATCCACCCCGCATTCAGCAGCAGGAGGTCAATTCGTTGTATACGATCGACGACCTCGGTGAGAGCGGACTGAACGCTAGCTGGAGTATCCAGATCCAATTGCAGCGGCGTGAAGACCTGTGTCTTGGTTTCCGCGGTGAGCTTGGCGACCGCTTCCTGCGCCCGAGCAAGATTGCGTCCGGTGACAATGATCTCGCGCCAGCCCGCTCGGGCAAGCGCGCAAGCCGCCGCATATCCGAGCCCGGAAGTGGCACCGGTGACGAGCGCAATTGAACTTTCCATAGGCCCCGACTTGGTGATGGGGAAACTCGCGCGACTACGGCTGCCCTTAGGCTGACGCCGCCTTGCTAATTTCGTACTGTACGGTTATATATTTGAGAGGCGGACACGGTCAAGGGTTTTTGAACTAAATGATACAGAATGATGCTCGATCGCGCGGTCGACCTCGCAGCTTCGATGAGAGGCAGGCGTTGGAGAAGGCGACCTTGGTGTTCCGGTCGAAGGGTTACGACGGCGTGACAATCGACGATCTTGTCACGGGAATGGGCGTGGGACGGCCAAGCCTCTATTCAATCTTCGGCGACAAGCGGACGATATTCATGCGCGCCCTGCGAGCTTACGCGGAAGAAAAGGGCGCTCTTGCCGCGAAGGCGCTGTTCTCGCCGCCCGCCCTTCGTGACTCGCTCACCGGCTTCCTGAGGCATGCCGTAGAAGTTGCTACCGAGGAAGAGACGGCACCGGGGTGTCTGATGGTGTGTGTCGCGCCGCTTGTGAATGATGCCGAGGTCCGACAGTTCGCGCAGGACGTCACTGCCGCCGCCACGGCGCAAGTAGAGCGCCGCTTTCGCGATGCGATCAGCGCGGGCGAGCTCCCGTCTGATTTTCCTGCATCTATACGCGCAAGCCAGGTCATGGACCTTGGCCGCGGCCTGACGATGCGAGCGCAGATGGGTGCGCCGCGCAGGGTGCTACTCAAAGACGCCGAGGAAGCGGCCGACTTGGTGCTCCTGTCGCGAGATGGAACCGCGGCACCAGGACGCTGATGTAGGAATGTCGGTGGTTTCGTTGCAAATTTTAATAGTCGCGTAGCGGGTCACCATCGGTTGCAATTCAGGCGGCGATTTCCTCGAACTGTTCTTTGAGCGACCGGGCGTGATTGAAAGGGAAGCGTCCTTGGCGCTTTCGCATCATGTAGATCACCTCAACGCCAGCCAGGGTGGCGGTTGCTGATGACATCGCCTTGAAACCCAGCATCGGTCGAACGCGCCGCTTTGTGCGACGATGATCCTGCTCGATGCGATTGTTCAGGTATTGGCTCTCACGGATGCGGATCGGCTTCAGCGGTCGTTGCGAGCGATCCCGCAGGCGGTTCTCGACGCAGCAGGAAATAATTGCCTCCCGGTTGGTCTGGCTGCCGTCTATGACTATGCGATCCGGTCGACCGTGGCGCACCAAAGCCTTGCGCAGGAAGCATTTGGCCGCCGGCGGATCGCGATGTTCACTGAACCAGAACTCGACGGTGTCACCAACGCTGTCGATGGCGCGGTAGAGATATATCGATTGGCCGCGAACCTTGATATAGGTCTCATCCATATGCCGCCTCTTACCGACAGCCCTCTTGCGTCGGTTGAAATGCTCGAGCAGCATAGGTGAAAAGTGAACGACCCAGCGATGAATAGTCGAATGGTCAATGCTGATGCCGCGCTCGGCCATCATTTCCTTGAGATCCCGCAAGCTCAGCCCGTAGGCCAGATACCAGCGAACGCACAACAGGATCACTGATTGGTCAAAATGGCGGCCTTTGAACATGAACGCTTCCCCGGAAAGTGCCCGCCTTCATGCCGCCAACCTAGTTACTAATAAATTTGCAACAGAACCAGTCTTCGGCGAATGTCGTTCGCGTGCATTGCTTATTGCGACATTTCCAACGGCCCGAGAGAAGCTCCACCATCGCAGGGACCGCTTGCAGCGGAAGTTCCTGAAGCCGCCGCACACGCCAGCTATGCCGCGACTTTGAAGCTTGCCCGCAACCGGGACATAAGCGCGATCCCTTCCCCTCGGCGGACACGACCCAACGATCCCCATGGAACGCCACCTCACGCACGATGATTCCGGGGCCAAAGTCCAATTTTACAGTCTTCGTCATCCCTCAGATATGCGAAGTGCTCCACCCGGATGAAGCAGGCACCAAAAGTGACGAAGACCCCATGAAATGCACAAATTGAGTTCCAGATTGCCTAAGTCCCATCATGAAGTGCAAATCGACAGTCACGGGGGATAGAGCAGCATACTCGTCTAGGACGAGAAAAGCTCGACAGGCCATTTCGGGGTCCAATTGATTGTGGACCCTGTGAACGCACTCGTGCCAACCGCTCGCAGACGCGCGCGCTCTGCGCCGCCCAATTTGTAGGCATGGTTCGACGCAGGCATGGCTAGAGCGCGTGCGCCATCTGATCTAGCTGATGAGGCAGGTTAGAAGGGGCGTGACCATGATGCAAACGCACGGCGAGGTTCCCGCGCAGGAGACTGTTGACGATGCGAGCCCGGATGAAAGCCGGCTCCAACCGCTGATTCAACCCTGGCCGCTTGCCGGGAGCATCGGCAAGACCGACCTCGGCCTGATCCTGGCCGGCGATGGCGTGTACGTGAAGGATGCGCTGGGGCGCAGCCTGATCGACGGTCCTGCAGGCATGTGGTGCGTGAACGTGGGGCACCGGCATCCGAGCATCGCGGACGCGCTTCGGGATCAGGCGATGACGCTGACCTACACATCGCCCTGGTACACTTCGAACAACCCGGCTCGCGAACTCGCGCAGATGCTGGCCGATCGGGCTCCCGGCGACTTGAAGCACGTCTTTCTGACGACAGGCGGGTCGTCAGCCGTCGAGACAGCGCTCCGCTTGATGCAGTTCTACAACAATGTTCGAGGCCGCCCCCAGAAGAAGCTGATCGTTTCACGGCAGGGCGCTTACCATGGCTCCACCTATCTCTCGGCCTCCCTCAACGGGCGCCCGCGCGATCACGACTGGATGGACGGTGCAACGGAACTCGCGCGCAAGCTGACCTGTCCCGATCCCTTCCGTCGTCCCGAGGGCTTGTCGATCGACGCCTTCGAGGACTTCCTGGAGGACGAGTTCAGGACGATGATCGAGAAGGAAGGAGCGGACCGTATCGGAGCTTTCATAGCCGAGCCGGTGCAAGCTTCCGGCGGAGTCCTGATCCCAACGAAAGCCTATCTGACACGGATGCAGGCGGTCTGCAGGGAGCACGACATCCTGTTCATCGCCGACGAAGTGGTGACCGCGTTCGGACGACTCGGGCACATCTTCGCGTCGCAGGCCGTGTTCGGCGTCGAGCCCGACATGATCACGTTCGCGAAGGGGGTGACCTCCGGCTACTTCCCCCTTGGTGGCGTGATGGTCTCTGCCCGGCTGTTCGACGAATTGCGGCGCTCGAACCATCCCGACGCCATGTTCGCCCATGGCCTCACCTATTCCAGCCACCCCATCGGTTGTGCCGTCGCGATCCGCAACATCGAGCTCCTGGAAAACGGTATTTTGGATCACGCCCGGGCCATCGCGCCCTACTTCCAGGAGCGACTGAAGACCCTGGAAGACCTCGCGCTGGTCGGCGAGGTCCGGGGCATAGGGCTGATGGCAGGGATCGAATGTGTCGCGGACCGGGAGCACAACAATCCGTTGCAGATCGACATCGAGGTCGGCAAACGCATCGACAGGCACTGCCAGGACCTCGGTCTGCTCGTCAGGCCGCTCATCAATATGTGCGTGATGTCACCTCCGCTCGTCATCAATAAGGCGCAAGTGGACTCGGTAGTGGAGATTCTGCGCCAGGGAATATCGAAAACCATGGACGATCTGCGGGCCGAGGGCCTTTGGGCCGGGTGAGGCGCCTTCCAAGTTCGCGGCGATCAGGCCGGCCGCCCTGCCCAGCGTGCGGCGCCGGTCCGCCAGCGCATTATAGGGGCGCGGGGCGGGATGCGGGGCGCCTGAGGGTCTCGGACGGCCGCTCGCCGAACAAGAGGCGATAGCGGGCGGCGAAGCGACTCCAGTGCATGAAGCCCCAGTCCATCGCGACGTCGCAAACCCGGCATTCCCGGCCCTGCGCCTCAATCAACGCCCGTCTGGCGCCGTTCAGCCGCAGCTTAACCAGAATATTGTCGAGCTGTGAACCGGTAAATTCAACGCAAACCTTGCGAAGAGCGGCCGGAGATAGGCCCAGCTCCCTCGATAGGGCGAATACGGTGAGAGGCTCGCTCGGCGAGTCATGCAGGCGATCGCGCAAACGTCGATAGACGGCCTCAGGCTTGGCGATCCTCCCTTCGCCCGCCAGCTCGCTGTTCTCGTACAGCGTGCTTAGCCGGTCGTGCACGAGATTCGGCAGAACGGCGTTCAGCTGGTCGTGCGCGTAGCCTAGCCCCTCCTCGGAGGCAATCACATCGAGGACGCAGGCAAGCCATTGAGCGACCTGCTCGACCTGCCCGAGGACATCACCGCGAAGGCCGCCGGATTCCAGTCTCGTCCTGCACAAGAGCGACGGATCGAGGACCACCATCAGCAAATCGCTGCCCGGATGCATGAAGCCAATGCGGTCGATCCAATTCCAGGTGAAGCCTGCAGTAGTGGCGTTCGCCTCGTCCAGCACGAGTTCGCCCCCGCGACGCGCACTTCCGTAATAGTAGTAAAAGACCGGCCTTCCTTTCGGTGCTGAGAAGACCTGCTCAGTCTTGACGTTGATCCTTTCGCGAAGGATCGTCAGGTTCGGGTACTCCAACGCCGCAATAGTGCCGTAATAGTAGCCCGCGGAGACCTGCCGGTACTCCTGTGTCCAGCCCGGCAGCGAAGCTTGCTGCGCGATCGCGTCGTTGAATGCAGACTTCGTATACATGTCGTGCTCACAGCAGTGACGCGGTCCCGTCTATCGCCCCGCACAAGGTCCCTGTCGGCTCGTCGGCCTGCTCCCAGCCTGGCATCGGACCAAGTCGGGACCGTGGCGAACGGACCCGACAATGTCGTCGCCGAGGCAGCATCGGGTCAACTCGGCAGATACTCCCGGCTCCAGCTTTCGCTGACGACGCCCCTCGCCGCCAGCCTGTCGATCTCGGCATCGGCATAGCCGAGCGAACGCAGGACCCGCCGCGTCGAGGCTCCATATTTTTCGGCAGGGGCCGAGGCCGTGATGCTGCCGACGCGCGGCCTCACCGCCAGAGGGTCGAAGAGCGTGACGGCGTGGCCGCTCGGGTGGTAGGCAAAGCGCGAAAATGCGTAGCTGCCGAGACCGATCCCAGGCGAGCCGTCGGCGGGACGGCAGCTGCCGGCGCGAAGGGAGCCGATATTGTCGCAGACCGCAGCGCCGATATCGGCAGCCCGCAGGCGGGTCACCCAGCTCTGAGCTTCCTCCCGGCCGAACGCCCGCGAAAGGAAGTCCTCTCTCTCGCTGGCCGGCAGCGCGGCGAGCGCCTCCAGTCCGGCGACCCTTTGGAAGCGCGGCAGATCGCGATCCGAGGCCGCCAGCATGAACCACCCGTCCGCCGCGCGGTAGAGGTGGTTGAGGGCATCGGTTCCCATCGCCGTCCGTCCCGCCGGCTCGTCGAAGGGACCGCGTCCGACATAGTCGTAGCAGAACGGAATTTGCGCGAGGCCGCTGAGGGCAGACAGCGAGGTGCGCGGGCGGCCGATCCGGCCGGAGCGCTTCTTATCGTAGAGAGCGGTTGCGATGGCGAGCGCCGCCGCAAAGCCGCACATCACGTCGATGGTGCCGACATGGGCGTGCTCCTCGGGTGTCTCCATGCTGCCGCCGAAGCGCAGCATGATCCCCGTGGCGGCCTGCACCAGGTCGTCATAGCCGAGATAATCGGTCCGGGGGCCGCGCCGCACGCCGCCGAAGCAGTCGAGCTGGCAAAAGATCGCCTCCGGGTTGATCGCTCGCAAGCCTTCGGCATCGAGGCCCATGTCCTTGACCTGGCGGTCGGTGGCATTCCAGACCACGACATCGACCGAGCGGATCAGTTTTTCCAGGAGCGCGCGGCCGTCCGCCAATCGGACGTCGGCCAGCACGGAGTGCTTGCCGCGCATATGGGTCATGCCGAAGATGACCGTGTTCCAGCAATCATAGAGCGGGGCGGCGGGATCGAGCTTGATCACCTCGGCGCCGAAACGGGCGAGATAGGCTGCCGAGTGCGGGCCGGCGATGACGTTGCAGAGATCGAGGACGCGAACGCCCTCGAGCCAGCCCTTTTGCCCCGAGCGCGTCGAATCGGGGGAAGGCGAGGATCGCCGGCGCGCCGAAAGCAGGGCGAGCGCCTCGTCGAACGTCACGACCCTGGGCGGGGCCGGTGCAAGCATCGCCTCGCCGCTCTCCTGCAGCCAGGCCACTGGCCCCGGCTGGATCATGCGGCCATGGTCGGGGTCGTCGACTGCCAGCATGAGCCCGGCGCATTCGGCATGATCGTCGCTGATCCATTCCTGAAGCCAGCGCTGCGGCGCTCCGGGAAAGCGTCCTTTTCCGAAGATGCGCTCCCATTCCTTGGCAGTGCGGGTGAGAAAGACCTCCTTCATCAGGCCCGCGATCCTGTCCGCCCAGGCCTTGGGCAGGGGATAGACGCCGAGCGAGACGTCCGACGACCACTCCGCCGCGGGCAAATAGGTGTCGGCTTCCTCCGACAAGCCTTCCGCCACCAGCCTGTCGTAGAGGCCGAGGGTCTGCAGGCAGCGCTTGGCGTGATGCCTGTGGCTGGGGCAGACCACGTAGAATGTGCGGCCGTCCTTGCACCTGTAGCTGCGATAGAAGGGATCGAGGAAGTCCTGCAGGGCCTCGTAGGACACGTTCATGGGCAGGCCCTCGCTCTGTCGCCGCGCGATCTCCCGCTCGCGCTGGGTCTGATAGCGCAAGGGGTAGTTTTCGATCCGGATCGAATTATAGCTTAAGCCCTCCATCACGGCGCTCGCCAGCGGCACCTCGATCGCATCGCCGATGCCCGTCGTCTCGCGCGCCTGCAGCGCCAGGACGGCGGCGGAAGCCGCGAGCATGGTCCCGTAGGCCGAAGCGAGCGGCAGGGGCGAGAAGCAGGGGCTGATGCCCATCAGGACCCGGTTGAGCCCCATGTCGGTGAAAACGCCGGAGGCTGCCGCGACGACGGATTCGAAAGCGCGCCAGTCCCGGCGCAGTGCGTCATCCGAGGCGAAACCGGGGATGGAAAGGGTGATCAGTTCGGGCCGCGCCTGGCGCAGCGATGCGAAATCGAGACCGAGGCGGGTCATCACACCGGGGCGGAAGTTCTCGATCACGATATCGGCCTGCGCAACGAGGTCTCGAGCCCGGGCCAGGCCCGCCGGTGTCTTAAGGTCGAGACGGAGCATGAGCTTATTGCGGTTGAGCGTCGCGTTGGCCGGGCTGTCCCAGAGGGGCCCGCCCGGCGGGTCGACATGAACGACGCTGGCCCCGAGATCGCCCAGGATCATCGCCACCGCGGGGCCGGCGATGTATTGCCCGAAATCGACGACCGTGACGCCGTTCAGCGGAAGGAGTGAGCGTGACATGGGTTACTGCGCTGTTCGAGGGATTTCAGGCGCGGGAATCCTGGCGGATCAGGCGCGCGGCCTTCTCGGCGATCATCAGGGTCGGCGCGTTGGTGTTGCCGCTGGTGATCGCGGGCATGATGCTGGCGTCCACAACGCGCAGGCCGTCCACTCCCCACACGCGTAGGCGGCTGTCGACCACCGACTGTCTGTCGTCATCGCTTCCCATTTTCGCGGTTCCAACGGGATGGAAGATGGTGCTGGCGATGTCGCCGGCGAGGCGGACGAGTTCCTCCTCGCTCTGGAATGCGGCGCCCGGCTTCCATTCCTCGGGTCTGTAGCGGGCGAGCGCGGGCTGCGAAACGATATGCCGGACCTGGCGCAGGCTCTCGGCGGCAATGTGACGATCCTCGGGCGAACTCAGATAACGTGGCGAAATCGCGGGGGCTTCGCTAATTTTGGGCGAGCGGATACGAACATGCCCGCGGCTGGTCGGATTGAGATTGCACACGCTGGCAGTGAAAGCCGGAAAAGCGTGCAGGGGCTTTCCGAAGGCGTCGAGGCTGAGCGGCTGCACATGATACTCGAGGTTGGCATGGGGCTGGCTGTCGTCGGAGCGAGTGAAGGCGCCGAGCTGCGATGGGGACATGCTCATCGGCCCGGTACGCTTGAGGGCGTATTCGATCCCGATTGCCGCCTTACCGATAAGGCTGTTTGCCAGCACGTTGAGCGTGCGGGCGCCCGAAACCTTGTAGACGGCCCGGATCTGCAGATGGTCCTGGAGGTTCTCGCCCACGCCCGGCAAATCGACGACGACGTCGACATCGTGTTGTTTGAGCAGCGAGGCAGAACCGATGCCGGAAAGTTGGAGGAGATGCGGCGACCCGATTGCGCCGCCCGAAAGGATGACCTCGCACCGGGCACCGATCGAGACCTCCCGGCCGTCGCGCCGCAATGCGACGCCGGCGCAACGCGGGCGCCCCTGCGGCCCGACCTCAAGGAGCAGCCGGGAAACCTGGGCCTGCGTCCAAACCGTGAGATTGTTTCGCTTCCGGACGGGACGAAGGAAGGCCTTGGAGGTATTCCAGCGCCAACCGGCCTTCTGATTGACCTCGAAATAGCCGACGCCTTCGTTGTCTCCGCCATTGAAATCATCGGTGCGCGGCACGCCGGCCTGCGCGGCAGCTTCGACGAAGGCATCGAGAATGTCCCAGCGCAGGCGCTGCTTCTCGATACGCCACTCGCCCCCATGGCCGTGTACATCCGAGAAGCGGCTGTTGCTGCCGGTAGCCGGATCGGCGCCGTTGTCGAGCCGGTAATGGTCCTCATGCGCCATGAAGTCCGGCAGGCAGCGAGCCCAGGACCATTCGTCGTCGCCGGTGCGCCGCGCCCAATCATCGTAGTCGCGCGCCTGGCCGCGCATGTAGATCATGCCGTTGATCGATGAACTGCCACCCAGGGTCTTGCCGCGCGGATAGCGCAGCGAGCGTCCATTCAGGCCGGCATCGGGTTCTGTCTCAAAGAGCCAGTCCGTGCGGGGATTGCCGATGCAATAGAGATAGCCGACCGGGATATGTATCCACGGATAGTTGTCTCCGCGCCCCGCCTCGAGCAGGAGCACCCGCTTCGACGGATCGTCGCTCAGGCGGTTGGCGAGCAGGCAGCCGGCCGTGCCGGCGCCCACAACGATATAGTCGACGACTTCACGAATGACCACGCTCCAGCTCCGCAGAAACGGGAAGGCCTACGGCCAAGGCCCATCGACATAAACAATGCCGTGCGATCAATATGCTCCTGAAATATCTTGATGGAACAGGCCGGAAAGTCTCATCTCTCCATTAGATTTTTCGATATCACGAAGGAAGAGTGTCTCCCAATGCGCGACCTCCCGCCCCTCAAGGCATTGCGGGCTTTCGAGGCCTGCGTTCGTCTTGGTAGCTTTTCCCGAGCCGCCCAGGAACTCAATGTCGGGCAGCCGGCAATCAGCCATCAGATCCAAGCGCTCGAGCACGATATCGGCACTATGCTGTTCGAAAGGCGAGGCACGCAGACTGTGCCCACAGGGGTTGCCCTGAGCTATCACCGCCGGATCTCGGAAGCCCTGTCGGACATAACGCAGGCTACTGTCGAGATGCGACGCAAGGCGCGTCAGTCGGAGCTGACACTGGCAACCTATCCCGGCCTTGCCATGTTCTGGCTAATGCCAAGGCTCGCGGTCCTGCGGCAAATCGAGGCTCGAACCAGCGTCCGGGTTACGACGGCCGAACGCGACGAGGACATGCGGGTCGAGGACGCCGACTGTGCGATCCTCTTCGGAGACGGTCATTGGCCCGGCTTCGAGAGCCATTTGCTGGTGAAGGAGGAGGTGGTGCCGGTCGCAGCGCCGGCCCTGGCCGCTCGTTCACGGGATCGCTCCCTCGCGAGCCTGCTCGAAACGGGCCCCCTGATCCATCTCGATGATCAAAGCCACCGTTGGTTCACTTGGGAGGATTGGCGCGATCAGCGCGCGCCGGATGCGACGCGGATCGACGTCGGCATTCACGTCAGCAACCACGCCATCGCCACACACCAGTCGCTCATTGGCGCGGGCATTGCCCTGGGCTGGCGGGGTGTGGTCGACGACCTGATCGCCAACGGGCTGCTCGTCGCGCTCGACACGTCCCCTCTGTGTTCGGAGCGCGGTTACTACCTGGTGGCGCGCCGCAAAATGATGGCTTCCGTCCTCGGCCGCTCCCTCGTCACGGTTCTTTCCGATCAGGAGTCGCACGAATGAACGCTTGCACGGTGACTTTTCCTTGGACGGGCGTGGCAGGGGCGACGCGTGTTCTACCGCCACAGGCGGATTCCAGCCGAAGTGCGACGGCGGCTGGGAGAAGCTATTCCATCGTCACATCGCTCGCAAATTGATGGAAAAGGCCTCCGCCGGTGTGCAGTAGCACAGGCATTTTCGGGGTGTGCTGTTGAAGGTTTGGCAGATGCCGCGCAGGGTCCTTTTTCTGGATGCCAATGAGATCTGTTTCGCGAGGGAGGTACCAGCGCTGCCTCTTATTGGTGTTTTCGACCGAAACCTTCTGTCAGGGAGAACTTGGGTCGCAGAAACACGTTTGAGCGCCCAATCCATCGAGCAATCGCCGCCAGGCCATGAATTCGGTTCCGCGATCGAAGGAGTAGCTCCGCCGAGCCTCGGCGTGGAGGGATGCCGAGGTTTGTGCAGCGCCACTTGCAGTCCACAGCGTGAAACTCGAGGCCAATCTTGAACTCGCCGTGTTTCGCATCTGCTCCCTCAGCATTCTTCCGCGATCAACTGGGGGGCACGCATGCCAGTTCCGCTGGGTGGCGGATCAGAGTATTGCCAAGGCTGGTGTCTCGCCAACCTGCCCTCCAGCGACCTTGAAGACACCAGTTCGTCAGGCCCCGGACGCGGCAACAACCGCGCGGCCTTCATCAGTGCTGACGAAGATGTTTGGCTTGCCCTCGTTCATTGTGCCGATACGACCGTGCTTCCTCAGAGGCGCGAGTATATGGATACGAACGAACGCATTTTTGACCAGGCCTCGGTTGTACCCGCAAATTCTTGCAAGTGCCCTGGCCGTCAAATCATTGCGGGTGAGAGTTGGGTGATCATCATGGAGCGCGCGCGGCATCGCCAATCACACCGCCTCCATACGTACGACCAGCACCGGACCAGCCTCACACCGGTCGACGACCAGAGCATTTTCCACGGGCACGCCAACCGCAAGCTAAGGGTTATTCGCGGCAGGGGGCATCAGAACGGGATTTCCAACTGCCAGGCTGGGATCGGCCGACTTAGGAGTGGCCGGCGCCGCGAACATAATTTGGAGGCCTTGCGGGCGCGCTCTGGGCTCATCAGGCGTTCTTGCCTGGGGCCCAAAAAACTTTCAGCGAGGCCTTGAACCGCTCGTTTCGTTTTCTAAATCGTTGGCCATCAGGTGCTTGCGAGGCCTGATGCGGGCGCCGGCGGCGTCTGGCGCACTGCTTATACCCATGTTGCTTCAACGAGGATGTGGCTATGAGAAACTACGATTTCACCCCGTTTTCACGTTCCGCGATCGGATTTGATCGGTTGTTTGAACTGCTGAACGCGCAGTCGCACGACAGCGCCGAGAACTTTCCGCCCTATGATATCGTGCGCACCGGCGAAGACACATTCCGCATCAGCTTGGCTGTAGCCGGTTTCTCTCCCTCCGACATCACGGTGACAGCGCAACAGAACTTGCTCACCGTGGCTGGCCGCAAGGCCGAGGCTTCCCGCTCGGAGGACTATGTCTATCAGGGCATCTCGTCCAAGGCCTTCGAAAGGCGCTTCAATCTCGCCGACTATGTCGAGGTGGACAGCGCCGGGTTCGAGAATGGGCTTTTGCAGATCAATCTGGCACGCAAAGTGCCAGAGGCGATGAAGCCTCGGCGCGTTGAAATTGTGTCGGCCAAGGATCAGGCGCAAAGCCGACAGCGGCTTGGGGATGTCAATGCCGCTTAGCGATTTGTCATGGGAAATGGCGCCGGTCTGCTCGTCGCCGTTTCCCTCCCAAGGCATCGATAGATGGAGGCATCGATGACAGTGCGAAACGAAAGTTGGAACTTGAATGAACTGCTGCATCCCGCGCAGGCCTTCGAAAGTCCTCTGGACGTCGTGGAAGATCCAGACCTCACTCTCAATGAGAAAAGGGCGATATTGGCGTCATGGGCATCGGACGCTTGCGCGCTGGATGCCGCTCCATGGTTGCGAGAATTCGGCCCCCAGGGAAGCCTGGCCAGCTATGACGATATAATGGATGCGCTGCGTACCTTGGACAGAGACCCGCTTCTTCATTCTCGTCGATATCTGCAACGAGCCCGTCGGCGCATAAGAGCGGAAGGCTCTGGACCATCCGAGGGGCCTGGTTCGCCGCTCCAATAACGGGGTGCCGGCTATAACATTGCGGTCAACCGGGAAGCCCCCAATCCCGGTTGACCCTGGGCCCATTTCTCGAACTCGCCGGAGGGGCAGCCCGGCGGGACGTTAGCTTTGGTCATACCCTGATCAGCCGCTCACCCGTGCTGGCGATCGAGGCCGCGGCCAGCAGCTCAGAGTAGCTAGAAGCTCGTCTCGGCACGCAGAGGGCTCAGCGATTTATGAGTCAACGTCCTGCCCTGATGACCAACGGCCGGAGTTCAACAAAGGCCGCGTGGACCGGTTCCAAGCAATTCCTATGTTAAGTCGACCTTCATAGTGCAGCGGAGAAATATTATTCACAATTCTAAGCAATAAATGGTATATTTCAATATTATTAGATAATTGCGATTTCAAGAATCCTAATAGTCACACTACCAGAGCGCTTAAATTCGACTCTTGCAACTCTGTTGCGGCTAACTCAAGACAGGCACCGACTCTGCAACTGCCGCGAGCTTCAGGAGAGCTGTCAGGCGAACAAGCGGCTCCGTAACCCCCTGTGCAAATTCAGATATCGATGCGCCGCGAGCGCTTTGCGCGCTGATGATGCATTCGTAGTGCCGGTCCAGGGCAGCCACCAGGCTCACATTCAAGACGCTCGCTGGAAAGAGGGCAACACGCAGCTGATCAACTGCATCAACGGATGCCGTAAAATTGTCAGCAAGGCCGAGCTTTAGGCCATCTTGAGAGGCAAGCGACCCATTGGCCAAAAGCACGAGGGGAAATTCAAAAACCCGCCCCTTGAGGTAATTGAAGGCAATGCAGATGTTGCGATCAAGGCCCAAATCCGCGCCGATGGTTTCCGATGCTTGCTTGGCGTAATCCAGCATCAGGGATCGATTGATTAAAATCATGCTGAGTTTCCGCAAGAAAGGCCCGAGTCTCCTCGGGTCTATTGACCTAGTCGATCGCCTTTTTCACGGCGTCTTTGGCTTCGCCGACGATCTTCTGGGCTTTGCCTTTGATCTGTTGGGCGGTTCCTTCCGCCTCAAGGTCTTTCTGGCCGGTGGCCTTGCCAAGACCCTTCTTCACGGCGCCAGCGGCGTCGTTGGCGCTACCTTTGATCTTGTCGGTCGTGCTGCTCATTGCCTTCTCCGTTTCACCCTTAGGAGGATGAGCAACATCGAAGCTCCCGTCATGTTCCTCCAATTGAGAGAATCTAGTCACCAATGACTCCCGACGTCATCGAGCGCGTTCGTGGAACCCCCAATATCAACGTCGCGTTGATCTGAGCGGTCCTGGGCCGCAGAGATCGGGAGGCAATGATGTCCAATACCAAGCGTCCTAAGGAAGAGAAGGGGCTGCAGCCAGAAGCTCTGCGAGAGTTTGAGGCGGCGGCGCGGGCTGGCGGCAAGAAGCCCAAGGATCAGGGGATGACTGAAAAGTCAGATACCGCTTCCCTTCCCGATAGCCCGGGCCGCCAACAAAAGGCGGCGACCGAAGTTGTGGAAGCGGGTGTTGACCACGATCCGAAATCAATGACGGAGGTCGTGCAGAAATCAAAAGATCCGCGAATTCCGTGAAAACGGAAGCGCCGTGGTAGGGGCGGCGTTACCGTTTCTGTCGGGCGAAAGGATGGCCTGTACTGGCCACTCCGCAATCCAGATCAACAGATTGTTCGCTCTTGAGCCGGCGTCGCTACATCGACGCGGTCAGGCCCAATCGAGCTGAGCCTTCCCAAATTTGATTTCTGCCGCTCTTGAGGACTTTTGATCTGCGGCGACGGCGCAGCTTCTCCCAGTTCAATCCTTGATGTGAAGATCAAAGCGCTGGCTTTGAAGGCCGAAATCCCATGAGCATCATCCCGGCAGTCTCCGGTGCGATCATTCGAGCTTCGATGGTCGTTTGATAATTTTGGCCAGGGCCTGTCGAATGAACTCGTCCGTCTCGGCCTTGGCAGAGGTGGCCAACAGCCGGGAGTCGGCAAGCTCCTGTACCACCAAGCAAGCCTCGACCTCTGACCAGCCGGCGGTGATGGCAAGGTTAATGATGGTGTTCGCCGCGGCCTCCATGTCCTTCTGACATTCTAGGAAGCGATTGGGGAAATCCGAGCCTGCCCTGGGTCCACGCATGGTCCTGATCTCTGTGTCGATCGTTGGGCGTGGCAAAGCCCCGCGTCAGTCGCCCTAAACGCTCCCGAACCGATCTGGTTCAGAGCGCAGCAGCACGCCCGAGCGAACCGCGGCAGGCGACTTCTTCTACGACCCAATGCCGGCCCGCTGTAGGCATCCCTCGTATCCCACGAAACCGTCGTCGGAGAATTCCGCCGCCGCATCCCCGACGCGCTGGGAGCAGGCAAAGCACGATGACACGCGGTTCGTAGAGAGCACAAGGTCATCACTCACTTCATAAAGAAAGTGGCACCCATCCCAATTGCACACAGCGTCATCGCCGCTGTCGAAAGCCATCGCAGTATCTTCAGGCGCAGGCTTATCGTTTCTTCCCCCATCACTGGCGCGACCGGTACGGTCTCGACCGGAATTATCGAGCAGCTCAAAGGCTCTGACCACAAGCTGAGGGCGTTGGTCCGCTATCCCGAAAAGGCCGCCGCGCGCAAGAACCAAAGCATCGAAGTCCACCAAGGTGATCTCGAAAAGCCCTGGACGCTCGATGAGGCTTTCGCGGGCGTCGACACCGTCTGGATTCTCTCCCTGGCTGGGGCCCGCGCGCCGGAGCAAAGCTCCAATGCTCTGTGGGCAGCGCCAGGCGGGTGCCACGCATGTGGTGCGTATGTCGGCTATCGGTGCCGCGCACGATGCACCAACCATCAACAGCCGCCTTCACGCACTGTCGGACGCCGAACTCGCAGCTTCTGGAATTGCCTACACAGTTTTGAAGCCGCATTTCTTTGATCAGAACTTTGCGATGATCGCACCAACCGTTGCCTCGCAGGGAATGATCTATTTCCCGTTGGCCGACGGCAGGAATAGCTTCGTTGATACCCGTGACATCAGCGAGCTTGCGGCCAAAGTGCTCACCACATCAGGCCATGAGGGCAAGACCTACACCGTTACCGGTCCAGCCTCGATTTCGATGAACGAAGTGGCCACCACGATCGGCGAAGTCATCGGCAAGGACGTGAAATACACCGCGCTGCCGTTTGAAGGGGCCCGGCGATCCTTTGAGGAAATGCGTATCGACGAATGGTCAATCAACTCAATGAAAGATTACATGGCGGCTTTTGGCAGCGGCTGGGGTGATTTTGTCTCCGACGACTTTGAACGCGTCATGGGCAAGGCACCACGCAGTTTCAAACAGTTTGCCAGCGACTTCGCGGGCCTCTTCGGCAAGGCCTAGCCAACCCAACGTCGTCACCGCAGAGGGCGATAGTGCGGAATTCTGCGAGTAGGCCCATCACCGGCGACCGCCGCTTCTTTGCGATGCCACCTAGCTACTGAAAAGAACGAGGACATTATGGTTGAGAAAAAAGTTGGTTCATCACCGGTTCCAGCCGAGGAATGGGGATCGACATTGCCCAGAAGGCGCTGGCTGCAGGACACTTTGTCGTTGCAACCGGGCGCAACGCTGATCGGACGCTGAAGGCGATCGGACCGCACGACAATCTGCTGACAGTCGGCCTGGACGTGACCGACCCGAAGGCGGCAGCGAGCGCCGCACAGGCGGCCATGGACCGCATCGGCCGCATCGATGTCCTCGTCAACAATGCGGGCAACTTCCAGGCCGGCTACTTCGAGGAGATCAGCGACGCCGAATTCCGGGCGCAGATGGAAACCAATTTCTTCGGCCCGTTGAACGTGACCCGCGCTATTCTGCCGATCATGCGCAAGCAGGGCGGCGGTCAGGTGATCACCGTCACGTCCACCGCCGCTCTCACCGGCCAGGAATTCTGCGCAGCTTACGCCGCATCGAAGTTCGCGGTCGAGGGCTGGCTGGAGTCGCTGCGCTTCGACGTCGCGCCCTACGGCATCAGCGTGATGGCGGTTGAGCCGGGCTACTTCCGCGCGGAGCTGCTGGTCGAGGGTTCCTCTACGATCTGGCCGGAGCTTTCGATCGAGGACTATGCCGAGCGCACGGCGCAGACAATCAACGCGTTGAAGGGCATGAACGGCCAGCAGGGCGGCGATCCTGAAAAGCTCGCTGCTGCGCTCGTGACACTGTCGGACTCGGGAGAGCTCCCGCATCGCTTCGTAGCGGGCGCCGACGCCATGGCAGCTGTCGAGGGCAATCTGAAGACCATCCAGAGTCAGATCGACGCCCAGCACGCGCTGTCTGCGTCGCTTGCCTTCGACGCCCCCGCGTAAACGTTCCGACTGGTTGATGAGAAAGATGTCTTCATGGTTTTGAAATTGAAGGGACCGTCTCGATCGTGGCCGGCGCCAGCGGCGGGATCGAGGCGGTAACGGCACGTCGCCTGGCCCAGGCAGGCGCATCTGTCGCCCTACCTGCCCGCCGGCAGGGCCGCCTCGACGCGCTCGTCACCGAGATCGAAGCGTCGGGCGGAACGGCACCGGCCGTCCTCTCATACATCGCCGATCAGACACAGGCCGAGGTCGCCGTTCAGATGGTCGTCGGGCGGTTCGGCCGCATCGACATCCTGATCAACAATGCCGGCCTCATGCTCATCGGGCCGATCGTGGGAGCGGACGTCGAGGAATGTGAGCGGATGCTGGTCGTCAATGTGCGCGGCCTGCTCTGCATCACGCATGCGGCCTGCCGCACCTGCTGACGGCAGCGGAAGATGGACCACGAAACGTCGCCGACGTGGTGAACGCCAGTTCGATTGCTGGACGGAGAGCGTCCGCCCTGTTCGGAGTCTACAACCTGACCAAATTCGGGGTGAACGGGTTTACCCTTGCTACGGTGACCGGCTTCGAAGGGTGGGTCGGAGTCATATTCGATGCCAAGCTGAATCGCCTTTGCGACTTTGGGCCTAGCCAACTCGGCAACGATGTCAAATGTGAAATGAATTTCTGCTGATACGCTGGCCGCTGCGAAAACATTGCCATCGCGAACGACCCGCCCCTCCTCGTATTGTCGCTCGCCGGTCGTGCATAGGCCAGACCGCTCCGTTAGGGAAAGCACCGGTGCAGGCTGAGGATACATATTGCGCGCCCCGATCTTGGCAGCGAATGAATTCGAGGCGCTTGAGCGCGTCGTGAGCTACGCCTGAATACCGCTCTCTAATGCCGCTGATGCCTTGTAGAGAGCCGGCAGCCAGTCGTCGTGCCGACATGCAACGCCTTGCTCCAAAAGCCGCGAAATTTGATGGCCGACATCACGAGTATGTTCACCGCGACCGGCTTTGCAAAGAACCCTTATCCTGGATTTCAAAAAGTTTACGAGCGGAAGAGGTTCGTCGATCGTCGCCGCTTCCAGCTCATTAGCGCACCTGTCCGCCTGATCCCAATTGCGCTCCTCGATATAAACATCGGATGCAACTCGATAGAACCATATGCGATTGTGTCCCGTACTTGCCTGACGCAACACCTCCTCTCCCTCCAAGAGAGCAGACGACCTGACTGAAAGATCGTTGCTCGCCTTGGCCAGAACCGCAAGCGCATAGGCGCCTGTGAAGCCCATTCCCACCTCTCGGCAAATTGCTACGGACTCCTTTGCCGACTTGAGGGCCTCATCATGTTCACCCTGCAGCAATAAAACTTCGGCCCCTTTGGCTAATATGTTCGCCTCGTATCTGCGAGCTCCTAGTTTTTGCGCCTTTGAAAGAGCTGGCTTGAAATATTCGCGTGCGTCCTTTGCACGGCCGGTCTCAACGAGTACTGTAACCAGGGACTGGATCGCGAACATCTCCGCATGGGGATTTCCCGCGAGTACGGCAATCTTGCCTGCGTTGTCGATGATCTCAAGCGATTCATCCGTACGTTGCAGATAACTCAAGCAGTGGCCGATCATGATTCTGTTCGCCAATGCAACACGCCCAAAGCCGTGCTGGTCGCAGATCGAGACGCAATTCTGGAATGCGTTCAGCGCGGTCTGCATACGGCGGGACGTATAGTGCGCATCTCCAAGTCCACTCCAGGCTCGAGCTGTCCACTCCGGATTGGCAAGGCTGTTTGCCGCGGCCAAAGCGTTCTGGTGTTCGGAAAGGCATTTGTCCGCATCGCCCTGAGCAAACCGTATATTGCCCCGATAGTAATGGATCTGGGCTCGCTCCAGCGCTTGCTCCTCCCCTTGAGCAAGCAGTTGCGCCTCGGCCAGCGCAGAAAGCGCGGGTTCGTATCGGCTCAGGATACGATGTGCAGCGGCTATACCAATCAACGCCCTGCACCGGTCGGCGCTGTTCGGCGCATTTGGGAGGGCGGCCTGCCAGGCTTCGAGCGATTCACTGGCGCGGCCGGTTTCCCGCAGATAGTCCCCAAGCAGCGCGTCAAGAACGAAGCAATCTGCTGCAGCCTTCGCGATCGCTTTGCCTCGCTCGGCGAGGGCAAGTGCCGTATCAAAGCGATAGCCGGATGCCTCCGAAATTGCAGCCTCCGCATAGGCCCCCGCCGCCTCGGCAGCGCCTGCCTGTTCGAGGTGTTCGGCATACAGGATGGGGTCCTTGCGCCTGTAGAACTCGGCCGAAGCGCGATGCAGCAGGCGCCGCCGCTCGTGGGTCAACGATGAGTAGACCCCATCGCGCACCAACGCGTGCGAAAACAGGAGCTCGTCACCTTCTGGCTGCACCATCTGATGGCCTATCAGATTGGATGGCGAGTAAGCCTGATCTCCAATGAGGGCGCGGACGAGCTCGAGTGAGAACCGCTGCCCCGCCACCGCCGCTGCTTGCAGGGCGGACTTGTCGGAGGCGCCAAGCCGATCCATGCGTGACAACACCAACGACTGGATTGTGGCGGGTATGTCCTCCAGGACCGCGCTCTCCTCTGAGCTTCGTAAGAGCTGCTGCAGAAAAAGCGGGTTGCCACCCGCTCTCTCCACGCACCGCTGCACGAGCCTCGAATTGGCAATTCTCAACTGTTCGGCAAACACCGCCGCTTCTTCAGGGCGAAGGGGCCCCAAATCGATCGTCGTGATGCTGTTATGCACGCGGCCGCGCCAGGCGCCATCGAGCGGATCCCCATCGATACGCGATGTCATCGCAAGGATCAGGCAGACTCTCTGGGAAAGTTCGGCGAGTGCTGCCATCGTATCAAGCGTGGTCTGGTCGGCCCAATGCAAATCCTCGACAACCAGGAAGAGCGGACGCCTCTGGCTGGCAGCACGAAAAAGATCCAACGCCAGTTGCCGCCTTCCCTTAATTCTGGCTGCGTCATCCATGGTCGTGTAGAGCGCCTGCAATTCGGGCGTCTGAGGGATATCGAGCATATCGTTCAAAAAGATCGCGTTGCCGGGAGCCACGAGGCCCTCTTCTATGGCACGCGAAGCAGCGGCCGTTCTATCATCGTCAGAGCTTCCCGGACTGAGATTGATTAGACTTGCGATAAGGGTTCGAGGCGCATCGCGGCCCTGTCCAACGCCGAAATCCAGAATAAGCGCCCTGTGGTAGGAGAAATTCTGTCTTATGGCCAAGTCTCCAGCAGCGCTGATCAGATGGGTTTTACCGATGCCGGCTTCTCCACGAATGTAGATTGTTTTGCCCTGGCCGCTTTCCTGGGCTTCCGCGAGGAGCGAACCAATCAACCTGATCTCGCCCCGCCGCCCGATCAGGGGCATGCCCCATTCCGTATCCCGGTCCCGACGCTTCCCGACCACCCGCCAGATGGGGACGCGAATATCGAAGCCCTTGAGGCTGACATCGCCCAACGGCTCCAGCTCGATCATCCCACGTGTGGCTTCCTGAACAGATTGTGAGACAAGGGTTTGGCCAGCCTTGGCCAGACCCTGGATGCGAGCTGCCAGGTTGACGACACTTCCAACCACGGCATAAGCAGCCTTTAGGCTACTGCCCGTGTGGCTGGCCATGACCGTCCCGGACGCGATGCCGATATGTACCGAGAGCGCGATGCCGATTTCCTCTCCAATCGACGCGATTGCTCGATGGATTTCTTCCGCGGCCAGCACCGCGCGGTAGGGATCGTCGTCATGCGCGAGGGGAGCCCCGAAGACGCCCATGACGTTGTCGCCGATATGTCGTTCGACCACACCTCCAAACTTCGCCATCACCGTGTCCACGGCCTCAAAAAAGCGCTGAAGGATGGCATGTGTGTCTTCCGGATCGCGCTCGGCGGTCAGAACGGTGTAGTCTGATAGATCGCAAAACAGGACGGTCGCTTGCCTTCTTTCGCTTTGAGGGACACTCTGCTCGTGGCGAACGCCAAGCCCTCCCTCCGCACCCACCTCCAGCAAACGGGCGCCGCAGCCTCCGCAAAAACGTTCAGAGGGCTCATTTAGAAATCCGCATTGGTCGCAGGCGCGAGGTAAGGCTGCCCCGCAATTGGCACAGAAACGCCGGCCCTCGCGATTATCAGTGTCGCATTGACGGCAACGTCTGAACCCTGACATTTCCGCTTTCTTTCTTTCAGCAGCGAGCAGGGACCGGCGGATTGAGAAAAGATCGATATTGGGCTAAAGCCCGTCTAAGATCCCACAAATTGAAAAAACTATAGCGCCACGCAAAGCGTTGTCACACCGCTTACATCAATGGCGCCGGCACGACGAACGACAATTATGAGCACGACGAAACAGCCCAGGCGACCTGACCGCCCCACAAATCTTTATGCTCCCGGTCATATGAGCTTCGTGCGTTGCTGATCGGGGCCAAGCCGTGGCCGTCCGGGACAAACAAGGACGACCAAGATGCCCGTACTAACATTGGTTCAAGGTCCGCAGGATCGTTATACCGGAACCCAGTCGGCCCGGCGGGGGCCACCGTGATGGATGAGGCATCCACGGCCGAAATCGAGCGTATCATGAGTGATGAGTGGCTCCCGATGTCCACCTGGTGAGCGACGAGTGGTCGACTCTCATGGAATTGGGAAGCAATTTTGTCGCCCATAATACGGTTCAGCGCTCGATAGGCGCCAACGCAGAATTATGTCTCCCTTGCGCCGAAACGGTTGATAGTGGGCTGCTGCGAGGGCTTCGCCGATTTCGCGCTATAGTCCGAGCTGCCTCGCGCTTAAAGTGGTCTTGGCAAAGGCGTCCGCCGGGATGGCGGCGCATTGGACGGGTGGCCCCCCGCGAAAATCCGGATCAGAGATCGCCCAGCCATCGCAACCCGCGACAACGCCTGTTCAACGCTTCCCTCTTGCGAAAAACAAAGGCTTTGAAAAAGGCGAACTTGTGATTTTCGCAAACGATTTTGGGATGCCATTGGCATCGGCGCCTAATTTGGCTTCCCTGCAATATAGATGAATCGAGACAATCTGGTTTGGCCGGCGAGGTCGGCTGTGACTTTTAGGAACGATTGTCGCTGCCCATACCATTCAACCCCTTCTTCCGCTTTTAGACCTTCAGATCGCTGCTCTCGCGCCAGATGTAGCCGACGCGCCGTATTGGCGGTCGAAAGGGTCGTATCCTGACATTTATGAAGACGAAATCCCGCCTGGAGGATCGCCGCCTCATTCAAACCGGGCGGGACCAGAACAAAGTCACTTTGTGAGGCCCGAATGTCGATTTCGTGCTTTGATACCGCGCCAGTAAGCACGGCGGCGTCTGTAAAGATTAGGCAACCACCGGGCTTCAGAAGCCTAAACCAGTCAGCGAGGGCCAAGGACCGGTCCTTCAAGTGAACTACAGCATCGATACAGATGGCCACGTCGAATGAACCCTCGTTAAATGGCAATCGATTGGTGCAATCGGCCACCATAAACTCAACCTGTTGATTTAGTCCCATCGTTAGCGCCCTGTGCCTGGCTCGCATAATGCCTTCGGGCTCGATGTCTACGCCGGTAAGACGGCAACCGGTGGCCAAAACAATAGCCAGCGAAGGTCCGCCGGAGCCGCAGGCAATATCGAGGACGTGAGCATGCGGTTGATCACGGATGAGCGCGATGATCTCATTTTGCTCTTCAATGGTTCGCCAACCCTGTTGACCAAAATCCTCACCGTAGGCCTCCAACCTGACTTCTGCAGCCAAGGGAGTGTCGAACCGCGCATACTGTGCTGAGTAAAAGGCGTAGCTGCCACCTTTTCCGTCGGGAGTCTTGGAGATCATGACGCGTGCCGTGCTCAATCCGGTGAATGAGGGGACTTAATTCGACACCTTGAACGCTTGTCTAGGATTTGAAGTCATTGGAAATACAGACATGAATTCGCCGAAGAGACAGTTCAACGATTGGACTTGACCGGGCGAATATCAATATCGTCGCCTAATTCGTATAACTCTGTCCGTGGAACTGTCCAACAATCGGCCGGCGCCCTGTTATAAGGG
Organism: Labrys miyagiensis; assembly: GCF_030160835.1. GTDB lineage: Bacteria > Pseudomonadota > Alphaproteobacteria > Rhizobiales > Labraceae > Labrys > Labrys miyagiensis. The sequence goes on along the minus strand of NZ_BSPC01000031.1, from coordinate 19,236 downwards.
CATCGCGGGATGGATCGCTAACCTGCCAGCATCCCATGGCCCGCCCCGGCGAACGTTGCACCGGCCCCCGACTGAGGGAGCGGCCGGCAGCTCTACGTCCTATAATCATTTAGAAGTAGTGACGAGCCATCCCTCAAACGCAGTATTCTACGCCATCGAACTTGAATTGTGGCTGACCACTTGAGAACTTGTATCTGGACGAACGCTCGCTCGACGTCGGTCTAAAACGCTTTGATTTCGAGACGGATTGCGCATTCCTTATGTCATCATCCAAAAGTTTCTTGCCACTTTTCCAAAAGTTGCTTATGTATTTCTAATTGTTATTATAAGAAGCGTAATGCCATCAGGTATGGCAAATAGGTTTATCTTGCAATTTCAATTCAATTTGGAGAATGAATTCTATATTCTTATTTACAAAATCTAAATTTCTGCGCAATTTATCGGAACCCGGCGGCATCCGAAGCGTTTCAAAGGCAATCGTTCATCCGACGCTCGGAAAGCAAACGCGACGTCGGACTCAACCCTGGCGGAGGCCTCGATGTCTGGAATCCTTAGCAAGAATAGGTACGGATTGGCCGTTGCGGCGGCCATTTGTGGTATTTTGGTAATGTCTGCTCCGGCGCTGGCTCAGAACAGTGGCGGATTGGGTGGCCTCGGCCATGCCGTCGGCGGTCTCGGAAATGCCGTGGGTGGCCTCGGCAACACGGTAGGCGGTACTGTGGGCGCCGTGGGTGGCGCGCTCGGCGGCGCCAATGTCGGTGTCAACGCCAACGTGGGTTCTGTCACTGCAAACAGCGATACTTCGCTCAACGCCAATGGCTTGAATTCCAACACAACAGTCATCGTGCCCAAGCTTGCCACTGCCAATGTCAAAGCATCGGCAACGCGCGCCAAGGGCGTAAACGCCAGGATCACTGCCATCACGCCTGTGGTTAATGCCAAGGCAACCGCTTCCCTGAATGGCGCGACCGGCGTGAATGCCAATATCAGGGCCGGCACCCCGGTGGCGGTTGCCAACGTTGCTGCGTCTGTAAATGGAGCGACCGGCGTCAACGCCAATATCGGCGTCAATGTTCCCCCTGCTACCTCCACCTCTGGGAATCCCGGCTCCTCGGGGACGGGCGTCAATGTCGGCACTGTCTCGGCGGAACTGTCCACCATGAGCCGCGCTGAGCGTATCTCGCTTAAAAATCGCTGCGCCCTGATCGTCGGCGCCTCCGAGTCCTATGATGCCGATCTCGTCAAGCTTTGTCGTATGCTGGCGAAGCTTTAATCGCGCGGCCGCTACAGCTACGAGGAGGGCCGGCCCAAAGGGGCCGGCCCTTTTTTGGGTCGTGACAACGCAGCGCTGCGTCCATGCAAATTCCAAACAGCTAGCCGACGGAATAGGGTGCCAGCAGCGAGTGGACGAACCGCATATGTTGATGAACGAACCCGCTGCATCGAATCGGCGGTAACGCCAAGATCAGGTGGATACCTGGACAGTTGTTCCCCGATTGGGGTTAGGGAGCAAGCCGAGCCCTGCGACTGCCTTTAGCCTGAGTAAAAACCGATAAACGGGGACACTGTTGAACTTCCGAGTTTTTCCTGCCAGTCACCCAAACAGAAATTAAGGAGGTCTCTGCTGGCCACCCTCCGATCAGCCGCACATTGACGCGAATGGCATCACGGCCCGGCTAAGCTCGTGGCGACGTTAAGCGACAATGCGGTGCGTCCGGATATCCAAAAGACGCCCGTGTAGTTGGCGCGACCGGTCAACGTGTTGGCTTCCGACGCTCCCATCTCGCGGTACACATAGGCGAGAAGACCGTTTCCTATATCCGACTTTTCCTGATTGGCGTGAAGGGCGCCACCGTTCCAATCGCTGGCGCTGTGAAAGCCAAGTCCACGGCCTTGGCGGCTTCCGTCAACAATGGATTGGGCGTTGAGGTAATAGCGCCGGACGCCTCCGACGAAAATAGCCGTACAGGCGCTCGCGCAAATGGCATGAGAAGCGTCGACTGCGGTCGCTAGTCCGGATGCCCTGATTGACTCGCTCATTTTGTACGCCGCATAGAGATTCCCACCAGGGCTATTCAGGTAGATGAGCTTGATCTTTTCTGGCTGACGCAACAACGCGTTCAGTCTGAAGTCATCTCCATCCTCGATCACCCCGCTAATGGTCGCAATAGTGCCAGACCGCTTGAAGCTCGCAGCCCGCGCACAGGTTGCAATCACGCCTGTTGTCAACGCGATACACAGCAAGGCCTTTATTCGGGTAGCACCGATCCTGGACATTTCCATCTCTCATGCGTTTCAGGCAATGCCGCTTCATTGTTACCAGCTACTACCGAAGTGACTAGGGGGACCAAATTTCGTTCTGATTCATTCAAGTGGATGTGCTACCGGACTACGGATTGTGACCCGACGGGCCGAAGTAGCCAGGCACCGGAAGAATGTGCTCAAAATCACGAACGACCAGAAGCCCTGCAGCCGACAGAGCGTCGACTAAAGCGCATCTGGCGGCTTCAACACTCGCGCGATCCAATATGGCTTTGCAGCAGGCATCCAAAGCACGATCATAAATATCGCCCCCGTCATCCGGCCAATGGCAACGCATCAACTCTAGCGCCTCAACAATGCCCGTAATCTCGATCGTCTACCCCCGCATCCTGCAGAACGCGCACCGGCTTGTCGAAACGGTGAGTGTCCATGATCCTGGTCCATTACAATTGCCACCGTCTGGCCACCTCTTGGAGTCGCACAGGACTTCCGAAGCAAAGCCCAGAAATTGCCAACGTTCGGGGCTCATTCGAAGGTGAAACACGCCCGCGTCTCATTGCGGGGAACGACTACCCTCATCCGAAGAATGCCGGCCATTCAGCGCACGGCGGCGACGTGCCGTCCGATCGTAGTGTGACCGACTGTTCGCTTGATCGCTGTCGAGGGCGCGCAATGCATCCATGATGTCATCGAACGGAACCACGTGGCCCTTTCGAATCTCTCGAAGACTTGGAATTGCCTCCAATGCGCAGGCATCCGAAGCCCATGCGGACAGGATCGCCCTCTTTTCATTGAGCGTCAGATCCGGATCGGCAACGACATCCTTGGGATGATCGAAAGCCGATCCGGGATGAAGAAGTTGGCAAAAATCAAAATCGGTTCGTGGTGCTCGCTTTTCCATGACACAATCCTCCGTGGTCGGGGAGGGGGCGGGGTAACGCCCCTCGAACCATAGCGTTCAAGCTGCCTTGGCCGCTTTACCATGACCGGCAGGTGCAGAGGAGCGAATCTCGACCCGGCGGGGCTTCATGACCTCAGGGATCCGATGCGCCAGATCGATGTGCAGCAAGCCATTTTCAAACTTTGCATGGTCGACCTCGACATAGTCGGCCAGATCGAAGCGGCGCTCGAAGGGTGCGACCGAGATCCCTTGGTAAATATACTCCGGGCCGTTCTTCGCTTCCGTATTGCGGCCAGTGACCGTCAATAGATTTTGCTGTGCGGTCACGGTTAAATCGTTGGGTTTGAAACCCGCGACCGCTAGGGTGATGCGGAAGCTGTCTTCGCCGGTCCGGATAATATCGTATGGGGGATGGCCTTCGATCGGTTCCTTGGAACCCGCATTCAGGAGATCGAACAGGCGATCGAAACCAATTGCCGATCGAGCAAAAGGCGTGAAGTCGTAAGTTCTCATAGCCACATCCTCGTGAAAGCAACATGGTTACAAGCAGGACGCCAGACGCCGCCTACGTCCGCAGCAGGCCCCAAAGGGCACCCGACGGGCAACGAGGTGGGAGGAATGGCAGCCATTTCAAGTGCCGGGGCAAAATAATTTTATCACCGCACGCGGCACCAGCAGGCGCGCTGCGCTCACTCATTCGCGCGCTGAAACGCTTGGAGGACCGCAGCCAGTCTCGCGCGAACCTCCGTGGTTGCCGCGGCCTGAACATTGGCGCCGGACTCTGAAGTTGCCCGGACGATGTATTGGTCATTCTTTGCCTGCAAGCCATCAACCTTCCACGTCGGGAGGCCCCATGCTCTCAGCTTTTCGACGGCATCGAGCGACGACGTTAGCATTGGAATAAAAACAGGTGTCTCCCCCTTCCCGGGGGCATTGTACAGCATGGTTATTGTCGACGTTGGATGAGCTCGGACATTGCTATATTTAACAAGCGCGTCGGGGATATACTGAAGGGCGACTGCAATTTGGCAATCCAACTTGGGATCACGTTTCTCGCCTTCCTTAACTCGCTGGATCAATTCCCCAAGTTTCATTCTATCAATCTGTGAACTTACGTCGGTCATCTTGCTCTTACCCTCCCCAAGGGGCTAGCGATATGGAAAGCGACGCCCTTCTTCAAAAAAGTCAGGGCGAACGCTAAGGCCTCGCCGATACTGCCCGACCTTAAAACCGGCGTTAGCGTTGCCGCCGATTGCTTTGACGCGCAGAAGCCCTTTCGAGCCGTGAAGCCGGAAACCACGGTTCTATTTTGCCGTCCGGGCGCCTCAAATCCACGTTCCCCTCCGGATCGTTGCCAGGACCGAAATGCAGGGCGATCACTTCGAAAGTTGTTTCGGCGTCAACCCTCTCTGAAAGTGATGAAACTGCGTCAGATTTGACGCGAACGACATCGCCAATGTTCACCATTTCATCCTCCTTCGTCAGTGCTATCTTAGAAAAAGGCTTGCGACCGAAGGTTCGCCGCCTAACATGCTCCTTCTCGCTTCGCTCAGGATGCTCCCTCCCGAGCCCAGGATTCCATTCAGCTTTTTTGCTACAAAGCATCGAGCCTTATAGGCATCACCTCTCGAATTTCACAGTGACGGCGGGTTTCCACCGTGCCGCTCGCGCATGCGACGAAGGGCTTTCCCCACTTCCGACATAGTTAGATTGCTTGAAAGCTCTTCGCGGCGTGCCGGAACCGCGCTGGCCTTTGTGTCGGCCGGAAACCAGACATATCCACTTTCCGGCTCTGGTCTGTCTCCATCCGCACAGGCGCAATTGCTGTTACCGAATTCGTCGAGGCTCGGCATTCCTGCTTCAGGTAGGGCCCTGGCGAAAGCACGGCGGCAGTCATCGGCACTCATCTGACCGAGGGCAGCGAGATAACATGCGTCGCGTGCGGCCAGGTAAGCCGGACCTCTTTCTTGCGGCCAGCAATGCAAGAGAAAATAGGAGGCCTCAGCAATATTACCGACCCGCTGCAGCAAGTTCGGGCGAAGCATGAAGACGACGGGCTGTTCAAATGACGCTTTGCTCATTGCCAGATTTGAACCAAGCTAAATCAAGAGCAAGTAGGCTCTTTCCTGTTTTATTTGCAGGGGCGGCGGACACGCCCATGCCACCGCCCCTGCACCACTCAGCTTTTTACCTCAATCCGTTTGATTTGAGCTTGCGCCTTCGCGGTCTTGGGTAGCGTGACGGTCAGCACGCCGTTTTTGAACCGTGCACTGACCTTGTCTGCCTCGACCTCAAGCCCGACAGGGATGCGCCGCTCGAACTGACCGTAGAATCGCTCGGAGAATTGTCGTTCTTTGTCCTCGGTTTCTGAGCGCTTCTCGCCCTTCAAAGTCAGCACGCCCTCGCTCAGCAATACTTCGACATCCTTTTCCGCCAGACCCGGCACCTCGGCCGAGACCTTGATCTCCTTGTCGTTGTCCGAGATCTCGACGCTCGGCCAGCCAGCTCCGGCAGAGGCAATCCTGCCAAAGGCCGGTAGCTTGGTGTCAAAGCCGCGGAAAACATCATCGAACAGCCTGTTTACCTCCCGATGTAGCGACAGGAACGGGTCCCGCTCCCCATTGCGGAAAAGGGTTGGAAGCTGATCGCCGTTGTTGCGGCCCCATGGAATCAGATCACGTACACTCATCATCTGTCTCCTTGTATTTACTCAGTTGACAAAAGTTTCTCCGCCGCGCCGGACATCTTCGTCTGGCGCCTTACCTGAGCGGCCGTGAAGAACAGCCTCAGGCTGCTTGCTTCCCGGTTTCGGCCTGGCTGGTTCCGGCCGTCGTCGAAGCATTGTCGGCCGCGATCTCAATGCGACGCGGTTTCATCTCTTCGGGAACCTCGCGCTTCAGATCGATCGTCAGCAGGCCTTTGTCGAGGTTTGCGCCGCCAACCTTAATATGATCGGCGAGCTCGAAACGCTGCGCGAAGGTGCGCCCGGCAATGCCGCGATGCAGGTACTGAGCTTGGTCCTCCCCAGTCTTCTGACCCGACACGACCATGACGTTGCGCTCCTGGGTGATGCCCAGTTCGTCATGCGAGAAACCTGCGACCGCCATGGTGATGCGGTAGTCGTCCTCGCCGGTTTTGGTTATGTCGTAGGGGGGCCAATTGTCGGCCGTCTCAAGACGGCTCGTGGCCTCGAGCGCGTTCAGCATCCGATCAAAGCCGATGCTCGACCGGAAAAACGGAGCAAAGTCGAGAGTGGTTCTCATAGCCACATCCTCCTTGTGAAGCAACATGGATACAAGTTAGGTCTTTCCCCGGACAAAGCACCGTCCGGGGAGAAATGCCGATCCCACAGGGCGACCGGCGATTACGATTTAGTCGACGCTGGCGGCATTTCAAGGGGTCTTGCAGGCCAATCATACATTCATCGATCGAGTCCCGGCCCTAGCCCGCTTATTGGCCTGATAAACACGGGGACACGTCCAATATATCCACGCAATCAAAGTCTTAGCACTCGTCGCGACAGACTGCTAAAAATTTTTGGCAGGCGTCTTGAAATCGAAAATGCCTTCAACCACGTGATTTTGCGCGTGATGCCCGCATGGGGTTGCGCGCCCTGTTCCGGTCGCCGGATCGGAGCGGAGGAGCATCTCAACATTGTTTGTCCCTGATGGAGAGCGATATGACGTTCCGTCCCTTGCATGACCGCGTTCTGGTCCGCCGCATCGAAGCGGACGAGAGAACAGCAGGCGGCATCATCATACCCGATACAGCCAAGGAGAAACCGCAGCAGGGCGAGGTCATCGCGATCGGCCCTGGCGCGCGGGATGAGACCGGCAAGCTGGTCGAACTCAACGTCCAGGTCGGTGACCGCATCCTGTTTGGCAAATGGTCGGGCACGGAAATCAAAATCGACGGTGAGGACCTGCTCATCATGAAGGAAAGCGATGTGCTCGGCGTGATCGAGAATGTCGGCACAGTGAAGAAGGCCGCCTGACGGCTTCTTCCCATCACAGTCTCAGATAGCTGCCTACCAAAGGAGAGATCCCATGGCTGCCAAGGAAGTCAAATTCCATTCAGACGCACGAGAGAAAATGCTGCGCGGTGTCGACATCCTCGCCAACGCCGTGAAGGTCACGCTCGGCCCGAAGGGGCGCAACGTCGTGATTGAGAAATCCTTCGGCGCGCCCCGCATCACCAAGGACGGCGTCACCGTCGCCAAGGAAATCGAACTGGAAGACAAGTTCGAGAACATGGGCGCCCAGATGGTCCGCGAAGTCGCCTCCAGGACCAGTGACTTGGCCGGCGACGGCACGACCACGGCCACCGTGCTCGCCCAGGCCATCGTAAAGGAGGGTGCCAAGGCCGTGGCATCCGGCATCAACCCCATGGACCTGAAGCGAGGTATCGACAAGGCGGTTGATGCCGTAGTGCAGGAACTGCGCAGCAATGCGCGCAAGGTCACCAGGAATGACGAAATCGCCCAGGTTGGCACGATCTCGGCCAATGGCGACGCCGAAATTGGCCGCTTCCTGGCCGAGGCCATGCAAAAGGTCGGCAACGAGGGTGTGATCACGGTCGAGGAGGCCAAGACCGCCGAGACCGAGCTCGAGATCGTCGAGGGCATGCAGTTCGACCGCGGCTACCTTTCCCCCTATTTCATCACCAACCAGGAGAAGATGCGCGTCGAGCTCGAGGAACCCTACGTGCTCATCCATGAAAAGAAGCTGGGCAACCTTCAAGCCATGCTCCCCATCCTGGAAGCGGTGGTGCAGTCCGGCAAGCCGCTCCTCATCATCGCAGAGGATGTCGAGGGCGAGGCTCTGGCGACACTGGTGGTCAACCGGCTGCGCGGCGGTCTGAAGGTCGCGGCGGTCAAGGCTCCTGGCTTCGGCGACCGGCGCAAGGCGATGCTGGAGGATATCGCCATCCTCACCGCTGGCACAGTTATCAGTGAGGATCTCGGCATCAAGTTGGAGACGGTCACCCTTGATATGCTTGGTCGGGCCAAGAAGGTGGTGATCGAGAAGGAGAACACCACCATCGTCGACGGCGCAGGCGCACGGAAGGACATTGACGGCCGGATTGCCCAGATCAGGGCGCAGATCGAGGAAACCACTTCCGATTACGATCGCGAAAAGCTCCAGGAGCGTCTGGCCAAGCTCGCCGGCGGCGTTGCGGTGATCCGCGTCGGCGGCGCCACTGAGGTCGAAGTGAAGGAACGCAAGGACCGCGTGGACGATGCCATGCATGCCACTCGGGCCGCAGTCGAGGAAGGAATCCTTCCAGGCGGTGGCGTTGCCCTGCTGCGAGCCGCCAAGGTCCTGGAAACGCTTGCCCCCGACAATCCGGACCAGAAGTTTGGCATTGATATCGTCCGCCGGGCGGTCGAGGCGCCTGCTCGGCAGATCGCCGAGAACTCCGGCTGGGAAGGTTCACTCATTGTCGGCAAGCTGCGAGAAATCTCAGACTATGCACATGGCTGGAACGCCCAGACAGGGGAATATGGCAACCTCTTCGACCAAGGGGTGATCGACCCTGCCAAGGTTGTGCGCACAGCTCTGCAGGACGCGGCCTCGGTCGCCGGCCTTCTTGTGACAACGGAGGCGATGGTGGCCGAAAAACCGAAGAAAGAGACGAGCCCGGCCATGCCTTCCGGCGGTGGCATGGACTTCTGATCGACAAGCAGAATGCCACTCCCATTTAGGGAATGGCATGTAACCTCGGCGTGCTCCGTTGAGGTGTTACGCGCCCGGAAATAAAGTTGGATTGGTGCGAAAGTTTTTGCAACTTAGAGCCCTTTCCCCGAAAGACGTGACACTTCAACGGGATCTTTAAATAACTTCAAATAAGGAGAGCTATTGCGGCAAGAACGGCCGCGGGTAGGTTGGCATGAAAGATAAACACTTTAAGTCAGCGGATCCAGATAAACGCGATTTGACGGTGACGTGCAGCCCGTACTATCGGCGCCGCGCCGACACGCAACGGGCCTTGAAGGGACACCCTCCCAATACCGAAAAAGCCATCGACGCCGGGACGCACAATACCACGATGGCCGCGCTCGCGACCTGGCGGGAATTGGAAGGCTTGAGCATTGAAGAGCTGGCGGAAAAGGCGCAAGTTCCAGTACCTCAGGTTAGAAGCATTGAGGCAGGCAGCCTAGAAGCACCTCTTGTGACATACCTGAAGCTGGCAAAGGCACTCAGAATTAGTGTCGAGAAAATCGTCGGTTCCAGCAAAATGCGGATCTCCTAGAGATTTTAATCATGTTCTTCGGGCTCTAGTGCCGTTGTGTTATGCAGCTATCCCGTCTCATCTTCATGAGCCCGCCTCATGAGCCTCGGCGACGACATCCTCAACCTCATCCGCAACGCCGACCTGGTTGTGGAGACGGTGCCTACCGAGAGCGACATCGAAGCTCCCGTGGCGGTGCTCGGTGCCTATGTGGATCAGGTGCCCAAGGCGAGGTCCAGGTTGACCAGACACCGGCCGGGTCGACGAGCAAATGGATGAGGCGCTGGCCTTGGAAGACGTGCTCGAAGGCAACAGCCGCGAGGCTGCTTCCGCCATCCAGACCCGCGTGATTGCCAGTTCGATACTCGCGTCGCCTTCGAGAAGGCGGGTGTGGCGTTCACCTTCGAGACCGCCAAGGGTGCGGTCAGCCTCCATTATGCTGGGGGCCTCGACTTTGCAGCGAAGAAAGTCCGGGTCTCCCACACGGTCGCGCCGACCCAGAGCTCCTCGCCGATGCAGAGGATGTCGTCAAAGCCATCAGGTCGGGCAAGTGCCCGATCTACGAGCTCATCAGCTCGCCGCTCGCCAAGCAGTTGGAACTTGCCTACGCTGCCTAGGGTTTAGCCTCAGTTGATATCCTCTGTGAAACTCGGGGCGCTTCGGCGCCCCCTTCCTTTTGACCAGGTGAAAGCGATGGGGCAGGGGAGGGTTGCCTTGGCTCGGCCGAGGCGACGTTTGTGAGGATTCCAGATACGGCCACGTTCCGTGGGACCCGCAGAGACGGCTTTGGCGCTGTTCGGCTTTGATGGTCGGCGGCGCTTCGTGGCGACCCCAACCTCTCATCGCACCTTGATCGCTATCGCGAATAATACCAAAGGCCTCGATTTCTGACTCAGGGGGATTCCGCAAATCATGATGATCTGATTCCATGGCGTTGGGAGGTCCTACGCCATGCCCTCAGCAGTGAAGCTACGATCGGATTACACGCCGGCTGAGCTCCGGCGGCTTGCGGCCAGTGGCAAGCATGCCAATCAGAGCCGCCGACTACTGTCGCTGGCAGCCGTGTTGGAAGGACGCAGCCGCGAGGAGGCGGCGCGGATTGGCGGCATGGACCGGCAAACGCTGCGCGACTGGGTTCACCAATTCAACGAGCACGGTCCGGATGGCCTCCAGGACCATTGGTACAAGGGCCCCTCGTGCCGTCTGAGTGCTGAGCAGTTGTCGGAACTGGCTGATATCGTGGAGACGGGACCAGATCGGGCCAAGGATGGCGTAGTACGCTGGCGCCGGGTCGATTTGAAGCGTGTGATCGAGGAACGTTTTGGCATCAGTTATCATGAGCGCACGATAGGCAAGATCCTCAAGCAGATCGGCTTTTCCCATATCAGCGCCCGTCCGCGTCACCCCGGCCAGAAGGCCGAAACGATCGCGGCGTTTAAAAAAACTTCGAGGCCACGCTGAACGCGAATCTGGCGCATCTTCCCAAGTACAAACCGATCGAGATCTGGTTCCAGGACGAGGCGCGGATCGGCCAGAAGAACGGACTTGTGCGCCAATGGGCGCGCTGCGGTACCAGGCCATGCCAGCCGGCGGATCAGCGTTATCAGAGTGCCTATCTGTTTGGTGCCGTCTGCCCGGCTCGTGGTGTCGGCGCCGGCCTGGCCATGCCCTATGCCGACACGCCAGCCATGCAGGAGCACCTCGACGAGATCAGTTGCATGGTCGCCAAGGGCGCCCATGCCGCCCTCATCCTCGACCGAGCGGGATGGCATACAACGGACAAGCTAACGCTCCCTGCCAATATCACTCTGATCTTGTTGCCTTCCCGCTCCCCGGAGTTGAACCCCGTCGAGAATGTCTGGCAGTACCTCAGAACAAACTGACTCTCCAATCGAGTCTTCGAGACCTATGAGGACATTATCGACGCTGCATGCGACGCCTGGAATAAGCTCACGGCATTACCCAATGTAATTACTTCAATCGGAACCCGCGATTGGGCTCACATCGGTCGATAATTAGGGCCTTTGGTATAAGCCAGCATTTACGTGCTTCCGAGAGGTCTAATGCGCCGCTACGCCCCGGGCCGAGCACTGGAACCCTCGGGTCTGCCTCGCCCTCCTCGTGGGTGTCATCCCCATTTCACCTGCCTTTGCGTTGGTTTCCCGAATTAGCGTCGCCATCGGTCTCACATCGTCCACGTGTCGCCCAATGCCGCGGGGGTGTTGGGGATCTTCGAGCGCACCGCTCTCCCATGACGGTCAGCCCCGCCGAAGCGGGGCTGAAAACTCACATAGTACCCTTGGTTTTGCACTTATGTTTCGCCGTGGGCTTACAGGCGGTGCCAGTCTTTATCTTCATGCCGTGGCCCTTCATGGCACCCGCCTGGCCGCTATTGTCGCCCGTGTTCCTTGTGGCGTCGCCCGGCGATGCCGACGGCGTCCCGGACGGAGCGTTCGTCGTCTGCGCAAAAGCTGCCACGGGAACGGCGATGAGCAACGCGGCTAGTGCCGTCGTAACGGTTTTTCCAAACATGAGTCGTTCCTTTCCTTGAGCGGTTATAGCCCGCCGTCTGAAACCTCAACGCTACGGCCAATGTTCCGAGGGTGCTCCATCGTCAGACAAGCGCAGGCTCCGCCAAGCCATTGCCGACCAGAGCCATGCATCGCCGTGCATATTTATGGACGCAATAAGCCATAGTAATGTCTAGATTAGCCAATCCCATCTCATATCGCCGCGTTCTATTATATTCGTGCGAGCAATAAACAATAGCGCGTGACGCAAATATTTAACTCTTCCTTCCAGAACATCGCAATCACCCTCGCCAACGCTTGCATATTCAACGAAGGCACAGCTCACCATGAAAGGAGATCCCACGTACGCCTCGAGGGCGCTTGGTCGAAGGACCAGACGTCACGCTTCGCACGCGTTCAACGAAGTCGCGCTCCTGCTTTTCTGTGTAAAGGACCGGGGCAGAATAGGCTAACCCCAGGCTCGCGGTGTGGGCTTGCGCGCTGGACCCGTGCTGAAGCGCGTTTTGACTGCTTTGCTCCTTGGACAAACTGCCAGATGCAAGTCTCGTGGAACGTCCGTTCGAGCTGGACGTTTACACCCAAGCATTAATCCTAAGTCTTCCATCTCGAAGTACCGGTTCTAGGAAACGATGAATAACGTCCGAAGCTCCTCTTTTGTCGTATCTGCATCTTCCTCTAGGGAGAAATTTGGAGCGCTGTCGACAATCATTGCGATACCAGCCTGCGACGAGGAAGATCGGATTTCGGATTGCTTCGCCGCGCTTTCTATCCAACGGGACACAGCAGGTCGACGTATCCCGCCCGACGCGTATCGAGTGTTGCTATTTGCCAACAATTGCCGCGATGAAACCGCAGAAAAAGCCCGCCAAGTGGCGGCCAACATGTCGCTCCACGTCGACGTGTTGGAGGCCAGCTCGACCGACCTGTGTTCTGCGGCTGGCCTTGCCCGCAAAATCGCCATGGATCGTGCGGCTGACCGGCTCGAGCGCGAGGGATTGACCAACGGCATGATCTTGACGACCGATGCGGATAGCGTGGTCGCTCCGACTTGGCTGGCAACGACCTGGCGGGAGTTCGCGCTTGGGGCCGATTGCGTCGCCGGTTACATCGACGCGAACCCTGGCGAATTCAGTGGATTGGGCATGGACTTCCGACACCGCGGCTTCCTCGAAGAACACTATCACGCAGTTGTCGCCGAAATCTTTGCCCTTCTGGATCCGCGCCCCCATGACCCCTGGCCAAACCATCAAGTGAGTTCGGGCGCCAGTCTTGCCATTACCTTGCAGATGTACCGGATGATCGGAGGCCTCCCGAGCCGACCAACTGGAGAGGATTCGGCACTTGCACTTGCGGTGGAGTGCGCCGGCGGAAAGGTTCGCCACTCGATGGACGTCTGTGTCTCGACCTCTTGTCGGTTAGACGGGAGAGCCGCCGGCGGGGCTGCCGACGCGATGAAACTGCGCCACGCGGTTGTCGATACTCAATGCGACGACGAATTAGAATCGGCCTTCACCATCACAAGAAAGGCGTGGATTAAAGGCCACCTACGCCGGGCGAGCGAAATCGGATTTATGGAAGAATCCGCCATCTTAAGGGGCCTGGACCTGCCCAGCGGGGAAATGGCGGCACTACTCAGAACTCTTCAGCAGGGGTGCTTCGAGATTTTCTGGCAGCAACTGTGCGCCGTAAATTCATCGCTGCAGTATCGCAATCCGCTTCGACCCTCCATGCTGCCCGCTGAAATCGCGCGAGCGGAAGCCTTGCTACAATTCCTTCGCGCACAGCCGTATCCGCTCGAGGCGATAGACTTCTTCATGGAGGATGGCGTGACTTTCGAGGCAAGGCTGCATAGCCTTCACGAATAGCTTGCTGGCGTAGTCGCCACTCAGGGGATAGTCAGTCGGGCCAAGCCAATGGCACAGAACGATGTCCGCCTCGCTCGCAGTCGAGTGGCAGCACCATGTCGCCAAGGATAGCAAGTCCTCCTTATCGAGGTAATACAAGACCTCAGAGAGCACGATCAGGTCAAACGGGCCAAGCGGGAGGTTGTTTGGCGCACCGCCTACGCTAAATCTTATGTTGCGAACTGCGCTGCATGTCGTCATCGCTTTAGCTATTGCCGACGGTGAAAGGTCGATTGCATTCAAAGTCTTGCATCGAGTTGCGAGACGCGCCGTGAGAACCCCAATGGAGCAACCGACCTCAAGCGCGTTCGCATAAAGCGGGCGCTGCAAGGCGTCTAGCGTTGCCTGATACTTCCTGTGCTCATAGTCGCTTGTCGCAAAATTCCAAGGATCGGGATTTGCGCGGTACAGCGTTTCGAAATAATCTATGCCGAGGGACTGCTTGGTCATGCCGGGCTCCGGATGAAATACTCAGTGGGCCGATGAAAGCGCGCGAGCTTTTCCGTGCTGAACATGAAACCGTCGGGGTCATCATCGATGAGAAGGGTTACCTGCGAAGCGTGACAGGCAATCGCCGCACGCTTCTTTTCGAGTCACGGCGTGATATCGAACTTGAAACCCTCTGGCCCGGGGCGATCGATGCGTTTCGTTCCCGGCAAGTACCATCCCCAGATCGGATAGTGCCACACGATCAAATTCGGCTTTGACTTATTGACTTCCCCTGCCATCCGAGCCGCCGCAAAGTGATCGCAATGGGGATCCTTGTCCCAGGTCACGACAAGAGCAGTGGAGGCATTTCGCTCGATTGCGTGTTCAAGCTCGGCGACAACATGGTTGAACTGGTGACCCGTCGTCGGCGCCCGGGTATCCGCTTGATCAAGATGGCTGATCTCCTCCGGGGGGAGACCTAGCGCTATGAGGCCATTTCGGCACTCCTCCCGCCTTAATTTGATCAATCGATGTCTTGGGTAGAGCCTGGAATGGGGATGGGATCCGGCGCCGTCGGTTAGGACGACGACATTCACCGAAACTCCCGCGTCCAGACATGCAGCAATCAGGCCGCCGGCCCCCAGCGCCTCATCGTCTGGGTGGGGCGCTAAGACAGTCATGCCGCCGCCTCCGAGCATTTCGAGGCCGGCAAAGGGCAATGCTTCGATTTTGTTGAGATAAGAACTAGCCCTCATCGAGATCCCACATGTCCTTGATAGATCCTGCGTCCGCGAGCGCAAAGCGGGCGGCCTCAGCCATGGCAAGATCGGGAACAGGCTGCCTCAGATAGGTGCTGAGGTCTCGTGCCACGCGTTCGATTGGGTTAGCTCGCATGAAAGCCGATAGACCAGCACCGCGCTGGACCGCCTCCATGACGTCCAATGCAGAGCGCTCGGTCACACCACGCGCAAGATTCGATAACGCCACCGACTTTTCCGCTTCCTCCGATCTAAGAGCCAGTTGACGCGCCGCGGCCTTAATCCAATAGGCCGCGCTGCCGGCTGCCGAGACACATGTTGCGATGCGCTGTAGCTGGTAGGGATCGTTGTCGCGTTGACGCTGGCGAAGTTGTTCGCGGTAGAGTTCAACAAGGTGTTCGGCCCCTCCTAAATGGACCGCACAAAAACGCCAGGCTCCGCCCGAAAAATGGGGCTGACGCATGAAGTCGCCCGGTCTACCTATCAGACGGGAATCAGACACCAGGAGACCGGATAGATCGACTGAGCCCGTCGCACTTGAACGCATGCCAAGGGGGGTCCACCCAGAAAGATCTGTTCGCTCGCCCGGCTTAAGGTCGAGCAGGATCAGACGCTGGCCTGCCTCGCTGCCGGCGGTAACCAAAGGTCTTGTGATTAAGCCAGCGCCGGAGGCTAGGATCTTGCCTCCCTCTAGAAGCCAACCTTTTGCAACTTGCCTCACTTGAAGCGGATTGGCGCCGTCCGCTCCCCATACACCTGTCAACGCCCCGCCTTGGATCGCGTTTGCTAGCTTTTTGAACTGGGCGTCGGTGCCATACCGATGCACTAGGTCGATGGCATTGGCATGTCCTTCAAACAGACGGCCGACCGATAGATCCGCTGCGCCAAACGTCCGAAGGGTGTCAAACAGAGCTGACCATTCGCTTGTTTCGATTAGCCCTATCCCGCCAAACCCCGTTGGCAAGGGAGCAGCCGCCACTCCAAGCGCGTGAAACGCCTCAACGACGCTCGGGTGTACGATAGACTGTTCGTCCGCCTCGCCGGCTCGCTTCTCACAAAGGGCGGCAAAGGCCGATAGGCGGGATTGCCAGCTATTGATTTCGTCCGGAAGACCAATCCGGGGCGCACCAACGTTTCGTCGTGAGGCCTGAATAAGGCTTGCGCTCATGGAACTTATCTCTCATTCGCCGCTACCAAGTCTGCAACCTGCGAATTCCTGGGATCGTTCCGTCTCGCCCCATCCTCCGTGAAATCTTGCCGAGGGTGCCTTCTACCCGCTTTCGAGGACGCTCGGAATCGCAGGAACAAAGGGACCATGGATACCCGCGCCTTCGCAAGCGCGATGGGAGGACTGCTCAGCAACGATACCCGTCGCGAGGCCATGCGGGAGCGGGCCTACGGGTTGACTGATGCCGCTGTTGTGTTGTCGTCGGAACTTTTTTGCCGCCTCTATTGGGTCATGTCCCTGGGAGTGGTGTAGCTGGACAGAGCAAGGCCGTTCGCTCGCGCGCCCTCAATAGCGCCGTAGCGAGCGAACGGGCTTGCGGGCGGTCATTGGCGATTTTCCGGTTAGGGTTGGTTTGCTGACACAAACCTGACCGAGGAACCACCAATGACCGACGAGATGATGCAGCTTCGCGCGCTTGTTGAGAAGAACCCCGACGCGGATATTCTGCGGGAGATGATCGGCTTCACGGCCCAGCGGCTAATGGAGCTCGAGGTCGGCGCTTTGACGGGCGCGGCCCATGGCGAGAGGAGTGCTGATCGACTAGCCCAGCGCAACGGTTACCGAGATCGCGACTGGGAGACGCGGGTGGGTACGGTTGAGTTGCGCATCCCCAAGCTACGCAAGGGCTCCTACTTCCCTGGTTTTCTTGAACCGCGGCGTATGGCCGAGAAGGCGCTGACAGCGGTGATCCAGGAAGCCTACATCCAGGGCATCTCGACCCGTTCGGTCGATGAACTGGTCAAATCCATGGGTATGAGCGGCATCTCCAAGAGCCAGGTGTCGCGACTGTGTGAAGAGATTGACGAACGCGTCGAAGCCTTCCTGGAGCGCCCGCTCGAAGGTGAATGGCCTTATCTTTGGATTGATGCCACCTACCTCAAGGTACGCCAGGCTGGACGCGTCGTCAGCATCGCCGTCACCATCGCGGTTGCCTCGCGACAAACGCTTTGCGTTTGCGCGGACAACACCGACGGGCGGCGCGAGGTGCTTGGTATCGATATTGGCTTGTCGGAAGCCGAGACTTTCTGGACGGCCTTCCTGCGAAAGCTCTCGCGGCGGGGCCTGCGTGGTGTCAAGCTGGTGATCTCCGATGCCCATGAAGGCATCAAGGCCGCCACGGCCAAGGTGTTCAGCGCATCCTGGCAGCGTTGTACCGTGCACTTCATGCGCAATATCGCCGCCCATGCCGGTAGGAAGGGCAAGCGCGTCGTCGCGGCCCTGATCGCCACCGCCTTCGCCCAGCCGGACGCCAAAGCCGCCAAGACCCAGTTCCGCGCCGTTGCAGACCAGATCAGGCCCAAGGTGCCAAAGCTCGCCGAACTCATGGATGAGGCAGAGACCGACGTCCTGGCCTATATGGACTTCCCACCGCAGCACTGGGCCAAGCTGCATTCCTCCAACCCAATCGAGCGGCCCATCGGCGAGATCAAGCGCAGGACCAATGTCGTCGGCATCTTCCCCACCGAGCAGGCAATCCGCCGTCTCGTTGGGGCCATCTTGCTGGAACAAAACGATGAATGGGCGGTTCAGCGTGCTCGCTATATGACACTGGAAACCATCGCACCTTTAGGCGATGATCCTCTCGCTAGCTTGACCGCTCTGGCAAGCTAATCAAACCGCCGACCCCTGCCAAAAAACGCGGTGACGCCCAAAAGCTACACCACCCTGCGGGACACGATCCCTCTATTGTTCTGCGGCCGAGTCAATCAATCGTTCATCGCGGTGCTTGCAGCATTCTCATCCAATGCAGAAAGAAGAGGAGGGCGCTCGAGCCTCTTTAGTCAGCTCCAGGGGCAGAGGGTGTTGAATTGCAAAGGGCACCGGACCGGGTCTTCGGCGGGAAAATCTAGCCTTAGGAGCCGGAGATTCTTTCAAAATTGCGAAACCGTGGCCTGCCGATAGCGCAGTGGAACTATGCGTTGCTCCGACGTGTTGCTGCGCATCCAATCCAATCTGGAACTGTCGTTCGTACGTACCCAACAAGGAGCAAATCAATGAATAGCGATCAATCCACGACTCCCTATAGCGGCAACGAGTCCCCATACGTTAATCCCAATCCCGATCCGACCGGGGCATCATCGGACCCGATGGTTCACACGAAGCAGGCCGGCGCCAAGCTGAGAGATACCACCAGCACCGCCCTCGAGGACGCCCAGAATCTGGCGTCCACGGCCGCAGAGGAAGGCAAGGCCTACGCCGGCGCAGTCGCATCTGATGCCTCCGCGGTATTCAAGGAAGCCGTCGAGAGCAACAAGACCGCAGGCGCCGACGCGGTCGTTAATCTCGCACGATCGGCAAAAGATGCGGCTGATGGGATCGAAGGAACATCCCCTCAGATTGCGAAGATCGTTCGTAGCGCGGCCGAGGGCGTCGAAAAGATTTCGACCGACATTCGCGATCGCAACGTGGGTGAGCTTTTTGATACCGTTTCCGACTTTGCGAAGCGTCAGCCAGCCGCATTTTTTGGCTGCGGTCTTGTCGCGGGGATCGTTCTGTCGCGATTAATGCGCGCTTCGAGTCGGACAGCATAGGCACCAATAAAATGGAGAACGACCCGAACGTCTCTTTTGTTCGGCTCCTGGAAGTCGCACGGGCCGAGCTGGGCAGCCAACTCGGCCAGGAGGCTCAACTGCTCCAAGCCGAAGTTAAAGCCAAAACATCCACCATATTGTCTGCGAGCCTGTTGGGAATTGTCGGGGGCATCATTCTGCTGCTGAGTATGGCGGTAGCGCTTGCCGCCCTTGTCCTATTTATCATCTCCCTAGGCATTACGCCGGCGCTCGCTGCGCTGATCGTGTCCGTCGCCCTTGGAATCGGTGCTCTGACATGTCTCCTGGCGGCAAGGACTCGCATGAAAAACTGGACGCCCGTCCCCCTCCGCACAGTTCAAGCACTGCGCGAAGACTTTGCTGCTTTGAAAAAGGCTGTCGCACACGTCTCCTCATGAGCTCGAAATGCGGGAACTCGAAGATCGCTTGTTCAGCAATCGAGG
>NZ_BSPC01000030.1 GCF_030160835.1 Labrys miyagiensis | reverse complement strand
CTTCAATCGGAATGCGTGATTGGGCCCATATCGGTCAATGATTAGGGCCGTTGGTATAAGATCAATTTGCATTATGTTCCGCGAACCGCTTCTCTTTAAGACAAGCGGATTTCTATGAATTGGAGCGTGAAGAAAGCCGGCACGCGAGGTGTACCAAGGGGCAGCAATCAATTTCGATGGGACGAGAAGTCAGGCTCGACGCAATTAAAACACGCGGGGCAAGCCGATCTACTCAGCACCTTCCAACATAGAGAGCGATTGTGGTCCATTCAAGGTTGAGCGAGTTGGGCAGCAGGGCTCGCAAAGATCACCTCCCCGATCGAGGTGGCCGACATGCGCCCTGGGATGAACCAGGTGGTCTTCCGGTTCGAGTGGACCAAAGAGGCATTGGCCTATGTTGAAACAGGCCGTGGGACGGGCAATTGCGATATAACGAATGGCATGTTGCCCACCTTCACGATCCACGAGTAGTTGTTACCGGGAAGATGTACCGATATCTGGTGGGTCGCTGTATCTGATGGAGATAACCTCGTTTCGAGCTGAAATTCTTGGCGAGGTCTTGACCTCGAGATTGCCTACACTAGCCTTTGCCGATGATCAGTGTGTCAATGCGACGGACCAGAGCACGATGACCATATGTGCGGCTTCGGCCTTTCGGAAATCCGTTATGCAACTCAATGATGTCTACGGAAATACCTGAATTGCAAAGAGGCGCTATGGACTGCCCGGTTCCCCCGGCAAATTGAACCCGACGCCTCGCGGCGTCGGGTTGGAAGATCAATCGCCCTGGATCACTTCGACCACGGAATGGCTTTCCGGATCGACGAGCACGACCTCATCGTTCTGATCAATGAAGAAGTCGTAGCTCTGGATAGCCGGGACCTCTGTGACGATGCTGTCGGGCATTGGCACAAGTTCAACATCGCCTGGTACGCTCACGCCGGACTCGACATCGAGAGCGGGGGCCACGTTGGAAGTCCGGTGCTCTCTGCCATAGCGCAGAATCTCCTGGCGCTGCACGGCCGTCAGCCTGATCTTGTTGGCTGCATTGGCGTGGGCAGGGCCGCCACGCTTCCGAATGATCTCAACCACCCTGTGCGTCTGAGGCTCGACGATGACGATTTCGTCACGGATGATGACATAGTCATAGTTGCGGTATTCCGGAACGATTTCGACAATGTCGACCGGCAGTGGCCGCGGGCGCACGCGTGCAGGGAGCGCCTCACCGACATTGATATTGACATTGACGCCGACATCGCTGCGCTCGCCGGTGCGGAACAGCCTGTCGCGCACCTGGCTGGCTCTATCCTTGGGCACATTGATAGAGCCGACGATGTCGACGTCGGTGCGATTGCCGGTCGGGGCCGTTCCGGCCTGGGTCTGATCGGGTTTCGCCCCGGGTGTCGCGGGTTGCTGCACGTTTTCGCCGGTCATCGGCTTTTTCTGGGGCTGGGCAGGTTGCTCAGGCTGCTGCTGACCAAGATTGGTCTTCGGCTTTATCGTGGTGCCTGGTTGAGCGTTGCCCGTTTTGCGGGTCTTTGGAGGCTGGCAGTTCCCCTCCTGGCCAGCGGCGCACCCTTTCTGCGCCTGATTGGTATCAGCCTGATTGCGGTTGGCCGGCGTCGCTTGCTCCGTATTCTCGACTGGCTTCTTGGCAGGTGCGCCGGCTTGCTCGGCCGGCTTAGGCTGCTCGGTGGCGGGTGCCTGCTGGGACTGATCGAGTTTCTTTTGTGGCGTCTGCATCTTGTTGGCAGGCTCCTGCTGCGTGGCCGGAGGCGCACCCTCCTGCTGTTGCTTGCGCTTCGGGATCAATTCGTCCTGTGCGAAGACGGCGCCTGCGGCTAGCACGGTGGAGAACGCCGCGACGGCGACCGTGACGAGTAGCTTGCTTCTCATCGGGTACCTCTTTTTGCTGATGAGGAGGCTCGACTCTTTCGAACCCTTCAATGCTAAAAGCGCAGGTACCCCTGGTTGTTCCCCCTCGTCCGAGACTAATATGCCGCGTGGCGTAGCCGAACTTGAAATCCATCGCCATCTTCCTCCTCGATCTGAGGCTCAATAATCGCATTCGGTCCGAGGCTCGAATATCCGCAGCCCTTGCTCGCCGGGCACAAAAAATTAACGTGTCTCAAAACGATTTCAGGGAGCTGCACATGCCATATCAACTCATCGAAATTGTCGACGAAACCCAGCAGCGAAATGTCGGCTCTATGCCTTATGAGACGCACGAAGAAGCGCTTGAGAGCGCCATTCGCAGCGCCCAGACGTTCCAAGGTGGCTACGGCTACGACAATGAGCAAGGCCATTGGTGGGGTAAGGATGCCGACGGTCGGCTGACGCGGATCCTTGTCGAGGGGACATAACCCGTCGCTTTGTCAAAGTGAACAAGACCGATATTTTTTCGCACCGTGCAAGCGTATGTCCGCCCTTGATTTCTGTGCTGATTACGAAATGACTTGGTGAAGGCGGATCCGGTCAATTGAACCGAGAAGGTACTGGATTTGCATAGCGGGATTTAAGTCAGGTACCCGCACGACCTCGCTAAGGGACCTTCTAGTGAGCGCTCTTCGGCAGGGTCATCGTTTGGTGGAGTTGATCCGTTCGGCTTGAAACCAATGATCGAGGTCACGGCCATGGGGCTGGCCTTCCTTTAGCCAGATCGAATAGGCTATCTCCCCGATGCGCGCATCGTCATGAGGTTTCTCGATGTTGTGCGAAGGTGGGACTTCACCCGAGATAGCCCTCTCCGCTCGCTTGGCAGTTTCTGCAATTAACTGCGGCGTCACGCCTTTTTCCTCGGCGTCCATGAGGCTCTCCGAGTTACCGCGGCCGCCATTTCCGAGCTTGCTGATTTCAGCCGCCGTTTCGGCGGCGTAGGGAGGAATTCCCGTTCCATCCTGTTTCGAACGCATTGCCACGCTTCCTTCTGCTTTGGCAATTTGCCTGCCCTCCACTGAACTCATTCGGCACCGGCGTTGTTTCAAATGCACGTGCGTTTCATAGGGCTGGAAAAGTCTGGCCTGTCTAAGGACGCAATATCTCGCTCATCGAAGATAGAACTCGATTTTTTCGGGCTCAATCGAACTCCTACGGGCGGAATTTGTTCCTGAAATGCGTGAGAAGTGGAACCTCCGTCAAAAGCCCTACGTTCATCCGGAACGGCCATGAACGCTCAACACAGAACACCGCATGTCAGATCAATTTGCCCTGCAAGATCCTCGCAGCAAATATCCCGCACCGCCTTTTCCGAAATAGTGACAGCTACGACCAGGCCTCGCCTCAGAGATGGATTCTAAGCCGGATCATGGCGAAGAGAGCTACCGCGGCAGCGGAAAGCTCGCCGGACGCAAGGCGCTCGTGACGGGGGCGATTCTGGTATCGGCCGCGCCGTCGCTATTGCCTTCGCTCGTGAAGGCGCGGACGTCGCGATTTCTTAATCTTCCCAATGAAGAAGCAGACGCAGCCGAGGTCATTGAACTCGTCAAGGCCGAGGGAGGGAAAGCCGGGGCGTTGCCTGGTGACATCGAGGAAGGAACCCTGGTGCCTGGCCATGGTCGAAAAAGCCGTTGAAAGCTTGGGTGGGCTGGATATCCTGGTCGTCAACGCCGCTCGCCAGCAGTTCCGCAAAGATATCGCGCAACTCTCCACGGCCGATTTCGATAAAACGCTGAAGACCAATCTCTACGCCTTGCATTGGATCACGCAGGCAGTTCTTCCGCATATGCCCGCTGGCAGCGCCATCGTGAACACCGCTTCGGTGCAGGCCTATGAGCCTTCCCAATTCTGCTCGACAACGCCACGACCAAGGCCGGTATCGTCGCCTACACCAAGGCACTTTCCAAACAGGTCATCAAGAAGGGCATTCGGGCAAATGCGGTAGCGCCCGGGCCGGTGTGGACTGCTCTTCAACCGAGCGGAGGCCAACCTGACGAGAAGGTGGAACACTTTGGCGAGAATAGTGATCTGGGCCGCCCCGGCGAACCAGTTGAGCTCTCACCAGTCTATGTGCTCCTAGCGTCGCCCGAGGCGAGCTTCATCAATGGTGAGGTCTACGGCGTGACCGGCGGCAATGGCATAGGTTACGGGGTTCCTCACATAGACAATGGAACCCGGGAAGCGTTGCGACGTTTAGGGGAACTCCGCAACAAGCGCGCCGTCCCGGATCGGATGCGGGGTGGGCGACCCCGATGACCGATCAGGCCGACGTTGGACTTTCACAAGTTCCTCAACCGGAAAAGAAAAAGAAAGGCTGGCTTTCCATTCTCGGCCCCGGCCTGATCACCGGTGCCTCGGATGATGATCCTAGCGGCATAGCGACCTATTCACAGATCGGAGCTCAGTTCGGCTATGGCATGAGCTGGACCTTGCTGTTTTCCTACCCGCTGATGACCGCGGTGCAGATAATTAGCGCGCGCATCGGGCGAACAACCGGGCGCGGCATCGCTGGCAATCTTCGGAAATATTATCCAAATTGGCTGGTCTATATTAGCGTCGCTTTTCTGCTAGTCGCCAACATCATCAACATTGGCGCAGACATAGGCGCGATGGGCGACGGAATTAAACTGTTGGTCGGCGGACCGGAGTTCTTCTATGCCCTCGGCATCGGTGCCCTGTGCATTGTTTTGCAGGTCTTCACCAGCTACAAGCGATATGTGAATATTCTCAAATGGCTCACGCTCGCACTGCTTGCGTACGTCGCCACTTTGTTCATGGTGAAAATTGATTGGAGCGCTCTTGCGCGCGGTCTCTTCATTCCCTCGCTGTCCCTGGATCTCAAATACGTCACAGGCATTGTTGCGATCTTCGGCACGACGATAAGCCCCTACTTGTTTTTTTGGCAGGCATCGCAGGAGGTCGAAGACCTGAACGCCGAGGATGAGCGTGAGAGGCTTAAGGATGCCCCAGAACAGTCGAAGGGCGCCCTTAACCGTATCAGCCTCGATACCTTTGCAGGGATGGGAGTCTCAAACCTCATCGCGTTGTCCATCCTCGTTACCGCTGCGGCAACATTGAACGCCCAAGGCAAGACAGATATTTCCAGCTCCGCTGAAGCCGCAGCGGCGCTCAAGCCAGTAGCAGGCGCAGGCGCGGAAATTCTGTTTGTTTTGGGAATCGTCGGAACCGGCCTGCTCGCCGTCCCCGTGCTTGCCGGCTCAGCGGCTTATGCTGTTGGAGAGATGTTTCGTTTGCCGACTGGGCTGGACCGCAAGCCACTGAACGCCAAAGCCTTCTATGGTGTCATTGCTGTCGCAACGGCCATTGGGGCCGCTCTCAATTTGACGCCCATAAATCCGATATCAGCGCTTTATTGGAGCGCTGTCATCAATGGAATTGTGGCGGCTCCCATCATGTTCGTCCTGATGCTGTTGTCGGCGCGCCAAGACATTATGGGAGATGGCGTCATAAGTGCGGGCCTGAAATTCTGGGGCTGGCTGGCGACCGCCGTGATGACTGCAGCGGCTGTTGTGGTCGTCACCGGAGCGTTTCTGCAACGCTAGCTTTCACATTGCCAGCTTTTCGCATTGTACTGCGCAACGTCGTGCCATAAGGCTCGGTCACGAAAGGAAACGCTTCCAGCACTATGAGACAGGGGTACTCTTCCTTAGTGTTCCTATCTGGAATGTATACATCGGCCTGCCTACGCCGGTGTTCGATTTTGTTTTACCCAGAGTACTGACCGATCCGCGATGCCTAGGGTTAACTGCTGGATTGCGGCATACAGGCTGGCGCTGCGTTGTTTCAGGCCGCCCTCGTATTTGCGTGGGAACGTTTTGCCGGCTTTATTGTTCTTCGCTCGAGCCGGTGATCGCCTCCAATTCATCGCCGAGCTTCCAGCATTTTCAAATAACACAAACAGGAAGGGGAGGCCGCCCAAGCCTCCTCACTGAGCCAGCGAACGCCGACGGTTCTGATTTGCGCTGGCCACCCGCCTGCGCCTCCAGCGGGATCGGGCGCGACATCGGACACTAAGGCCGGTCAAACCTTCAAATTGTGAAACCGGCGCAAGCCGATAACGCAGTGGAACTATGCCTTGCTCTGACGTGTTGCTGCACAGCCAATTCAATCTGGAATTGTCATTCGTGCGTGCCCCAACCAAGGAACAAACCAATGAATACCGATCAATCCACAACTCCCTATAGTGGCAGCGAGCCCCGGTACGTTGATCTCAATCCCACTCCGTCCGGAGCGCCATCAGACCCGATGGCTCAGACGAAGCAGGCCGGCGCCAAGCTGAGAGATACCACCAGCACCGCCATTGAGGACGTCCAGAATCTGGCGTCCACGGCCGCAGAGGAAGGCAAGGCCTACGCCGGCGCAGTTGCATCTGATGCCTCCGCGGTTTTCAAGGAAGCCGTCGAGAGCAACAAGACCGCTGGCGCTGACGCGGTCGTTAATCTCGCACGGTCGGCAAAGGATGCGGCTGACGGAATCGAAGGAACATCCCCTCAGATTGCGAAGATCGTTCGTAGCGCGGCCGAGGGCGTCGAAAAGATTTCGACCGACATTCGCGATCGCAACGTGGGTGAGCTTTTTGATACCGTTTCCGACTTTGCGAAGCGTCAGCCAGCCGCATTTTTTGGCTGCGGTCTTGTCGCGGGGATCGTTCTGTCGCGATTAATGCGCGCTTCGAGTCGGTCAGCATAGGCACCTGCAAAATGGCGTATGACCCGAACGTCTCATTTGTTCGGCTCCTGGAAGTCGCCCGGGCCGAGTTGGGCAGCCAACTCGGCCAGGACGCTCAGCTGCTCCAAGCCGAAGTTAAAGCCAAGACCTCTATCATGCTGTCTGCAGGCATGTTGGGGATTGCCGGGGGCGTCGTTTTGCTGCTGAGTGTGGCAGTAGCGCTCGCCGCCCTTGTTTTGTTTATTATCTCTCTAGGCATTACGCCGGCGCTTGCCGCGCTGATCGTGTCCGTCGCCCTTGGAATCGGTGCTCTGACATGTCTCCTGGCGGCAAGGACTCGCATGAAAAACTGGACGCCCGTCCCCCTCCGCACAGTTCAAGCACTGCGCGAAGACTTTGCTGCTTTGAAAAAGGCTGTCGCACATGTCTCCTCATGAGCTCGAAATGCGGGAACTCGAAGATCGCTTGTTCAGCAATCGAGG
>NZ_BSPC01000029.1 GCF_030160835.1 Labrys miyagiensis | reverse complement strand
TGGGCTCGTCGCTTCTATCGTGCATCAAATCATTCCTGCAGATACAAGGGGCAGCGCGACCAGGATTGTTGATCCTGACCTCACGGCAATATCAGCTCAGCCCGCCCGCTCCAGCTCCGCATAGAAGGCATAGCCCCGGCAGATCTTGTCCGTCCTCAGCCTCAGCCCCTTGCGTTCGGCGATCTCGGCCAGTGCCGGGCCCATCTCGGCGATCGGGTGTACCTGGTAGTGCGCGAGCCAGGCGAAGAGGAAGCGCTTGAACCAGGCCGGCAGTTCGTCCTGCTGGCCGAAATCGACGATCAGCAGGCGCCCGCCGGGCTTGAGGCTGGAGGTGGCGCGTTCGAGCACGGCGCGCCAGTCGGGGATCATCGACAGCGTATAGGAGATGTAGATGCGCTCGAAGCCCTGGCGCCCGAACATCGTCGGCTCGAAACGCGTGGCGTCCGCCTGGGCCACGGTGACGCGGCCGAGATTGTGGCGGGCGAGCGAGCGCTTCGTCGTCTCCAGCATGGCCGTGGAGATGTCGAAGCCGTAGAGCGGCGTCGCCGGATAGCGCCTGGCGACGGCCACAAGGTTGCGCCCCGTGCCGCAGCCGATCTCCAGGATCGCATCGCCGGCGCCGGGCTTGATCGAGGCGATCAGCCGGTCGCGGCCGAGCAGATAATATTTGCGCGTGAGATCATAGATATAGCGCTGGTAGCGATAGATCCGGTTCATGGCCTCGGCGGCCTGGGCCGACGACTTGATCTCTGGTTGCGCGCTCAATGGACCGTCCTGAGCTCATAGAGGTGGAAGCCGCCATAGATGGCCGAACGATCGCGGGCGGTCAATTCGCGGCAGCGCTCGCGGTCATAGGACCAGCGGGCTAGGAGATCGCTGGGGATGCGGCCCGGCAGCAGGCTGTCCTCGGCGGCGGTGCGGAAGATGACGCGGGCGCCGGGGCGTGCGGTGCGGGTGATTTCGCTCCACAGCTTGGTGAGGATCGGGTCCGTCATCCAGTCCTGCGCGTCGAGCAGGACATAGGCATCCAGGCTTGCGGCGGGCTGGGCCTTGAGATGATCGATCAGGTTGACATGGCGCACATCGATGCGGCTGGCGCGGCTTTTCACCGCCTCGTAGGCACCTGATTCGAGATAGGGCGGCACCGGGCCGTCACCCTCGGGCTTGTAGCCGCGGCCAAAGGCCTGCCAGGCGAAATAATTGTTCTTGAGATCGAAGTCGCAGGCGAGGCGCTCCAGCCTCTCGCGCAGCACATCGGCGATTTCGCCGCCATCGCTGGCGGCTTCGGCGAGGGCGTCATATTGCGCCGGCGGGATGCCGAGGCCGTAGAGCGAGGCGCGGCGGCGGGTGAGCCACTTGATGTGCGGGCGGTCGAACAGGGGCGCGATGCGCTCGTCGAAGACCCGGCGCTGTTCGGCGAGATCGCGCGCCGCCAGGAGATCGCCCGGATTGATGCGGTGCAGCTTGCCAAGGAAATGGCCGAGGCCGATGAAGCGCCCGAGCAGGCCGTGGCGATAGAGATTCTTGGCAAAATAGCCGATGCGCTTGCGGCCGAGCGTGTCGCGGCCGTTCCAATAGGCGCGGGTATCTTCATCGAGATGGGCGCGCAGATGGCCCTCATAGGCCGCGATATTGCCGTGCTTGCCGGCCCGGGCGAAGAAGTCGAAGAAGGCATCGTGATCGGGCAGGTGCTGGGCGGCGGCGATCTTGAGCTTGTTCAGCGCGATGTGGTGGCGGTTGAGATCGACGGCGGTGATGGCGGCCGGATTGGCGGTGAGATAGCTCATCACATTGCAGCCGCCGGAGGCGATGGCGACGAGCCGGTCATCCGGCTTGAGAGCGAGCGCTTCCATGTCGATCTCGGGATCTTCCCAGATCTGGGCATAGACCAGGCCGCTGAAGGCGAGGGTGAAGAGCCGGTCCTGGATGCCGCGGAGCGACAGCAATTTATGGTGTTCGACTGCCTGCTTCACATGCCCCTTCGCCGGGCCACGCGCTTCAACCGTGCTCACATCCGCTATCCCTATCTTCGTCGCTCTCAGGGAATCCGAGTCACGACGCTGGCTGTCGCGGATACGACTTAGGGATGACGATGGGATGACGGATGTCCTGGGGCGAGGATACAATGTGTTGGGAATTGCTGCGCCCCCGGGTTGCGCTGGGCACATCGGAACCTCAACAGGGACAGGAGCATCGCGGATGTCTGCCACCGACAAGCTCTTCACCGGATCCATCCCTGGGATTTACGACACCTATCTGGTGCCGCTGATCTTCGAACCATATGCCGCGGACCTGGCACGACGGGTCGCGGATGCGTCTCCGACCCGAATTCTCGAGACTGCGGCGGGGACCGGTGTTGTAACGCGTGCGCTGGCCCCGCTTCTCGGAAAGGACGTTCGCTACATCGTCAGCGATCTGAACCAGGCCATGCTCGACAGGGCCGCCGCCAGGCAGAGCGCGGACGAGCGGCTAGCCTGGCGACAGGCGGATGCCCTGCACTTGCCCTTTGAGCCAGGCAGTTTCGATGCCGTCTGCTGTCAGTTTGGCGTGATGTTCTTTCCGGATAAGGTTGCCGGCTACCGGGAAGCGCTTCGCGTCCTCAAACCTGGCGGTCGCTTTGTCTTCAATGCGTGGGATCGCATCGAGGCCAATGACTTCGCTCGTCTGGTGACGGTGGCTGCAGAGGGCTATTTTCCAAGCGATCCGCCCCGGTTCCTGGCCCGAACGCCACATGGCTACCACGATATCGCGCAGATCGAAGCCGATCTGGGCAAGGCCGGCTTTTCAGCCATCGAGATCGTGACGCTTCAACACGAAAGCAGGGCTCCCAATGCCCGTGTCCCGGCAATCGCCTACTGTCAGGGCACGCCGTTGCGCAACGAGATCGAAGCCCGCGACCCGCAAGCCCTGGAGGCCGTCACCAGCCGGGCCGCGCAGGCGATCGCGAGGGAGTTCGGCGAAGGACCGGTCTGCGGAAAGATCCAGGCGCATGTGATCGTTGCACGCGCCTAGGGATCGTTAAAAAATAAGTGCTTCAAGCGTGACGCTTGCGCGCCTCTCCTGCTCGCTGAACACCGGCTTGCCGAGTCACGGATTTCTTGACGATCCCCAGGCGTCAGCTTCTTTGGCCTCCGCCACTTGTTCACCGCAACGCACAAACGCTCTCGTTCCCACGCCCTCCCGGGCTGGGTTGATGAAGAGAAACCGGGCGATGGCGGCTGCAGGGCAGCCGTGAAAGCAGAATCATGGAAGATGCAGGCCGCACTGTCGGTGCGAGCCGCCATCGCCCCGTTCCGGTCGCCTGGCGCGCTGACAAGGCGTGCAAGGCCACCTGTTTTTCCGCCTTCTGCAGGCGGAGGCGAGCCGGGAGCGGATGGCACGGACCATCCGAACCTGACCAGCCGGCTCGATGAAGGGGCTCAGCGCTGCAGTCCTGGCCGGACAGTGGCATGAGCCGTCTTCACCGCATCGGCGGGGCATGGGGATGAAGGCGTTGCCGGGCTCAAGCCCGTCACGCTCCGTCCAGGGATCTTGATCGCGTGGTCTTTCCATCGCGAGGCACTTCCATGGGGTGCCGATCCCGTCTGTCCCGCGCATCACCCCCGGAGGCCGGCTTCGAAAGAAGCAGGACCGCCGCACGCCTACCGCGTGGATAGGCTTTCGGGGTGGATGGAAGCGTTCGGAGCCGGGTTGATCATACGCCGGCTGCTGACGCTTCATTCCGTTAGGGAATAAAGCATGGCAACGAACGGAAGTCAAGATCCGTTCATTTTATGTTCAACGTAATCCAACGCCTGTGTCATCGGCGGAGGAGGGGGCCACGCAGAGCACCATCGATTGACACGAGCACTGACGAGCGGTTTGACCGGGTACCCAAGGGATCGCTTGAAGACAAGCGCTTCAAGCGCCGCGCCTCTCCCGCACTGTCAACACCGGCTTTCCGATTCACTTATTTTTTATGGCCCCGTAGAGTGCTTTATCTTCATATCGAATAGCCAGGAATCGCAAATTCGCGCCGAACGCTTCTATTCCGCCGCCTCCAGAGTCTTGCCGAGCGCCGCCGCCATCAGGGCCTTGGTATAGGCCTGCCGTGGCGCGTCGAAGATCTGGCGCGTCGGCCCTTCCTCGACGATGCGTCCCTCGCGCATGACGATCACGTAGTCGGAGAGGGCTCTCACCACTGCGAGATCGTGGCTGATGAAGAGGTAGGAAAGATCATGCGCGGCCTGCAGCTCGCGCAGCAATTCCACGATCTGCTTCTGCACCGAGCGGTCGAGGGCCGAGGTCGGCTCGTCCAGCACCACGACCTTCGGCATGAGAATCATCGCGCGGGCGATAGCGATACGCTGGCGCTGGCCGCCTGAGAATTCATGCGGATAGCGGTTGCGGGAAAGAGGATCGAGGCCAACCTCCGTCAGGGCCTGGATGGCGCGCTTGTCGCGCTCGGCGGCGGAAAGGTTCGGCTCATGCACCTTGAGCCCTTCGGTGACGATGGCGCCCACCGTCATGCGCGGCGACAGCGAGCCGTAGGGGTCCTGGAAGACGAGCTGCAGCGCCCGCCGCAGGGGCCGCATGCGCGTCTGGTCCGCTTTGGAGATGTCACTGCCGTCGAACAGGATGTGCCCCTGAGCGATATTCAGCCGCAGCAAGGCGCGGCCGAGGGTGGATTTGCCCGATCCGGATTCGCCGACGATGCCGATGGTCTGTCCCTGCTGCAGGCGCAGCGACACGCCATCCACCGCCTTGAGCTCGATGGCGGCATGGCGGCTGAACAGGCCCCCGCCGGGCAGATGGAAGCTGACCTTGACGTCCCGGCCCTCCAGCAGCACCGGTGCGCTCGCTCGCGGCGGCGCCTTGCTGCCCGTGGGCTCGGCCGCGAGCAGCATCTGCGTATAGGGGTTGCGTGGGCGGCTGAAGACCTCCTCGATCGGTCCCTCCTCCACCACCTCGCCATAGCGCATGACATAGACGCGGTCGGCAAAGCGCCGGACGACATTGAGGTCGTGACTGATGAAGACGATCGCCATGCCGAGCCGCTCGCGCAGATCCGCCAGCAGTGCGAGGATCTGCGCCTGCACGGTGACGTCGAGGGCGGTGGTCGGCTCGTCGGCGATGAGCACGTCCGGCTGGTTGGCGAGCGCCATGGCGATCATCACGCGCTGGCGCTGTCCGCCGGACATTTCGTGCGGATAGGCATCGACCCGCCGCTCGGGATGGGGAATGCCGACCAACCGAAGCAGCTCGATCACTTGCTTGCGGGCCTCGGCGTAGCCGATGCCCTGGTGATGCACGATCGGCTCGGCCACCTGGCGGCCGATGCGATAGAGCGGGTCGAGCGAGGTCATCGGCTCCTGGAAGATCATGGTGATCTTGGCGCCGCGCACCTTGTTGAGGTCCTTCGGCCTGAGCCCGAGCAATTCGCGCCCGCGATATCGGGCCGAACCGGTCGCACGGCCATTGCCGGCCAGAAGTCCCATGGTCGCCATCATGGTCTGGCTCTTGCCGGACCCGGATTCGCCGACGATGGCGACGGTCTCGCCACGCCGTACCTTGATGTCGACGCCCTTGACGGCGCGAAGTTCGCCATCGGGTGTCGAGAAACGCACGTCGAGGCCCGAAATGTCGAGAACGGTCTCGTTGTCTTCCGGCTTGGTCACGTCGGCGGTCGCCATATCAACGGTCCTTGGGATCGAGGGCGTCGCGCAGGCCGTCGCCGATGAAGTTGAGGCAGAACAGCGTGGTGACGAAGAAGGCGGCGGGGCAGATCAGCAGCCAGGGCGCCGCCTGCATGGAGCCGGCGCCGATGGCGATGAGGGCCCCCCAGCTCGTCAGTGGCTCCTGCACGCCGAGGCCGAGGAAGGAGAGGAAGCTCTCCAGCAGGATGACGCGCGGGATACGCACGGTGAGGAAGATCACCACCTGCCCGATGGTGTTGGGGATGATGTGCTGGCGGATCACCGCCCAGTCCGAAAGGCCCATGGCATGGGCTGCGGCGACGAATTCGCGCCGCTTCAGCGACAGCGTCTGGCCGCGCACGATGCGCGCCATGTCGAGCCACTCGATGGCGCCGATGGCCACGAAGATCAGCACGAAGTTGCGGCCGAAATAGACCACCAGCAGGATGACGAAGAAGGTGAAGGGCAGGGAATAGAGGATCTCGACGAAGCGCATCATCACATTGTCGGTGCGCCCGCCGGCAAAGCCGGAGATCGCGCCATAGGTGACGCCGAGCAAGAGGCTGACCAGGCTCGCCAGCATGCCGACCAGCAGCGAGATCTGGCCGCCGAGCATGATGCGCGAGAGCAGGTCGCGCCCGTTGGCGTCCGTGCCGAGCAGGAAATACTGCCCGTTGATATCGCCCTTGACCACCAGGGTGCGGCCGTCGTCACGGCTCTCCGCCACCGCGGCATTCTCGAACTCATTAACGCGGTCGACATAGCGGGTGACCCGCGGATCGATCTTCTTGTCCGAGGAGAAGGTGGCGGTGAAGCTGGAGCCGGAGGTTTCGAAACTGTCGAGCTTCACCCGAGCCTGTTCGGCGACATGCGTGATGACGTCCGTCAGGGTGTCCTTTTGCGGATAGGGTGACAGGCTCGGCGGCACGTTCACATAGGATTCGAAGACCTGGTCGTAGTGATGCGGCGCCACCAGCGGGCCTAGGACGCAGAAGAGGGCGATGGCGGCGAACACCACCAGGCTGACCATGGCGGCGATGTTGCGGCGCAGGCGCAGCATCGCAAGCTGGAACAGGCTGCGGCTCCGGCCGCTCGTGCCCTGGGGCGTGATGGCGGCGTCAGTCATAGCGAACCCTCGGATCGAGCAGGGCATAGATGAGGTCGACGGCGAGGTTGAAGACGATGATGAACACCGAGACCAGCACGACGGTCGCCATCACCAGCGTATAGTCGCGGTTGAGGGCGCCCGTGACGAAATAGCGTCCCACCCCGGGAATGCCGAAAATGGTCTCCACTACGGCGGAGCCGGTGAGGAGCTGGGCTGCCGCCGGCGCGAGATAGGTGATGCAGGGGAGCAGCCCGGCGCGCATGGCATGGGCGAAGACCAGCACCCGGCTGGGCAGGCCATAGGCGCGAGCGGTGCGGATATGGTCGGTCCTCAGCGATTCGAGCATGGAGCCGCGCATCAGCCGGGCGAACACCGCCATTTCCGGCAAGGCGAGGGCGATCATCGGCAGGACGAGGAAGCGCGGCGAGCCGTCGCCCCAACCCCCGCCCGGAAGCCAGCCCAGCATGACCGCGAAGATCAGCGCCAGCACGGGCCCGACCACGAAGTTGGGCACGGTGATGCCGATATTGGCAACGCTCATCACCAGGACGTCGATGATCGAATTCTGGCGCAGCGCCGCTATGGTGCCCATGGTGAGGCCGCCACCGACGGCGATCAGCAAGGCGAAGGAGCCCAATGTCAGCGAATAGGGCAGGCTCTGCTTCATCAATTCCAGGATGGTAAAGTCACGATAGATGTAGCTCGGGCCGAAATCCCCCTGCACGACATTGACCATATAGCGCAGATATTGCTGCCAGAGCGGCTCGTCGAGGTGATAGGCCCGGTTCATGTTCTCCAGGATCTGAGGCGGCAGCGGCCGCTCCATGTTGAAGGGACCGCCGGGGGCGAACCGCATCAGGAAGAAGGAGATCGTGATCACCAGGAACAGGGTCGGTACCGCGCTGGCGAACCGACGCAGGATGAAGCGGAGCATAAGGCCTCCTCAGGGGGTGAGGGCGCGGGCGGAGAACGGCAGCGGACGGAAAGCGTCAGCCTGAACCTGGAGAGGTGCCGCTTTTGTCATGCCCGGGCTTGACCCGGGCATCCAATCCAGGCGGCGCGCTGGCTGGATTGCCG
The DNA here is from genome assembly GCF_030160835.1 of Labrys miyagiensis. Taxonomy (GTDB): domain Bacteria; phylum Pseudomonadota; class Alphaproteobacteria; order Rhizobiales; family Labraceae; genus Labrys; species Labrys miyagiensis. The sequence goes on along the minus strand of NZ_BSPC01000029.1, from coordinate 24,444 downwards.
GGACAAGCCCGGCAATGACAAAGCGCAGAGGCCTTCGTCAGGCTGCCGTCGCTCGTGCCGCCCGGATTATTCCTTGCTGAGGAAGCGCGTCAGGTGCTGGTTGGCGGCGTTGTCGTGCCAGCCCTTGATCTTGCTGGAGACCAGCCAGAAATCGGCATAGGTCATCAGCGGGGCCATGGCGCCGTCCTTGAGGCCGAGGGCTTCGGCATCGTGCAGGATCTGCATGCGCTTCGCCGGATCGCGCTCGGCATAGGACTTGGCCATCAGCGCGTCGAAGTCCGGATTGGAGTAGTGCGTCCAGTTCAGGCTCTTGGTGTTGCTGGCGAGCAGGAACAGGAAGTTCTCGGGGTCGGCGTAATCGGCCACCCAGCCGGTGCGGGCGACGTCATAGGAGCCGCCATCCTGGATATAGGCGTAGTGGGTCTTGACGTCCGAGTTGAGGATGGTGACCTCGGCGCCCAGCCCCTTCCACATATCGGCGATGGCGGTCGCCACCTTCTTGTGGTTTTCCTGCGTGTTGTAGCGGATCTCGATCTTCAGCGGCTTGCCGCCGGGGCCGTAGCCGGCTTCCTTCAGGAGCTCGGCCGCCTTGTCCTCGCGGTCGAGCTGCGACATGTCGGCGTAATCGAGTTCGGCCGGCGTGTAGCCCGCGATGCCCTCGGGCACCAGGCTGTAGAAGGGCAGTTGCGCGCCGTTGTAGATTTTCTGCGAGAGGAAGTCGCGGTCGACGGCCATGGAGAGGGCCTGGCGCACCTTGGCATCGTTGAAGGGCGGCTTGCGTACGTCGAAGACGTAGTAATAGGTCGACAGCGACTGGGAGACATGCACCTGGTCGCCCAGCTTGTCGCGCAGGAACTTGAGCTGGTCGGCCTGGAAATTGTAGTTCACGTCGAACTCGCCGGCGAGGAAGCGGCGCACCTGGGCGGCATTGTCCTCGGTGGGGTAGGAGACGACCTTATCGATCTTCACATTGGCCGCATCCCAGTAATTGGGATTCTTGACCATGGTGATGTGGTCATTGGCGACGTTCTCGCTCAGCATATAGGCCCCGTTCGAGACCATGTTGCCCGGCTTGACGAAGTCCGCCTTGTATTTCTCGTAATTCTTCTTGTTGACGGCGAGCGCGGTCTGATGCGCGAGCAGCTGAAGGAAATAGGGCGTGGGCCGCTCCAGCGTGATCTCCAGCGTCTTGGCGTCGACGGCCTTCAGGCCGAGCTGGTCGAGCCCCATCTTGCCGGTGTTGATCGCCTCGGCATTCTTGATGGGGTAGAGAATGTTGGCGTAGCCCGAGGCCTCCTTCGGATCCACGACGCGGCCGAGCGTGAAGACGAAATCGTCAGCCGTGACCGGCTCGCCATTCGACCATTTGGCGTTTTCGCGGATCTTGAAGGTGTAGACGGTGCCGTCCGGCGAAAGGGTCCAGCTCTCGGCGGAGCCGGGAATGATCTTGCCATAGGGATCGTAAACCGTGAGGCCCTCATTGAGGTCCTTGAGCACGAATTCCTCGACATTGATCGAGGTGTGAGCCGAGTCGAGCGTCTGGGGCTCGCCGCCATTGCCTTTGTAGAGCACGGTTTCCGCAAAGGCCGGCAGGGCTAGGCCGCCGAGGAGACTGGTCGCCAGGGCAAGTGCGAAGATGCGGGTCTTGAAGGCTTTGGTCATGTGGAAACACCCCTCTGAAACCGGTTCCATCCGGTTGTTGGTTGATGACGCGCAGTAAAGGCCCTCTTCGTCGCAACGGCAACCCGCGAATTTTGACACATGAGCCGGGGGCGGTGCGGCCGCCTCCCTTTTCGGCGTGAGGTCGCGCACGGACGTTCGGATATTTCCGCGTGATCGATTTACGACGCAATCTTCGCCAAGGTCGTCACGGCCTGGCGAGCGAAGCGTTGCGGGAGAAAAAATGCCCGGATTGGCCGCCGCTTGTGGATAAGCATGGGATGACCGCCGGTTCGATGGCTATCGCGCGGCCGAAATCCGCGACTCCGGAGGTGCTGGCGGACAAATGATACCGGATCTGGCGGTGACACGCCGTTCAGTTGAACAGGCTGGAAACGCTCTCTTCGGAAGCGGTGCGGCCGATGGCCTCGCCGATCAGCGGCGCGATCGAGATGACGCGAATGTTCTGGGCGACGCGCACGGCTTCGGTCGGCATGATCGAATCCGTGATCACCAGTTCGCGCAGCTTGGAGGAGGCGATGCGGGCAACGGCCCCGCCCGAGAGCACGCCATGGCTGATATAGGCAAGCACGTCCTTGGCGCCGCGCTCAAGCAGTGCTTCGGCGGCATTCACCAGCGTGCCGCCCGAATCGATGATGTCGTCGATCAGGATGCAGGTGCGGCCGGAGACGTCGCCGATCACGTTCATCACCTCGCTCTCGCCGGCGCGCTCGCGGCGCTTGTCGACGATGGCGAGCGGGGCATCGATGCGCTTGGCGAGCGCGCGGGCGCGCACCACGCCGCCGACGTCGGGCGACACCACCATGAGCTTGGAAAGCTCCATGCGGCCCTTGATGTCGCGTTCCATCACCGGCGCGGCGAAGAGATTGTCGGTTGGGATGTCGAAGAAGCCCTGGATCTGGCCGGCGTGGAGATCGAGGGTGAGCACGCGGTCGGCGCCGGCATTGGTGATGATGTTGGCGACGAGCTTGGCGGAGATCGGCGTGCGGCCCGAGGCGCGCCGGTCCTGGCGGGCGTAGCCGAAATAGGGGATCACCGCGGTGATGCGCCTCGCCGAGGAGCGGCGCAGGGCATCCATGATGATCAGCAATTCCATCAGGTGGTCGTTGGTGGGAAAGGAGGTCGACTGGATGACGAAGACATCCGCGCCGCGCACATTTTCCTGGATCTCGACGAAGATTTCCATGTCGGCGAAACGGCGCACCGAGCACTTCGTCAGCGGGGTCTTCAGATAGGCGGCAATCGATTCGGCCAGCGCGCGATTGGAATTGCCGCAGACGAGCTTGATCTCGCCCGAGCCGTGGCCCCTGTCACCTGCCGCCATGAAGCCGGCTCCCGCTTGCGTGAAACTTAGAGCGGCTCTTAGCAAGCGCTCGCGCCCGGGACAATGGGGCGTCACAAGGAGTTCACACTTGCATGGGTGGGTTGCTGGGAGCGCGGACGTCTCGTCCGCTCTTGAAACGGTGGCGTTTCATACACGGGCCGCGGCTTTCACACCGATTCTGGCCTATTCGTAAGCGGAGCGGTTCAAGAGCGGACGAGACGTCCGCGCTCCCAGCTACTTCATCACCAGCCCGGCATCGTGCCCATTCAGCACCTCGCTGCCCGTGAGCGTGGTCAGGCTGGTGCGGCCCAGGCACATTGCCGTGCCGCTTTGCGAATCCATCAGGATCATATGGGCGAACATCACCATGCCCGGCTCCAGCACCCAGTCATTGCCCTCGTAGAACATCGGCCAATCCATCCAGGACGGTGTGAACTTGGCGCCGAGGGAATAGCCGCAGGCGGCGAGGCGGTGGTTTTCGAGGCCATGAGCGTCCATCACGTGGGCATGGGCGGCGAAGACATCGCCGGCGGTGCGGCCGGGGCGGATCTCGGCTTCGCAGGCAAGCAGGGCTTCATGCGCCGCGATGTAGAGCTCGCTGTGGCGGGGCGAGACGTCGCCCACCGTGATCGTACGCATCAGCGCCGCGTGGTAGTGGCGATAGACGCCGGCGAATTCGAGGGTGATCTGGTCGCGCGCGTCGAGCTTGCGGCGGCCGGCCTTGTAGCGGCAGAGCAGGGCATCGCGCCCCGAGCCGATGATGAACTCGTTGGCGGGATAGTCGCCGCCCGCAGAGAAGATGGCATTGTGCTGGGCGGCGAGGATGTCGCCCTCGTCGGCGCCGGCATGCACGGCGGCGATGCCGGCGGCATCGGCAGCGTCCGACAGGCGGGCGGCCTCGCGCACATAGACGATCTCGGCCGCCGACTTCACGGCGCGAAGGCGCGTGATGATTTCGGAGGCGTCGGTGAGTTCGTAATCCCCGGCAAAAGCGGCCTCGAGCTTCCGGCCATTGGCATGAGTGAGGCCGTAGGAGTCGAATTCGACGCCGATGCGGCCTGTGGAGACGCCGAGATCCCTCGCCACCGCAAGCAACTGCTCGGCCGGCGTGGCGTCCTTGCGATCGGTCCAGACGCGGATATCGCCGAGGATGGAGGTGTGCTGAGCCTGCCTCAGATCCGCCGAGCGGGTGAGCAGCGCCATGCGCCCGTCGGCCCGCACCAGCAGAGACTGGAAGAAGCAGAAGCCGAAGGTGTCGTAGCCGGTGAGCCAATACATGCTCTCCTGCGCGAACAGCAGCATGGCATCGAGCTTGCGCGCCCCCATCTCGGTCAGGAGGCGTTGCAGGCGTGCGGAAAACTCATCCGTCGAAAAGTGAAGCATGTTGAAAAACCTCTGGAGCAAAATGCGTTCAGGTTGAAACCGTCTTCCAAATTAACTCATTGGCATCACAGCATTTCGCGATTCTTGGCGCTTCAATCTGAAGGTGAAGCACCCCGATCAGGAAGCGTGGACCGCTGCCTTAAGGGCAGGGATATCGGCCGTCTTGAGATAACGCGGGATATTGCCCCAGACGGCATGGTAGCCGAATTCGCCGCCGCGCATTTCGGCCAGCGCATCGTTCCTGCTCCAGCCCTCGACGATGACGCGATAAAGCGCGGAGATCAGGCCGGTGCGGTCGGAGCCGTGCTGGCAATGCAGGAGGACGGGCCCGTGCTTTTGCGCCTGCAGGACGGCGCGCAGGGCCTTGACCACATCCTCATCCTCGATGTTCCAGGTGTGGATGGGAATGCGGGTCAGCATGAGATGGTTGCCGCCGGCCAGCACGTCGTCGGCATGGAAGGCGCGCAGGCTGACAATGCTCTTCACACCAAGTTGGTGGCTGAGATTGGCGAAGCCTTCCTCAGTCGGCTGGGCCGAGCGGTAGAAGCTCGGTGTCACCCGATGCAGGTTCGGCACGCCTTCCAGCTCGACGGCTTCGGCCCAAGTCGCCGGCCTCGGTGCGGCGGCCGCCGCGATCTCAGATGTCGATGTCATCATCATTCCGATCGTAAGCGAGGCATAGCCCAATTGCAGCGCCGCGCGCCGCGAAAGGGGAGGCATAGGCTTCTCAGGCTTCATGCATCCACCAGGGCAATGCCATGCAGCAGGCGGCCATAGTCGGGCTCCTTGCGATGGGTCACGCGCCGATAGGAATAGAAGCGCTCTTCATCCTCGTAGGTGCACAGGCCGATATCCTCGAAGCGGCCGATGCCTGCCTTGCTCATGCGCATACCAATATAGGAGGGCAGGTCGAACATGGCATGGCCGTCCCTGGGGCTCGGGGTGAAGAAACGCCGGTTGTCCGGCTCCGACGCCACGAAACGCTCGACGAATTCGGGGCCGACCTCATAGGCGCTCCTCGAGATCATCGGCCCGAGCACGGCGGTGATGTTTTCCCGGCGCGCACCGAGCCCGACCATGGCGGCAATGGTCGCCTCCAGCACGCCGGTGAATGCACCCTTCCAGCCGGCATGCGCCGCGCCCACCACGCGGGCCTCGCTGTCGGCGAACAGCACCGGGCCGCAATCGGCGGTGGCCACGGCGATGGCGAGGTTCCTTTGCCGCGTGACCATGGCATCGACCTTGGGGGCGTTCTCGCGCGTCCAGGGTTCGGTGACGACAACCACATTCGGCGAATGCACCTGGTAGCAGGTGATGAAGCGCTCACGTGGCACGCCGAGGATCTCAGCCATGCGGCCGCGATTCTCCCGGACATGGTCGGGGTTGTCGCCGGAGCCGTTGCCGCCATTGAGCGAAGCGTAGATGCCATCCGAGACCCCGCCCTGCCGGGTGAAGAAGCCATGGCTGACGCCGGGCAGGTCGAGTGAGGGGTGGCGAAGGGCGATGGCGGGCGAATCGGACATGGGGGCAAGATCACGGCGATGGAAGTGGATGTCAAACCTCCGGGTGCGCGGGCATCTTGCCCGTTCTTGCCTTTCCTTCAAGCGGCAGGGTTCAAGAACGGGCAAGATGCCCGTACACCCGGACGCGATGCCATACGAGCTGTTAGCCATGTCAGGGAAAAGGCGTATACCAATATCAGCGAGCCCGCGACAGCCATGGACGTACGGCAGTGAGCCGTGTTTTGAGGCGGTTGGTTCGCGGCGCCAGCATGCCGTTTTCAGCCTAGGCTGGCGCCGGATCAAGATCATACAGGTGATGCCATGAAGATGACGAAACTATTGCCGGCCCTTGCTCTTACCGCTTTGCTCATCCCCGCCGCGGCCGGCTCGGCTCAGGCCGCCGTTCGAACCGGGACGCTGACCTGCGACATTGGCGGCGGTATCGGCGTGATCGTAGGTTCGAGCAAGCCTGTGGCCTGCCGCTATACATCTTTCGACGGCGAGACCGAGCTCTATAACGGCACCGTGCGCAAGCTCGGCGTCGATGTCGGCTTCACCTTGGCTGGCCGCATCGTCTGGGCGGTGTTCGAGCCGGGCCGCCACGGTTCACTGGGCGGCAATTATGCCGGTGTCTCGGCCGAGGCGACCGTGGGTGCGGGCGTGGGCGCCAATGTGCTGCTCGGCGGCGGCAATGGCGGTGTGACGCTGCAGCCGCTCTCCGTGCAGGGCCAGACCGGCCTGAACGCGGCGGCAGGCATAGGCACCCTCAACATCGAGCCGGTGGCGGCCGCCGTGGTGGTGACGCCGCACCGGGTCTATCATCATCGTCATCGCGTGCATCACTGCACCTGCACGACGAAGCACAAGCACCACTATTATCATCACCATTATTATCATCATCACACGGTGATGCACGTCCATCACTAGAGCAAAGCGCGTTTAAGCGTAAACGCTGCTTTGCTCTAACTCTTTGGTTCGACGCGTCTTTGCGATTCTTGCCGATTCCGTCAAATCGCAAAACGCTCTAGGCTTGAGGGGTAGCCAACGCGCAGGCAGCATGGAGGGGCGATCACCGATCGCCCTTTTCCTCTCCAAGCACGTGGCGTTTCTCAGAAGTCGATCTCACCCAGTTCGGCTTGGCCGAAGTGGCGGGATCGACACGCCGTGCTACGCTCCCGGCGCCGAGATGGCCAGCACCTTGAAAAGCGAGCCCATCGCCCTCGGCGCGTCGTCGGTGAGGCGTTCCAGCGCCCTGTCGATGGCTTCGGCCTGTTCGGGCGTGGCATGGCGCTTCAGGTTTGCCGCCATCGGCCGGATGCCGAGTTCGTTGAGGAACTGCGCCTGCGTCGTCAGGATGTCGATGGCAAGCTTCTTGTCCATGGCGATGCGCGCCAGGGTCTCGAAGCAGACATGGGTGGTCAGGTCGGCCTCGCCGGGGCGGGCGAGGGGGTCGACATGGGCATGCCCGGCCATGGCCTGGAGCGTATCGCCGACGCCGAGCTCGATATGACCATAGTCGATGATCAGCGCGGCGCCGCCGAAGCGGGCCAGGCGGGCCGAGAGTTCGGCCATCACCAGCGATCCCGCCTCGTGATATTCCAGGATGGTGCCGTCGAGTGCCTCGCCCTGCGGCGCTTGCGGCGCGGGCGCCGGTTCGGGTGCCAGGCCGAAGGCGAGTTCTCCGTCGCGAAGGCCGACGAGGCGTTCATGCCAGCGGCCGCCCTGATAGACCAGCTGGTGTATGGGCAGGGCGTCGAAGAACTCATTGGCGATGACGATGAGAGGCTGATCCGGCAGCGTCGAGAGATGGTCATGCCAGACAGGCCTGGTGCCGCGCAGAGCCTTGGCCTGGGCCTGGCGCAGCACAGGGCTGGTTTCGACGAGATGCACCTCGATTGCCCGCGCAAAGTCGGGCATCACCTTGCCGATGGCACGCAGCGCATCGGCCATCAGCGTGCCGCGGCCGGGGCCAAGCTCAACCAGGCTGAGGCGGGCGGGCGAGCCCAGGATCATCCAGCGATGCGTGGCCCACAGGCCGATGATCTCGCCGAACATCTGGCTGATCTCGGGCGAGGTGGTGAAATCGCCCGCCGCGCCGAGGGGGTCGCGCGTCATGTAATAGCCATGGCCGGGATGGCCGAGGGCAAGCGCCATGTAGCGGGCCACGCTGATCGGGCCCTCCTGGCGAATCAGGCCCTTGATCTCGATGGAGAGCGGGGTGTCGCTCATGCCGGCTGCGGCTTGCGCAGGAAGGCGTTGAGAATTAGGCCGATGCCGATGACGGCCATGGGCAGCGAATAGGCCTGTCCGATGGTGAGCACATTGTCGATGGCCCAGCCATCCGGCTCGCGGTACTGCTCGCAGAAGGAGCGGGCGGCGGCATAGCCGAGGCCGAACACGCCGGCGACCAGGCCCGGGCGCTTGAGCGCGCCGAGACGCGTCAGGGCGAACAGCGCCACAAAGAGCAGGATGCCCTCGGTCGCCGCCTCGTAGAGCTGGCTGGGATGGCGGGGCACGCCGCCGGCCTCCGGGTCCGGGAAGATCATCGCCCATGGCACATCGGTGGTTTGCCGGCCCCACAATTCGCCATTGATGAAATTGGCGATGCGCACCAGGAATATGCCGAAGGGCGCCACGGCGGCGATGACGTCGAGATAGGAGAGGACCGGGATCCTGTTGGCCCAGGCGTAGAGGATGATGGCGAGCGTCGCTCCGATCAGGCCGCCATGGAAGGCCATGCCGCCATGCCAGATCTGCGGGATCTCCCAGGGATTGGCGAAATAATAGCCGGGTGCGTAGAGCAGCACCTGCCCAAGCCTTCCGCCCAGCACCACGCCGAGCGTCACCCAGATCAGGAGGTCGTCGAGCTGGGCTGGGGTTCCCGGCTGCGCCGTCCACAGGCTGGTGTTGGCGACAAGCCGGCGCGCATACCACCAGCCGCCGAGCAGGCCGAAAATATAGCCCAGCGCATACCAGCGGATGAGGAGAGGTCCGATTTCGAGTGCGTAGATTCGCAGCGCCACGGGGCCGGCCTGGAACAGCACCGTGGTCGGGTCGGGCAGGGTTATGAATTGCTCGTACATGTCCGCCTTGTGTCGGCAAGATGTGACAGCGTCAAGGCGGATGCTTATAAGGAGGCCAACGACATGCTACCACGCATGCAAAGGAGTTCTCCAATGCCCCAGCAGACCGGCCGTATGTATGATGAGTTCGCCAAGCTGATGACCGATGCCGCCGGCGTCGCCCAGGGCGTGCGCCGCGAGGTCGACAACGTCGTGCGTGGCCAGGCCGAGCGCATCATGCGCGACCTCGACTATGTCCGCCGTGACGAATTCGACGCCGTGCGTGAAATGGCGATCAAGGCCCGCGATGAAAACGAGCGTCTGGCCGCTCGCATAGCAGAGCTGGAAGCAAAACTTTCCACCGAATAATCATGCGACAATAAAGCCGTGGCGACCTTGTGGACGGCGGGAACGAATCCTTGCCGATTCAGCCTGAATGGCTGAACTCTCCCTCATAGGCTGCGCTTCACTTGGTATTCGCAGCAGGAATGCGCCTTTGCGAAGGCGCCGGGAGTTGCAATGTCCGTTATCGAGCTCCAGAGCGAGCGGGCCGGTCATCCGGTTGATCTCGTCGAACACTTGGCGAGTCTCCATGACTGGGCCTTCGACAGGCTTGGCGAAGACGAGATCTCCATCGTCGTGAAGGGGCATGGCTGCGACTATGCCGTCTCCTTCACCTGGATGGACGATATCGAATCGCTGCATCTGGCCTGTTCTTTCGACGCCAAGATTCCCAAGCGCCGCCATTCCGACCTGCTGCAGACCATCGCGCTCGTCAACGAGCAGCTGTGGATCGGGCATTTCGATGTCTGGAATGCCGATCAGGTCATCATGTACCGCCACGCTCTGTTCCTGGCAGGTGGCGCGGAAGTGAACACGCGGCAGTGCGAGGCGCTGATCGAGATCGCGGTCGAGACCTGCGAGCGCTATTTCCAGGCTTTCCAATTCGTGATCTGGGCCGGCAAGACGCCGAAGGAGGCTCTCGAAGCCGTGTTGTTCGAGACGGTGGGCGAGGCCTGAGGCGATGGCGGATAAACTCGACATCGGCGGCAAGCTGCTGCTTCTCGGCGCCGGCAAGATGGGCGGCGCCATGCTGGAGGGCTGGCTGAAGCTCGGCCTCGATCCAGCCGAGGTTGGCGCGATCGACCCGCTTCTGCCGCCCGAGGCGAGTGCGGCGCTCACCCGCACCGGCATCGCCGTAAATCCTGATCTCGCCGGCTTCGGCACGCCGGCCGTGGTCCTGCTGGCCATCAAGCCGCAGATGATGCTGGCTGCCATGAAGACCGTGGCGCCCTTGTTCGGAAAGCACACGCTCGCCATCTCCATCATGGCCGGCAAGACCATCGCCGGCATTGCCGCCGAACTGCCTGCGAGTACCGCCATCGTCCGAGCCATGCCCAATACGCCGGCGGCGGTCGGCCGCGGCATCACCGGCGCGGTGCCCAACGCCTTCGTCACGTCGGCCCAGAGGGCCGCCGCCGATGCGTTGCTGCGCTCGACGGGGGCCGTCGAATGGGTCGAGGACGAGGCGCTGATCGATGCGGTGACGGCGGTGTCGGGCTCCGGCCCGGCCTATGTCTTCAACCTCGTGGAGGCGCTCGCGGCCGCGGGTGTCAAGGCGGGCCTGCCCACCGATATGGCGATGCGCTTTGCCCGCGCCACCATCGTGGGCTCGGGCGAATTGCTGCATCAGTCCGACCTGCCGGCCGCGACCTTGCGCCAGAACGTCACCAGCCCCGGCGGCACCACGGCGGCGGCCCTCGCCGTGCTGATGGCCGATGATGGCCTGACGCCGCTGGTGGAGAGGGCGGTGCTCGCGGCGCAGAAGCGGGCAGGGGAACTGGCGTCCTGACGTCGGGAGGGCCGGCTTCCGCCTCCGGGTGCACGGGCATCCTGCCCGTTCTTTTTCTCCCGTAAGCGTCTCGTTTCCAAGAGCGTTTTGCGATTTGACGGAATCGGCAAGAATCGCAAAGACGCGTCGAAACAAAGAGTTAGAGCAAAGCGGCGTTTGCGCCTAACCGCGCTTTGCTCTAGGTACGGGCAAGATGCCCGTGCACCCGGAAGGGTCACGCCACCCGCAGCAGCCTCGCCACGCGTTCCGCAAAATCCGCCAGGCTGAATGGCTTGGTCATCAGGTTCACGCCATCGTCGACCACGCCGTTATGCACCACGGCGTTGCGGGTGAAGCCGGTCATGTAAAGCACCTTCACCCCGGGACGCTGACGCTGAATTTCGTCCGCCAGTTGCCGGCCGTTCATCTCCGGCATGATGATGTCGGTGACCAGCAGGTCGATGCGCTCATGATTGGCGAGAAGGGCGATCGCGTCCTTGCCGTTCTCAGCATGGATAACGGAATAGCCGAGTTCGCGCAGCGCATCCACGGCAAAGCGGCGCATGCTGCTCTCGTCCTCGACCACCAGGATGATCTGCTCGTGCGTCCCGAGCGGGATCTCCTCCGTCCTTGGCATCAGGGGGCTGGGCGCGCTTTCCGGCTCCACCGTGCGCGGCAGGTAGATCTTGATCGCCGTGCCGTGGCTGAGCTCCGAATAGATGCGGATATGGCCGCCGGATTGCTTCACGAAGCCATAGACCTGGCTGAGGCCGAGCCCGGTGCCCTTGTCCACCGCCTTGGTGGTGAAGAAGGGATCGAAGGCACGAGCCAGCACCTCCGGCGGCATCCCCGTGCCGTTGTCGGTGACGGAGATCAGCACATATTGGCCGGGCGGAACGTCGTCGAGCGGACGGGTATAGGTTTCGTCGAGGAAGGCGTTGGCGGTCTCGATGGTCAGTTTGCCGCCCTCGAGCATGGCATCGCGCGCATTGACGGCGAGGTTGAGGATGGCGCTCTCGAGTTGTGCCGGATCGGTCCTGGTGCGCCAGTTGCCGGCGCCCAGCACAGTCTCCACCTGGATATTCTCGCCGATCGTGCGCCGGAGGAGGTCATTCATGCCGCCGACCAGCTTGTTGCAGTCGATCACATGGGGAACCAGGGGCTGCTGGCGGGAGAAGGCGAGCAGGCGATACGTCAGGGTCTCGGCGCGGCGGGCGCCGGCGAGGGCGTTCTCGATATATTGTACCGCCTTGCCTTCCTGAGGCCGCCAGCGGCGCACCAGCAGGCTGAGATTGCCGATGATCACGGCGAGCATGTTGTTGAAGTCGTGCGCCACGCCTCCGGTCAACTGGCCGATCGCCTCCATCTTCTGGGACTGGCGCAACTGCGCCTCGACCTTGGTGCGTTCCTCGATCTCGTCCTGAAGGGAGGCATAGGCGGAGGCAAGCTGGCGGTTGCTGGCGACGAGTTGGTCACTGGCCGACTTGACACTGAAATAAGTGCCGATACCCAGCCCCATCGCAGCGAGAGCCGCCAGCGCGGTGGAGACATCCAGCCAGAATGTGGTGGTCTTCACCGTCCTCGTGCGCTGCTGGAGCAGCATCTGCTCGGCCTTCACCATCTCGTCCGCCAGGGAGCGGGCTTGGCTCATGAAGGCCTGTTTCTGACTCTCGACGAGCAGTGCAACCGCCTTGCTACGGTCGCCGCCGTTATAGGCCGCGACAACCCCGTCGAAAGCATCGCGCGACATGAGCGCGAATTCGCGATAGCGCCGTACGCGGTCGGCCTGTTCTGGATTGTCGGCAACCAGGCTGGCAACACGGTCGATTGTTGCGGGAATCCTCGGGTCGGCCTTGGTGTAGGGAGCGAGCGTCGACAGATCGTCCTCGATCAACAGGCCACGCACGCCGATCTGGGCGTCCTGCAGCGTCGAGAAGGAGGTCACGACGGCAGACTGCACCTGCAATGTGTGTGAGACCCAATGCTCGTTTTCGGCCTGCGCATTGGTAAGCCAGGCGGCGCATCCCACAATGACGGCCAGAAGGGCGAAGCCGGCCGCCAGCGTCACTGGACTGAGAGGCGCCTTCTTCACAGATTGCTGCAACATTCCTTGGCCGTGTTTGGTGCCGTCAAGCGCTTGTTCGCGAACAGTAGAGGCCGCCCCCGGCAACATCAAGTCATCGCCATGGCGTTTTGCGCTTTGACGGAATCGACGAGAATCGCAAAGACGCGTTAAAACAAGGAGTTAGAGCACTGGGCGTTTGCGTGTAAACGCGCTTTGCTCTAGGGAGGTTGGCCTTCTCATGGCCATGCCAACGCGCCGCATTGATCCGGCCCGTAGACGGCTTATCTTCACTGAAGAGAGGCAATGAAACAGCGAGGACTCGTCATGGCTGAGAAAACGCGGAAGGAAGGCGCCGTCGATCCGCGCCAGGCTGCGATCGATGCCTTATTGGCACTCAGTGCCGAGACGGCCTGGAAGGATATCGGCCTCAATGACATCGCCGGAAAGGCCGGGCTGAAACTGTCGCTATTGCGCGGTCTTTTCCCCTCCAAGGGTGCGATACTCGCCGCCTATTCGCGGCAGGTCGACCAGGCGGTGCTCGACGGTATCGACGAGGGCATGGCCGATGAACCGGCCCGCGAGAGGCTCTTCGACGTCCTGATGCGGCGCATCGACGTGCTGGCGCCGCACAAGGCGGCGATCGAGAATATCAGCAAGGCCTTTGCCGTCGATCCGCTCTCGCTGGCAGCCTGGAACCGCGTGGTCACCAATTCGATGCAATGGATGCTGGTGGCCGCCGATATCGACGCCGAAGGGCCGCTCGGCGCCGTGCGGGCCCAGGGTCTGGCGCTTGCCTGGTCGCGCATCATCAAGGTCTGGCTGAAGGATGACGACGAAGGCCTCGCCGTCACCATGAAGGAAGTCGACCGGCAGTTGCGCTCCGGCGAACGCTGGATGGAGCGGGCGGACGATTTGTTCCAGATCTTCAAGCCCTTCTGCCGCATCGCGGAGCGTTCGCACGAGCGCCGCGCGCGCATGCGCGAGCGCCTGCGGACGAGATTCCGCGATTTCGCCGATGCGCGCCGTCGCCGGTCCGGCGACCAGGACGATGCGGAGGCCGTGTGAGCAGTACCGAAGCCGCCGCCGTCATCAGCTTCGACGACTTCCTGAAAGTTGACATCCGCATCGGCACGGTCCTGGAAGCGGGGCCCCTCGAAGGGGCCCGCAAGCCGACCTACCGCATGCGCATCGATTTCGGCGAGAAAATCGGCATCAAGGTCTCCTCGGCTCAGATCACCCTGCATTATGGCGCCGAGGAACTGGTCGGGCGCCAGGTGATGGCGGTGGTGAATTTTCCGCCGCGCCAGATCGGCAAGTTCATGTCGCAGGTGCTGACACTCGGCTTTGCGGACAAGGACGGGGCGATCGTGCTGGCTGTGCCCGAGCGTGCCGTACCGAACGGGGTGCGGCTGGTATAGAGCCGTTCGCGCTTCGGAACGACGATTCCGCGCCTCGCTAACCCGAATTCGGGGTTTGGGAAGCAGCGGGGGCATTGACTGGAGACGTGCTTTTTGTGGATGGTGACGCCCTCGTCACACTCCTGCCCCTATCATGATTTTGTTAACCATCATGATGCTCAGGCCGAAATCGTCGAGGCAGCCGCGGCTGGCCTCGTGCAGCGACAGGATTTGCCGGTCGTGAACCTGCATCATCCCCGCCTGCAGCCCTATCGCGCGGCAAGGCTGGCCGATCCGCCACCCTTGAACGTGTCGTCGCCCAATGATCCACGCCTCAACCGGCGCGCCATCAACCGGCGCTGGCTCACGGCGACCGTGCTGATGGCGGGAGCGGCCTGCTTTCTGATGCTTGGCGCGCTCGACGTCGCCTTCCACGGCAAATGGCACTTCAGGGCCGCGGTCGCCGTTTTCGCCCGGTCGACTGTGGCCGAGATCGACGAGTCGCTCGACGGGCGGGGCGATCGCCTCGACCCGCTGAAGACGACAGTCCAGATCGCTCCCTCGCAGGTGCATCTCGGCGAGCTCAGCGTGCCCAGCCTCGGCGCCAAGCCGCAGCATCGTCTGCAGGCCCATCTTGGCCCGGGCGAGACGGTTGCCGTGGTCTCCGCGGTAGCCAGACGGGCGGAGCCTTCGGACGATGCCGATCCGGTGCAACTGGCCGGCGATCCCATGCCACCGGAGATTCGCTACGGCACCTCGGTGCGCCGCCGCCGCGCCGTGCATCCGGCAACGCTCGCGGCGCTCGGCTACGCCGATGGCGAGGACACGCTTGCCCGGGCCGAGGCCATCAACATGACGGTGGTTCCCGAGGCGCTCAACCGGCAGGACATGGTCGAAAAGATCATCATGGCCAAGCCGAAGGACACGCTGCCCCTGATTCTCACCTCCTTCGGCGCCAGCAACGACGATGCGCAGGCCATCACCGCCCGGATGCCTGGATGGGCGGACGGCAAGCCGGGCCTCTTCGCCGGCGGCGAGATGGTCACCGTCGTCCAGCCCGATACTGCCGGCGACAAGGCATCGGTGCGCCCGAGCCGGGTGATCGTGCAGCGCCCGGGGAACGATCCGGTCGCCGTCGCCCTCGCCGATAATGGCAGCTACGATGAAATGTCGGCGCCGCCGACGGCCAGCACCGACATGCCCAAGCCGCCGGCAGGCGCTGGCGCTGTCCCAGCCACCGGGCCGAGCATCAGCGTGCGCGATAACCTCTATGCCCTGGCGCAGGCCAACAATATGGATCGCTCGGTTGTCGACCAGGCGGTGCGGTTGGCCGGCCGCGATATCGACCTCGACGGGCCGGCTTCGCCTGATGACAACGTCGACATCCTCTATGCGCTCGACGACGACGGCCAGCAGGAGCTGACCTTCGCAGGCCTCACCGTCGCTGGCGAGACACATCGCTACTATCGCTTCACCTCGCCTGACGATCGCAGCACCGACTATTATGACGAGGACGGCCATTCGCAGACCGTGATGCTCCTGCGCAAGCCCGTGGCCAACGGCCGGCTGGGCGACGGCTTCGGCTGGCGCATCCATCCCGTCCTGCACGACCGGCGTTTCCACCAGGGCGTCGACTACGCCGCTCCCTTCGGGTCACCCGTGGCGGCGGCCGGATCGGGCGTGATCGAGAAGATCGACCAGGAGTCGGGCTACGGCAAATATATCCGCGTGCTGCACGACCAGGGCTATGAGACGACCTACGCCCATGTCTCCGGCTTTCCCCGGAATATGAGGGTCGGCACCCGCGTGCGCCAGGGCGAGACCATCGCCTATATCGGCTCGACTGGCCTGTCGACCGGCCCGCATCTCTATTACGAGGTGCGCATCAACGGCCGTAATGTCGATCCGCTGCGCATCAAGCTGGAGGCGGGACGCGTGCTCGGCGGCGGGGCGCTGGTGGCGTTCAAGCAGCAACGCGAGAAGCTGGAAGCGGCGCTGACGCAGTAGTTCCCTGGGGACCGCGGGCTTTCTGCCTGGGAATCGCAGGCATCCCTGCCTGCTCTTGGAACCGTAACTTCTGGAGAAGCAAGAAGCCGGCTGGAAGCTCTGAAGCGCCCGTCTTTTTTGTCGAGAGCGGTGCTTCAAGAGGCAGGCAGGGATGCCTGCGATTGTCTATTCGAATCCTATCCTGAAAGCTTAGCTTTGGGGTGCCTCCAGCTCGGTGGCCGCCGAGCTGGAGGCGGGAGGGGACGGGTCGTGCCTGCGATCATCGAAGGACTGACTTAGGAGTCTGACCACCCCTCTCTTTTCCATGAGGCCTGAACGGATACCGGCTTAGCACCGGAGACAAGCAGAGGACTTGGAAAAGATGTCTAGCAGCGTAGCACAGAACGTCGGCACCGATATCGGCAAAGATTATCTGGATGTCGCTCTCTTCCCAGCCCAGGTGATCAAGCGCTTCGACAACACCCCGGCGGGCCATCGCGCCCTGATTGCCTGGCTTTCTTCCTGGATTGTCGAGCGTGTCGTATTCGAAGCCACCGGGGCTTACCATCGCCACTTCGAACGGGCCCTCAATGCAGCCGGCCTTGCAGCCGTCAAGCTCAACCCGCGCCAGGCCAGGCGCTTTGCCGAAGGCATTGGCAAGCTGGCCAAGACCGATCGCATCGACGCCATGACCCTGGCTCGCTATGGCCATGCCTTCCAGCCGGAACCGACCCTCATCGTCAGCCAGGCCCTTGATGAGATGAAGCAATTGGCCGCAGCCCGCGATGCCCTGATGAAGATCAAAGTGGCGACCCAGACCCGCCAGCAAACGGCCGAACTGCCCCTGATCAAGCGCCAACTCGCCAAGACACTGGCCCTGACCGAAGCGCAGATCAAGGCCATCGACGAGGAGATCGCCAAGCGAGCCGACAAGGACCCCGCCTTCAAGCGCAGAGCCGAAATCCTCGACTCCATCCCCGCCGTGGCACCCATCACCGCTCACGCCATGCTCATCCACATGCCCGAACTGGGCACCCTGTCCCCCGCTCAAGCCGCCAGCCTGGCCGGGCTCGCCCCTGTCCCACGCGACAGCGGCAGCAAAAATGGCAAGCGCTTCATTCGCGGCGGAAGAGCCCTTCTGCGACGAGCCCTCTATATGCCTATGGTCTCCGCCATCCGATGGAACCCAGATCTCGGCGCCAAATACCAAGCCATGGTCGCCGCTGGAAAGCCCAAAAAACTCGCCATCATCGCTATCATGCGAAAGCTCATTATCCTCGCTAACGCTCTCTTGCGAGATAATCGTAGTTGGACACCGAAACCCGCTTGACCGAATACGGATACTCCCAGGGACGTCACCGCCACCACATCCTCCCGCGCCTGCCGGAGGATCCAGTCCGAAACCTCGCCGAGAGGCAATTCCGCCCGGGCCACGGAGATATCGCCGATCGCCGCTTCCGCCAGCACCTTGCCGGAAGGCGCCACGATCAGGCTGGGGCAGAGTTGATCCGCTGCCGCATTGTTGGCGCCGAGAACGAAGCGCTGCGTCTCCGCTGCCCGGCTGATCGCATGAGCCCGCCAGACCTCGTGGCCGGTGGCGCTGCCGATGGCATTGTTGACATAGGCAATCACCTGCGACCCTTTCGCAGCCAGCACACGCCACTGCTCGGGATAGCGGATCTCCCGGCACATCTGGATGCCGAGCCGCAGCGGCGTGCCGCCGACCTCGATCTCGAACACCGGCAGGTCATGCCCAGCCGTGAAACGAGTCCGTTCGCTCCAGGCCAGGTTGATCTTGTCGTAACGCTCGAGCCGGCCGTCGGGCCCCAGGTAGAAGCTCGCGTTCCGCCAGATGTCGTCGATGGCGACGCAGGCGCCAATGATGAGGTGAAGACGCTTCCCCGCGACGAGCGAACGTGCCGTTTCCAGGGCTTGCCGACTCTCCACCTGGTCGATGGCGTCGACGAAATCGGGCGTGGGCAGATAGCCCGACAAGGTGCCTTCCGGCGCCACCGCCAGCGTTTCGGGCGGAAGCGCCGCTATGGCTGCGGAGAGATGGGCCAGATTGGCGGCGATATCCATCGTGACCGGAAACTGGAGGACTGCCGCCTGAATCGTCGCCACGGCTTCGGCCTACACCGGTATGCGCACTGTTGCCCTGAGGCCGCCCAGCGGGCTCTTGCCCAACGTGATGTCGCCGCCATGGAAACGGGCGATGTCGCGGGCGATGGCGAGGCCGAGGCCCGTGCCGCCATAGTCCTGGTTGCGGGCTTCATCGAGCCGGAAGAAGGGCTTGAAGACATCCTCGCGACTGTCCTCGGGGATGCCCGGCCCGTCATCGTCGACAGTGACGATGAGGTAGCGGCTTTCGCGCTGGCCGCTGATCATGATGGCCCTGCCGAAGCGCTGGGCGTTGGAGACCAGATTGGTCAGGCAGCGCTTGAAGGCATCCGGACGCACCACCACGATGGGATTGCCCTGGAAGCTGACCTTGGTGTCGTGGCCCTGGCGGACGGAGTCCGAACGCAACTGTTCCAGCAGCATCTCGATATCGGTGGGCGCGGCCTGCTCGGCTGCATCGCCGCGCGCGAAGGCGAGATAGGCCTCCAGCATGCGGCTCATCTCGTCGACATCCTTCTGCAGGTCCTCGAATTCGGGATTGCTTTCGTCGAGCAAAGCAAGCGAGAGCTTGAAGCGCGTCAGGATGGTGCGCATGTCGTGCGACACACCGTTGAGCATGGCGGTGCGCTGCTCGAAGGAGCGCTCGACGCGCCGGCGCATCTCGATGAAGGCGTTGGCCGCCTGCCTCACTTCGCGCGCGCCGCGCGGCCGGAAATTCTGGACGTCGCGGCCCTTGCCGAAATCCTGCGCGGCCACGGCGAGCTGCTGTATCGGCCGGATCTGGTTGCGCAGGAACAGGATCGCCACCGTCATCAGGATCAGCGAAGAGCCTAGCATCCACAAAAGGTAGATATAGGAGTTGGAGGCGAAGGTCTGGCTGCGAAGGGCGAACACGCGCAGGACGGTATCGTCGAGCTTGATGCGGATCTCCACCAGGTTCGAGCGCCCGACGGTATCGATCCAGAACGGCAAGCCGATACGGGTGCGGATTTCGTCGGACAGGGCCTGGTCGAGTATGTCGAAGAACGGCCGGGTACCGCGCGGAGGCAGGTCCTCGGGCGGACGGAACTCGATGCCGAGTGCGAGCTGCTTCTGGGCTATGGTCTGCAGCATATCCCTGGTGGCCTTGTCGTGCGGCAATTGCTCGTAGAGCTCGACGAGCCCCGCAATGTCCTTGGTCGTGGCCGCCGACAGGCGCTCGGTCACGCCCTGCCAGTATTTCTCCATGAACATGTAGGTGACGATGGCCTGCAGGATCACCATCGGCGTGATGATGATCAGGAGGGAGCGGGCGTAGAGGCCCTTGGGCATGCGGTCGCCGAGGACCGAAAGCAGATGTCCAGGCCCCGCGGCGAGCTCGCGCGTCCTGGTCCACGCGTTGCGCCCGGCCTCGGCGATCCGGGCCAGGTGCTTGCGGGCGAGGGGGCCCGAAAAGAGGTGGGCCGGCTGACGGGGCTCCATCACATGTCGACCATCAGGCGATAGCCGGTCCCACGCACCGTCTGCAGATAGACGGGATTACCGGGGTCCTTCTCGATCTTGCGACGCAGGCGATTGATCTGCACATCGACCGTGCGCTCATTGGCGCTGTCGCCAGCGGGGCCAGCCAGCGCCAGCCGGTCGACGGTCTCGCGCGGCCTTTCCACCAGGAGGCGCAGCATGTCGCGCTCGCGTTCGGTGATGCGGACGGTCTCGCCCCCCTGCTGCAGCTCGCCGCGCGCGACATGGAACGTGAAATCGCCGAAGGTTAAGACATCGCGCACCGGCTCGGCCGGAGCAGGGGCGGCGGCGCGCTTTAGGATATTGTTGATGCGCAGCAGCAATTCGCGCGGCTCGAAGGGCTTGGCGAGATAGTCGTCCGCGCCGATCTCCAGGCCCTGGATGCGGTCATTCGGATCGCCCCGCGCCGTCAGCATCAGGATCGGCACGCTCGAATCGTTGCGGATCCAGCGCGTGAGGTCGAGGCCATTCTCGCCGGGCATCATCACGTCGACGATCAGCAGATCGAAGGCGAGCGCCCCGATACGCTGGCGGGCGCTTGCCGCATGCTCGGCCATGGTGACGCGATAGCCGTGCTCGTTGAGATAGCGAGACAGCAGGGCGCGGATGCGATTGTCATCATCGACCAGGAGGATGTGGGGCGCGTCGTCAGGCAGGACGGCAACCTTGTTCATCGGTCCTCGCCCATTGTTGCATTGCCGCGAATGAGACGTGCCACCGCCGCCCGTTCTTCCGGATTGACCATGGCGAACAGGAAGCGTTCGGCCAGATCATGGCTGCCGACGCCGGCTTCCGCAAGGGCATTCGCGATGCGCTCCGACTGTGTCCGTGCCAATTCCGCTGCCAGTTGCTTGCCCTTGGATGTGGTGGCCAGCAGGCGCTGGCGGCGATCTTCCCGGCCCTCGCGCTGCAGGATGAAGCCCTGGTCGATCAGTTCCTTCAATACCCGCGCCAGCGATTGCTTGGTGATCTTCAGGATATCCAGCAATTCGGCGACAGTAAGGTCAGGGTTGCGATCGACGAAATGCAGCACGCGGTGATGGGCCCTGCCGAAACCGTAGATCTCGAGGGCATGATCGGGGTCGGCCACGAAATCGCGATAGGCGAAGAACAAGAGTTCGATGAGGTCATAGAGCGGAGGCCCGGCGGAGTGGGGCTCCGCACGGGGTTTTGAAGCCGGGAGGTGAGAGAAATTTACGTCAGTCATATTGACATATTTTCGTCAGATCGTTACGCAAACGGGGCTCGCGGCGAAAGGATGTTCCGCCAAACGGGATCGGAAGTTCTTGCCATCTGAATCATAAGGGGATTTGCCCCCCGACGCAAAAGCAGCGGACGAATATTGTCAGGCCCGGCCCGCCAGGGTCGGTGGTTTTCAAGCCGGCGAAGGCCTATTCTATGGTCAGTCGGAACAGTCTCGGCGCCGGGAAGGCACGGACGTAACAAAGCGCGGAGCGCTGGAGGATCTATCATGTCGATCTTGCCCTTCGATCAACGGGAAGGCTTTATCTGGCTCGATGGTCAGATGCTGGCCTGGGGCGATGCCAAGCTGCATGTCCTGTCTCATGGCCTGCATTATGGCGGCGCCGTCTTCGAGGGCGAGCGCTCCTATGGTGGCAAGATCTTCAAGTCGTCCGAGCATTCCGCCCGCTTCCAGCGCTCCGCCGAATATCTCGATTTCAAGGTCCCCTATTCGGTGGCCGAACTCGATGCCGCCAAGCAGCTCGTGCTCGAGAAGAACGGCCTCAAGGACGCCTATGTGCGTCCCGTGGCCTGGCGCGGTTCGGAGATGATGGCGGTTGCGGCCCAGCACGCCACCATCCACACCGCCATCGCCGTGTGGGAATGGCCGAGCATGTTCGACATGGCCACCAAGATGAAGGGCATCCGCCTCGACATCGCCGAATATCGCCGCCCCGATCCGAAGACGGCGCCCTCGCTGTCCAAGGCCGCCGGCCTCTATATGATCTGCACCATCTCCAAGCATCGCGCCGAACGTGACGGCTATGCCGATGCGCTGATGTTCGACTGGCAGGGCCGTATCGCCGAATGCACGGGCGCCAATGTCTTCTTCATCAAGGACGGCAAGATCCATACGCCGATCGCCGACTGCTTCCTCGACGGCATCACGCGCCAGACCGTGATCGGCCTTGCCAAGGCTCGCGGCCTGGAAGTGATCGAGCGGCGCATCATGCCGGACGAACTCGACGATTTCAGCGAGTGCTTCATCACCGGCACGGCGGCGGAAGTCACGCCCGTGGCCGAGATCAAGGGCCATCGCTACACGCCGGGCGCCATCACGCGCTCGCTGATCGAGGACTTCAGCCAGGCCGTGCGCCCCGACAGCCAGTCGGCCGCCGCCTGACCGGCGTGCCGACCGCGAGGTCGGCACATCCTTTACGGAGCGCCGTGTTTCCGTGTCGATCTGGAGATCGGCACGCCGAAGCCTGCGCCTTCCGCTGCGCGTGCCGGAGGCGCAGTCGGCTCACTCGGCCAGCGGCTTCTCCATCGGTTGCGCCTTCATTGTCCTCCACGCCTCGGCCGGCCCGGTATCGCGATAACCCAACCCTCGGTAGAAGGAGTGGGCCGTCAGCGTGCTGCTGAGAAAGGCGCGCCGGCATCCCAGCGCGCGCAGATGGGTCTCCAAAGCGGAGACGAGCGCCTTGCTCACGCCGCAGAAGCGAAAATCCGGCGAGACATAGTTCAAGAGAATTTCGCCATTTGCCGCGGCCGAAGCCACGCCGGCAATCGCCTCGCCCTCGACGGCCACCAGGAGATGGCTGCCCGGCAAGGTGATCCAGGCCAGAACCTGAGCCGGCGTCTTGTTGGCAAGCCAGTCCCGCAATGAAGCCTCGTCGTTGCGATGATCCTCGATGCACAAATCCCGGATGGAGCGCCGCAGGACGGTACAGGCCTGTTCGGCATCCCCAGCTTCGGCAAGACGGATTTCCATGGTGTCTCTTCAAAACCGCTTATCATCGGCATTTCAGCATCGGACCGGTGCGAAAACCAGGCCCGATATTGCGAGGCGGCTGGATCACGCCGCAACCGCCGGCGGCCGCGCGGGGAAAGGCTGGCGCCAGGCTTCGAACTCGTTGAGACGATCGTGCCAGCGGCGGATATTGGGGTAGTCGTCGAGTGGAATGCGGGCGGCTCGGGCGTCTGGCAGGGCCGAGGCGAGGGCGAAATCGGCAATGCTCAGGCTATCCCCCACCACATGGCTGCGGCCATCGAGATGGTCGTCGAGGAGGCGGGCGGAGCGTCGGGTCTCGGCGAGGGCGGCTGCCACCGTCGCCTCATCCGGTTCGCCCATGCCGATATGGGGCTTCACCACATGCTCGAACCACAGCGTGCCGGTGTGGCGGGTGAAATGCTGGCTGTCCCAGCTCAGCCAGCGCATCACCTCGATCTGGCGCCGGTCGTGCGGCCAAAGATCCGCGCCGGCGAGGTCCGAGAGGTGGCACATGATGGCATTGGCCTCCCATAGCGACCAGTCGCCGTCCTGCAGCACCGGCACGCGGCCATTCGGGTTGATGGCGAGGAAGGGCGCCTGGCGATGTTCGCCGTGGGGCAGATCCACCCGCACGAATTCGACGGGGGAGCCGAGATGGCGGGCGACGGCGCAGGCTTTGCGCGGACTGAGGGTCTCGCAATAATAGAGTTTCACGACTGTGCCTCCGCGAGCCAGGCAGCCAACCGGTCGAAGCTCTCGTTCCAGCCGCCCTCATGGCCGTCGCGCGAGGCGCGGCTCTCGAAGAGGGCCTGATGGAAATGCATGCGGGTCTGCCCGGCCTCTTCCCGCAATGTGACTGTCACGACGGTTTGCGGACCGGGACGGCCGCTGCCATCCTCCCAGGCGTGGGTGAAGACCAGGCGCTCGGGCGGCGAGACCTCCAGATAGGTGCCCTGGACCCAGTGATCGCCGCCGTCAGGGGCATGCAGGCAGGTGCGGAAGAAGCCGCCCGTTCGGCAGTCGAACTTGTCGGGCGTGGCGGTGAAGCCCTTGGGGCCAGGCCAATGCGCAAGATGCTCCTCTTCCGTCCAGGCGCGGAAGACGAGGTCGCGCGGGGCCTTGAACAGGCGGTTGATGGTGAGTTCGCGGTCGCCAGCAGCCCGCGTGGCGTTACTTGTCGTGGCCATTGTCGCTCTCCTTGCTTTGGATCGTGGCGAGGTAGTCGTCGAGGCGGTCGAAGCTTTCTTCCCAGAAGCGGCGGTAATGCTCGACCCAGTCGAAGGCGCCCCTGAGCGGACCGGCCTCGAGCCGGCAAGGCCGCCACTGCGCCGTACGACCACGTGTGATCAGGCCGGCGCGCTCCAGCACCTTGAGATGTTTGGAGATCGCCGGCTGGGTCAGCGAGAAGGGCTCCGACAATTCGGTGACGGTGGCCTCCCCGAGCGCCAGCCGGGCGAGGATCGCCCGGCGGGTGGGATCGGCGAGCGCCGAAAAGGTTTCACTGAGGCGGTCGATCATCGTATATAGCCAAATGGTTATTTAACTTGTTGGCTATATACGAAGGAAAAGCGCTGCCGTCAAGCCTGAATTCTACTGAGTCACGATTTTAGGAGATTCGCGCGCGTGTGGGATTTGGTAGG
>NZ_BSPC01000028.1 GCF_030160835.1 Labrys miyagiensis | reverse complement strand
CTCGATCTTCTTCATGCTCCGGCCCGCACAGGGCGCGGAAAGGCGAAGCCGTGTCCTAGAAGAGGGTTGCCGTGCGCTCTTCACCCGATTCCCCTGAGTGTCGGACGATCCGCGCTCCCAGCTACTGCCCGCGTCCCGGTTGCCCCGCGAACCGCACGGCCTCCTCGGCGGCGCGGAAGAGGGCCTTGGCCTTGTTGATGCATTCGGCCTGCTCGCCGGCGGGCACGCTGTCATAGACGATGCCGGCGCCGGCCTGGACATGCATGGCGCCGTCCTTCACCAGGGCCGTGCGCAGCACGATGCAGGTGTCCATCTGGCCGTCGGCGCCGAAATAGCCGATGGCGCCGGCATAGAGGCCGCGCTTGTCGCGCTCCAGTTCGTCGATGATCTGCATGGCGCGCACCTTCGGCGCCCCGGAGACCGTGCCGGCAGGAAAGCCGGCGGCAAGGGCGTCGAGGGCGTCATGGCCGGAGCCGATCTGGCCTTCGACATTCGAGACGATATGCATGACGTGGCTGTAGCGCTCGATGAAGAAGCGGTCGGTGACATTCACCGTACCCACCGCCGCGACATGGCCGACATCGTTGCGACCGAGGTCGAGCAGCATGAGATGCTCGGCCAGTTCCTTGGGATCGTTGAGCAGCGACGCCGCGAATGCATCGTCCTCGGCCTTGCTCTTGCCGCGCGGACGCGTGCCCGCGATCGGGCGCACCGTGACCTTGCCGTCGCGCAGGCGCACCAGGATCTCCGGGCTCGAGCAGACCACCGAGAAGCCGTTGAGCTGCAGATAGACCAGGAAGGGCGCCGGGTTGATGCGGCGCAGCGCGCGGTAGAGCGAGAAGGGCGGCAGCTGGAAGGGCGCGGAGAAGCGCTGCGACAGCACGACCTGGAAGATGTCGCCGGCCTTGATGTACTCCTTGGCGCGTCCCACCATGGCGAGATAGTCGGCTTCGCTGGTGTTGGAGATCTGCGCGGCATGCAGGGCGTCGAGATCGATGGTCTCGGCGAGCTTGGGTGTCGGGCGGTCGAGACCGTCGACGATGGCCATCAGCCGCTCCTCGGCGCGCAGGAAGGCCTGTTTGGCGCTCACGCCTGGCTGCGGGCGCACCGGCGTCACCGCCGTGATGGCGTCGCGCACGGCGTCGAACACCACCATCACGGTGGGGCGCATCAGGATCGCGTCGGGGATGCCGATGGGATCGGGCTTGTCGGCCGGCAATTCCTCGACGAGACGCACCATGTCATAGCCGAGATAGCCGAAGAGGCCCGCCGCCATGGGTGGGGCGCCCTCGGGCAGCTCGATGCGGCTTTCGGCGATGAGGTCGCGCAGCGTCTGCAGGGGGTGGCCCTGCAGCGGCTCGAACACATCGGCCGAGACCTGCCGGTTGATCGAGGCCTTGCCGTTCTGGCAGCGCCAGATCAGATCGGGCTCAAGGCCGATCATCGAGTAGCGCCCGCGCGTGGCGCCGCCTTCCACCGATTCGAGCAGGAAGGCGTTGGGGCGGTCGCCGGCCAGCTTCATGAAAGCGGAGACCGGCGTTTCCAAATCGCCGACCAGCGTCAGCGTGACGATCTGGGCCTTGCCCGCGGCATAGTCAGCCGAGAAGGCTTCGAAGGACGGTTCGAGAAGCATGGACAGGGCTCAGAAGCTGCCGGTGCCGACGACGCGGTCGACATTGGTCTGGTTGATGGTCACGCCGAGCTGATCCTGGACCTTGGCGACATACTCCGTCATCAGGTCCTGGCCGATGGCCGCGGTGAGCTGCTTGCCGGTGGCGACGGTCTGGTCGGCCTTCGGGTCAAGCTCCGGGATCACATTGTCCTCGACGTGGAAGATGAGGCGATCGGTGCCGTTGGCCGCCATCGAGGAGCCGAAGCCCTTCAGAGGCGTCGCGAAGACGGCGCTGACGGTGGCCGGCGGCACGGGCGCGTTCTGGCCGTTGCGGGTGAGATCCCAGGCCGGCATGATCTGCGCATTCACGCTCTTGGCGATCTCCTCCAGGGTCTTGCCGCCATTCATCTGCTTGACGAGGTCGTCGGCCTTCTGGCGTAGCCTGTTGGCCTTTTCGTCGACGCTCCAGGCAGCGATGACATCGGCCTTGGCCTCGTCGAGCGTGCGGTCCCGCGAGGGCACGACGGTGTCGAGCGAGAACCACATCAGGCCCTGGTCGCGACCATCGATCGCTTCGGGATCGGAGCCCTGTTCGGTCTTGAACAGCGCAGGGACCACCTGTGCTGCCAATGGAATCTCGGCCTGCTTGCCCGAGGCGTCGAGACCCTGCGCATCGACCGCTGGCACGCTCACAGCCTGCAGCTTCAGCTTGGTCGCGATATCCTTGAGCGGGGTACCACCCATGCGCTCGTCCTCGATGGTATCGCGCAGGTTCCTCAGCGCTTCCTGCGCCCGCTGCTGCAGCAGTTCGGCGCGCACCACGTCCTGAGGCGTGACCACCTTGGTGACCTTCAGGATGACATTGGTGAGCGTGCCCTGCACCGCGCCGGAGGTGGCCCCTTCCGCAAGGCCGAACGCCGCGTCGGCGATCTTGGCGTCGGTGAGTCGCGATCTGGAGACGGTGCCGAGATCGATGTCCTCGGGCGCCAGCTTGCGCTCGGCCACCAGGCCCTCGAAGGTAATCTGGCCGGACGCGATCCGCGCTGCCGCGGCCTTGGCCTCATCCAGCGAAGGGAAGGCGATCTGCTCGACCGTGCGCTGCTCGAGACCGGCGCCCTTGTCGTTTTCGGTGGCGAGGCGGGCCTGGACATCGGCGTCCGTCACGGTCGTCGCGGAAGCGATCTGCTCGGGATTGACCAGCAGATAGGTGAGGCTGCGCAGTTCCTTGGTGCGGAACTGGCCCTTGTGCTCGTCGTAATAGCTCTGCAGCGCGGCCGCGTCCGGCTGGCCGACATCGCCGACGGAGCCCTGCGGCAGCACGAAATAGGAGATATTGCGCTTCTCCTGGGCAAAGCGGGCCGCGGCCTGCAGCATGGTCTGTGACACCGGGCCGCCCACGGCGAAAGCCTCGTTCATCTGGCTTCGAAGGTAGAACTCGTGTTGCTGGGCGAAGAACATGGCCTCGTTCAGGCCGTTGTCCTGCAGCAGGCGACGGAAGGTGCTGGCATCGAAGACGGGCGGCTTGCCGGGCTGGGTGACCTGGAAGTTCGGGTCATTCATCACCGCCTGGACCATCGCGGCCTGATCGAGGCCGAGGTGGAGCCTCTTGGCCTGGACGTCGAGAGCGGTGTCGGCGACCAGCGAGTTCAGCACCTGCTTGTCGATCTGCAGGCTGCGGGCGAGATCGGGCGTCACCGCCTGGCCGGTGGCCTGGGTGATCATGGTCGTGCGGCGCCGATAGGCCTCGCTGAAGGCATTGCCGGAAATCGGGGTGCCGCTGACAGTAGCGACATCGGTGGAACTGTTGCCGTGGAGCCAGCCCTCGACACCCCACAAGCCGAAGCTTCCGATCAAGAGAAACATGATCACAGCCGTAACGATCTTGGCTGGTCCCTTGGTCATAACATTGCGGAATGAGCTCAGCATAGGTGTCTTGGTTCCATCAGGCGGGAGCGGCCGGCAGCCTCCCCCAGAAAAGCCGCGCATCATAGGGATGAGGGCGTGGCGTCGCAATGGTGGGCGGATGTGTTTCTTGTAACCTCTGCACAGCGCCTTCAACCTTCCGGCTGCGGGCACTTAAGGTAGAGATCCCGCCGCGATATGCCTCCGACGCCTTGCTCATACAAAGGCAGGTTGGTAATCACCCCCAGCCATTCGACAAGGAAGGATAGAGAGCATGACTGCGACCCGGCCGCGCCCGCTCATTGCAGGCAATTGGAAGATGAACGGTCTCCTCAAGGGAGTCGGCGAGCTTGAGGCCATTGCCTCCGGCATTGCCGGTGGTGGCGCCGGCCATGCCGAAACGCTGATCTGCCCGCCCTTCACGCTGATTGCCCGCTTTGCCGCAGCCGCTGCCGGCCAGCACATCAAGATCGGCGCGCAGGATTGCCATGCCAAGCCGTCGGGCGCCCATACCGGCGACATTTCCGCGGAGATGCTCAAGGATTGCGGCGCGAGCTATGTCATCGTCGGCCATTCCGAGCGGCGCACCGATCACGGCGAGACCGATGCCGATGTGAAGGCGAAGGCCGAAGCGGCGCAGCGGGCCGGCATCATCGGCATCATCTGCATCGGCGAGACCCGCGCCGAGCGCGAATCGGGCAAGGCGCTCGAAGTCGTCGACGTGCAACTTGCAGGTTCCCTTCCGCCCGGCGCCACCGGGGCCAATGTGGTCATCGCCTATGAGCCGGTCTGGGCCATCGGCACCGGCCTGACGCCGACCACCGGCGACATCAAGGAAGTGCATGATTTCATCCGGGCCAAGCTCATTGCCGCGCTTGGCGAGGAAGGCCACAACGTTCGCATCCTCTATGGCGGCTCCTGCAAGCCAAGCAACGCGGCCGAATTGATGGGCGTCGACAATGTCGACGGGGCCCTGGTTGGCGGCGCCTCGCTCAAGGCAGCCGATTTCCTCGGCATCGCTGCGGCCTATCGCGGATGAGCGCACGCATCCGCGAGGCGGCTGGTGAAGAGGACATGGGCTTCATGCTCGGCCTCGGCAGCCGCCTTGCGGGCGTGATCGAGACCACCTTGCACGAGGCTGACGATATCGCCGCCTTCCAGGACGCCTATTCGGCCGCCAATCTCAGGGATCCTCCACCCGATTCGTTGACCCTGATCGCGGAAGGCGAGGGGTGCGAGCGGCTCGGCTTCCTGCATGCTCTGCCCGGACCCGATGGCATCACTGGCAGGAGCATCGGCTATATCGCGCTGCTGGCCGTTGTCGAGGCGGCGGAGGGGCAGGGCGTCGCCCGGCTGCTGCTGGACGGCGCCGAGGCCTGGGCCCGGGACAAGGGCTATGCGGCCTTGTCGCTCGATGTCTTCGCCAGCAACGGCCGCGGGCGGCGCTTTTACGAAAAGAACGGCTTTGCGGTGGAGACGCTGCGCATGGTCAAGCCGTTGTAAGGTTGCCGGGACAGGCCCGGGCATTCTCGTCCATGACGGCCTCCGGCCTGATCCATGCAGCGAGATTTTTGCGCCGCGCGGCGACGTATCGGATGCCTTAATCGGCTATTGTCACGAGCACAATCAAGGAGAGATCCTGGGAGAGATCGATGACGCCAGCCAGCTTCCGTTACCCGCCAGCCGCCTTCTTCGGGATTCCCCTCGGACTTCTCGCGCTCGGTCTGTTGTGGCGAGGCGCCGAAAGACTGTGGCAGCTGCCATCGGGCATATCGGAGGTGATCCTCACGGTGGGCGCACTTGTATGGGCGCTGCTCATCGTGCTGTTCGCCGCCAAATGGCTGTTCGCCTCGTCCGAAGCGAAGGCCGAATTTGCCGACGCCATCCAGTGCTGCTTCATCGGTCTGGCTCCAGTGACGACAATGCTGACGGCGCAGGCGGCTCTGCCCTATTCCCGCGGCGCAGCGCTGGTGCTGGGGACACTAGGTACTCTCGGGGCGATTGTGTTCGCGGTCTACCGCTCGGGCGGCCTGTGGCGCGGCGGGCGCGACCTCTCGACGGCAACGGCCATTCTCTATCTGCCGACCGTTGCGGGCAGTTTCGTAACGGCTTCGACACTCGTGGCACTCGGCTGGCCGGATTGGGGGCAGCTTGCTTTCGGCGGCGGCTTGTTCTCCTGGCTTGCGATCGAATCCGTGCTGGTCAATCGCCTGCTGCATGCGCCTGCCCTGGTCGAGCGTCTGCGGCCGAGCCTCGGTATCCAGCTGGCTCCGCCGGCGGTTGGGGCGGTCGCCTATCTCAATGTCAGCGGTGGGCACGGCGATGTCTTCGCCACGGCGCTGGTGGGCTACGCCATTCTGCAGGGCCTCATCCTGCTGCGGCTGTTGCCCTGGATCATGGCGCAACCCTTCTCGCCCGGCTATTGGGGCTTCAGCTTCGGCGCCGCCGCCCTGCCGACCGCGGTCATTCGCCTCGCGGGGGAAGGCGGCAGTCAACCCATGCTGGTGCTGGCACCGATCCTCTTCGCCATCGCCAATATCGTGATCGGGATCCTCGCCATCGGCAGCCTCTACCTCCTGATCCGCGGTCGGCTGTTGCCACCTGCGCCGCAGCCGACGAAGGCCTGACCCGCTACGATCGCCGTCGCCAAATCAATGCGCCGGTTGCTTCTTCACCCGCGTCACCATCTGCGTCGGATTGATGAAGCGCAGCGCGATCACCAGCCAAATCAGCGTGCTCAGCATGTAGATCACCGCCATGGCGTCGATCGATTGTGGCGCCCGTACACCCGAGGCGGTGACGGCCGCGTAGAGCGAAACCACCAGCGTCTGGCTGTCGGAGCCGGCGATGAGGAAGGTAAGCTCGAACATGGCGATGGTACGCACCATGACGAGGAGCAGGGCGGCGAGGGCACCCGGCAGCAGCAGCGGGATCAGCACATGCCGGAAGATCGAGCCTCGGATCGATCTGCTCGATGAAGGGGATCATCACCAGGATGACGAAGGGCAGGGCCGGCACGAGATTGGCGATGATGATGCCGGCGAGCGTGCTGCCGAGGCCGACCTTGTAGAGCACGGTGGTGAGCGGAATGCCATAGGTCACGGGCGGCACGAGGAGAGGTGCAACGATACGGCTCTCGTCGTCGTGAAGGTTCTTGCGGAGCATCTGAGCCTCGTCATTCCGGCCGAAGCGAAGCGCAGCGCCGGAATCCAAGAACACTGGCCCTTGTACGATGGCGTTCATGGTTCACGGGACGGTGTTCATGGATCCCGGGTCTCCCTTTGGTCGCCCGGGATGACGATGTCCGGCGCGCAACTTCAAACGCTCTCAAGGCCTCGCCACGATGCGAAAATTATGTCTGTATTGTCAGAATGATCGTCGCTCTACTTCACACTCGGCATCAAGCGAGCGGCCGCATCCGGCTTCACGGCGAGAAACTCGATATTCGTCGTGCCCTTGAGGATCTTGCGGGCGACGTTGTCGCACAGGCCCGGCGCCACCGGCTGACGCTTGGAGGAGAGCGGCTGGCCGCCCTTTTTCGCGGGCGCGCTCTTCAGGGCACGGATGATGTCGTCATAGCTCGACTTCAACTCCGGCTTGATGGCAAAATTGGCCGGGCAATCCCGCACGATGCCGAAGGACACCGAAGCCTCCGCCATCAGGTGGCAGCTCACACCCGGCATGCACTCCTGCTGGGTGAGGGCAGGTGTGGTCGCGAGCAAGAGGGACACGGCGGTGAGTGCGAGAAGGGTCTTCATGTCCACAATCCTATTTCCTGCCGGCTTTCAGCCTTCGCATCGCGTCTGACTTGACACCCAGGAATTCGACACTTGATGAGCCATCCATGAACTTGCGCGCGGCACGATCGCACACGTCCGCCGGATGATAATTTGGTTTGGTCGAGAACTCCTCATTGCCGGTAACCTTCGCCATCGGTCGATTCAGCAAGGCGTTCATGGCTCTGTCGAACTTGGCCTTCTTGTCCGGCCTGATCTGGAAATCGGCGGGACAGTCCCGCACGGTCTTGAAGGAGAAGGCAGCAGCGCCGATCTCCTCGCAGGTGAAGCCTCCAAAACATTCCATCGCCTGGGCAGGGCCGCTCCCGACCGCCCCGATCAAGAGAGCCGTTGCGGCGATGAACGGGAGGCGCTTCATGACTAGCTCCATGCGGTGGACGGGCATGATTGCGGGTTTTCGAGCTCACCTGAAATGCTTGGAGAGCTTCAGCGCCTGGCCCTGATAGTTCGAGTTGAGCCCGGCCCCGTAGAGAATCCCGGGCCGCTCCAGCATCTTCTCATAGATCAGGCGCCCGACGATCTGTCCATCCTCGACGATGAAGGGCACTTCGCGCGAGCGCACCTCCAAGACGGCGCGGGCGGCCTCCATGCCGTCGGGCGAATAGCCGAAGCCGGGATCGAAGAAGCCGGCGTAATGGACGCGGAATTCGCCGACCAGCGGATCGAAGGGCACCATCTCGGCGGCGAAGTCCGGCGGCACATGCACGGCTTCCTTGGAGGCGAGGATATAGAACTCGTCCGGGTCCAGGATCATGTCGTTCTTGCCGCGATGGGGGATCGGCTCCCAGAAGTCGAGCAGGTCGCAGGCGCCGCGCTTGTCCACATCGATGACAGCCGTGTGGCGCTTGGCGCGATAGCCGACGATGCCGTCATTGAAGCCGGTGAGATCCACGGAGACGGCGACGCCGCCGGCAATGTCCGGATCGGGCGTCGAAACCAGGCCCATGCGCCGCTGCAATTCGCGCAGGGCCATGTCCTCGATGCGTGCATCGCCGCGGCGGAAGCGGATCTGCGACAGGCGCGAGCCGATGCGCACCAGCACCGGGAAGGTCCGGGGCCCGATCTCGGCATAGAGCGGCCCGTCATAGCCGGCCTCGACCTGGTCGAAGGCGCGGGCATGGTCGGTGATCACGCGGGTAAAGACGTCGAGGCGGCCGGTCGAGCTCTTCGGATTGGTGGAGGCGAGCAGCCCCTCCGGCATGGCGAGGCTTTCGAGCAGCGGCACGATATAGACGCAGCCCGTCTCCAGCACCGCGCCGTTGGTGAGGTCGATCTCGTGCAAGGCGAGGTCGGCGATGCGTTCGGCCACCGTCGCGCGCGGGCCGGGCAGGAAGCTCGCCCGCATGCGATAGGCCTTGGCGCCAAGGCGCAAATCGAGGCTCGCCGGCTGCACTTGGTCCGACGCCAGAGGCTGTTTGATGCGGATGGCGCCCTTCTCGACAAGGGCCGAAATCGCCTGAGAGGGCAGGATGCCGTGGGAGTGCATGGATCTCGCTTTTTTCTGCTCCCCGCCTTGCTAGACGAAACGATCCATTGACGCCACGGGGCAGTGGGTCTACTCAACAGCCTTCGTCGTGGTGGATTTGGGCCGGCCGGCTTGCAGCCACGTAAAACAACTTGCTAAAGGGGCCGTGGGAAAGAGCTGAAAAGCTCCACTTGCGGCTATTGGGACGCCGCAAATGACCAAGCATATCACCACCGCTCGCTCCACCCGGGAATTGCGCCCGGCGACCCGGCTCGTCCATGCCGGTACGCTGCGTTCGCAATATGGCGAGACGTCCGAGGCCCTGTACCTGACGCAGGGTTTCGTCTACGAGACCGCCGAACAGGCCGAGGCGCGTTTCAAGGGCGAGGATGTCGGCTTTATCTACAGCCGCTTCTCCAACCCGACGGTGGCGATGTTCGAGCAGCGCATGGCTGAGCTGGAGGGCGCCGAGGCGGCACGCGCTACCGCCTCCGGCATGGCGGCTGTCACCGCCGCGCTGATAGGGCAGCTCAAGGCCGGCGATCACGTCGTCGCGGCCAGGGCGCTGTTCGGCTCCTGCCGCTATGTCATCGAAGAACTGCTGCCGCGCTTCGGCGTGCACTCGACCCTGGTCGACGGCACCGAACTCGACCAATGGCAGGCGGCGGTGCGGCCGGAGACCAAGGTCTTCTTCCTGGAAAGCCCGACCAATCCCACGCTCGAGATTCTCGATATCGCCGCCATTGCCGGGATCGCCAAGAGCGCTGGGGCTACGCTGGTGGTCGACAATGTCTTCGCCACGCCCCTGCTGCAGAGCCCGCTGCAGCTCGGCGCCGACTGCGTGGTCTATTCGGCCACCAAGCATATCGACGGGCAGGGCCGGTGCCTGGCCGGTGTGATCCTGGCTTCGGAGAAGTTCATTACCGATTACGTCCACACCTATCTGCGCCAGACCGGCCCTTCGATCTCCCCCTTCAATGCCTGGGTGATGCTGAAGGGGCTGGAGACGCTGGAATTGCGCGTGGCACGCCAGCTCGAAAACGCCGCCAAGGTGGCGGATGCGCTCGCGGCTCACAGGGCGGTCGAGCGGGTGATCTATCCCTTCCGCGATGACCATCCGCAGGTCGAACTCGCCCGCCGCCAGATGAAGGCCGGTGGCACGCTGGTGACCTTCGAGATCAAGGGTGGCAAGGCGGCAGCCTTCAAGGTGGCCAACGCGCTACGCATTACCCGCATCTCGAACAATCTTGGCGACACCAAGAGCCTGATCACCCATCCTTCGACCACCACGCATCAGCGTTTCGACGAGGACCAGCGCCTCGGCATGGGCATCCGCCAGGGCATGCTGCGTTTCTCAGCCGGCATCGAGGACGCGGCGGATCTGATCGAGGACTTCAGCCAGGCACTCGACAAGGCGGTGTGAGGCTTGAGAGCGCGGACATCCTGTCCGCTCTTCCCTCTTCATTGGCGCCCTAGTTGCAAGAGCAGGCGAGATGCCGGCGGCCCCAGGCGGCAGCCGGAATTGGTGTGCCGGTCTTCAGACCGGCATGCCCTGGACCTGGGTGGAGGACGCCGGTCTTCAGACCGGCACAGCGCATGCGTCTTTTCCTGCCAACGCTGTGGTTCCAAGAGCGCACAGGATGTCCGCGCTCCCAGATTTCTCTTCCCGTCGCCACAAAAAGAGGCAATCATCGGGCTGCTCTAAATGGAGGCAGCCGGCGGCATGGCGTTGGAAATATCGACAGAAGGGCTGGCCACGCGGAACGGTCGCCTTGCGTCGAATCGTTTTGGCTTGCCCCTTGTCCCGCAGTATCATGTTAGCCGGCTTGCGGCGTCCCGCCGCCGGCCGCTCCGTCGGGGCACGTGAATGCGCAATTCCGTTCGTTACCTGCGCAACAATGTCGTCGAGATCATCGAGGATCTCGACCCCAGACAGACTCTGCTCGACCATCTGCGCCTATCCAAGCAGGCCGTCGGCACCAAGGAAGGCTGCAACGAGGGCGATTGCGGCGCCTGCACGGTGGTGCTCGGACGCATCCGCGACGGCGAGCTCCACTACGAACCCGTCAATGCCTGCATCACCCTGACCGGCATGGTCGATGGCTGCGAAGTGATCACCGTGGAGGACCTCGCAGAGGGCGAGACGCTGCATCCGGTGCAGCAGGCCATGGTCGACCATCACGGCTCGCAATGCGGCTTCTGCACGCCCGGCATCGTGATGTCGCTTTTCGCGCTCTATCAGGACGGCGCGCGGCCGGTGACCCGTCAGGCCATCACCGATCAGCTCTCGGGCAATTTGTGTCGCTGCACCGGCTATCGCCCGATCATCGACGCGGCCCAATCGGCCTGCGCCGCCGCGCCCGCCGACAGGTTCGCCCGCGCCCGCGCCGGCAAGCGCCAGGCCCTGCTCAACCTGCAGGACGAGATGGACGTATTTGTGGGCGACGAGCAGCGTTTCTTCGCCGCCCCGGCCTCTGTCGACGCGCTCGCCCGGCTCTATCTTCAGCATCCCGATGCTACCCTGGTGGCCGGCGCCACCGATGTCGGGCTGTGGATCACCAAGCAGTTGCGCGATCTGAAGAAGATCATCTGGCTCGGCCGGGTGGCGAAGCTCGACCGGCTGACCCTTGCCGAGGACGGCGTCTCGATGGGCGCCACCGTCACCCATGCCCGCGCTTTGCCGGCGCTCGCGGCCATCGATCCCGACCTTGGCGAAATGATGCGGCGCTTCGGCTCAACGCAGGTGCGCGCCTCTGGCACCGTGGGCGGCAACATCGCCAATGGTTCGCCGATCGGCGATCTCGCACCGGCCCTGATCGCGCTCGGCGCCAGGCTCTATCTGCGCCGGGGCGAGGAGGGGCGTGCCCTGCTCCTGGAGGATTTCTTCATCGGGTACGGCAAGCAGGACCGCCAGCCCGGTGAATTTGTGGTAGGTCTTGCGGTGGTCAAGCCTGGCGCGGACGAAGCCTTCCGCTGCTACAAGATCTCCAAGCGCTTCGACGAGGACATCTCGGCCGTGATGGGCGCCTTCAAGTTCACCTTGGCCGGGGGGCGCATCGCCTCTGCCCGCGTCGCGTTCGGCGGCATGGCGGCGACGCCGAGACGCGGCCTTCATACCGAGGAGGCGCTCGCCGGCATCGAGCTCGACGACTCGTCGAACTGGGGCAGGGCGCTCGATGCGCTGGCTGTCGACTACCAGCCGATCTCCGACATGCGCGCCTCGGCCGACTATCGGAACGAAGTGGCGCGGGCGTTGTTGATGAAGGCGCTGGTCGAGATCGCCGGCGCCGAAAGCTCTGAAACGCGGCTGATTGGCCGCAGGGAGCGCGCCGATGCTGCATAAGCCCGCGATTTCCCCCGATACCGCTTCTGTTTCGCAGGCGCTGCCGCATGACTCCGCCACACGGCATGTGGCTGGTGCCGCGTTCTATATCGACGACGTGCTGGAGCCGGCGGGAACGCTGCATGTCGTGCCTGTGGGCGCCACCATCGCGGCCGGCGAGATCCTTGCCATGGATCTCGATGCGGTCCGCATGGCGCCCGGTGTCGTCGCCGTGCTGACGGCGGCCGACGTACCGGGCAAGAACGACGTCTCGCCCGTGCCTTTCGATGTCGATCCTTGCCTTGCCGAAGAGCGCATCGAGTTCCATTCCCAGGTGGTGTTCTGCATAGTCGGCCGCACGCGCGACGAAGCGCGGCGGGCCGGTCTGCTGGCCCGGATCACCTATGAGGAGGCCGCACCCATCGTCAGCGTCGACGAGGCGCTCGACCATGGCGGCGAGGTGATGCCCGATTATGCCTTCGGCCAGGGCGACCCCGAGGCGGCGCTCGACAAGGCCGAACACCGCCTGCAGGGCTCGATACGTGTGGGCGGGCAGGAGCATTTCTATCTCGAAGGTCAGGTCGCGCTGGCGTCGCCGGGCGAGGCGGGGGACATGCATGTGCTGTCCTCGACCCAGCATCCGAGCGAGGTGCAGCACGTCGTCGCCCGTGTGCTCGGCGTGCCGGATGCGGCGGTGGAATGCGCCGTGCGCCGCATGGGCGGCGGTTTTGGCGGCAAGGAGAGCCAGGCCAGCCAGTGGGCGGCGCTGGCAGCCCTCGCCGCCCGTGTCACCGGCAAACCCTGCAAGCTCCGGCTCGACCGCGACGACGACATGGCGATGACGGGCAAGCGCCACGACTTCCTGGTCAATTACGATGTCGGCTTCGACGATGAGGGCGTGATCGGCGGCTATGACATCACCTATGCCGCGCGCTGCGGCTATTCGGCCGACCTGTCGCTCGGCATCTGCGATCGCACGATGTTCCATGCGGACAACGCCTATTTCCTGGGCGATTGCCGCATCGCCACGCGGCGCATGAAGACGAATACCGTCTCCAATACCGCCTTCCGCGGCTTTGGCGGGCCGCAGGGCATGATGGGGATCGAGCGGGTCATCGATGCCGTCGCCTGGCGGCTCGGCCGCGATCCGCTCGATGTTCGCAAGGCGAATTTCTATGCGCCCGGTCGGGATGTCACGCCCTTCGGCCAGACCGTCGAGGACAATGTCATGCTCGACCTGGTGGAGGCGCTGGAGAAGAGCTCGGAATATCGGGTGCGCCGCAGGCAGGTCGCCGCCTTCAACGAGACCAGCGCCATCCTGAAGAAGGGCATCGCGCTGACGCCGGTGAAGTTCGGCATCTCCTTCACCCTCATCCATCTCAACCAGGCCGGCGCGCTGGTGCATGTCTATTCAGATGGCTCGGTGCATCTCAACCATGGCGGCACCGAGATGGGGCAGGGGCTCTACCAGAAGGTGGCGCAGGTGACGGCGGATGTCTTCGGCATCGGCGTCGACCGCGTGAAGATCATGGCGACCTCCACCGCCAAGGTGCCCAACACCTCGCCTACGGCCGCCTCCTCGGGCACGGATCTCAACGGCATGGCTGCCCGCATCGCGGCGCGCGCGATCCGCGACCGCATGGCCGCCTTCGCCGCCGGCGAGTTTGGCGTGGCGGCCGAGTCGGTCGAGTTCCGCGGCGGCCATGTCATGGCAGGCGACAAGAAGATCGACTTCAACGAACTCGCCCGGCAATGCGTGCTGGCGCGCATCTCGCTGTCCTCGACGGGCTATTACCGTACGCCCAAGATCCATTGGGACCGCCCGGCGGGGCGGGGACGGCCCTTCCTCTATTTCGCCTATGGCGCTTCCTGTTCGGAAGTCACCATCGACGCGCTCACCGGCGAGATGAAGGTCGACCGGGTCGACATCCTCCATGACGTCGGGCGCTCGATCAATCCGGCCATCGATATCGGCCAGATCGAGGGCGGCTTCGTGCAGGGCATGGGCTGGCTGACCACCGAGGAACTGGTGTTCGACAGCAAGGGGCGCCTCACCACCCACGCGCCCTCCACCTACAAGATCCCGACGGCCGGCGACATCCCCGCCGATTTCCGGGTGGCGCTCTATGACAACCAGAATCGCGAGGATGTGGTGGGGCGCTCCAAGGCCGTGGGCGAACCGCCGCTGATGCTGCCGATCTCGGTGTTCTCGGCCATTGCCGATGCCATCCACAGCCTGGCGCCGGGTGCACCGGTTCTGCTGAACGCACCGGCCACCCCTGAGGAAATATTGAAGGCAATCAAGGCCATTATGCGGCCTAGTTGAAATGATATCTGAGAATGGAGTGGCGGTCTCCGACCGCCATCATCCTGTCCGATGAATGACCCGGATCCAAGAATGGCGGTCGAGGACCGCCACTCCATGAGGTGCCGATGACCATCTTCGACACGCTAAAAGCCATGATCGAACGGGACGGCCGGGCCGTGCTCGTCACCATCACGGCTGTGCGTGGTTCGAGCCCGCGTGAGGCGGGGACGCGCATGGCGGTGCGCGCTGATGGGGCCTTCTCCGGCACGATCGGCGGCGGCGCGCTGGAATGGCAGGCCCTTGCCGAGGCACAGGCGCTGCTCTCCGGTGGGAGCAGCCGGATGCGGACGCTCGACAAGGCGCTCGGCCCGGATCTGGGCCAGTGCTGCGGCGGACGCGTCAAGCTGATGCTGGAGCGGCTGGAGCGGGACGATCTGTCCTGGCTGGCTGGGCTGGTCGAACCACCCGCTGCCGGTGGCCGTGTCGTCATCGGCATGCCCCAGCCTCACGGCACCTATCTGCGCTGCTGGGCCGATGCGGCGGAAGCTGCCTTATTGCCGGAGGGCGAGAGCGAACGCCTGCTGCCCGATGGCCGGCTGGTCGAGAGCCTGGGGCCGCAGAACCCGGCGGTCTATCTCTTCGGTGCCGGCCATGTCGGCCGCGCCCTGATACTGGCCTTGGCGCCCCTGCCGCTCGACCTGGTCTGGTGCGATCCCCGGCCCGAGGCTTTTCCGAGCCATGTGCCGCAGCGCGTCATCCTGAGGCGGGAGGCCGAGCCGGAGCGGATCCTGGCCAGCGCGCCGGATGATGCCCGCATCCTGATCATGACGCACAGCCATGCGCTCGATCTCGCCATTGCCTCGGCCGCACTCGCCGCCGCCCGCTTTGCCTATATCGGCGTCATCGGCTCCGGCACCAAGCGGGCGCGCTTCGTCTCGCAGATGCGCCAGGCGGGGCTGACTCAGGCTGCCATCGACAGCATGGTCTGCCCTGTCGGCATTCCCGGCATCGAGGGCAAGGAACCGGCGGTGATCGCCGCCTCGGTCGTGGCCCAGATCTTGCTCGTAGAGAGCAAGCGAGCGGCCCTGGCTCCGGCTCAGCCTAGGAAGGCGCCGGTTCCACATCGCTCAGTTGGGGAAAAGCCGCTTCGTAATGTCTGAGCCCTTCGCAAGCCGCATAATACCGCCTATGAATTGGGCACGACCATGAATGTGGCAGCAATGTTGGACACCGAGACGCCGCTGATCGAAGCGCGTGGCATCGTAAAGATCTTCGGCTCGCTCCGGGCCAATGACGGCATCGATCTCAAGATCATGCCGCATGAGATCCATGCTTTGCTGGGCGAGAACGGCGCTGGCAAGTCGACTTTCGTCAAGATCCTCTACGGCCTGCTGCAGCCCAATGAAGGCCAGTTGTTGTGGGAGGGCCAGCCCATCCATCTGGCGCGGCCGGCGGCGGCGCGGGCGATCGGCATCGGCATGGTGTTCCAGCATTTCTCACTGTTCGACAATCTCAGTGTCTCGGAAAATGTCGCGCTGGCGCAGCCGCCCGGCACGAGGCTGCGCGATGTCGAGGAGAAGATCGCCGCCGTCTCCGCCGCCTATGGCCTGCCGCTGGAGCCGCGCCGCCCGGTGCACACGCTCTCGGTGGGCGAGCGCCAGCGCATCGAGATCGTGCGCTGCCTGATGCAGAACCCCAAGCTCCTCATCCTCGACGAGCCGACTTCCGTGCTCACCCCGCAGGAGGCCGACCAGCTCTTCGTCACGCTGCAGCGCATCACCGGCGAGGGCAGGGCGGTGCTCTATATCTCCCACCGGCTCGAAGAGGTGAAGCGCCTGTGCCAGACCGCCACCGTGCTGCGCCACGGCAAGCTGGTCGCTGCCTGCGATCCGCGCCAGGAGACGGCCGCGAGCCTG
This sequence comes from Labrys miyagiensis, assembly GCF_030160835.1. Lineage (GTDB taxonomy): Bacteria > Pseudomonadota > Alphaproteobacteria > Rhizobiales > Labraceae > Labrys > Labrys miyagiensis. Next base: position 299,502 of record NZ_BSPC01000028.1, on the reverse strand, counting down.
GCCCGCATGATGGTGGGTGCCGATGTCGCCAAGATCGAGCATGGCCGCCTTGCCAATGCCAGTGGCCCGGTGCGGCTGGAGCTCAAGGGGCTCAGCCTGGCGCCGGAGGACCTGCATGGCACGCCGCTGCGGGATATTGCGCTGCAGGCGCGGGGCGGCGAGATCGTCGCCATTGCCGGTGTCGCCGGAAATGGGCAGGGCGAGCTCTTCGCGGCAATCTCGGGCGAGCGCGCCGCCGGGAGCAGCGAGGCCGTGAAGATCGACGGCAAGCCTTCCGGCGCCCTCGATATCACCCAGCGCCGCCGTCTCGGCGCCGCCTTCGTGCCGGAGGAGCGCCTCGGCCATGCTGCGGCTCCGCGCATGACGTTGTCGCAGAATACGCTGCTCACCGGCCATGCCACCAATGGCCTCGTTTCCTATGGCATGGTCGACATGGGCAAGGCCTCGCGCGAGGCGGCGGACATCTCGAAAGTCTTCGACGTGCGCAAGGGCAAGCCCGATCCGGAGGCGGGGTCGCTCTCGGGCGGCAACCTGCAGAAATTCGTGGTGGGGCGCGAGATGCTGCGCGAGCCGAAGGTGCTCGTGGTCAACCAGCCGACCTGGGGCGTCGATGCCGGCGCCGCCGCGCTGATCCGCCAGGCGCTGATCGACCTTTCCCGACGTGGCGCTGCTGTGATCGTGATCAGCCAGGATCTCGACGAGATCTTCGAGGTGGCCGACCATATCGCCGTGATCCACGACGGCCGCCTCTCGCCTCCCGAGCCGGTGGCGGCAATGAGTCTGGAAAAGATCGGCCTCCTGATGGGAGGCTCCGGCCATGCGCATTGAACTGGAAAAGCGGCCCGAGCGCTCCACCTTGATGGCACTGCTCTCGCCTTTGATCGCCATCGGCCTCACCGTCGTGTCGGCGGCGATCATCTTCTCCTTCTACGGCCATGGACCGGTCGAGTCCCTCTACGTCTATTTCATCAAGCCGCTCACCGGCTGGCGCACCGTGCAGGAACTGGTGGTGCGCGCGACGCCCCTGGTGATCATGGGCGTCGGCCTGTCCCTTTGTTACATCTCGAACAATTGGAACATCGGCGCCGAGGGGCAATATATCATCGGCGCGGCGGTGGGCGGAGGCATCGCGCTCGCCTTCCAGGGGCAGACACCCTTCTACGCCGAACCGCTTATCCTCCTCGGCGGCATTGCCGGCGGTGCGCTCTGGGGCTTGATCCCCGCTCTCCTCAAGACGCGCTTCAACACCAATGAGATCCTCACCAGCCTGATGCTGGTCTATATCGCCGACAAGATCCTCGATTATCTGGTGCGCGGGCGCTGGCGCGATCCGGCCGGCCTCAATTTCCCGCTCACCGCCAATTTCGACAATACGCTGCCGGCCCTGTTCCGCCGCAGCCCGATCCATCTCGATGCGGTGTTCGCGCTGGTCATCGTGGCGGCGGCCGCCATCCTGCTCTGGCGCAGCCTCAAGGGTTTCGAGATCCGTGTGCTCGGCCAGGCCCCACGCGCGGGCCTGTTTGCCGGCTTCTCGCCGACGCGCATGACGCTGTTCGTGTTCGCGGTGTCGGGAGGCCTGGCGGGCCTTGCCGGCATCAGCGTTGCCGACGGCACCATGGGCATGCTGCAGATCCCCTTTGCTTCAGGCTATGGCTTCACCGCAATCATTGTCGCCTTCCTGGGGCGGCTCAACCCGATCGGCATCCTGCTGGCGGGGCTTCTCCTGGCGCTCTCTTATCTTGGCGGCGAGGCGGCGCAGATCGCGCTCAAGGTGCCGATCGGCATCACCAGTGTGATCCAGGGCCTGCTGCTCTTCTATGTGCTCGCCTGCGACACGCTTATTCTCTACCGCGTGCGCGTCATGGCCTCTGAGGTCAAGGTGGCCTGAATGAATCTTGCAGAAGCCATCATCCTCACCATCATCACCTCCTCGACGCCCTTCGTGCTGGCGGCGATCGGCGAACTCGTGGTCGAGCGTTCCGGCGTGCTGAATCTCGGTGTCGAGGGCATGATGATTATGGGCACGATCGCCGGGTTTGCGACAGCCTATACGACCGACAGCGCCATTCTCGGCTTCATCGCCGCCATCCTCGCCAGCATGATCTTTTCCTCGCTCTTCGCCCTGATGACGCTCGGCCTCGCCGCCAACCAAGTGGCCTCGGGCTTGGCGCTGACCATTCTCGGCCTTGGCCTGTCGGATCTGCTCGGCACCAATTTCGTCGGCCTGAACCGGCCGAAGATTCCCTCGCTCCACATCCCCGGCCTCAGCGACATCCCGCTCCTTGGCCCGATAGTCTTCGGCCAGGATGCGCTGGTCTATATTTCGATCGCCTTGGTCGCCGCCGTCTGGTGGTTCCTCTACCGCAGTCGCGGCGGCCTGATCCTGCGTTCGGTCGGCGAGAACCATGCCTCGGCTCATGCGCTTGGCTATCCCGTGCGTCTCATCCGCTTCGGTGCGGTGCTGTTCGGCGGTGGTTGCGCGGGCCTTGCCGGCGCCTATCTCTCGCTCGCCGATACGCCGTTCTGGGGCACGGGCATGACGGCCGGACGCGGCTGGATCGCCCTGGCGCTGGTGGTGTTCGCCTCCTGGAGGCCCTGGCGCCTGCTGATCGGCGCCTATTTCTTCGGCGCGATCTGGATCGGCAACCTGCACATGCAGGCCCTCAGCGCCTCGCTGCCGTCCTGGCTGGTGTGGCCGCCGCAATTCTGGACGGCGCTGCCCTATCTCGCCACCGTCATCGTCCTGGTGATGATCTCCAGCGGCAAAGGCAGGGGAGGCGCGGCGCCGGCCTCGCTCGGCACGCCTTTCGTGCCGGATCGCTGAGAGGAAAGAGTTTCCCTGCCGGGTTTGGGCCGTGGCCCGGCAGTTCGGATCTGTTCGCGGCCCGACAGCACGGGGAACTTCAATGAAGAAAACCATTCTGGCGGCGATGGCCGCCATCGGCCTGGCGGCGGGCGCGCTCAGCCCGGCCCAGGCGCAGGACAAGCTCAAGGTCGGCTTCATCTATCTCGGCCCGATCGGCGACTATGGCTGGACCTACCAGCACGAGGTCGGCCGCCAGGCGCTGGTGAAGGCGCTCGGCGACAAGATCGAGACGACCTATGTCGAGAATGTGCCCGAGGGCCCGGATGCGCAGCGCGCCATCGAGAACCTCGCCGATGCCGGCAACAAGCTGATCTTCACCACCTCCTTCGGCTATATGGATCCCACCATCAAGGCGGCGAAGAACTTCCCGGACGTCGATTTCGAGCATGCCACTGGCTTCAAGCGCGCCGACAACGTCTCGACATATGCCGGCCGCTTCTATGAAGGGCGCTATATCGAGGGCGTGATCGCCGCCAAGATGTCGAAGACGGGCGTCGTCGGCTATGTCGCCCCGTTTCCGATCCCGGAAGTGATCTCCGGCATCAACTCCTTCATGCGCGGCGCCCAGTCCGTGCGTCCGGACCTCAAGCTCAAGATCGTCTGGGTGTCGACCTGGTATGACCCCGGCAAGGAAGCCGATGCCGCCAAGGCGCTGATCGCCCAGGGCGCCGATATCCTCGCCCAGCACACCGACAGCCCCGCCGCCATGCAGGCAGCCGCCGAGAAGGGCATCTACGCCTTCGGCCAGGACTCGGACATGATCAAGTTCGGCGACAAGGCCCAGCTCACCGCCATCGTCAACAATTGGGGTGACTATTACATCGAGCGCACCAAGGCGGCGCTCGACGGCACCTGGAAATCATCCGACACCTGGGAAGGCCTCGACCTCGGCATGGTGCATATGGCGCCCTACACCAACATGCCCGACGACGTGAAGAAGCTCGCCGAGGACACGGAAGCCGGTCTCAAATCGCACAAGATCAACCCCTTCTCTTGCCCGGTGCTGAACCAGGCCGGCGAGACGGTTGAATGCAAGGGCGGCGACCACCTCGACCCCGGCCAGATCCTCGGCATGAACTGGTATGTGAAGGGCATCGACGACAAGTTCCCGAATTGAGGGGGAATGGGTGGTGCTAAAGCCTTTGCGGCCCATTGCGCTGCCAATCCGGATAAGGCGCGGGCCTCCCCACGAAGCTGGGGAGGGGCAGGGGTGGGGTGTGGTCAGGATAAGGCTCGCCCATAAACCAATAGCGCAACCTTAAGCCTTCAACTCGGGTGGTGCCTCACTCGGCCCACACCCCTCCCTTAGCCCCTCCCCAGCTTCGTGGGGAGGGCCCGCGCCTCTTCCTCAAACGCCCCGTCTTGCGGCCCCTTTTGCCTTCCCCTATGCAGGGTGATCCTCTCACCCCGCCGAGCCGCGCTCCCATGAACCTCGACGCCATCAACGCCCTCAGTCCCGCCGCCTTCGTCGACACCTTCGGCGATATCGCCGAGCATTCGCCCTGGGTCGCCGAGGCGGCCGCCGCGCTACGCCCCTATGCCTCGCGCGAGGCGATGGTCGATGCTTTCCAGGGCACCCTCGCCCAAGCCCCGCGCACGCAGCGGGAAGCCCTGATCCGCCTGCATCCCGACCTTGCCGGCAAGGCCACGCTGGCGCCCGATTCCCGCAAGGAACAGGCCGGCGCCGGGCTCGGCACGCTCACGGCGGAGGAGATGACGCGCTTCACGGATCTCAACACGCGCTACCAGGAGCGCTTCGGATTTCCCTTCATTCTCGCGGTGAAGGGCGCTACGAAGCACCAGATCCTGGATGCCTTCTCGACCCGGATCCACGGGGGGCGCGAGGAGGAATTTTTGACGGCTCTGGCTCAGGTGATGCGCATCATCCGCTTCCGTCTGGAGGAGCGGGTGGATGGTTGAACGCGCCATGGCGCTGGGCCGCGAGGCCGAGAGCATGATCCGGGCCCTGGCGCTGATCAGCGCCGAGGAAGGACATCTGACGCGCCTCTATCTCACGCCGGAACATCGCCTCGCCGCCGATCTCGTGCGCCGGTGGATGGCGGAGGCCGGGCTCGATGTCAGCGAGGACGCGCTCGGCACCGTGCGCGGCCGCTTGGCGCCGGAGAGCGGCGGGCGGAATTCCGTACAGCGCCTGCTGATCGGCTCCCATATCGACACCGTGATTGACGCCGGCGCCTATGACGGCGCGCTGGGCGTGATCGCCGGCATCCTGGCCGTGCGCGAGGTGATCAAGAAGCACGGCAGGATGCCCTTCGGCATCGACGTGCTGGCCTTCGGCGACGAGGAGGGCTCGCGCTTTCCGGCGACGCTGCTGTGCTCGCAGGCCGTGGCCGGGCGCTTCGATCCTGCTTCGCTGCAAGTGGAATCCGTCGATGGCGTGAAGCTCGAGGACGCGTTGCGGGCCTATGGCAAGGACCCGGCCGAGATCCCGGCCGCCGCCTATGAACCGGGCGAGGCAGTGGCTTATGTCGAGCTCCATATCGAGCAGGGGCCGGTGCTCGAACAGGCAGACGAGGCACTCGGCGTCGTCACCGCCATCGCCAGCCAGTCGCGCCATTCGGTCACGGTGGTCGGCGAGGCGGGCCATGCCGGTACGGTGCCGATGAACCTGCGGCGCGATGCTCTCGCGGCGGCAGCCGAGGTCGCGCTCGCCGTCGAGACACTCGCCCAGCGCAACGCCGATGACTTCATGGTGGCGACCATCGGCAAGCTCAGCCTGTCGCCCGGCGCTTCCAACGTCATTCCCGCGCGCGTGGTCTTCACCGTCGACCTGCGCTCGCAGACGGACGCCCGCCGCATCGAGGCGATGAACTGGCTGCGCGAGGAAATCCTCGCCATCGCCAGGAGGCGCCGCGTCACCGCCTGGATCGAGCGCACCCACGAGGCCGTGGCGCGGCCCTGTGATCCCGCGCTGCAGGCAGGCTTTGCCACGACCATCGGCCGGCACGGTGGCAAGAGCGCCATCCATCTGCCCTCCGGCGCCGGCCATGACGGCCAGGCGGTGGGTGCGATGTGTCCGATCGGCATGCTGTTCGTACGCTGCCGGGGCGGCATCAGCCACAACCCGGCCGAGTTCACCTCGGTGAGGGATATGGGGCTGGCGGTTGCGGCGATGATCAAATTCATCGAAGGTTTCGATCCCGCCAGGCTTGGGCGGCTACGGCGCGCAGACGATTGAGAGACATCGCCTGTCCGTCTCGATGCGGTGCAGGGGGCTCGCATGGACAACACGGCGGATTTGGAAGCGATTGTTCGCAGGATGCTGCCGGTGCTCAATTTGCGGCCGGAGAACTTCCGGCTGGAGCCTGGCATGCTGGAGCGGGCGAGGGAGCGGGGTAAGCCTCTCATCATGGCCATCACCGGCGCCGGGCAGGTGCTGGCTTTCGTCGGCCGTTGCGAGGCTGGCGATCCCGACAGCACCGCCTCTGAGGCCGCGGCACGGGCCATTGCGGCGATGAATCAGCCCGCCCGCGAGGCTTGCCATGATCTGATCGTCTCCTGGGAGGATGGCGCCGAGAAGCTGTCCGCCGCTGCCTTCGTGCTGGGCGAGGAGGGCACGCCCGAAGCGCGGATCGCCTGGTCATGGGCGCCGCCGGAGGCCTGGCCCGAGCCGATGCTCGATCTGACACGCGCCGCGACCGAGGACCTTCTGGAAGAGCAGATCGCGCAGATGCGCCTGCTGCTAGCGAACCGCGAGGAGCTCCCGGATTTCGAGGCGCGCCTCACGCGGGCCACGCGGCTCGCAGGCCTCGCACTCCGCTCGCTCGGCGCGGAGAATGTGGTGCCGTCGCCCCTCCTCGGCACCATCGCCTCGACAGGAAAGTGGGAGGTCTGGCTCGAAGCCTGCGAGCGCGCCGTCGATGACGAGTTGCGCCGTGTGCGCGGCCGTGCCCGGCGCGACAAGATCGGCGTCATCATGCCGGCGCAATCCGGGCCGCTCTCGGGCATGCGCGTCTTCCTCTCCTACGCGCGCTCGGAGGCGGCCGGCATGGCGGCGCACCTCTATGAAGTGCTGAGCCGGGCTGGGGCCGAGACCTGGTTCGACCAGGTCCAGCCGTTGCAGAAGGAGTGGCTCGATATCGGCCTCGCCGATCAAATCGCCGCCTGCGACGTCTACCTGATGTGTGCCAGCGACGAGTTTCTCGAGCGCGCCGGCTATGCCACGCAGGAACTGGCCTGGGCGATCGGGCATTACGGAAAGGGTGCACGCATCCGCCGGCTGCTGATTGTCGCCGAGCCCGGCACCATCCTGCCGACGATCGTCGCCGACTGGCCGCTGATCGAGATCGATGACGAGAACGTCGACCGCCTGCAGCAGCTGTTGGTCGCCTACCTGACGATGCCGGTTCCAGCGATCGTCCTGCCCGAGCAACCGCCCGTCACTGCGGTCGCGCGTCCGCCCATCGAACCTGGCGGAGAACTGGAACTGGCCACGCTCAGGGCCCGCATCCGGCATGTCGAACGCATGCTTCAGCTCACGGTCGAGAAGGTGGTGGCGTGCGCGAGCAGCGACAATGCCCGGGAAGCCGTAGCGGCACGCGCCGAGTTTCGCGCCGCGGGCGAAGGGCTGGATTGGGACGGGACCTTGCAGGATTTCGATCGCTGGCCCGACGACACCGTCATCCGCGCCTGTCGCTGGTTCATCGCCAGCGGGCGCGCCCTTGCGGGCGCGCGCTGGCCGTTCTCCGGCAATCTCGACGATCCCGATCCCATCGAACACGATATCGCCTTCCTGATTGCCTCTCCGACCGCCTTTCTGGCCTGGCCCACTGCACCGGGCTGGGGCGACAATGAGCGGCGGTTGCTGCTGCGCTATCAGACCGGCTTGCTGCGTCTGTTGAAACAGCTCCTGGCAAGGGGGCTCGATGGCGGCCTGGTGGACGTTCCCTCCGCCACCTTCGATGCCTGGCTTGCCCGGATCGACGGCTGCCGACGCCAATGCGTCGACGCCCTTGTCGGGATGCGAATGCAGAATCTGCTCGGCTGGCAAGGCGAGCGGCCAGCCTGGGATTCGCTGTACCGGGCCTGGCTCGGCCTCCTCGACCAGCTCGGCCGGGAGGCCTGGGCTCGCGACGTGCCCTCCTTTGCGCGGCTGATCGTCAGTGCGCATGAGAAGGAGATCGCCGCACTGGCGGCCGAAGCGAGCTGGATTTTCCAGGAGGTCGGCAGGCCGACCTGGCGGCGGCTCGACCTGCCTTATGCCGGGTCGATCACCCGGGTCCTCGCTTCGTCCAGCGCCGGCGCTGCCGATGTCGCGGAGGCCAAAGGCGGATCGCCTCGCACGCTGGCGCTGCACCTGTCTCTCGGCGAGACGGGTACGCCTGACGTCGCCCTCTCCTGGCGGGGGTTCGGCAGCGACGGCGATCATGTGGCCGCCGTGCCGGAGGGCCTGCGTCACCGGTTCATCCGCTCCAGCATCTGAAGCTGATCCGGTGTGCACAGGCTGCGATTGACCAGGAAGATGGCGGGCAGGTCATTCGGCTCGTCCTCGGGGTAGCCGAACAGCAGGCCCGGGACGTAGGACAGTTCGGCATCGAGCAGAAGGCTTTCATCGAGCGGCCGGCCGGGCGCCGATGCATCGACAGTCTCGCGAGCGAAGACGTCGATGGCGAGGAGCGCGGCTACGCTCAAACCCTTGTCGCGAAGCTTCAGCCCGGTGGTCAGAAGGCCGGGCAGATAGCCGCCGGTCCGCTCCGGCTGGACCTCACGATGGCTGCCGTTCCAGGCACCGAAGGCAACCGCCACGGGCAGCGTCGTGCCGGAGACCGCGACGGTTGAATGCGGCTCGCCATCCCGCAGCGTCTGCAGCACTTTCTTGGCAAAGGCCCTGAGAACCTCCGCCATGTTCGGGATGTGGTCGAACACCGGCTTGAGCAGGGCTTCCGTTCCCGCGCCGGTGAGAGGACGTTGCAAGGCCTCAATCAGGCTGAGGACGATATAGGCCTCCCGCTCCTCTTCCGTCGTCAGCGCCTCGCTGCCGCCCGCGGCCTCGAAGCTTGCTTTCGACACCGTCTTTTTGCCGGAAACGCCGAGGGGCACGGGGTCGGGGAGGGGCATGGTTCAGCTCCATTGGCGGAGGCGCAGCAGATCCATCCAACGCGGTGATTATCGAAATATCACCCAAAGCCAAGCCAGCAAGAGAGCAACCGCCAGGGGGCCGTGGACCCCCCAGACCGATGGGCTTTGCATTGCCTGGCGGAATTTATCGCCGTCGACCTCGCCGGGGCTCATCACGAAGCTTGGCGGCTCGCCGGCGTTGTAGGCCGCCGCCGCGGTGGTGAAGAGGTTGCGAAAGCCTTTCTCAAGCGCGAGGTAATAGGTATCGATGCAGGCAAACAAAGCGACAGGCACGAGGCCGATCCAGGCAAAGGCGGGGCCGCCATCTTTCACCGTCAGGCCGAGTGTCGCCGTGGTGAGCGTGATGCTCCAGCCCTTGGCCAGGAAGGCATTACCGGCCATGCGGGTGATCGCCGCCTGCAGCATTTGCAGGTAGGTGGGATCCGGCTTGGCCGGCTGGGCGGCGGCGGGCGCAGGAGCAGGTGTCGGAGGGGGATGCTCCGGTTGAACCTCTTCCAGGTCGGGCGGGCTTTCATTCATGACGGGATACCTGAGGCTAAAGCGTTTTGCGATTTGACGGAATCGCCAAGAATCGCAAAAACGCGTCGAAACAAAGAGTTAGAGAAAGCAGCGTTTACGCTTAAACGCGCTTTGCTCCAGGGCATGTCGGGCTCGGACATCGTCAGCCTCCCGCCGTGGTACGATCGAGAAGCCATTGTGAAATGGCGGCGTAAGGCTGGAACAGCAGCGTCTCTGGCAGACCCCTTTGCTCGCTTCGCCAGTGCCGCTCCGCGTCGACGATGCGCCCGGTGCTCCTTGCCGCGGTTAGGGCAGAGATCGCCTTCTCATCGGCTTGCCGGTCCTCCGCGACATTGTAGTTCAATGCATCGGGAGTGAGCAGCCGTTCCGCGGCGCCGCCGCCGCTGGGAAAGAGGTAGATCGGCGACGGCACCGGCCAGCGACGAAAGCGGGCCAGGACGGCACCGATCTCATCTCCCACTGCCGGCTGAAGGCGGGACCGGTCAAGGGAATGGAGCGCCTTCCACATGGCGGACGAAGGCGTCGGCGCGACGAGGAAAGCGTCCGCCTCGTCGCGCACGCCCTCCATGCCGCCGATGGCGACCATCGCCGCGGGAGGCTTCAAGCCGTGCCGCCCGTAAGCCCTGCCCTCGATATCGAGCATCGCTGCCCGCATCAGCGCCAGGCTCGGCGCGCTGTCGCCAACCGTCGTGCCGGGCAGAGCTGGCGTCCACTCGATGGCCGACCAGCCAAAGTGCACCATCTCCATGGTCTCGTTGGGCAGCACGTCCTGGAAGAAGCGCGACTGGAAGGTGACGATCGGCCGCTGCTTGCGACTGGGATCGGGCGGAAAATATTCGCCCGCCACAGACGCGATCAGGGGAGAGACGCTCGGATGGCCGCCGAAGACCAGCCGTCCGCCACGCGCGAACACTGCGCGGGCGAGGCTGACGATGGCCTCCTCGATCTCGCTGGCACGTGCGTTCTCCGTCCAGGGAGAGCGGTAGGGCACGCTTGCCGAGAGAAAAATGGTATCGCCCTCTTTCATGCCTGGTCCTTGGGAAGGAGACGGTCGACGAAGGTGGGGAGCGATCCTTCATCGAAGCTCAGGCAGCCGCTCATTCGCTCCAGCCAGCCGAGCCGGGTTTGCCGATCGGGTTCAAGCGCCGCGCGCGGACCGACGATCGCCGCCACCCAGGTTGGTTCGCCCACCCCCAGCGCAGCATGGACGCTTTGAAGCGAACGGAAATCGTCGAGTTCCGGCGGCCGGGTGGTCAGCCAGACCGTATGCTTGACGGTGCCCTGCGCAATCCGGATCGGCCCCACGGCGCCGTATTGGGCGGCCAGCCCGCCCTTGTTGAGGGCCGCCACGACGTCGGTGCGCAGCCGGTGGCGCCGGCGGAACAGGGCCGCGGCATGGACTTCCTTGACCTTGGTGACGAGCCGCCTGAGCGCTTCGTCCTCGAGCTTCGGCCATTCGTCGACCACAACTTCGCCGCGGAGCGGATCGATCACCTTGTGCGGAATCGGCGCGCCGGTGAAGTCCTTCGCATCCAGATCAATCCGCGCGTCCGCGCTGACCGAAATCAGCTCATCGCTCGCCGCCACATCCGGCATGCGCGCCGCCAATAGGCCCAGCCGATTCCGCTTGGCAAAATCGATCTCATGCTGGGTCCAGCGCGAATCCTTGAGGGATTTGGATTCGAGCAGCAGGACCATCGACTTGTCTTCGAGCTCCTGGCCCAACCGGCGCTGGAAGTCGTAGCCGGGCGGAATGGAAAAACGGTCGAGGAAGACTTCGAAGCCCTCCTCCACCAGCCGATCGAAGAGCTGCAGCGCCACCGGCAACGTCTCCACGCGGCGATAGCTGATGAAGACGCGGCTGACGGCGGCGGTGATCTCGGCGCGGGCGAGCAGGCCTGGCAACACTTCGCTCACTTGTCTCTGCCAGATCGAGGCGTTGATGCGACGCAGGAGGTCCTCGTCCTTGATGGCCGGATCGAAATAGGCGTCGTAATCGCCGGCCTTCAGCACGACCATGACATAGCCGCTGTGCTCGTCGGACGACCAGGTGTCGTACCAGGGGAGCGCTTGGAACGGCTTGTCCGTGCTGCCGGCGAGCACCAGCAGCTTCACCTGCCCGTCGTCGGCCTTGACGTCGAAGAGATCTGGGGTGCTGGGGCAGTCGATCGTCTCGACCCGGGCCTCGGCATTCGATTCAAGCAGTGCCGCTTCCAGCTCCGCGGCGAGCTTTGCCGCCGTCTCTTGTCCAGTCGTCCTCTTGTCCGCCGGCCAGCCCGACGAGACGATGGCGATGAAGCTTCGGCGCGCTGCCGGCACGCCCGTGAAAGCGCGGCATTCGAAGCTGCCGTCAGCCTTCTCGATCTGAACGATGACGTCGCCAGTCCCCCCCGGCATGTTCCGCTCCGCGATCGTCGCCTGATGCCGATGCCGCTGACGTTCCAGCAAGAACCAGCCGGCTTGCTTGTTACACCAATTCCCGCCCGGCGGGTAGCGCCTCGGTGGCTCTCCCGGCAAAGGCGGCGGCGGTTCCCTCTCTCGCCGGCAGCCTTTTCGTCCCGCTGAACGAGGTCAAACTTCATTTCCCTTCCGACACATCCCGCTCTACAAGAACGCCCCTGGGGGAAGCGTCATTGCAGGAACAACAGGAAAGCACGACTTTGGGAGCTCCGTCCTCCCGCTCGCAGGCGGGCCTCGCCGCTCTCATGGCCGTCGGCTCCATGACCTCGGTTCAGCTCGGCGCGGCGCTGGCGAAGCCGACGATGGATGCCTATGGCACGCTCGCCACCACCTGGGGGCGGCTGGCGTGGGCAGCCATCCTCCTCACCTTGATCGTACGGCCCGACCCCAGGCGCTACGGCCGTCGGGAAATCCTGGCGGCCCTCGCGCTCGGCGCCGCCATCGCCGGCATGACGCTGTTCTTCTTCGTGGCGATCACCCGCGTGCCGCTCGGCCTGGTCGTCGCCATCGAGTTCCTGGGTCCGCTCGGCGTCGCCACGCTTGGCTTTGCCCGCAGCTGGCGCATCATCTGGCTGTTCATTGCCCTTGGCGGCGTGCTCTGCCTGGTGCTCGACACCACGGGCTGGAGCGTCGACCCGCTCGGCTTCGCCTTCGCCATCCTCGCCGGCGTCGGCTGGGGCACCTACATCCTGTTGATGAAGCATATCGGCGCGGCCTTCAAAGGGTTGGACGGACTCGCCATCTCCTTCGTGTCAGCCGCACTGATTGCCACGCCCTTCGGCCTCTACGAGACGGGCTTTCACCTGCCGGGTGGGCTGGTCCTCCACACGATCGGCCTCGCCGTCCTGACGCCGCTGCTGCCCTATGCGCTCGAAATGGCCGCGCTGCGGCGCCTGCCTTCAGCGACCTTCGGCATCCTGATGAGCGCAGAGCCCGGTATCGGCGCGCTAGCCGGCTTCCTCATCCTGCTCGAACCGCTGAGCCTGCAGCAGATACTCGGTATTGCCCTTGTGATCGCGGCCAGCGTCGGCGCTGTGCTGAGCGGGGCGCAGCACTGACGCCGACGGTCGGGCTCAATCGGAAGGCGGCTTCACGAAGAAGGTCGGCATAGCTTTCTCATGCGCCCGCAGGGCGACCAGCCCAGCTTCGGTGACGGTGGGAATGCCGTCGATGATCTCGACATAACCCCCGTCCCGGAGGATCTGGATCATGGCGGCGGAAAGATCCGCGTCCTGCCCCTCCATATCGAGATCGCGCAACGCCTCGTAGACTTCCTTCGGCATCAGATCCATGCCCATGATCGTCGCTCCTGGGTTGACGAAATTCACGTGGGATCACCTTCGCGCGGGTTCGCAACCTCCGCGCGAGACGAGGGAAGAACGCATGGTCACAGGGAAGAGTTCCTGGGGGGAATATCAGCCAGGGATATCGCTGTGCCCGGCTGGCCGTTGCGGCAGTCAGCAGGCAAAACAAAAGTCATGGCGGCCCCCTCGTCTCAAACAATGGCCGGCGGGCGGTATGTCTGAAGCGCATGACAATGACCTCCTCGCCCGCGATGCGATAGAAGATCACATAGGGATAGGGTGTAAGAACGACACGCCGCGCCCCGCGACGGCTCGTCGCCTGGCCAACGTAAGGATGGTCTTCCAGCATGGCGATAATGCCGGCCACACGCTCGCCAATATTCGTAGCGCCTTGGGGTGAACGGTCCTTGATGTAGGAAAGGGCCTTATCGATCTGACGAAGGGCAGTCTTGGTATACCGCAGCTTCAAAGGCGGTACTTCGAGAAGACAGTTTGCACGTCGTCGTCCGTCGCCAACTCGCCACGCGCAATTTCGGCCTCGGCCTCAATGAGGTCTGCCTCTTCCTCGGGCGTAAGGCGATAAATGCCGTCGTCGTCGCCTGCCAGACGCAGGAGAACGCGAGCGAATTCGTCCTGCGTTTCAGGAGGGAGAGCCCGCACGCGATCGATGGCCTGTTCCAGGAGCTTTGTCATGCGGCTATTATGCCGGCGGCTTTCTCACAAGGAAAGTGCCAGATGAACGATAGCAGGGACGGCGCAGGTCTTTCCGGGTGCACGGGCATCCTGCCCGTTCTTGAACCGCCGTACCCATTGGATGGGAAGAACGGGCAAGATGCCCGTGCACCCGGAGTAGCCCCTCACACCGCCATGCCGTGCAGATCATACGCGTCCGAGCGCTCGATCTTCACCGTCACGATATCGCCCACGCGCAGCGGGCGCCGGCTGGCCACATAAACGGCGCCGTCGATCTCCGGCGCATCCGCCATCGAGCGACCCTTGGCGACGCTCGAGCCGACGGCGTCGATGATCACGGGCAGGCGCTTGCCGACCTTGGCCTTCAGCTTGCGCATCGAGATCGCCTGCTGCGTCTCCATGAAGCGGCGATGGCGCTGCTTCTTGATCTCGTCCGGCACGGGCGGCAGGCCGAGGTCGTTGGCGGTGGCGCCGGCCACCGGCTCATATTCGAAGCAGCCGACGCGGTCGAGCTGGGCTTCCTGCAGCCAGTCGAGCAGCAGCTCGAAATCCGCATCCGTCTCGCCGGGGAAGCCGACGATGAAGGTGGAGCGCAGGGTGATGTCGGGGCATACGTCGCGCCATTTCCTGATGCGCTCCAGCACCTTGTCCTGGTTGCCGGGGCGGCGCATCGCCTTCAGCACGGTGGGGGAGGCGTGCTGGAAGGGGATGTCGAGATAGGGCAGGATCTTGCGCTCGGCCATCAGCGGGATGACGTCGTCGACATGCGGGTAGGGGTAGACGTAGTGCATGCGCACCCAGACGCCGAGCTCGCCCAAGGCCTTTGACAGGTCGTAGAACTTGGCCTTCAGGGGCTCGCCCTGCCAGGGGCTCTCTGCATAGCGGATGTCGACGCCATAGGCCGAGGTGTCCTGGCTGATGACGAGCAGCTCCTTGACGCCGGCCTTTACCAGTTTCTCGGCCTCGCGCATCACGTCGGCGGCGGGGCGGGAGACGAGATCGCCGCGCAGCTTCGGGATGATGCAGAAGCTGCAGCGGTTGTTGCAGCCTTCCGAAATCTTCAGATAGGCGTAATGGCGCGGCGTGAGCTTCAGGCCCTGCGGCGGCACCAGGTCGCTGAAGGGGTCATGCGCCGGGGGCGCGGCCTTGTGCACGGCCTCGACCACCGTCTCATATTGCTGCGGGCCGGTGACGGCGAAGACGTTCGGGAACTTTTCCAGGATCGGATCGGGCTCGGCGCCCATGCAGCCGGTGACGATGACCTTGCCGTTCTCGGCCATGGCCTCGCCGATGGCGCCGAGGGATTCGGCCTTGGCGGAATCGAGGAAGCCGCAGGTGTTGACGATCACGAGATCGGCGCCCTTGTGGTTGCGCGTGATGCCATAGCCCTCGGCGCGCAGCTGCGTGAGGATGCGCTCGGAATCGACCAGCGCCTTCGGGCAGCCCAGCGAGACATAGGACACCGTCGGCGCGGTCTTGCCGTCAGCCATCTCTTGCGCTGCTTCGATCACCGCCATCGCGGGCTCCCGTTCCGTTCATGAAGGGCGTGTCTTTGCGCCAAACGGGGCGAGAAAGCAATGGCGGTGAAGTGGAGTTTGAAGTTGGCAGGATGAGCCGCACGCCTTTGCGGGAGGGCGCAGACATCGTCATTTCGGTCGACTGAAGGGAGATACATCTGACATGCAGGGCGCGCCCCGCCGAGCCCGCTGCTCCAAGCGGTAAAATCGTAGCCTCGCCCGCAACACCCTTGACATCTCTGCGCGGACAAAAAATAGTCAGATGTCAGACCAATTTTGGTCGCCTCGTTTTCCCGGACTTCATCCTTGCCGAATGCAACCCTCCAGGGCCTTGCTCCGTTGCCGTCCGCCGATCGGGCGGATGACGTGATGCGCGCCATTGGTGGGTTCATCGCGAGTTCCGGCCTGCAGCCCGGCGACCAGCTGCCCACCGAGCGCCAGCTCATGCAGGCGCTGGCGGTGGGACGCTCGACGGTGCGCGAGGTGATCCGCAAGCTACAGGCGCTGGGCGTGGTCGAATCGCGCAAGGGCAGCGGCACCTACCTGTTGCGCGGCATGTCGGCCGACACCATCCATGTGCCGCTGGTGATCGACGCCGCCCTGTTGCGCGACCGCCTGTTGCAGACGCTAGACGTGCGCCGCGGCCTGGAAGGGGAGGCGAGCGCGCTCGCGGCCCTGCGCGCCACCCCTCAGGACGTTGCCATCATCGAGGCCAAGCTCAACGCCATGGAGGCGGTGCATCTGGTCAAGGGCACCTCCGGGCGGGAGGACCTTGCCTTCCATCTCGCCATCTACGACGCCACCCACAACCCCCTGTTCGGCCAGTTGCTCGAACAGATGCGCGAAGCCTTCGAGAGTTTTTTTGAAGAGCCTTTCGACCGGCCAGACTTCGCCCGCCGGTCCTTTCCTTTTCATCGAGAACTTTTCAACGCCATCGCCTGTCATGATCCCGACACGGCGCGGCAAAAGACGCTCGCTATTCTCGAGATTGTCGAAGAAGACATTAAGGACATGTCCAGATGATACAAGCTTACAAGGACGGGCACCGTCATTCCGGGCGGCCGAAGGAAGACCCGGAATCCATGAACACTACCCTGCCAGGACTGTGTTCATGGCTTCCGGCGTTCCGCTTCGCTCCAGCCGGAATGACGCTACCTGCGCCTTTATCGACTACGGTTTGGAGTCCCGCCAGATGACCGAACCCCTTGCCGATTTTGACCGTGCCAGCCTCGTCGTCACCCATGACGACGAGCACGCCTTCGAGGCCGTGGTGCCGCCGATCGTGCAGAGTTCGCTCTTCACCTTCGCAACCTTCGAGGAGATGGCGGCCACCTATCGCGGCGAGCGTGCGAGGCCCGTCTATTCCCGCACCACCAATCCCACCACGCGCCTGTTCGAGCAGAAGGTCGCCGAGCTCGAATATACGGAGGACGCCATCGGCTTCGCGAGCGGCATGGGTGCGATCTCCTCCACCGTGCTCGCCTTCGTCGAGCCGGGCGACCGTCTCGTTTGCGTGCGCCACGTCTATCCCGATGCCTACCGCCTGTTCGAGACGCTGCTGAAGCGCTGGAAGATCGAGACCGTCTATGTCGACGGCCGCGACCTCGATGCCGTCGCCAAGGCGCTGCCGGGCGCGAAGCTTCTCTATATGGAGAGCCCGAACAGCTGGATGATGGAGGCGCAGGACATCCAGGCCATGGCCGATCTGGCCAAGGCGAATGGCGTCATCACCGTGATCGACAACTCCTGGGCGACGCCCGTCTTCCAGCAGCCGATCCGCCACGGCGTCGATATCGTGGTGCATTCGGCTTCCAAATATATCAGCGGCCATTCCGACGTGGTGGCCGGCGTCGCCGCCGGGCGCAAGGAGCTGATGGACGTCATCCGCAAGACGATCACGCCCTATCTCGGCGCCAAGCTCGCACCCTTCGAGGCGTGGCTGCTGCTGCGGGGTCTGCGCACGCTGCCGACGCGCATGAAGGCGCATGAGACGGCCGCGCTCACCATTGCCCGCCGCCTTGGCCAGCTGCCGGAGGTGACGTCGGTGCATCATCCCGGTCTTGGCAATGCCCTGCCGCCCAGCCTCAGCGGCACCTCCGGCCTGTTCTCCTTCGCGCTCGACGACAGTGTCGACATTCCCGCTTTCGTCAATGCGCTGCACCTGTTCAAGCTCGGCGTCAGCTGGGGCGGCCATGAAAGCCTCGTCGTGCCGGCTTTGGTGGCGCAAGCCCAGAATGCCGGCCCCAATTCGGCGCTCGATTTCGGCGTTTCCGCCCGCATCGTGCGCCTTCATATCGGCCTGGAAGGTGCGGACGCCCTATGGGCGGACATCACCCAGGCTCTTGCCGTGTCAAAAAAATAGGAGCGGCACCACCGGCGCCTCGCGCGCTTCGACTGTGTTTCTAGAGCAAATTGCGATTTTATTGAATCGCAATTTTTCTCTAACTCTTTGTTTCGACGCATTTTCTTAACTGAAAAGTCTGCCGGCTTTTCTGGAAAATGCTTTGGGCGTTAATCGAAATCGAACTGCGAAAAGCAGGAGAGGGGAGTCCCAATGTTCAGAAAGCTGCTACTGGCCGCCACGGCCTCGTTTGCCATCACCATGCCGGCCTGGGCCGACACCACGCTCAAGCTGACCGAGGTCATCACCAGCCCCGATCGTACCGAGACGCTCAAGCAGATCGTCAAGACCTTCGAGGACGCCAATCCGGGCGTGCATGTCGACATCACCTCGCTGCCCTGGGGCCAGGCCTTCGAGAAATTCGCCACCATGGTCTCGGCTGGCGACACGCCCGACGTGGTGGAGATGCCCGACCGCTGGCAGTCTCTTTATGCCAATAACGGCATGCTCGAGAGCCTTGAGCCTTATCTGGCCAAGTGGGACCACACCAAGGATTTGAACGACCGCGCCCTGCAAATGGGCCGCTATGTCAACAACACCGCCTACGCATTGCCTTACGGCTTCTATCTGCGCGCGATGTTCTACAATAAGAAGCTCTTCGCCCAGGCCGGCATCGACGGCCCGCCGAAGACCCTCGACGACTTCGTCGCCGACGCCAAGAAAGTATCCGCCATCCCCGGCAAGTATGGCTATTGCCTGCGTGGCGGTCCGGGCGGTCTCAACGGCTGGATGATGTTCGGCGCCACGGTGGCCGGGGACGGCACCTTCTTCAAGCCGGACGGCACCTCGACGATGGCCGACCCCGACTGGGTCAAGGGCGTCTCCATCCTCACGGATATCTACAAGAGCGGCGGGGCACCCAAGGATAGCGTCAATTGGGGCTTCAACGACATCGTGTCGGGCTTCTATTCCGGCACTTGCGCCATGCTCGACCAGGATCCGGACGCGCTGATCGGTATTTCCGGCCAGATGAGCAAGGACGACTATGACGTGGCGCCCATGCCCAAGGGGCCGGCCGGCAAGGCCTTCCCGACGCTCGGCTACGGGTCGTGGTCGATGTTCTCCAATTCCCAGAACAAGGATCTGGCCTGGAAGCTGATTGCGGCACTCGATGGACCGGAAGGCAACATCGCCTGGAACAAGAAGACCGGCGCACTGCCGATCTACAAATCGGCCGAAAAGGATCCTTTCTACGCCGATCCCAAGTTCAAGGGCTGGTTTGCCGAGCTCGCCGATCCCAATGTCGTGCCGCTGGTGATGCCGACCTATCTCAAGGAGTTCGCCTTCTTCGCCGACTCGCTGGCCGTAAAGACCACCCAGCAAGCCCTCCTTGGCCAGCTCACGCCCGAGCAGCTCGCCACGCAATGGGCCACCTACCTGACCAAGGCGCAGAAGAAATATCTCGAGAGCAAGAAATAGGCGCTGCCGCACGGCTGGCTGCCCCGGCACCCGCCGTTGCCTTCACCCCGGACACAGTTCCGGGGTGAATTTCTCAGGAGATCGAACGCGGTCGCCTCGAAGGGAAGCGACCGCGCGCTCCACCCGTGTTCTCCAATTGGATTGAACAGGCATGGCTCTTGCGCAAACAATGGCTCCTCCCCGACGGAATGCCCGCTGGCTTTGGCTGGCCTTCGAACCCTGGCTCTATGTCGCGCCCTCCGTCATCCTCATCGCGACCATCATGCTGGTGCCGCTGATCATCGGCATTTCCTACGCTTTCCGCGACATCCAGATCCTGGATCCGACGAGCGGCGGCTATGTCGGCTTCGATCACTTCTACGACCTGTGGGACGATGCGAATTTCTGGAACGCCCTGTCCAACACGGTGTGGTGGACGGTGATTTCAGTCGTGCTGCAGTTCGTGCTCGGGCTCATCCTGGCGTTGCTGCTCAACAAGCCTTTCCCGGGACGTTCGGTGGTCCAGGCGCTGGTCTTCCTGCCCTGGGCGGTGCCGAGCTTCCTGTCCGGCCTCAACTGGGCCTGGATGCTGAATCCCGTGGTTGGTCCGGTGCCGCATTGGCTGGTGTCGCTTGGCCTGATGGCGACCCCGGAGAACATCCTGTCCAGCCCCACCCATGCGCTGTGGGGGCCGATCGTCGCCAATGTCTGGTGGGGCTTTCCGTTCTTTGCCATCATGATGCTCGCGGCCCTGCAATCCATTCCTGCCGACATCTATGAGGCGGCGCAGATCGACGGAGCCGGCCCCATCAAGCGGTTCTTCTCGATCACCCTGCCTTTCCTGGCTCCCACCATGGCCATCACGGTGATGCTGCGCGCCGTCTGGATCGCCAATTCGGCGGATCTGATCGTGGTGATGACCCAGGGCGGCCCCGCCGATTCAACCCAGATCGTTGCGAGCTATATCTTCACGCAAGCCTTCCGCTCGCTCGATTTCGGCTACGCCTCGGCCATCGCCCTGGTGCTGCTGTTCCTGCTGCTTGCCTATGCCGGCGTGCTGGTCGTGCTGCGGCAAATGCTGATCAAGCGAGGTTGAAGCCATGCGCCGATCCACACGCCGCGGCATCTACTGGGTCTTCCACTATGCCCTGGTCGCCTGCTTCCTCATCATCGCCTTGTTCCCGCTCTTCTGGGTCTTCAAGGTCTCGATCACGCCGAACGACCTTCTCTATACGGAGGGCGTGCGTCTGTGGCCGTCACGCTTCAGCTTGGATCACTACGCCTCGGTGATCAGCCACACCGACTTCCCGCTCTATTTCCGCAACAGCCTGACTATCGCCACGACGACGGCGATCTTCACCACGCTGATTGCGGCGGGGGCCGGCTATAGTTTCTCGCGCTTCATCTATGCAGGCAAATTCTGGCTGATCGGGCTGATGCTCGTCACCCAGATGTTCCCGCTGGTGATGATCATCGCGCCGATCTTCAAGCTGTTCCAGCCGCTCGGGCTCAACAACAGCCTGACCGGCCTGATCATCGTCTACACCACCTACAACGTGCCGTTCGCCGCCTTCCTGATGCAATCCTTCTTCGACGCCATACCGAAGGATCTCGAGGAGGCTGCCATGATCGACGGCGCCACCCGCTTCGTCGCGGTCCGGCAGATCGTGCTGCCGCTGACCATGCCCGGCATCGCGGCGACCCTTGGTTTCGTCTTCACGGCGGCCTGGAGCGAGCTTCTGTTTGCGCTGATGCTCAATTCGAAGGACAGCGTCATCACCTTCCCGGTGGGCTTGCTCAACTTCGTTTCGAAGTTCGCGGTGGATTTCGGGCAGATGATGGCGGCTGGCGTGCTGGCCCTGATCCCCGTCTGCATCTTCTTCTTCCTGATCCAGCGCTACCTGGTCCAGGGGCTCACGGCCGGCGCCGTGAAGGGTTGAAAGGAAATTCGCGATGGCAAACATCGATGTGAAGGCCGTGCGCAAGAACTACGGCGCCGTACCCATCCTCAAGGGCATCGACCTCTCGATCCGCTCGGGCGAGTTCGTGGTGCTGGTGGGGCCTTCGGGTTGCGGCAAGTCCACGCTGCTGCGCCTGATCGCGGGGCTGGAGGACACCTCGCAGGGTGAGATCCTGATCGACGGCAAGACGGTCAACGACCTGCCGCCCAAGGATCGGGACATCGCCATGGTGTTCCAGTCCTATGCGCTCTATCCGCATATGAGCGTGCGCGACAATATGAGCTACGCCCTGAAGCTGAGGAAGAAGACTTCGGACTTCATCGCCAAGGCGGTCAACCATGCCGGCGCCAAGCTGGGGCTCGACGCGCTGCAGGAACGCAAGCCGCGCCAGCTCTCCGGCGGCCAGCGCCAGCGCGTCGCCATGGGCCGGGCCATCGTGCGTGACCCCAAGGCCTTCCTGTTCGACGAACCCCTGTCGAACCTCGATGCGCGCCTGCGCGAACAGATGCGCTTCGAGATCAAGAAGCTCCACCGCGACCTCAACGCCACCTCGGTCTATGTCACCCATGACCAGATCGAGGCGATGACCATGGCCGACCGCATCGTCGCCATGCAGGGCGGCATGATCCAACAGGTCGGCGCTCCCCTGGAGCTCTATGACGATCCCGCCAACATGTTCGTGGCCGGCTTCATCGGCTCGCCGGCGATGAATTTCCTCAACGCCGAGGCGGTACCGGCTGCGGGCGCGGACGGGCAGGTGCTGAAGGTGGGCGACACGCCACTCGCCACCCTTCCAGGCAGGGCGCTGCCCCCGAGCGTGATCGTCGGCATCCGCCCTGAACGCGTGGTGCTCTCCCCGGCGGGCGAGGTACCCGCGCGCGTCGATCTCATCGAACCGACGGGTTTGGGCACCGTCGCCCATCTCCAGATCGGCGGGCAGGACCTGAAGCTGTTCACCACGGACCGCCCGCAGATCAGCGTGGGCGAGACGGTGAGGGTATTGATCGCGCTGGGGGATCTGCGCCTGTTCGACCCGGGCTCGGGTGCGAGGATCAGGGTGGGGTAGACCAGGACGTTAGAGGCGCGGGAAGCCTCCCCCACGAAGCTGGGGGTATCGCGCACACAAACTGTGTGCGCGATACCCCCAGCTTCGTGGGGGAGGCTTTCGCGTTGCGCCTCTTTTCAAATCGACGCCTCGTGTGCCACAACACCCCCGAATATTGCCTCTCATTTCATCTCGCAGGCTTTCATGTCCGATATTGCTTCCCCGAGCGAGGCGGTGTCCGCCCCTGATACGCCTGCCTGGGTGACGCTGCTGATGGCCGCCGCCTGCGGCATGATCGCGGCGAACCTCTATTATGCCCAGCCCCTCATCGGCCTGATCAGCGCCGATCTCGGCATGTCGCCCGCCGCCGCCGGCCTGATAGTCACCATGACGCAGATCGGCTACGGCACCGGCCTGCTCTTCCTGGTGCCGCTCGGCGATCTCATCGAGAACCGCAAGCTGATCGTCAGCGTGCTGTCGATCGCAGTGCTGGGGCTCGCCGGCGTGCTGATGGCGCGCAGTGACGTGCAATTTCTGATCGCGGCGCTGTTCATCGGCATCGGCTCCGTCGCCATCCAGATCATCGTGCCCTTCGCCGCCTTTCTCGCGCAGCCGGAGCAGCGCGGCCGCGTGGTCGGCAATGTCATGAGCGGCCTGATGATCGGCATCATGCTGGCCCGGCCGGTGTCGAGCCTGATCACGGACTTCACCTCCTGGCACGTCGTATTCATGCTCTCCATCGCCATGATGGTGATGCTCGGCCTCGTGCTCCTGCGCGCCCTGCCTCGGCGCCAGCCTCCGCCTGGCCCGAGTTATGGCGGTCTGCTCGCCTCGATGGCGATGCTGGTGCGCACCACGCCGATCCTGCGACGCCGCGCCCTCTACCAGGCCGGCATGTTCAGCGCCTTCAGCCTGTTCTGGACGACATCGCCGTTGTGGCTGGCGAGCCCCGCCTTCGGCATGAGTCAGTCCGGCATCGCCCTGGTGGCATTGGCCGGCGCGGCAGGCGCCGTGGCCGCGCCCATCGCCGGACGCATCGCCGACCGCGGCTGGAGCCGGCCGGCCTCGGCCGTCGCCATGTCGCTGGGCGCCGTCGCCTTCCTCCTGACCCATATCGCCGAGCCCGGTTCCACCCTCTCGCTCGCGCTGCTGATCGCAGCGGCCATCGTGCTCGATTTCGGCGTCACCTCCAATCTCGTACTGGGCCAGCGCCTGATCTATGCGCTGGGCGACGAATATCGCAGCCGCCTCAACGGGCTCTACATGGCGACCTTCTTCTGCGGCGGCGCCATCGGCTCGGCGCTGGGCGGCTGGGCCTTCGTCCACGGCGGCTGGACCATGGCCTCCTGGATCGGCTTCTGCCTGCCGGTGCTTGCCTTGCTGTTCTTCGCGACGGAAAAGCGGGGGTAAGGAGCACCATGGTTTCATGGCGAGTCGAAGGACGCGTCATTCCGGCCGTAGCGAAGCGAAGAGCCGGAATCCATGAACACTACCTTCAAAGGATTGTGTTCGTGGATTCCGGAGCTCCCTTCGGTCGTCCGGAATGACGGCGCCTCTTATTCCGAAGTTCCGGCAATTCGGAAATTCCGATCTCTCAGGACGACCCAATGACGATCACCATCTATGGCATCAAGAACTGCGACACCATGAAGAAGGCCCGAACCTGGCTCGAGGGCCATGGTGTCGCCTATGCCTTCCACGACTACAAGGCTGAGGGCATCGACCGCCGGCACCTGCAGGCCTGGAGCAGGAAGGTCGGCTGGGAAGTGCTGTTCAACAAGGCCGGCACCACCTTCAAGGCGCTGCCCGAGGCCGACAAGCAGGGCATCGACGAGAGCAAGGCCATCGCGCTGATGCTGGCCCAGCCCTCGATGATCAAACGTCCGGTGCTCGACCTCGGCAACGGCAAGCTGCTGGTGGGCTTCAAGCCGGATATCTATGCGGGGGCGGTGAAGGGGTAGTGCCTTCTGGGGGGACTGCAGCAGCGTCATTCCGGCCGTAGCGAAGCGAAGAGCCGGAATCCATGAAGACCACCTTAAGAGGACTGTGTTCATGGATTCCGGATCTCCTTCGGTCGTCCGGAATGACGCCGCGTCTCTACTTCCCGATCCCAACTGAACGCAAACCGCCTTAATCGTCCAATCCCTTCCCATCGACAATCGGCTGTCTGTATTTCTCGATCCTCGCCTCGCGGGTCTTGGCTTGCTTGGCCGAGGAGAAATAGAGGAGGTAGCCCCGTTGCCGCCCCGGCGTCAGGGCCTCGAAAGCCGTCTTCAGGTCGGGGTCTTCGTTCAATCGCGTCTGGAACTCCTCGGGCATGGCGAATTCCCGGGTCTTCTTGAAATCTACCTTCAGGCCGGCTTTCTCCACCTCGATGGCCTCGTGGATATAGGCCTTCAGGGCATTTGCCTGTTTCACGATATCCTGGAGATTGGTGAAGCGGATCTGGCGCCCGGCCTGCACATTCTCCGTCTGCTGGATGAGGATGCCAGCGTCATCCTTCAATAGGGCGCCCTTGAAGAACAGCAGCGCGCAATAATCCTTGAAACCGTGGATGAGAACGATGTTGGCGTCCTGGAGGGTGTAGCAGGGATGGCCCCATTTGAACTCCTCCGTCAGCTCGCAGTCGAGAACGATCGCCCGCAGCCTCTCAAATTCTTCGCGCCACGCCTTGGCCTTGCTTAAAAATGCGTCGACCTTGGGATTGGTTCTGCTCGTCGTCATCGCACGCCTTTCAGCCGGTTTCCTGCCGGCCGCGAGTATGGCCCGGAATCCCGGCTGACGTCACCCATCCATGGCCAGACGAACCAAGGGCCGTCCTTCTCGGAGCTCCGGAAGGATGGCCCTTGCTCCCGCTCACATCTCCATCAGCGTCTTGAAGCCGCCATAGATCATGCGCTTGGCGTCAAAAGGTGCGCTGTTCATGCTGTCCTTCAGCCTGGGATCGGCCATCACCTTGGCGTTGATGGCGTCGCGCTCCTGGCGCGAGGGATAGGTGATCCAGGAGAACACCACCACCTCGTCGTCCTTGGCCTGGACCGAGCGCGGGAACGAGGTCAGCTCGCCATAGGGCACGTCGTCGCCGACACATTCGACGTAAGTGAGGGCGCCGTGCTCCTTCCAGACGGTGCCGGC
Organism: Labrys miyagiensis; assembly: GCF_030160835.1. Classification (GTDB taxonomy): domain Bacteria; phylum Pseudomonadota; class Alphaproteobacteria; order Rhizobiales; family Labraceae; genus Labrys; species Labrys miyagiensis. Next base: position 274,104 of record NZ_BSPC01000028.1, on the reverse strand, counting down.
CAGGCGCGCCATATCCTCATAGGCTTTCAGATTCTGCTTGGGAACCGCCACCACGAAACCATCGACATAGGCCATATCGCTTCCTCCTGCTTCGACCGTCCGAAGGACGAACGGGCGGGAGGCTAGCCGACAATCGGGGCGAAATCTTTGGAAAGCTGACGATATTACGCAACTTTAACGTGTGTCAGCGCTGCTTCTCGAAGCGCTTGATCACACGCTCGCGCTTGAGGCGGGAGAGCCGCTGGATCCAGAATATGCCGTCGAGCTGGTCGATCTCATGCTGCAGGCAGATGGCAAGCAGGCCATCGGCTTCCTCGGTTTGCCTGGCGCCGTCCTTGTCCTGATAGGCCACGCGCACGCGAGCAGGGCGCTGGAGCGTCTCCGTCACCCCGGGCATGGAGACGCTGCCTTCGATATGGTCCTGCACCTCCTCCGACGACCATGTGATGCGCGGATTGGCATAGAGCCGCAGACGGTTTTCGCCCGGTAGTTCCAGCACGGTCAGCCGCTGGAGAATGCCCAGATGCGGCGCGGTGATGCCGATACCGGGCGCGGCGCGCATGGTGTCGAGAAGATCTGCCGCGAGGGCCTCCAGCGGCGCGCCGAACGCCGTGACGGGCTCGGCCGCTAGGCGGAGGCGGGGATCGGGGAAACGGAGAATCGGTCGGATGGGCATAGGGCGAGGGCGGTTGGGCGAGATGAGACGGTTGGGACGAAAGCGAGCCTTCGAAGCCCCCTCGCCCCGTTCTTACGGGGAGAGGATAGAGGTGAGGGGCTGAGCGGACTTACGGGAGTAGCAATTCTGGAGCCGGAATCGGTTTCCGCACTTGTAACTTATTGATCTTAATCCAAGAAATTATATTCTGCGAGAGTCGAGCTGCCCCTCACCTCTATCCTCTCCCCGTAAGAACGGGGCGAGGGGGCGCGATCGGCGCGGCTTTTTCTCGGCTCGCCTCATCTCGCCCAACCGAAGAATGCCCCCTTCACGCCGCCCTCCGCCTCGCCTTCGCCGGCTTTACCGGTGCAGCCTCCAGCCCATGCGAGAGATCCTCCAGGATCGGGCAGTCCGGCCTGCCGTCGCCGTGGCAGTTGTGCACGAGGTGGCGAAGCGTTTTGGCCATGCCCTCGATCTCCTTCATCTTGCGTTCGAGCTCGGCGATATGGGTCTCCGCCACGCGCTTCACGTCGGCGCTTGCCCGCGTGCGGTCGCTCCACAGGGCCAGCAGCGTCTCCATCTGCTCGACCGAGAAGCCGAGGTCGCGGGCGCGGCGGATGAAGCGCAGGGTGTGGATGTCGCTCGCGCCATAGACGCGGTAGCCCGCCTCGGTGCGAGCGACATTGGCAACCAGGCCGATAGATTCATAATAGCGGATCATCTTGGCCGAGACGCCGGACGCACCGGCTGCTTCACCGATATTCATGGCTGAGACTCCCTCCAGGCCGAGGCCGTGGCGGGTTGGAACCGCCTCAGCCTCAACGCATTGGTGACGACGAAGACGCTGGACAGCGCCATGGCGCCCGCCGCCAGCATGGGCGAAAGCAGGGTGCCGTTGAAGGGGTAGAGCAGGCCAGCGGCGATCGGGATCAGCGCGACATTATAGGCAAAGGCCCAGAACAGATTCTGCCCGATATTGCGCATGGTCGCCTTCGACAGGCCGATCGCCCTGGCGACGCCGAGGGGATCGCCCGACATCAGCACCACATCGGCGCTCTCGATGGCGATATCCGTGCCCGTGCCGATGGCGATGCCGGCATCGGCGCTGGCGAGAGCCGGGGCGTCGTTGATGCCGTCGCCCACGAAGGCCACCTTGCGGCCGCCGGCGGCGAGGCGCTTTACCGCCTCCGCCTTGCCATCCGGCAGGATCTCGGCCTCGACCCGGTCGATCCCCAGCGTTTTCGCGATGGCTTCGGCCGTCCTGCGATTGTCGCCCGTAATCATCGCGACTTCCAGACCGGAGGCCTTGAGGGCCGCAATGGCCGCCGCCGCCGAGGGCTTGATGGGGTCGGCGACACCGATGAGTGCGGCGACCCGCCCGTCGATGGCGGCGAGAAGGGGCGTACGCGCGGCTTCGCCGAGGGCGCCGGCCCTGGCGGCAAGGTCCGAAGTATCGATGCCATGCTCCTCCAGCCAGCGCTGCGAGCCGACCAAGACCGTGCGGCCGCCGACACTGCCGGCAACGCCGCGGCCCGGCACGGCCTCGAAGCCATCCACCGGCTGCAGCACGAGGTTGCGCTCCCGGGCCGCTTCGACGATGGCTGTCGCGATGGGATGCTCGGAGCGGGCCTCCACGGCGGCGACCAGCGCTAGCACCTCGTTGGCGTCAAGACCGGACGCCGGTTCGAAATCCGTGACTGCGGGAGCGCCTGATGTCAGCGTGCCCGTCTTGTCGAAGGCGACGATGCCGATGTCGCGCAGGCTCTGCAGCGCATCGCCGCGGCGGAAGAGCACGCCAAGCTCGGCGGCGCGGCCGCTGCCGACCATGATCGAGGTCGGCGTGGCCAGACCCATGGCGCAGGGGCAGGCGATGATCAGCACGGCCACGGCGTTTACGAGCGCAAAGCTCAGCGCCGGGCTGGGGCCGAGCATCAGCCAGGCCGCGAAGGTGACCAGCGCGGCCGCGATCACGGCGGGCACGAACCAGGCGGTGATGCGGTCGACCAGCGCCTGGATCGGCAGCTTGGCGCCCTGGGCGACCTCGACCATGCGGATGATCTGCGCCAGCAGCGTCTTCGAGCCGACCTTGGTGGCACGGAAGGTGAAGCTGCCCGTCTTGTTGATGGTGCCGCCGATGACCTCGGCGCCGGCGGCCTTGGCGACCGGCAGCGGCTCGCCGGAGATCATCGCTTCGTCCACGAAAGAGGAGCCTTCGATCACTTCGCCGTCGACGGCGATCTTCTCGCCGGGGCGCACGCGGATAACATCGCCGGCCTTGAGTTCGGCGATCGGCACCTCCGTCTCGACGCCGTCGCGCAGGCGCAGCGCCGTCTTGGCCTGCAGCCCGGCCAGCTTGCGGATGGCTTCGCTCGTCGCGCCCTTGGCGCGGGCTTCGAGATAGCGGCCGAGCAGGATCAGCGTCACAATCACGCCGGCGGCCTCGTAATAGACATTGGCGGTGCCCTCGGGCAGCAGCGCGGGCAGGAAAGTCGCGACCACCGAAAACAGCCAGGCGGCGCCCGACCCGAGCGCCACCAGCGCGTTCATGTCCGGTGTGCCGCGCAGCAAGGTGGGAACGCCCTTGCGGAAGAAGCGCAGGCCCGGCCCGAACAGGACGAGGCTGGTCAGCACGAACTGGGCGTACCAATTCCCCGCACCGAGCGTCATCATCACCTGGTGATGGAAGGCCGGCACGAGATGCGAACCCATCTCGACCAGGAAGACAGGCAGGGTCAGCGCGGCGGCGAGGATGAGATCGCGGCGCAGGGCCGCGAGTTCCGCGGTTCGTGCGCTGCGCTCGGGATCATCGGCGCGCTCTTCCTCGATGACATGCGCCTCATAGCCCGCCTTGGCGATGGCGGCGAGCACGGGCGGCAGATCTGGCCTGGCACTGAAATCGACCTGGGCACGCTCGGTCGCCAGGTTGACGGAGGCCCTGGAAACGCCGGGCGCGCCGGCAATGGCCTTCTCGACCCGACGTACGCAGGAGGCGCAGGTCATGCCGTCGATGGCGAGTTCATAAGTCGTGGAGGCGTCGTGGGTCGAAGACATGGCAATCCCTTTCCGGGTGTTGCTCATGTAGGTAATCCTTCCCATGATGGGAAGGTCAAGGGGTGGCGTATTGGTGTGCCGGTCTTCTCAGTCACATCGACCAACGGTCGATGTGACTGGAACGGCATGGAACCACCATCCTCGCGGAAAGCGGCCTATCCGCTCGGTCCCTCTCTCTGTGACTGTCCCGGTTCCATGCCGGTCTGAAGACCGGCACACCAAGTACTTGACCTTCCAACGGTGGGAAGCCTTACAACGCTTCCGCCCCGTGGAGAATCGCCATGATCACCCTGAAAGTCCCCGAAATGAGCTGCGGCCATTGCATCAAGACGATCGATGGCGCCGTGAAGTCCATCGATCCCAAGGCCACCGTCGACGCCGATCTTGCCGCTCACACGGTCTCGGTGAAAAGCGCAGCCAACGAGACCAGCCTGCGCGAAGCTATCGCCGAGGCCGGATACGTCAATGAGAAGGTGGCGGCCTGACTCTGGCGCCTACACTGTCAGAACGATCTTCCCGATATGGCTGCTGGTCTCCATCAAGGCATGCGCTTCGGCGGCCTTGGCGAGCGGGAAGGTCTCATAAATGAGCGGCCGGCAGCGCCCTTCCGCCAACAGGGGCCACACCTTCGCCTCCAAATCGCGGGCGATCGCGGCTTTCGCTGCCACCGACTGGGGCCGCAGCGTCGAGCCGGTGTGGACGAGGCGCTTGGTCATCAGGCGGGTGAAGTCGATCTCGACCCTCGAGCCTTCCAGGAAGGCGATATTGACGATACGGCCGTCCATCGCCACCACATCGTAGTTCTTGCTGACATAGGGCCCGCCGACCATGTCGAGGATCAGGTTCGGGCCATGCCCCTCCGTGGCCTCTCTCACGGCGGCCGCCCAATCGCCCTGTCTGTAGTTGATGGCGACGTCCGCCCCCAATTTGAGGCAAGCCTCGCATTTCTCGGGCGAGCCGGCGGTAACGATCACCCTGGCGCCAAAGGCCTTGCCCAGCATGATCGCCGTGGTGCCGATGCCCGAGGAGCCGCCATGCACCAGGAAGGTCTCGCCGGCCTGGAGATGCCCGCGCTGGAAAGCATTGTGCCAGACCGTGAAGAAGGTCTCCGGCAGCGCGGCGGCGTGAACCATATCGAGCCCGTCGGGGATCGGCAGCGCATGGGTTTCGTCTGTGCGCACATAGCCGGCATAGCCGCCGCCCGGGGTGAGGGCACAGACCTTGTCGCCCAGCTTCCAACGCTTGACGGTGGGTCCGACAGCCGCGACCTCGCCGGCCACCTCAAGCCCCGGCAGGTCCGAGGCCCCCTTGGGCGGAGGATAGGCGCCCGCGCGCTGGAACACATCCGGCCGGTTGACGCCGGCAGCCGCAACCTTGATCAGGATCTCGGTATCGCCGAAGGCCGGCAGCGGCCGCTGCTCGGGCACCAGCACCTCGGGGCCACCGGGCGTGCTGATGGCGATCGCGGTCATGGCGGAGGGCAGGGTGGTCATGGGAGATCCTTGTGGGGCGAAATCGACATTCGTAGACGGGGCGAGGGTGCTTTGATGCTGGGCCATTTTCTCGACTGCCTCATCTGGCCCAACTGGTTGAATCCACTATGGCCTCACACCGCCGCCGCGATATCAGCGTCATTGTTGGCAACGTTGTTCACCCGCGTTGAGATCGGCCAGATCTCCATCCTTTCCGGTGGGTAGGGCACCATCAGGTCGAAGGGATCGGGTTCGATGTTGTCGAGCCAGCGGTTGAAATTCTCCGGTGCGATGATCACCGACATGCGGTCATGGATCTGGCCGACCAGCGCATTGGCCTCGCAGGTGACGATGGCAAAGCTGCGGGTGATCCGGCCGCTCGCTCTGTCGATCCAGCTCTCCCACAGCCCGGCCACCGCATAGGGCAAGCGGTTCTTCACGGCTATGGCATAGGGCTGTTTCGGCCCCTTCACGGGTTTGCCGCCTTCATCCCTGATGCGCATCCATTCGAAGAAGAGGTCGATGGGCACGAGGCAGCGCCTGGAACGGTAGGCATCGCGGAAGGCGGGCTTCGACTGGATGCCCTCGCAGCGGGCATTGATGGGCTTGGGCCAGACGCCGGGATCCTTCACCCAGTTGGGAATGAGGCCCCATTGCAGGAGATCATGCACATAGCGCCCGCTTCCGGGCTCGCGCCTGACGACCCAGAACCATTGCGCCGGGGCACCATTGCTGTGCGCCTCCCACGCCCGGACGATCTCCTCCGGAGTGGCGCCGAGCTCGGAATGAAGGCCCGGCAGATCCGGGCCCTGCTGCATGATGCGTCCACACATAATGGGGGACATTGGCATGGCAGGCCGCGCAAGGCTACTGGGGGAGCGGACGTCTGGTCCACACTTCCGGAAAGGGCACACCGGGATGTGCCTTCTCCGATAGATGCAGTGGTTCAAGAGCGGATCGTCCGACACTCTCCGAGTGTCGTCGGGACGTCCGCGCTCCCAGCGTCAGCGCCACATGCCGCGCATCCTGTCGCGCAGGTCCACAGGCTTGTGGACAGCGGCTGCTCGGGAAGCGCCTGAAGCTCTCGCCATCGGCCACATCACCTGCTCGAAATGCGAGAGGATGGCGGCCGGGATGAAGCGCGTGCGGTTGGCATAGATGTGGCGGTCGCCCTGGGCGTGCTGGCCATGGGTAAAGAAGCGCTGCGGCGTGATCAGGTGCAGGCTGTCGCGCGCCCTTGTCATGGCGACATAGAGCAGGCGACGCTCCTCCTCGAGCTCGTTCTTCGAGCCGGCAGCGACATCGGCCGGCAGGCAGCCATCGACGGTGTTGAGCACGAAGACGGACTTCCACTCCTGCCCCTTGGCGGAATGGATGGTGGAGAGGATGAGATAATCCTCGTCGCGGGAGGGCGGCCCCGCCTCGTCGCTGGTGGCGCTCGGGGGATCGAGCGTCAGCTCCGTGAGGAAGCGCTCGCGCGAGGGGTAGCTCGCGGCGATCTGTTCGAGCTGCAGGAGATCGGCGCGCCGCACGGTGGCGTCCTCATGCATGCGGTCGAGATGGGGCTCATACCAGCGCCGCACGGCTTCCATCTCGCCGGGCCACGCGTCCTGGCTTGTACGCAGGGCCTGCACCATGGCCACGAAGGCTGGCCAGTCCTCGCTGGCGCGAGGTGGGGCGGGCAGGGCGGCGATGTCGTCGGTATCGACGGCATCCAGCACCTTGGCGGCGCCGCCAGGCCCAACGCCCGGCAGCAATTGAAGTACGCGGAAGCCGGCGACGCGGTCGCGCGGGTTCTGGGCCCAGCGCAGCACGGCCAGCATGTCCTTGACATGGGCCGCGTCGAGGAATTTCAGGCCGCCGAACTTCACGAAGGGGATGTTGCGGCGGACCAGTTCCACCTCCAGCGGGCCGGAATGGTGCGAGGTGCGGAACAGCACCGCCTGCTGCTTCAGCGTCATGCCCTCCTCGCGGTTCTCCAGGATGCGGGTGGCGACAAAATCGGCCTGCGATGTCTCGTCCCTGACGGTGACGAGCTGCGGCTTTTCGGCGGACTGGCGGTCCGTCCACAGATTCTTGGTGAAGCGCTCGCTGGCGAGGCTGATCACCGCATTGGCGGCACTGAGGATGGGCTGGGTCGAGCGGTAATTGCGGTCGAGTGTGACGATCTCGGCGGGCGGCGAGAACTGCGCGGGGAAATCCAGGATGTTGCGCACCGTCGCGGCGCGGAAGGAATAGATCGACTGCGCATCGTCCCCCACCACTGTCAGGCCATGGCCATCGGGCTTCAGCGCCAGCAGGATGGAGGATTGCAGGCGGTTGGTGTCCTGGTACTCGTCGACAAGGACGTGGTCGAAGCGCGCGGCGATATCGGCGGCGATCATCGGCTCGGCCACCATCTGCGACCACCAGAGCAGCAGGTCGTCATAGTCGAGCACATTGTTCTGGAGCTTGGCCTCGACATAGGCGGAGAAAAGGGTGCGCAGGTCCGCCGCGCAGTCGAGGCACCAGGGGAAGGCCTCCTTCAACACGCCCTCCAGCTCCTCCTGAGCATTCACCACACGCGAATAGACGGTGAGGCAGGTATTCTTGGTGGGAAAGCGGTTCTCCTTCTTCGAGAAGCCGAGCTCGTGGCGCACCAGGTTCATCAGATCGGCCGAATCCTCCCGGTCATGGATGGTGAAGGAGGGATCGAGCCCGATCTGGAAGGCATGTTCGCGCAGGAGCCGGGCGCCGATGGCGTGGAAGGTACCGGCCCAGGCAAGACCCTCGCTCAGGGTCGAGCCCTTGGCGCCGAGCACGCTGGCGGCGATGCGCTCGACCCGGCGTCTCATGTCATCGGCTGCCCGGCGCGAGAAGGTGAGCAGCAGCATGCGGCGGGGATCGGCGCCTTCGGCGATCAGATGGGCGACGCGGTGGGCGAGCGTGTTGGTCTTGCCGGAACCGGCCCCCGCGATGATAAGCAGCGGCGAGGCCGCTTTGCCTCCGCCATGCTCGACGGCACGGCGCTGGCCTTCGTTGAGCTTGGCCAGATAGTCCACCGGTTCGGCGGTTTTGATGGCGGCTGCGTGGGCATTCATAGCCGGACCTCGGGGCGAACAGTGAAGGCAGCCCGCCACGATTCGACAGGCGGTCAAAGCCTAGCCGCGATATCTGAACAAAGATAGAACGCAGTGACGCAGCCGTCACGTCCCAGCCGCACGATACCGGCAACAATCACCTTCCCTAGGGAAATGTGGATGGCGATGTCGATTGTGTTCCCTGGGCGCTTGCTCCGCATACGCGAGCACGCCATGCTGTCCGAATGAAAGTGGGCTTGCCAGCGTTTGTTGCGAGACTTTGACAAGAGATTTGAAGGGGCTGGCAGGCGTGTCGGAGCATGCCTGCGTGTGGCCATTATTACTTTGACCGTGAGCGCTTCGGCGACGGCCGTTCCCGCCTTTGCTGCGCCCGATCCGGCAGTGACCGCACAGGACGTCACGCGTGACCTCGGCCTGCAGCCGGACCTACCCGGCAACAAGAACGAAGTCGTCACGCCCGAGACCAAGGCGAGACAGGCCGAGAGGCCCCGTTCCGATGTCGGCGAGTTCATGGCCGGCGATTTCGTCCGCATCCTGCTCTACGGGGCGCTCCTCGTCGGCGTCGTCTTCGCGATCTGGACCATGCGCGACCGCCTGCCGGTGCTCGGCCGCCGCCGGCTGGTGGCCAGGGAGCAGGCGGTCCAGGCTGTCCAGGATGCCGCGGTCGAACGCATGGTCGTGGCCCAGATGGAGGCCGACGATCTGGCGCGGCAGGGCCGCATCGCCGAGGCCATGCACGCGCTCCTGCTGCGCAGCCTGATCGAGGTGCGGCGGCGTCTCAATGTCAGCTTTGCGGATTCGCTCACCAGCCGCGAGATCCTGAAGGCGCTGAGCCTGCCCGAGGTCGGCAAGCTCTCGCTCGCGGACATCATCCGCCGTGTCGAGGTGGTTTATTTCGGCGAGCATCCGGCCAATGTGCAGGATTATGCAGCCTGCCGCGACAGCTATGAGAGGCTGACACAGGCCATGCAGGCGAGGCTGGCGTCATGAGCGAGAAATCGACTTTTTCCGGACCTGTCATCGCCGTGCTGATCGCTGGCGCGACAGCAGTGTTCGCCCTCTCCATGCTGCTGATGATCAATGGCTCGTCCGAGGATACCACCAGCTACTCCACCACCACCAAGTCGATCTCGGCGATCGGCCATGCCGGCCTCTACGAACTGGCCCAGCGCTTCGACATTCCGGTGGAGCGCAGTCGCATCAACGGCGTGGTGGCGCCGGGCGAGGGGGGCCTTCTCGTGATGGCCGAGCCGACCTCCTCCTTTTCCAGCGACGACATCATTCGCCTCGGGCGCGAATCCAACGTGCTGCTCATCCTGCCCAAGCGCTGGGCAAGCGCCGATCGCTCGCATTCGGGCTGGATCCGCTCGACCTCGCCGATGCCGGAGGACTGGGTGGCCGGCATTGTCGGTCTGGTCGATGCCAAGGCCGGCATCGCGCGCGGCGATCCGCCCAAGACCTGGGACCGCAACGAGATCGGTATCGATCCCTCCTTCGACGATGGCGCCCAGCTGATCAAGAGCGATACGCTGACCCCAATCGTCGGCAATGCCCAGGGCATGCTGATCGGCGAGAAGCTCGACGGCGACCGTCGCACCTGGGTCCTCGCCGATCCCGACATCATCGAGAACCACGGGCTGACCAAGGGCAGGAACGCGGCTTTCGCCATGGCCCTTCTCAATGCCATGCGCGACGAGGACGGCGGCAAGGTGGTGTTCGACGAGACCATCCACGGCATGGTCAATATCGTCGACAGCCCGTTCAAGAAGTTGTTCCAGTTTCCCTATGTCATCGTGCTGCTGCTCGCCTTGGGCGCTGCCGGCCTGCTGCTGTGGGCGACGACGGCGCGCTTCGGCAAGCCGCGCCAGGCGCCGCCCGCCTTCGATTTCGGTAAGGGGCGCCTGATCGCCAACACCGCCTCGCTGCTCGACCGGGCCGGGCACCACGCCTTCGTGATGCGCCGCTATGTCCGCGCGACCCTTCGCGATGCCGGCCGGCTGTTCCATGCGCCGCGCCAGCTCGACGACGAGCAGCTCGCCGCCTGGCTCGACAAGATCGGCGCGTCGCGCGGCCTCGAGACCAAATCCGCCGATATCCTCGCCCGCGCCGCGGACAGCCAGAGCACCAGCCTCCTCGCGCTGTTCCAGGCTGCGCGCGACATTCATCAATGGAAGGAAGACATCTCCGATGGAACTTCAGCACGTAGCTGAGATCGCCGACGGCATACGCCAGGAAGTCGGCAAGGCCATCGTGGGCCAGGACGAGGTCATCGAACTGATGCTCACCGGCCTGCTCTGCGGTGGCCACATCCTGCTCGAAGGCGTGCCGGGCACCGGCAAGACCTTGCTGGCGCAGGCCTTCGCCTCGACACTGTCGCTGAAGTTTGGCCGCGTGCAGTTCACGCCGGACATGATGCCGGGCGATGTCCTCGGCACCAATCTCTTCAACTTCCAGACCAACAGCTTCGTGCTGACGCAGGGCCCGATCTTCACCGACCTCCTGCTTGCCGACGAGATCAACCGTACGCCGCCCAAGACGCAGGCCGCCCTGCTGCAGGCCATGAACGAGCGCGCGGTGACCATCGACGGCAAGACCTATGGCCTCGGCGCCGACTTCATGGTGGTGGCGACCCAGAACCCGATCGAGCAGCAGGGTACTTATCCGTTGCCGGAAGCCCAGCTCGACCGCTTCCTCTTCAAGATCGATGTCGGCTATCCCACGCGGGACGAGGAGCGGGCGATCGTTACCCAGCATGGCCACCGCTCGGCCATGCCCAGGCTCTCCGATTTCGGCCTCCAGGCCCTGGCCGATCCGACGACGCTGGCGGACTTGCGGGCCACCAGCGAACAGATCGTGCTGACCCCGCAGATCATCGACTACATCGTCGATGTCGTGCGCGCCACGCGCCAGCACCAGGCGATCGAGACAGGCGGCTCGACCCGCTCTGCTAATGCGCTGGCCTCGTCGGTGCGGGCGCTCGCGGCGCTGAACGGGCGCAATTTCGTCATTCCCGACGATGTGAAACGCCTGGCGCTGCCGATCCTGCGCCACCGCATCGTGCTGGCGCCCAATGCCGAGATCGACGGCCTGACGCCGGACCGCATCGTGCGCGAGATCCTGGACCAGACGGCTGCCCCGCGATGATCCGACCGACGCCCCGCGCCGTGCTGCTGTTCAGCCTGGGGATTCCGGTGGCCCTGCTGATGCTCGTCTGGAATCCGGCCCTGTGGCCGTTCTCCTTTGATCTCAGCCTGCTGGCGCTGCTGGTGACGGGCGTGGACGCGCTGCTGATCATGCCGAAGCGCGCGCTCGGCGTCAGCGTCGGCGCACCGCCGCGGCTGCCGGTCGGCAATGAGAGCAGCATCGAGGTGGCGTTGAACACGGGCAGTTCCGTGCGCCCCGTCTGGATCGAGGCGGCCATCGATATCGACGGCCCGCTGGAAACGCCTCCCGCCTGCTCCATTCGCTTCGCCGGGCCGGCCGAGGTGATTGCCATCCCGTTTTCGGCGCTCCGGCGCGGCATCGTGGAGCTCCAGGCGCTCTGGCTGCGCTGGCAGGGGCCATTGGGCCTGGTGGAATGTCGCGTCCGCCAGGCGCTCGCCGACAGGATCGAGATCCTGCCCTCCGCCCGCATGTCCTGGGGCCCGGCGATCCAGGCGCTCAGCAAGAGTGCGATCTACGGCACCAAGACGCAGAACCAGAAGGGTGAGGGCACCGAGTTCGATACGCTGCGCGAACATGTGGCGGGGCTCGATTCCCGCTTCATCGACTGGAAGCAGTCGGCCCGCCACCGCAAGCTCCTGTCGAAGGAGTTCCGCATCGAGCGCAATCACCAGATCATCCTCGCCTTCGACACCGGCCATCTCATGCTGGAGCCGATCGACGGGCTGGCGCGGCTCGACCATGCCATCGAGGCCGGGCTGATGCTGGGGTGGACGGGCCTGCGCGCCGGGGACCTCGTCGGCAGCTTCGGCTTCGACGCCACCATCCGCCAATATCTCGATCCTGGCCGTGGCAGTTCCTATTATTCGCGCCTGCAGCGCGCGGCGGCACAGCTTGCCTACCACAGCGAGGAAACCAACTTCACTCTCGGCCTCGCCGAACTGAATTCGCGCCTGAAGCGTCGCGCACTGGTCGTGCTGTTCACCGAATTCGTCGACAGCGTGATGGCTGAATTGCTTATCGAGAGCCTCAAGCGCATGGCCAACCGTCATGCCGTGATCTTCGTCACCCTGCAGGACCCGCTGACGGCGCGCCTCGTCGACGCCGAGCCGCAGGATTTCGGCATCATGGCCGAGGCTGTCGTGGCCCATGATTTCGCGCGCGAACGGGCGATCGTGATGCAGCGCATCGCCAGGCTCGGCGTCCATTGCGTCGATGTGCCGGTGGGGGGGCTTTCGGTCGCGCTTTTGAACCGCTATCTCGAAATCAAGCAGAAAGGCCTGCTATGACCATGCTCGATGCCGGATTTCGAGGCCAGGATGCCGGCGGCCCGGCGCCCACCATCATCGGCACCTCCCTGGAGCCGCGCGCCAATGTCGTGTTGCGCTCGGCCGAGTTCCGCCGCGGCCGCGAGGAAAGCTGGCGTGAACTGGACGATCTCGTGCAACGGGTCGAAAAACGCGGCATCCGCTCGGTGTCGGCCGACGAACTGCAGAAGATGCCGCTGCTCTACCGCTCGGCGCTGTCGTCGCTCTCGGTGGCGCGCTCCATCGCGCTGGACCGTAATCTCCTGCGCTACCTCGAAGGCCTGACGCTGAGGGCCTATCTGGTCGTCTACGGCCCGCGCACCAGCCTGTTCGCCGGCCTTGGCCAGTTCTTCACGCGCGGCTTTCCGGCGGCGGTGCGCAAGGTCGGCTGGCATATCCTGATTTCCTTCGCCGCCCTGGTGATCGGCATCGTCGCCGGCTATCTCATCGTCGCCAGCGACGAGGAATGGTTCAACGCCATCGTGCCCGACGATCTCTCCGACGGCCGCGGGCCGACCGTGACGGCGGAAGAACTGCGAAGAACCGAGCTGTTCGCGCCCTGGCCTGGTTTCAAGGATGCCTTCATCGTCTTCGCCAATTATCTCTTCCGCCACAATTCGATTGTGGCGATCCTTTCCTTCGGCCTCGGCTTCATGGCCGGCGTGCCGACGCTGCTGCTGATGGTCTATCAGGGGCTGATCCTCGGCGCCTTCATCGCCATCCACGCCAAGCGCGGCGTCTTCGTCGATTTCATCGGTTGGCTCTCGATCCATGGCGTCACCGAACTCGGCGCTTTCGTGCTCTGCGGCGCGGCCGGTCTGCTGGTGGCCGAGAAGATCCTGTTTCCGGGGCGCTATACGCGGCTGGAAAGCCTCGCCATCCATGGCAAGCAGGCCGCCATCATCGTGGGCGGGTCGGTCGCCATGCTGTTCATTGCCGGCATCATCGAGGGCGGCTTCCGTCAGCTGGTCGGCGTGACCTCCTGGCGCTTCGCCTTTGCCGGGGTGACGGCCGTGCTCTGGTTCCTCTATTTCATGTCCGGCCGCAAGGAGGAGCAGCATGGCCTCCCCACCTAAGCCGGTTGCCGGCGACCGCGTCTCCGAGCTGCTGGAGGGGCGCCAGCGTCGCACGCACCAGATCGTCACGCCCGAGGGTGTGGCCATCCACGTCGACGTGGCCGACCGCGGCGAGCGGCTCGGCGCCTTCCTGATCGACGTGGTGATCTGGTTCGGCGCCACCATCCTGATCTGGATCGCGCTGATATCCACCTTGCTGAATGGCGGCGCCGGTGCGGATGTCGCCGTCACCGTCATCGCCTTCATTTCCTTCCTCTTGCGCAACCTTTATTTCATCCATTTCGAGCTTGCTTGGCAGGGCCAGACGCCGGGCAAGCGTGCCTCCGGCCTCAAGGTGATCGACCGCAAGGGCGGCGCGCTGACACCGACCGCGATCGTGGCGCGCAACCTCACCCGCGAGATCGAGTTCTTCGTGCCGCTGCAATTGGTGTTCGGGCTGATGGCGGCAGACAGCGGCAATGAGAGCTGGCAGATCCTGTCCATGCTCGGCTGGGTGATCCTGCTGACGGCCCTTCCTTTCTTCAACCGCGACCATTTGCGCGCGGGCGATCTCATCGGCGGCACGCTGGTGATCGCCTTGCCCAAGCGCTCCCTGGCGCTCGACCTCACACAGGCCTCCGCCAGGGCCTCGCAGCGCTTCACCTTCACCACCAGCCAGCTCCAGGCCTATGGCGCCTATGAGCTGCAGGTGCTGGAGGAGATCCTGCGCCGGCCCGAGAGTGCCGAGACCTGGCGCATCCATCGCGAGATCGCCGAGAAGATCATCCGCCGCATCGGCTGGCAGGGCACCTTCGAGCCCAATGCCGCCAAGGATTTCCTGCAAGCCTTCTATGCCGCCGAACGGGCTGAGCTCGAGCGCGGCCAGCTCTTCGGGCGCTATCGCGACGACAAGAATTCGGGCCTGCGCCGGGCGGGGGAGGCGGCGAAGCCCTGAGCCGATTAGGGATCGTCAAAAAAATAAGTGCTTCGAGTGCGGCGCTTGCGCGCCTCTCCTACTCTCTGAACACCAGCTTGCTGGTTCACTGATTTCAAACGCTCACCACAACGCGCAAACGCTCTCGTTCCCACGCCCTTTCCGGCTGGGTTGATGAGGGAGACCGGGCGATGGCGGCTGCGGAGCAGCCGTGAAGCAGAATCATGGAAGATGCAGGCCGCACTGTCGGTGCAGGCCGCCATCGCCCCGTTCCGGTTGCCCCACTCGCTGACAAGGCGTGCAAGGCAACCTGTTTTTTCCGCCTTCCGAAGGCGGAGGCGAGCCGGGAGCGGATGGCACGGACCATCCGAACCTGAGCCAGCCGGCTCGGTCAAGGGGCTCAGCGCTGCAGTCCTGGCCGGACAGTGGCATGAGCCGTCTTCACCGCATCGGCGGGAGATGGGACGAAAGGCGTTGCCGGGCTCAAGCCCGTCACGCTCCGTCCAGGGATCACAGGGCACTTCCATGGGGTGCCGATCCCGTCTGTCCCGCTCGTCACCCCTGGAGGCCGGCTTCGAAAGAAGCAGGACCGCCACACAGCCTGCCGCTTGGACAGGCTCTCGGGGTGGATGGAAGCGTTCGGGGTCGGGTTGTACCTACGCCGGCCGCTGACGCCTCATTCCGGGAGAGATGAGAGCATGGGAACGAAAGAAAATCAATATTTGTTGTCTTTCTGTTCAACGTAATCCAACGCCTGTGTCATCGACGGAAGAAGGATGCAGGGCAGCGTATTGTCGATCGGTCCGGACGCTGACGAGCGGTCTGGCCCGGTAAGAGATCGCTCGGGAATAAGGGCTTCAAGCGCCGCGCCTCTCCCGCTCCTTGAACACCCGCCTTCCGATTCATTTATTTTTTGACGATCCCTTAGTCGAAGACGTTGGCGATCTTCGTCTGCGGCACGCCGTTCTTGATGAGGTTCAGGCGGCCATAGGCAATAGCGAGGATCGTGCCGTACCAGGCGAAGAAGAAGGTCGGCAGCAGCAGGACGGTCACCACTGAGACGATGGCGCCCAGAATCGGGATGAAGCGAAAGATCACCAGCTCGATCATCAATCCGAGCATAAGCAGGATGCCGACAAGCATCATCAGCAGCAGCAAGCCGAAGAGGGGCCAGCGGTAGCGCTGGGTCAGTTGCGCGCTCTGGCGGAGCGCGGTGATTGGGCCGGTCTTGCCGATCACACAGGCCTGGCCTGCCAGGATGAAGGGGAACAGCAAGACCGAGATGACGATCATGCCAAGCCAGATCAATGCCTCATCCAGCCAGAGAACGTTGACGAAATGGAGCAACAGGCTGGTAACGACGGTGAGGAAGACAATCATTGGAATTGCCAGCATGATCCAGATGGCGAGGACATGCGGCACGCGCACCGTTCCCGCGAGCAGCGACGAGAATATCGGCTGTCGACGCATGTTCCACTTGCCGTCGGCATAGAGCGAAATCGCGTTGAAGCAGGCAATCCAGACCAGATAGATCGGTATCTGCCAGAGGTAGATCGAGGCGAGCACGCTGAAATCCGGGACCTGTCCGGGCGTGAACATGGTTGCCTGTGCGCCCAGCGCACGGATCATGAACAGGGTATACACGCCATAGGCGATCAAGACTGGTATGGTCAGCACCACGAAGGGCAGGATGTTCCGGCTGGCGATGCCGAGGGCGTCGCTGATGATGCTGCCGACACCGAGCGGCTCCCGGGGAGTCGGCAGCGCATTTTCGACTTGTGTCGTCATGGATGGGACTTTCGGAATGACGGGCCTTGGGCAGTCGATTGAAGATCGAGGCAATGGGTCCTGGGCGTTTCTTCTTATTGTATGGTGGCGTCATTCCTCCCGATGGGGGTTGCTGCTGGGCTCGCTGATCAGTGCAGCATCACGAAACTGCCCTTGACCCGGCGCAGATGGTCGAAGCAGATCGTCGTCAGCACCGCCGTGACGGCGCTGTAGAGCAGCGTGGCAGCTTCCTGGCCGAGCATGCCAACGAGGGGAGAGGAGCCGTCGTCGAGCCCGTCCGTCAGCGCCGACAGGCCCATGACCGGCAGGGCGGTGAGCAGGAACAGGCCAAAGAGCGGCCAGCGATAGCCGTCGGTCAGTTCGGCACTGCGCTGCAGGCTTTCGACCAGCCCGGTCCGCTCGACGATGCAGGCGGGCAGGGTGACATAGAGGACGCAGATCGCCATCAGGCCTGGCACGAACAGGGCCGCAAAGCCGAGCATCACGATCACCCCGACCAGCAGACCGGTGCCGGTGAGCACTGGCAGCGTCCACCAGGCCGCACGCGCCGAGATGATGAGGCCAAAGGATTCGCCCTGCAGCAGGCGAAAGGTTCCGAGAATGGTGGCGCCCTGGGCGAAGATCACCAGGATGATCGAGATCGGCAGCGAGATCAGGTAGGCCATGGACGCGCTTTGCGCCGAGTCGCCCGTCAGGACCAGGATCAGCAGCGCCGGCAGGCTCGGCAGGGCGTTGAGCACAAGCAACCACGGCAAACTGCGCAGGCAGATCTGGCCGGCGCTTGCGGCAACCGAGCCGATGCGGAAACCTGGGACCAGCACTGGTGTATCGACCATCCGCGCTCCCTGGGGCAATGATTCGACTCAAATCCTCCTGTGAAAGAGCCGTACCAATAAGAAGGACGCCTTCACTGAGGGCTGAACCGAGACGAGCACTGCTATTGTAGCTGTTCGGTTGGTCATTTTCTACCGTATCGCATGCGATTCAGGTCTCGGGCGCCCAGGTATAGATCCTTGTCCAAGCTAGACTTTTTGAAAAGACACTGTCGCCACATGGCACGGGCCGGGCGGAAAACGCCACAAATCTGCGAACAAGGCTTGTCAAGCGAACTGCCATTCGCTATGCAACGCGCCTCATCGCCTCCCGGCGGCGCCCCGCGCCTCTGCTGGACGGTTGTTCGGGGATAGTTCAACGGTAGAACAGCGGACTCTGACTCCGTTAATCTTGGTTCGAATCCAGGTCCCCGAGCCATTTGATTTTGCTAAGGAATCCTCCTTTTTCTAGGTTTCGGGTGCGGGCCGCTTTGTGGCCCGGCTTGTAGACTTCGTGCTCCTTTCGAGCTTCCGGATGGCACTCTTTGCCATCTTGGAAAAAAATGCGGCAACAGCGACCTGCGCAGCCCCAAAAAATCGGCAGGTTCCTTTCCTGAGCCTTGAGACGGGCATCGCAGCACCTCGAGGTCCGCCTAGCCACAGAATTTTCATGGGGGGACATCATATTTCCTGGAACTTCCCAGGCATATGTGCGTTTCGCCTGTCAGGTGACGAGCGACCCCTCGCCACTCCAACTTCGCCCGGCTCTGCTTTTCCAAATGCACCGCCGGGCTTTCTATGGCTGCCGCATGAAGCAGGTTTACGCCGCCGCGCGTCGTACCTTCCGCTGTGAGGCTTACTTCTCGCGCTCGGCTCGGTCTGCCTCCGTTGCTGCCTTCATAGGCCCTACAAGCTCGCACACGCACCTCGTGCAGACTTCCGCGAGCCGTTGGCGTTGGGTAGCGCGCTGTTCTGGGGGCATGGTATCCGTCGCAGGGTGGTCTCCAAGGCTGGGGCTAGGTCGGTTCATATGCCTTGTTTCGGCGCTCGGTGAGCTCCTCCTACCGCCGACAAATGGGTTTACTCACAGCTCGGCGCCGGTTCGTCTTGCTTAAGGGAGACGCCGAAGACTTCATACGTCCAATCGGGCCGCAGGCTGGCGTTCGCGCCAGGCCGCACGATGACAAAGCGCGGCGGTATGGAGTCAGGGTCAATGCCAACAACGTGACAGGCCGTGCCGTCTTCGAGGTGAGGCGAGGGACGGTGTGACGCCAATAGTGTGCATGGATGTCCTATGTTGATTGTGGAAGTACGCAGATAATCCACTTGTATGATGCGTCCGGGTACTCCGATTACTGTTGCATGCGCTCGGATGTACCTATTTCTCGCGGCTTGCATCCCAAGAGCTGAGGATCGCCATTGTCGGTCATGTGCTAGAAAATCCGCATGAAAGACATCAAGTCCGACCGGATCGGCTATGTGATTGCGGTCACTTTAATCGTGATCGCTCTGGCTAGTGTTGCCTGGATTGCATTGAGTACCGCCGGACATTGGTTGCCCGTAAGCTTTTCGGGCTCGGGGTGAGTTAAGTAGAGAGGGGTGGCCAACCCCGTCAGAGTCGTATTTTCAGAGTCGAGAATAATAAAGAAATGACTCTGAGGACTCTGGCGGGGGATGGGCATGCCGCCGATCGAAACGGGGTTCCTTCATTTTCCGTTTTCAGCGCCGCACAAGAATTTCGCGCTCTGGTCGTGGTTTTTGACGCATTTTTGCCACAAAGGTTAACTAATCGCACCGCCCGGCCGAAAGGCGCCGCGACGGGGTTGTGGACTTTTTGTCAGGTGTCGACGCTCGCAGGGCGATGACCAGGCGCAGATTGTTCCGTGATAACGCCGGTAATTTGATTTTCGTGGTCCACGATAAAGAGGGCGGGTCTTGCGATCCGTCCTCTTTTTTCGTCTTGGGGTCGTGGTGCGCGCAGGGGCACGCGACTCGCGCGCGATACACCCACCCCTAGGACGGCTGTTTTCCATAGGGGATCCGAACCGCGCCCAGCGATGCTTTTTGCCCTCAGCATTGTGTCACGAGGGATGCCGCGTTTGCCTCGTTACGCTGTGCAACCGAACTCGAATTTCGCTGTTGCCATGGCAGGGAAGCAGGCGGATGATCGTGTGTGGTGAAAGATCGGCGTCAGCAACTGCTTGCCGGCGCTTGTTTCATGCCCAAATACGTAGTGTTCCACGAGTAAACTGAATGGCCCCGGCCTCTTCTTCAGATGCACGCACCAAGGCCTTGGTTTTATGGGGCCTGCGCATCCTTGTCGCGCTGGTGTTTACCACGCCCGCTCTGCTGACATTGGGTGGACTGGCCCCGATGATCCGGCAGTTCGATGCCTTCGGCTTTGGCCCCTGGTTCCGCATCACAGTTTCCCTGGTGCAGATAGCGGCGGCCCTGCTGGTCCTTCTTCCAGCCGCGAGCCTTGCCGCGGCGATTGTCCTGCTCCTGCTCGATGCGGCGATCCTGCTTTCCGAGGTTTTCGTCGTGCATGGCGGCTTCATCCATCTCGTGCTCTTCGCCTTGCCGCTGCTCGCCCTGATCAGCGTGCAGAGCGGGCGCTTCGACCGGAGGCTGGCGGAGCTGGACAAAGAGGCCTGAGGATTGGCTGGGGCGGCCATTCGGCTGGATCGCGCGGGCCCAGCCAGTACGATTGATGCGCTCGGCCTGAAGTCATTCCTGCGCCTGCTGGTGCCGAGCATCGCGCGCAACTGCCGGCATCATAGGAGACAGGGCCGGGGTAGGGCGGGAGTACCGCCCCGGAGTTTCGATATCACGCCATCTCATTGTTCCACGGCGGGTCGGCGCCTTCGCGCGAGACCGTGATGGCGGCGGTGCGGGCGGCGTAGTCCATCGCTTCCTGGGCGATCTTCTCGTCGATGTTCTTGACGGTGTCGACCGACACCACATTGCGGCGCTGCAGGATGGTGAGGAGGCCGCTCGAATAGCTGTCGCCGGCGCCGACGGTATCGGCGACCTTGGCCACCTTGACTACCGGGCTCTTGGCGGCGAAGCCCTTGCCATAGCCCTCGGCGCCGTTGCCGCCATCGGTGAGCACCACAAGATGGGCGCCCTTGGCCACCAGATCCTTGGCCCAGGCGGCCGGATCTATGCCGGGATAGAGCCAGAGCAGATCGGCTTTCGAGATCTTGATGATGTCGGCAGCCTCGGTCATGCGCTTCATGCGGGCGCGATATTCATCCGCATTGCCGACGACGGTCGGGCGCACATTCGGGTCCATGCCCAGCACGCGCTTGCCCTTGTTGTCGAAATAGAGCTTCTCATAGGCAGAGGCGATCGGGTCGTTGATGAGGGCGACCGAGCCCGTCCAGATCATCGAGACTTCCGGGCCGATGGCCGGCGCATCGCGTTCGGGCGAGAACAGGCGGTTGGAGGAAGCCTCGTCGATAAAGGCATATTCCGGCTCGCCATCGCCCACCGACACGAAGGCCAGCATGGAGGAGTGGCCGGAACGGGCCACATAGTGCTGGCTCACCTTGGAGCGCTTGAGGGCGGCCGCGAGATCCTCGCCGAAGAAATCCGTCGACAAGGCCGCGCAGAAGCCGACATCGCCGTCCAGCCGGCCGATACCAACAGCCGTGTTGAACGGGCTGCCGCCGACGACAGGGCGATAGGCGTTGTGCCCGTCCACCGTTTTCACCGGCAAGAAGTCGATCAGGGCTTCACCGCACACAAGGATCATGGGCTTCCTCACTCCAAAGGTCCGACTGCCGTTTCAACCGCCGCCAGGATGCGGCTGCTGCGGGCGAGTTCGAGAATTGCTTTTATTTCGTGATGGTACCAGCGGTCGCCGTCAAGAGCCGGCTTGATTTCCGCACGGATTGCATCGATTGCCGCCTGGGATCCCTTGCCGATGGGATGGTCCTTCGTACGGTCAGCCACCAGCGACAGGGCCTGCGCCGCCATCAGCATCTCCACTGCGACGATCTGCTCGACATTCTCCACCACGGTGCGGGCCTTGCGGGCACACCAGGTGGAGTTGGAGACGTGATCCTCGGCATTGCTCTTGCCGGGAATGGAATCGACCGAGCCGGGGGTCGCCAGGCCCCGGTTCTCCATCACCAGGGCCGACATCGAGCATTGCACGGTGGCAAAGCCGGTGTTGAGGCCGCGCTCGCCGGCGAGCAGGTTGCGCGGCAGGCCGTAGCTCATCACCGGATCGATCAGGCGGGCGAGCCGGCGCTCGCTGATAGCGCCGAGATCGGTCATGGCGATGGCGAGGAGGTCCATCGCCTGCGCGACATAGGCGCCGTGGAAATGGCCGCCCGAGATCGAGACATAGCCGCCGTCCTCGTTGGCGAACATCAGCGGATTGTCGGTGGCCGAGTTCATTTCGACGCCGAGGATGTTCTCGATATAGGAGAGTGCTTCGAACACCGGGCCGTGCACCTGCGGGGCGCAGCGCAGCGAGTAGACATCCTGCACGCGCAGCGGCACGGGCTTGGAGGGATCGCGCGCCTCGTCCGGGAAGAGGACGGCGCGGGCGGCTTCCGAGCAGCGCTTGGAGTCGCCGGCGATCTTGAGGAGGTTGCGCGCGGTGCGGGCTTGGCCGCGATGCGGGCGGGCGGCATGCACGCGCGGATCGAAGGCGGCAAGCTCGCCGCGCAAGGCCTCGAGCGTCAGCGCGAGCGCGATATCGGCGTGCCTGACGATGCGCCTGGCGTCTTCCTGGGCGAGCGCCGCGATGGCGAGCGAGACGGTGGAGCCGTTGATGATGGCCGAGGCTTCCTTGGCGCCCATCTTGTACTCAGGCTCGAAGCCGGCGCGGCGCGCGGCCTCCGGCGCCGCATAGATCTTGCCCTTGTACTCCACCGGGACGTCCTCGAAGCCGCGCAGGGCGCCTGCGAGATAGGCGAGGGGAGCGAGGTCGCCGGAAGCGCCCACCGAGCCCTTGGAGGGGATGACGGGATGCAGGCCGGCATTGAGGAAGCCGACCAGCCGGTCCATCAGCGGCAGCGTCGCCCCCGAATAGGCGGAAGCGAAGGCGTTGGCGCGCAGCAGCATGGTGGCGCGCACGATATCCTGGGCGAAGGGCTCGCCAATGCCGGTGGCATGGGCGCGGATGATCTGGTCCTGGTAATGCGCCATGCTGGCGATGGGCACGCGCACATCCTTGAACAGGCCGACGCCGGTGTTGAAGGCGTACATCAGCGGTGCTTCGTCGTTCAGCCAGTTGGCGTCGATGTAATCGCGGGCCGTGCCGACGGCCTCGCGCGCCTTGGCATCGATGCCCGCCTTCTCGAAGCGTCCCGCGCCGCCGGGCCGGGCTACCCGAACCACCTTGGCGCCGGTCATGCGCCTTCCGTCGATCGTCACCGCCATGGCAAACTCCGGATCTCGCCGAATTGCAAACAGACTCAGAGGCCCTGGCGGGCCAAGGCTGTCATGAGTTTGACGTAACAGAAGCGAGGGGAAACGCAACCATTGCTGGGACCGCGGACGTCCCTACGACACTCAAGTGAGTGTCGGACGATCCGCCTCTTCCTCTCCCATCAAGCGCATCGTTTCCAAGAGCGGACGAGGACGTCCGCGCTCCCAGGTTACAACCCCGTACCCACGGCGATCTTGGCCGGCGCGGCTGTTGTTTCAGCGAGCCCGTTCACCACCGCGCGCAGAGTGCCTCGGCGTCCTCCCAGATCAGGTCGGGGATGTCGGTCAGCAAGCGCGGCGATAGGGCGGGCTTCCCCGCTGGCGAGGTCGATCAGCGAGCCATGCACGCCATAGCGCTACGCCCGCAATCACGGTCCAGCACGCGCATCCAGTCGGCAAAGTAAGCACCTGTAGACCCCGAGCCCACGTTGCGACTGCCCGATCAGGCCCAAACGATGCCTACTTAGCCGATGCGTCGCTCTCGCCGCCCAGCACCAGGCCCCGGCCGAACTGGTAGTTGTAGCCGGCATGGGCGCCGAAGGTCGGGGAGGCGGTGTTGTCCTGGCTCCACCTCGAATTGGCGGAGCCGAAGGAAGCGCCGCTCTGCACGCCGGCATAGAAGCCCGTCCAGTCGTGCTGTTGGGACTTGGGCAAGATCTTCGGCTTCACCGCCGGCGGATCAAAGGCGTTGGGGGGCGGAGCGAACTTGTCCTCGGCGAAAGCAGGGCCGGCCATTAGCAGGCAGGCGCCGGCCAAGATCATGGCTTTCCCGACAGTCCCTGTCATCGCATCACTCCAGCAACACATGCTCCGCCTGGTGAGGCGAAGCGCCGGCACAGACCACCAGAAAAATGCGACCGAATAAAGATAGTCGTCACGTCCCCTTTTTTGTGGGCCAGCGCCATGAACGCGCCTTTTATGCTGGTATGAAGGATGCGCGGGACCGCCGGCATCTTGCCGGCTCTTGGAAACGAACCGTTCTATGACAGAGGAAGAGCGGACAAGATGTCCGCGCTCCGGTTACGACTTGGCGAAGGTCTCCGCCAGCCAGGCGTGCATCATGGCGTAGGACTCCTTGGCGGCCTTGGCGTCGTAGCGGCAATTGCCGGTTGCGGCAGTCGCTTCGGTTTCGGTGAAGCAGTGCACAGCGTGGCCGATCACGGCAAAGCGCCAGTCCGCTGGGCTGGACTTCATCTCGTCGAGGAAGGCCGGCGCCTGCGGCATGGTGCCGACATCATCGGCGCCGTTCATCGCCAGCACCCGTGCCTTGATGTTCTTGGCGAGTGCGGGATCGTCGGTGGCGAGAACGCCGTGGAAGGCGACCACCGCCTTGATATCGGCCCCGCTGCGGGCAAGGTCGAGCACCGACGCACCGCCGAAGCAGAAGCCGATCGCAGCGAGGCGCGCAGTATCGATCGGCGCGCCCGAGGCCTGGGCCTTGAGCTGGTCGAGCGCATAATTGATGCGCTTGCGCATCTGGGTGCGGTCCTTGGTGAGTGGGGCGATGGCGGCCTGAGCCTCGTCGTCGTTCTTGGGCCTGACAGAGGCGCCATACATGTCGGTGAGCAGGATCACGTAGTCCTTGCCGGCGATCATCTCGGCCTTCTTGATGGCGATGTCGGTCACGCCATACCAGTTCGGCACCATCACCAGGCCCGGACGCTTGGCGGTGCCGGTGTCGTCATAGACGAGATAGCTGTGAAAGGCGGTGCCATCGAGCGTCCAGTCGATGGGCTTGGCAACCATCTTGGCGAGAGCCGGCTGTGCCGCAGCCACGGCAGCAAGCGCGATGAGGGCGAATAGAAACCGATGAATCAAGCGCATGATGAAATCCTTTGAGCGGATCTGAAAGCTTCGCGCGGCATCGGCATCATGCACGGGCCGATCGCAGGTTCAAACCTGGCGGACGATACGCCCGATCACATTGACGAGAAGGCGTGCCGCCGTGAGCGCGGTGATGCCGCCGATATCAGAGGGCGTATGGAACTCGATGAGGTCGAAGCCGGCGATGCGGCCACGCTGGCTCGCCCCCTCGATCAGCCCGATCGCTTGGCTGTAGGTCAGTCCGCCCGCCGCGCGACCGGCCACTCCCGGCATCACGCTGGGGTCGAGCCCGTCGCAGTCGAGGGTTACTATTACGTGCGCGCCCGCGGGTATGTGCCTGAGGGCAGCTTCGATACCCTCGGCATGGATCTCCTGCGCCGTGACGAGATGCGAGCCCCAGCGCCTGGCGATCTCGACCTCCAGGGGCCGGGCGCTGCCGACGCCGCGGATGCCGGCCTGCACGATGCCGGCGACATGCGGCATCTCGCTCGCCCGGCGCATGGTGCTGGAATAGCCCAGCGGTTCGCCATAGCGCTCATCGCGCCAGTCGATATGGGCATCGATTTGCAGGATCCAGATCGGCCCGTGATCAGCAAAGCCGGCGAAGAAGGGAATGGGCACGGAATCATCGCCCCCGATCATCAGCGGCACGGCGCCTGAGGCGAGGATGGCGCGGGTCTTCTCCTCGATGAGTTTGCGGTTGCCAGCATTGTCATGCGGCGAGGTCGGCAGGTCGCCGGCATCGATGCACGAGGGCTCCCTGCCTTCGAACAGGGGCCCGCCAAGGTCGAAGTCCCAGCTGTCGAGGAATTGCGCATCGTCCTGGCTGGCGGCGCGGATCGCAGCCGCTGCGCCGGCAAAGCCCGAAGAGTCAGCGCCGGGATAGGTGCTGCCGTGCGGCGCGCCGAACAGGACGATACGCGGCTTGGTACCGTCGGGCAGGTGATCGGGAAAGCCAAGAAAGCCGGGATGCGGGGACATGGCAGGAATCCTGGTTGCAGGTGGAGTGTCGACCTCCTGGCCGACATTCTTGCGAACGTTGAGTTCACCGAAAAGAGCAATGTCGACCTCACCACGTTGGCTCTGCACCTGTGGCTGTCGAGGTCGACCTCCTCACGGATTGCCGGTCTCGATGATCTCCAGCGGAAAGCCGGAGGCCTTGATGGTCTTGGTGACGATATAGGTGAAGTAGCGGTCGATGCCGATCTCGTCTGCCAGCAGGCCATCAATAAGGCGCTGATAGGAATCGATATCGGGCGTGACCACGCGCAGGAGATAGTCGATGCCCCCGCCCACCGCGTCGCAACTGACAATGGAAGGCTCGCGCAGCATCGCCATCTCGAAGCGCTGGAAATCGGCCTGGCGATGGCTCTTGAGGGTGATCTCGACCAGCACGGTGGCGAAGCGACCGAGCTTGGCGGCGTCGAGCGAGGCGCTATAGCCCGCGATCACGCCGGCCTTCTCAAGCCGCGCCAGCCTCTCCCAGCAGGCGGCGGCCGAAAGATTGGCCTCCTGCGCCAGGCCGAGCTTGGTGATGCGGCCGTCACGCTGCAGGGCGGCGAGAATTTTCAGGTCGATCTTGTCGAGTTTCAACATGGCGCCGGCGAATTGATTGGTATAATAGGGAAGTGCCTCGATATTGTATCAGGACAATTTCATGTCTGTTTCCCATTCTGACCCATTCCGCCGACTTGTCGAATCCCGCGGGCCGCTGGCGGCGGCGACAGAATGGCGGCCAGTGCTGCCGCGCCGCAAGGGGGTGACCAAGCACAAGCTGCTGACCGACCTGATTATCGCCGACGTCGAGGCTGAAGTATTGGCGCCAGGCACGCGCATGCCGACCCATCGCGACCTTGCGCATGACCTGAAAGTCTCGGTGCAGACGGTCAGCATCAGCTACAAGGAAGCGGAGCGGCGCGGCTATCTGCGCGGCGAGGTCGGCCGCGGTACCTTCGTGCGCGATCGTGTCACCGAGCGGGCCGAGCGCTTCATGCTCGACCGCGAGCCCGGCCAGACGGCAGACCTTTCGATCATCCGCGCCGTCTATACCGAAGCGCATGAACGGGCCTCACGCCAAGTGATGACGCGGCTCGGGGAGGGCGACAACAGTGCCTTCATGCGCCCCTGCCGGCCGATCGCCGGGCTCGACCGCCACCGCGCGGCGGCGCAGGTCTGGCTGCGGCGGCTCGGCGTCGAAGCAGACCGCGAACGCATCCTGATCACCAACGGCGCCGCGCACGGGCTCTTCCTGGCTGTGGCCTCTGTCGTGCATCCGGGCGATATCGTGCTGACGGAGAGCTTGACCGATCATGGCATCATTGGCCTCGCCTCCGTTCTCGGCTTCACGCTGCGGGGCCTGCCGGCCGACGCCGAGGGCGTCCTGCCCGAGGCTTTCGAGGCGGCCTGCGCGGCAGGCGGGGTCAAGGCGCTGGTGCTCATCCCGACGCTCGGCAATCCCACCAGCCATGTCGCCGGGGCCGGGCGGCGGCAGGCCATTGCCGCCATCGCCGCGCGTTACGGCATCTTCGTGGTGGAGGACGAGGTCTACAAGCCGATGCTCGAGGAGCCCATGCCCTCGATCACGCAGCTCCTGCCCGATCTCGGCTTCTTCGTTACCAGCTTCACCAAGAGCGTGATGACGGGCCTGCGCGTCGGCTATCTGGTGGTGCCGCCGACCCATGGCATCCGGGTCGCCAGCATCCTGCGCGTGACGAGCTGGAGCGCCACCAACCTGCCGGCCGAGATCGCCTCGCTGTGGATCGAGGATGGCACGGCGGAGGCCCTGTTGCGCGTGCAGCGGCAGGAGGCGCAAGCGAGGCAGGCGATCGTGGCGCGGACTCTCGGCCCGCACATCGCCTCGACGCATCCGCTCTCGCACTGCGCCTGGCTGAAGGTGCCGCCTCACTGGACGGAGGAAGGGCTGGTGCGCGCGCTCTCCCAACGCGGCATCGCGGTGACACCTTCGGATCCGTTCATCGCCGGTGAGGCAGGGGCTGGAGGCATCCGGATCTGCCTCGGCGGCCGGCTCTCCCATGCCGCTCTGACGGAGACGCTGGCCGCCCTGCGTACCACCTTCGAGCAGCTGCCGCCGGTGTTCGACGCGCAGCTGATCGCCTGAAGTATGTATCATTACAATATAATAATTGACATGATTTTTGTATCGCTACACCATTCCCTCACATTAATGCAGGGAGCGGTTCATGCAACGTGCGCGCGCCATTGCCGGGCGGGGGGAAGGCGGGCCTGAAGCCGGCATCTCCATGACAATGCGCGGGAGCCCGTGCCCATGAACACCATGGTCGGGCTCGATGAGATCAGGATGGCGCAGGCCCGTATTGAAGGCCATGTGTTGCGCACACCCTTGGTCGAGTCCCTGGCCTTGTCGCAGGGTGGTCCGGCGATCTTCCTCAAGCTCGAAACGCGCCAGACCACCGGCGCCTTCAAGCTGCGCGGCGCCACCAACGCCGTCCTCATGGCAGGCTCCTCCGCAAAGGGTTTCGTCACCGCCTCCACCGGCAATCACGGCCGGGCTGTCGCCCATGCCGCGAAGGCGCAGCGCAGGCGGGCGGTGGTATGCATGTCCAATCTGGTACCAGCCAACAAGGTCGACGCCGTGCGCGCCCTTGGGCCGGAAGTGCACATCGTCGGCCAATCGCAGGATGACGCGCAGATCGAGGTCTCGAGGCTGGTGCGCGAGGAGGGGCTGAGCGAGATCCCGCCCTTCGACCATCCCGCCGTGATCGCCGGCCAGGGCACGATCGGGCTGGAGATCGTCGAGGCCATGCCGGATGTGGCGCTGGTGCTGGTGCCGCTTTCAGGCGGCGGCCTCGCCGCCGGCGTCGCTGCGGCGGTCAAGGGGCTGCGGCCCCAGGCCAAGGTCGTCGGTGTCTCCATGACACGCGGGCCAGCCATGCAGCGCAGCCTGCTCGCGGGGCGGCCGGTGGCCGTGGAAGAAGTGCCGACCCTGGCCGACTCGTTGGGCGGCGGGATCGGGCTCGACAACGGCTTCACCTTTGCCATGTGCCGCGACCTGCTCGACGGGGTCATCCTGCTCAGCGAGGAAGAAATCGCCGAGGGCATCCGCCACGCCTTCCGGGCCGAGGACGAGGTGGTGGAGGGCGCCGGCGCAGTGGGCATCGCCGCGCTCATCGCCGGCAAGATCAGGCCCGAGGGGCCTACGGCCCTCATCCTCTCCGGCCGCAACATCGATCCCGCCTTGCACCGGCGCATCGTCGAAGAGGGAGCCTTGGCATGATCATCCTCACCGAAACGGATCTGCGCAGGAGCGTGTCGCTCGACCTCGATGCGGTTGATTGTGTCGAGGAAGCCTTCCTCGCGCTCGCCACCAAGGCGGTGGCGATGCCGCCGATCCTGAGGCTCGACATCCCAGAATATCGCGGCGAGGTGGATGTGAAGACCGCCTATATCCCGGGCGTGGAGGGCTTCGCCATCAAGGTGAGCCCGGGCTTCTTCGACAATCCCAAGCTCGGCCTGCCCAGCCTTAACGGTCTGATGATGTTGTTCAACAGCCGCACTGGCCTGGTGGAGGCGTTGCTGCTCGACAATGGCTATCTCACCCGGGTGCGCACGGCCGCCGCCGGCGCCGTCGCCGCCCGCCACCTGTCGCGTCCGGAGTCGCGTATTGCGGCCGTGCTGGGGGCGGGCGAGCAGGCGGGCCTGCAACTCCAGGCATTGATGCTGGTGCGCCCGATCGCCGAGGCGCGCCTCTGGGCCCGCGATCCGGCCAAGGCGCAGACCGCCGCCGCCGATTTCACCGCCCGCCTTGGCATCCCGGTCAGCGCGGCAGCGAGCGGCCAGGCGGCCTGCACAGGTGCCGATGTCATCGTGACGACCACACCAGCCGAAAGCCCGATCCTGATGGCTGACTGGCTGGAACCTGGCCAGCATGTCACGGCGATGGGCTCGGATGCCGAGCACAAGAACGAGATCGATCCGGCCGCGTTCGCGAAGATCTCCTATGTCGCCGACAACCTCGCCCAGACACGGCGCCTCGGCGAACTCGCCCATGCCATCACGGCCGGAACCGCCTCGGCGGAGCGCTGGTTTCCGGAACTGGGCCAGGTCATCGCTGGCAAGGCGGGCGGGCGCAGCGGCGCCGCCGATATCACCCTTTGCGACCTCACCGGCACCGGCGTGCAGGACACCGCCATCGCCACGCTCGCGCATCGGCGCGCCGTGACCGCCGGCGCGGGGCGGGTTTTCGAGACTGCAGGACACAGGAAAGGTGCGGCATGACAGGCCCCACACTCAATTTCAGCCGAGAGGAATATGCCGGGCGCCAGGCCAGGACCCGCGCCGCCATGGCGAAGTCCGGTCTCGATCTCCTCATCGTCACCGACCCCTCCAACATGCATTGGCTCACGGGCTATGACGGCTGGTCTTTCTACGTGCACCAATGCGTGGTGGTGGCCGGCGATGGCGATCCGCTTTGGTTCGGCCGCGGGCAGGATGCCAATGGCGCCAAGCGCACGGCCTGGCTCAGCCATGACAATATCGTCGGCTATCCCGACCATTACGTACAGTCCACCGAACGCCACCCGATGGACTATCTCTCGGGCGTGATCGAACAGCGCGGCTGGTCGCGCGGCACGATCGGCGTCGAGATGGACAATTACTGGTTCAGCGCGGCCGCCTATGCCTCGCTGGTCGCCCATCTGCCGAATGCCCGCTTCAAGGACTGCCTGTCACTGGTGAACTGGCAGCGCGCGATCAAGAGCGCCACCGAGATCGATTATATGCGCAAGGCCGGCCGCATCGTCGAGGCGATGCACAAGCGCATTGTCGACAAGGTCGAGCCGGGCATGCGCAAGAACGACCTGGTGGCCGAGATCCTCGACGCCGGTGTTCGCGGCGTCGAGGGCATCGGCGGCGACTATGCCGCCATCGTGCCGCTGCTGCCCTCGGGCGAGGAGGCCTCGGCCCCGCATCTGACCTGGAACGACCAGCCGATGAAAAGCGGCGAGGGCACCTTCTTCGAGATCGCCGGCTGTTACAGGCGCTATCACTGCCCGCTCTCGCGCACCGTGTTCCTCGGCAAGCCGACGCAGGCCTTCCTCGATGCCGAGAAGGCGACGCTGGAGGGCATGGAGGCGGGGCTCGCCGCCGCCAAACCCGGCAATGCCTGCGAGGACATCGCCAACGCTTTCTTCGCGGTTCTCAAGAAATACGGGATCGTCAAGGACAACCGCACCGGCTATTCGATCGGGCTTTCCTATCCGCCCGACTGGGGCGAGCGCACCATGAGCCTGCGGCCGGGCGACCGCACCGAGCTCAAGCCCGGCATGACCTTTCATTTCATGACCGGGCTCTGGCTGGAGACGATGGGCCTGGAGATCACGGAAAGCATCCTGATCACCGAAACCGGCGTCGAATGCCTCGCCAATGTGCCGCGCCAGCTCTTCGTGAAGCCATGAGCGCGCCCATGACCAGCCTCAGGCCTTCCCCCATTGCCGCCACCGTCGAATTCGAGGCGGATGGCGTCCAGCATGGCCATCTGCGCCTGCCCTGGAGCCGGGACGATTCAGCCTGGGGTTCGGTGATGATCCCGATCTCGGTGGTGAAGTGCGGGGAGGGGCCGACGGCGCTGCTGACAGGCGCCAATCATGGCGACGAATATGAAGGGCCGATCGCGCTGTTCGACCTCGCCCGTACCCTCAGGGCCGAGGATGTCAGCGGTCGCGTGATCATCGTGCCGGCGATGAACTATCCGGCTTTTCGGGCGGCCATGCGCACCTCGCCCATCGACAAGGGCAATCTCAACCGCAGCTTCCCTGGCCGTCCGGACGGTACGGTGACGGAGAAGATCGCGGACTATTTCACCCGCACTCTGTTGCCGCTTTCGGATGTCGTGCTCGATTTCCATTCCGGCGGCAAGACGCTGGACTTCTTGCCCTATGCCGCCGCGCATGAGCTGCCCGACAAGGCTCAGGAAAAGCGCTGCTTCGATGCCGTCGCCGCCTTTTCGGCGCCCTGGTCAATGAAAATGATCGAGATCGACGCTGTCGGCATGTTCGACACCGTGACGGAAATGGCCGGCAAGGTCTTCGTCACCACGGAGCTCGGGGGCGGGGGCACGGCCACGGCGAGATCCGCCTCCATCGCCAAGCGCGGCATCGCCAGCCTGCTCAGGCATGCCGGCATTCTCGCAGGCAAACCCATGCCAGGGCCGACTCGCTGGCTCGACATGCCCTCCGCCGACTGCTTCGGCTTCAGCCAGGAGGAGGGGCTGGTCGAGTTCCTCAAGGACCTCGGCGATCCCGTCGGCGAGGGTGAAGTAGTCGCCCGTATATATCCGATCGGCCGTACCGGCACCGCGCCCTTCGAGCATCGCGCCGCCCTCGATGGGCTGCTCGCCGTCCGCCATTTCCCCGGCCTCGTCAAACCCGGCGACTGCCTCGCCGTGATCGCGACCGAGGTAGCCGGCCCCTGACCCAACCAACAACCAGACAACCCGGAACCAACCGGACCAAGATCACAACCAGACAGGAGAAGAAAATGATGAAAGCGTTCCGTTTTGTCAGTCTAGCCGCCCTGGCTCTTGCCGGCGGTCTCGGCGCGGCCCAGGCCACCACGCTCGATGAGGTCAAGAGCAATGGCTATATCCGCGGCGCCAGCGCCAATGAGGTGCCCTATTCCTTCATGGACGAGAACGGCACGGCCAAGGGCATCGGCCCGGATGTGGCTGCGGCCGTGTTCAAGTCGATGGGCGTCGGCGAGATCGACTGGTCGGTGACGCCCTTCGGTTCGCTGATCCCCGGCCTCAAGGCCAAGCGCTTCGATTTCGTCGCCGCCGAGCAGAACATCCTGCCCGACCGTTGCAAGCAGGTTACCTTCACCGAGCCGAACTCCTCCTATGGCGAGGGCTTGCTGATACCGGCAGGCAATCCAAAGAAGCTGCATTCCTATGAGGACATCAAGAAGGATCCCTCGCTCAAGGTCGCCATCGTCTCGGGCGCCGACCAGCTCGATTTCCTGCATGGCCTCGGCGTGCCCGACAGCCAGATCGTGATGATCCAGGCCAATGCCGATGCACTCTCCACTGTCCAGACCGGCCGCGCCGACGCCTATGCCGCGACCGAGCTGACGGTGGCCCAACTCCTCAAGGGCGCCACGGGCGTGGAGCAGGCCGAGCCCTTCTCCGATCCGGTGATCAGCGGCAAACCGGTACGCTCCTATGGCGGTTTCGACTTCCGCCCGGAGGACAAGGACCTGTTCGACGCCTTCAACAAGGCGCTGGTCGAGTTCAAGAAGACGGACGACTACAAGAAGATCCTGACCTCCTATGGGCTGAGCCCGGAGAGCGTCGAAGCGGCTCGCACCAAGACGACGGTGGATCTCTGCGCGGGCAAGTGAGAGGCGTGTCGCAGGGCGCAATCGGTGTGCCGGTCTTCAGACCGGCATGCCCGGGACATAGGTGGCAAGATGCCGTTTCCGCCACATCGACTGAAGGTCGATGTGGTTGAGAAGACCGGCACTCCAAATGCACCTCTTCTTGTCAACGAAACGTTTCCAAGAGCAGGCGAGACGCCTGCGGTCCCAGGAACGGAAAGGCCGTGACCCATGGTCTGGACTCATTATCTGCCCGCGCTCCTGGCAGGGGCCAGGGTCACGCTGATCATCGGCGTGGTCTCGACGCTGCTCGGCGCGGTGCTTGCCTTCGCCGCCGGCATCGCCCGGGCCGAATGCGGGCGCATCGCCTCCTGGATCGCGCTCGTCTATATCGAGGTTTTCCGCGGCACCTCGCTCTTCGTGCAGTTGTTCTGGCTGTTCTATGCCCTGCCGCTGGTCGGCATCTCTTTCGATCCGATCGTCACCGGCGTTGCCGGCCTCGCCCTCAACATCGGGGCCTATGGCGCGGAGGTGGTGCGCGGTGCGCTGCAGTCGATCCCGCTCCAGCAGCGCGAGGCGACGCGGGCGCTGAACTTCTCCTGGTCGCACACGCTCTTCCATATCTATCTGCCGCAGGCGGTGGTGGAGATGATGCCCTCCTTCGGCAATCTCGCGGTGCAGAATCTGAAGGACACCTCGCTGGTCTCGCTGATCACCATCGCGGACCTGACCTTCCGGGCCCAAAACCTGCGCAACATGGCGCCGGTGAACAGCGCGACGATCTACACCCTCACCCTCGTCGGTTACTTCATCATGGCGCTGATGTTTTCCGCCTTCATGCGCTGGCTGGAGCGCCTGCTCAGGCGTGGCGCGGCCTTCCCGCGCATGAACGGCTAGGGGACGGCACCATGATTTACGGCTACGAATGGGACACGTCCTCCAACCTCGCTTTCGCGCTCTCCATCCTGCCGATCCTCGGCATCGGACTTCTGGTCACCCTGGAGGCGACGGTCTGCGGATTTGCCATCGCCATGGTGCTCGGCCTCGGCCTGGCCCTGTTGCGCCGCAGCCGCCTCAAGACGGTGGCCTGGACCACGGCCTTCCTGGTGGAATTCATCCGCGACACGCCGCTCCTGGTGCAGCTCTTCTTCCTGTTCTACGTGCTGCCCATCTACGGCATCGTGCTGCCGCCCTTCCTCACCGGCGCCATCGCCCTCGGCCTGCAATATTCGGCCTATACGTCGGAGGTCTACCGTGCCGGCCTCGACGCGGTGCCGAAGGGACAGTGGGAGGCGGCGCTCGCCCTCAATCTCAGCCGTGCCAACACCTATTCCAGGATCGTGGTGCCGCAGGCGATCCCGCGCGTGCTGCCGGCGCTCGGCAACTATCTCGTCTCCATGCTCAAGGAGACTCCGGTGCTCTCCGTCGTCACCGTGGCCGACATGGTCAACCTCGCCAACCTGATCGGCGATCGCACCTTCGAATATCTGGTGCCGCTGTCGCTGGTCGGGCTGATCTTCCTCATTCTCACTTTGCTGTGCTCAGCCGGCATACATGCGCTGGAACGGGTGCTGCCCAAGAGCGGGATTTCAATGCGATGACCGACACACCTTCCTCCACCGATCCCTGCATCCGCTTCTCCAATGTCAGCAAGCGCTTTGGCACGCTGACGGTGCTGGACGATTTCAACTTCACCGTTGCGCCCGGCGAGAAGGTCACGCTGATCGGCCCCTCCGGCTCGGGCAAATCCACCGTGCTGCGCATCCTGATGACGCTGGAGCCTTTCCAGGACGGCGTGCTGGAGCTCAAGGGGCTCTCCTATCACGAGCCCGGCGGCCATGGCCCGTTCCGGGCCAGCGAGAAACATCTGCGCAAGATTCGCGGCCATGTCGGCATGGTCTTCCAGAGCTTTAATCTCTTCCCGCATATGACGGTGCTGCGCAATGTGATGGAGGCACCCATCAGCGTGCTGGGCCTGAAGCGCGACGAGGCGGAAGCGCGCGCCGTCGAATTGCTCGGCATGGTCGGTCTTGCCGACAAGAAGGGGCATTTCCCCAGCCAGCTCTCCGGCGGCCAGCAGCAGCGCGTCGCCATCGCGCGAGCCCTCGCCATGCGCCCGCGCGTGCTACTCTTCGACGAGCCGACCTCAGCGCTCGATCCGCAACTCGTGGGCGAGGTGCTCGGCGTCATCCGTACGCTCGCCCATGAACACGACCTCACTATGCTCCTGGTGACGCACGAGATGCGCTTTGCCCGCGAGGTATCCGATAGGGTCTGCTTCTTCGACAAGGGCAAGATCGTGGAGCAGGGCGATCCGGAACGGATCTTCACGGCGCCGGAAC
Source organism: Labrys miyagiensis (assembly GCF_030160835.1). Classification (GTDB taxonomy): domain Bacteria; phylum Pseudomonadota; class Alphaproteobacteria; order Rhizobiales; family Labraceae; genus Labrys; species Labrys miyagiensis. Next base: position 238,828 of record NZ_BSPC01000028.1, on the reverse strand, counting down.
ATGCCCGGACCCGGGAGTTCCTGCAGTCGGTGCTGTAGCGCTGGGAGCGCGGACGTCCTCGTCCGCTTTTGGAAACGATACGTTCTACGACACGGGAAGAGGCGGATCGATCGACACTCTTTGAGTGTCGTAGGGACGTCCGCGCTCCCAGCCACTGCGCCTCATCTCATGACCGACAGCTTTTCGGCCAAGGCCCACGACTACCGATAATCTATCGGCCGCCTCTACCCCGAACCGAGACATCCTCGCGTCCATCGCGGCTAGACTCGTCGCACACGCCACCGGAGTTGCCTCGATGACCGCAGCGGCTGCCTTGAAACGCTCCTCTCATCCCGGCCTCGGCCGCCTCGCCGACGGACGGCTCCTGCGCGAGCTCGCCTATGTCGACGGGCGCTGGACGCAGGCGTCGGGCGCGGCGAGCTTCGCCGTCAACGATCCGTTCTCGGGGGAGACGCTCACTCATGTCGCCAGCCTCGGCGCGGAAGAGACAGGCCGCGCCATCGATGCGGCTCAGCGCGCCTTTCCAGCCTGGGCCAGCCTTGCCCCACAGGAGCGCGCCGACCGCCTGCGCGCCTGGTATGAGCTCATGCTCGCCGCCAAGGAGGATCTCGCGCTGCTGATGACGCTCGAACAGGGAAAGCCGCTGGGCGAGAGCCGCGGCGAGATCGATTACGCCGCTTCCTTCGTCGAATGGTATGCCGAGGAAGGCAAGCGCGCGAATGCCGAAAGCGTCACCAGCCATCTGCCGGGCGCCCATATGCAGGTGTCCCGCGAGCCGCTGGGCGTCGCCGCGCTGTTGACACCCTGGAACTTTCCCTCGGCCATGGTGACACGCAAGGCTGCCGCGGCGCTCGCCGCCGGCTGCACGGTGGTGCTGCACCCTTCTTCCTACACGCCGCTCTCGGCGCTGGCGCTCGCCGAACTTGCCGAACGGGCCGGACTTCCAGCGGGTGTCTTCAATGTCGTCACCGGCGACGCCCGCATCATCTCCGCGCGCCTATGCCAGGACGATCGGGTGCGGGTGGTCAGCTTTACCGGCTCCACCGAGGTCGGCCGCCTGATCGCGGCCCAGTGCGCGCCGACGGTGAAGCGCCTGGTCATGGAGCTTGGAGGCAATGCCCCGCTGATCGTCTTCGCCGATGCAGATCTGGATCGTTCAGTCAAAATTGCGATGGCAGCAAAATTCGCCACCTCCGGGCAGGATTGCCTCGCCGCCAACCGCATCTACATCCAGCGCCCTTTGTACACGGCCTTCTGTCAGGCCCTGGCGGAGAAGATAGCCGCTCTCAAGGTCGGAGGCGGCCTGGAGGAGAGTGTCGAGATCGGCCCCCTGATGCATGAGCGTGCTGTCGATCGCACCAAGAAGCGTATCGGGGAGGCGCTTGCCCAGGGCGCCCGTCGCCTCGTGGGCGAGGGCAGGGCACCGGGTCCGCTCTTCGTCAAGCCAACGCTGCTCGCGGACGTGCCTGATGAAGCCGCCATCATGCGCGAGGAACAGTTCGCGCCCGTCGCCTGCGTCGCGCCCTTCGACAGCGAGGCCGAAGTGATCGAACGCGCCAATGCCACCGAATATGGCCTCGTCGCCTACGTCGTCACCGAGAACGGCGCTCGCGCTCTGCGGCTCAGCCGCGCCCTGCACTACGGCATGGTGGCAGTCAACCGGGTCAAGCTCACCGGCGCGCCCGTGCCCTTCGGCGGCATCAAACAGTCCGGCATGGGTCGCGAGGGCGCCCGCCATGGGCTCGAAGCCTTCACCGATCTCAAATATACCTGTCTCGATCTCGCCTGAAAGGAGAGCGCCATGCTCGAACGCACCGTTTCCGACAATGAGCTGACCGCCTGGGACCGCGATCATTTCTTCCACCCCTCGACCCACATGGCCCAGCATGCGCGCGGGGAGACGCCCAACCGCATCATCAAGGGCGCGGAGGGCGTCTATATCACCGACCGCAACGGCAAGCGCAGTCTCGACGCGTTCGCAGGCCTCTATTGCGTGAACGTTGGCTATGGCCGCACGAAGATCACCGACGCCATCGCGGCGCAGGCGGCGGAACTGCCCTATTACCACGCCTATGTCGGCCATGGCTCCGAGCCCTCGATCCGCCTTGCCAAGATGGTCATCGATCGCGCCCCGCAGGGCATGAGCCGCGTCTTCTTCGGCCTCGGCGGCTCGGATGCCAACGAGACCAACATCAAGCTGGTCTGGTACGTCAACAACGTGCTGAAGCGCCCGGAAAAGAAGAAGATCATCTCGCGCTGGCGCGGTTATCACGGTTCCGGCCTGATGAGCGGCAGCCTTACGGGACTCTCGGCCTTCCACAACCTGTTCGACCTGCCTTTCAGCCAGGTGGTTCATACCGAAGCACCCTATTACTACCGGCGGCCTGACCGTTCGCAGAGCGAGGAGCAGTTCGCGCAGCACTGCGCCGACAAGCTGGAAGAGCTGATCCAGGTCGAGGGCCCCGACACCATCGCCGCCTTCATCGGCGAGCCGGTGCTCGGCACGGGCGGCATCGTGCCGCCGCCGAAGACCTATTGGGACAAGATCCAGGCGGTGCTGGCGAAATACGACATATTGCTTATCGTCGATGAGGTGATCACCGGTTTCGGGCGGCTTGGCACCATGTTCGGCTCGGACCATTACGGGATCAAGCCGGATCTCATCACCATCGCCAAGGGGCTGACCTCGGCCTATGCGCCGCTTTCGGGCGTGATCGTTTCCGAGAAGGTCTGGCGCATCCTGGAGCAGGGCTCGGATGAGTTCGGCGCGATCGGCCATGGCTGGACCTATTCCTCGCATCCGCTCTGCGCCGCGGCAGGCGTCGCCAATCTGGAACTGGTGGACGAGATGGGCCTCGTCGAGAACGCCAGGACGGTCGGCGCCTATTTCAGGCAGGGCCTCACCGATGCGCTCGGCGCCCACGCCCATGTCGGCGAGGTGCGTGGCGAGGGCCTGCTGGCGGCGGTGGAGTTCGTGAAGGATCGGCACGATCGCGTCTTCTTCGACGCGAGCGAGAAGGTCGGCCCGCGCGTTGTGGCGGCTCTGCTCGAAAATGGCGTGATCGCCCGCGCGATGCCCCAGGGCGATATCATGGGCTTCGCGCCGCCGCTCTGCCTTACACGGCAAGAGGCGGATGTGGTGGTGGCCGCCGCTGCGAAGGCTGTGAAGAGCGTGCTGGGGTAACTGGAAGCGCGGACTTCCAGTCCGCTCTTGGAGACCGTGCGCTTCCAGGAAAAGCTCGGCGACCTCGGATCTCGCTGCCGCCTTGCTTAGATATTGCCGATGAAGCGGACCTCTCTCGGTGCAACAGCCCCGGAACAAAAAAACCCCAGCTCTCCCCTGAGAGCTGGGCTGGGACAGTATCGTTCCCCCGAGAACGATGCCCCCGGTTGGGTGAGGTACACCGACGTCGACATTGCTAGCGGGCAATTGGCTGACCGCGTGTTTCCACGGGAACAAGGCTTGGGGCTGTGGCTGGGAAAGCGGTGGCGATGGAACTGGGCGCCCTTCTGCGCGGTTGGTGGGCGGGACGAAATTGCCGGCCCTGTTCGCGCGCGTCGCGCCTTGTGCCAGCGCTGTTCTTCGCGCAATTTCGAGCCCTGAGCGGGAGGAAACGCGATGCGCAGGATCATGTCGGGAATAGTATTCGGCTTGCTGGGGCCGGCCTTCGTCACGGTGGCGATGGCCCAGGATGCCCAGAAGCCATCCGGGCCGACGCTGGAGGACCTGCAGAAGACGATCCAGGCGCAAAGCGCCCAGATCGCCGCCCTGCAGCAATCGGTGAACGCCTTGGCCGCCGCCGGCAAGGCACCGAAATCGCTTCTTATCGTGAACGGCTATCCCAAGACCTTCGATATCGATCATAGTGCCCTGATGCGCGGAACGACACGCAGGGATGCCGGCGACATCTGCCACAACCGCCTCGGCACCGGCGCTTTCGCTACGGGGCTGGAGCAGGTCTCGCCGACGCAGGTGATCTTCACCTGCGAGGTGCCGGAGACGCCGTGAGCGGCTGTGCCGCTCCGCGGGAAATCCGCTACGGGCTGCTCACGGGTCCCCACGGCGCCGACGTGGCGCGCATGATGCTGGGGAGCAACCATGCCTATCGGGTGATCCATGCCATCCATGCGTTGCGCGAGCATTTCGCGCAGGCGGTGCGCATCGAGGAACTGGCAGCCATCGCCCAACTGAGCCCCTCGGCCTTTCACCGCCAGTTCAAGGCGCTGACCGCGATGACGCCGCTGCAATATCAGAAGCTGTTGCGGCTGGCCGAGGCCGCCGGCTGATGGTGACGAAGGCCGCGAATGTCGAGACGGCCGCCTTCGAGGTCGGCTATGAGAGCCCTTCGCAGTTCAGCCGAGAATATGCCCGCATGTTCGGCACACCACCCCGGCGGGACGTGGCGGCCTTGAGGCTGGCGGCAGCCTGACCTAAAGCGTTTTGCGATTTGCCGGAATCGGCAAGAATCGCAAAGACGCGTCGAACCAAAGAGTTAGAGCAAAGAAGCGTTCACGCCTGAACGCGCTTTGCTCTGGGAGCGCGGCCGGTTCAGGCCGGATCGGATGGAGCTTCCTCGCCGCCGAGATCCGACGAGTAGGCGCGCAGCACGGCCGCGAGCAGGGCGCGCGGCGCCGTGCTGGCCTTGCCGTGAACTTCGGCATCCGGACCAGGGCCACGGCTAAGCAAGGCCTCGTATGTGGAAGGCCGCGAGCCTGTCACGACCGAAGAGAGATTCATAGCCGGCCAGTGTGGCAGCAGCCGCTCGTGCAGCGCCTCCACCGCATCGAGCGAAATCGTGAAGGAGGGGATCGAGCGGGCCCGCTCGCCCGTGAGCCTGGCCACCATCTTTTCGATGCCCCAGTCGAAACCACCGCCCTGTTCAACGATATCAGCCAGGACGAGCAGATCGTGCTTCACACTCATGCGTCCAGCCTCCGGGGCGGCCGGGAGCAGCGACAGGCGAATCCGACAAGCATGGGCGAGCCCTCTCCAGCAGAATTCCGGGCGCCGACTCCCCTCCGACGCCGCAAGGTGCCCGTTGTCGCAATTGCGTGTTTCTGTTGTTTTTCCCCTTAGGCGGCCACCTTCACGAAGTTGGCATATCGATTGCGACCGTCCCGCGCTTCTGAAGGGCAGGAGCGCCACGAAAAAGGCGAGAGGACTTGAAGAGTGGGCGCCCAAGTCCCCCGCAGTCGGGCCCGGCTCTATCCCATGCGCTCGGAGGCGTAGCTGCCGGGGCTCGCCGGGAACACCACCGTGCGATTGCCGTCGATGAAGGTGCGGTGATGGATATGGGCGTGGATTGCCCGCGCCAGGACCTGCGCTTCGACGTCGCGGCCGAGGGAGACGTAGTCCTCCGGGCTCTGGGCGTGGGTGACGCGGACGGTGTCCTGCTCGATGATCGGGCCTTCGTCGAGGTCGTCGGTAACGTAATGGGCGGTGGCGCCGATCAGCTTCACACCACGCTCGTAAGCCTGCTTGTAGGGATTGGCGCCCTTGAAGGAGGGCAGGAAGGAGTGGTGGATATTGATGATCCGCCCCGACATCGCCTTGCACAGATCCTCCGACAGCACCTGCATGTAGCGCGCCAGCACGATGAGTTCGGCGCCGCTTTGCTTCGCCAGGTCCATCAACTGGGCCTCGGCCTGCGGCTTATTCTCCTTCGTCACCTTGATGTAGTGGAAGGGGATATCGTGGTTCACCACCAGCTTCTGGTAGTCGAGATGGTTGGAGACCACACCCACAATGTCGATCGGCAGGCCGCCGATCCGCCAGCGATAGAGCAGGTCGTTGAGGCAGTGGCCGAAGCGCGAGACCATCAGCATCACCTTCATGCGCTTGGCCGTGTCATAGAGCGCCACCTCCAGTCCGAAGCGCTCGATGATCGGCTGCAGCCCTCCCAGCAGTGCCTCGCGGCCCAGACCTTGCTGGGACTGGATCGAGATGCGCATGAAGAACCTGCCAGAATCGAGGGCATCGAATTGCGAGGCGTCCACGAGATTGCAGCCCTTTTCGGCCAGATAGCCGGAAAGCGCCGCAACGATGCCCCGGGTCGACTGGCACGATACCGTCAGGATGTAGTTGTTCACGTCCAATGCTCCACTTTCAGGCAGAATGCCTGTTCACTGATACCTAAAGACGCACGACCGCCCGGGGCGCCGGCAACGGCCTACAGCGCCTGGCTGTCCTGTGCGGAGGGCGGGTTCCTCTGGCAAGAAGCGTACCAGCGGTCCTTCAAGGCCACGGATCCCTTGCGACGGGCTTTCGCCGATTTTCGTCAAGGGATGATGACGGGCACACAAAGCCGCTGGCACTGCCATCGGGGGGTCCGGGATGGCGAGGGGTGAGCAAAATCGAGATATCGGCCGTTTTTTCAAAGTCACGCTCACGTCACGCCGATAAATACGTTCTCGCGGGTATCTATTTGGCGTTGGCGGTTATCATGAACGGCATTGACTATGATGAGGCCGTGAAGCTCGTGGCGCCGGGAGAAGACGGGGGCGGACCGGAACGATGGGGCTCAATGCAATGGGGCGGAACAGCCCATGAAATGCCCCTTTGGCAAGCTGTTCGAACCGTGATCGTAGACTGGGCCGACTCCGGGAGACAGCACGCCGCCCAGATCATCCGGGATCGCGGCACCTCATTGATGAATCTGGCGGCGATTCGGGCGATCTATGATCGGGATGATTTCCCGACCTGGCAACGATCGGAATAGGTCTCTTGTTGCCAAGCCTGCCTCACGCGGGCCTATTTTCTCGCACGTGAAAACAGGACAAGGGCCGCGCTGCAGGCTGATGCCGAGGTCACGAAATAGAACCACATGGCATCCGACGAGTCCTCGGCGACAACAGCCTCGATAATACCCGCGACGCCCATGACGCAGCAAAGTCCCAGCAGGCACAAGGCTCCGATCTCGCTATGATTCATGGGTGCGCTCTTCCAGTCTCCTGCCCTAGAGCAAAGCGCGTTTAGGCGTGGACGCTGCTTTGCTCAAACTCTTTGTTTCGACGCGTCTTTGCGATTCTTGCCGATTCCGTCAAATCGCAAAACGCTTTAGGCAAACTCTCGATGGTTATGCCGTGACTAGCAAGTCGAGCCCCATCGCACTTTGCATATCAATGTCTTAGCTGCCGGTGCGCTATCCTCGGCAGCATCCTTTTCGATCGCCTGCACGATGGCGTCGACGAATTCGACATTATCCAGCGCAAGTGTCGTCAGATCATGACTTTCCCAGGCTGCCATAGCAATGCCATCCTGGCCGATGATCGCTAGCTCTTCAGGAACCCGTTTGCCAAGTACGTGGACTGCCGCATCGCGGACTCCAATGGCCATGACATCGTTGCCGCAGACGACCGCATCGATCTTTGACCGGCGCAGCATGACCACCGCTTCCTTGAAGCCCGACTCGTACGAATAGTCTCCGTGCCATTCAGCTTCGAAAGTCAGGTCGTGAGCAGCCAGCGCATCGGCAAACCAGCGCTTGCGGCGCTTATCGATCCAACTCGTCTTACGGCCAGCGAGGTAGGCGAAGCGCGATCGGCCCGCGCCAACTGCTTTTGAAATCAGTTCTTCAGCCGCCTTGGAACCGTCTACTTCGATGTGGGAGACGCTCTCGCTCGACACGGGTTCAAAAGATAGAACGATCGGCCGCGCGGAACGAAAAATCTGCGTCGCGTCCTTCATGGGCACGGCATCGGAAAAGAGGACGACGTGGTCGACCTGATAGGCCGACGCCATGCGCATAAGCTGTGCGCGATCATCGTAGCCGTCGCAGCACAAGATGATGGGCATCAGCTCTCTTTGTTGGAGCTGCTGCACCAGATATTGAAGTTGCTCAGCTTCGCATGGATTGCTGATCGAGTTGACGACCAGCGCCACGAGATGTGAACGCTGTCGGTTCAGAGACCGGGCGATCGCGTTAGGGCGGTAGTTGTGCTCCTCTGCGATCGCTAGGATTCGTCTGCGCGTAGCCGAGCTGATGCGCGTCTCCTCGGAAAAAGCCCGTGAGATCGTAGCCGCCGAAACCCCGGCGAGCTTGGCCAATTCCTTGGACGTAATGCGCTTATTCATCTCGGACTCGGTACGATATTACGCGATGTCGGCGATCTGGATCGGCTCGCCATCCTTCGCCGCAGACGCTTTTATAGCATCCCACAACCGCGCAAATCGAAGCCCGTTTTCGACCGTCGACATATTTTGCTCCCGGCCAAATTTCACGCCAAGGAAAGACTTCAGAGGGTTTTCCTGGTGCGCACTCGTGGCCTCCTCACGAACTCCCGGTTTCCCGCCGACGGAAATCTCCCGCCAGGCGCCCCAGGCGTCGATCCTGACGATTGCCTTCGAGTAGAACAGGGTCATGTGGGAGGCGCATCCAGGCGGCCCTTCACCGGCTGCGTTGAAGGTGACAAGAGCTCCATTCGTAAGCCGCCCGGCCACAGCGGTAACGATGTCGACGTCCTTGCCGCGATTGTTCATATAGGCGGACACGCGATCAAAGTCCGAATTTACAAGAAAGCACACCGTGTTCATCATGTGCGCTCCCGTATCGAACATGAAGCCGCCGCCGGAGAGTTCGGGCCTCTGCTTCCAGTGACCTACATAGTTGGATGACCAGCTTTCCCAGATTGTAGCCGACACGCTCACGAGATCACCAAACTCGCCAGCCATGGCGCGTTCATGGGTATCGCGCACGAGGGGCGACAAGACGCCATTGTAGGCAACGACGATCACGCTCTTGGCACGATTACGGGCCTCGATAAGGGCGTTGGCCTCCGCAGCCGTCGTCACCATCGGCTTTTCAAGAAAAAGATCGAGCCCAGCCTCGGCGACGGCAATGGCCTGTTCGCCGTGAAACGCGTGAGGCGTGGAGACGTACACCGCGTCGAGCTGATTGCCGCACTCGGCCAACATCACCTTGTAGTCGTCGAATTCACGTGGTGCGGGCTTGCCGGCTTCGAGGCAGATATCGCCGAGGCGCTTGCGAGATGCCGCACTCACATCTGCCGACGCGACGAACTCGACCTCGGGCATGCGTGCCCAACTCTTGGCGTAGTCAGCGGCTTTCAAGCCAGTGCCGATGACGCCAAGTCGCACAATCTCGGACATGACTCCCCCTATTTGTGGATACGTTTGCGCAGTAGCATTTATCATCTGTTTGAGAAAAAATTCAAGTGTATTCAGAGCGATAGAGATGTGACCGTAAAATTTAATACGGTGTGATTGCAATCCATGGTTTTACGTGTACATTTTGGTCGCTGCCAGCAAGGCGGATCAATAATTTGCAAAAGGAGGAATGGATGCTGAAAAGGCTTCTTTTGGCCGGAATCGCAGCAGTTGGCCTGGCCGTCTCCGTGAACGCGGCGGATGCGGAAACGATACGCATCGCTGAACATCGCCAAGCGAGAATCGATGCTCTGAAGGCCGTGGTGCCCGACATTGAGAAGAAGTACGGGGTAACGATCGAAATCGTCGAATACCCAGCGCCTGAGAAGGACTACCTGACCAAGCTCTTGACCGAGCTGCGCGCCGGCAATGCCCCCGATCTCTTCACCGCGCCGCGCGGCCAGGATGTCGCCGATATGGTGGCGGCAGGCTATCTGGCCCCGGTAGCCGACCAGGTCAAAGCCTGGGATGGCTACAACCAGCTTTTTGACGTCGCCAAGCAGCTTATCAATCGCAAGGACGGCCAGATCTACGTCCTGCCGCCGATGCTGAGCGTCCAGCAGCTCTATTATCGTCGCGACGTCATGGAGAAGGCTGGCATTTCAACGGCGCAGCCCAAGAACTGGGCGGAACTCCTCGACCGTGCCAGGGAAATCAAGGCCAAGACCGGTGCCTACGGGCTTCTATTCCCCGCCGGCGTGGCCTGGGGCGGTGGCGCCTTTGGCGAAGGCTTCCAAATGCTTCTCGCAGGCTCATCGACGCCGCAGATTGCCAATGATGACGATACGCTCAATCTGAGCAGCCAGGGTGTGAAGGACTCGCTCGGCTTCTATGCCGATCTCATCAACAACGATCTCATGCCGGTTCAACCGCTCCTCGGGCCGGAGCCATGGGTCACCCCGAAATACCAGATGTTTCCCGCGGGCAAGCTCGTCGCCACGACCTGCGGCTCATGGTGCTACGTCTACGACTGGGGTCCGGAAAGCAAGCATGGCGTCCCCGACGTGACCAAGAACGTCGGCACATGGACAGTGCCGGGCAAGGACGGAGGCGAGCATGTCATCGTCGATCTTGAAAGCCCATGGGGGGTCAATGCCCAGTCGGCGGACCCGGATCTGGCGAAGAAGATCCTGATCGAACTCGGATCCGTGAAGGCTGAAGTCGCCTTGGCCCAGCAACTGGGCAACATCCCCGCTCGCAAGGACGCTGGCAGCGATCCAGATTTCCAGAAGCTCACTGCCCTGGTTCCCGTTTTCAACGCCGTCGACACGGGCACTTTCTTGAAGACGGCACCTGGCTTCTCCGCGGTTTCTGAAGGCATTGCGCGTGCAACGGAAGCTCTGCTGCGCAAGGAGACCGATGCGGCGGGAGCGCAAAAGATCCTCGTTGACTACGTGAAGGAGACTCTTGGCGACGAGATGGTCAAGTAAGTCCTCTAAATGTTCTTAAACTCGTGTTGAAAGGGCAGCGTCGCTGCTGTTCTTTTAACACTTCGATGAGGACGGCCTTGCCATGTCCAGGCGCCATGATCATGAAGCGCGCATGAAGAGGCAGTTGCTGTTTATCCTGCTGCCGTCAATGCTGCTTCTCTTCGCTTTTACTATCTATCCGGCTCTATATTCCGTCTATCTGAGCTTCACAAATGAAGCGCTGACGGGTGTCGGCGCGCTTCGGCCGCAAAACGTCGGGTTTCGGAACTATATTCGGCTGATCAACGATACCAAGTTTTGGAACTCGCTGCTGGTGACGTTCTTCTTCGTCCTCGGCTCTGCGGTCATTGGACAGTTCCTGCTTGGGCTGGCTTCTGCTTTGGCGCTGGGTCGGTCGATCCAGTTTCGGCGTGTATTTGCCTCGATCATTCTTCTTCCGAATGCAGCGCCGGAAGTGGTCGCCGGCTTCATGTGGATCTCGATGCTCGCCGGAGGTGAGCAATCAACATTGAGTCGCATCGTCGCGTTCTTCGGAATTACCCCCGCGGACTGGCTCAATACCTTCCCGCTGGCGATGATTATCGTCGTCAACACCTGGCGCGGCATCGCGACCGCGATGATCCTTCTCATGGCGGGCCTGAGCACCATTCCACAAGAGATCTATGAAGCAGCCAGAATGGATGGCGCGACCCCCTCGCAGATTTTCCGGCGGATCACGCTGCCGCTGATGATGCCGACGATCTTGCTCTACATGCTGATCTCGGCAGTCTCGACCATCGCAGTCTTTGGGCTCGTCTATGCCCTCACACGAGGCGGGCCCGGGGGCGCGACAGAACTCGTCAGCATCTACATCTACAAGCAGTCCTTCACAGCCTTCCAGCTTGGCTATGGCGCGGCCGTGGCGGTTATCGTGCTGCTCATCACTCTCATGCTCGGCGTTTTCTATGTCAGAGCAATGAAGGTCGAGGTCTGAGATGGCTGCAAGCTCTCCCAACGAAAGTGCGAATAAGGCCAAGGGCGATCTCCTTGCCTATTCGACGCTCTCAATCATATCCATCTTCTGCGTCATCCCCTTTATCTGGGTCTTTCTCGCATCTGTCGATGGTGATGCACAGCTGTTCTTGCATTGGCCTGAACAGTGGACCTTAGGCAACTATACAAAGATCTTTGTTCAGGAAGATGGTGCGAAGTGGCTGTTCAACTCCCTCTTTATCGTGGGGTGCACAACGATCGTCGTAATGGTTCTTGCAGGCCTCGGCGGCTATGCTCTTTCGAGAACGAAGGCTTGGTGGAAGCTTCCGTTCCTTTATACGATCTTGCTGATCCGCGTCCTGCCGCCGACGGCCTTGGTCGTGCCCCTCTACAAGATCCTCCTGACGTTGAATAACGGGGAGGCCATGCTGCTTCGCCCCATCTTCGGGGGCAGTACCCGCGCGATCATGCAATGGACGGGCTTCATTGACGGCTATCTCGGCCTGATCTTGGTCCTGGCAACCATGCAACTGCCGTTGTCGCTCTGGATCATGAAGACCTTCTTCGACGGTCTGCCACGGGATTATGAAGAGGCGGCGGTCATGGACGGCGCGACGATGACGCAGCGCATCCGGCGTGTCCTCATCCCGCTCGCGCTTCCAGGTCTCGCGGCATCCGGACTCTTCTCCTTCATCTTCGCCTGGGGCGACTTCCTGCTGCCTTTGACGTTCTTGTCTTCGCCGGAGCTTCAGCCGCTGCCCCTCGGCCTTTTCCGCGCCTATTTGCGTGTCAACACCGTTGACTACGGATTCCTGGCGGCCCTGGCCTTCGTCTACCTCTTGCCCGCCGTCATCGCGTTCGGCTTCGCACGTCGATTTCTCGTCCAGACCTTCGCGGGTGGCGTCAAAGGATAGTTCCCTGTCTCAGGGCGAAAGCTAAAGCTATGATCACGCTGAAGAATGTTCGAAAATTCTATGGTTCTCTCGAGGTCATCAAGGGTGTCGATATCACCGTCGAGGAGGGTGAATTCGCTGTCTTCGTTGGCCCGTCTGGCTGCGGAAAATCGACGCTGCTCCGTATGATTGCGGGGTTGGAGGGCATCGATGAGGGCGACCTCATACTTGATGGCAAAAGGATGAATGAGGTCCCTCCCGACAAGCGGGGGATTGCGATGGTCTTCCAGTCCTACGCGCTCTATCCCCATATGACGGTCGCCGAGAATATTGGCTTTTCTCTCAGCCTGAAGAAGATTCCCGAAGCTGAAATCCGCAAGCAGGTTGGTGAGGTCGCGGAGATCCTGCAACTCACCAACTACCTGGATCGTCGACCGGCTGCGCTTTCCGGCGGACAACGCCAACGCGTCGCGATTGGACGAGCGATCATCAAGAAGCCCTCGCTGATCCTGTTCGACGAGCCCCTCTCGAACCTGGACTCAGCGTTGCGCGTGCAGATGCGTGCGGAACTCCAGCGTCTGCATCGGGAGCTGAAGGCGACCGTGGTCTATGTCACCCATGATCAGGTCGAGGCGATGACGATGGCTGATCGTATAGTTGTGCTCAATCAGGGCGTGGTGGCGCAGCAGGGAGCTCCCATGACGCTTTATCACCATCCCCAGAATGAGTTTGTCGCGTCATTCATCGGATCGCCGAAGATGAACATTGTTCCGGCGATAGCGACAGCGACACCCGAATCCAAAGTTCAGGTTCAAAGTCCGACAGGTCTTCGAGTCCTGCTGCCCGATCCCAACCGGGTCGTTCCTCAAGGCGAGCTCCGCCTTGGCGTTCGTCCCGAACATCTCAAGCTTGTTCCACAGGGGCAAAGCGACTTCATGGCCGAGGTTGCGATCGTCGAGCGACTTGGCGTCGAAACCTATCTGACCGTCGGCCATCTCGATGCTCCTCTCATCGTGCGCACCGAGGGCGACACCACCTTGCGCCCGGGAGATCAGGTCTCGTTGAGCATCGACGCTGACGCCTGTCACCTTTTCAACACCGCCGGTGGCCTGATCCACCTGCCTTCTGCCGTTCAATAAGTGAGCAAAATCAATGACCATCAAAGTTACGATTTGGAACGAAGGACGCCACGAAAAGCGCGATGAAGTGGTCCGGAAGCTTTATCCGGATCGTATGGACGGTGCGATTGAAAGGGGCATTGCCAATCCGGAGTTCGAGATCACTCGTGTGACCTTGGATGATCCGCACGAAGGCCTGCCGGACTCCTTGCTTAACGAGACCGACGTTCTCCTGTGGTGGGGGCATATTGCGCATGATGAGGTTAGCGACGGACTGATCGAGCGTATCCAGCAGCGTGTGCTCAAAGGCATGGGCTTGCTGATCCTGCATTCCGGTCATCATTCGAAACTGTTTCGCCGCCTGATGGGAACGAACGCAAACCTCTCCTGGCGAGAGTTGCCTGAAGGCGATCTCGAGCGTGTCTGGGTCGTCAATCCCTCTCACCCGATCGTCGAGGGCCTTCCGCCTTACTTCGAGGTTGAGGCATCGGAAATGTACGGGGAACCTTTCGATATTCCCCAACCAGACGAGCTGATCTTCATCTCCTGGTATTCCGGCGGCGAAGTCTTCCGAAGTGGCTGCACCTTCCAGCGCGGGCGTGGCCGTATCTTCTACTTCAGTCCCGGCCATGAGACCTATCCAGTCTACCACAACGACCATGTTCTCCAGGTCATCAAGAACGGCATCCATTGGGCTCATCAGAAGCACCGGGATGGCCGGATCCTGGAGAATTGGCACCGCAAGGAGCCGCTGCACGAAAAATCGGTAGCTCGCTCATAAGGGCACCCCACCGCCCAAGCGCTCATGGCTGCCCAAGCGCTCATGGCTGCCCAAGCGCGGATCTCAAGCAAGTGTGAGATCCGTACCTTCGTTCCTCAAAACGACGTTGGACTCGACGCGTCAACGCGATGCGGCGGGAGGGCGGTCAACAGCGGATGGGAAAGCGCATGACGTGACGCCGTCGACCGGCTAGCCCTACCTCTTGGAAGCCAGCTTCGCGAAAGGTTTCGACAAAACCCATGAAACGGTAGCTTGGGGATTCCGGATCGACAGGGTAAGCTTCCACGGTGGTCGCGCCATTGCGCGCGGCATGATCAATGGCTGCCAGAAGCAGCGTTTTCGAGAAACCGCGGCCGCGATACTCCCTCTTGATGAAGAAGCATACCAGCGCCCAAATTTTTTCCGGGGCCTCGGATTCATCGAGGCCTCCGAGGTGGCGATAGGTATCCCGAGGTGCGATTGAACACCAGGCGACAGCGGCGCCCTCACGATAGCCGAGAATGCCGACCGGCACACCGGCATCGACCCTTGATTTCATAGCCGCCCGGCGGCTTACGCCATCGCGTTGTTTGCCTTCAGGCGACCGCCAGACCATGCACCAACAGCTCTTTGGCCCGCCTCGGCTTTCGAAGAGGTTGGCAAAATCGGGCCAATTTCCACGGCCTACTTCCCGAAAAACGAATTCGCTCAAACTTACGATTCCTCTCCACAAATTGCCTCCCGCCGCTGGGCCTCTACTCCGCCGCCATTTGTCCGGCTGCGAAGACAGGGACGGCTCGCGGTGGCTTGATACTCGGTGCCACGGCTGACGGGGCGCGCTGGTCGAGGCTCTTGCGGAACCACAGGGCGTATAGTGCCGGCAGGAAGAGCAGGGTCAGGAAGGTGGCAACGAACAGGCCCCCCATGATCGTGGTTGCCATCGGGCCCCAGAAGGCGCTTTCCGACAGCGGGATCATGGCGAGGATCGCGGCGAAGGCGGTGAGGATCACCGGCCTGGCGCGGCGTACGGTGGCCTCCACGATCGCCTCGCGCCGGGTGTGCTTGCCCGTGGCGACATCCGCCTCAATCTGGTCGACGAGGATCACGGTGTTGCGCATGATCATGCCGGCGAGGGCGATGAGGCCGAGCAGGGCGACGAAGCCGAAGGGGCGTCCGGCAAGGTTGAGCCCGAGCGAGGCGCCGATGATGCCGAGCGGGGCGGTGAGGAAGACGAGGAAGAGCCGCGAGAAGCTCTGCAACTGCACCATCAGCACGGCGAGCATCAGCGCCAGCATCAGCGGGAACAGCTTGAAGATAGAATCGTTGGCCTTGCCCGATTCCTCCACCGCACCGCCGATATCGATGCGGTAGTCCTGCGGCAGGGCGTCGATGATCGGTTTGAGCTGCGGATAGAGCGCGGCCGTCACGTCGGGCGCCTGCACGCCGTCGATCACGCCACCGCGCACCGACAGCATCATGTCGCGGTTCTGGCGCCAGATCAGCGGCTCTTCGGAGGTGCGCTCGATATGAGCGATCTGCGCCACCGGCACGGCCCGCCCGTCGCGCGCGAGCAGGTTGAGGTCGGCGATCCGGGAGGGATCGAGCCGCTCCGCGGCGGAGGCGCGCGCCACCACGGCGATATCCTCGACGCCGTCGCGGATGGTGGTGATGGTGGCGCCGTTGACCAGCAACTGCAGCGTCTGCGCCACGTCCTGCGGCGTCAGGCCCAGCGCGCGCGCCCGATCCTGATCGACCACCAGCTTTATCGAGGGTTCGCGTTCGTTCCATTGCAGGTTCGGATCGACGACGCGCTTGTCGGCGAGCATGACCTTGCGCACCTGCTCGGCGACATCACGGATCTTCAGCGGATCGGTGCCGACGACGCGGAACTCGACGGGGTAATCCACCGGCGGGCCGAAATCGAAGCGCGTGACGCGCGTCCGGGCTTCGGACAGGGTGCCATTGCCGAGCGCCGTCTCGATCTTCGCCTTGACGCGTTCGCGCGCCTCGATGTCATTGGGCAGGATGACGATCTGGGCATAGGCAGTATCGGGAAGCTGGGGGTTGAGGCCGAGCCAGAAGCGGGGCGAGCCTTGTCCGACATAGGTGGTGTAGCTCTTGATGTCGGGATCGCCCTTGATCAGTTGCTCGCCTTCGATCGCCGCGGCCTTGGTGGCGTTGATCGAGGTGCCGGCGGGCATGCGGATCTCGAAGAAGAGCTCGGGCCGGTCGGAGATCGGGAAGAACTGCTGCTGAACATGGCCGAAGGCGACGATCGAGACGGCGAAGATGCCGAGCGTCGCCATCGTCACGGTGATGCGCCAGCGCACGCAGAAGCGCACCACGGCGCGCAGCATCGTGTAGAAGCGCGTGTTGTAGATGGCGTCGGGATCGGCGTGGACATGCTTCTTGAATGTCGGCAGCAGCAGCACGCCGAAGAGCGGCGTGAACAGCACGGCCACGAGCCAGGAGGCGAGCAGGGCGATCGCTACCACCCAGAAGATGCCGCCGGCATATTCGCCTACAGCCGAGACGGCAAAGCCGATCGGCACGAAGCCGATGGCGGTGAGGAGCGTGCCAGTGAGCATTGGGAAGGCGGTCGAGGTCCAGGCGTAGGCGGCGGCACGTTCGCGCGGCCAGCCTTGCTCCATCTTCACCATCATCATCTCCACTGCGATGATGGCGTCGTCGACCAGCAGGCCGAGCGCGATGATGAGGGCGCCGAGCGTGATGCGATTGAGGTCCATGGAGAGCATGCTCATCACCAGCACGACCACTGCCAGTACCAGCGGCACGGATGTCGCGACGACGATGCCGGTGCGCCAGCCCAGCGAGATGAGGCTGACGCCCAGTACGATCACGAGCGCCTCGAGGAAGGAGCGCAGGAATTCGAACACCGCATGGTCGACCACGGTCGGCTGGTCGGCGATCTGGGTGACGTCGATGCCGACGGGCATGCCGCCGATGAACGTATCCACCGCCGCCTTCACATTCTTGCCGAAGGTAAGGATGTTGGTGCCCTTGGCCATGACGACGCCGATGCCGAGCGCGGGCTCGCTGCCCTGTCGGATCAGGAAGCTTGGCGGGTCGGCATAGCCGGCGGTGACGGTGGCGATATCGGAGAGGCGGAAGAGGGCGCCATTGGCAGAAACCGGCGTCGCCTTGACCGCCTCGACGCCGTCGAGCGCGCCGGTGACGCGCAGGGGGATGCGCTGGGCGCCGGTCTCGAAGGTGCCGGCCGGCGTCACCGAATTCTGCTTGGCGAGGCTGTCGAAGATGGTCTGTGGGGTCACGCCGAGGCTGGCAAGCTTGGCGGTGTCGAAGTCGACGAAAATGGTCTGCTGCTGGTCGCCGTAAAGATCGACCTTGGTGACGTCGGGCACGCGCAGGAGTGCCTTCTTCATCGCCTGAGCCTGGTCCTTGAGCTGGCGATAGCTCGCGCCCTTGCCCGTGATCATGAAGAGCATGCTGTCGACGTCGCCGAATTCGTCATTGACGCTCGGGCCGATCAGGCCTGCCGGCATGTTGGGCTGGATATCGGTGAGCTTCTTGCGCAGCTGGTAGAACAGCGCGGGCACTTCCTTGGGCGGGGTAGAGTCCTGCAGCGAAAGCTGCAACGCCATGAAGCCCGGCGTCACATAGGTGCGCGCCCGGTAGAAATAGGGCAGTTCCTCGAGCTTCTTCTCGATCTGGTCGGCGACCTGGTCCTGCATCTCCTGCGAGGTCGCGCCCGGCCACACCGCGGTGACGTTGGCCACCTTGATGGTGAAGTTCGGGTCCTCGGCACGGCCGAGATTCATGTAGGCGAGCGCTCCGCCGATGGCGAGCGCGATGACGAAGAACAGCACCAGCGGCTTGTGTGCGACGGCCCACGCCGAAAGGTTGAAGCGATCGCGCATGCCGTGCTCGCCCGCTCCATCGGCATCATGCACCTCATGGGTTGGATACCGCCGGTAGGTCTCATCGCTTACCATGATGGCTGCTCCAGGACATGCGGCAGGCGGCTCTCCCCTGCAGCAAAACAAAACCCTCTGCGGAAACAGCCCGGGGGCCGCCGCTTCAAAATCGTTATCTGCCGCCACCTTGGCGGCAGTCATTCACGCTGTCGGATCGGCCTCAGCTGCCAGCGTTGCTCGCCAGCCGTACTGTGTCACCCGTATGGAGTTTCTGAACGCCGAGGGCGACCACGGTCTCTCCCTCCGACAGGCCCTTGGACACGATGGCGTCCTGGGCATCATAGGCGGCGACCGTCACCGGCCGCGAGGTGAGCGCCTTGGTAACGGGATCGATCACGAACACCGTCGGGCCATGGCCCTGGTCGAGGATGGCGCCAAGCGGCAGGCGCGCAACCGCGGGCGAGGCGTCGGCCAGCGTCACCGTAGCAGTCATGCCGAGATCGATCTCCGGTCCGGCACCCTCGATCGAGAAGCGCGCGGGATAGGTGCGGGTCGCCGCATCGGCCGAGGGGGTAAGCTCGCGCAGTTTCGCCTGATAGATCTTGTCGGGGCGCGACCACAGCGTCACCGTGGCGGTGCCGGTGCGGGCCTCGTCGATCAGCGTCTCGGGGATCGAGACATCCGCCTCGCGGGCATCGGCGTGGGCAAGGCTGACCACGGCCTGGCCGGAAGCGACGACCTGGCCGGGTTCGGCGAGGGTCGCGGTCACCACACCATCCGCATCGGCGACCAGCGTTGCGTAGGAGAGGGTGTTCTGGGCAAGGGTCACGGCCTTGGCGGCTTGGTCATAAGCGGAGATCGCCTGGTCGGCAGTGGCCTTCGCCTTGTCGAAGTCCGAATTGGTCGACCAGCCACGGCCGCGCAGCGAGGTGATGCGGCCACGTTCGGCCACGGCCTGGTCGCGGGCGGCCTGGGCCGAGGCGAGGGCAGCTTCGGCCTGCTGCAATTGCAGTTTCCAATCGGTCTGGTCGAGGGTGGCGAGGGGCTGGCCGGCCTTCACCACGGCGCCGCGATCGACGAGGCGCTCTGCAATCTTGCCGGTGACGCGGAAGCCGAGATTGCTTTCGATGCGCGCCCGGACAACGCCGACCAGCGTGCGGCGTGTAGAGGCAGGCGCGAAATGCACCTGTGTCATGCTCACCGGCCGGTCGGGCTTGGCCTTGGCGACCTCTGCAGGCTTGCTGCAGGCGGCGAGGGTGCCGGCGGCGACCAGGGCTGTCACGAGGGCAAAGCGGCGGGGTATCGGGAAGGGGGTCATGCGGTATCTCCGACATGGTCGAGAGGCTCGACGGGTGCGGCGGCATTGGCGAGTCCGCGGATGAGCAGGCGGGCGAGGCGGCGGACGTCGTCCTCGGTGGTGTCGGGCTTCACTTCGGCGATCATGGTGGGATGGAAGGCGCCGCAGCAGGCAAAGCCGAGCGTCTTGGCAGAGGCTTCGACATCGCAGGGCGCGAACTCGCCGCTCGCGACCCCCTGCGCGATCAACTGACCGAAGAGCTGCCCCATATAGGCGATATGCTCCTCCACCGCCTGCCAGTTCTCCTGCATGGCGGCCGCCACCATTTCGTGAACCGTCCGCTCATGAGTCATGCGCGCTTTATTGTGCAGATGAACGCCGACGATCATCGCCTCCAGGCGCAATGAGACCGGACCGGAGTCCGCCACGAAACTTTCGGCAAAGGTGTGCAACTCGGCAAGCATGCGCCGGCACAGCCCGTCATTGATGGAGCTCTTACCGGGAAAGAAGCGATAGATGTTGGCGCTCGACATGCCCAGCGCATTGGCGATGTCGGCAATCGTGGTCTTGCCGTAGCCGATCCGACGGAACAGAATCTCGGCAGCATCGAGAATGCGCTCTCGGGCTTCGTCCGGCTCGTAACGGGGCTTGATGGCCAAATCGCTAAACTCTGAAGAGTGAAGATATTATGTTTTTATCACTCTTAAGCCGTTAGTCAAGGGACTTGTCGCAATTAGGGGTGATGGAGAAGCCAATGGCACGGGCGCCTTCTCCACGAGGTGGCTATGCGATTCACACAAATCGGACAGCCAATTGAGCGCCGCGTTTGATGTCGTGGAAGGCAATCAGGCCGCGCTTGCGGTGCAGGTTTTCCATAGTGTCCGTCCCAGTTGCCTCAGCGGGCAATGACCCAGGCACTCGAACGTCAGGCGTATCCCGGACTTCTGCTGACGCTGCCTGGCTCGATATTCGGGAAAATGGTCAGCGACTTCGGAAAATCAGGCGGCGTCGCGGGATGCCTCGCTACCTTGCCAGCATCCAAAGGCCCACCCCGGCGACAGCGGCACCGGCCAAGCGACTGAGGAACCGGCCCCATGGTATTATTTTCTCGAGCAGCACGAACGTCGTGATCGCCGCAATCCAAAGCGTGTTCATGACGCCAACCACGAACAAGAGAGCCATCAGCGCCCAGCAGCATCCGACGCAATAGGCGCCATGGATAGCGCCAAGCCGAAGCGATCCGGTCGCCGTCCCGGCGAAGCCACCATGCTTCTGGATGAAAGCCAGGGGCGCCCGGCATTGCGACAGGCAGACACCTTTGATCGGCGTCCATTGGAACACGCCGATGCCGATCAGCACGGCGCCCCCGAAGAGCCGGCTGGCCCCCTCCATCATCGGCGTCAGCAGTGCGCCCCGTTCTAGAGCGTACTGTATCAGCGTCGCGGCAACAGAAAGCACCGTCCAGATACCCAGGTAACCGAGCAGGAACCACAGGGCCGAGGCAAATGGCCTTCCCGATGCTGCTGCATGGCGCCCGACCTGGACATAGGTGAGAACCATGGGGGCAACGGATGGCGTCATCATGCCCACCATCATCACCGTCCACATGGCGAAGATGAATACGCCATGCGCCAGGGTCCAGGGCACGAAGCCGGGGGCCGCCATGGCGGCCATTTCGCCCACGCTCATGCCCGGCATCTCGGCGGAAGGCGAATTCATCTCCCATGCGAGTTGCAGCACATAGGCCCATGAGAGCCCAACCACGATCGCGAGAGCCGCAAAGACGATGAGACGGTCGCGTCTCAGCACGGCCGAAAGCGCGGCTTCGGTGGTCCGCATCAGTGGACGATGCCGTCCTGGCACAAATGCAGTTCGGCGAATTGTCCGTAGGTATCGGCAAGGTCGAGCTTGATCGGGCCGTCCGTGTGCGACCAGCCCCGGCCCATTTCCGCACGCGTATATTCGAAGCCACCGTCGAGCACGATGGCGCCCTTGTATTCCGCACCGGTCACCGGGTTGAGGATCGGCTCGCCGCGCTGGTCAATGTAGCCGGCAACCTTCAGCGTCGCCCGCCTCTTCTTGACATCGACGTCGAAGTCGATGTCGGTAAAAACTGGGTCGTGTACCTTGCTGAGCATGGAGGCGAAGACATTGAACATCGTCGCACCGGGCTTGGTATCCTGCCCGCTCATGATCCGCAGGATCGCTTCGCGCTGGGCAGCGTCGGCTCGCTTGTCGACGAACGGCAAGGCCTGGCCGTTGCCTAGATGGATCGGTCCCGGCCAGGCAAATATGCCCGCAATCCGCAGGCCATCAAGCTGGGTGCCGCCATGATGACCCGTGTCGATCTGCATACCGACCACCGCTGTGCAGTTGCCGTGGGTTGGCAGGGCGTTGAATTGGCAGGGGCAGCCGTAAGCGCAGTTGCAGTTGGCAAATTCGCGACCATGGATCGTCCAATTGAGATCGACCATCGCAGTGCTCCTCTCAGTCGGGGTGCTTAATATTGCGAACAACGTCGTAGCTGGGGCCTGGCCTTGCGATTTCCCGCTTTCCTGTCGAATTGTATAGCACATCATGCCATTTCCGCAGATGGATATTTGGCGTGGCTCGTACGCCCGCTACGCGGAGTTGCCGCCAGAATGGGGCAATCCGTTCACATCCAGCCAAAGCCAGGGACCTGCGAGAAACTCGAAGAGATCGTAAGGGTATCGTCTAGTTATGGGCTACGGATCGTGCGCGTCCGCCAGTATTTTGAACCCTCATGCCGCCGATCCTGAATCGGCCAGGCCATGCCATAGAGCGGCCGCGGTCGTATCGCATAAGGGCGTTTAGGGTCCTCTTCGCCGAGTTCCTTCCCGGTTCTCGCGCTGATTGTCCCCGGCCCGGCGCCGAATTGACGACTGCTGCTCGCCGGTGGATCGCCAGCGACGCATTGCAAGGTCTCGCCCAGCTTGGCGCCCATCCGTCCCATCTACCAACAAGGAATTATTGAGCTGCGTGCGGACGCCAAAAATTCATACGCCTTGTTACGTCTTAGGATTGTGAGCTAACGACCGAATAACGCGAATAGGGGTATTCATTGATCATCAGTAGCGACAAACCTCGCAGGTCAATCATGAACGCTTTCTCGCCGGTCTCCTCTTCCTTTACCCCCGCAATAGAACCGGTCTTGGCCCTGTCCTCCGAGAACGATTACCTTGCTCCTGGCGTTCAGACCCGAGCGCCCTCGTCGAATGTTGCTGCTTCAACGACGACAATTGCCGTGATCTCTCCGAATAACTTCTTCCGCACTTGCCTAACCCGGTGCTTGAAAGAAATGGGACAGGAGTTTGGTATCCGCTCCTACAACAATCTTGATGAGTGGTTGGAAAATACTGGGTCGGACTCGGCGAACATCGTGTTGCTGTGTGCTACCGGCCAGAAAGCAACCGAAACGGTTGTGCAGCAAGACCTGAAAACGGCTCTCGAGGCTGCCAATAGGGTGCGCGTTATCGTCGTCTCGGATAGCGACCGCCCGGATCTGATGATGGGTGCACTGGAAAAGGGTGCGCGAGGTTTCGTCCCGATGAGCCTGGACCTTGAGGTCTTTTTTGGAGCTATCAAACTGGTCAATGTCGGGGGCACTTTCATACCCGTGACGAGCCTGATGTCCCTGCGCTCGACGTCTCCCTCGAACGCCGGAGCAAAGCCTGACGCACCCGTTCCTGGCGTCTTTACTGGACGACAGCTTGAAGTGCTTAAGCACCTTCGCATTGGTGATCCAAACAAAATAATCGCCTATAAGATGAGCATGAGTGAAGCAACGGTAAAAATTCACGTCCGCAATATGATGAGAAAGATTAAGGCAAACAATCGGACTGAGCTCGTCTGCAAGAGCAACGCGCTTTTGAACGCAGCGTGAGGTAATTGTACTGCGCTCGTCTCGTTATCGATATTTCGGGTAACGGTCCCAACAACTCTAATAGCCCGCCTGATCCGGTCAGGGATCAGGCCGTGGAACAAGGCATCACCATCAATGGGCTGGCGCTGAACCGGCTCCGCGGCGACCTATACGAACCGAACAGCCAGTCTGTCGATGTTTACTACCGCGACCAAGTCATCGGCGGGCCTGGCGCTTTCCTGGTCATAACCAATAGTGCCCATGATTTTGCAGGAGCCATTCGGCAAAAGCTCCTCCGCGAAATCGCGGCAAGTTAAACGAGGCAGTGCGCCCTGGCGGCCGAATTGCTTGGGCACCAGAGCAAAGCGCGTTCAGGCGCAAACGCTGCTTCGCTCTAACTCTTTGTTTCGACGCGTCTTTGCGATTCTTGCCGATTCCGTCAAATCGCAAAACGCTTTAACGCGGAACTTTGCTGCCCCGATAGAGCACCATGCCAGCATGGTAGAGGATGCCATCCCTGAACTCACCATCAGCCGTAAAACCGGTGTCATCCCAGTAATCGATATGGTTGCCCCGGACCTCGCATCGGCCCCGGTAAGCACTTTCGCGGGCGCCGCGTGCTTCGTCATAGCGACCGTTCGGGAGCAGGTTGTGGCGAATGTAGCCGTCTGCGGTGATCCATAGCCCGACATAGGGATGTGTTCTGTCTGGGACCGGGTCTGACGTCTTTGGGTTGTTCATCTGAGAAAATCCTTACGGTTGCCGCCGCTTGCCTGGCTCATGGCAGGTTCCGCCACTTCGTCATGCGGTCGCTGAGATCGAGTGTGCCGCCGTCGATGGTGAAACAGCCGTTGCCCAGATGATGCAGCGTGCGGCGTTCCTTCCGAGCTTCATCGATCCAGATTCGTTTCGCCTCGAGGATGAACAGGTTGCAGGTGTCGACAAGGCGCGTGTCGGCGACCCGGCACTCGACATTGGCAAGCCAATCGTCAAGCAGCGGAGCCCCGGTTCGAGGAGCCGATAGACCTGAGAAGCAGGCATCTCTTTCATCTTGGACTTCTTTCGAAGATTGCCTCCCCGCCCACGGGCGGAGAGGCTGAGACACTCTTTGATTGCAATCACCAGCCCTGTTCGACCGGAAGGACGAAGAGCTCGGCGACGTTCACATGGGAGGGCGCCTGCGCGGCAAAAACGATAGTGTCGCCGATGTCCGAGCCCCGCAGGAACGTCATCTGACTTGCGAGATCGTCCATTTGCTGTCGGTAGCCGGCGTCGGTGATGTGGTCGTAGAGCTCGGTGGCGACGGCGCCTGGCTGGATGCAGGTGACGCGGATATGTGCTTCTGGCCGACTTCCATGCGAAGGCCATCGGAGAAAGCGGCAACGGCGTGTTTCGTTGCACAATAGACCGACAGACCCTTGAAGACCTTGCGACCAGCGATCGAGGAAATATTGAAGATGTGACCGGAATGCTGCTTGATCATCCGGGGCAGGACAGCGGCCGTAACGTTCAGCAGACCCTTGACGTTGACATCGACCATTTTGTGCCACTCGTTGGTCTTGAGCTGATCGAGGTCAGAGAGCGGCATCAGCCCGGCATTGTTGACGAGAATGTCAATGGAGCCAAAGGCGTCAGCCATCTTTTGCACGCCGGCTTCGACAGAGGCGGCATCGACCACGTCCATCTCGATCACCAGGGCCTCACCGCCCTTCAAGGTGATCTCGCCTTTGAGCGCTTCAAGCTTGTCCGTTCGCCGCGCTGCGATACCGATTTTGGCGCCGGCCTCCGCAAGCTTCAAGGCAGTGGCAGCGCCGATACCGCTCGAGGCGCCCGTGACCAGTGCAACTCTTCCTGAGATGTTCGTCATTGTTCAACTCCTTGTTGGGGACCCATCCGCCATGCCGGGGGTCGCTGTCACAAAGAGGAGCCTAATTGGAGACGTCGGAGCCTTCTCACGGCGACCTGCGCGAACTGTCGGGATCTTGCTCTATTCTGGCCAGACGGAAGGATCTCAGTCGCGGCGGTAGGCGCGGGGCGATATCCCCGTTTCGCGGCGGAAGATTTGGGCGAAATGGCTGGGGCTGGAATAGCCGACGGCCATCGCGACTTCGATGATCCTGCTATCGGTCTCCTGCAACAATCTCTGGGCTTTGGCGACGCGCTGGCGAATGAAATGATGAGACGGAGAAAATCCCATCGCCTTCCTGAACAGCCGGCTGAAGTGGAACTCGCTCATGCCAACGCATCGCGCCACTTGGGCCAGGTCAAACGGTTCGTGTAAGCGTGCGTCCATGAAGTCAATGGCCCGGCGCAGCTTCGCACCCGGAAGAGCGTTTTGCCGTCGCCCTTTGCCTTCCCCGGACGCATAATGCCGGATCAGGTGAACAGCCAAACTCTGTGCCAATCCTTGGACGAAAAGGGCGCTACCCGCACCTTCTGCACTCAGCTCGCGGTAGATGAGGGCCAGCAGATTGGACAGTTGTACATCCCGGCCGCCCGATACATCGCGCAGGCCGATCCTGGCTTCGCCTAACATTTCCTCCGCGACCCGTTCAAACAATGGAACCGAGAGGTAAAGATGCATGACCTGGAACGGTTCGTCGCCCTTGGCATGCCAACGCATTTCATAGGGCGTCACGGAGCGCGTGAGGAAAAAATCGCCGACGGCGACCCGGTTCGCGGTCCATTCGCCTCCCAAATCGCGCTCCTCGACCAGCGCTTCCCCTGACATCACCCACACGACCAACGGTTCGGCAACCGCCGGAACCAGGAACGGCTCTTGGGCCTTGAGACGAGAGAATACCTGCACAAAGAGGTCCGTCCACGCTGGGCCATCACCGCTGATCAGCGTGTGGCCGGCAATGTAATTCTCGTGGCCGTGCGGGGACGTACGATCAGGAGGCGCATCCGTCTTCTTGTCGTGTTCGACAGCCATCTTACCCGCTTCTAGAATCGAGCCTCCAGTACGATTGCAGTAACATGGCGTCCTTGGCACGGTGAATTCCGCAACCGCCGCAATTTAACGGTCAAGGCGGGACCGCCCAGCAAGGGCGTTCACTCGGTAGCCCACGTCGACCGCGAGTGGCAGATCGGCCCGGAGGCGTCCACAATTCGGAGGCGCGGCGGCGTGCCTTGATGGGTATCCGAGTCCCATGCCGGTTCACATTGATACGTAGCCCGCAAGGCGGCGCTTAACGATGGCGGGATCCGGCCATACTTATTCGGATTAAATGAGACTGTGCTCAGACCATTTGCGACGCGCTCGCAATCATCACGATCTGCTCGCGATATGTGAGATAGTGGCGCGCGCATTGCTCCCCAGGTCTCATCTATTGGTACTGTTCCGTCGTCATCGAGCTTGCTTCTCCAGCCGCTATAGGACGTAGGCAGAGATCTCTTTCCAGGAAACTTTCGCATGACGCCCAGCCACCAGCACACGCATGACCACGAAGGGCACAGCCACGGCGGTCACGTCCATGCGCCCACCAATTTCGGCACGCGCTTTGCCTTGGGCGTGGCACTCAATGCCACTTTCGTGGTGATCGAAGTCGTTTACGGGCTGCTCAGCAATTCGGTGGCGCTGCTGGCGGACGCTGGGCACAATCTGTCGGACGCGCTCGGCCTCGGCGTCGCTTGGGCAGCTGTCATCTTGGCGAAGCGCAAGCCCACCAGCCGGTTCACCTATGGCCTGGGGGGCACTTCAATTCTAGCGGCCCTGTTCAACGCTGTATTCCTGCTGGTCGTCGTCGGCGGCCTGACATGGGAGGCCCTTCAGCGTTTTTCACAACCAGAGCCCGTTGCCGGCAAGACCGTCATGATTGTCGCTGCCTGTGGCATCGTCTTGAACGGTTTCTGCGCGTGGCTGTTTGCATCGGGGAGCAAGGGCGATCTGAATATGCGTGGTGCCTTCATGCACATGGCGTCGGATGCTCTCGTCTCTCTTGGCGTTGTCGTAGGGGGACTCGTCATCCTGCTGACCGGATGGCACTGGATCGACCCGGCGATAAGCATTGTCGTCAATGTCGTGATCGTCATTGGGACGTGGGGCCTGCTGACCGGCTCACTTGCCATGTCACTCAGCGCCGTGCCGCCCGGTATCGACATGGAGAAGGTGCGTGCTCTTCTGCTCGGTCTGCCGGGCGTGAGTGACCTGCACGATCTGCACGTTTGGTCCCTCAGCACAACCGAAACCGCTCTGTCCTGCCATCTGGTTATGCCGGAAAGCCCGCCCTCCGATGAAATGCTGTTTCATGCGGCCGAGGAGTTGAAGGAGCATTTCGGGATCGGGCATGTAACGCTGCAAGCCGAAAAGACGCCTTCCGAAGCACACATTGCAACCCTCCACGACCATTAGATGTTGCTGCTCGCGACCATCGTCTGGTTTTTAATTTGGGTGAGATGCTTGGATGCTGTGGGGATCGAAGCGGAACTGAGCCCGATATGGCTTGCACGAACGGAAAATAGTCTGACGAATGACGTGTTGCCCACCTTAACGATCCATGAGTAGTTGTTGCCGGGAAGACGGACCGATATCTGGTGGGTCGCTGAATATCTGATGGAGATAATCTTGTTTCGAGCTGCAATTCTTGGCGGGGTCCTGATATTGGGATTGCCGACACTAGCCTTTGCCGATGATCAGTGTGTCAATGCGACAGACCAGAGCACGATGACCTCGTGTGCGGCGGCGGCCTTTAAGAAGACTGACAAGCAACTCAACGATGTCTACAGGCAGATTGAAGCGCGACTCGCAGACGACGCGGACACCAGAAAGCTTCTTGGCGACGCGCAACGGGCTTGGATAAAATTTCGGGATACCGAGTGTGATTTCCAAAGTTCTGCCACAGCTGGCGGCAGTGCGCGGCCAATGATCGTCGCCATGTGCCTGGACGGCCTTACGCAAGCCAGGGTTCAGGATTTGCGGAAATACCTGAATTGCGAAGAGGGCGCCATGGACTGCCCGGTTCCCCCGGCAAATTGAACCCGATGCCTCGCGGCGTCGGGTTGCTGTGCGATGGCCAAGCTCGGCGCGGCCGAATTGCCAGGCATTCACGTCAATCTGCCTGGCTTCATTCCGCCCGAGATCGTGAAGGTGTTTCGGTCCGGCGATTCCGCACCCAAGCCTGTCAGCCGACGAACAACACGCTTTCGAGCAGATTAAGCAAGCATCCGGGACGCCATCAAAGGCATAGCATGCCGATCGGCATCCGAACCGCGTGCCGAATCACGGCATAGCGCTTCAGCACGTGAGGAACGGAGGCGTCGAAAGCCTCCCAGTCAGAGGCCTCGACAGGAAAGTATTGAATAGGTTCAGGAATATTGAGCACCGCCTGAAAAATTGTAAATCTCATGGTGGAGGTCTTCGACCATCATAGCTGGTTTGATTTTCCAAAGACCAGCGCTTCGATAGGTCAATGCAGGTGTAATCAAAGCGCTTTTGCTATTTCAGGCTTGACCCAAATTTCTTGATCGTATTCCACCTTGGAATGGTGGTGCGATACAGGGGACTATTCCCATTGAATGAGCGTAGCGCACACTTCCAGAGTGGTGAAGTTCATGGGTGTTCCAATTGCAATGGGTGGCTTTTCGTTCAAGTGCACGCTGGTAACGGTTGCGCGCTTGATCGGGGTACCAGGCCTCCTTTTTAGTGTCGGCGTGACTGCTGCCCTCTCTCAACAGCCCGCGGCATCGCCATCCGCAGTCTCGGCGGAATGGCGAGATACAAGCCTTCCTGCCGAAAGGCGGGCAGACCTTGCTCTGGCCGCCATGAGCCGAGCGGAGAAGCTACAGCTGGTGTTTGGATATTTCTCCACCCAGGCGCCCTGGATGATAAGTGCGACCAAGAACTTCGTTGCGCCCGATGCCGGTAGGGTGAATTCGGCTGGTTACGTTCCCGGCATAGAGCGCTTGGGCATTCCCGCCCTGTGGGAAACCGATGCGGGTGAAGGTGTCGCAACCCAGCGCTCCCCCAATCCACGGGAACGCACGGCGCTGCCTTCAGGCCTTGCATTGGCGGCTTCCTGGGATCGACAGAACGCATTCGCGGGCGGTGCGATGATCGGGAACGAGGCGCGCCTATCGGGCTTTAACGTGCAGCTCGCGGGTGGTGTGAACCTGTTGCGGGAGCCGCGTAACGGCCGAAATTTCGAATATGCGGGTGAAGATCCCCTTCTGGCCGGCACGATTGTGGGCTTCGAGATCCAAGGCATCCAGTCAAATCATATAATTTCAACGCTGAAACATTTTGCCTTCAACGATCAGGAGACCAATCGGGGAACGATCGATGTCGCGATCGACGAGACCGCAGCGCGCGAGAGCGATCTGCTGGCCTTCCAGATTGCCAACGAAATCGGCAAGCCTGGTTCGGTTATGTGCTCGTACAATCGGGTCAATGGCGCGGCGGCATGCGAGAATGACTGGCTACTCAATCAGGTTCTGAAGGCAGATTGGCGCTTCAAAGGTTACGTCATGTCGGACTGGGGCGCCGTGCGTTCAACTGTCGAGGCCGCAAAAGCCGGTCTCGACCAGGAATCCGGTTGGGCGTTCGACGCCTCCGCCTATTTTGGTGGCGCGCTTCGCGAAGCGCTCAACTACGGCCATGTCGATCAATCCCGGCTCGACGACATGGCGTGCCGTATTCTTTTTGCCATGTTCGCCAATGGCCTTTTCGATAACCCGATCCTGGGCGACCAGTCTGCGCAGATCAATTTCTCGGCCCATGCAAGTGTCACGAGGTCTGCCGCTGAAGACAGCATTGTTCTCTTGAAGAACGACGATCTCCTGCCGTTGAAGTCGTCGCTGAAGACCATTGCGGTCATCGGCGGTCATGCTGACAAGGGCGTGTTGTCGGGCGGTGGCTCTTCGCAGGTCTATCCGATCGGAGGCCTTGCCGTGCCAAACGAAGGGCCCAAGGATTTCCCAGGACCGATGGTTTTCTATCCGTCAGCGCCGATGAAAGCCCTTCAGTCACGAAGTTCAGCCACCATCACATATGCGGACGGCAACGATCTGGATGCCGCGGCTGGGCTTGCTTCCCGATCTGACATTGCCATCGTTTTCGCGACGCAATGGGCAGCGGAAAGCCTGGATCTGCCGAATCTCGACTTGCCCAATGGACAAGACGCCCTGATTGCAGCGGTCGCCAAGGCAAATCCGCGCACGATCGTCGTGCTCGAGACCGGCGGGCCTGTTTTCATGCCCTGGCTGTCCCAAGTGGGTGCCGTTCTCGAAGCGTGGTATCCAGGGACGTCGGGGGGCGAGGCGATCGCGCGTATACTGAGTGGTGAGGTGGACCCGTCTGGTCATCTACCCGCCACGTTTCCAGCGAGCCTCTCCCAGCTTCCGCGCCCCCAGCTCGATGGGGATGCCAAATTGGATGAGGATGCCCATCCCTCCACGAACTACAACGTCGAGGGCGCCGCGGTCGGCTACAAGTGGTTCGACAAGCGGGCGTTGACGCCCCTTTTTCCATTCGGTTATGGCCTCAGTTTCACAAGGTTCGATTTGGGTGGACTAAGCGCGGAGCCCGCTGGCGAAGGCATTCGTGTTTCGTTGTCGGTTCGAAATGTCGGAAAGGTCGAGGGCAAGGCGGTGGTGCAGGCCTATGTCGGGCGAGAGAGCGGAAGCTGGGAAGCGCCCAAACGTCTCGGTTCTTTCGACAAGGTCGAACTGGCAGCTGGCGAATCGAAGTCGATCACACTCGACATCGATCCTTTGCTGCTAGCGACCTTCGACCCAAGTTCCAAAAAGTGGTTGATCGAGCCAGGTGACTACAAGGTCATTGTCGGCCAATCAGCCACCGATGTCGCTGCGAGCACGACGGTGCATCTGGATTTTCGCGAACTCGAGATTGGAAGGCATTAGCGGCTTATAGGCGCCGACACATGGGCATTTTCCATACTGGCCGGGGCAAGACAGTCGCTGGCCGATGTGGGCCTATGTCCGGGATAATCGGCTCTTCGCCGGTCCGGTGCCGGTTGGCTGTGCCAAGTTCTCAAGCTGCACGGCTCTGGCTTCACGCAGATAGCGAAGCACGACCTCGAGCTCAGAATCGGTGTATCCGCCCATCATTTCCTCGCCCGCCGAAACAACGGGACCCCAGATCGCGCCAGCCTCAGCGCGCGCTTTTTCAGTCATCTCCATCAGGACACCCCGGCGATCGCTCGGATCGCGGACGCGGCGTGCGAAGCCCTGGCGCTCGACCCGATCCAACGCCGTGGTTGCCGCCCCCCGCGTCAGATTAACGGCGCGCGCGATCTCGCCTACGGCGACCGGCCCGCGCCCCGCAATGATGCTCAAACAACGCAGGTCCGTGCGGTTGATTCCGAGCCGCGCTGCGGCCGCCCTTTGATATTCAAATCGGATGCCGATGCCTGTCTCGCCAGCCTTCCCGAATTCAAGGCGCGCAACACACGGTGAAGGCTTGCAACGATGGTGGGACAAAGCTGAAAAATCGAAAAATATTCAATGGAATCAATTATGATTGGCGGAAGGGGTGGGATTCGAACCCACGGTAGAGTTGCCCCTACGACGGTTTTCAAGACCGTTGCCTTAAACCACTCGGCCACCCTTCCTTGCCGCAAATGGGCAGGTAACGGGGTCTAGCAGAGCCGGGCGTGGCGTCAAGTGGGCGCTGCAGTGGAGTTCCGGCAAAAGGGTGAGGCGCAGTCCTTGTCGACACCCCCTTTCATTGCGTGACGGCGGCGACGCTCCCTACAGGAGGCGCTTCATGTCGTCTTAGTTTCACCTCGCCGCTCCATAGTCCCGGTGAGGGAGGAATGGTCATGCAGGACGAAGATCTGGAACTCGACCAGTTGCAGGGGGCCTACAAGGCTGCGGTCGAGGAATGGGTAACCGCCATTCGGCACGAAGAGGAACTGGCCTCCGTCAATCACTCGATTGCCGAGATCGACCTCTGGGAGGAGGCGCACAACCAGGAAGACGAAGTCCGCAACAAGGTCCTGGCGGCCAAGAAGGATTATGAAGACGCGCTGCGGAAGAAATATTTCGGCTTTTGATATCGGCGCACCCGGGGAATTACTCCGCTTCCGCTCTCGTCCTCTCCACTAGCAGCCTCGCACAGGTTTCGAAGGCATCGAACTCCGTCGTGAGATCCTCGACGCCCAGGAACTGCTTGTAGACCGAGGCATATTTGCTTGAGAACATCCATGTGCCGCCGCCCGGATTGACCTCCAGGAGATGAAGGCCACCGTCCCTGTCGCGCAGGATGTCGCAAGCCTGCAGGGCGACTTCCGGAATCGCCTCGTAGGCGGCAGCGGCGAGGGCGAGGTAGTCGGGTTCGCGCGTCGAGCTAATCCTGAGGTGTTCGTTCACCGGCAGGAAATCTTCCTGCTGATAGGGTTCATGCAGTTCCTCCAGCATCAGCGGCCTGGTCGATTCTCTCAGATAGGTGAAGATGGGAGCGCCGAAGAGGGTCAGCACACGACACGTCATGACTCGGCCGCAGTTGATATATTTCTGCGCCACCATCGGGCCCTTGCGGCCTGGATGCTTCTCCGGGAAATCGGAGGGAGGGCGGTAACGCACCTTCTCTGTGCGGTACAGCTCGATGCCGCGTCCGAAGGAAGCAAGGTCGTAGACTGGCTTGACGATGACGAAGGGACCGTAGATTTCGGGCGAAAGCACAGTGTCGGGGCGGATTTCCTCGTAGACAGGCACCGGCAGTCCGGCAGCCTTGAGCCGTGCCATCTCCGTGAGTTTGGACATCGTCCGTCCCTCGTAGATCCGGCCACGGTCAGGTTTGAAGTCGAGCAGGCACAGCGGCGAGAAGACCAGGGTAGGGCGCTCCGCCGCCTTCTTGCGCGTGATGGAGGAACGGGCGAGGTTGGAGACGATGAAAACCTCGATATCGGGCGCTGTGTCCTCGACATAGGCGCGGATCGCCTCGAAATCCATGGCGTCCTGCCAGCCCTGGGTGTGGACGAGGATGAGGTTGCGGCTTGGTGCCATCATCGCCTCTGGAACATCAGGCGGCGGCCCCGCGCCACGATCGCTCGGATGGAGAGCGTTTGTTTCAGCATGGCGCCACTCGGGTATCACTCTGGCGAATTCTGATGCAGCGCCGGAAAGCAAGAACGGGCTTCGGCAAAACGACGCCACGACAACGCCTACAGCAGCGGAACTGATTCAGGAATCGGTTCGGTGCCGCGGATCCAGCGAACTCCCCACAAAAGATCAGAGAATCACCGAGAAGGGGTCTTTGCTATGTGGGTTTCCAATTCGGAGAGGCTCTTTTCGCCACAAAGATTAACAATGGGTTAATCGTGGCGACGTGCAATCGTCAAATCGGTGCGGAATTTGGGTTCTTTTGTGGCTGAATTGACACTCCACTGCGAAAAGAGCGCATCCACGTGGTAAACGCTTTGACTCCACCGCTGCCTCTCGCATTATAATAAAGCGATGATTTATAGTTCCGGCGACCGAGGGAAAAGGGCAATTCCAGCGGCTTTGGAAATGGTGGGGAAAGTAATGATCAAGAATTTACTCGCGACGACGGCTTTGGCTGTGGTGTTCGCTGGTCTTCTGACCGCCGGTACCGGCAGATCGGCCGTGGCTGCCGATCTCGCCCTCAAGCCCTCCGACCCCTCCGCGCCTCTGGCAGCGACGCCGTTCGACTGGACTGGCCCCTATATCGGTCTGCATGCCGGTTATGGCTGGGGGCGCGAGCATGATGACCTGAGCGAGAACGGTGTGACGACGACGCCTCCGCCGGCCAATCTGCTGACTGCTGATCATTTCAACCTGAGCGGCTTCGTTGGTGGCGCTCACGCCGGCTACAACTATCAGTTCCCAAGCCAGTTCGTGGTCGGCGTCGAAGGCGACATCGACTATACGGATCTCAACGGCTCGCATCGCTTCACCACTCCGGCTCCGGGTGGCAAGCTGAAGTTCAACACGAACTGGCAGGCCTCGGCCCGTCTGCGTGCCGGCTATGCCATCGACAACCTGTTGCTCTATGCCACCGGCGGTGTTGCCTTCTCGGGTGGCGAGCTCAAGCTCAACGGTGGTTCCAGCGACGACAATACCCATATCGGCTGGACCATCGGTGCGGGCGCTGAATACGCCTTCACCCCGAACTGGATCGGCCGCGTGGAGGTGCGCTACAGCGACTTCAACAAGCAGAGCTACAATACCTCGCTCGGCAAGGTTCGGGTCGACTTCAACCAGACCACGGCGACCGTGGGCGTCAGCTACAAGTTCTGATCGACTTAATCCGCGAGGAGGGAAGCCCGGCCGCCGTGCCGGGCTTTTTCTTTTGTGGCGTGCTTCCATCCGCAAGGCCACCAAAGCTCGCTTGACATAATTAAATTCATCAATTTAATTAAAGGTGCTGATATGGAACCGGGCATTCTCGCCAGGGTGCCCCTCAAGCCAAAAAACAAACCAGGAGGAAACGACCGATGGCTTCCAGCCTCGATTTCATGCAGGCGGCGATGATCGAGCGCCGCAAATTTCTGATCGGTTCGGCTCTGGCTGCGGGCTCGCTGATCCTGCCGGCCGGCGCCCGCAAGGCCTTCGCGGCCACGGACCTGCAATTCGCCAGCTCGATCCGCTCCCTTTCCAACGCCTTCCACGTCTCCTGGGACAAGGGTTCCCAGGCCTATGCCGGGACGGTGGGCGCCACTTATGGCGCGCTGGTCACCGAGGGCAACAGCGAGAAGGGCATTGCGGACGTCAAGGCCTTGCTTGCCAAGGTCGGCAACAAGCTGGTGCTCGGCGTTGATCCCAATGACGTTCCGGACGCCCGCCCGATCGTCGAGGCCGTGGCCAAGGCCGGTGGTCATGTCGTCACCGTCTGGAACAAGCCGGACGACCTGCATCCCTGGGATTTCGGCGATAATTACGTCGCGCACTTCTCCTTCAACGGCGTGCCGGCCGGTGAGCAGACCGCCAAGGCGCTGTTCGACACCTTCGGCGGGGAGGGCGGCATCGTGGCGCTGGGCGGCATCGCCTCCAACGCGCCGGCCATCCAGCGCAAGCAGGGCCTGATGAATGCCATCAAGGCCAATGGCAAGGTCGAGCTGCTCGACTTCCAGGATGCCGACTGGGATTCCACCAAGGCCAACAATGTCGTTTCCGCCTGGATCACCCGCTTCGGCGACAAGATCAAGGGTGTCTGGGCCGCCAATGACGGCATGGCCATGGGCGCTCTCGAAGCCCTGCGCGCCGAAGGCCTCGCCGGCAAGGTGCAGGTCAGCGGCGTCGACGGCACCAAGGACGCGGTAACCGCCATCAAGAACAAGGAGATGGCGGCCACCGTCGACTGGAATCCCTATTGGATCGGCGGCTATGCGCTCTCGCTCGGCTACCACGCTGCCACCGGCGCCTTCACGCCCTCCAAGGAGCCGAAGGAGCATCGCGAGTTCTACGGTACGGGCGTGCTCATCACACAGGCCGATGTCGACGCCTATTGGAAGAGCAATATCGATGCCACGCCCACGATCGACTGGAACGATCTGTGGGGCAAGGTGACTGGCGGCATCAACGGTTGAGTTGACGCTTCGGCCTTGAGTGTAGGCCGAAGCCCACTTGCGGCTTTGTCACGCCCGGGATTCCGGGCACCCAGCCAACCGTCCCTCCCAACGGGAGGCTGGATTGCCGGGCAGCCGGCAGTGACAAGGCCGCAACACCTGCGCTGTCGCAAAGTAGACCGGGGAGGGTGATCGACACTCCACTTCCGCTTCTCCTCCGCGAGGTCGTCTTCATGAGCAGCAAAGTGGCGATTTCCAAGCAGACCATCGTCAAAGCCGCGCCGGTTCTTGTGCTGATCGGGCTGTGCATCGGCATTTCCCTCATCGATTCGCAGTTCCTGTCGCTGAGCAATCTCATCCGCGTGGCCTCCGCTGCCTCGGCGCCGCTGGTGCTGGCGCTTGGCGTGACCTTCATCATCCTGATGGGCTCGATCGACCTCTCCATCGAGGGCTCGATGGCCTTCACGGCCGCCGTACTCTGCGCCTTCGTTGCCAATTCCACCAGCAATGGCATTCCCCTCGGCCTGTTTGCCGTGCCGGTGGCGCTGGTGGCGGCCGCTCTGTTTGGCTGCATCGTCGGCGCCATCCATGTCTATATGAACGTGCCTTCCTTCATGGTCAGCCTCGGCATGGGCTTTGTCGGCACCGGCCTTGCCACCGTGCTGCTCGGCGGCGAGCGTGTGACGATCCTCGACCAGAATGTGCGCGCCCTTGCGCTCGGGCGCTGGTTCGACGTGCCCATCGCCGTCTATATCGCGCTGGTCATGCTCGCCGTCGCCTGGTTCATCCAGGACCATATGCGCATCGGCCGCCACATCATGGCGCTTGGCGGCGGCGAGGATCTGGCGCGGGCTTCCGGCGTCAATACCCGCCGCGTGCGCCTGATGGCCTTCACCATTGCCGGCGCCTTCTTCGGCGTCGGCGCCGTGCTCGCCTGCGCCCGTCTCGGCGCCGGCAGTGCGTTGATCGGCAGCGGCCAGCTCTTCACGGCCGTGAGTTCCGTGGTGGTGGGCGGCACCGCACTGACCGGCGGCAAGGGCGGCGTGTTCAATACGCTGGTCGGCGTGCTCATCGTCATGGTGCTGAACAACGGCATGATCATCATCGGCCTGCCGACCTTCGTGCAGCAGGGCGTGCTCGGCCTCGTCATCATCGTGGCGGTGCTGCTCAATTCGCCCATCCGCTCCTTCGCCGTGGTGAAGTGAGGCGGCCATGCTCCAGCTCAACCAGATCGTCAAAAGGTTCGGCCGGGTCGAGGCGCTGAAGTCGGTCTCGATCACCGTCAATGCGGGCGAAGTCGTCGGCCTTGTCGGCGAGAACGGCGCCGGCAAGTCGACCCTGATGAAGGTGCTCAACGGCATCAACCAGCCCGATGGCGGCGAGATCCGCATCCACGGCAAGACGACCACCATCACCGGCCCGCGCGATGCTTCCGCCCGCGGCATCGGCATGGTGTTCCAGGAGCAATCGCTGATCACCAATCTCTCGGTCGCCGAGAACATCTTCCTCGGCAATGAGGCGCCCTTCAGCCGCTTCGGCCGCATCGACTGGCGCGCCATGAGCGCGGCGGCGGGGCAACAGCTCGCCAAGGTCGGCCTCGATATCGACCCGCTCACCGTGACCTCGGAGCTGAGCTTCATGCACCGGCAGATGGTGGAGCTTGCCAAGGTGCTGACACTGGAGGAGGCAGTCGAAGGGAGCCTCTGCATCCTGCTCGACGAGCCGACCTCGGTGCTCGAGCAGGCCGAGATCGACATCCTCTTCGAGGTCATCCGCAAGCTCAAGCAGCGCGCCGGCATCATCTTCGTCTCGCACCGGCTGGATGAGGTGATCGACATCTCCGATCGCATCTATGTCCTGAAGGATGGCGCGGTGGTCAGCGAGATGGCCAAGGGCGAGGCGACGCCTAATCGCATCCACCACCTGATGGTCGGGCGCGCCGTCTCCGGCTCCTACTACAAGGAGGAGCAGCGCAAGCCTTTCCTGCCGGAGGTGGCGCTTTCGGCCAAGGGCCTTGCGCGGGCGCGTGCCTTTTCGGGCATCGACCTCGATCTCCATGTCGGCGAGGTGCTGGCGCTGGTCGGCACGGAAGGAGCGGGGAGCGAGGCGCTGATCCGCTGCTTCTTCGGCCTCGAAAAGATCCATCTGGGCACCATGACCTACAAGGGCGAGAACCTGCGCTTCGCCTCACCCAGCAAGGCGGTGGCACTGGGGCTCGGCTATGTGCCGCGCGAGCGCAAGGTCGAGGGCATCGTCGAGGAGATGACGGTCGAGGAGAACATCTGCCTCGCGCATCTGAGGGGCATGAGCCGCTTCGGCATCCTGAAATTCGGGGAGATCGGCCGCGCCACCCGGGAGCTGATCGACAAGATGCGCATCAAGACGCCGGACGGCGCCACGCTCTGCGCCAATCTTTCGGGCGGCAACCAGCAGAAGGTGGTGCTGGCCAAATGGTACAATGCCGGCGCCAGGGTGTTCCTGCTCGACCATCCGACCCGCGGGCTCGATGTCGGCGCCAAGGAGGATGTCTACAGCCTGATCCGGGACCTGTGCGCCCATGGCTGCTCGGTCCTCCTCATCGGCGATACGCTGGAGGAGGCGCTCGGCCTCGCCCATACCATCGTGGTGATGAAAGACGGCAAGGAGACGGCCCGTTTCGACAATACCGGCGCCGGCCGGCCCGAGCCCCTCGACCTGATCAAGCATATGGTGTGACCGATGGCCCGCTTGCGCTTCCTCACGCCCTATCTGCCCTGGATCGCCCTGGTGATCGCCATCCTCGTTGTCGGCACCTTCGACCGGCGCTTCCTCGATCCGCTGACCCTGATCGGCCTGTTCGCGGATAACGCCACGCTGTTCGTGATGGCGCTCGGCATGACCTTCGTCATCTATATCGGCTCGGTCGATCTCTCGATGCAGTCGGTCGCCGCCGTCGCCTCGATCATCCTGGCGCTGCTGATCCCGGGCTATGGCCTGCTCGCCATTCCGGCTGCCGTGCTGGCTGGCGGTGCCTTCGGTCTTGTCTCCGGCTTTGTGCATGGCAGGCTGCGCATTCCAAGCTTCGTGGCGACGCTGGCGGTGGGCGGCATCGTGGCGACAGCAGCCCTATGGATCTCCAATCAGCGCGGCATCGGCATCGCCGGCGACATTCGCGCCGACAAGCTGAACTGGGTCATCGGGACCTCGCTCGGCCTGCCCAACGAAATCTGGGTTTCGCTGGTGGCGCTCGCCATTGCCGCCGTGCTGGAGCAGGCGACGCCCTTCGGCAAGATGATGAAGGCTGTCGGCTGCAGCGAGCCCGCCGCTACCGTCTCCGGCATCGAGGTGACGAAGGTCAAGCTCGCCGTCTTCGCCCTGGCCGGCGCCTTCGCGGCGATGTCGGGCGTGATGCTGGCGGCGCGGCTCTCCAGCGGCACGCCCACCATCGCCAACGAGTTCCTGCTGCCGGCGATCGCCGCCGTGGTGCTCGGCGGCACTTCGCTCACCGGCGGGAGCGGCGGCGTCATCCGCACGCTCGCCGGCACCATGCTGATCGCGGTATTCCGCACCGGCATGACTTTCGTGGGCGTCAATGCGCTGGCACAACAGATCGTTTTCGGAGTCATCCTCATCCTGGCCGTCTGCCTCAACACCGGCAGGGCGCCCAAGGGTGTAATGAAATAATCCGGTGTGATGAAATAACGGATAGATGGACAAGACATGCTTGAAAAATTTCGCCTGGACGGAAAAGTGGCCCTCATCACCGGCGGCAATCGTGGCATCGGTCTTGCCATCGCCCATGCCCTTGGCGAGGCAGGAGCGAAGCTGGTGATCTCCGGACGCTCGAAGGTGCCCGAATCCGAGAAGAGCCTCGCCGATGCCGGCTATGATTTCGAGTTCATCGCCGCCGACATCACCGACCCCGCCGCGCCCGGAATGCTGGTGGACGAGACGGTGAAGCGCAGGGGGCGGCTCGACATCCTGGTCAACAATGCCGGCATCGCCCGCCATGGCGATACGCCCGACTTCGATGAAGGACGCTGGCGCGAGATCATGGGCACCAATCTCGACGCCGTCTTCCGCGGCTGCCGCGCGGCGATCGGCCCGATGCGCGCG
Organism: Labrys miyagiensis; assembly: GCF_030160835.1. Lineage (GTDB taxonomy): Bacteria > Pseudomonadota > Alphaproteobacteria > Rhizobiales > Labraceae > Labrys > Labrys miyagiensis. Next base: position 198,830 of record NZ_BSPC01000028.1, on the reverse strand, counting down.
CAAGGTGGCGGCGCCATCGTGAATATCGGCTCGATCTCCGGCTTCGTCTCGAACGTGCCGCAGAACCAGGTCGCCTATAACGCCTCCAAGGCGGCCGTGCATCACATGACCAGGAGTCTTGCCAGCGAGTTCGCCGCCGAGAATATCCGCATCAACGCGGTGGCGCCGGGCTATATCGACACCGACATGTCCCGCGGCGGCATCGAAAATCCCGAATGGTTCCCGATCTGGCGCGACATGACGCCGATGCGCCGCGTCGGCCAGCCGGAAGAGGTGGCGGCCTGCGTGCTTTTCCTGGCCGCGCCGGCCTCGAGCTATGTCACTGGCGAAGTGCTGGTGGTGGATGGCGGCTATCTCACCCGGTAGGGCGGGGGACTTCGGCGGGGCGAGACTGGGACGCCAAAGAATAGAGCGCGCCCTCGAAGTCCCCTCGCCCCGTCCTTACGGGGAGAGGATAGAGGTGAGGGGCTGCTCAGGGCTATGGGAGAAGAGTCCTAAGAAACAAAGCGGTTCTTTGGGCAAGGGCGCGATGAATACACGTCTTATCGACTCCACCTTTCCAATGTCGCGCTGCCCCTCACCTCTATCCTCTCCCCGTAAGAACGGGGCGAGGGGACGCAACCGGCTCGTTTCATTCTCACAGGCCCCGTCTCGCCCACCTGTTCCCGCGAGAAAGATTGTGTCGTTCGGGCCCCTCCGATACTACCTGGACAAGGCAGTATCTTACGGCAGGGCCCCTAGCGCCCCGCCGATCCTGGTTGCGTCATGAATGAAACGAAGCGGCATGTGCCCGCCCTTTCCGTCGCCGGTTTCCGCAGGCAACGCGGCTTCAATGCCTCGCGTGTCGGCGATCTCAACCGCGGCTTGGTGATCGAGGCGATCCGGCAGAGGCCGGGCATCGGCCGCACCCATATTTCGGCGGAGACCGGCCTGACGCCCTCGGCGATCACGCAGATCGTCGCCGCCCTGATGGACGAAGGTCTGGTCGAGGAAGTCGCTGCCGCCGATGCGGTGAAACCCGAAGGCCAGCAGCGCCTGGGGCAGCCGATCCGAGGCCTGCGCATCATTCCCGGCTATGCCGCCACCATCGGCCTGCATTTCGATCACGAATTCGCCCGCGCCGTGCTGGTCGATGTCGCCGGCAACATCATCGCCCGCGAGAAGGAGCAGTTGCAGGTCGAGGAGCCCGATCAGTCGACGCGCCTGCTCGCCGCCTTGTTCTCGCGCCTCGACGAGCATCCGCAGCGCCCCGGCAGGCTGCTGGGTGTCGGCGTCTCGGTAATGGGGCCGGTCGACCATGAACGCGGCGCCGTGGGCCTGTCGAGCCAATACCCGGCCTGGCGCAGCTATGCCTTCGAGCAGGTGCTGTCGCAGACCATCGGCCACCGCGTCTTCATCGCCATCAACGGCTCGGCGGCAGGGCTCGGAGAATACTGGTTCGGCGGCGGGCGCCATCTCGGCAGCTATATCTACGCCTTTGTCGGCTATGGCCTCGGCGGCGCGCTGATCTTCAACCGGCGGGCCGTGCGCGGCTCCTATGGCAATGCCGGCGAGATCGGCCATATCCATGCCTATCCCGACGGCGAGGTCTGCTATTGCGGGGCAAGGGGCTGCCTGGAGACGGTGGTCTCGCTGCGTGGCCTTGCCCGCTTCCTCGGCAAGGCGCGGGTCGAGGATCTCGATTTCAACGCCCCCGGCTTTTGCGACGATCCCGAACTCGGTCGCTGGATCGAGCAGGCCGGCACCGATCTGGGACGCTCTCTCACCAGCGTCTCCAATATCGTCGACATCTCCAACATCCTGGTCAGCGGCCTCTTGCCCGAACCGGTGCTCGACCGCCTGATCGAGCGCACGCGCCGCACGGTGGCCGTCTGCCAGATCACGGCGCGGCCCAAACAGATCACGCTGGAGAAGGCGCAGGCCCCCAGCGAACTCGTGGCCGCGTTGGGGGCGGCGGCCATGCCGCTCTACGGCAATTTGTTCTGACGAGATTAAGAGATAATCAAGAAATAGGTGCTTCGAGTCGGCCGGTCGAGATGGGCCAATTGAGAAGATGACGCGACGCCGAAGTCCCCTCGCCCCGTTCTTACGGGGAGAGGTAAGGTGAGGGGCAGCCCAGCCTTGCGAGAGTAGCGATACCAGGGACAGGATGTTCGGACAACAGGGCGCCACGACAGCCTATCCTGTTGATGGTGCGTTGGAAAATTTAATCCCGCCAATGTCGCGCTGCCCCTCACCTTACCTCTCCCCGTAAGAACGGGGCGAGGGGGCGCAATCGATGCGCCTCTTTCTCGATCGTGTCATCTCGCCCGAACGGAGCCCGCTTTCTCCCCCCAACGCGCAAGCGCTCTCGTTCCCACGCCCTTTCCGGCTGGGTTGATGAGGAGACCGGGCGATGGCGGCTGCGGAGCAGCCGTGAAGGCAGGATCATGGAAGATGCAGGCCGCACTGTCGGTGCAGGCCGCCATCGCCCCGTTCCGGTTGCCTGGCCCGCTGACAAGGCGCGCAGGGCCACCTGTTTTTCCGCCTTCCGAAGGCGGAGGCGAGCCAGGAGCGGATGGCACGGACCATCCGAACCTGAGCCAGCCGGCTCGGTAAAGGGGCTCAGCGCTGCAGTCCTGGCCGGACAGTGGCATGAACCGTCTTCACCGCATCGGCGGGACGTGGGGACGAAGGCGTTGCCGGGCTCAAGCCCTTCACGCTCCGTCCAGGGATCACAGGGCACTTCCATGGGGTGCCGATCCCTCTGTCCCGCTCATCACCCCTGGAAGCTGACTCCGAAAGAAGGACAGCCGCCGCGTTCGCCCACCGCTTGGACAGGCTGTCGGGGTGGATGGAGGCGTTCGGGGCCGGAGGCGTCCCATGCCGGCTGCTGACGCCTCATTCCGTTAGGGAATAAAACACGGCAACGAACGAAAGTCAATATACGTTCTTTTTCTGTGCCAATGACCCAACGGCGTGCATCACCGACGGAGGAGGCCAAGCGTCGAAACAGTATTTCATGGTATTGAAACTGCGCATGCAAATTGCCCTCATTTCGCCACGTTCGCACCGGCAGGGCTGGGGGATGGTGATGTACGGTGTGATGAATTGAACAAGCATCAAATATCATCATGGAGAAGAGTAATAATAATTTTTTCTCGTTCGATAAAAATTCCACGTCAACAGAAACCAAAGTCAATATGTATACGTATATTTACGGAAATACAATTTAAATATTATTTCATATATATTTGTACATAGTTTATTATGAAATATAAATTTGATGATTTTTACGACATAATCGCTTTTGTTAAATTATGTGTATGAAATATAGAATTTATAAAAATTAATACAATCTGTCTATTGAGACCTCGAGGTCGACCGTCGCCGGCGTTGAGGCATAAAACGTTACGTCTTTCCACTTTTATGCTGTGCGAAAGGTTGTGACGGATTTGTCACGCTATCGCGTATTTTGAGATAATCGGCGTCGCCTGACTGGGCTGTGCGAATTCGCACAGCAAGTGATTCGTGGCGAAAATGGAATATTTCCCGGCTGAAATGAGATAGCATATCCAGGAGCGGGGCGTGGCGCGCCTTGGTATTCGTGAGATCATATACTTAAGTATTACGTTATTGACCCTACGGCTTAGGCGGTACATTCCGTAGGTGAGATTGTAAGATATTACCCGCTATGCTCTAGGTTGTACCAACTTCCTCCAACATTTTGCAAACGGCGCTCAGCCTGGCTGTGGCGTCAAGGGCGGGGCTCTGACTCTTATGAACTTCTCCTCGAACAACCGGACTGCGGCTAAAGCGGATGCTGGCTTCTCTCCTGAAGACAAGGCGATGAGTCGCGGCACGCGCCGCCGGGTGATGGCGATACTGCGGCTTGTCAGCCGTATCGTCGTTTTCGGCCGGAGTGCCAAGGCCGGCAGGCTCGGCGGCGCGGGCGTCTCGGCGTTGTTGGCAATGGTTGGCGGCCTCGCTTTCGCCGGGACGGGTGCCGAGGCAGCCTCTACCTGTCAGACGGGTACAGCCAATCAGACCACCGTAGCGGGAACGGCGACATGCGCCCTTGGTTCATATGATCCCACGATCAACGATAATAAGGTCGGGGCAACGATCGTCGGCAACGGCGACAATATCACGATTCAGGGGAATGCCAGTTTCGTGCAAGGGGATAGCGGCGGCGTAAACCAGCCGCTCAATACCCTGCCGATCGTTTCAGGCAATCCCAACCAGTTGAACGTCCAAACAGGATTGAAGAATCTGGCAGTTGCCTCACCGGATCCGATCACTGGCTCAACAACGACCGTCAACGCCTATAGCACTAGCAATTTTGTCCAATCGAATTGGGGGGATAATACCACTTGGGCGCACACGCATGACGTCAACGGGCGGCAATATATAAACGCCAATATCGCAACGGTTGGAGCGACGGGTGGGCGGGCAAGTGTCAGCATCGGCAACTCGGTCGATACAGCTGGGGTCGGTAGCGCGATAGACATCGAGTCGCGACAGACGGTTCTGACCTATGCGAATGGAACGGGAAATGCCACAAGCGAAGTTGACTGGACCTCGCGAAACCAAATCAAGCTGACGAGCGGTGTTGCAGCTACTGGCTCCAGTGCAACGGCAACGGCAACCTTTTCCGCTGCAACTTATGGCGGAACTTTTACCGCCTTTGACGGGAGCACGTGGACGGTCACCAATGTCACGCAGCTCCAGGCCTACAACAACTTCCTGATTGCTTCGGCCCAAAATGGCGCGTTGCATACCCAGGCCGCCTATGATGCGGCCTTCGCGCAGGGCGTAAGCTATTCCACCCAAAACGTTGTTTATGACAACTCGACCTCGCCAGGCGATGAACTTGGCTTGCCGTTGGGAACGCTTGCTGTCATCCAGGCAGATGGCGCGAAGGCGATCGGGCGGGTCACGGCCTCCGGGCAACTCGATGTTCGCGGCGGCTACGCTCTATGGGCCACCAACGGTGGAACGGTGATCAACGACGGAAGGATTTCAGGTCACTTTACCCAGGTCGAGCTGGAGAACGGCAGTATCGGAATCAACAACGGCGTAATCTCAAGCGGTTATGCCTCAGGCAATAATTTCGATACCTCAACGGGTGCCCCTCCGCCGAATAACTTCTCGTCCGCGGGGTATGTCGGAGGGCGAGGGGTGCTGGCAAGCAGTAGCACTTACACGAACAACGGCATCATGAATGTAGCCGGCAGGTCGGATTCCGGCCTGTGCACGGGGGCCGGGTGCTCGGACAACAAGGCGATAGGACTGACAGGCTCTTCAACGGCGACTAATACGGGCATTATCAATGTTGGCGTCAACCCGGGTATTATTGATGGGAGCGTGAGCGGAGCTGTTGTCAATGGCACGTCCGTTTTCACCAATGCCGCGGGAGGCACGATCTATTTGGGCCGGGCGGCGCAATATAGTGCCACAAGCCCGGAGGTGGTTCCGGATGTCGCCTTGTCGGTTCAGTCCTACGGCATCAGTATTACCGATGTGGGCCGTGGCTCTGGAAAGGGCATCAATAATGGCACCATAACCATCGGCACCAAGACGGAGAATGCTGCCGCCATGGCGGCGATGCCGGGAGCGACCGGTACGCTGACCAACAATGGCACGATCAACGTCAACGGCGCCGTTGCGGGCGTCCCGGCCCTCAATGTCGGCATGTCCGTTGTCGATTCGACCTCCATTGTAACCAACGGTGCAGCTGGAGTGATCAATCTCAATGGCGTCAACGGCGTTGGCATCCAGATACTCTCCGACAACGGCACGGCGACGGCCGCCACCTCTAACGGCACCATCCATGTGGCCGGCGGCGCCGATCCGGCTTCCGGCACTCGCAATTTCGGTGTGTGGGTGGATGGTGCCAAGGCAACGGCCACGGTCAACGGCGCCGTCAACCTCACCGGGCAAGGTGCTATCGGCGTGCATGCCCGCAATGGTGGGACAGTGAATGTAGGGGCCACTGGAGCGGTGAACTTCGTTTCCGGCTCCGACCAGATCGGCTTCTACGGCTATGGCAATGGCTCCAAGATCAACAACGCGGCGACTGCGCTCGACGTCTCCACCCAGAACTCGACTTTGTTCCTGATGGCGGGCGGGGCCGACTTTGCCGGGGGCACCTCCACCCTGACCGGCTCGGGCCAGGGCTCGACCGTGGTGCGCGTGCGCGACGCCGGCTCGGATCTGCAGAGCGGCGCCATGACGGTCAACCTCACCGGCACTGGTGCACGCGGCTTCTATGTCGAGGGCGGCGCCACCGGCACCATTGCCGCGACCGCCAAGATCAACATGCTGGGCGACGGCGTCATCGCCGGCATCGTCGATGGCCAGGACCATGACCTGACCGGGGCGGCCGTGGGGGCTCCGGTGCCGACCACCTCGCTGACCAGCGCCGCCACACTGACCTCCGCCAAGGACAACGTTACCGGCTATATCGCTGAGAATCAGGCCCAGTTCACCAATTCGGGCGACATCACCTTCACCGGCGCCCACACCACCGGCATCTCGGTTGAGACGGGCGCCACCGGCACCAATTCGGGCAATATCGCCGTCACCAATGGCGGCGTCGGCATCGCCGTCGCCTCGGGCGCAGGCGGGCTGACCACCACCGCCAACAACACCGGCAAGATCACGGTGAATGGCGGCTCGGTAGCCGACCGCACCCGCGGCGTGGTCGCCGACGGTGTCAATGCCGTCGCCAACATGCAGGCGGGCTCGACCCTGACCTTGAACGGCACCGGCGCCATCGGCGCCCAGGCCTTGAACGGTGCCAAGATTAATGTCTCCGGCACGGCCCTGCCGGTGTTCAACGGCAGCGACCAGATCGCCTTCCATGCCCTGGGGGCGGGCTCGACCATCACCAGCACCGCCACTGCGCTCGATGCCAACAACACCAGAGCCACCCTCTTCCGCATCGAGGATGGCGCCAGCCTGACCTCGGCCACCCCGCTCACCGCTTCGGGCACCGGCTCGGTGGCGGTCAATGCCACCGGCAAGACCACCAATGTCGAGCTCACCGGCGGGGCCCTCAACGTCACCGGGGCGAGCGCCACCGGCTTCATCGTCGAGGGTGGCGCCACCGGCAGCATTGATGCCGGGGTCTCCGCCAGCCTCACCGGCGCCGGCGGCCTGATCGGGCTTGCCGATGGCCAGAAGCACGACCTCTCGGGCGCCGCTGTCGGTGCCCCCGATGCCGCCACCACCCTGACCAACCAAGCGGCCATCGCCGTGGCGGGGGCCAATGCCACCGCCTTCCAGGCCCAGAACCTCGGCAAGATCGTCAACCAGGGCACGATCACCATGAGCGGGGCCAATGCCACCGCCGTGCATGTGCTGGCGGGCGGCGATCTCAACAACCAGGCCAACATCACCGTCGCCAACGGCACCGGCGTGTTCCTGGAGGGCGCGGGCTCGACCATCGAGAACGCCAGCACCATCACCGCCAATGATGGCACTGCAGCGCTGCGCATAGCCAACGGTGCGGGCCTGGCGGTCAACACCGGCACCTATGTCGGCGGCGGCACCGCCCATGCCATCCTGGTCGATACCGGCACCACCGGCCTCAACACCGGTGCGGTGACGCTGACCACCAACGGCACCGGCAATGGCATCGAGAACAAGGCGGAACTCGCCGGCATCGGCCTGACGGGGACCACCATCAACGTCAACGGCTCGGGCGCGGGTATCCGGACCGCCACGAGCACGGCGACGGCGTCCACCGCCACCATCAACGCCAACGGCGCCGGCGCCACCAGCTATCTGTTCCAGAAGGCCGACGGCACCGCCACGGCGAACGACCTCAATATCGGCGCGGGCTACGTCTTCAATGTCGTGGGGGCCAATGCCACCGGCGTCACCGTCAACACCACCGGCCAGGCCGAGGTGGACTCCAGTGTGCATGTCACCGGCGCCGGCGCCACCGGCATCAACGTGGCCTCGGCCAGCCAAGCCGTCATCGGTGCCACTGTCGATGTCGCCGCCGGCGGCGGCTCGGCCCTGAAGGTCGCGACCTCCAACCCGGTCGTCTCCACCGGCTCGCTGACCTCGCAGAGCACGGCCCCGGTGGTCGACCTCTCGCCGGCCACCGGCGGGGCGAACTTCACCAACCAGGGCACCATCGCCTCCACCGGCCCGGCCGGCACGGCGATCCTGGGCTCGGCCGCCGCCGATACGATCAACATGGTCGCCGGCAACATCACCGGCATCGTCAAGGCCGGCGCCGGTTCCGATGCGGTGAACTGGACGGGTGGTTCGCTCAATGGCTCGATCGAGATGGGCGCGGGCAACGATACGCTCACCATCGCCAACAAGGCCGCTGCGGATCTGGCCACCGTCTACCATCTCGACGGCGGCACGCCTGATAGTGGCGACAAGAACGACGTCCTCAATCTGAGCAACATCCAGTACGAGGGCGCGAGCCTGGCGGCGGATAACCTCGCCAAGGGCATCAACCTTGGCACGGGTTGGGATACGATCAACCTGAAGAACGGCACGGATTGGACGCTGACGGGCAACCTGACGATGGACGATCCCACGGTGAACATCGACGCCACTTCGGTGCTGCGCGCCGGCAACGGCATCAATCCGGTGATCGCGGCGGTGAACGGGCCGGTCACGGTGAACAATGCCGGCCTGATCGACCTGACCAACGGGACCACCGGTCCGACGGATACGCTGACGATCAAGGGCAATTATGTCGGCCAGGGCGGCACCATCCGGCTCGACACCTATCTGGGCGATGACGCCTCGCCCTCCGACAAGCTGGTGATCGATGGCGGCAATGGTGGCGGCACGGCGACGGGGTCGACCCTGCTCGACATCGTCAATGCCAGCGGTCCTGGCGCGCAGACGACGAAGGACGGTATTCTGGTGGTTCAGGCGATCAACAGTGCCACCACCGATCCCGCCGCGTTTCACATGAATGGGGCAGTATCGGCCGGTGCCTTCGACTACTCGCTGTTCTATGGCGGGGTCGGGGCCGACGCGACCAACCAGAACTGGTACCTGCGCTCGGTCGATCCCGTGCGTGGAGGGCCCGCTCTGAACCCGGACGCCCAGACGGTGCTGCCCTATGCCGACGTGCTGAGCACCTACGCCTTCTCCACCCTCGGCACCTTGCAGCAGCGCACCGGCAACCGCATCTGGCCGAACGGCACGCCGGCCGATCCGGTCTGGTGCAAGGATGCCTCGCAGAACTATCGCTGCACGCCCACCACCGAGCAGAACGGCGCCTACCAGCGTGGCGGCCCGGTGCTCTACGGCGCCGGGGCCTGGGGGCGGGTCGGTGGCCAATATTCGTCCTTCACGCCGCGGGCCGGTTCCTCCTACACCCAGGGCCTCGGCTTCACGCAGGCCGGCTATGAGGGCACCCTGTTCGAGAACGGGGCAGGCGAGCTGACCTTCGGCGCCTATGGCACCATCGGCACCTCGGTGGCCCGCATCAAGATGACGCGCGACCCGGTCAGCGGCGCCGTGCGGCCGGACGGCAAGATCACCACGACAGGCTATGGGCTGGGCGTCAACCTCACCTGGCTTGGCGACAACGGCCTCTATGTCGACGGCATCGGCCAGTTCACCTATTACCAGTCCGATCTCAGCAACAGCCGCGGCGGCAAGAACAAGGGCTGGTCCTCGCTGTTGAGCGTGGAAGTGGGCAAGCGCTTCGACCTCGGTTCGGGCTGGTCGATCGTGCCGCAGGCCCAGCTCGCCTGGACCCATGTCGACTTCTCCAGCTACACCGACACGCTGGGCGACAGGGTGGCGCTCGGCGCCGGCGACAGCCTCAAGGGCCGGGCCGGCGTGCGGCTCGAAAACCTGTCGAGCTGGAAGGGCGATGACGGCAAGATGCGCCGCCTGCAGATCTACGGCATCGCCAATCTGAGCTACGAGTTCCTGGGCGGCACCAGCATGGATGTCGCCGGCACCACGGTGCACCAGAAGAACCAGAAGCTCTGGGGCGAGGTCGGCGTCGGCGGCACCTATGCCTGGAACGACAAGTGGAGCGTCTATGGCGAGGCCGACATCGCCACCGCGCTCAGCGGCCATGGCGGCAAGGACAACTACATCGTCAAGGGTACCGCCGGCCTGCGCTATATGTGGTAGCCGGGAGCGCCCTGGGAGCGCGGACTTCCAGTCCGCTCTTGAAACGATACCGTTCCGGGACAGCCGGGGCGGTGATGGAAGCAGACCATGAAAAGGGCGTGGCCTCAGTCAGAGGCCGCGCCCTTCTGGTTTCGCGAAGCGGTTCAAGAGCGGACGGGACGTCGATGTGCGCTAGGATAAGCCGGTGAGGGCGCGGGATTCCCTCCCCGCCTTCGGGGAGGGTGGACCGGCGCAGCCGGGACGGGTGGGGGAGAGTGGCGCGACAAGGCCGGAATGGCTGATGTTGCGCCACTCTACCCCTTCCGTCAGTGCTTTGCACTGACACCTTCCCCGCAGTCGGGGAAGGATTCAGGTCGCGCCCTCGGCTTATCTTAGCGCCTATGGACGGGACGTCCGCGCTCCCGGGAATGATACCCGCGTCACGCCCCGTGGCCCTCCGGCATCGGCTCGGCCTTCCGGCTCGGTCCGCGCGGCTTGACGCTCCAGTAGTGGTGGAGGCGCGAGAGCATCAGGTAGATCACCGGCGTCGTGTAGAGCGTGAGGACCTGGCTCACCAGGAGGCCGCCGACGATGGTGACGCCGAGGGGGCGGCGCAGCTCCGTGCCGGGGCCGGTGGCGAGGATCAGGGGCAGGGCGCCGAGGATGGCGGCGAGCGTCGTCATCAGGATCGGGCGGAAGCGCTTCATGCAGGCTTCGAAGATGGCCTCGCGCGAGGAGGCGCCGTGGTCGCGTTCGGCCTCGAGGGCGAAATCCACCATCATGATGCCGTTCTTCTTCACGATGCCGATCAGCAGGATGATGCCGATGAAGGCGACGATGGTGAGCTCCATATTGGCGTAGCTCAGCGCGATCAGCCCGCCCAGGCCCGCGGAGGGGAGGGTGGAGAGGATGGTGAGGGGATGGGCGAGGCTCTCATAGAGCACGCCCAGCACGATATAGACGGTGAGCAGCACCGCGATCACCAGGATGCCGAAGCTGCCGCCCGATTGCGCCGCCTGCCTTGCATCGCCGGCCGCTTCCGCGTGGATGTCGTTGGGCAGATGCATCTCATCCACCGCCCGCTCGATGGCGTCCGAGGCCTCCTGCACCTTCACATTGGTATGAAGGTTGTAGGAGATGGTGATCGAGGGATATTGACCCTGGTGGTTGACCTGCAGGGGCGCCAGGCCGCGTTCGATGTGGGCGACGGCCGACAGGGGGACGATGCCGGAACTGCCGGGCACGTAGAGCCTCGATATGTCGCTGGGGTCGACGCTTCGCGAAGGCGGCACGGTCATCACCACGCGATATTGGTTGCGCTGGGTATAGATCGTCGAAATCTGCCGCTGGGCGAAGGCGTTGCTGAGCGCCGCGTCGATCTCGTTGATCGGCACGCCGAGCCGGGCCGCGGCGTCGCGATCGATCACGACGTTGGCCTGCAGGCCGCTGCGCTGGCGATCCGAATTGATGTCGGTGAGGCCGGGAAGCGTCTTCAGCTTGTCCATGAGCTTGGGCGCCCATTCCACCAGTTCGTCGAGATTGGGCCCCCAGAGCGTGTACTGATATTGCGATTGCGACTGACGTCCGCCGGCGCGTACGTCCTGCGGCGCGAACATGAAGATGTCGAGGCCGGCGACCGGGTGCAGGGCCTGGCGCAGCTCAGCGATCACCTCGTCGGTGGAAGGGCGTTCGTCGGGCGGCACCAGCGAGATGCTGAACTGGCCGGAATTGGTGCCGCCGAAGGGGCTGGAGCCGATCGAGGAGCCGACGCCGGTAACATAGCGGTTCTTCTGGATGATCGCCGCGGCCTGCTGCTGCCAGCCGACGACGGCCTGGTAGGAGGCATCGCTCGACGCCTGGCTGGAGCCCTGGATGAAGCCGCCATCGTCCTGCGGCACCAGGCTCTTGGGCAACGCACCATAGAGATAGAAAGTATAGGCGATCGTCGCGAAAATGATGATGAGTGTCGCGCCCCAATAGTCGAGCACGCGGCGCAGGGTGAAGCCGTAGAAGCCGACCATGGCGTTGAGGATGCCCTCGACCATGCGGTCGGCGAGGTTGTTGCGCTCATGGTTCTCGTGGTGCCCGCGATGGGCCAGGATCATCGGCGTGAGCGTCAGCGAGATCACCGTGGAGGCCACCACGGCGAAGGCCAGCGTCATCGCGAATTCCAGCAGGAATTCCCCGGTGATGCCGCCGGCGAAGAACAGCGGCAGGAAGACGGCCAGCAGCGACAGGCTGATGGAGATCACCGTGAAGCCGATCTGCCGGGCGCCCTCGATGGCGGCCTCGATCGGCGGCATGCCGGCCTCGCGTTTGCCATAGACGTTCTCCACCATCACGATGGCGTCGTCGACCACGAAGCCCACCGAGACGACGAGGGCCATCAGCGAGAGATTGTCGATCGAAAAACCGGCGATCCACATGGCGCCGAAGGTGGCGGCCAGCGACAGCGGCACGGTCACGCCGGCGGCGAGCACCGGCGTCGAGCGACGCAGGAAGACGAACACCACGAGGATGACGAGGGCCACGGAAGCCATCAGGGTCCATTGCATGTCGTCGACGCTGGCCCGAATCGTGGTGGTTCGGTCGGTCAGGACGGCGATGTCGATACCGGCCGGGATGCGCCCCTTGAAGGTCGGCAGCAACGCCTTGATGGCGTCGACCGTGTCGATGACGTTGCCGTTGGCCTCCTTGGTAATGGTCAGCAGGATGGCGGGCTTGCCATTGTAGGTCGCGCTGGAATTGACGTTGCGCACGCCTTCCTCGACCTTGGCGATGTCGCCGAGCCTTACTGCGGTGCCATTGCCGGCATGGATGATGATGCTGGCATAGTCCTCCGGCTTGGTGATCTGGCCGCCGGTGTCGATCATCGTGAAGGTGTCAGGGCCGTCGAAGGAGCCGAGCGGGCTGATGGCGTTGGCGTCCACGATGGCCTGGCGGATCGTGTCCATGGACAGGCCCATGGCCGAGATGCGGTCGGGCTGCAGCGTCACGCGGATCGCCGGCTGGTCGGCGCCGCTCACCGTCACATCGCCCACGCCGTCGACCTGCGAAATGCGCTGCACGATCACGGTGTCGGCGGCATCGAACATGTCGCTGGCGCCGACCGTGTCCGAGGTCATCGCCAGGATCAGGATGGGTATGGCGTTGGGATTGAACTTGCGTAGCGATGGCGTGGTGGAGAGGTCCGAGGGCAGGTCCGAGACCGAGGCGTTGATGGCCGCCTGCACATCCTGCGCGGCGCTGTCGATGTTCCGCGACAGGTCGAACTGGATGATGATGTTGGTGGAGCCGAGCTGCGAGCGCGAGGTGATCTCGGTCACGCCGGCAATCGAGCCGAGCTGGCGCTCGAGCGGCGCGGCGACGCTGCTGGCCATGGTGGTGGGGTCGGCGCCCGGACGGTTGGCGCTGACCAGGATGGTCGGCAAATCGATGGCCGGCAGGCTCGCCACCGGCAGCAGGCGATAGGCGGCAAGCCCCGCGAGCAGCAATCCGATCGACAACAGGATCGTGCCGATCGGCCGGCGGATGAAGGGCTCGGAGATGTTCATCCCTGCGGCGCCGGCTCGGGTTTGCGGCTGAAATAGTCGCGCAGGCGCTCGAAGCCGAGATAGATCACGGGCGTGGTGTAGAGCGTCAGGAGCTGGCTGAGCAGCAGGCCACCGATGATGGTGATGCCGAGCGGGATGCGCAGCTCCGAGCCCATGCCGTGCCCGAGCGCCAGCGGCAGGGCGCCGAACAGGGCGGCGAGCGTGGTCATCATGATCGGGCGGAAACGCAGGGCCGAGGCGGTGACGATCGCCTCATGCGGGTCCATGCCATGCTCGCGCTGCGCCTCGATGGCGAAGTCGATCATCATGATGGCGTTCTTCTTCACGATGCCCATCAGCAGCACGATGCCGATCAGGGCGATCAGCGAGAGCTCCTTGCCCGTATATTCGAGCGCCAGCAGGGCGCCGACGCCGGCAGAGGGCAGGGTGGAGAGGATGGTCACCGGGTGGATGGCGCTCTCATAGAGCACGCCGAGCACGATATAGATGGTGATCACCGCCGCCAGGATGAGCCAGGGCTGGTTGGCGAGCGAGGAGGCGAACTCCGCCGCGTCGCCCGTGAAGCGCGTGGTGATGGAGGCTGGCATGCCGGTATCGCGCTGCGCCCGATCGATTGCCGTTACCGCGTCGCTGAGAGAAGCATTGCGGGCGACGTCGAAGCTGACGGTGGCAGAGGGGAACTGGTCGTCATGCTCCACCACCAGTGGGGCAGTGCGATGCTCCACCGTGGTGAAGGCGTTGAGGGGCACCTGATTGTCGACGGCCCCCGACTCGGTCGGGATGTTGGTGGCCGAGCCGCTCGCGCCCACCGTGCCGGCATTGGGGTTGGTGGTGGTGGCTAGGCCCGAAGCGCTGGCCGAGCTCGACACATAGATGCGGCTGAGCACGCTCGGGCCGACCTGATCCTCCGGCCGTGCCTCCAGGATGACGCGATACTGGTTCGCCTGTGCATAGATGGTGGCGATCTGGCGCTGCCCGAAGGCATTGTTCAGCGCGTTGGAAACGTCCTGCATGGAGACGCCGAGGCGAGAGGCGGTGTCGCGGTCGACCTGCACGAACAGCTTGGAGCCGCCATTCTGCACTTCCGAGGTGACGTCCCGCATCAAAGGCGAGCGCCTGAGTTCGGCCGCGAGCTTGTCGGCCCAGTTGTCGACCTCCGTCGCATCCGTGCCGGTGAGCGTGTACTGGTAGGGAGCGCGCCCGGCGCGGGCGGTGATGCGGATATCCTGGACACTCTGATAGGTGACGGTGATGCCGGGGATCTTTCCGGTTTGCGCCTGCAGCCGCTCGATGATCGCGGTGGCATCGGCCTGGCGCTTGTTGCGCGGCTTCAGCACCAGCGAAAGCGAGCCTGTGTTGGAGGTGAGGTTGGTGCCGGAGACGCCGATGCTGGAGACCACCGACACCACGTCGGGATCCTTGCGGGCTATGTCGGCGACCGAGGCCTGCACGCGCTTCATGGCGTCGAAGGAGGCGGTCGGCTCCGCCTCGATCACGGCGGTGATGAGGCCGGTGTCCTGCTGGGGCAGAAAGCCCTTGGGGATGGCGATATAGAGCCAGATCGTCGTCGCCAGCGTGCCCAGCGTCAGCAGCAGCATCAGGAAGCCATGGCGCAGCGTCCATACCAGGCTGGCGCGATAGCCTTGGATGATCTTGTCGAAGCCCTTTTCGATCCATTCCAGCGGGCCCTTGCGTTCGCCATGGCTGGCGGTGAGCAGGCGCGCGCACATCATCGGCGTCAGCGTCAGCGAGATCACGGCGGAGACGACGACCGCGATGGTCAGCGTCAGCGCGAATTCCCGGAACATGCGCCCGACGATGCCGGTCATGAACAGAAGCGGGATGAACACCGCGATCAGCGAGACCGTCAGCGAGATGATGGTGAAGCCGATCTCCTGGGCGCCCCTCAGTGCTGCTTCGAACGGGCTCTCGCCCTCTTCGATATGGCGCACGATGTTCTCGATCATCACGATGGCGTCGTCGACCACGAAGCCGGCGCCGATAGTGAGCGCCATCAGCGAGAGGTTGTCGAGGCTGAAGTTGCAGAAGTACATCACGCCGAAGGCGGCGATCAGCGACAGCGGGAGCGCCACGCCGGCGATGATGGTGGCGCGCAGGGTGCGCAAGAAGATGAAGACGACCAGAATGACGAGGCCGACACTGAGCGCCAGCGTCATCTCGACATCGTCGATCGAGGCCTGGATGGTCTGCGTGCGGTCATTGACGATATCGAGCGAGACATCGGCAGGCAGGCTGCGGCGCAGTTCCGGCAGGGCGGCGAGCACGCTCTTGACCGTGGAGATCACATTGGCGCCGGGCTGGCGCATGATGTCGAGCACCACCGCCGGCTGGCCGTCGTAGTAGGCGCCGACGCGGGCATTCTCGAGGCCCTCGACGACATCGGCGATGTCCTTGAGGCGCACCGGCGCGCCATTCTTGTAGGCGATCACCACATTGGCGAAGGCATCCGCCGCGCTGATCTGGTCGTTGGCGGCGATGGTGTAGGACTGCGCGGCGCCGTCGAGCGAACCCTTGGCGCCGGCCACGGTGGAGGAGGTGATGGCGGTCCTGATGTCCTCGAGGCCAAGGCCGTAGGCGGCGGCACGGGTAAGGTCCACCTGCACCCGCAGAGCGGGGCGCACGCCGCCCTGGACATCGACATGGCCGACGCCGCTCACCTCGGCAAAGCGCTGGGCGAGCAGCGTGTCGGCCATGTCGGAGAGGTTGCGGATGGTCTGCGATTTCGAGCGCAGGGCCAGCGTTACGATCGGCGTGTCGGCCGGGTTCACCTTGGCGTAGGTCGGCGGGTAGGGCAGGCCGGTGGGCAGTGTCGCGGCGGAGGCGTTGATGGCGGCCTGAACGTCCTGCGCCGCGCCATCGATGTCACGGCCGAGATTGTACTGCAGGGTGATCTGGCTGATGCCGAACGCCGAGGAGGACACCATCGTCGAGATGGCGGGAATCTGCCCGAGATTGCGCTCCAGCGGCGCCGTGACCAGCGAGGCCATGGTCTCGGGCTCGGCGCCCGGCAATTGCGTGGTGATCTGGATGGTCGGGAAGTCGACCTGCGGCAGCGGAGCCACAGGCAGGGCGAAATAGCCGAGCAGGCCGCCGAGCAGCACCGCGACCCCGAGCAGCGAGGTCGCGATCGGCCGGAGGATGAAAGGGGCGGAGACGCCGTTCATTGGGCCGGCTGGCTCGTGGTGTTGCCGCTGTTGGCAGTGCCGTTGTCACTCCCGGACTGGCTGCCTTCAGCCGCATTGGCGCCGCCCTGCTGATGCCGGCGGCCGCTGCCATTGCCACCGCCCTTGTGCCAGCTCTTGCCATTGCTATCGCCCTGTGCGGCATCGCCCGCCTGTGGCGTGTCCGCGCCGCCCGTACGTGCGGGCGTGGCGGGGGCAGGCGTCGCGTCATTGCCGGCATTCGCGCCAATGCCGGCGCCTGCCACCGGAGCCGCATTGCCGGCCGGGGCCGTCACCTCGACGGCCGAGCCGTCGCTGAGGCGGGCAAAGCCGGTGGTGATGACCTTCTCGCCGAGCTTGAGCCCGGTCTCGACCACGGTCTGCTGATCCCCCTGCTGGCCGAGGGTGACCGGCCGCAGCTGGGACTTGTTCTCGTTCAGCACATAGAGGAAAGGCCCGTTCGGCCCGCGCTGAACGGCAGCGGTGGGCACCACGATGGCGCCCTTCAGCGTCTTCACCAAAAGCCTCGCATTCACGAAAGCTCCCGGCCACAACGCCTCGGAATTATTGGGAAAATTGGCCTTGAGCTTGATGGTTCCGGTCGTCGTGTCGACCTGGTTGTCGATCACGTCGAGCGTGCCGGTATCGATCACCGTCTTGTTGTCGCCGCGTAGCGCCTGCACCTGCAACGCGCCGCCGGCGCTAGCCGCCATGATGTCGGCGAGCGACTGCTGGGGCAGGTTGAAGAGAACCGAGATCGGTTTCATCTGAGAGATGGTGACGATGCCCGTGCCGCTATTGGCCTGCACGACATTGCCGATATCGACGCTGCGGATGCCGGTGCGTCCATCGATGGGAGCCGTGATCACCGTATAGGCCAGCGTCGCCTTGGCGCTGGCGATGGCGGCATCGTCGGATTTGAGCAGGGCCTCGTCCTGCGCGACGGTGGCGCGCTGGGTGTCGGCGGTCTGCTTGGTCACCGAATTGGTGGCGACGAGCCCCTCATAGCGCTGCAGATCGATCTTGGCATTGTCGAGCGAGGCCTGGTCCTGCGCCCGCTTGGCGATGGCCTGGTCGAGCGCCGCCTTGTAGGTGGAATCGTCGATCCGGGCGATCACGTCGCCTGTCTTGACGTCCTGTCCCTCCTTGAAGGGGAGATCGACGATCTGGCCATTGACCTGAGGCGTGATCGTCACTGTGTTGAAGGCCTTCACCGTGCCGACGCCATCCAGCGTCACGGGCACGTCGGCGGCACTCGCATCGGCCGTCAGGACCGGAATCGGACCGCTGTCGGAACCGCCGCGCCGCCCGCCCCGGCGTCCGCCACCGGCTCCACCGGCCTGACCGCCCGCCGAAGGGGCGCCCGCGCCGCCGCCCTGGGGGGGATCGCCCGCCGCTGATGGCGGTATATAGGCTTGAAGCCATTGCGGGGCTGAGGTCCGCCATTTGTCCCGCGTCACATAGGCCGCCGTGCCGCCGGCGATCAGCAGCACCGCCACCGTGAAGAGGCTCCGCGAGAGTTTCGCCATTATCAACCCAGTCGAATCATCGAAAGAAATCTGCCGTCGGAACGGCGTTAACAGTCATGACACTTAATTTTGTGGCGTCAGTGGGGTGGGCGCGGTCCAGCCGCCACCGAGAGCCTGGTGCAGGCTTACAAGCGCCTGCAATCGCTGCAATTTGACTTGCGCCAGTGTGTCCTGGGCGCTGAACAGGGTCTGTTCGGTCTGCAGCACGGTGACGAGGTCGACCGTGCCTTCCCGCAGCTGCCGTTCTGAAATGTCGTAAGCCTGCCGGGAACTGGTGACGACGGCCTGTTGCAGAGCCAGCTGCCGGCTGAGCTGGCGGACCTCCGCCAACGCATTCTCGACGTCGACGAAAGCCTGCACCACCGATTTGCGGTAGGCGGCGAGATCGGCGTCCTGCACGCCATTGGCGCGCTCCACGGCGCTGCGCAGCGTGCCACCGTCGAAGATCGGCTGCGTCGCGCCGGCGGCGACCTGATAGAAGCCTGCCGCCGGATCGAACAGGCTCTTGAGGGCGGCGCTCTCCACACCGCCCTGGCCAGTAAGCGAGATCGAGGGGAATTGCGCGGCATAGGCCGAACGCGCGCTCTGGTGCGAGGAGATCAGGGTCGCCTGCGCCGCGGCAACATCAGGCCGGCGAGTCAGCAATTGCGAAGGAATGCCGGCCGCCACCACGGGCGCATGGACGCTGCCCGTGCCGCCGCCCTTGACGCTGACCAGGGCCGGCGGCTTGCCGACCAGCAGGGCGATGGCGGCCCTGTTTTCCGCGATGCTCAGTTCTAGCGGCGGGATGCTGGCACGCTGCTGGTCGAGCAGGCTCTGCTGCTGGGCCACGGCCAATGCCGTGGTGGTGCCCGCCTTCAGCTGGTTGTTGAGAATGGTGAGGATGCTGCTGGCGCTGGTGGCGTTGTCGCGGGCGATGCCGAGGCGATCCTGCGCCGCGAGAATGCTGAAATAGGCATTGGCGACGCTGGCGATGGTGGTGAGCTCGACGGTGTCGCGGTCATACTGCGTCGCTGCCAGGGTCGAGTTGGCACCCGCCAGCGCCTGGCTGTTCTTGCCCCAGAAGTCGATCTCGTAGCTGGCGCTCGCTGAGAGGGAGTAGGTCGCCCGTCCCTGGCCGACATGCCCGGTGAGCGATGCCGAGCGGGCACGCTGGGCCGAGGCATCGCCATTGATCTGTGGAAAGAGGGCCGCGCCGGCGGCCGTGATGCCGGCCTGGGCCTGCTCCACATTGGCGATGGCGGTGGCGATGTCGAGATTGTCGATACGCGCCTCCTCGACCAAGGCGGTCAGCTCGGCGGAGCGGAAGCTACGCCACCAATCGGCACGCACGGGCGGAGCTGGCTTGTCCTTTGGGGCCTGCTGATAGGCCGGTGGCACCGCGACCGTGACGTCGAGCGGCTTGACCTCCGCGCATCCGGCCAAGATAGCGAACAGAGGCGCCACGACCGCCAGGGGCCTGATAAAGGGTCGGGATACGCACGTTTGCCGCTGAACTGACTTCACGATAGGGCCTTCTGTAGGGGTGGCGTCGCAACGACCCCATAAAAAGAAATCGGTGCTTGTTCGCGAATGCAAGAGCGGACCTGCAGACGCGAATGCGGGTTGCCTCAGCGGAAATTCCCAGATCCCTGCCTGCCATATCCATTAAGGTTGTGGCAAGGATATGATGGCCTGACCACAATTGAGGCCTCAAGCCAGGCCGGAAGGCGCCGTAATCTCTCACTAACATTTATGATCGAATTGTGTTTCCGGTACACGCGCCGGTTGGTAAAGTTTTGTTAAGAGATAATTTTTTGCCGGCAAGATAGTTGGCTATCGTTTTGCTGGTTAATTCGATCTTTCTATCTGATTTCACAAGGAAAATCATTAAACGGGACGGTCGCCGGAAGAGGGCGCGTGCACGACCTGGTGCGTCGATTTTGGGCGGCGGGGCTTTCATTTTGCCACGCATTGGGCTATCGCCTGTTTACGGTTTGGAAACTTTGCCGCAATTTGGACATATTGTCCGGGCGTTCTTGTGGCAGAGATCCGAAAGGATTTCCGAATCTGGGCACGCGGTGAAGGACGGTCTCGTGCTCCGAAATGAAACAGCAGGATGCGATTGCCTGCGCCCCGCCATGTCGTGAATTCCACGGTATCGCCGCGCGCAGACCCCAGTCGGGTCGCTGCCGATAAAAAGGAATCTGAGATGGCGGAAAACCTCTCGGCTGTTCAAGATCTCGTCGAGTTGCGTATTTCCGACACTTCTTCCGATTTCCGGAATGTCCGGGCGGTTGCTCCCGCCGCCAAGCTTGCCCTTGCCGTTCTCGGCTGTGCCGCCCTGGCAAGCTGTGCCTCCAACAATTACTCCCACAACGTGAAGGCCGCACCGCAGGTTGCTGAAGCTGCTCCCATCATGGCTCCGCCCATCGGCGCGCCGACGGTTGCCACACCGCCCGTTCGCAGCAAGAACGGTACCGACAAGCCTTATGTCGTCGGCGGCAAGCGCTATGTCCCGGCGACCGGCGATTCCAAATACACCGCCGTGGGCCTGGCTTCCTGGTATGGCGCCGACTTCCATGGCCGCAAGACGGCCGACGGTGAGCGCTTCGACATGATGGGCCTCACCGCCGCCCACAAGACCATGCCGCTGCCAAGCTATGCCCGCGTCACCAATATGAGCAACGGCACTTCGATCGTGGTGCGTGTCAACGACCGCGGCCCCTATGTTCACGGCCGCCTGATCGATCTGTCGAGCCGCGCTGCCGATCTCTTGCAGTTCAAGGGCTCGGGCGTTGGCAAGGTGAAGATCGAATATGTCGGCCGTGCGCCTGATACGGGCGGTGACACCAAGATGCTGCTGGCTACCCTGCGGACGGACGGCACGCCTGCCCCGATGCCGGGCGCTGCACCGAACACGATGATCGCCGATGCGACGCCGCAGGTCGCCCCGACGGTGAGCGAGACGCCGTCGCCGATCGTCAGGCCGGTTGAGGTGCCACCGATGGTGGCTCAGGCCGAGCCGGCCGTGGCGGTGCCTGCACCGGCCCCGGCTCCGGAAGCTGTTGCCAGCCTGAACATGGCTTTCACGCCGCTGCCGCCCACGCGTCCGCGCAGCTCGGACGGTATTCTGGGCAAGACCGTCACGCCGCCCTCGATGGGTTCGGTCGGTCAGGTCAATCTCGCCAAGGCCAAGGTTCCGCTACCGCCGATCCAGCCTTCAATGACCGTCGAGCCGTCGGCCACGGCTTTCGCCTCGCCGGCTCCCGCCGCCCTGCCGAGCGTGATCCCGACCCCGCCGGTCACCGCTTCGATGGGGCAGTGAGCTCGGGTTCATTGCGAATTGGAATGAAGAAACGCCCGCAACAGTTTGTGGGCGTTTATTTTTTGGAGTGGCGGTCTCCGACCGCCATCTTCATTTCGGGTAGGTCTATCGTTTCCCGGAGTAGCGGTCGGAGACCGCCGATTCTTCAGTCTCCTTTGGCAAGTGGCAGATCCTGACGTGACCCCCATTCGGCCCAGGAGCCGTCATAGATCGCTTCCACTGGTTTGCCGGCCGTCTCGAAGGCGAGCGCGAGGATGGCTGCCGTGACACCGGAGCCGCAACTGGTGATCAGCGGCTTTGAAAGATCGACCCGCGCGGCCTCCAGGGCTGCAAGGATCTTCTCTGGCGGCGCCAGGCGCCCGTTCTCCACCACCTCGGTGAAGGGCAGGTTCCGGGCGCCCGGCATGTGGCCGGCGCGCACGCCTGGGCGCGGCTCGGGTGCGTCGCCCCGGAAGCGATCGGCCGAGCGGGCATCGACAATTTCGGCGGCATGCCCGGCGAGAGCGGCCTGCACGTCCGCGGCGCTTTTCACCTGGCGGCGATCAAGCACGGCCTTGAAGTGTGCGGGTGCTTTAGGGGGAACACCGCTTTCCGTCGGGCGTTTTTCAGCCAGCCAGGCGGGCAAGCCGCCATCGAGGACGAAGACATTGCGGGCGCCAAAAACCCGGAAGGTCCACCACACGCGCGGCGCGGAGAACAGGCCGGAGCCGTCATAGACGACAATATCCTGCGTCTCGCCGATGCCCATGGCGCCCACGGCTTCGGCAAAGGCGGGTTCGGTCGGCAGCATGTGGGGAAGGCCGCTCGAGACATCCGCGATCTTGTCGATGTTGAAGAATACGGCGCCGGGAACATGGGCCGTCTTGTACTCCTCATAGGCATTCCGGTTGGCCGCGGGCAGGTACCAGGACGCATCGACGATGGCGACGGTGGGGTCGCCCAGACGGGCAGCGAGCCATTCTGTGGAGGCAAGGTGGGGCGAGGATGTCATGGGGCAGGGAACCTTCTTGCGTGGTTCCTCCCATCTAGGGTTTTTGGCGGCGGATGCACAGGGGACTTATCGGCACTGACGGTGCAAACTTAGGGGTGGGACGCTCATCCGTCCTTGCTTCGCTCAGCTCGCAATGACGACGTTTCAACTGCTTTACGCGGTGGCATCCTTGACCAAGTAGCAGCTGATGATCTTCAGGCTGCCGTCATCCTGGCGCACCAGCGTGTAGATGGCGCGCCAGCTGTCGCCATCAGGTCCGACGATCGCGACCGATTGCACGAACTTGCCGTCCATCTGCTTCAACTCGCCGAAGCTGAAACGCCGCGCGCGGTAGATCGGCTGGTAGCCGTTGCGCACCATGGCCATGAAGGCATCGGGCGAGGGGAAATAGAGCTTCAGGCTGGGCGCTGCGAAAGAATAGGCGGTCTCGCCATCATCGCGCAGGAAGGCCTGGATCTGATCGCTGATGATGGTGTGGATGGTGCCCTCGTCGTCATCGACGAGGATCACGGCCATTGGCCGGCCGAGCGTCGCGGGGGCGAGGGGAGCGGCCATCGCAGGCGTTAAGGCGAGAAAGACAAACACAGCGGCAGCGGGGCGTACACGCATGGCGAGATCTCCTTCGCCATGCTACGCGCTTCCCGCCCGGCCGGATCATTTCTAGCGATCACGGATACGTGATCGCTAGAGCAAAGCGCGACTAAGCGTAGACGCTGCTTTACTCTAACTCTTTGTTTCGACGCGTCTTTGCGATTCTTGGCGATTCCTTCAAATCGCAAAACGCTTTGGTCTTTCACTCGCCGACGGCGGCCTTGTCGAGGAACCAGTGGATCGGCCCGGCCGCGGTGACATGGGCGGAGGGCAGGTCGGCTCCCGCGAACACCTTGTCCAGGATCGGCTTCTTGTCCGCACCCGCAGCGAGGAAGGCGACTG
Source organism: Labrys miyagiensis (assembly GCF_030160835.1). Classification (GTDB taxonomy): domain Bacteria; phylum Pseudomonadota; class Alphaproteobacteria; order Rhizobiales; family Labraceae; genus Labrys; species Labrys miyagiensis. The sequence continues at coordinate 175,242 of NZ_BSPC01000028.1, read as the reverse complement.
CCCTGCTGGAGGCGATGGCCGGGAAGGTCAACGTTACGCGAGGCACGAAGGGATCGAGGCCGGGCTCCGAGGAAATCACCCAACGGTTGCGCACGGCGAGCGAAGGCTTGCCCGGGAAGAGCGAGGCCGTATGGCCATCGGAGCCGACCCCCAGCAGCATGATGTCGAAGAGCGGGCGTTCCGGATCCAGCGTGTCGGCGCCGTAGAAGCGCTTCAGCTCGGCTTCATAAGCCAGCGCTGCGTCCTCCGGCGTGGTCGGCGAAGCGGCGATGACGTGGATGTTCTCCGGCGGCACGGGCACATGGTCGAGCAAGGCCGTCTCGGCCATCAGCGTGTTGCGCCTGGCATCGTCGGCGGGAACGATGCGCTCATCGCCCCAGAACCAATGGATGCGGCTGAAATCGAGACCGGAGCGCCAGGGATCGCGCGTCAGGCGCTCATAGAGGCGCTTGGGCGTGGAGCCGCCGGACAGGGCGACGGCCAGCGGGCCGGAACGGCTGGCGAGCTCGGCCACGAACCAGTCCGCCGCGCGGTTGGCGAGCGCATCGGCATCGGCGGAAACGTCGAGGATACGTTCTGTGCTCATCCGATGGGCCTCCAACTGCGCCCGTCGCGTGCGAGCATGATGTCGGAAGCGGCCGGGCCTTCGGAGCCGGCCGCATAGGTGGAAAGGCCCCGCTCGCCGGCGATGCCCCAGGCGTCGAGGAAGGGCTGCACGGCGCTCCAGCCGGCTTCCACGCCATCGGCGCGCTGGAACAGCATGGCATCCCCGATCATGCAGTCATAGATCAGCGTCTCATAGCCGGTGCTGGCCGCGGCCTCGAAATAGTCCTTGTACTTGAACTCCATGCCGACGCCGGCGAGGTCCATCTTCGGGCCCGGCACCTTGGCGTTGAAATGCAGCGTGATGCCCTCGTCCGGCTGGATGTCGAGCACCAGCGTGTTCGGCCCCATGCCCGAGAGGGAGGTATCGCGGAACATGGCGATCGGCGCATCCTTGAACTGGATAGCGATCTCCGTCTTGCGCTTGGCGAGCGCCTTGCCGGTGCGCAGATAGAAGGGCACGCCGGCCCAGCGCCAATTGTCGATGGCGAATTTGATCGCCGTATAGGTCGGCGTCACACTCTTGGGATTGACGTCCTGAGAGGCGCGGTAGGCAGTTACGGCCTGGTCCTTGACGATGCCCGGTCCGTATTGGGAGCGCACCGAGTTCAAGATCGCCTGCTCGGGCGTGTATTGCGTGATGGCGGCAAGCGCCTCGGCCTTCTCGGAACGCACGGAATGGGCGGCGTAGCGCGCCGGCGGCTCCATGGCGATCAGCGACAAAAGCTGGCACAGATGGTTCGGCACCATGTCGCGCAGCGCCCCGGTCTGGTCGTAGAAGGCGCCGCGCCGCTCCACCGTCACCGTCTCGGCCACGCTGATCTGCACATGGTCGATATGGTCGCGGTTCCAGATCGGCTCGAACAGGCCGTTGGCGAACCGCAGGATCATGATGTTCTGGACGGTTTCCTTGCCCAGGTAATGATCCATCCGGTAGATCTGGTCTTCCGTCAGCACGCTGAGAAGCTGGCGGTTGAGAGCCTGCGCCGAGGCAAGGTCGGTACCGAAGGGCTTTTCGACGATGACGCGCCGCCAGGGCCCGCCTTCCTCCTCCTGGCTGAGCCCAACCTCGCGGAGGAGGCGGGTGATCGGGGCGAAGCCATTGGGCGGCGTCGCCAGGTAGAACAGGCGGTTGCCGCCGGTATTGCGGCCGGCCTCGACCTTCTCCAGATGCTTGGCGAGGTCCTTGAAGCTGTCGGGATCATCGACCTGCGCCACCACCGAGGTGACGCAGCCAAACAGCTTGTCGGCGACGGCCTGGTCGACGGGGCGCGTCGCAAATTGCTTGAGCCCATCCACCAGCATCTGCCTGAAGGTATCGCCCTCCATAGGGCGGCGGACGACACCGACAATGCAGAAGTTCTCGGGCAGCAAGCCGGTTGCAGCCAGATTGTAGAGCGCCGGCACGAGCAGGCGCTTTGTCAGGTCACCATTGGCGCCAAACACAACGAAGCAGCACGGGCCAGCCGCACCGCCCTTGTTGATCTGATAGGCGTTCATTTCTCAGGCCTTGGGTTCCACTGCTTTGGGCTCGACATGGCCGCCGAAGCCCTTGCGCATGGCGGAGAGGATCTTCTCCGCATAGGTGTGCTCCTGGCGGGAGCGGAAACGGGTGTAGAGTGCGGCCGTGAGCACCTCGGCCGGCACGGCCTGGTCGATCGCCGCCTCGATGGTCCAGCGTCCCTCGCCCGAATCTTCCACGAAGCCGGAATATTCGGTGAGCTCGGAGTCGGAGGCCATGGCCGAAGCAGTAAGGTCGAGCAGCCAGGAGGTGACCACCGAGCCGCGGCGCCACACTTCGGCGATATCGGCCATCTTGAAGTCGAAGCTTTCGCCCTCGGCCTTGCCCTCGGCATTGGCGGAGCGAAGGATGTCGAAGCCCTCGGCATAGGCCTGCATCAGGCCATATTCGATGCCGTTATGGATCATCTTGACGAAATGGCCGGCGCCGGGCGGGCCGGCATGGATGTAGCCCTGCTCGGCGCGGGGATCATGGCCCTCACGGTTGGGCGTACGCGGTACATCGCCCATGCCGGGGGCAAGGGTGGCGAAGATCGGGTCGAGGCGGGTGACGGTTTCGGCCTTGCCGCCGATCATCATGCAATAGCCGCGCTCCAGGCCCCAGACACCGCCGGAGGTGCCGACATCGATATAGTCGAGGCCCTTGGCAGCCAGGCTCTTGGCGCGGCGTACATCGTCCTTCCAGTTGGTATTGCCGCCATCGATGATGACGTCGCCCGGCGACATCAGGCCGGCAAGGGTGTTGATCGTGCCCTCGGTGATGGCGCCGGCCGGCAGCATCACCCAGATGGCGCGCGGCGCGGCAAGCTTGCTGACGAGGTCGGCAAGGTCTGCGGCGCCCACGGAACCATCGGCGGTGAGGGCTTGGACGGCCTGTTGCGCCCGGTCATAGACGACCGTGCCGTGGCCATTCTTCATCAGGCGGCGCGCAATGTTGCCGCCCATGCGCCCAAGGCCGATAATTCCCAATTGCATTGGCTGATCTCCTCTTGCCGCTCCACAGCAGCTGGTTGACAGCTACGTGCTTAGCACCCTTTTCGACGCTCGCAAGCTCATGTAATCAACAGCGCGTGAGGATGACACGGCTATGACGCTATGTTTTTGCATGGCGGATCGCCATTGTTGGCTTGACCCACCCGCGCGAGGCGCTTAGAGACACCGCACTCGCGGGTGCAACCACCCGATTGGTGAGAGCTCGTAGCTCAGTCGGTAGAGCACGTGACTTTTAATCATGGGGTCATGGGTTCGAATCCCATCGAGCTCACCAAAAACATCGATAAATTACAATCAGTTACGAGCGACTGAGGGCGCAAGCGTGGCGCCGTGGCCATCGAATATTGTATCGGGATGACGCAAGGGTAACGAAAGCGGGCCTTGTGCGCCGTTACCCTGGCCTGATTTGTTACCCCGACTGTCACCCCGCTTGATCAGCGCCCGCAATTCCCTGTTCGGCACCCTCACGTCTCTCCGTGCCGCCGGATCCGCTATCAACCATCGCCGACTACGATCTTGAACAGCGCGTGACCTACAATGGCGGCTCCAGGTACTAGACACTGCGCCAGGCCGTTGATGGCTATAGGCACGAGAGGTCGCAGCTAATCGCCCACGGATTATGTCGAGCTCCATACCGACGGTCATGGCGAAGACAGCATCACCACCGAGGACGAGCTGCAAGTGCTTATCGATCGCCCGGACTGCTCAGATCCGGACGATACCGCAGGCCAAGCAGTCGCTTCGGCGTGATATTCGACGCCCGGAACGGCGAAATTGAATCTAAGTGTTGCTTAACTGTGACATCAATTTCCTGCAACTTCTGGTAGGTATACGTTACCCTTTCATTGGATGATCGATATCATGAAGTCCCTTTTGATCGCCTGCTCCTTTTTCGCGCTTCTTGCTCCGAGTGCATTCGCTGCGGATCTTGCCCCTCAGCCTGTCGAGCCGGCTGTTCCTGTCGTGTTGCCGTACAGCTGGACCGGTTTTTATGTAGGCTTGCATGCGGGCGCTGTCTTCACCAATTCCTCGGCAAGGGTCGGGGCTGTCAACTTTAATGATCTTGATGATACCGGCTTTATCGGCGGTGCACATGCCGGCTACAACTACCAGTTCGATGGTGGCTTCGTTGTTGGTGTTGAGGGCGACATTGACTACACGAGCCTGGACAAGAGTACGAATACTGTTCTGGGCGGCGTCCTTTTCAAGGCCAATATCAAGAGCGAATGGCAGGGCTCCGTCCGTGCGCGCGTTGGCTATGCGTTTGACCGCTTCCTGCCTTACATCACCGGCGGCGTAGCGTTCGGTGACGAGAAGTTCAGCGCCATTCAGACAGTTCCGTTCGCCCGTGTGTCGAACAGTGATACTCGGACTGGCTGGACCATAGGTGGTGGCCTTGAATACGCTGTTACCGACAATTGGCTGGTGCGCGGCGAGGTTCGCTACACCGACTTTGGGCACAATTCGTTCACTGCCTCGGGCGTCCCAGGACGTGTGAAATTGGACGAAGTGTCGACGACAGTGGGCGTCAGCTACAAGTTCTGACATGTGGGTGCGTGACACTAAGGGCCCCGCTTCGGCGGGGCATTTATTTTGGCGGATAGATCGCTTGCGTTCACTACACCTTGCTATCCCTGATAATCCGACCGCCTTGCTGTAGCCTGATGCGATTGTTCTTCGGCCATTGCTCGACCAGGACTTCGTAGGTGGTAATCCAGCCCGCGCGGTGGATGCGTCGGCCGTCTTGGGCGCATCGTCGAGGGCAAGCCCTTGAGGAAACCTAGAGCAAAACGCGTTTAGGCGTAAACGCTGCTTTGCTCTAACTCTCTGTTTCGACGCGTCTTTGCGATTCTTGCCGAACCGTCGCCCGTCCTGTTGCCGGAATCGACAGCACCTCGCCTGAGGCATTCGCGACATAGGCCTCCTTCTGATTCTTGCCGAGCGTGCCTTTCGCCGCGCGCCCGGAAACATTGGCCACATCCGGCGCACCAATCAGCTTACGGATCTGCCGTAGGGCATATACGTGGGTATATGGACGCTATACGTGATCACGCTTGAGAGAGGCCCGGAGGGCTTCTACCGTCACAGGGCTTCATCGTAGATGAAGCAGGAGGCCCGGCACCTCAAGCCCCCCAGCCCAGCCGGGCCTCCCCAATCATTTTTCCGACTGTTCCCGCCACGCCTACATGGTGAGCAGATCAGAGGTTGGGCGGGAGCAGCGTAGCGGCGAATATCGATTGATCCGTCGCCCACGAGCGGAGTTCGGCCACTGGTCGGATCTCGGGCCTGGACGAGAAGGCGGGAGACAAGGCCGCTCCCGCCCTTGCCAGTTACCCATGCGCCCCGCATTCCAGCGCAATCGCCGTGCCGATAGCCAGGATCGTCTTGTACGTCTTCTCGATCGGATCGATCAGCGTGCGCGTCAGCGCGGCGTAGTTCGAGGGCGCGTCGCCTGGATAGGTGAAGGGCTCGGCCAGCGCGTAGCCTTCCATGTTCAGGGCGTTCACCGGATAGGCGTCGCGCAGCAGCGCCACGGCTTCGGAGATGCGCAGGCTGAAGATCAGCTCCATGATGTCTTCGCGCGAGATGTCGTTGCGGGTCGAGAATTTCGGCACGCGGGCGGCCATCAGGATGATGTGCTGCAAGAGAGCCAGGCGTACCGCCTGCAGCATGTCGAGACGCTCGCGGTTGTCGGAGACCGACTTGCCGAGTTCGAGGCCGGCGAGGTCCAGCACCCGGTGCAGGGTGATGGCGTCGAGGCGCAGCTTCACGGCCAGCTCGTTGAGCGAAGCGGCGCGGTCGTCCTCCTCCAGCAACTGGGTGATGAACAGGCAGGGCTCGGCCAGATGCGGCTCGGCGCCGGCATAGGGCCGCGTCGACCAGAAGGCGCGGTCGAACAGCGTCGAGAAGGCAGCCAGCGCCTTGATCGAGGAGCGGCGCTTCATATGGACGACATGCGAGGTCAGCCGGCGCAGGCGGTCCGACTTGGCGAAGGTTTCGATGAAGCGGTCCTCGTCGCCACGCAGCGCCGTGCCGAAGCCGGCGATCACCGTGGAGGGATGGCCGAGCTGCTGCAGGATGGCGTTGTGCGGAATGGCGCGGATGCGGCGCACCTGGTGCACCTCGCCGCCCGAGACGTCGAACTGGCGTCGCGATTTGCGCGAGCCGGTCTCGTTCAGCAGGCCCTGGGCGAAAGAGCCGAGCGCCCTATGATATGAGTGATCGTCGAGCAGCTTGCTATGAAAAGAGGCAAGCCGGCGGAAGAAGTCGAAGGAAAAGGTTGTGTTGGAATAGAAGGGATCGTTGGCCGATTGGTCGCGCCAGGCCACCTCCGCTTCCAAGAGCCGCGTGATGCAGGCGAGCGCCAGCTCCGGCGTCTCGAAATAGGTGAAGCCGTCGCCGCCCTGGAAGCTGATCTCGTGCTTGAGCGCGATGCCGCGGCTCTCGAATTGCCGCCGCGCCCAAGGGCTCATCACATAGAAGGCGCGATCCTCGAAATGGCCCTGGTGGGCGCCGCGGCCGGCGGACTCGCCATGGGTGTCGAAGATCAGCACCTCGACATCAGTGAGCTTGTGGCGCTCGGCGGCGCGGGCAAGCTGGCCGTGCAGGCGCTCGATGGCCAGCGCGGCCGTGATCTGGCCCATGAAGCGGCCGGAATCCGAAAAGCCGGTCTGGATCGCCAGCCTTCCGCGCCGGCGTACCGCCTGGCGATACTCCTCGATGCCGAAGAGCACGTCGAAGAAGCGCGAGGCGCTTTCGAGCGCGGTCGGCGTCTCGAACAGGGGCGAGACGTCGAGCTTGTCGTCCACGCCGAACAGGCGGGAGAAGTATACGGCCGCCATCACCGTGGCCGGCGCCTCGCATTCGGCGATGAGCAGGCGGATGGTGGAGTCGCGGTCGACATGCTTGAGGATCTGCGCCGCCAGCACGAACTGGCGCAGTGCCGTCTTCTGCTCGATGTCGACGGAACCGAAATTCACCGAAACCGGCTGCGCCTCGCGGATGAAGGTCGCCAGACGCTCCAGCATTGAACGGCTGGAAATGCTTTCTTCGGCCTCGATATCGAGGTGCTGGCGGATGGCATTGTGGAGCTGCGTGGAATTTATACGCATGTGGACTTCGCCGGCGCTGAAGCCGAGCGTCAGCATCTCGCTGCGCAGCGCGACGAGGTCGAGCGCGACTTCCTGCGGGGCATCGGCGATGGCGATGTCGATCAGGGCGATGTAGGGCCGCACGCTGGTGGCCGCATCAGGATGCGGTACCGTCAGCATGTCGGCGGCGTCCTTGAGCGCCGGCCGGTCGAGCGGATCCTTGCGGAAAGCGTCCAGGATGGCGGCATTCCAGGCACGGGTGCGCTCGATGCGGGCGGTCAGCTCGCCGAGGCGCTGGGCGGTCGGCGTATCGGTCTCGACCTTGGCGGCGATCCTGGCGATTTCGCCGAGATAGCGGTTGATCTGGTGATCCTTCTCGGCCAGGCGGAAGCGGAACGTGTCGATCCAGCGGATATCGGTGCGCCCGTCGAGGTCATAGCCGATCCAGGTACCGAGACCGGCATAGCCCACCGCGACCGAGCGCCACTCGGAGGAGCGGCGCTCGCGCAGCACGTCGGCGGCCGCGCGGGCGAATTCGGCAATCGCTGTCTTGGCGGCATCGAGAGCCGAGAGGGCGGCGGCGTGCTCGACGGCGAGGGTGATCGGGCTGTCCGGCGCCATCAGCGCGTCGGGCGGCGCCACGTCTTCGCCGCCGGCCATGCGAGCGAGCTTGTTGCGGTTCACGCTCGACAGGAGAAAGGTTGGATGGCCCGTGAAGACGATGCCGAGCTGGGTGCGGGCGAGGGGCGTTGCGCCGGAAAAGCCGCGGCGGCCGTCGGCGAGCAGGCGCTCGACCACGCGGCGCAGCGAGGCGCGGTTCCCGGCCATGTCCACCGGGCCGACATAGTCGTGCAAGGCCCGGGCGCGGGCCGCGAAGGTCTCCTGACCCAGCCGCAGCGCGAGCGCATCGAGATCGGCCCTGGTGATGCGGCCGGCTTCCAGATCGCGGGACAGTTCGAAGGCGAGCTGTGCCACCGGATTGTAGCGGGGCTCGTCGACGAGGCGGCCACGCGAACTGTCGAGCTTGGCGCGGCAGAGCGCTTCGAGTTCGGCAGCCCGGTCGACGCCATGATCCGGCAAGGTGGAATCCATCCGTTATACTCGTTCGTAGGGTTCTTCTTCAGGTCGTGCTTAGACCAAGTGTGCCTCCATATGGAGCAATTTTCGTGCCGCTTATTGTCGCTGCAGGTGGGTAATCTGTCTTAGCAGCGACGCAGCGCTTTGCATTTCAATCTCTGTGCGCTCAGGCCGGGCCATGACCGAGAGCCGCCAGCACGAAATCGAGGAAGGCGCGTACCTTGGCCGGTGGATGATGGCGGGATGGATAGAGGGCGTAGAGCGGATAGACCTCGTCCGGCCAGTCGGGAAAGAGATCCACCAGACGCCCGTCATCGATGAAGGATTGCGTGCCCAGGCCCAGGATCTGCGCGATGCCGGCGCCGGAAACGCAGGCGGTGAGCAGCGTGCCGGCATCGGACAGCAGCAGACGGCCCTTGGCGTTGACCGGCAGCACTTCCTTTCCCCGATGAAACTCCCACTCGAAAGGGCGGCCGGTGACCGGATCTCGGTATAGTATACACTCGTGTTCTTCGGTCTCGCGCGGATGTTTGGGCCTGCCGGCCTTCGCCAGATAGGCAGGCGAGGCCACCGTCACGATCCGTGTCTCCAGCAGTTTGCGCGCAACCACCGAAGATACCGAGAGTTCGCCGAAGCGCACGGCGACATCGATGCCATCGGCCACCAGATCGTCGGCCTGGCCCCGCGTGACCACATCGAGCTCCATCTCGGGATAGGTCCCCAGGAAGGCGTGGTAGTGCTGGGCCAGCAGCAGCCGGGAGAAATAGGGGTCGATATTGACGCGCAGCCGGCCGCGTACAGCGTGGGAGGCGCCTGCAACCAGGCTCGCGGCTTCCTCCATATCCGCCAGCAACGGCATGACCCGCTCGTAGAATTGCCGCCCCTCGTCGGTGAGGGAAACCGAACGCGTGGTGCGATCGAGGAGACGCACGCCGAGCCTGGTCTCCAGCCGGGCGATGGCGCGGCTGACCGCCGGCTGGGTCAGGCCGAGAGCCTCGGCGGCGCGGACGAAATTGCCCGTCTCGACCACGGACGCCAACACGCCGACGCCATTCACCAGACGCGTATCGAAGCTCATTGATAAATCCAGATCATTGATGTTCTGATATCTATGCATTCGAGTTATGATCTGTCCAGGCGCATACCCTCCTCATTCAATCGAGGAGACAGATGATGTTTGCCATCACAGGTATTTCGGGCCGCGTCGGCGGCACCACGGCGCAGGCCTTGCTGGACGCCGGCCACCCAGTCCGCGCCATCCTGCGCGACAACGCCAAGGCGCCGGCCTGGCGGGGGAGAGGCGCCGAAATCGCACTCGCCACCTTCGATGACGCGGATGCCCTGGCGGCGGCCTTCACAGGCGCCGAGGGCGTCTATGTCATGGTGCCGCCGGATTTCGATCCGGATGCGAATTTCTCCGGCGCCAGGGCAGCGGCCTCGGCCATCGCCGAAGCCGTGAAGCGCGCGCGCCCTGGCAAGGTCGTGGCGCTGTCTTCTATCGGTGGCCAGCACCCGCACGACACAGGCCTGATCGGCCAGACCCATATCCTGGAGCAGGCGCTGGCCGACAGCCCGGTGCCGCTGGCAATCCTGCGGCCGACCTGGTTCATGGAGAACTCGCTCTGGGACGTTGCTCCGGCACGCGAGACCGGCTGGATGCCGAGCTTCCTGTCACCGCTCGACAGGCAGGTGCCGATGATCGCCACCGCCGATATCGGCAGCGTTGCCGGCAAGACCCTGCTGGAGAGCTGGAGCGGACGGCGGGTGATCGAGATCGAGGGGCCGAGGCGCTACAGCCAGAACGAGATCGCCATGCTGCTTGGGCAGGCCCTCGGCCGCAAGGTCGAGGCCCGGCCGGTGCCGCGCGAGCAATGGGAAGCACTGTTCCGGAGCCAGGGCATGCAGCGGCCCCAGCCCCGCATCGAGATGCTCGACGGCTTCAATTCCAGCTGGATCGATTTCGAACAGAATGCGAGGGAGCACCTTATCGGGTCGACCAGCTTCGAGACCGTACTCGCCGGGCTAGTGAAGCAGGCGGCTTGAGGCGTGGAATTGGAGTGGCGGTCTCCGACCGCCATTCATGGTAACGAGATATCTTATATAAAGGGAAGGTGGCGGTCGGAGACCGCCACTCCGCGCTTGGCGCGCCTTGTTCGCTAAGCTCGCGATACTTTACCGCTTCGACTTCACGAAGCGCGCGAAGGCGTCGAGCGTTGCCTTGCTGACATGATGCTCGATGCCTTCCGCGTCGCGTCGTGCGGTATTCGCGTCGACGCCCAAGGCCAGCAGGAAAGCCTCGACGAGATGGTGGCGCTCGCGGCTCGCGTCGGCCAAAGCCTGGCCGGCTTCGGTGAGGAAGACGCCGCGATAGGGGCGCTGTGCCACGAAACCTTCGTCGGCCAGCCGCTTCAGCATCTTGGCGACGGTAGGCTGGGCGACGCCGAGGCGGGCGGCGATATCGACCTGGCGGGCTTCGCCGCCATCCTTGATCAGGTCGGCGATCAACTCGACATAGTCTTCGACAAGCTCGAGCCTGCGAGCCTCGCGCGCCTGCCGGAAACTTTCGACATGCACGACGGCATCGACCAGCCCGGCCTCTCCGATTGAAAGCGCAGCGGAACGTTTCATGCCGGCTCTCCTCGTCTCTCCGGTATTGCCCATTGGATATGCCTGAATCGGGGCGCCTTATCAATGCCAGCGATAAAATGCAGCCCAGGCGGTTCTCTATTGACTGAACTTTATATTATAGCATAAGCTATATTTATTGAATCGGTTCGAGAATGGAAGACCTGCGTTGGAGGATGGTATGAGCGGCGATGCGGCCGGCGCGGCGCAGGCAAATGGTGCGGCCTGGAGGGTGCTCCCCGACAGAGAGCTGCGGCCGAGCCTGGGCTCGATGAATGCCAGCGTGCCCGTGCCGAAGACCGGGCTGTGGTTGCGTCGTTTCCTCGCCTTTGTCGGGCCAGGCTATATGGTCTCGGTCGGCTATATGGATCCCGGCAACTGGGCGACCGATATCGCCGGCGGCTCCAAGTTCGGCTACACGCTGCTCTCTGTGATCCTGCTGTCCAATCTGATGGCGATCGTCCTGCAGGCGCTCGCGGCCCGGCTGGGCATCGTCACCGGCCGCGATCTCGCCCAGGCTTGCCGCGACCATTATTCCCGGCCAGTCAACATCATGCTGTGGCTCGCCTGCGAGCTTGCGATCATCGCCTGCGACCTCGCTGAGGTGATCGGCACTGCCATCGCCCTCAATCTGCTGTTCGGCATTCCCCTGATCTGGGGCGCCATCATCACGGCCGTGGACGTCTTCCTGGTGCTGATGCTGATGCAGCGCGGTTTTCGTGTGCTTGAGGCTTTCGTCATCGCGTTGCTGGTGGTGATCTTCTCCTGCTTCATCATCCAGATCGTACTGGCGGCACCGGCGGTCAAGGATATCGTCGGAGGCTTCCTGCCTCAGGCATCCGTGGTCACCAATCCGGAGGCGCTCTACCTCGCCATCGGCATCATTGGCGCGACGGTAATGCCCCATAATCTCTATCTGCACTCGTCCATCGTGCAGACGCGGGCCTATGAGCGGACCGAGGAAGGCAAACGCGCCGCCATCCGCTGGGCTGTCACCGACAGCACCATCGCCCTGATGCTGGCGCTGTTCGTCAACGCCGCCATTCTCGTCATGGCGGCTTCGGTGTTCTACAACAATGGCCGCACCGATGTGGAGGAGATCGGGCAGGCCTACCAGCTGCTGTCGCCGATGCTCGGCGTCGGCATCGCCTCGACGCTCTTTGCCATCGCATTGCTTGCCTCCGGCGTGAACTCGACGGTGACGGCGACGCTGGCCGGCCAGATCGTGATGGAAGGCTTCCTCCATCTGCGCATCCCGGACTGGGCGCGCCGGCTGATCACGCGCGGCCTTGCCATCCTGCCGGTGGTGGTGGTGACGGCGGTTTATGGCGACCGGGGCACCAACGACCTCCTGGTGCTCAGCCAGGTGGTGCTGTCGATGCAACTGCCCTTCGCCATCATCCCGCTCGTGCGCTTCGTCTCCGACCGTCGCAAGATGGGCGTCTTCGTGACGCCCACCTGGCTGACGCTGCTCTCCTGGGCGATCGCCAGCGTGATCCTGGTGCTGGACGTCAAGCTGGTGATCGATACGTTCACCGGGGCAGGGGGATAGGACGCCCCGGGGATCGCAGGCGTCTCGTCCAGAGGCACTAACCTTGCGGGGTGAGGCGGGGGTGGAGTGGCGATCTCTGATCGCCATTCTTGGAAACGAGGTGTTTTATACCGAAGGAAGATGGCAGTCAGAGACTGCCACTCCGTGTTTGGCGCAGCTCTGCCAGCAAAGTTAATTCCTGTGGGCGAGACGCCGGCGGTCCCGGGAGCGATACCCGGCGTGCCAGTCCTATTTCAAAACCCCGCCAACACCGACTTGCCGATCGCCTTGCCGCTCTCCACGCTCGCATGCGCGGCCTTGAGATTGGCGGCGTTGATCGTGCCGAAATTCTCCTTCAGCGTGGTGCGCAGCACGCCCTGGTCGACCAGCTCGGACACCCGATTCAGGATCTCGTGCTGGGCGATCATGTCGGACGTTTGGTAGATCGAGCGCGTGAACATCAGCTCCCAATGCACGCTCAGGCTCTTGCGTTTGAAGGGCGCGATGTCGAGCGTCTCGGGATCGTCGATCAGGCCCAGCCTGCCCTGGGGCCTGAGAATCTCGACGATGGCAGGCAGGTTCTGCTGCGTGGCGGTAAGGCCGGCGACATAGTCCACCTCAGGGATACCGAGAGCCTTCAGGCTCTCAGGCAGCGGCTTGTGGTGGTCGATGACGTGATGGGCGCCCATTTCCTTGACCCAGGCGGTCGTCTCCGGTCGCGAGGCGGTGGCAATCACGGTCAGGCCCGTGAGCTGGCGGGCGATCTGCGTGAGGATCGAGCCGACGCCCCCAGCGCCGTTGATGATCAGCAGCGTACCCTTGTCGGTCTTGTCCTCCGGCGGAATACCGAGGCGGTCGAACAGCAATTCCCAGGCGGTCACGGCTGTCAGCGGCAGGGCGGCCGCCTGTTCGAAGGAGAGGGAAGCGGGCTTGCGGCCGACAAGGCGCTCATCCACGGCCTGCAATTCGGCATTGCTGCCGGGGCGGTTCAGCGTGCCGGAATAGAAGATTTCGTCGCCGACCTTGAACAACTCGACATCCGGCCCGACCGCTTCCACCACGCCCGCAGCATCCCAGCCGATGACGCGCGCCTGTCCATCGGCGGGCTTTACGCCGGCGCGCACCTTTACGTCGACCGGATTGACCGAGATTGCCTTGACGCGCACCAGGAGATCACGCGGACCGGGCGCGGGGGCGGGAATGTCGAGATCGACCAGAGAGTCGGCTGCCGTAATCGGTAGCGGGTTGTAGTATCCGATGGCTTTCACAAGGCTTCTCCAGATTTCACAAGGCTTCTCCAAAATGCTCTTCTTGGAATGCATTCGGGTTGGAATGCCCGCACCCTGTTGTCTTGAACAGCAGAAGGAAAGCGAATAGTTCTTATTCAAGTCAGAAGATTTATGATTGGATGCGCGATGGCCTTGCCGGATATCGAGATCGATCTGCTGCGCGCCTTCGTGGCCGTCGCCGAGGCCGGCAGCATGACCGGTGGAGCCGAGATCGTCGGGCGGACGCAGTCGGCAGTCAGCCAGAAAATCATTCGATTGGAAGACCTTATAGGCAGACGCGTATTCGAACGTTCAAGTCGCTCGCTCTCGCTGACCGACGATGGCGAACGCCTGCTCGGCGCGGCCCGGCGCATGATCGAGTTCAATGACGAGACGATGCGGCAATTCATTTCGCCCTCGGTCAGCGGGCAGCTTCGTCTCGGCGTCACCGAGGATTTCATTCCCCAGCAATTGCCACGTCTCCTGGCGCGCTTCGCGCGGACCTATCCCGATGTCACGCTGGAACTGACGACGGGGATGAGCTGCGGCCTCTTGGCGCTGCTCGATAAGGGCGAACTCGACCTAGCCCTCGCCAAGAAGGACGGCGCTATGCAGCGAGGTCGTATCATCTGGCGTGAGCCGCTGGAATGGATCGCGGCCGAAAGCTTCGAAATCCCTGCCGACAAGCCGGTGCCGCTGGTGCTGCTGCCTCATCCCTGCAGTTATCGCGGCCTTGCTCTCGATACGCTCGAGGCCGCCGGCCGTTCCAGCACGATTTCCTGTACCGCGAGCAGCCTCACGGGCGTGCAGGCGGCAGTGGCGGGCGGCCTTGGCATCACGCTGCTCGGTCGTTCCTTCCTGCAGCCGGGTCTCAGAGTGTTCGCCGCTAGCGAAGGCTGGCCGCCGCTTCCGATGACCGAGATCGTGCTGCTTGGCGAGGAGCGCGCGCAGGATCATCTCGCCAAGGCGCTGGTGTCGTTCTTGACCGAGAGCCTGACGCGGTCAACGCTGCAGATAGCGGCGTAATCCTGGGAGCGCGGACATCCTGTCCGCTCTTGGAACCGCGGCGTTTTTAGTACTGGCGAAGCGTTTCCGAGATGCCGATCTGGAGATCGGCACACCGATAAGCGGCAAGCGCGGTGCAAACTGGTGTGCCGATCTCCAGATCGGCATGGAAACTCGGCATTGCAATTAATGCGAGCGGCCGTTGTCGCACTCCCAGGATCAGTTCGTATGCGCCAGCGCGAGCCTGGCGATACGGTCGGCCGTGTTGTCCTGTGAGCCGGCCTTGGCGGCGGCTTCGTAGAGGGCCTTGGCCTGGGCCGGATCAGCCTTGGAGGGATCCTTCACGATCAAAGGATCATAGGTCTCCGCCAGTGCGAACAGGGCGCGCGGATCGCTGCCGTTCCTGTAGGAGTCGAGCGCCTGGCGGGCGCCAATGATATCGCCCATCGTCGTCATCTCGCGCGCCGACTGCACGGCCTCGTCCACCTCATCGAGGGTAATGGCGACCGTGCTCACGCTCCGCGTCGCGGCAGGCGGGGTGGGATCCGGCAGCGACATCGGGGCGATGGCGCTCGGCGGCGGCGTTGGAGCAGAAGCAACCTGCGTGGAAGGAGCCGAGGCAGGCTGTGTCGGTGGCAGCGAGGCGTCAATCTTGGCATCCGCCGCGGGTGGCTTGGCCTCCGGCGTGGCGACGGCGACCTTGCTCTCAGGCGGAGCGGGCGGAGCGACGAGAGCACTCAGGGCCTGCAGCTTCTGCGGGTTCGACCAGACATAACTGCCGACACCGGCGATGCCGAGCGCGAGTGCAACCGAAGCGACCAGGGCCGCCGGGATCTTGAATTTGCCGCGACTGCCGAAACGGCCGCGCTTGTTGGCATTCGCGGCGGCGGGCTTGGCCGGCGTGGCCACACCGAAACGGGTGGTCGGCTTGCTGGTGGCTGCCGGAGCTGGCAGATCCACGACCCTGTCCTCTTTCACCACCGGCAACTTCATCCCGGCCGGCACGGCCTGGCTGGCATCCGGCGCCCTGGCGAGCAGGTCGAGGTCCTGGGGCGGCGCTGCGCCGGGGCTCGCCGTCGACATGCGCGGGCGTTCACGCAGCGGCGGCTGGCGGAATTCGAGATCATCGGCGCCGCTCTGGCTGAGCGGCTCACGCAAGGGCGTGTCCAGCGATGCGGCCTTCGGCATCTTGGGCAGCTCGGTCGGGGCCGTCTTGTCCAGTTCGGGCGCGATCTCGATGAAAAGCGCTTCGCCGAAATCGAGGCCGGTGTCACTGGAAGGCGGTTGAGGCTTGGATTCGGCTGCGGGATCTGCAGCCGGCAGGGAGATCGCCGGAAGCTCGGCCTTGGCGCTCTCGACAACGGCTACAGGCGTTTCCTCGACAGCCTCGGCAACCGGCTCCTCGATCGCTTCGACCGCAGGCTTGGGCGTCTCGACGGCAGGGGCCCTGGGCGGGCTTGTCTCCGCGACTTTCTGCGGGGAAGCAATGGCAACCAGCCGGCTGAGCGTCGCGGATTCCTGGGCTGGCTTCGGCTGGGGCGCGACGGGTTTGATGGCTACAGGGGCTGTCTCCGAGGCCGTTGGCGCATCATTTGCCGGCGTGGGAACGGCAAGACGCGGATCGCGCGCAGGGGCAGGCGAGGCAGAAAGCGATGGCAGCGACGCTGAAGGAGCAGCGGCCGGCTTCTCCTTCGAAGCCTGGGCGGCCAAACGAGCCGCCTCCATATGACGTTGAAAAGCCTCGCGAACTGCTGCCGCGAGCGCTACGTCTTTCTTCAGGGGTTCAGCCATTTCGTTCCCATCAAACGCTACCCTGGCACCCACTCGCGCGCCAAAAAACTGGTATCCCAGCCCCAGGGCCGGGAGAATAACGTCCCGGGGAGTGCCTGCGCAAACAATTTCTTTAACCATTTGTTAACGATTGTGGAGACGGGCGCTACCTCTTCGCCCCTGGAGTTCATGAATATGGTTAAGAAGCAGGGTCGGGACTTCTTTTCAAGGCTCCGGTCCTCGCCAGCTATGCTTGGCGCGAAGACGAGATGTGCGTTTGCAGGCGCGGGAATTTTTATGTTGCCGCTTTACCGTATGACGCTTTTGAACGATTGCTATGTCGCCTTTCGGCCAGAGCGCAACATGACGTTCGACCGGAAGCCCTGATCTCAGGGGTGTTCAGGAGGAAAGTCAGTGTCTCTTCAAAACCAGTTGCAGCGTATCACCGCTCCCCAGATCCGAGCCCGCAAGGGTGGAGAGCCTATCGTCACCCTCACTTCCTATCACACCCACACCACGCGCATCATCGATCCCTATGTCGACTGCATCCTGGTAGGCGACAGTCTGGGCATGGTGATGCACGGCATGGAAACGACCCTGTCGGTGACGCTCGACATGATGATCCTGCAGGGCCTGGCGGTCATGCGCGGCTCCGAGCATGCGCTCGTCGTCGTCGACATGCCGTTCGGTTCCTATGAAGAATCCCCGCAGCAGGCCTTTCGCAATGCCGTGCGTGTCCTCAAGGAGACCGGCTGCGGCGCCATCAAGCTCGAGGGCGGCGAGCGCATGGCCGAGACGATCCGCTTCCTCACGGGCCGCGGCGTGCCGGTGATGGCCCATATCGGCCTCACGCCGCAATCGATCATGGCGCTCGGTTCCTTCAAGGCGCAGGGGCGCGACGAGGCCGATTGGGCGCCGATCGAGAAGGACGCCCAGCTGGTTTCGGAAGCGGGCGCCTTTGCCGTCGTTATCGAGGCGGTGGCCGAACCGCTGGCGGCCAAGATCACCAAGGACATCCCCATTCCCACCATCGGCATCGGGGCTTCGCCGGCCTGCGACGGCCAGGTGCTGGTGCTGGAGGATATGCTCGGCCTCTCCGAGCGCGTGCCGAAATTCGTCAAGCGCTTCGGTTCGCTCGGCGATCACATCCGCGGCGCGGTGCAGGGCTATGTCGATGCCGTCCGGGACCGCAGCTTCCCCGCGCCCGAAAACACCTATGGCATGAGGAAGAAGTAAGGGGCGGCTGCTGCATCAGGAGCCTGTCTGAGGATCGCCAGCTGGTCGAAAGAGGCTAGGGCTTTGTCATGCCCGGGCTTGTCCCGGGCATCCAGCTACCTACCCGTCATGGCGCCACCCTGGATCACCGGGACAAGCCCGGTGATGACAAAAAGCCGAGGTTCTCGAGC
The DNA here is from genome assembly GCF_030160835.1 of Labrys miyagiensis. Classification (GTDB taxonomy): domain Bacteria; phylum Pseudomonadota; class Alphaproteobacteria; order Rhizobiales; family Labraceae; genus Labrys; species Labrys miyagiensis. Next base: position 157,352 of record NZ_BSPC01000028.1, on the reverse strand, counting down.
TTCTTCCTGCCAGTTTGTTAGATTCGCTAAAGCGTTTTGCGATTTGACGGAATCGGCAAGAATCGCAAAGACGCGTCGAAACAAAGAGTTAGAGCAAAGCAGCGTTTGCGCCTAAACGCGCTTTGCTCTAGGGAAACAGGGGCGACCTGGAGGTCGACCCACCGCTACTGGAACGCCACTTCGTTGAAGCTGCGCAGCTTGCGCGAATGAAGCTGGCGCTTGTCCGTGTCGCGCAGCAGCGCCATGGTCTCCAGCCCGATGGCAAGGTGCTGGAACACCCGCTCCCGATAGAAGGAATCCGCCATGCCTGGCAGCTTCAGCTGGCCGTGCAGCGGCTTGTCGGAGACGCAGAGCAGCGTGCCATAGGGCACGCGGAAGCGGAAACCATTGGCGGCGATGGTCGAGGATTCCATATCCAGTGCGATGGCGCGGCTCTGGATGAAGGGCAGGTTCTGCACCGTGGAAGGACGCAGCTCCCAGTTCCGATCATCTACCGTCGCCACGGTGCCGGTGCGCATTACGCGCTTGAGGTCGTAGCCGGTGAGTCCGGTCACGCGGCCGACAGCCCGCTCGATGGCGATCTGGATCTCGGCCAGCGCCGGCACGGGCACCTCGCGCGGCAGGTCGGCGTCGAGCACCTGGTCCTGGCGCAGATAGGCGTGGGCCAGCACGTAATCGCCCAGCATCTGCGAGTTGCGCAGGCCCGCGCAATGGCCGAGCATCAGCCAGGCGTGCGGGCGCAGCACCGCGACATGGTCCGAGATGTTCTTGGCGTTGGACGGGCCGACGCCGATATTGATCATGGTGATGCCGGAATCATCGGCCCGCTTGAGGTGGTAGGCCGGCATTTGGGGCAGGCGCGGCGGGTGACGGCCGGGGGGTTCAGTCTGCGAGGTCTGTCCTTCGACTTCGGTGACGACATTGCCGGGCTCGACGAAGGCCGTGTAACCCGAGCCGAGCGAGCCGCCGTCCCCCTTGGCGAGGATGGTCTGGGCCAGGCGGACGAACTCGTCGATATAGAACTGGTAGTTCGTGAAGATCACGAAGTTCTGGAAATGCCGGGCCGAGGTGCCCGTATAATGCTTGAGGCGCATCAGCGAGAGGTCGATGCGCGGGGCCGTGAACAGCGCTAGCGGCCTGGCGCCGTCAGCCGAACGCACATCGCTGCCATTGGCGATGCGATCATCCAGGATGGTGAGATCGGGCACGTCGAAGATTTGTGGCATCACGGCGAGGCGCCCGTAATCGAGGCCGCCTTCGGCGTGATAATCCTCGCCCAGCGCGAAGTGGATGGGGATGGGGGTCGCGCTCTCGCCGACCTCGACCTCGGCTCCGGTGTTCTTGATAAGCAGTGCAATCTGCTCCTCAAGATAGCGACTGAAAATGTCAGGCCGCGTCAGCGTCGTCATGTAGGTGCCGGTATCGGCGACGAAGCCGAAGGGCGTGCGGGCATCGAGTTCCGGCAAAGTGTCCGTACCGACGCTGAGGAAAGGATAGTAGGCGCGCACGCGGTGCTGGAAATCCTTGCCTTTGGTGAAGGCGTCGAAGGCTTCTCGCAGTCGGGTGGTGCTGGATTCGTAAAGCTGCGTGATTGCCGCAACAGCCGCTTTTGCGTTGTCAAAGCGGCGGGGCTCAGTTGTCATTTCAGTTTTTAAGCCGCGAGGCGGCTCTCCCTTTTCGACCTTCTAGAGCAGCCTTCGTGACATCGCAACGACATCGCGCGGGAAATTAAGAAGACACGTTCGTGTCTTCGACACGGATTGCTAGGAATTTCGCGATATTGGGCTGAGGACAGCGCCATCGCCCCGGAGAACGGCCATGAATGCCAGACGAATCCTAGCCGCCATGCTGGCAGCGGCCCTTTTATTCGTCGGGATCACCGCTCTCCAGGCCCAGGAGACGGACGGCCAGAAGCAGGCCGTGGCGCTCCAGGCCGCGGTCGATGCCATGCAGAAGGTGCTGCAGCCTGGGCCGGTCGAGGTGAAGCTTGCAGGCCGGGCGAGCCTGCAGGTGCCGACAGGCGCCGGTTTCGTGCGCCAGCCCGAGGCCGGTGCATGGGCGAAGGTGGTGGGTTACGACAAGGATGTGAGCCTGCTCAATCCTGATCTGATGGGCATTGCGATCCCGATGTCCGAGGAAAACTGGGTTGTATTCATCAACTATCACGCCGGCACGCGCGTGGTGGACGACAGCGCGAAGGACTGGGACCCCGACGCCCTGCTGAATGCCCTGAAGGCAAGCAACGAGGCGGGCAACGTACCAAGGCAGCAGCGGGGAGAACCACAGATCGAGGTCCGCGGCTGGCTGGAAGCGCCGAAATATGACAGCGCTGCGCACAAGCTAATCTGGGCAACGAGCACTATCGAAAAGGGTGGCGATGCCGACGAGGGGACGGCCAATGTCCACGCCTATGCGCTGGGCAAGGACAGCTATTTCGAGCTCACCATGGTGTCTCCCGCCAATGAGGTCGTGTCGCATTTGACCATGGCGGAGGCTCTGCTTTCGGGCCTGCAATTCGGCGGTGGCCAGCAATATGGGGATGCCGTGTCTGGTGGAGACATCAAGGAGCGCAGCCTCACCAGCCTGATTGCAACGCTGCCTTCGAGCTTCATGGACAAGGCCACTGCCTTCGCTGCCGCCTATTGGCTGTGGCTGGCGATCGGCCTGGTGATCCTGATCATTGTTCTCGTCGGCCTGCCGCGTTTGCTGCGCCGCGGGGATGCGATGTGAGCAAGTCGACGGATCTCTCCCAAAAATGCCGCCATACCGCGATTTAATGGACGCAAATCGCTACCAAGTCTCTGTTTGCTTGACGGGACACCCCCCGTCCTCTAGGCCGATGGCGACAAATCGCGACATACGCGAGCAAGGGTACGAGCCGGGTCTATGACCGATATTTTCCAGGAAGTCAGTGAGGATATGCGCCGCGAGCGGGCGCAGAAACTCTGGGCGAAATATGGCAATTACGTCGTCGGCGCCGCAACCGCGGTCGTGCTCGGCGTGGCTGCCTTTGTGGCCTATCAGCGCTACGAGCAGCAGCAGGCCGATGCCCAGGGCGCTCGCTTCCAATCGGCGATCGCGCTTTCCCAAGCCGGCAAGACGGCTGACGCGGCCTCGGCCCTGAGCGCCCTGGCGAAAGACGGCAATGCCGGCTACCAGACCTTGGCACGCTTCCGCCTTGCCGCCGAAACCGCCACCGACAAGGTTGCCGACGGCATCAAGGCGTATGACGCCATCGCGGCCGATCCTTCCGTCGAGCCGCTGCTGCAGGGGCTCGCCAAGATCCGCGCCGGCTATCTGATGGTCGACACCGCTTCCTATGCCGACATCGCCGCCAAGATCGAGCCGCTCGCCGCGGCCGGCCAGCCCTGGCGCCATTCGGCTCGCGAGGTTCTCGGTCTCGCCGCCTGGAAGGCGAAGGACCTCACCAATGCCACCAAATGGTACCAGGCTGCGATCACCGACAAGGATGTCCCCGGCGGCCTGCGCCAGCGCGCCGACATGATGCTGCAGCTCATCGCAGCCGACCAGCCTTTCAAAGCTTCCTGAGTCATGCCGGTTTCCATCGCCATTGTCGGCCGACCCAATGTCGGCAAGTCGACGCTTTTCAACCGCCTGGTCGGTCGCAAGCTGGCGATCGTCGACGACCGGCCGGGGGTGACGCGCGACCGGCGTGAGGGCGATGCCCAACTGGGCAATCTCAATTTCAAGGTGATCGATACCGCCGGCCTCGAGGTCGCGGATGACGCGTCGCTCGCCGGCCGCATGCGGGCGCAGACCGAGGCGGCGATCGCCGAATGCGATCTCATCCTCTTCATGTTCGATGCGCGCATCGGCGTGACGCCGGCGGACGAGCATTTCGCCGAAGTCGCCCGACGCTCGGGCAAGCCGGTCATCCTCGTTGCCAACAAGACCGAGAGCCGCACCGGATTCCAGGGCGCCTATGAGGCCTATGCGCTCGGCCTCGGCGATCCCGTGCCGATCTCCGCCGAGCATGGCGAAGGCATGGCCGATCTTGCCGAGGCGATCGTCGAGATCGCACCGGCCACGGGCTACGAGCCGGTGCCGGAAGAGGCCGAGACCGATGCCGTGGTCAGCGGCGAGGAAGGCGAGGAAGAGGCGGTGACGCTCGATGCCGGCATCGCCAGGCCGCTGCGCGTCGCCATCATCGGCCGTCCGAACGCCGGCAAATCCACGCTGGTCAACGCCCTCATCGGCCACGACCGCATGCTTACCGGACCGGAGGCGGGCATCACCCGCGATACGATCTCGGTGGACTGGACCTGGCGCGACAAGACCATCAAGCTGTTCGACACCGCCGGTATGCGCAAGAAGGCGCGCATCGAGGACAAGCTCGAAAAGCTTTCGGTCTCCGATGGTCTGAGGGCCGTGCGCTTTGCCGAAGTCGTGGTGCTGCTGCTCGACAGCGAGACGCCCTTCGAGAAGCAGGATCTGCAGATCGCCGATCTCGTCGAGCGTGAGGGGCGGGCTCTCGTCATCGGCCTGAACAAATGGGACCTGGTCGAGAATCGCAACAAGGCGCTGGCCGATGCCCGCGAGATGTTCGAGCGCCTGCTGCCGCAATTGCGCGGCGCGCCGATCGTGACGCTCTCGGGCCTGTCGGAACAGGGGCTCGACCGCCTGATGGAGGGCTGCTTCCGCGCCTACACCACCTGGAATCGTCGCGTTCCCACCGCCAAGCTCAATCGCTGGCTCGGTGGCGTGCTTGAACACCATCCGCCGCCGGCCGTCTCGGGCCGCCGCATCAAGATACGCTACATGACACAGGTGAAGACGCGCCCGCCGCATTTCGCCGTGTTCGGCAACCAGCTCGACGCCTTGCCCGACAGCTTCCAGCGCTATCTTGTCAACGGCCTACGCGAGACCTTCGAAATGCCGGGCGTACCGATCCGCCTCAGCCTGCGCTCGCCGAAGAACCCCTTCGACAGGAAATAGCGTTCAAGCCCATCGGGCCGGCGCGCTGCCAAGGGGCGTGGCCGGCTTGTCCCAGGCCATGTCGATACCGTCAATCGCGATAGGTGGCCTGAGGCGCTTGGCCTCGCCCCAGAATGTCTTCTCGATCGCCGCCGCCTGATCGTCCTCCGTCTCGGGGGCGAGCGTCAACTGATCCTCGGCCGGGCCTGCATCGGCCAGGAGCTTCGCCATTCGCGCGAGGGACAAGCGGCTGCGCACGACCTCCCGCCTCGTGAGGCGTTCAGTGATGCCGCGAATGGCGGCGGCGGCCATCAGATAGCCGGTTGCATGGTCGAGGGCCTGGGCGGGCAGGGGAACCGGCCTGTCCGCCTGCTTCCACGCCATCCCGGCATCGGCGATGCCGCCGCTCATCTGGACCAGGCTGTCGAAGCCTCGGCGATCACGCCAGGGTCCGGACCAGCCATAGGCATCGAGGCTGACGTCGATCAGGCCCGGCGAGAGCGATTGGCGCCGTGCCTCGTCATAGCCGAGTGCCGCCAGCGCGTCGGCCCGGTAGCCATGCACCAGGATATCGGCGCCGGACAGCAATTCCTCGAAGACGGCACGGTCCTGCGGCCGCATCAGGTCGAGACGGGCGCACTGTTTGCCGAGCGTGACTTCCGGCACGACGGCCGGCTCGTCCCAATCCGGCGGATCGATACGCAAGACCTCGGCGCCGAAGCCCGCCAGGAAGCGCGTCGCCACAGGACCCGCCAGCACCCGGGTGAGATCGAGCACGCGCAGCCCCTTCAAGGGACGGCCGGGCTCGGGCCGCCAGTCGAGTTCGCTCCCTCGCAGGCAGGTGTCGCGCAGCACCAGCGGCTCGCTCGCGACCGCACTGCCTTGCTCGTGTTGCTGCCATTGCGGGAGCGAGCGCATCTCCGCGGCGCATCCGCCGGCCGCGACGATGGCCTGTTCGAGCGCGCCTTTGGCCCAGCCTCTGACAGCCGCCGCCATGGTGTCCTTGTCGTTGTGCTCCCCAAGAACCCGCTGGGCCGCCTCTCGATGCTGCGGGGCGTTGGTATGAAGGCGGATCCAGCCATCTTTCGCCTCGTAATCGCCAGCGATCGGATCCCAGGGCGCTGGCATGGTCCAGCCGACCGGACGCAGCGACCATAGGAACCAGAAGGAGGCGAGGCGGCGATCCACCGTTACCCTGGCAGGAGCACCCGTCGCGTTCCCGCTGAGTTCGGCCAGGGCCAGGCCGCTCGCGGCGATGGCGGCAGTAGCAAAGTCACTCACTTTGAAGGCCGATGGCAACTGGCCGCGGCCAGTCACGGTCACACTATCAAGCAGCGCTTCGCTGCCGCCGACGGCCTGCCACATCTCATTGAGGAACGACTGCGCCATCCCCCAAATTAGCGCCAAAGCAGAGGAAAGGCAGCGCAAAGCCGGTATGGCAGGCTTGCGTCAGGGGCACGGCTCGACGCCGTGGCAAGCCGGGACGCCTTATTCCGGCGAGCGGAAGCTGATGAACTTGCCCTCGCGCATGTCATAGATCTGGCCGGTCTCGGTCAACTCGGGGCTGGCGAGCAGCAGGATCGAGGGGGCGATCGTGGTCGGGTGGGGCAGGGTGTTGGCGTCTTCGCCCGGCATGGCGGCCGCACGCATATGGGTGCGGACCGGCCCCGGCGAGAAGAGGTTGGCGCGGACGGCGGAGTTCACCGTCTCGGCGGCGTAGGTCGCGACCAGGCTGTTGAGGGCGGCCTTGGTGGTGGCATAGAGGCCCCAATAGGCGGTCGATTTCCAGGCGGCGCCCGAGGTGATGAAGATGGCGCGTCCGGCATCGGATTTGCGCAGCAGCGGATCGAAAGAGCGGATCAAGCGCCAGTTCGCCGTGACGTTCACCGCGAAGACATTGTCCCAGTCCTTGGGCTCGAGATGGCCCAGCGGCGAAATCGAGCCGAGTGCACCGGCATTGCCGATCAGGATGTCGAGCTTGCCGTAGCGTTCGAACAGCGTGTAGCCAAGCCTGTCGATACCCTCGCCATCCTTGATGTCGAGGGGCACTAGACTGGCCGTGCCTCCCTTGGCGCGGATCTCGTCGTCGAGATCCTCGAGCGCGCCGACGGTGCGGGCCAAGGCGATGACATGGGCGCCGGCCTCGGCCAGCGCGACCGCGGTGGCGCGGCCGATACCGCGCGAGGCTCCGGTGACGAGCGCCAGGCGGCCTTTGAGAAGATCAGACATCGAGAACTCTTTGGAGGGGGTGATTTAATTGGCATGTACGATTGCGATTGCGAAGGTCACGCAGCCCCTCACCTCTATCCCTAGTCCACTCCGAAGGAGTGGACGATACCCGCGAGCGGGGCGAGGAGACTTCGAAGGCGCGCCTCATTATCAAAGCACCTCATCTCGCACAGCGGCTGGGCGAGACGAACGGCCAACGATCCAATCTCAACGATTGCGCCCCCTTCCTACGGGGAGAGGAGAGAGGAGAAGGGCAGCGCGACCTCTTACGCGAAGCCTCAGCTCGCCTCGGCCAACAGCGAGAATTGCTGCTTGGCGCCTTCGCCGACCACATCGGTGAGGAAGGTCGGATAGTCGCCGGTGAAACAGTGGTCGGTGAATTGCGGGCGGATCGGATCGCGCTGCTCATAGCCGCACGCCTTGTAGACGCCCTGCACCGAGAGGAAGGACAGCGTGTCGGCGCCCATATATTGGCGCATGGCTTCGAGATCCATGCGGGCCGCGAGCAGGTTCTCCTTGTCCGGCGTATCAATGCCGTAATAGTCGGGATGGGTGATGGGCGGGCTGGAGATGCGGAAATGCACTTCCTTGGCGCCGGCCTCGCGCATCATGCGCACGATCTTCACCGAGGTGGTGCCGCGCACGATCGAATCATCGATCAGCACGACGCGCTTGCCCTCGATCACGGCGCGGTTGGCGCTGTGCTTCATGCGCACGCCGAGCTCCCGGATCGACTGCGTCGGCTGAATGAAGGTGCGGCCGACATAGTGGTTGCGGATGATGCCGAGTTCGTAAGGCAGGCCGGCCGCCTGAGCATAGCCGATCGCCGCGGGGACGCCCGAATCCGGCACGGGCACCACGACATCGGCCTCGATGCCCGCCTCGGCGGCGAGCTGCGCGCCGAAGGCCTTGCGAACGTCATAGACGCTGCGGCCATGGACGATCGAGTCGGGTCGGGCGAAGTAGATATATTCGAAGATGCAGGGGCGCGGGGGAACGCGCGGGAAAGGCTTGATCGATTCCACGCCGTCCTTGGTGATGACGACGACCTCGCCATTCTCGATGTCGCGCACGAAATGGGCGCCGATGATGTCTAGAGCGCAGGTCTCGGAGGCCAGGATGTAACAGCCGTCGAGTTCGCCGAGCACGAGCGGGCGGATGCCGAGCGGATCGCGCGCGCCCACCAGCGTCTGGTTGGTGAGGCCGACAAAGGCGTAAGCGCCCTCGATCTGGAAGAGTGCGTCGATGAAGCGGTCGATGAACCTCTCGCGGGTCGAGCGAGCGACGAGATGGAGGATCACCTCGCTGTCGGAGGTCGCCTGGAAGATCGAGCCCTTGGAAATCAGCTCGCGACGCAGCGTCAGGCCATTGGTGAGGTTGCCATTATGGGCCACGGCGAAACCGCCGCCCTCAAGCTCGGCAAAAAGCGGCTGCACATTGCGCAGGATGGTGCCGCCCGTGGTGGAATAACGCGTATGGCCGATGGCTTGCGAACCCGGCAGGCGCTCGATCACGTCTCGCTTGGAGAAGGTATCGCCGACGAGGCCGAGGCGGCGCTCTGAATTGTAGCGGGCACCATCGAAGGTGACGATGCCGCAGGCTTCCTGGCCGCGATGCTGCAGGGCATGCAGGCCGAGCGCCGTGATCGCCGCCGCCTCGCTGTGTCCGAAGATACCGAACACCCCGCACTCTTCACGCAACCGATCGGCATCGAGATCGAGTTCGTCGGTTTCTGAGGCGGGTGTGGTCCCTGGGGCCTTAGCATTCACGGCATTGGCGTTCACTTGGGCTGCTCTCCAAACAGGGCGAGCGGCCCGGAGGTGATTTCCGGCCGCTCCGTATAAGGTCTAGATAGTATCATCGATCGGTATTTCTACCATGCAGGCGACTGTTCTGCAGGCATTAATGCAACACATTATTGTGCGGGCTGGGCCGGAGCGGCAGGCGCCGGGGCGGCAGGCTGGGTTTGCGGCGGAGTGGCACCTGCGGCATCCGGATCCGGCTCTTGCGTCGTGGTGTCGGGGCCGATCACCTCATTGGCGCGCAATTGCTTGAGGATGACGTTCTCCGGATCGTTCGGCAGCAAGGAGAGGATCCAGTCGCGCCCGGAAACCAGAATCTGGCGGGACTTGGCGTCCTGCACCCAGACCGGCTCGGACTTCGGCGGCACGAGATAGCTGAAGAAGATGAAGGCCACGATGGCCAGCAGCAGGCCGCGCGCCGCGCCGAACAGGAAACCGAAGGTGCGATCGACCGCGCCGATGCGACTGTCGAGGATCATGTCCGAGATGCGGATCGTGATGAAGGAGGCAATCAAAAGGATGATGACGAAGATGCCGGCGCCGGTGGCGATGCGGGCGATGGTATCGTTCTTGATATAGGGCGTGACGAAGGGCAGCACGCGAGAGAACAACAGCAGCGTCGCGACGGCAGCCGCGGCCCAGGCGGCGATCGCCAGGATCTCGCGGGTAAAGCCACGAACCATTGCAAGAAGGGCCGAGATCAGCATGACGCCAATGACGATCAGATCAAGCAAGGTTACGGGCATTGGCAATCGATCCTGATGTGAACAAGGCAGCACGAACCTTCAGGGCGTGTCGACACGCCCCAGGCCCGCGCGCCCCTCTATAACGACGCTTGCTTGCGGCGTCACCCTTTTGCTGCGGCGCAACGGGGAGTAATCACCGCTTATTGCGAGACCTTCGCGGGTTTTCGCTTCTGGCCTTCGCCGGAGGCGGCAATATCCGCAACAAGTGTCGCAAGTGAGGCAACCCCGTTGATGCGCATGCCGCTGTCGCTGCCCGACTCATTGCCGGGGACCGGGCAGACCGCGCGCTTGAAACCGAGCTTGGCAGCCTCCTTGAGGCGGGCGCCCATATGGGCCACGGGCCTGACGGAGCCGGAGAGGGAGACTTCCCCGAAATAGACGGCATCCGCGGGCAGGGGAGCGCCGGTGAGGGAAGAGATCAGCGCGGCGGCCACGGCGAGATCGGCGGCCGGCTCCTGGATGCGCAGGCCTCCGGCGACGTTGAGATAGACATCGTGCCCGCCGAGCCGCACGCCGCAATGGGCTTCCAGCACCGCCAGCACCATGGAAAGGCGGCTCGAATCCCAGCCCACCACGGCGCGGCGCGGCGTGCCCAGGCTGGTGGGAGCGACCAGAGCCTGGATCTCCACCAGCAAGGGGCGAGTGCCCTCCATGCCACCGAAGACCGCGGTGCCGGGAGAGCCGAGATCGCGCTCCGACAGGAAAAGTGCGGAAGGATTGGCCACTTCCTGAAGGCCGAGGCCGGTCATCTCGAACACGCCGATCTCGTCCGTGGCGCCGAAGCGGTTCTTGACGCCGCGCAGGATACGAAAATCGCGGCCGCCATCGCCTTCGAAGGACAGCACCGCATCGACCATGTGCTCGACCACGCGCGGGCCGGCGATCTGGCCGTCCTTGGTGACATGGCCGACGAGGATCACCGTGCTGCCCGAGCGCTTGGCATGGCGAATCAGGGCCTGCGCCGAGCCGCGGACCTGCGTGACCGTACCGGGCGCCGATTCCACCGTATCCGTCCACATGGTCTGGATGGAATCGATAATGACGAGGCGGGGAGGGACACCATGCTGGAGCGTGGCAAGGATATCCTCCACCGAGGTCTCGGAAGCCAGCTCGACTGGCGCCTCGGCGAGGCCCAGGCGTTCGGCGCGCAGGCGCACCTGCGCCGCTGCTTCTTCGCCGGAGATGTAGATGACGCGCGCCTTCTGCCGGGCAAGGGCGGCGCAGGCCTGGATCAGCAGGGTGGACTTGCCGATGCCGGGATCCCCGCCCAGCAGCAGGACCGACCCCTTTACGAAACCGCCGCCGGTGACCCGGTCGAGCTCGTTGATGCCGGAGACGAGACGGGGCGCTTCATCGGTGGTGCCTGTCAGGCTCTCAAGGGCGAAGACGCGTCCACGCCCGCGCGGGCGCTGCGAGGCCGGCACGGCGGCCACCGCGCTGGTTTCCTCGGCGATGGTATTCCATTCGCCGCAGGCGTCGCATTTGCCCTGCCAGCGTTGATAGACGGCGCCGCAGTTCTGGCAGATATAGGAGGAGGAGCGTTTAGCCATGCCCCTTCTTAGCGGTTGCGCCGAGTCTGATCAAACCTCACAAGTGGGATAAGGCAAATTATGTTATCTATTGAAATCTAAAGAGTTTACGAAAAATCCTGTTCGCGGGATCCGTGTCGAAGCAAGTGCACCGCTTGTCGTCGGCATTCGGCGCTCCCAATATCAGGTCATCGACAGTCCCTCGGATCAACCGCGCCATGTCCCGACCGCTCACCGTCACCATCCCGCATAATCTCGGCCGAGAGGTTGCGCTCAAGCGCATAAAGGATGGTATCGTCCAGCTGCGTTCCACCTATGCCGGGCAGTTCACCGTGCTGGACGAGACCTGGACCGGCGACAAGCTCGATTTCCGCATCTCCGCTTTGAAGCAGACCGTAAGCGGCAGCATCGAGGTGGCGGAGACCACCGTTACTGTGAGCGTCATGCTGCCGCTTTTTCTCGCCATGCTCGCCGAGAAGGCCAAGGCCGCCATCCAGCATCGCGGTCAGCTCATGCTCGAAAAGAAGTAGTCGCCGTCACGATACTCCTCATGGTTGTATCGGGGGCAAGCACGCGCCCTGCGTGTTTGAGGTACGTTCCGCATTTTTCGCGCTCATTCGCTCATCAATGATTGCAAATCGGTAATGTCTGGATAATAGTAAGACAAATGGCGGCAGCCCCTAAATGGGTTGCCGAAAGCGATCGGGGCGGCACCAAGAGAGGAGGACGGCGAGCTCGGATTGCCGATAACAGGCCAGAATGCGGCCGTGAAGACGTCACCGAAAACAAGATCCTAGGGAGGTACTCATGAAGAACATCATCGTTGCGGGCGCTGTTGCAGCCCTTCTCGCCTCGACCGCCATCGGTGCACAAGCCGCCGACAAGAAGGCCCTGGTCTTCGTCCCCAATGGCACTTCGGAATTCTGGAAGGCCGCCGAAGCCGGCGTGAAGAAGGCGCAGGAGGAACTGCCCAATTACGACCTGCAGTTCAAATATCCGGAGCAATCCGCTGCCGCCGTGCAGGAGCGGCTGATGGACGATCTCGTCTCCGCCGGTGCCGCCGGCATCATGGTTTCCGCCGTCGATCCCAAGACCGAGACGGATGCTCTCGCCCGCGTCGCCTCTCACACGCTGCTGCTCACCACCGACAGCGACGCCGCCAAGAGCGGGCGCGTGGCCTATATCGGCTCGAGCAACGTGCTTGCCGGCAAGCAGGTCGGCGAGATCCTGAAGCAGGCTCGCCCAGATGGCGCCAAGTGCATGGCCTATGTCGGTCTGCCGGGCGCCGATAATGCCCGCGAGCGCATGGAAGGCATCAAGGAAGCGATCGCCGGCACCAAGATCACCATTGTCGACGTCCGCGCTGACGACATCGACCAGTCGCGCGCCAAGCGCAATGTTGAGGACACGCTCACCGCCAATCCCGACGTCGACTGCATGTTGGGCATCTACTCCTACAACATCCCGCAGATCTATCAGGCCCTGAAGGAAGCGGGCGCTCTCGGCAAGATCACCGTGACCGGCTTCGACGATGATCCGATCACCCTAGGCGGGGTCAAGGAAGGCACGGTCGCCGGCACCGTGGTGCAGCAGCCTTATGAGTGGGGCTATCAGGGCATGAAGGCGATGGCCAAGATCCTTGAAGGCGACAAGTCCTTCGTTCCCCCGGACGGCCTGATGATCGTCCCGACCAAGACGATCACGAAGGATAATGTCGATGATTATGCTGCCCAGCTGAAGAAGCTGCAGGGCAAATAATTATCGCCTACTTCGATTGGTGAGCTTCAAATGAAACCGGCGGCAGGTTACCCTGCCGCCGTTGTCTTCCCACATCGTGATGCTACCCACGAGCGGGCACGGACCCGTTCCGAATGGAGGTCGAGAATGGCGCAACCCTTTCTTGAGCTGGTCGGCATCGGGAAAGCCTATCCCGGTGTCCAGGCGCTTGCCGGGGTCAGCCTTTCAGTTTCTCCAGGTGAAGTCATCGGCCTGATTGGCGAAAACGGCGCCGGCAAGTCGACCTTGATGAAGGTGCTGGGCGGCGTGGTGGCCCCAAGTACCGGCACGATCCAGCTGGATGGCAAGGATTATCCGGCGCTGACCGTGAAGGATGCTCTCGCGGCTGGTATCGCCTTCGTGCACCAGGAACTCAACCTCTTCGAGAATCTCGACGCCGCCGCCAATGTGTTCATCGGGCGCGAGCCGCGGTATGGCGGCCTGCTCAACTTGGTGAACAAGCGCAAGCTTCATGAGGATACAGGCCCGTTGCTGGAGCGCCTCGGCTGCGATTTCAAGCCGGACACGCTGGTCGCGGAGCTTTCGATCGCGCAACGCCAGCAGCTCGAGATCGCCAAGGCGCTCTCGCTCGGCGCACGTGTCGTCATCATGGACGAGCCGACATCGAGCCTCACCATCTCCGAGACCAACCGGCTGCTCGACATCATCAGGGATCTCAAGGCGAGCGGCGTGGCGGTGATCTTCATTTCCCATCGCCTCAATGAGGTGAAGCAATGCGTCGACCGTGTGGTGGTGCTGCGCGACGGCCGTCTCGTCGGCGCGCTCGACCGGGACCAGATCTCCCATGAGGCGATGATCCGCCTGATGATCGGTCGCGATCTCAAGGAACTCTACACGCCGCCTCTGTCGAGGGCCCGGGACGCCGTGCTCGACCTTGTCGAACTGCGCACCACGACCTATCCAAGTCAGCCGGTCAATCTGTCGTTGCGCCGGGGCGAGATCCTGGGCCTTGCCGGTCTCATCGGCGCGGGGCGGACCGAGCTGGCTCGCGCGGTGTTCGGCATCGACCAGCCGGTCAGCGGCGGCGTGCGGCTCGAGGGCAGGGCGATCCGGATCACCAATCCGCGCGACGCCATCAATCACGGCATCTATCTGGTGCCTGAGGACCGCAAGCAGTCCGGCCTGATCCTCGATCACAGCATCGCCAACAACATTTCGCTGCCCGACATGATGTCCTATGCAAGCTTCGCCCTGATCAGCCGGCGCAAGGAGATCAAGAACGCCGAGCAGCAGCGCCGAGCCCTCAGCATCAAGGCCGAAAGCGTTGCCCGGCAGGTCAACACGCTGTCGGGCGGCAACCAGCAGAAGGTCGTGCTGGCGAAATGGCTGTCGATGCGGCCCAGTGTGTTGATCTTCGACGAGCCGACGAGAGGCGTGGACGTGGGCGCCAAGACCGAAATCTATGACCTCATGCGGGGACTGGCGGATAGCGGCGTTGCCATCCTGATGATCTCCAGCGATCTTGAGGAGGTCATCGGGGTCAGCGACCGCATGGCGGTGATGCATGAAGGCGCGATTGCTGGCATTCTCGCCCGCAAGGATTTCAGCGAAGAGACCATCATGCAACTTGCCGTCGGCCACAGCGTTCACTGAGAAAGTCTGTCATGCTCAAGAAAGATATCAGTCTGTTTGTGCTGATCCTCGTCATCGGGGTTGTGACGGCCTATCTCAATCCGCGCTTCATCTCGCCGATCAACGTGTCGAACACGGCCAACCTGATCGGCCTGTTCGGCCTTTATTCGATTGGTGCCGGCTTCGTCATCATCACCGGCGGCATCGATCTTTCGGTGGGTTCACTTTTTGCCCTGCTGGGTGTGGTTTTCATCGACCTGCTCACCAACCACCAGCTCAACTGGGGCGTTGCGCTGTTGTTGATGGTGCTGGCCGGCATGGCGATCGGCGCTATCCATGCCTTCCTGATCTTGCGTATGCGGGTTCAACCTTTCATCGTGACCCTGTGCGGCCTGCTGCTCTATCGCGGCATTGCGCGCTGGTACACGGGCGACAGCACTGCCGGCTTCGAGTTCGGCCAGAGCTTCCCCTCGCTGGAATGGCTCACCACCGGCCGCACCTATGGCGTACCGCATAGCTTCGTGATGTTCATTGTCGTTGCCGTCATCATGGGCGTCGTGCTGCATCGTTCGGTGTTCGGCCGCTATCTGTGCGCCGTTGGCAAGAATGAGGAGGCCGCGCGCTATTCCGGCATTCCCACGGGCCGGGTCGTCGCCGCGGCCTATATCATCGCCAGCGGCCTTGCCGGGCTCTCGGCCGTCTATTTCGTGATGTATACGCGCTCGGTTTCGCCGGCCTCGCACGGCAATTTCTACGAGCTCTACGGCATTGCCGCCGCGGTGCTCGGCGGCTGCTCCCTGCGCGGCGGCGAGGGTTCGATCTTCGGTATCGTGCTCGGGGCCATCCTGCTGCAGATCCTGCAGAACCTCGTCAACCTCCTGGGTATCCCAAGTTCGCTGAACTTCGCGGTGATGGGCGCCGTCATCCTGATCGGCGTCTTGGCCGACCAGCAGTTCAGCGTCTATCGCAACTGGCTGGGCGGCAGGAGACGCGATGCGGAACTCGCCCGCAACGCGGCCAAGGAGAGCGGCTCCTGAAGCCTATTCCGGCAGGTGGCAGACGGCCTCGATATTGTGGCCGTCTGGATCGAGCACATAGGCGCCGTAGTAGTTCGGATGGTAGTGCTCGCGGATGCCGGGCGGGCCGTTGTCCGTGCCGCCCGACGCCATGGCAGCCTTGTAGAAGGCATCGACCGTGGCACGATCCTTGGCCACGAAAGCGACATGTACGCGGTCACCCTTGACCTCGCCATCGCCGATCCAGAATTGAGGCCGGCCGTCGGCGCCATAGCCCGCATGGGCATCACCGCCCGTCTGCTCGGCCGTGACTTCCATCTGCACGGAATAGCCGAGCGGGGCGAGCGCCTGGTCGTAGAAGGCGCGCGAGCGGCCAAAATCGCGCACGGGAAAACCGATATGGTCGAACATCAGGACATTCCTTCTCCGACGATGCGGCGCTCATAGCGGGCACCCAGGCTGGTGAGAATCTCGTAGCTGATCGTACCGGCTCTGCGTGCCACCTCGTCAACGGGCAGGTGGGCGCCGATCAGTTCCACCCAGTCGCCGCGTTTCACGCCGCCCTCAGGCAGGGCCGTGACATCGATTGCCGTCATGTCCATCGAGATACGGCCGGCAATCAGGCAATGGTGTCCACCGACATAGGCAATGGCGCTGTCGAAATCCTCGGAAGACGAACCCGAGCGCAGATAGCCGTCGGCATAGCCGATGCCGACCACGGCGATGCGGGCGGGCGTACGCGTGGTCCAGGTCGCGCCATAACCCACATGCTCGCCGGGCATCACGGTGCGCACCTGCAGCACCTGCGCCTCCAGGGTGACGACCGGCTTCATTGGGTTGGGCTTGTCGAGCACGGGATTGGAGCCATAGAGGGCGACACCGGGGCGCAGCAGATCATAGCCGATCTCCGCCGGATGGAAGACGCCATAGGAGTTGCACAGCGAGGCAGGCACCTCGGGATAGAGCTTGTTCGCGCTCGCGAAGGCCTGGAATTGCCGGGCGTTGAGCGGGTGGTGATGCACGTCGGCACAGGCCAGATGGCTCATCAACAGCGATGGCTTGAAGAGGTCGCCCTCCGCCACGAGCGCCTGCGCCTGCTCCACCCGCAAGCCAAGGCGGGACATGCCGGTATCGACATGCAGCGCCCCACCGCCCTGCCACCCCGTGGTGGCGCAGAAGGACGACCATTCCCGTATCTCCTCGAGCGAGCCGAGGACGGGACGCAGGTCGTGTCGAGCGTAGTCGTCGCCCCGGCCCGGCACCAGGCCGCAGAGTACGTAGATCGTCGCCGTTCGGTCGAGGCGCCGGACATACTCGCCTTCGCCGATATGGGCGACGAAGAAGGTACGGCAACCGGCCTGGCTGAGGGCGGGCACCACATTGTCGAGGCCGAGCCCATAGCCGTCGGCCTTCACCACTGCCGCGCATTCGGCGTCAGGGCGCCGCTGGCCGCACAAGCGCCAATTGGCGACGAGCGCGTCGGTGTCGATGGTCAGGCGGGCATAGGCGGGAGGTGTGGAATCGGTCATGCCGGGACCATAAGGCGGTACGACGATAGGCGGAAGACCCAGGAAGTGGCAGGCTCGGCACAAATGGTGTGCCGGTCTTCAGACCGGCATCTTTCGACTTTGATGGTGGCCTCGGGCATGCCGGTCTGAAGACCGGCACACCGAAATTGTCTCGCCGCGGGTCATTCCCCCGTCTGGATCGGCAGGTGATCCGTTCGCGCCAGGTTGCCGAAGCGGGTCACGTCGGCGTCGAATTGCACCTTGACGGTGCCGGTGGGGCCATGGCGCTGCTTGCCGATGATCACCTCGGCGACGCCGGCGAGGCTTTCCATCTCGGCCTGCCATTTGAAGAACTCTTCCGTGCCTTCCTTCGGCATCTTGTTCTTCACGTAATATTCCTCGCGGAAAACGAACATCACCACGTCGGCGTCCTGCTCGATCGAGCCGGATTCACGCAGGTCCGAGAGTTGCGGACGTTTGTCGTCGCGCGATTCGACCTGGCGCGAAAGCTGGGACAAACCGATGATCGGAACATTAAGTTCCTTCGCCAAGGCCTTGAGGCCCGTCGTGATTTCGGTGATTTCCTGCACGCGGTTCTCGTTGCCCTTCTTGCCCGAGCCGGTGAGGAGTTGGATGTAGTCGACGATCAGGAGGTCGAGGCCGCGCTGGCGCTTCAGCCGGCGGGCGCGCGCCACGAGCTGGGCGATGGAGATGCCGCCGGTGTCGTCGATATAGAGGGGCGTCGCCTGCATGTCCTGGCTGGCGGTGACGAGGCGGCTGAACTCCTCTTCCGAGAGATCACCGCGGCGGATCTTGTAGGAGGGCACGTTGGCCTGCTCGGCCACCACGCGGGTAGCGAGCTGCTCGGACGACATTTCCAGCGAGAAGAAGCCGACCGAACCGCCGTCGAGCGTCTTGCGCGTACCGTCGGGCTGGACCTCGACCTTGTAGTTCTTGGCGATGTTGTAGGCGATGTTGGTGGCGAGCGACGTCTTGCCCATGCCCGGGCGGCCTGCCAGGATGATCAGGTCGGACGGCTGCAGGCCGCCCATCACCCGGTCGAGATCATCGAGCCCGGTGGCAAGACCGGACAGGTGTCCGTCGCGCTGATAGGCGGCGGAGGCCATGTCGATGGCGTCCCGCAATGCATCGGCGAAGCTGGAGAAGCCGCCGTCGGAACGGCCCGTCTCGGCGAGGGCAAAGAGCCGCCGCTCGGCCTCTTCGATCTGGTCGCCCGGCGCCATGTCGACAGGCGCGTCATAGGCGAGGTTGACCATCTCCTCGCCGACCTGGATGAGCGAGCGCCGGAGCGCAAGATCGTAGATGATCTGGCCATAATCGGCTGCGTTGATGACGGTGGTGGCCTCCGTCGCGAGGCGGACGAGATATTGGGAGACGGTGAGGCCGCTCCCGATGTCCTGGTCTGAGCCGACAAAGGTCTTCAGCGTGACGGGCGTCGCCATCTTGCCGGCCCGCACCAGGCTGGCGGCGATCTCGAAGATCTTGCGATGGAAGGGGTCGAAGAAGTGTTCCTGCAAAAGGAAGTCCGAGACTCGGTAGAAGGCCTCGTTGTTGACGAGGATCGCTCCCAGCAATGCCTGCTCCGCCTCGACATTGTGCGGTGCCTGCCGGTAGGCGGCCGCCTGGCCGGTTTCGAGCTTGTGGACGGTGGCTTCGACGGGTGCGGGCATGGGCAGGTTCGGTCCTCGAATCGGGGAACGAGTCTATCACGCAAGGCACGGCGAAAGCCCGGCTTCTTGACGAGGCCTTGTCCGATGAAAGCTTTCCCCCGCCATCCACAGCACCCAAAATAAAAGCCGGGTGGCGGACCACCCGGCTTTGACTTTTGAAAAGCTGAACGGGATCAGACTTCCGGCTGTTCGCCGGTGCCGGGAACGCCGGGGATCTCGACCTCTTCCGGGTTCTCGTAGGCAACGTCCTCGTCGTCCTCGACGTGGGCGAGCACGTTCTCGCCGCGGACCTGGCGCTCGGCCTCTTCGGGCGAACGGGCGATGTTGGCGGTGACGGTGACTTCCACTTCCGGATGAAGGTGGACGAGCACTTTGTGCAGGCCGATGGTCTTGATCGGCGTGTTCAGCACGAACTGCGAGCGCGCAACCGTGAAGCCGCCGGCGGTGGCAGCGTCGGCGAGGTCGCGGGCACTGACGGAACCGTAGAGCTGGCCGGTCTCGCCAGCCTGGCGGATCAGGGTGAAGGTCTGGCCGTCGAGCTTGGTGGAGACTGCTTCGGCTTCCTTCTTCAGCTCGAGGTTACGGGCTTCGAGCTGCACGCGCTCCTTCTCGAAGCGCTCCTTGTTCGCCTTGGTGGCGCGCAGGGCCTTGTTGTTGGGCAGAAGGAAGTTACGGGCATAGCCGTCCTTGACCTTCACCGTCTCGCCCATCTGGCCGAGCTTGGAAACGCGTTCCAGCAAAATCACTTCCATGGTGGTTCTCCTTTGTTTGCTATTTACGAATGAGGGGGTAGGGGGCGAGCGGTGTTTTTCGACCGATCGCGAAAGACGAAAATCTGTTCGGCAAGACCCAGCAGGGCGACCAGCGGCATGGTGATCGAGCCGAGGATGATGCAGAGCGGGTAGGTCATGCTCAGAATGAAGGTTCGCCCAGCCATCCCGCGAGTCATGAAGTGCAGCACTGCGAGCCCTTGCACGAAAAGGGCCGTGAACAGGGCCGCGAGCAGGAATTGGCCGACGACGCCGGCAAGGTCGGGCAGGAAGAGCAGGGCCAGGCCGGCAATCGCCACGATGGCCAGGCCCATGCCGGGCAAGCGCAACGCTGCGATATCCGGCCAAGGGCGCGACAGCCGGCCGGAGACCCGCATGATCCGCGCCGACAGCCACAGCCCGCAGAGGCTGAAGATTGCGAAGAGCATGGTCTGGAAGGGCACGGCAAACCTGGCGACGGAGCGCACAAAGCTGGCCGTATCGGGGACATCGGGCAGGGCGAGCGGCTGATCCTGTGGCTGGTTCAGATAGATATGAAGCAGCGTGGTCAGACTGCTCACGAACTGATCCAAGGCCGCCTCATAGGAACCCAAGGTCGCATACATCGTGAACAGGAAGCCGAAGGCGGCCAGCACGCAGGCCACCAGGACAATGGCGCCGAGCGGCAGCCATTTGACGGGCGCGCCCGTATTTCTCTCAGTCGCCAGATAGGCAAGCGCCCAGGCGGGAAGCGCGGTGGCGACACCGAAGGTCAGGCCCAGCCGAAGGGAGACGACGACGCAGATGACGGCGACAGCGCTCGCCGCAGCGGTGAGACCTGCGCGATAGCTCCAACCCAGCGATACCAGAGTAATCGGAAGTGCCGCAAAAATGCCAAGCAGGAGGCCAAACAACGAATCCGTTGTTTGCACCACCATCAGGAGGGCGGCGGCCAGGCCGGCACAAAGCCCTATGGGAATTTCGCGTTGCATCGTCGAGCTGTCCCGCTATCGCGGTTAGAGGCCTCAAGTCTCTATGCTTGGGCCCCAGCCATGGCCGGCTTACCGGCTGACTGTCGTTTCAGGGAAGGCGAGACGCCAAAAAAGCGTCTCGCTCAGATCGTTGGTCTTAGCCGATCACGTAGGGCAGCAGGCCCAGGAAGCGCGAACGCTTGATGGCCTGGGCCAGCTCGCGCTGCTTCTTGGCCGAGACGGCCGTGATGCGGGAGGGGACGATCTTGCCGCGCTCGGAAATGTAGCGCTGCAGGAGCTTGACGTCCTTGTAGTCGATCTTCGGCGCATTCGGGCCCGAGAAGGGGCAGGTCTTGCGGCGGCGGAAAAAGGGACGGCGTCCAGGTGTGGTAGCCATGATTATTCTTCTCCCTGCTCTTCAGGAGCGGCGCCTTCGAAACGGTCACGGCGAGGCGGACGATCACGATCGCCGCCAAAGCGGCCCGGGCCGCCACGACCGCCACCACCGAAGCCGAAGCCACGATCGTCATCACGCCGGTCATCGCGATCAGACTTGCGGAGCATGGCCGACTGGCCTTCCTCGAGCTCGTCGACCGAGAGGGTGAGGAAGCGGATCACGTCTTCGGAGAGCGACTGCTGACGCCCCACCTCTGCCAGCGCAGCGCTGGGAGCGGTGATGTTGAGCAGCGTGAAGTGAGCCTTGCGGTTCTTCTTGATGCGGTACTGAAGCGACTTGACGCCCCAATATTCGGTCTTGCTGACGGTGCCGCCATGGGCTTCGATGACGCTCTTGAACTGAGCGGTCAGCGCGTCGACCTGCTGGGAGGTGACGTCCTGGCGGGTCAGGAAGACATGCTCGTAATTCGGCATATTCGGCCTGTCCTTAGAGGTTACAACATATCGCCCGGCGCGAAGCCCCTCGTGACCCTGCAGGCCGTCGAGGAATGTCCCAGAGGGCGAAGACACGGGATGACGGAACCAATCGAGTTCCCACTGCGCAAGCGCAGCCATCCGTTCAGCCTCCGGCCAAAGCGAAGCCGGGTGCATACACAGGATGCCGTCCCGGCGCAAGGAATAAGTTGTCCAGGGCGTTTGCGATGGGAGGGAATCGTCAGAAATCGCAAGGGCGCTCAGGTGAAGCGTTGGTTTGCCAACGCAAGTCTGCCTAGACGCGCTTCGGCACTATGGCTGAGGCGAGAATGGCGACGATCAACACCGCGAAGGTGATCACCATGGTGAGCACGTTGTCGAACTCGCCGATCAGGCGCTCATAGAAGATCACGAAGCCGATGAAGATCAGCAGGCAAGCGAGGGCGGGCTTGAGATAACGGAACTTGGCGATGAGGGCGTCGATGACGAAATAGAGGGCGCGCAGGCCCAGAATGGCGAAGATGTTGGAGGTGTAGACGATGAACGGGTCCTGCGTCTGCGAGAGCACGGCCGGCACGCTGTCAACGGCGAAGACGATGTCGGCGACATTGATCACCATGAAAGCGGCAAACAAAGGTGTGGCATAGCGGATGAGGGCGCCCGTCCGGCGGTCGGGGCGATGGATGAAGAAGCGCTCCCCTTCGAACTCCCGCGTCATGCGCAGATGGTGCATCAGCCATCGTACCGCCCTGTTGTGACCGATATCGACGGGCTCCTCGCCGTGGAACAGCATGCGCACGCCGGTGACGATCAGGAAGATGCCGAAGATATAGAGCAGCCACGTGAATTTTCCGATCATCGCCGCGCCAAGGCCGACGAAGATGGCGCGCAGCAGGATGGCGGCGACGATGCCCCAGAACAACACGCGGTGCTGATATTCTCGTGGCACGGCGAAAAAGCCGAAGATCACCGACATCACGAAGACATTATCGACCGACAGCGACTGTTCGAGCACATAGGCGGTGAAGAACAGGGAGCCCTTTTCTGCGCCGAAATAGAGCCATGCGCCGAGGCCGAACAATGCCGCGAGCAGGGTGTAGCCGGTCGTGAGGGCGAGCGACTGGCCGAGGGAGAGCACGCGCACGCGGCGATTTAGATAACCGAGGTCGAAGATCAGCACCGCCGCGATGGCAGTGGCGAAGATCGCCCAGAACCACAGGGGAGCACCCAGAACATCGCGGGCGACAGGAAACATTCTCGACTATTCCGTTGACCGGGAGGCGGGGCCGCGGAATCTGGTGCTCCCGTCGCGGCACCGTGTCAACGTTTGAGCGCCGGGTACTTGCGGGCCGAGTCAGACACAAAAATTACGTGCGGTGATAGGGTAGTTCTTTCGCGGAACCTTCGGTTGGCAACTCCAGCGGCCCGGCGCCGGGCCGCAAAGCCTTCCCCCTCCCAACTCGATCGCGCTGTCGTCGCATGGCTTGCTACACCGGACCGACAGCCCCTGCATCACACTTTGATCGTGTAGATATCCTCTTGGGGGTCGATGACCCTGGCGCCGCCAACCGGCGTGAAGGAATAGACATTGCCTTCGAATTCATCGATTTGCCCATGTGTGCTCGTCAGGAGGCGGATCGTTCCCCAGACGCCGACGTCCTGGTAGTCATCGGCCGCGACAACCTGGCAGCCGGACACTGTCGCAAGTTGCTGACAGAGTTGCCTTCCATCCGTGCCCTTGGCGGCATTGCAGGCAACAAGCCAGATTGTGCCGATATTGAGGCCCTTCAGTATCGAGAAATGGCCGACATTGTCCATGGTGATACGACCGCCGTCACGGCCGTCGCCGCCGACCAACAATGCGCCCGGTTCACCATGGCAATTGATGACGACGTTCAGCAACTGGGACTTCTTGAACGACCAGGCCGCCTCGTTGTCGACGACGATCTGGTTTGCGGTCCAGATTGCCGTCGAGCCTCGCGGCGCATCCCGGGTCCGCCACATGATGTATTTTGGCCCGGGAACATCGTCCGAGTTTATTGCCAGGGCCGGTTGCTGCATCATGATCATCGAGCTACCTCGCTCCGTTGGATGAAGCTGAAGCCGCCGGCACATGAATGCGACAGGCCGAAAATGACGCTCAACCTGCCTGATACCAGAGCCCGCGTCTTACAGATGCAGCAATATGGCCGCTTTCCTGCGCGAAATAATCCTCCAGAAAGGGGAGCCTGCCTTCACGCCGCAATCTCCGGATGAACTGAATGTATGGTCGCCCCGGCTTGCCCGGACAGACGCGTTGCATCGAGACCGAAGCCGCGCCTTTTATGGGTGTAAATCGGAAGCGGACGAAAATGTTCTAGCGCCGACGGTATGTGGCGATATGATGACGGCCCCGCAGTAAAGAATCTGACCCGCGTTGCCTGCTTCTCCCCCCCAACCATCCGGCGAACCGATAAGCCCCGAACGCAGATGGCTGGCCTTCGGTGTCCATGTCTTCACCGCAAGCGGCGTGTTCTGGGGTTTCCTGGCGTTGATCGCGGCGGCGCATCAGGATTGGCGCACCATGTTCGGATGGCTGGCGCTCGCGCTTTTCGTCGACGGCATCGACGGCACGATCGCCCGCAAGATCAATGTGGTGGAAGCCGCCCCGCGCTGGTCCGGCACCGCGCTGGACCTGATCATCGACTACCTGACCTATGTGATCGTGCCGGCCTATGCGCTCTACTCCTCTGGCATATTGGGGGATGCCAACAACCCGCTGAACCTCATCTCGATGGCGGTGATCCTGCTCAGCAGCGCCATGTATTTCGCCGACAACGAGATGAAGACCGAGGATGCCTGGTTCAAGGGCTTTCCGGCGGTGTGGAACCTGATCATCTTCTATTACTTCCTGCTGAGCCCGGCGCAGCCGACCGCCACATCCATGGCGGTCATCTTCGTGGTCACGCTCTTGCTCGGCCTGTTGACCTTCGCCTCCTTTGTCTTCGTGCATCCTCTACGTGTGTCCAAGCTGAGGGTACCAACTCTCAGTCTGCTCGTGGTATGGTCGCTCCTGGCGATCAAGGCGATCTGGGAGAATATGTCCCCGGCGCCCTGGGTGGTCTGGGGCCTGTGCATCCTCGGTCTGTATTTCCTCATCCTCGGCTATTTCCGGACGGCACCGACGCATGATCGAGCTCCTCAGTGATCCGCAGACCTGGGCCGCTCTCGTCACGCTGACGGCCATGGAAATCATCCTGGGAGTCGACAACATCGTCTTCATTTCGGTCCTGGTCTCCAAGCTGCCTCCAGCGGAAGCGCGTCGAGCCCGTTCGCTCGGTCTGCTGATGGCGCTGGTCTTCCGCCTCCTGCTGCTGTTCTGTCTGACTTGGCTGATCGGGCTGACGGAACCGGTGCTGGAGATCTTCGGCAAGGGCCTGTCCTGGCGCGATCTCATCCTGATCGCCGGTGGCCTGTTCCTGCTGTTCAAGGCCACGCACGAGATCCACAACGAGTTCGAGCATGACGGCGGCGGCCCGCCCCAGGCGGCGGCAGGTGGCGCCTTTACCGGCATCATCCTGCAGGTGACGCTGATCGACATCGTCTTCTCGATCGACTCCATCGTCACCGCCATCGGCATGGCGCAGCATCTGCCGGTGATGATCGCCGCGGTGATCATCGCCATGGGCTTCATGTATGCGGCTTCCGGGCCGATCGGCGGCTTTATTCACCGCCACCCCACGACCAAGGTGCTGGCTCTCGCCTTTTTGCTGCTGATCGGCGTTTCGCTTGTCGCCGACGGTGTCGGCATGCATATTCCGCGCGGCTACATCTACTTTGCCATGGCGTTCGCAGCCGGTGTGGAGACCGTCAACGTCCTGGCCAAGCAACGGCGCGCCCGGGCGAAGGCCCAGGCGTAGTCTCAATCGCAGTCATCCTGATTTCATTATTGATAGGTAGTGCCATGCCCGAAGCGATCCGCGTTCATCAAACCGGCGGCCCCGAAGTCCTGACCTTCGAGGATGTTCCCACAGCGTCTCCAGGGCCGGGCGAGGCGCTGATCCGCCAGCATGCCTGCGGTGTCAATTACATCGATACCTATTATCGCAGCGGCCTCTACAAGGCGCCTTCGATACCCTTCACCCTCGGTGCCGAGGGCGCGGGCGAGGTGATCGCTCTCGGCGAGGGCGTCACGCAGGTCAAGGTGGGCGACAGGGTGGCCTATTCCGGCGCCATCGGCAGTTATGCCGCCGAGCGCACCTATCCAGCCGAGCGCCTGATTCCGCTTCCGGAAGCGATTTCCTACGAGCAGGCGGCCGGCATGATGCTGAAGGGCATGACAGCCCAGTATCTGGTGCGGCGTACCTTCACGGTCGAAAGCGGCCAGACGGTGCTGGTGCATGCCGCCGCCGGCGGCGTCGGCCTCATCCTGTGCCAATGGATCAAGTCGCTTGGCGCCACGGTGATCGGCACGGTGGGTTCGGAAGAAAAGGCCGAACTCGCGCGGGCCAATGGCGCCGATCACACCATCCTCTACCGCAAGGAGGATTGGGTGAAGCGCGTGGCCGAGATCACGGACGGCAAGAAATGTGAAGTGGTCTATGACGGCGTTGGCAAGGATACCTTTCCCGGCTCGCTCGACTGCATCAAGCCCCGGGGCATGTGGGTCTCCTTCGGCAACGCCTCCGGCCCCGTCGAGCCCTTCTCGATCCTGACCCTGGCCCAGAAGGGTTCGCTCTTCGCAACGCGCCCGACGCTCGCCAGCTATGTCGCGGAGCGCAAGGATTTGCTCGCTACCGCCTACGACCTCTTCGACGTGGTCGCCTCGGGCAAGGTCGCGATCCCGGTCAACCAGCGCTATGCCCTCAAGGATGCCCGCAAGGCGCATGAGGACCTCGAAGGGCGGGGCACTACGGGATCGTCCATCCTGCTGCCCTAACCGGCTGCCGCGACGGTCACAGGGGCTCCGGGCGGTGGAGCGTAGGGCGGGGCCGGGAGAAGGTCTTCCTCCCCCGTTTCCATCCGGCGACAGCCGGGCGGATTTCGCGAACGACCGACACGGGATCTGCCGCGTCGAGCAGGACGATATCGGCCGCCTTGCCTACATCCAGTCCTTGCGGGTGGCCAATCAAGCTTCCGGCCGCCTCGCTCACCATGGCGAAGACCGCCAGGATATCGTCATCGCGGGACAAGTGCGCCGTATTGGCGAGCAGATTGGCCATTCGCACCAATGAGGCGTCGCCGAAGGGCGTGAATGGATTGAGAATATTGTTGGTCGCCGCGCTGGTGGTGACGCCGGCGCGGGACAGAAGGAGGGCAGGCGCGATGCCGCGCGGAACGAGGCGATCGTGACCCCGACCGAGCAGGAAAAGATCGGTCGCCGGCAGCACGGTGACGCCGATGCCGGCTTCGGCAAGCTCGCCGGCGATTGTCCGAACATCGTCAGGCGCCATCGCCGATAGCTTGGTCGCATGCCCGATCGAGACACGGCCATCATAGCCACGTCGCCTTGTTTCAGCGATCACGCAAGGGAGGTTCGATCCGGACGGGTCGAGATCGAAATCCAGATGGAAATCGATGGCAACGGCGTGTTGCTCCGCGAGATCGAAGATGTCACGGATGTGCGCAGCTGGATCGGGATCGGTATAGGGACAGCCGCCGATGAGATCGGCGCCATGCCGCAGCGCCTGTGCCAGCATCGCTAGTGTTTGCGGCTCCTGGGTGGTGCCTTCCTGGGCGAAGGCGCAGACCTGCACGTCGATGGCCCAGGCATAGTCTCGCTTGATCGCCATGATGGCTTCGAACGAGCGAAAGCCCGCCCTTGGATCGATCTCGACAAAGGTTCGCAGCGCCATAGTGCCGTGCAAGATGGCAGCTTCGATCACACGCGCCGCCCGGGCATAGACATCCTCGACCGTGAAGGCGGCCTTGGCCCTTGCGCTCTCGCGCACAGCCTCATGGAGCGTGCCCTCGCAGATGATGCAGCGATCGAGGATGCAGGCCTTGTCGAGGTGGATGTGGGAATCGACGAAGCCGCCGAAAACGAAGCAGCCACAGGCCTCTTCGCGGGGCGCATCGGACGTCAATTCCGCTTCGATGGCAAGGATCTGCCCGTGCTTGATGCCGATATCAACGAGACCGGCCCGTCTTCCGATACGGGCCCCAGCGAGGACGAGGTCGAAGGTCATGAAGGCTCGGCCGCGCATTGGCGCGCTGGTTGCAGTTGGATGAAGGGTAGGGCCCAGCCGGCGGAAATCAAATCGAAATTCGGCTTCCGGGCTCGTTTTCGGGGAATCGGAAAAATCAGCAGCGGCATAGGAGGCGGCTTGCGCGCAATTCGGCATGGACGAGGCGGTTTTCGGGCCGCGACACTTTCTCGCCAAAATCGAATAAGCCTTTGAAAAATAAATCGAAGAATGCTGTTGGCACCCTGTCGGCAAAGGTGGTGTTGCAGGGCGGAATGGGCTAGAAGAACGCACCAGAATCGGTTTGAGGCCGTGCATTGACTGACGAAAACGACAAGAAGCCGGGTGACGGTGAACCGTCCGACATCCGGTCGACTTCCATCACCGATGAAATGAAGCGCAGCTACCTCGATTACGCCATGAGCGTGATCGTGAGCCGCGCTTTGCCCGACGTGCGCGACGGCCTAAAGCCGGTGCATCGGCGCATCGTTCACTCGATGTATGAGAACAATCACACGCCGGACCGCAAATACGTCAAGTCGGCCAATATCGTGGGCGCGGTGATGGGTCAGTACCATCCCCATGGCGACCAGTCGATCTATGACGCCCTGGTGCGTATGGCGCAAACCTTCTCCATGCGGCTGCTGCTGGTGGATGGGCAGGGCAATTTCGGCTCGGTGGACGGTGATCCGCCAGCGGCCATGCGCTACACGGAATCGCGCATGTCCAAGGCGGCCGTGGCGATGATCGACGATATCGACAAGAATACCGTCGACTTCCAGGAGAACTATGACGGCACCAGGGAAGAGCCGACCGTCTTGCCGGCGCGTTTCCCGAACCTGCTGGTCAATGGCGCCGGCGGCATTGCTGTCGGCATGGCCACCAACATCCCGCCGCACAATCTCGGCGAAGTGATCGACGGGTGCCTGGCCTATATCGAAAATCCCGCCGTCTCCGTCGACGATCTGATGGAGTTCATTCCCGGCCCGGACTTCCCGACGGGAGCCACCATCGTCGGGCGCTCGGGCATCCGCTCGGCCTATAATACCGGCCGCGGCTCGATCATCATGCGCGCCAGCGCCACGATCGAGGAGATCCGCAAGGATCGCGATGCCATTGTCGTCACGGCGATTCCCTACCAGGTGAACAAGGCGACGCTGCAGGAGCGCATCGCCGAACTGGTGCGCGAGAAGAAGATCGAGGGCATCGCCGAAGTCCGTGACGAGTCGGACCGCCAGGGCATGCGCCTCGTCATCGAGCTGAAGCGTGATGCGGTGGGCGAGGTGGTGTTGAACCAGCTCTACCGTTTCACCGCACTGCAGACGAGCTTCGGCGCCAATATGGTCGCGTTGAACGGCGGCAAGCCCGAACTCCTCAATCTTCGGGACATGATTTCTGCCTTCGTCGACTTCCGTGAGGAGGTCATCAGCCGCCGTACGAAATATCTGCTCGGCAAGGCACGCGACCGCGCCCATATCCTGTGCGGTCTTGCCACCGCCGTCGCGAATATCGACGAGGTCATCCGCATCATCCGCACCAGCCCGGATCCGAACTCGGCCCGCGAGTCCCTGATGGGGCGCGACTGGCCGGTCGGCGACATCGCGCCGCTGATCCTGCTGGTCGACGACCCCAAGCATCCGATGAACGAGGACGGCACCTACCGCCTCTCGGATGCCCAGGCGCGCGCCATCCTCGAATTGCGCCTGGCCCGCCTCACGGCCTTGGGTCGCGACGAGATTGGGGACGAGTTGCAGACGCTGGCTGACCAGATCCGCGACTATCTCGACATCCTGCGTTCACGCGCGCGCATCATGGCGATCGCCCGCACGGAACTCGAGCAGGTCAAGGCCGCCCATGCCACACCGCGCATGACCGAGATCCTCGATTCCGACGCCGATTTCGAGGATGAGGACCTGATCCAGCGGGAGGACATGGTGGTGACCGTGTCCCACGCCGGCTATGTCAAGCGCGTGCCGCTCTCGACCTACCGGGCGCAGCGCCGTGGCGGCAAGGGGCGTTCGGGCATGCAGACGAAGGACGAGGATTTCGTCACCTCGCTGTTCGTCGCCAACACGCACACGCCGGTGCTGTTCTTCTCTTCCAAGGGCCGGGTCTACAAGGAGAAGGTCTGGCGCCTGCCCCTGGCGGCGCCCCAGGCACGCGGCAAGGCCTTCATCAACCTGCTGCCGATCGAATCCGACGAACGCATCACCTCGATCATGCCGTTGCCCGAGGACGTGAACCAGTGGGCGACGCTGCACATCATGTTCGCCACCACGTCGGGCACGGTGCGCCGCAATGATCTCTCCGATTTCGTCCAGGTCAATCGCGCCGGCAAGATCGCCATGAAGCTGGAGGAAGGCGAGCAGATCCGCGACGTCTCGATCTGCACCGAGGCTGACGATGTGCTGCTCACCACGGCGCTCGGCCAGTGCATCCGCTTCCCCGTCTCGGATGTGCGCGTGTTCAAGGGGCGCGATTCCATGGGCGTGCGCGGCATCCGTCTCGATAGCGACGATGTCGTCATCGCCATGGACATCATCGCCCATCGCGAGATCTCGCCGGAAGAGCGCGCCGCCTATTTCAAGATGCGCCGCGCCGTGGCTGGTGAAATCGAGAATGGCGAGGCCGTCGCCGACGATGCCGAAGAGGCGGCGGAGGGATCGGTGGAGATCTCGACCGGACGCTATGCCGAATTGTCGGCCGGGGAGGAGTTCATCCTTACCATCTCCGAAAACGGCTACGGCAAGCGCAGTTCCTCCTATGAGTACCGCATCACCGGGCGCGGTGGTAAGGGCATCGTCGCCATGGCGGTCAACCAGCGCAACGGCAAGCTGGTCTCCTCCTATGCGGTCGAGCATTCCGACCAGATCATGCTGGTCACGGATGGCGGCCAGCTCATCCGCTGCCCGGTCGACGGCATCCGCATCGTTGGCCGTGGCTCGCAGGGCGTCATCGTCTTCAACACGGCCGACGGCGAGAAGGTCGTCTCTGTGGAGCGCGTGAGCGATGAAGGCGGCGAGGAGGACGAGGGCGGCGAGGAGTAAGCCGACCTCTCAACTCCAATGATCAGATGCACCCCTGAGCAAAGCGCGTTTACACGTAAACGCTCATTGCTATAACTCCTTGTTTTAACGCGTCTTTGCGATTCTTGCCGATCCCGTCAAATCGCAAAACGCTATAACGGGGCGCATTTTCGTATGCGGCAAGGCTATTTCGGCCTTTCTGATTTCGCGAAGAAAAAACGCGGCACCCATAACAGGATGCCGCGTTGCGAAGTTCCGGTCATGCTTCCGATGCGCACGAAGACCGGGGTCTTGGAGATGGAATACCATCGCAGTGTCAGCCCATCGGCTGGATCACATCGATGGTAAGTTCGAGAAATCTCAGTGAACGCTGACCTTGACCAGCGTGGTCTTGCCGGAATCCTGGAAGACCTGCAGTGTGGTGACGGGCGGCATAGCTTCCGAGGAGTCGCTGGAGCCGCTCGCGCAGGCTGCCATCAAACTGTTCCTGCCGCAGTCGCCAGCCAGCGAGGCGACGGTCTGCCGGTCGCCGCGGACGGCCGCCATCTGTTGCGGCTGCATACGGGCGACATCGAGCAGCGAAGCTGCAGCGAGAGCGAAGAGGCTGGCGCCAATTGCCACAACGGGGCGAATACGAACGGATGTCATTGCCGTGCATCCTTCCAAATTCAGGGGGTCAATGTCTGTTGCATTGCTTATGATCTAATTAACCAAACTTGAGCGTGACACGCCGTGCGTTTTCGCACACGCCAGTTCGAGCAAGGTGGGTCGAGATCGATGGGCGGGGGTGGTGAGGTGGGGCCGATGGTCATGTCTGCGAACCCAATCCTGGTGTTTTGGGCCGTTGGCGTTTCCAATTTCGCGGATGCGCTTTCCGGCTTGTTCCGCTAGGCAATGCGCGAACCGATAAAAGGTTCCACATGAGCGCGAACAAAGCGGGAAGATGGAAGCCCCGGCTGTTGATTGAAGTGTATCAGAATGGGATTTTCTGAGATCCTATACGTTGGGTTTAAGCCTTTAGACGAGAGTATGATGACCTCAGCCATTCAGGGGCCCCGAACAGCCTTTTATGCCGGTTCCTTCGACCCATTGACGAATGGCCATGTGGATGTCATCCGTCATGCGGCTGCTGTCGCAGACCGCCTTGTCGTGGCGATCGGCGTGCATCCGGGCAAGACGCCGCTCTTCTCCGCCGAAGAACGCGTGGAGATGATCCGCGAGGACTGTGGCCCCGTGATCGGGCTCGACCGGCTCGAAGTCGTTACCTTCGCCGACCTCGCCGTGGACGCGGCGCGCCGAGTGGGAGCCACCCTCTTGATTCGCGGTCTCAGGGACGGCACCGACCTCGATTACGAAATGCAGATGGCCGGCATGAACGCAGCCCTTGCGCCGACGGTACAAACCGTGTTTCTCCCTTCATCGCCGATCGTGCGCCCTATCACCGCCACGCTTGTGCGTCAGATCGCGGCAATGGGCGGCGATGTTTCCGGATTCGTACCGGCCGGCGCCCTGCGACGTCTCAAAGCCCGGTTTGCCAAGCTGGCCCCATAACGGCGGCTCCTGCTTGCAGGCCGCCGCAGATCCTCGAGGGAGAAACTCCTTGATACGCCTTCTTTCCGTTCTGGCCGTGCTGTTCGGCCTCTTCGTTGTTGCGCCCGCTCAGGCGGCGCAGGCCGATGCCAACACCATCTATCTCGACACTGCCTATGGCCGTGCCGTGATCAAGCTGCGGCCGGACCTTGCTCCGCATCATGTCGAGCAGATCAAGACGCTGGTGAAGCGCGGCTTCTATAACGGCATCGTCTTTCACCGCGTGATCGACGGCTTCATGGCCCAGACTGGTGACCCGACCGGCACCGGTACAGGCGGCTCGGACCTGCCCGACCTCAAGGCCGAGTTCACCAACAAGGCCAAGTTCGTGCGCGGCGTCGTCGGCATGGCCCGCTCGTCCGATCCGGATTCGGCCAATTCCCAGTTCTTCATCATGTATGCGCCGCAGTCGAGCCTGGACGGCCAGTACACCATCGTGGGTGAAGTCACCTCGGGCATGGAAGCTATCGACAAGCTGAAGAAGGGCGACGAGGCCGACAACGGCATGGTCACCAATCCCGACAAGATCATCAAGATGCAGCTGGCGCCGGGCGCCAAGTAACACTATCTACGCTGCATTCCACTTTGCTTTTACCGAGAAAGGAGCGTGCCTATGGCCGCCGATCCCGAAAACACGATCGTCATGGAAACCACGAAGGGCCGCGTCGTCATCGAGCTGCGTCCGGACCTTGCGCCCAAGCATGTCGAGCGCATCAAGCTGCTCGCCCGCGAGAAGTTCTATGACGGCATCGTCTTCCATCGTGTGATCGATGGCTTCATGGCGCAGGTCGGCTGCCCGCATGGCACCGGCACCGGCGGCTCTTCGCATCCGAACCTGCCGGCTGAGTTCAACGGTGAGTCGCACACGCGCGGCATCTGCTCGATGGCCCGCTCCTCGATGCCGAATTCGGCCAATTCGCAGTTCTTCATCGTCTTCGACAACGCCAAGTTCCTCGATCGCCAGTACACGGTCTGGGGTAAGGTCGTCGAAGGCATGGAGAACGTCGACAAGATTAAGCGCGGCGAGCCTGTGCAGAACCCCGACAAGATCATCTCGATGCGCGTTCAGGCCGACGCGGCGTAAGTCGTCATCCCGGACAAGAGGCGGCACATCGTGCCGCTTCGCAGATCCGGGATCGTAAAGTGATCTATCCTGATGACGGTCCCGGATCTGCGAAGCAACATTTCATGTTGCATCGCGTCCGGGATGACCAGACCCCAAATGCGCGTTTCGGATTTCGATTTTCATTTGCCGCAGGAGAATATCGCGCTGCGTCCCGCCGAGCCGCGCGACAGCGCGAAGCTGCTCCTGGTCGATCCGAGCCAGGCTGGGCGCTTTTCGAACCATATCGTGCGTGACCTGCCCTTGCTGTTGCGCGAGGGCGATGCCCTTGTCTTCAACGATACCAAAGTGATCCCGGCGCGCCTTGATGGCATGCGACGGCGGCCGGGCGGGGCAGGGGCCTCGATCGAGGCGATGTTGCATCAGCGCATCGGTCCCGAACGCTGGAAGGCCTTCGCCCGGCCGGGCAAGCGGCTAGCCGTGGGCGACACGATCGCCTTCGGGGACGCGCTGTCTGCCGAGGTCGAGGCCAAAGGCGAGGGCGGCGAGGTCACGCTCCGTTTCGGCCTGGCTGGACCGCAGCTCGACATCGCCATTGCGACGGTTGGGCATATCCCGCTGCCGCCCTATATCGCCTCCAAGCGCGCCGACGACCAGCGCGATCGGCAGGACTACCAGACCGTCTATGCCCGGGCCGATGGCGCCGTCGCCGCGCCGACGGCAGGCCTGCATTTCACACCCGAACTGCTGCAAAGGCTCGATGCGGCTGGGATCTCCCGCCACTTCGTCACGCTGCATGTCGGCGCCGGCACCTTCCTGCCTGTGAAGGGCGAGGAGATCGCCGAGCACAAGATGCATGCCGAGTTCGGCGTCATCACGGGCGAGACGGCTGCTGCCTTCAATGAGACGCGGGCACGGGGAGGGCGATTGATCGCCGTCGGCACCACCTCGCTGCGCCTGCTCGAAAGCGCGGCGGACGAGGATGGCATCATCCAGCCTTTCGCCGACGAGACCGCGATCTTCATCACGCCAGGCTATCGTTTCCGGACGGCCGATGCATTGATGACCAATTTCCACCTGCCGCGTTCGACCTTGATGATGCTGGTCTCAGCCTTCGCCGGCTATGAGGTTATGCAGGCAGCCTATGCCTATGCCATCGCGCAGGGCTACCGTTTCTATTCCTATGGCGATTCCAGTCTGCTATGGCGGGCGCCATGCTGAAGACCCCGACCGACACTGCCGCCGTCTCGTTCTCGATCCACGCCACCGAAGGCACCGCCCGCACGGGTGCGCTGCATCTGGGGCGCGGCTCCGTGCGCACGCCCGCCTTCATGCCTGTCGGCACCGCCGGCACAGTGAAGGCGATGTATGTCGACCAGGTGAAGGACCTCGGCGCCGACATCATTCTCGGCAACACCTACCACCTGATGCTGCGGCCGGGCGCCGAGCGCGTGGCCGCCCTCGGCGGCCTGCATGAGTTCTCGCGCTGGCAGGGGCCGATCCTCACCGATTCCGGTGGCTTCCAGGTGATGTCGCTGTCCGGCCTGCGCAAGCTCGACAAGGATGGCGTGACCTTCAAGAGCCATATCGACGGTTCTTCGCACCGCCTGACGCCGGCGCGTTCGGTGGAGATCCAGACGCTGCTCGATTCAGACATCATCATGCAGCTCGACGAATGTGTGCGCCTGCCGTCGACGCGCGCCGATATCGAGCGCGCCATGCGCCTGTCTCTCGACTGGGCCGAGCGCTCCCAACGCGCCTTCGGCACGCAGCCAGGCAAGGCGATCTTCGGCATCGTGCAGGGCGGCGATATTCCGGACCTACGCATCGCCTCGGCCGGTGCGCTCGCCGAGATGGATTTCCCGGGCTACGCCATCGGCGGCTTGGCGGTCGGCGAACCGCAGGCGGTGATGCTCACCATGATCGAGACGGTCGAGCCGCATCTGCCCGCCGGCAAGCCGCGCTATCTCATGGGCGTGGGCACGCCGGACGATCTGATCGAAAGCGTCTCGCGCGGCATCGACATGTTCGATTGCGTGATGCCGACGCGGGCAGGGCGGCATGGCCTTGCCTATTCGCGCTTCGGCAAGATCAATCTCAAGAACGCCCGCCACGCCCAGGACCACCGCCCGCTCGATGAGATGTCGTCCTGCCCGGCGGCGCGCGATTACAGCCGCGCCTATCTGCATCATCTCACCCGCGCCAACGAGATCCTGGGCATGATGCTGCTGACCTGGATCAACCTTGCCTACTACCAGGACCTGATGGCTGGCATGCGCGCCGCCATCGCCGAAGGGCGTTTCGCCGACTTCAAGGCGCAGACCAAGGAAGGCTGGGTACGGGGCGACATCCCTGTGCGCTGAGAGGGGCGCCAGCGTTCCTGAGATCTGTTCCGTGCGACGCGACGGCATCGGACGCAATCAACGGCCACATGTGTTGAGGTAGCGAACTGTGACGTACGGTCCCGCTGCGCCGGGGCCCCCGGGGTTGCTTTCCTCGCTTTGTGATTATACCCTACCCCCCTATGCTATTGAGGGCGATCATGAGTCATACCATCAAGGAGAAGGCCAAGCTCCTGGCGCGCATCCGGCGTATACGGGGGCAGGTCGAGGCGATCGAACGGGCGCTGGAGAGCGAGCTCGGCTGCGATCCGGTCATGCATATGCTGGCCGGGGTGCGCGGCTCGGTGGCGGGCATGATGGCGGAGGTGATCGAGGACCACATCCGCGACCACATCATGGCGCCGGGGCAGGGGGAGGAAGCCGGCCGGGAAGCGGCCGAACATCTCATCGAAGTCGTCAGGAGCTATCTGAAATGACTTCACCAACCGGTACGCCCGCCTTCGGACACAGCCATGTCTTCTTGGGTGAGGATCACGAGAGCAACGAGCGGCGCACCTGGGCCGTGATCTGGCTCTGCCTCGCCATGATGGTCGTCGAAATCGTCGGCGGCGCGATTTATGGCTCGATCGCCCTGATAGCGGACGGCCTGCACATGTCGACCCATGCCGGCGCGCTGTTGCTGACCGCATTGGCCTATGGTTATGCGCGCCGGCACGCCGCCGACCAGCGTTTCACCTTCGGCACCGGCAAGCTTGGCGATCTCGCCGGCTATACCAGCGCCATCATCCTGGCGATGATCGCCGCTCTCATCGGCTATGAGGCGGTGATGCGGCTCGTCCACCCTGTGGCGATCGATTACGAACAGGCTATCGCCATCGCTGTGATCGGCCTTGCGGTCAATGTCGCCAGCGTCTGGCTGCTGGGCGGTGGACACCATCATCACGGCCATGGCCACGACGACAGTCACCATCATCATGACGAGACCCGCCTGCTGGCGACGGTTGAGGGGGCGGTCGAGCTCTCCATCTTCGAAGAGGGCGTGCCGCCCCGTTTCCGCCTTAAGGCGGAAGACGGCCATGCGCTCGTGGCGGGCGGGACGACGATCGAGACGGTCCGCGCCGACGGCCGGTCTCAACGCTTCGTCATGGCCGCGCGCGACGGCTTTCTGGAATCACTCGACGAGATTCCGGAGCCCCATGATTTCACGGCGCATGTGCGCATCGGCGCGGAGGAGCGCAGCACGGTCTTCACCGAGCACGCCCATACTGCCGGGCACGGCGACAACAATATGCGGTCGGCAGTCGCGCATGTTCTGGCCGATGCGGCCGTCTCGGTGCTGGTGATCGTCGGCCTGCTGTTCGGGCGCTTTCTCGGCTGGAGCTGGATGGATCCGGTGGCGGGCATTGTCGGCGCAGGGGTCATTCTCAGCTGGTCCTATACGCTGATCCGCGACACCAGCGGCATCCTGGTGGACATGATGCCCGACCGGCGGCTGGTCGAAGCGATCCGAGCCAGCATCGAGAAGGATGGCGACAGGGTGGCCGACCTGCATGTCTGGCGCCTCGGCCCAGGGCATCTCGGCGCCATCGTTTCGGTCGCCAGTCCGCAGCCGCATGAGCCGCGCTATTATCGCGACAAGCTAACGGGCTTTCCTTCGCTGTCTCACGTTACGGTAGAGGTGCAACCGCTGAAGGCGGCCTGATCACGCATTTCCTCACGCAAAACACGCCATCTTTGACATGATCGTGAGAAACAGAGCGCCTCTGGCTCACGTATAAGGTTGTGCAAGTTTACGGCCTGAGCCGCGAGAGGAAGATTATGCTTATCCGCCATGCCCCCGACCTCACCGAAGCACATGTCACGCCGAAGGAGGCCTATCTCAATCGCCGCAGTTTCCTGCTCGGCAGCGCGGGCGCCGCGATCGGCGCTGGCCTCATGTCGGGATCTGCCGGTGCCGCCGCCCTGTCCGGCGCCAAGAGCCCGTATTCCACGACGGACAAGCCGACGAGCCTCGATGACATCACCAGCTACAACAACTTCTACGAATTCGGCACCGACAAGGGCGATCCGGCCGCCTATGCCGACAAGCTGACGACCAGCCCCTGGAGCATGAAGGTCGACGGCCTCGTCAACAAGCCCGCTACCTATGCTCTGGAAGATTTCGTCAAGCCTTATGCCCTTGAGGAGCGCATCTACCGCCACCGCTGCGTCGAAGCCTGGTCGATGGTGATCCCCTGGCTCGGCTTCCAGCTCAGCGAAGTCCTGAAGAAGGCCGAACCGCAGGGCAGCGCCAAATACGTCGCCTTCGAGACGCTGGTGCGCCCCGCCGAAATGCCCGGACAGGCCGCCTATTTCCCGGCGCTCGACTGGCCCTATGTGGAGGGCTTGCGTCTCGATGAGGCAATGAACCCGCTCACCATCCTAGCCATCGGCCTCTACGGCCAGACCATGCCGAACCAGAACGGTGCACCCATCCGCCTCGTGGTTCCCTGGAAATATGGCTTCAAGGGCATCAAGTCGATCGTGCGCATCAGCCTGGTCGACAAGCAGCCACCAACCTCGTGGAACAAGGAGAATTCCAACGAATATGGCTTCTACTCCAACGTCAATCCGGAGGTCGACCATCCGCGCTGGAGCCAGGCGAGCGAGCGGCGCATCGGCGCGGGCCTGCTGGCGGGCCGTCAGCCGACGCTCATGTTCAACGGTTACGCCGACCAGGTCGCCTCGATGTATACGGGCATGGACTTGAAGGCGAATTTCTGATGAGCACGCCCGTCCAGGCCAGCTCCGACGCCGTCTTCTCCTGGCAACCGCTGATCCGGTGGCTTGTTTATGTCGTCGGCATGCTGCCGGCGGCGTGGCTGTTCTACCTCGCCTTCACCGACAGGATCGGCGCCGATCCGGTGGCCCAGCTCGAATGGGGGCTGGGCCTGTGGGCCCTGCGTTTCCTGATCATCACGCTCTCGATCACGCCACTGCGCCAGCTCTTCAGGATCAACCTGCTGCGCTATCGGCGGGCTTTCGGCCTCGTGGCGTTCTACTATGTGCTGCTGCATCTTAGCGTCTGGATCTGGCTCGACCGCGGTCTCGACCTGCATGCCGCGCTGATCGACATCCTGCGCCGGCCCTATATCACCATCGGCATGGCCGCCTTTGCGATCCTGGTGCCGCTGGCGCTCACCTCGAACAACTGGTCGATCCGCCGGATGGGCGGCAAGGCCTGGGCCAAGCTGCACAAAGCCGTCTATCTCGCCATCGCCCTCGGCGCGCTGCACTTCATCATGATCAAGAAGGTATGGCTGATGGAGCCGCTGGTTTATGCAGCGATCGTGCTGGTGCTGTTGGCCTTTCGGCTGGTCTGGCCGACGATCGGCGGCAGGAAGCCGAAGGGTCGGCGGGCAGCGTAGAACGGCGTCCTCCCGGACGCGCTGCGTCACGAAGTGGCGCTGCGCAGATCCGGGATCGAAAGACGAGTGGAGCACCCAAAGCCCATGGCGATCCCGTGTCAGCGACGCAGCATAGCATGCAGCATCGCGCACGGGATGATCCTTGCCGTTCATTTTTTCCTAAATTTCCAGTTGCCTTAGCGTAAAACCGTCTCTATCTTGCCCATCCCGGCCACACTCAGCGAGGGAGGATTGTATGACATCATCGATTAATCTCCGTCGCACGCCGCGCGTTCGACCCTACGAGAACATGGCACGCTGCTAGGCGGCGTTTCCTTCTCCCCGAACGGCCCCTTGGGCTTTTTTCCCCGAACCAAATAGGCACCGCGCTTTTGCGCGCGCTTTGCCATCCGGAGACGGTGCTGTGTGGCGCCGGATGTGATCATGACTCAAACGAGCCGACGAACGGGCCGACACCCGATGGCCGCCGTGCTTGCCTTCACCTTCAGGAACTGGCGAGGGCATCGGGCCATCGTCGCCGCCATCGTCTTCACCGTTGCGGTCGCCACAATCAGCGAGGTGGTGATCCCGATCTTTGCCGGACGCATGGTCGATGCCGTTACCGCCGGCGTTGACGAGGCCAGCGATGCCTGGTGGGCGCTGGGCGCCATGCTGTTGCTCGCCGCGCTGGCGGTCGGCTGCAGGCAGCTCTTTTTCTATGGCATAACCGTGCTGACCACGCGGGTGATGGCTTTTGTCGCCCGCGATGCCTTTGCACGCCTGCAGCGTTTCTCGACGGACTGGCACGCCAACAATTTTGCCGGTTCCACCGTGCGCCGCATCACGCGCGGCATGTGGGCGCTCGACATGTTGCACGACACGCTGCTCGTCGCCATCCTGCCGTCCATCCTCGTGCTGCTGGGCTCGACCTGGGTGCTCGGGACGGTCTGGCCGGCGCTGGGGCTCGTGGTGCTCGTCGGCGCGATCGGCTTCGTGGCGATGACGGTGCTGCTCTCGGTGAACTATGTCGCGCCGGCGGCCCGCCTCGCCAACAGCTGGGATACGCGCGTAGGCGGAGCCTTGGCCGATGCCATTACCTGCAACGCCGTGGTCAAGGCCTTCGGCGCCGAGACGCGTGAGGACGACAGGCTTGCCAAGGTGCTCGGCAAGTGGCGGTCTCGCACCACGCGCACCTGGATCCGCGGCACGAATGCCGGCACGGCGCAGAACGCCTTCCTGCTGCTGCTGCGCACGGCCGTGCTCGGCTTCGTCCTGCTGCTCTGGATGCGCGGCCAGGCCGATGCCGGCGATGTCGCGCTGGTGCTGACAAGCTATGCCATCGTGCACGGCTATCTGCGCGACATCGGCATGCACATCCACAACCTCCAGCGCTCGGTCAACGATATGGAGGAACTGGTGACCTTCTATGACCAGCCCATGGGCGTGAGGGATCAGGTGGGTGCGCCGGCCGCGGAGATCGGGGCAGGCCGTATCGCCTTCGAGCATGTCACCTTCCATTATGGAGGGCATGCCGAGCCGCTCTATCGCGACTTCTCGGTCGAGATCAGGGCAGGCGAGAAGATCGGCCTCGTCGGGCGTTCCGGTTCGGGCAAGACGACCTTCGTCAAGCTCATCCAGCGTCTCTACGATGTGAATGGTGGGCGGATCGTCATCGACGGGCAGGATATCGCCGAGGTCTCGCAGGCCAGCCTGCGCGCCAGCATCGCCATCGTGCAGCAAGAGCCGATCCTGTTCCACCGCTCGCTGGCCGAGAACATCGCCTATGGCCGGCCTGGCGCCAGCCTGGCCGAGATCGAGCAGGCGGCCCGGCTCGCCAATGCGCATGACTTCATTTCGGCTCTGCCGAAGGGCTATGCGACAATGGTGGGCGAGCGCGGCGTGAAGCTGTCGGGCGGCGAACGCCAGCGCGTGGCGCTTGCCCGGGCCTTCCTGGCCGATGCGCCGATCCTGATCTTGGACGAGGCCACCTCGAGCCTGGATTCGGAATCCGAGCATCTGATCCAGGAGGCGATGGAGCGCCTGATGGCGGATCGTACCACCATCGTCATCGCTCACCGCCTCTCGACCGTGCAGGCGATGGACCGCATCCTCGTCTTCGATAAGGGGCGGATCGTGGAGGAGGGGGATCACGCCAGCCTGATCCGCCACGCCGACGGCATCTATCGCGGCCTGTTCGAGCGCCAGGCGCTGGAACTGGCCAAGGGCTGGGCGGCGTAACAGTGTGCCGGTCTTCGGACCGGCACACTTCTTCCCCATCGGGTCTAACCGGATTACACTATCAAATGAGCCTGAAGCTCCAGCCTCTTATCGCGGAGGCTCACGCGCTCTTTCCTGCAGCCGAACGGCAGCTGAGATCTGTTCGTCATCGCGAATAAAATGTGAGTTGGCTTGTTTATGCGTCGTCCGGAAATCGAAAGGGCATCAGCACGCGGTGCGGGCTGCTCAAGGGAGGGACCATGCTATGATCAAGGCCTTGACGATACGCCTGTCTCTAGTTCTCGTTGGCGCTGCACTGCCCCTCGCGGCAAGTGCCGCGACGATGGTCACTGCCCGGAACGGCATGACGTTGTATGTCTTCGACAAGGATGCCGGCGGCAAACCCTCCTGCTATGGAGGGTGCGCGGCGAAATGGCCGCCTTATGCGGCGAAGGCCAGCGAGAAAATGGGAGAAGGCTGGGCAACCGTGAAGCGCACGGATGGCGCGCTGCAATGGACCTATGACGGCAAGCCGGTCTACTTCTACGCTTCCGACAAGAAGAAGGGTGACAAGACCGGCGACGGCGTTGGCGGTGTGTGGCACATCATCAGCGAGTAGCGGCAGGATTTCGGCGGGCGCGGCCGACAAGTTGCCGCGTTCCGCGCCCCACTCGATCAAGCCAGCGCGATCCGCACGCGGCGGTTCTGCTTGCCCTTCTTCTCGATCTGCGTGACCACGACGCGGCCGATCTCCTGCGTGTTCTTCACATGCGTGCCGCCGCAGGGCTGCAGGTCGAGGTCTTCGATCTCCACCAGGCGCACGCGGCCCGAGCCGCGCGGGGGCTTCACCGACATGGTCTTGACCAGGGCGGGATTGGCGTCGAGTTCGGCATCGGTGATCCAGCGCTCGGAAACCTCGGCGCCCTGGTTGATCATGCCGTTGACCTTGGCGGCGATCTCCTCCTTGTCCAGCCCGGCGTCCTGGATATCGAAGTCGAGCCGGCCCTCGCCATCGCCGATCGAGCCGCCGGTGACCGGATAGGGCAGGGCTACCGAGAGCAGATGCAGCGCCGTGTGCACCTTCATGCGCGCATAGCGGCGCGGCCAGTCGAGCGCCAGCTCCACGGTGTCCCCGATGGCGGGCAGGAGCCCTTCCGGAGGCGCGACATGGGCGATCTCGGTCTTGGCTTCGTCGTTCCACACGGCATTGACGATGGCAACGGTGCGCCCGTCCGAGAGGGTCAGGGTGCCGACATCGCCGGGCTGGCCGCCGCCCATGGCGTAGAAGATCGTCTGGTCCAGAATGATCCCGTGCTGCGACAGGCCGACCACAGTCGCGGTGGCGGTCAGGGCGTAGGCGTCGTCTCTGAAAAGCAGGACTGTGGCCATGATTCACCTATTCCAATGGAGCCTTGATGGTGGAACGTTTCTCGAGCCATTCCGGGACAGGCAGATTCTTGGAACGCATGAAGGCGGGATTGAACAGCTTCGACTGATAGCGCGAGCCGTGGTCGCACAGGATCGTCACGACGGTCTTGCCCGGCCCCAGGTCCTTGGCCATGCGGATTGCGCCAGCGATGTTGATGCCGGTCGAAAGCCCTACGCACAGCCCTTCCTCCTGGAGGAGATCATAGACCAAGGGCACGGCTTCTTCATCCGGGATCTGATAGGCAAGATCGACAGGGGCATCTTCAAGGTTCTTGGTCACGCGGTTCTGGCCGATGCCTTCCGACATGGACGAGCCTGAGAATTTCAGCTCACGATTGCTGAACCAGGAATACATCGCCGCGCCCATCGGGTCGGCCACGCCGATCTTGATGTCCTTGTTTACGGCTTTCAGGCCCATGCCGACGCCGGCCAGCGTGCCGCCGGAGCCGACCGAGCAGACGAAGCCGTCGAGCCTGCCGTCGGTCTGCTCCACGATCTCCCGGGCTGTCGTTTCGATATGGGCCTGGCGATTGGCGACATTGTCGAACTGGTTGGCCCAGACCGCGCCGCCCGGCTCCGTCTTGGCAAGCTCCGCTGCAAGGCGCCCGGAGACCTTCACGTAATTGTTGGGATTGGCGTAGGGCACCGCCGGCACCTCCACGAGCTCGGCGCCCGCGAGACGTAGCATGTCCTTCTTTTCCTGGCTCTGCGTCTCGGGAATCACGATGACAGTCTTGAAACCCATGGCATCGGCGACCAGAGCAAGGCCGATGCCCGTATTGCCGGCCGTGCCTTCGACGATGGTGCCGCCTGGCCTCAGCTCGCCTCGCGCCACGGCGTCCTTGATGATGAAAAGCGCCGCCCGGTCCTTCACCGACTGGCCGGGGTTCATGAACTCCGCCTTGCCCAGAATGGTGCAGCCCGTCAGCTCCGAGGCGCGATTGAGGCGGATGAGGGGGGTATTGCCGATGGCGTCGACGAGACCGGTACGGAAAGCCATGTGTGAATGTCTGATGGTTTGAGGGGCGGAGACCGTAACCCGTCTTGCGGGTCTGGGATAGAGGGGGCAGGCCACCGTTGTTTTTCTCGATTGATGACCGTTCGTTCGGAACGGGGTCCCTTTTGTTGTCTAGAGCAAAGCGCGTTCAAGCGTGAACGCTTCTTTGCTCTCACTCTTTGTTTCGACGCGTCTTTGCGATTCTTGCCGATTCCGGCAAATCGCAAAACGCTTTAGAGATCTCTCCCAGCCCGAGCAAACATCCATTCTTTCATGGCGCGGGATCGTCCGATATGAACGGCCATCTCAGGGTGAACGAATGGAACGCTGCCATGTCCAAGGCGACGCGCGCGACACAGATGCTGGAAAAGGCCGGCGTCGCCTTCTCCGTCCATACCTATGACTATGATCCGGATGCCGACCATATCGGCCTGCAGGCAGCCGAGGCGCTCGGCGAGGCGCCGGGCCGCGTGCTCAAGACCCTGATGGCGCTGGTCGACGGCAAGCCCGTCTGCGTGATCCTGCCGTCGGATCGCGAGGTCGCCATGAAAAAGCTCGCGGCGGCCTTCGGCGGCAAATCGGCCCAGATGATGAAGCCCGCCGATGCCGAGCGCAGCGCGGGTTATAAAGTGGGTGGCATCAGCCCCTTC
Organism: Labrys miyagiensis; assembly: GCF_030160835.1. Classification (GTDB taxonomy): domain Bacteria; phylum Pseudomonadota; class Alphaproteobacteria; order Rhizobiales; family Labraceae; genus Labrys; species Labrys miyagiensis. Next base: position 113,074 of record NZ_BSPC01000028.1, on the reverse strand, counting down.
GGCCAGATGCGCAAGGTGCGGACCGCCATCGAGCAGGCCGCACTCGACAACGAGTACGTCTTCATCAACGGCGGCCAGCGGGGCCTGCAGGTCCGCCTCAACCCACGGGATGCCATGAGTGTGCTCGAAGCCCTCGCCGCACCGCTGGTGGCGTAAGGCTCGTCATCCAGCAACAGACCGAACTGAAGATTGCGCAATTTGGGGAAGCTGATGCGTCAGCGACGCAAAGGGGAGGAATTTGGCTCCGCGAGCAGGACTCGAACCTGCGACCCAGCGATTAACAGTCGCTTGCTCTACCGGCTGAGCTATCGCGGAACAGGGTGTTCCCCGGTGGGCCGGGCGTATAGCAACATCATCGGGGGTTGCCAAGGCCAATCGTGCCCAGATTGCATCTCTTTTTCGGATTAACATCTATGGGTGAGGGAACACATCCGGATCAATGGGGCGTTTCATACCGTTTGGAGGGGCATTTTGGAGCCAACTGAGCCGATTAGCCGTCCCAAGGTGAGAATCCTGGGACGTCATTTTCATTTGCCGGGATCGCGCTGGCTTCGCATGATTCTGGGCGTCGCGATGATTATCGGCGGCTTTCTGGGCTTCCTGCCGATTCTCGGCTTCTGGATGATCCCGGTTGGCTTGCTGATCCTGTCGGTGGATATCCCGGCCGTTCGGCGTGGCCGGCGCCGGCTCTCGGTCTGGTGGGGCCGGCGGCGCCAGGCCAGCAAACAGGCGCCCTCGGAGCCGACGTCGTGACGGGGGATCATCGGGGTGGCACGGCGCAACTGCCCCTTCGATATGGGCTTGGCAAACCTGCATAAAGTGAGAGGTTTTTTGGAGGCCACGCCCGGAATCGAACCGGGGTGCAAGGATTTGCAGTCCTCTGCGTAACCACTCCGCCACGTGGCCATCCATTGTCGAGCGGTGCAAGACAAAGCGGAGGCGCGCCCTATAACAAGCCAATGGGGCGGGTTCAACCGGTTTTCGCGAGGCCGGCGATATTTGGCGGGAAAGTCGACGTGCGCGGAAAATCGGCGCCTGCGCTGTCCCGCAGCAGCCTGCCGACTTGCCTTTTGCGAGGGCTTGCCCCAAACAACGAACGGACAACCAAGAGAGCCGATCGATGACCGATTTCGCCCAAGCGCGCCGCACCATGGTGGATTGCCAGATTCGCACCAATGACGTGACCGAGGGCCGGGTGGTCGATGCTTTCCTCGCCGTGCCTCGGGAGCCTTTCGTGCCGGCCGCCAAGCAGGCGCTTGCCTATCTCGATGCGGATCTGCCTGTCGGCCTGCCCGGCAGCCAGCGCTATCTTATACAGCCGATGTTCCTGGCGAAGCTGGTTCAGTTGGCCGGCGTCAAGCCCACGGACGTTGCACTCGATGTCGGCTCAGCCACCGGCTACTCCGCCGCGATCCTGGCCCAGCTCGCCGCCAAGGTCGTGGCCCTCGAAAGCGACGAGGGTCTTGCCGGGGAGGCAAAGGCGGCACTTGCCCCCTATGACAATGTCAGCGTTACCATGGGGGCGCTCGCGAGTGGTGCTGCCGCGTCGGGCCCTTATGATGTCATTCTTCTGCAGGGCTCGGTGGAGGAGGTGCCACTGGCGCTGTTCGAATCGCTTCGCGAGGGTGGCCGCCTCATTGCGGTGGTCGGCCGCGGGCGCGCCGGGCGCGCCACGATTTTCGTCCGTGTTGGCAGCGATCACGCGGGACGTATCGCCTTCGATGCCTCTCTGCAGGCCCTGCCGGGTTTTGCCAAGGCACCTGCCTTCACGTTCTGATCAATAAGAATAAGGGCCGATTCGCTCGGAAACCCTCTACGGTTTTTGTGGTCAGAGAGGCGTTACCCTTACGCGGCAGGGTCATGGCAAAGCGGTGGCGCAGTCGGAATTCTGAAATATCACGATCGAGCGAACATCCGCATCTGGGGAAAGCCGTCGGTCAATATTGAGCGTAGCGGATGCCTGTCGAGGGTCGAAAGCAAAGCTTTTGCAAGGCAGTATCAGGCTTGCGTGCCGGCTGAACCGGGGACACACCCATGCCATGTCTGACCGACGATCAATTCGCACCGGAGGGCGTCGTTGACATCACCCTCCGTACTTAATCCTTCATTCACTATAATAGTGGCGTTGACAGTTGATTAACCGAACCTGGGGTTCACTGTCTCTTTTTTGCTTCAGCTCCGGAATTATCGTCTGGCGAATCAAATGAGGTGTTGGTGAATGGCGCCTGTCGGGTTATTTTTTGGCAAAGATTGGGCGGGTTAACCGCCTCTTTTGATTTTGGGTCGGGTAGAGTCATGAAAACTGTGAGCGTCATTTCTCTTTTGGCGGCAAGCGCTTCGCTTGTTTTCTTCATCAATGGCGCGCAGGCGCAATCGCTGCAGTCGGCGCTGTCGCAGGCTTACACTTCCAACCCCACTTTGAACGCTCAACGCGCTGGTGCGCGTGCTTTTGACGAAAATGTGCCCCAGGCTCTGGGTGGTTATCGCCCCACGATCAACGGTCAGGCCAACGTCACCGCCGAGGCGGATACCACGCGCGTCGCCAAGTTTGGGGTTGGCAACGACACTTTGTTTCCCCGCGGCGTCGGCGTCACTATTAACCAGCCACTGTTCGACGGCTTCCGCACGGCGAACTCCGTGCGCTCCGCCGAGGCCGGTGTTCTCAGCCAGCGCGAGACATTGCGCGACGTCGAGCAGCAGACGCTGCTCGCCGCGGTGACCGCCTATATGAATGTGCTGCGTGACGCGGCACTGCTCAACCTGCAAAAGAATAACGTGGAAGTGCTGCAGGAACAGCTCAAGCAGACCAAGGATCGCTTCAATGTCGGCGAAGTGACCCGAACCGACGTGGAGCAGGCCAATGCCAGCCTCGCCGGCGCCCAGTCGCAGGAGATCCAGGCTGGGGCGCAGCTCAAGTCCTCCACCGCTGTCTACCGCCAGATCATCGGCTCCCAGCCGAAGCGCCTCGAGCCCGCCAAGCCGCTCAAGATCCTGCCCAAGAGCCAGAACACTGCCATCTCGGCCGGTCTTGCCAACCATCCCTCCATCACATCCGCGCTCCATGCCGTCGACTCTGCGGCCATGCAGGTAAAGGTGGCCGAAGGCGCTCTCTATCCAAGCCTGAGTGCTCAGGGCGCGCTCTCTCAAAACTATGACGTCACTGGTGCGACACGGATTCAGAGCTCGGCGTCGATCGGCGCTTTCCTGACGGTGCCGATCTATGAAGGCGGCGTGGATTATTCCAAGATTCGCCAGGCCAAGGAGACCCTCGGTCAGGCGCGTATCAATGCGGACATCCTGCGCGACCAAGTCCGGGCCTCCGTCGTGTCGGCTTGGGGCAATCTGGATGCAGCGCGTTCCGAGATCGTGGCTAACCAGGCCGCGGTCGCCGCCGCCGGCGTCGCGCTTGCCGGCGTGCGCGAGGAAGCCAAGGTCGGCCAGCGCACGACCTTCGACGTGCTGCAGCAGCAGCAGGTGCTTCTCAACGCCCGCGCGACGCTGATTATCAGCCAGCGCGATCAGGTGGTGGCGTCCTATACGCTGCTCCAGGCGGTCGGCAAGCTGAACGCCTCGGCTCTCGGCCTCAAGGTGGCCAAATACGATCCGGCTGTCCATTACGACCAGGTGCGCGACAAGTGGATCGGCACCGACATTCCGGATGGCCGCTGAGCAGCGCCTCGCAACGGCGGGTCTGATACTCCGCTGATATCGACAGAATTCTGAAGACAACGCCCTCCACATTCTTGCGATTGGAGGGCGTTCTTGTTTTGAAGGGTATGTCGCATGACTGTCTCGGCCCGAGCCGGCATGCGCAGCGGGCAGGGCGCAAGGCCGGCCCCTCAAGGAGCCGTCCCATGTCCTCATCGAGCCGATTGGAGCCGCCCCAGGCGCCGAAGGAACCTTCCATGGACGAGATCCTGGCCTCCATCCGCAGAATCATCGCCGATGACGCGCCTTCGGTGCGGCGGCCGCGGCGCAGCCCGGTCGAGGCGCTGGTGGCCGAACGCCCGGGCAGCGCTGTCGAGCCCAGGGTAGAGCCGATCGATCCGCCGGCGCCGGCCAATGACGATGCGGGACAGGCGGAGCCCCTGCTGTCTACAGCGCGCGGGGCCGAGGCGGCGGCATCGTTCGCCACGCTCAACCACACCGTCTTCTCGAAGAATGCACGCAGTATCGAGGATGTCGTCCAGGATATGCTGCGGCCGATGCTGCAGGCCTGGCTCGACGCCCATCTGCCCACTCTGGTCGAGCGGCTGGTGCGCCAGGAAATCGAACGCATTTCCGGCAAGCCGTAAGCGCCCGCGGCACGAATTCGCGTTTCCGACCATCCGCGCCGCCATGCGCCTGTCACAAACTGTCAGGCATTTTGATTTCGCCCCGCGTTCACGAAGCCCTAAATCCCTCGCAGCTAGTCTGATGCGAATCGGTAAAGGGTAGAGCGTATGTGCGGCATTGTCGGTATTCTCGGAAAAGAAGCGGTTGCGTTGCCCATGGTCGATGCGCTGCGGCGCCTTGAATATCGCGGTTACGATTCGGCCGGCATCGCCACCCTCGAAGACGGCGCGATCACCCGCCGGCGTGCCGAGGGCAAGCTTCGCAATCTCGAAAACAAGCTCGACCGCGATCCGCTCGAAGGCCTCATCGGCATCGGGCACACTCGCTGGGCCACCCACGGCAAGCCGACGGAGGGCAATGCCCATCCCCATGCCACGAGCAGGGTGGCGGTGGTCCACAATGGCATCATCGAGAATTTCCGGGAACTGCGCGAAGAGCTGATTGCCGAAGGCGCGCGGTTCCAGAGCGAGACGGATACCGAGGTGATCGCCCATCTCGTCACGCGCGAACTCGATCGCGGCAAGATGCCGATCGAAGCGGTGCATGCGAGCCTGCGGCGGCTGCGCGGCGCTTTCTCGCTCGGTTTCCTGTTCTCGGGCGAGGACAATCTGCTCATCGGCGCCCGCCTCGGCTCGCCGCTGGCGGTGGGCTATGGCGAAGGGGAGATGTTCCTGGGTTCGGACGCCATTGCGCTGGCTCCTTTCACCAACACCATCGCCTATCTCGATGATGGAGACAGCGTCGCACTGACGCGCGGCTCAGCCACCATCTATGATGCCGCCTTCAAGCGTGTGCATCGCACGATCCAGAAATCGCAGGCTTCAGCCACCATCGTCGACAAGGGCAATCACCGGCACTTCATGGCGAAGGAGATCCATGAGCAGCCGGAAGTTGTTTCGCATACGCTGACTTCCTTCATCGACATGGTGGGCGAGACCATTCGCCTGCCGGAGGACCTTCCCTTCGACTGGAAGGATCTCAACCGCCTCACCATTTCGGCCTGCGGCACCGCCTCCTTCGCCAGCATGATCGCCAAATACTGGTTCGAGCGCTATGCGCGCCTGCCGGTCGAAGTCGATATCGCCTCCGAGTTCCGCTACCGCGAAGCACCGCTCGACAAGGGTGGGCTGTCGATCTTCGTCTCGCAATCGGGCGAGACGGCCGACACGCTGGCAGCCCTGCGCTATTGCAAGGAGCAGGGGCAGCACACGCTGGCCGTGGTCAACGTGCCGACCTCGACCATCGCGCGCGAGGCCGAGGTGATGGTGCGGACGCTGGCGGGCCCGGAGATCGGCGTCGCCTCCACCAAGGCCTTTACCTGCCAGCTCGCCGCCTTGGCGGGACTTGCCATCGGCGCCGGCAAGGCGCGCGGCACGCTATCGGCCGCGGAGGAGAGCGAACTCGTACATGCGCTCATCGAAGCACCGCGCCTGATGGCCGAAGCGCTGCGCCTGGAGCATGAGATCGAGACCTTCTCGCGTGACCTTGCCAAGGCCTCGGACGTGCTCTATCTCGGCCGCGGCACGAGCTATCCGCTGTCGCTCGAAGGTGCGCTGAAACTCAAGGAAATCAGCTACATCCACGCCGAAGGTTATGCGGCAGGCGAACTCAAGCACGGCCCGATCGCCCTGATCGACGAGACCATGCCGGTGGTCGTGATCGCTCCCTTCGACGCCATTTTCGAGAAGACAGTCTCGAACATGCAGGAGGTGGCCGCGCGCGGCGGCCGCATCATCCTGATCACCGATGCGAAGGGGGCCGAAGCCGCCGCCATGGCAACGCTCAAGACCATCGTCCTGCCCGAAATGCCGGCGGTGGTCACACCCATCGTCTATTCCGTCCCGATCCAGCTCCTGGCCTACCACACGGCCGTGATCATCGGCACCGACGTCGACCAGCCGCGCAACCTCGCCAAGAGTGTTACCGTCGAGTGAGGGCGAGGGTTTCGCATTCGCCTGTGTCGCCGTCGAAGATCCTGCGCTTCCGGCAGAGATCGCTAGAGCAAAGCGCGTTTAGGCGCAAACGCTGCTTTGCTCTCACTCTTTGTTTCGACGCGTCTTTGCGATCGCAAAACGCTTTAGAAGCAATCCGTGGCGTCGATCCTGATGGCAGTGATCGCACATCGGTGCCTATGCAAGGCGCCCTACAAGCCCCTTCATATCGAGAAGGGAGAATGCTTCCGCGAGCGTCATCCCGGCATGTGCGCCATCTGGATCGAGACTCAATGAGTTCAGCAGATAGGCGCGAAGATTGGCACGCTCTTCGTCAGTGATCATGAGGAGCGGCAGAACCGAAGAATCGATCCGCTCCCGTCCTGACATCGGGTCGCCGACGCCGACCAGGCTGCTTCTGCCGCAGGCGCAAACGACTATGCCGAGGAAACGCCGCCACCAGCTACGCGGGATATTCGCTTCCGCCCAGGAACGGAAGCGGTAATGGACCAGGCACGCACCGCCGATATTGCCAATTCTCGCTATCTGGCTGGTCCTGATCCACAGGTCGTAATCTTCTTGTCCATCGAATGCAGAGCGATATCCGCCGACCTTGCGGATGATCGACGGGCGCATCATCACGGAAGGATGGCCAATCGGGTTGCCTGCGAGCATCTGCGCGTCAAAACGCCAAAGGCCTTCGGGATATTGGATCACATCGCCGAGCGATCCATCAGGATACAACAGTCTCATCCAGCCGCCCAGCACACCGACATCCGGGTGCTGTGCCAGGAACTGCAACTGGCGCTCCAGCCTGTCGTGCAGCGCTATATCGTCAGCATCCATACGCGCCACGAACTCGGTCGACACCATGCCGAGACCATGGTTCAGGGCCGCTGAAATACCGCCATTCTTGGGCAGGTGCGCGACGATAACGCGGGAATCCCGCCGCGCGACGGTGTCCAGGATCGCTGCCGTTTCGTCGCTCGAACCATCATTGACGATCACGAATTCTATCTCGCGCAGTGTCTGGCCGAGAATGCTGTCGATCGCCCGCTGAAGAAATCGTGCGCCATTGAACACCGGCATCAGCACGCTCACTTCCGGAGTTTTACGGCGAACTGCACTGGGCGCGATCTTGGAGAGCTGCGAATTGGAGCGCGGGATCGACTCCGGTCCCATCATGCCGGCCGTCCCGAGAGCACTCAATTCACTCTCGACTGCCTTGAACGCCTGGTCGGTATTCTCCTCGCCGAGCAGTTCCGACATATGATGGCGCATCTCGTCCAACGGTAGATTCAACTCGCTCCAACCGATGATGTAGTTCCGAATTCGGTCTTGCCATGTCACCGCATAAGGAATTCCCATCGGGCGGTTGAAGCGATGAACCCAGCCCAGAAAAGGCAGGCACAGCGTGCGGGCACCGGCCTGTCTGAATTTCTCATGCAGATAGAACTCTTCGCCGCCGAAACCACGAAACATCGGATTGAACCCAACCCAGGCGGCCTTCCTGCAGGCAAAGAGCCCCAGACCCATGCAGGGAATCTCGAAGGGCTCGCCAGTCCGGTCGAAATCCGTCAATGGGGGCGCCCAGACCCCGAACATCCCTTTGTTCCATTTCAGGTCCCAGTGGGTGGTCACGGCATCGAGGCCGTCCATGAGGAGTGGGCCCTGAAGAAGGTCGGGCGTATCCGGGTGTGCCGCAAAATAGTCGATCAGGCTTCGCACCGCGCCGGGTACAAGCAGGACATGGCAGTCGATGCACAGGACGAATTCTCCCGCCGCCTCGCGAAATACAAAATCGCGCACGGCCGTTCCGGCCAACTCGGTCTGCGGTAGGTAGCGTAGGTTCAATGCGTGACGATCGAGTTCCTTGAGCGCTTCGGCACAAGCGCCGTCGGGGTGATTGTCGACAATCAGCAGCTCGACCTGATCCATCACGTCGCCATGGTACAATCGCAGGGCCTGGACCGAGAAATACACGCCGTCATAATCATCGTAAGTCGCCATTCCGATCGTAAGTTTCGGCGGCGGGGACATTGTCCGTTCGGTCGCAACCTGTCGTGGATAGACTGCGGTTGGCGGCTTGTGTGGCAACAGGGCCTGGAGAAATCGCTCCAACTGGGGGCGTGGGATCTCGCTTTCAAGTGCGTATCGGATCAGGTGGTCGGCTGCACCATCGAGCTGCGCCATATCGCCGTAGGTGATCCGCACAGCGGGCGTTTTCGTCACCAGGGCATTCATGGCGAAAAGATCATCGAGCGACGGCGCGTTCAGGCGGGCGCATTCGGCAAGGCAGATATCGTTCGCTTCTCCTGCCGACACCGGGCTTATGAGCAGCGCAGACCCTTCCATGAATTCCGGGACGATGATGAGTCCGCAGGGCGCCGACAACTCGTCGGGGCACCAAGCTGTCTCGGGACGCACGACAACAGCTTCCACCGATGCCATGGACGCAAGATTGCGAAATGCCTGCAGGGCGGAGACGTCGGCGGCGACACCGCTCGAAAGCAGGGCCGGCGCGGGAAAGCCTGTAACGACACCTTCGTCTGGGTCAAGACCGATGATGTCGTCGCCAAGATAGGTAAAACCGCGGTCGACAGCCCAGGCCGTGAAAAGCGTCTGGTCGTCTCTGTTCGATGCGAAGATCAGCGCCGATCGGGCCATCCAGCCGATGCAACCAGCGCGAAGGGTGGTCTGCCGCTCGCTGGCCATCTTTGTGGTGATGACGTTCAACAGGAGAGGCAGTACCTCGTTACGACTGTTCGCGACCGCGGGAGTGCGAATTCCCTGCGCGTAAAGTCGCCATGCGCCAGAGCGGCTTTGGATGATTGTCATATCCGGCAGCGCGGTATCTTCGGGCTTGCTGACAAGGTGGAAGAAAACGGCGATATCCCGCAGGATTTGCTCCGGCGCGTTGACTACAAACGACAGACCCAGAATTTCAATTGCGATCATTTACAGCGACTTCCCAGCATGGCGTCTGGTTAGGTGAGTGAAAATTACAGCAACGACGTCGCAACCCTCACAATTACGATGCTCGTGCCGCTCCTGGCTTCGGTGGGAGGGCCTAGTCACCAAAGGGGCCGACAGACGCTTTGTGGATGGTGTCGAAGAGCTGGTGCGGATATTCGGAAAGTCCGTACTTTGCCTTCACGCGCAGCCAATCGTCGTATCGATCCGAAGTTCTGCGCAGTTTTGTTATCTCTCTTGCTCGTCCCGGTCGCTGGTGATCATACGGGTTCAGGACAACGACCTCATCCAATATTGCAAATCGTCCGCTTACATCTGAACCCAGGTGGTTGCAGTACCACCAATCTATTCCCCAACCCGACAAATGATCATCAAAAACATCAAGAAAGCTTTTCAGCCTGTCACTTCTAAACAGTGGGCATGTGTTCTCGACAAAATTTACGAATCGGATACTTGAAGTGCCGCCCACATGTGCCGTAATCGGGTGGGAGATTTTTCCCTCCTGGCTGAAAGCCGGCTGGCAGACCCAAAGATCCAATTGCTGCGCAAGCCCAAAGGCGGCGTCGAAATCCGATATGCGAAGAATCAGATCGTCGTCAGCGACAAAAATAAAATCATATCTGTCGATAATATCAGGCCAACTATCATAGAATTTCTTCAAGTTTTGAAATTTGCCACCTTTCATTGGCAGGCAAATATCTGAAATCAGACACAGCCTGTCGTATGTATCTTTGTAATCGCCATAAAAGGCGGTGATCAGATCCCAGGATCTTGTCGGGGATCGCTCAATCCACGAAGTAACATTGTCGAAATTGCCAGCACTGGTAAATATGCACCATCGACGGTGCTCCGAATGCTTCGACGATGGCAGGGGGTTGTCGCTGTTTGAAATTATCATGCTGCCATTGCCGAGTGCCTGCCGCTTCTCCGCGGCATCCGAGTATAGCAGGAGTTCTTCCGGCTGCGCGGGGGTGGGGAAGGGAAGTTCCGAAGAGTTCGTACAAATCCCCAGTTACATCTCAGCCAATATCCACCATGTCCGGTTCACCGGCAGAAAACGGCAAAGCCGCCCATTATTTTTTCGATTGTACCCTTCTGCTATAAGCCCGTGTACAGAATTTGCACCCATCATTGCTCCGTTCTGCGGCCATCCATTCGGTGTTTCGCACGGGTGGAGAGGGGATGAAGTTGGTGGATTTAATCGCCCCAGGTTTGGCGTGCCTTCCACGCCCAAGGCTGGTCGCTCAAGCGCATTACGCGACGGTCGGCGCGCCAATACCTCCTGTTGGGGTGAGCAGTCTTGGATTTCCCACGGTTGTGGAAATCAATCATCTCGACTGTAACCGCGATGGCGGAACGTCGATTTCTTTGCAAAGCTATTCAATAGAGCGACCTGCGGCCCGGCTCGTCGAATCAAGCCTATAGCTTCGGGGCAGCACAAAACGGCCTTGTCGTGACCTTGCGGAGATGAGTATGTCGCAAACCCGCAATCTCGTTCTGGTGCATAGCGAGGGCTGGCAAGACATCGCGGACATGGAGACGATCAAGAAGCATGTCGAGGAGGCGGCTCCCGATATCGAGGTCTTCATCGCGTCGAATACCGCACGCTTGTCATACACGCGCAAGAAGGCGGCTGGCCGTCCTTGCCTGATTTTCTCGCCGATCAGCCTCCTGACCTTTCAGCCGAATCGCGGCAAGGTCTATTCCGGCCAACCGATGTCGAAGCTCATTGAAATGCAGCGACTGGCTTCGGCGGGAATACCGGTGCCGCATTTTGAGGAAATTCGCCCCGATACGGTTCTTTCGCCGGATTTCTACGGGCCTTTGGTGATCATCAAGCCGTCTTATGCCCTGGCGTCCTGGGGAGTTGGTATCGAATTGGTGCCGACGGCAGGCGTACGCTACAAAGCTCCTTCCGAGTATCTCGATGAGCATCCGGGCCGTAGAGGCCCCATGGTCGCGCAGAGGTTCATCGATTGCGGCTATGCCATGACCTGCCGGGTTCTGACCCTCTTCGGCGCGCCCCTCTTTACCTATTGCCGAGAATCGACCAAGCCGCTCGTACTGGAATCCCGGCATGGGCCCTTCAACCCACGGGACTTCATGCCGGCACCACCCGACAGCATCGCCTATTCCACGCGGGAGCCTGACATCCTGGCCCTGGCCGCCGCCGCCTACGAGGCAATGCCGGATGTGGCCCTGCAGGCCTGCGATATCCTTCGTTCGAAAACCGGTGAACTCTACCTTTTGGAGGTCAATCCTGGAGGAGGCACCTGGATGTTCTCCAGCAAGAACGCGGCAGGATATCGCGAGAGACTTGGCGTCGAGGATTTGGCGACCGAATTCGATGCCTTTCGTACCTGCGCGCGTGTTCTGATCGAGCGGACGCGCGCCGAGGCGATCTGAGGGAGCTAGGCGTCTTGCGGTGGCGGCGGACGATCTGAATGATGGTATTCTTGCTGATACCAAGGCCGCGTGCGATCCATCTTAAGGCGATAGCGTTGTTTAGCTGGAAACCGACGCCGTCGCCTGTGGCTGGAAGCAGAGGACAGCAGTGGTGTGCTATGCTACAAATTCTGAAATTGCGGCGGTTCACCAAGACCCGCGTTGATAATGCAGAGCCCCGATCATCTTGACGTTAGGTCATCAACTCGCCATAGGTGGAAATGTCGCCGGGAGGAGCAAGCAGTGGAACGTTCTGAAAGTAGCGAGGTTAAGGATCACCGTCTGGACGAAAGCGATGCTTTTGGGTTAAGTCCTTCGCTTGAAGCTGCGATAGATGAGCTCATCAACCGCACGGATTGGTCCAGCCCCGCAGCTCTTTCTCAAACCCTCAGGGGCCAAAGCCTAATTGTTCCGCTATCGTTGAGCGGCAACCTCTAGCCAGACCTTGCCAGCGGACATCGGAATTAACACGGTCAGCGCTGTCTTGATTGCACGCGACGAGGCGGTGTTTTTGCCCGGTTGTCTGGAATCGATCAGACCGGCCGTTGACGAGATCATTGTCGTCGACACCGGATCAAGCGACGAAACACGGGAAATCGCGCGAAGCTGGGGCGCCGTTGTCATCGATCATCGCTGGAATGATGATTTCGCTGCTGCGCGAAACGTGGCTCTTGATGCAGCACTCGGTGAATGGCTTTTATATGTTGACGCTGATGAGCGGCTGGTATCTTCACACCAAACAAGAATTTTGGACTGTTTCGACGCGACTTCGGCTCTCGCGGCGTTCGTGCAATTCAAGCCCAAAAGCGGCTATACTCGTTATCGCGAGCCTCGCTTGTTTCGAAATAGGCCAGATTTGCGTTTTACCGGGCCTATTCACGAAACAATTGTTCCCGCCTTGGATGTAATAATGGCGCAGGAACCCTTGGGTATTGTTTCATCTCCGATAAGGCTGGATCACCTCGGATATGACGGCGATCAATCGCGAAAGCATAGTCGCAATCTGCCCCTCCTGCTGCAAGCTGTGAGGGACCAGCCAGGACGCGTCTATTACTGGGCGCATCTGGCCGAGACTTTCGCCGCCTTAGGCAAAGGCGCGGCGGCGATTGAGGCGGCCAAAACGGGTTTGGTAGTGGGACGGCGCGCGGAAACTGACAAGCAGAAGGCCGATACGAGCCTGCTTTTTCAATTCCTGGCTCGAGCCGCACTTGACAAAAATCCTCTTGCCGCAATGGTGCTCATCCATGAGGGATTGGCGCGCTACCCGAGCGACTATGCGTTGACGTTTCTCAAAGGCCGTGGACTTTGCCTGACCGGCAGCTACGAAGACGCTCTTTTCATATTTCGTCAGTTGCTCGAAGTGGAGGTTGACGGACTCGTTGATGAGCTGATTGCTTTTGACGGACGAATATTCGGCGAGTTTTCGGCGCATCTCGCTGGCGTTTGCCTTATGAAGATGGGGCGGCAGAGCGAGGCGACTGCAATGTTTAGAGCGGCAATAGGTATGAGTTTACGATCCGTCTCTTAGGTCTATGCCGCTCCCTTTGCCGGTCGCAGGATTACGCGATCGGCGGATCATGCCTACCTTGTTTGAAGGCACCTTGACAACGATGAAAGCCAAAGCGCCTCCAGATCAAGCAGATGCGAATGAAGCTTATGCCAAAGGTCGGGCTGCTCTGGACAAGTATTCTCTAGACGAGGCACGATTCTGGTTCGGACGTTGTACACAGATAGCCGAGGGCGACCCGCGAGGAGACGTTGGATTAGCTCAAACGGCGTTCCTCGCTGGCCGCAGCCATGAGGCCGCACGGTACTGGCGGGCGGTCGTCGATCGCATTCCAACGAGTCCTTCAGCGCGACTGGGGCAAGCCGATACCTTGATGGCCTTGGGAGACTTCAAAGGCGCGATTGAAGCCGTGGAGTCGGCGGAAAGCCTTGCAGGAGCCAACTCCAACACGATACTTCGGCGTGCCCGGCTTGCTGTCTCTCAAAATCAGATGGAAGAGGCTTGCTACCTATTTGCGACGCTTCGCGCCGCAGTGCCGCCGCGGCTTGAAGGTTTCTTGGAAGCCGCTGCAATCCATATGCATGACGGTGACTATGCCCAAGCGACGGCCATTTTTGAGTCCGCTTGCGAGCTTTTCCCCAGCGTCCACGCCGCTCATGCCGGGCGAGCCCTGACGCTGGCGAGGTCTGGAGACACTGAACGCTTCTCCGAATGTCTTAAGGAGGGACGGCGGCGCTTCCCGGCGTCACCAGATTGGACCTATGCGCAGGTCGAGCATCTCCTGGCAAACGGCAATGCCAATGGGGCCTTGCGGTTGAGCGAAGAACTTCTGGCGCAGCATCCAGAGCGAATTGAAGGTCTGATCGCCGCCGCTCGCGTCGCCGAGGCACTGCAGGACTGGGGTCAGGCGCGCGATGCATGGACTCGTATTGCCGACAGAGACGACAGCCCAAAGGAGGCCCCGCTCTCAAGGCTTCTTTGTCGAATTCGGTTGGGCGAGGCAGCAATTGTGGACAGAGAACTGCCCGAACACCACGACGAGTTGAGAGCGGGGTCGTCTCTTGGTCCGCAGCTCTTGCAAGCGGAGATCGCCGCCGAGCGTGGTGCATACGCGGAGGCTGCGGCAATTTGGCAAGATATGTTGGCTGCACGGCCGACATCGCTTCCAATTCGGGCTGCCCTGGCCAAGATGCTCGCCCTGTCAGGTCGAAGTGACAGTGCTGCTTCCGTTCTCGATGCGGCGCCTCAGTTCAAGGATCACCCCGCACTTTTGGCGGCGCGGCTGATGATAAGCCGAGCAACCCATGACGCGCGGGCAACGGCCCGCAGCGCGAGCAGGCTGCTAAGGAGCAGATTCGGCCGTGCTCTTGCCGCCGCCTGGCTGATCGAAGCGCTTGTTGCGCTGGGCCGCGAGAGGCTCGCAGAGCGGCTCTCCTGCGCTGCAACCGTCATTCCAACAGAGCATGAGCGACTACAGGCCAGCTTCATGCTCCGCCACGCGACGATGCGTTATACCGAAGCTATTGAACTGCTTGAGAACGCAGACGTCAACGCCAGGCTCGGCCTTGATAATTGGCATTGTGACGCATTGATCAGGGTGGGTCGCACACGCGAAGCTGTCACCCTGGCTCGTTCGGCATTTGTCGAAGAGGTTGGAAGAGGTGAATCCGAAAATCGAAGAAATGCGTTGCGTAAGTTCGTACAGGAGCTCGGACAGAATAACGCTTCGCCGACCACCGAGAACGCCGCGCGGTATCGCAGGCTGACCGCCGAGGCGAGACTGAGTGTGGTGAATACAGGCTGGCTCAAGCGGCTGCCCACTCACCCGATTGTTGTTGAATTTCTCCAGGATGTGGAGCGTCGGAGCGGCGATGCCGCAACCCTTGTTGACCTTGTCGCGGAAAAGCTCCCAACCGTGCTCCCTCATTTGCGCTCAGGGCCGCTGATCGCCATGGTGCTGTTTCGAAAGGCAATGGCCTTATATGAAATCGGCGAGAAATATGCGGCGATCGAGTGCCTTCGGGAAGTTTTAGTCTACGATAACACGACCCGTCGTTACTACCTGATATATAAGAAATTATATCGAGAGTTTGTTAGGCCATTACAGATTGAAAACAATCTCTATCCCCTCGTAGTAATCCTAAGCTGCAGGAAAAATCTTTTGGCGGCTCGATTGCTGTCAAAGCAACTTCATGACTTTCCTCATATGATCATCATCGGCGATCCGGAAAGCAGAGTGCCGCTTTTCGATGGTGTACTTTTGACGCTTCCGTGCTCCGACGGCTATGAAGGTTTGCCAAAGAAAGTGGCTGCCGCATATGAATATCTAGCGATTACGAGCACGTGCAAGAGTTGCATCAAAATAGATGAAGACACGTATATAGAAAATTTTGAGCGATTTCGGCAGATGCTGGCGGACATAGGCTCAAGTGGCGCCGATTATGCCGGGGAGATCGATGTCTTCGGTGATCCGGCCTATCATTTCGGCAAGTGCCAAGATCCACTCATTTCCATTCGCCCGGCAAGGCACGCACCAGCCAAATTTTGCTATGGGCGAGCCTACTATTTGTCCAGGAAGGCCCTGGGACGCTTTGCGGAAATCACACGCCGCTTCCCGGTATTCCTGGACGATGCCGTATATGAGGATGTCATGGTCGGTGAGGTGATGGCATCCGTCGGTATTGAGCCTCGCTTTGCGAGCCTTGAGCATCAAGGGACGCTGTTTAGCGATACGCTGGACTAAATCGCACCGACCCCAGGAGATTGATCACCGCAGCATGCGGCAATGACATGATCGCAAACAATGACCGGCTTTTTTCGGCTCTTGTGTGATCGAAACGGCCATCTCACTTCGAGACCTTTGGTGAGTCTTCCGCCCGCACGACACGGACGCTCCTGACGACCACAACGGTGAACCTTGCCCAGGCGCGGCGGCGCTATCCCGCGCATCAAAGGAGTCGCAAAATGCATTCCGAAGCCATTGATCAGAACCGACGCAAGTTCCTGGGCACCACCGGGGCAGGGATCCTGGCCGTTGCCGGGGCAGCGAGCCTTCCTTCCCCCGCATCTGCCACGCCAGCCGATGCGATCCGTCCGTTCCGGATCGACGTCCCCGAGGAGGACCTCGTCGATTTGCGCCGGCGTTTGGCTGCCACGCGCTGGCCCAACAAGGAAACTGTCCCGGATGACTCCCAGGGTGTGCCCTTGGCGACCCTGCAGGACCTCGTGCACCACTGGCAGACGGACTATGACTGGCGCAAGGTAGAGGCCCGGCTCAATGCCCTGCCGCAATTCATCACCGAGATCGATGGGCTGGACATCCATTTCATTCACGTGCGCTCGAAGCATGAAAATGCCTTGCCGTTGATCGTCACGCATGGCTGGCCCGGCTCCGTCATCGAGCAACTGAAGATCGTCGACCCATTGACAAACCCTACAGCGCACGACGGCAGCCCATCGGATGCATTCGATCTGGTGATCCCGTCGATACCGGGCTACGGCTTCTCGGGTAAACCGACCGCCACCGGCTGGGATCCCACCCGCATCGCGAAAGCCTGGGTGGTGTTGATGAAACGCCTTGGGTATACGCGATTTGTGGCGCAAGGCGGCGACTGGGGGTCGCCCATCTCGAACGAAATGGCCAAGCTCGGCGCACCCGAATTGCTCGGCATCCATGTCAATTTGCCCGGCGTGATCCCACCCGAGATCATCAAGGCGCTTCAGTCCGGCGATCCCGCACCCCCAGGCCTGTCAGCCGACGAGCAACACGCTTTCGAGCAGGTCAAGCTGTCGTTCTCCAAGCGGCGCGCCTACGCGCAAATCATGGGTACGCGTCCACAGACTTTGTCGGGCCTGTCCGATTCCCCGGCCGGTCTGGCGGCCTGGCTGCTCGACCATGGCGACGGCTATGCCCAGCCGGCGGCGGCGGCGACCTCGGCCGTGGCGGGGCACACGATCAACGGACACTCTGCGGGCGATCTTACCCGCGACGACGTGCTCGACAACATGACGCTCTACTGGTTGACCAACACGGCGATCTCTTCGGCGCGCCTTTACTGGGAAAACAAGATCAATCTTTACCTCCCGGCCGACGTCTCCATCCCATCGGCGATAACGGTGTTCCCCGGCGAGAGTTTTCAGGCGCCACGCAGTTGGGCGGAGCGGGCCTATCACCACCTGATCTACTTCCATCAGGCCGACAAGGGCGGTCACTTTGCGGCGTGGGAGCAGCCCCAGCTTTTCAGCATCGAAGTCCGCGCTGCGTTCAAGCCGCTGCGCAAGCCGAGTTGAGAGAAACGGTAACTCGCTGGCGAGGGCGGTGGCGGCGAGCGATTGTTATCTTTGAGCCGATGTCACTGTCCGCAGACGGGTGCGCATGGTGCCGATAAGGCCACAAGCGGGACAACTGACCCGGGTCGAACCCCCGGGTTCCGGCAGCCACATTTCGATTTCCTCGCCGCAGCTGGGACAGGCGACACGGGCCGGAGGCGGCGTGCCGAAACGCTCGCGTGCGTGCTCGAGCTGGTCCGCAAGCGGCACCAAGCCCATGGCGGCGCGACGAGCATCGACCGATTCGGGATCCTGCAGCCGGGCCGCGACGAACCCCTCGGCACGCGCGACGAGTTGCGTACCGTAGAGCTGCGGCTCACCGCGCGCCAGCAGCACCCGGTCGGTGAGATGGGCGAGGTCGGCGGCCGAGGCCTCACCAGACTCGACCGAATGGGCAAGCAGCTTGAGACAGCGCCGTTGGAACGCTGGATGCCGATCGGCGTGCTGTGCGATGAGCCAAGCCGCATGAGCACCGTCGACACCAACCAGCGTACGGCCCGGCCAACCCACGCGATTGATGAGCGTTCGCAACCACAGGGTGTTCGCATCATCCATGGCGATAATTCGCGCCTTGTGTTCGGGAGTGCCGGCGAAGCTTCCGCGCTCCGCCTGATCAAGGTCGCGTCGACGAAGCAAGTCGATACGCAGTTCCTCTTGGCCATAGCCGAAGCGGAGCGCAAGCCGGACCGTACGCTGCCATAGGCTCGCCTCGGCTCGCCAGCCGCTCGGCTGCTCGACGGTGCGCGGAAGCTCGACCGCACGGGGGATCGGATCGCATAGGAAGCCCGGATCGTGCCCGCCAGTGACACCACTGCCCGCCAGGCCCGGTCTTGCGAATGGCGATGTCTCGGGATGCAGCATCGCTGTAATGGCGTCGTCGTCGGCGCGCAGTCCCAGCCATCGAGCCACGGCTGCGAGCTGTGGCTCTGGGTCGTCGAGTACGTCCTCCGACCGTATGCACAAAGCCCGCTCCGGCGGCATCCGCTCGAGGAAACGCGCGATACGCTGATGCACCTCAAGCCACGCCGCGATGCCTGCCATCGGCTGGCCATCAAGCGGATAGGATGGCACGGTGCGCCTGCGATGCTCGACCATCGAGACCTGCGTGGTCACCGGATGGCGGGTCACGTGCAGGTAGCGCGCCTTCGGGTATGCGCGGGCAAGGCGGCGCAGCGCTGCTCCGGTAGCCACGTTCTCAGGCGATTTCTCAACCGCCATGCGCGGCGCGAGCCTGGCCAGCAGTGCATCGAAGACGTCTGCGCCAGACCAGTGCTGCCGATCCCGAAGCCAGTGGCGTGCGCGTTGGAGCGTGTCCAGTTCCTGTTCGCCGAACTCGCACTCGGCTATCGCGCGGATCAGACCGGGACTGCACTTTCTCTGGCCTGCGCACCCGCACGACCTTGCCGGGTGCGGTGCGGTAGAAAGTGTGGATCGAGCAGAAGGAGCAGCGCCGGATACAGCCGCGACTTGCAAGCAACGGCAGTGTCGGAAAACCACCGATATGTTCGGGGCTTGAAGGGTCGGTATGGAAATGGCAACGCGTCGAGGTCAGGAACCAGTGCTCTGGCCTGCGTGGCCATCACTTCGGCATCCCGCATGTAGGCGATGCCGTCTATATCGCGCCAGTCCTGACCTGCTCGCAATTTGTCGACAAGCTCGATCAGCGTCTCCTCGCCTTCGTAGCGCACGACGCTGTCGATCTCCGGAAAGTTTTGCAGGAGTTCGTCGTGGCACAGGCTGGGATAGTGCCCGCCAATGGTGGAGTGGCTGGTTATGCCGGCCATCCGCAAGCGCTGCGCCACTTTGCGGAACTGTGGCAGGAAAAACTGAAAGATGAGCGAGAACCCGACAACCAGCGGCTGGCGCGAAGCGAGCCGCGCCGCGATTTTCTCACCTCCAAGCCGTACATCGATCAATTCGACCGTACGGCCTTGCCGCTGCAGGACGGACGCCAGGTAGCCCATCCCGAGATTGCCCTGATCCTGATAGCCAACGAGCGCAACCTCGGTGCGGGGCTGAATCGATGCGGAAACAACGGAGGCGTCTTCGAAGACCTGGCTCCGCTCGCCGTTATCCACGGGTCTTGAGCAGCTTCGCGGCCTGGTTCGAGGCACCGGGCATGGTCTGGTGAATCTGGGAATCCGTTTCGAGACGGAGTGCAGTCGCCTCGCGGCTGATTGCTGGATCCACGGCGAACAGGTGGTCCATGTCAATCGGGTCAGTTGCCAAGCAACGGATGTGCTGCCATGACAATTGCAATCCCCTGGTGTCGATTTTTTGTGCTGCTGGAGAAAGTTCAGGTTTCTTTGCCAAAATAACCTCCCCGCCATCCCACAAAGGTACAGTATGGCCATATCTGATCATTTGCCGAATACTGAACGGGCGGCATATTACTCCCGCTGACTTAGGTGCCAATCGTGAAGAATGCTGGGTTGATCAACTAGAACTTGCACGATTTATTCCGGCGTGCTGAAAAAAGATGTCTTCCATTTGAGTATTGGGGTCGAAAACGGTCGTTGGTCAGTGGGCTTTCGTCTCATTGTCGAGGCCATGACTTCTGACCGGCACAAGCGAGGTTCGCTGCAGCCCCAGACCGTGTTCGGAGAGGCCATTACAGGCTGCTTTTCGGGCCAAGGCGCCACCGGCTGGGATGAGAAGCTGGTCTCGGATTGCGCAAGACTATTGAGAGGCAGTCATAATGGCCTCTTCTTGGCGAGCCACGGAAAGAAAGAGGACTAATCCGAAAGAAGGCTGTATTCAATATTTCAATACTTAATACCGTTCGCCACTATCAAGAAGTAGTGGTTGCAGCAACCAGAAAACTCAGCAAAAAATCGCTCATCGAGAAAGGGCGATCCGATGCTGGACCTCACTACCCTTCCCCTGTGGCTGACAGGATTTATCCTGGTTATCGTGCCAACGCTTATCGCCATGGCGGGGCCGATTTTTATCCGCCAGCGCGTCAAGCTTGAGCAGCTCAGCAACAACAACGAGGTAGCCGGCTTCAAATTCGCGACGGTGGGGGTACTCTATGCCGTTCTGCTCGCTTTCGCAGTCATCGTGGTCTGGGAGAAATTCAGCGACTCGGAAGGCCAGGTCGCCCAGGAGGCCGGCGCTGCAGCGACGATCTATCGCCTGGCAGATGGCATCCAGGGAGATGCGGGAGCTGCCCTTGATGCGCGCCTAACAGAGTATGTCAAAGTCGCCATTTCGGATGATTGGCCGGCCATGGCAGATGGCCATGGCAGCAAGGCTGCAACCGAAGCCCTCAACGCCCTTTACAAGACGACCTTGCAGTTCTCGCCCTCGGGCGCCCGCGATAGCGATCTCCTCGCGGAGGTATTGCATCAGCTCGACCTACTTACCCAGGCGAGGCGTGCACGACTGGTGGCAGCATCCGGAATCGTCCCTGACCTGCTCTGGCTCGTACTTTTTGGGGGCGCCATTCTCACGGTATGCTTTACCTTTTTCTTCGGCACGGAAAATGTTTACGCTCAGGCGACGATGACTGGAGTCCTGGCCGTTCTGATTTTTTCGGGGCTTTTGATTATCGTGATGATTGATCGCCCCTTCGCCGGTTCGGTCTCCGTGCGTCCGGAAGCGCTGGTTGCGGTCCTTGATGATCTCGGCAAGCGATAGCCGCAGGACCAGGGATATATGGCCATTGAGCCGCATCAGTCCGTCGTGGCGTTTCCATGGGGGAACCTCGCCCACAGCGGGTCGGTGAGGAATGATTGTAATCCTCGGGGCTGACGGCTGAGACCAGCGCGGGCGTCTACCGAGACGCGGCGGCGATTGTTCGCCGCCATTCATAAGTCGCCGCCGCAATGAGGGCGATCGTCACGACGAACAAGCCGACGACGATCGTCCATTCCACGGACCCGTCGTGCTGATCAGGATCCCAACCGGTCAGAACTTCGATCCAATCCGGAAAGACCGGCGTGATAAATGCCAAGAGACCCGTGATTGCGGCCAAACCAACTTCGACCCAGAACAGCCGAGCGCGGCCGCGAACGGGTTGCTGAGCAGCCGCCAACGCCGGCTCTTGCGTTTGAAGTGCACGCTGGCGACGTGGAGGGTGCGCGCACCCGTGTGGCTTGCGCTGCCGGCCAAGCAGGCGAGGGGGCTTTTCACAGGACCTCTTTCAGGGTGGCCAGCACAGCGCCGCTGTGGGCTCCAGGCATCCCGCTTGGCCTAGCGTCGGTGTTGCTGCGGCGACTTGGAACGAGGTTCCGTTGCGGCGCCACGGAACGGACTCTCCGACACAGCCGCCGTCAAGGATGCCCGAACAGCGCGAGAGCATGCTGATTGAAGCCGTTGATTAGGGCGTGCTCGTTCGGGCCGGCGTTGGCGCGAAAGGCCTTTGCGCCTTCCACCAGGATCTCGTCGGCGTCCGTGGCGAGGACCGACATCGTCTCCGCAATGAACTCGTCGAGCGGCATCGCTTCTTCGGCCTCGCGGCTGTTCATGAGGTCGGTGCGCACCCAGGGCGGAGCGATCTCGAGCACGCGGATGCCGGCGTCTTTCAGCAGGAA
Source organism: Labrys miyagiensis (assembly GCF_030160835.1). Classification (GTDB taxonomy): domain Bacteria; phylum Pseudomonadota; class Alphaproteobacteria; order Rhizobiales; family Labraceae; genus Labrys; species Labrys miyagiensis. The sequence goes on along the minus strand of NZ_BSPC01000028.1, from coordinate 91,019 downwards.
GCGCTGCGACAGAGCATAGGAATGAAGAGCGGCTTTCGTCGCCGAATAGACCGCCGTCACCGCCATCGGGACGAAGCCCAGGACGGAACTCGTATAGGCGATAATGGCGTCGTTCTTGCCTCTCAGGTGCTCGACCAGCGCTGACGTCATGCGGATTGGCCCGACCAGATTGGTGGTGATGGTGTCGACCAACAGCTTGTCGTCTATCCGTCCGGCAGCCTGATCGGGCAACATGATGCCGGCATTGTTGATCAGGACATTGAGATCGGGATGGTCGGCCATCAGTCGGGCCGCGGCGGCATCGATGCTGACAGGGTTGGTGATATCGAGCTCGATCGCGACCATGCCGGGATTGGCGGCGATGACCTCATCGAGGTTGGCGCGTCGGCGGCCGGAAATGATCACCTTGTTGCCAAGCTTGTGGAAAGCCTCTGCCAGCCCGCGGCCGATACCCGAGCCGCCGCCTGTAATGAAGATGGTGTTGCCTGTGAGTTTCACGGGTCGTCTCCTTGAATGAAGTCAGATGTGAAAAGTCAGTCGGGAAAGCGGTCGCCGAACATCGGCAAGCCGCTCACGGATTGGGCCTTGGTCGCCTCGTCCTGGAGCACATCCCAGTGCTCGGCGAGCTTGCCGTCCTCGATGCGGACAATGTCGGCGGCGACCCACGCCGCGGGCCGGCCGCTGCCGGAGAACCGGCCATGCGCGATCACGTAGTCGCCCTCGGCGACGATGAGTTGGTTCTCGTATTTCAGGGTGTCCGGCAGCGTGCGGACCAAGTTGAACAGGCCCTCGCGGCCGGGTGCGATGTGGGCGCTGTGCTGGATGTAGCGATCGGACCAGTAGCGTGCGGCGGCGGCATAGTCTCGCTTGTTGAACAAGGCGTCGAAGGCGTCGAGAACGAGCGCCTTGTTCTGCTCAGGCGTGGTCTTGGTCATGTTGGTTTCCTTCATGTTCGAGCGGGTCAGGCCATGGCGTGCGGGATCGTCGGGGAATCGGCAGAAGCCGCGCCGTCCGAGTGGTTCAGGCCGATGGCATTGATGTGCAGGCGGATCTCGCCGGAAGCGGGCTCTCCGGCCTCGACGTCCCCGGCGACGAGGACGTCGGCGTTGCTGAATTCTTTGGTGCGGCTGGATCGGGACACGATGGAAAGCCCTCACATTGATGTCTTGTGAGTGGCTAGATCGTCAGCGCGTGCTTGGGCCGGTAGTTGCTGGTTTCAGCTAATTTCTATGCGCGTCATGCATTAATGGAAGAAGCGCCCCTTCGTTGTGCCCGCCATCCTCCGCCTAAAGCGTTTTGCGATTTGACGGCATCGGCAAGAATCGCAAAGACGCGTCGAAACAAAGAGTTAGAGCAAAGAAGCGTTCACGCTTGAACGCGCTTTGCTTTAGTCGTCAGGGGCCACATCGGCTCGCTGGACAAATCTTGCCGGAAGACAGCGACCAGATGATCGATGGCCGTCCGCGCCGCGGCGCGCGTCGCCCGGCCCATCGGGAAATAGGCGTGCACGGGAATGCCGGCCAAGGTCCATTCCGGCAGAAGGCGCACCAGAGCGCCGGCCTCCAGCTCTCGGCGGCAAGCCCAGCCGCTGGTCGAGGTGATGCCAAAACCCGCGACCACGGCCGCAATGGCCCCCTCGTTCTCATCGGTCGAGAAATGCGGCTCCAGCCTGATCGCAGCCTCCTCGCCGTTTCGCTCAAACCGCCAGGCCGTCGGCACCGCCGCGGCCGTGCCGCCGACAATGCGGTGCCGGAGAAGGTCATCGGGCGTCTCTGGCGCACCGTGGCGAGCGAGGTAGTCGGGAGATGCGACGATCACGCGCGGGATCGTGGCGATGAGCTTCGCCGTCGCGGTCGAGTCGGGCAGCCGGCCGAGCCGTATGGCGACGTCCACGGCGTCCCTGACGAGATCCTGTCGCCTGTCACCCAACTGGAGCTGGATGTGCAGGTGTGGGTGCCGCTCGGCAAATGAGGCAAGCCGGGGTATCACATCGCGGATGCCAAAGCTGGTCGGCATGCTCATTCTCAGCAGCCCCCGCAGTTCGCCGTTCTCGCGAATGCTGTGCTCCGCCTCGTCCAACGCCGCCATGATGGGCTCAATCCTGGCCAGGAATTCGCCGCCGGCTTCCGTGGGCACGACGGCTCGTGTCGTGCGCGACAACAGTCTGACGCCAAGTTCGGTCTCAAGATCGGCAACAATGCGCGAGGCCTGCGACTGCGACAGGCCACATTCTCGTGCGGCGGCCGAGAAGCTGCCGAGGCGGGCGACACGCGTATAAAGGCGGAGGGCGAAATTATCCTTGATCAAATCCGGAGAGCTCCCGCCGGAGCGTGCCGGCCACGCTGCGCGACGCCATTAATGTATTCAATACATAGAAGTTAGCCTAGGGCATCTGGCCAGCTAGGCCCCGGGCGTGACGAATTTCCCAAATTAGAAAATCGACGCTTCGTGGCAGACCGGCCAATGGGGGGCGTGACCTGCTTTGTCGTCGTGCCTTTCGAAGCGAACGGCGAGGGCGAAATTCAGATGCTGGATCCGGCCGACGCCCTAGCGGTGCCGATTCGGCACGGTCTTGGATGACGAAAAGGACAAATCCGCCTTCTTCGTCACGATGTACCACAGGGCACGCACTCGCATCGTCATGAATAAGCAAGAGCAGTCAATCGTCGATAAATCGATCACATCCCGCAGGTGCATGTCTCTTCTCCGCCACAGACGCCAGATAAAGGAAGCGTTCTGGGTAGATCGCGTTCAAGGATAACTTGAGATCTGAACATCAATATCGTAGCAGAATTGTATGATACCCGGGCACCTTAACGGCAGGTGGCCGATTCTAACGCAAAGTAAGATTGCCTGAGGAATTCGGGCTGCCCCTCGCCGGCCGCCGGGGGTGGGTGGAGGGGACGTCAAACGAATGCGCGGGATCATTCTTGTCGGACTGGCCCTTAGCTTTGCCGTCCTGTCCGTGCCCGCCTTGGCTGCCGACGAATGCGGCACCGGCGCCAGCGTCACCTGCGACAATTCAGGCACGCCGCCGACCAATACCAACTCTTACGCCAACGGCATATCCTATACCAACGCCGACCAGACCGTGACGGTCCAGCCTGGTGTTGTGATCAACACCGCGATCGCCAACGGCATCAGCCTCAGCGGCGGCGGAACACAGAGCGTCACATTTGCGCCGGGCGGGCCTCCGATTTCGCTCACCACGACGGGCACCTTTCCCGTCAAGGGCGACGGTATCCTCATCAACAACGCCGACAATATCGACATCAACACGGTGAATGGGTCGATCGCAACGGCGGGGACGATTACCGTCGGCATCGCCGCGACCTCTTCCGGATCGACACCCGCAACGCCTGACCGCATCGTGACGGGTGACATCACGACGACGGGGACGAATGCCCCCGCGATCACATATTTGAACTCTGGCGGGTCGGGCAATGTAACGATCGATACGACAGCGGGAACAATCCTCACCACTGGATTAGGCTCCGCTGGCCTGGACGTCGCTACCAACAATACCACATCGATATTCGACAAGATCGTCACGGCGGATGTCCGAACGGCCGGAGATTTTGCCGATGCAATCAACTACTCCGGTTTTAACGTTGCCGGCGTATCAATCGATACCACCGCTGGGACCGTTTCCACGGCTGGTGCGAGTGCCGTCGGCATCAATGTCTTGGGGACATCCACTGGAGATTTGAAGACGGCGGATGTCGCCACGTCTGGCTCCTCCGCTACAGCCATTTCGGTGCTCGCAGGCACATCCACTCCCAGTTCCTGGATGATCGACACGACGCGCGGAACTGTCGCAACGACAGGAGATTTTTCAGCGGGCGTCAATTCCACGCTCTATGGCGATATCAACACCAGGATTGCCTCCGGCGATGTAACGACAAAGGGATTTTTCGCACCGGGTATCGTTTCGGCCGGTGGCAGCTCTGTTTCGATCGATACAACGGCGGGATCGATCGTGACATCGGGCGATGGCGCCGCGGGCGTGGCCCTTCTGGGCGGTTTCCCTTTGCTGCCGGCTGTCGGTTCCGACCTGACCGTCACCACCGGCCCGATCACGACATCGGGCAATGCTTCCTATGGCATCGCTCAATTTGTGGATTCGCAATCCCCGTCACCGGCATCCACCGATCTGATCTTATCGCAGCCGGTCAACGCCTTGGGGAGCAATTCCGGCGGCGTGGTTTCGTTGCAGGTCGGTGTGACGGGTCCCTTGACAATCAAGGCAAGCGCCAATGTCACCGCGCCGGGCCAGAATTCTGTCGGCGTCGCGGCGGCATCGTTCGACGGACCTGTGAACGTTACTGTTGGGTCCGGCGCGACTGTCATGGGTGGTTGGTCGCAGAATGATGGCGATTTGTCGTCGGCACCGAATGCAGCGAACCAGAATCAGTCCGGTTTCTACTCGCCGACTTTAAGCATGACGGTCGGCGGCAACCTGCCAGCCGCCGGCGTGGTGGTTTGGTCCGGAGAGACAGGGCAAAGGCCGGCCGCCACGGTGGTCAATAACGGCACCATAGGTGCCTTGAGCGATCTAGCGATCACCCAAGGCGTTCCCTGTGGCAGAGGCCACGCGACGTCTTCCTCCCTGAGCCCCGATGAAATCCGGAATCCGGGCTTGTCCGGTCAGGCCGCCAAGTTCGCGGAGGCTGTACTGGACTGGATCGTGCCCTCGGCTCATGCGGAGGCGATGCCCTCCTCCTTTGATTGCCCAAATGTCGTAATCCCGCCTCCGTTTGCAGGAATCACCTTCACGTCGCCGGCTCCCACCACGAACGGCTCCGTGTTGGTCACCAACAACGGGACGGTGAACGGCTATGTGACATTATGGGATGGGGCGGTTCACACCTTCGACAATTTCGGCACCTTCAACATGCGCAACTTCGCCGACACCGATGGCGACGCGGTGCGCGACACCCGCGGCGTGGCGATCTCCGATTTCGGCGCGACGGTGACGGGCGGGCGGGGCGGCGGTATCTTCAACAACGAGGCGGGCGGGGTGGTCAAACCGCTACAGGTGACGGGAGCACAGGTGACCGACACCACCGGCCAGTATATCCCGACCACCGGCTCGAACAGTCGGCCGCTCGATGCCAGCGTCTACGACATGGCGCAAAACCCGGCGATCACCCAGTCGCAATTCGTCAATGTCGCCACCTTCACCAATTCGGGCACCATCGACCTGCAGAACGGGGTCGTGGGGGATGTCTTCCTGATCACCGGCCACGCCTCGGCTTCGGCTTCGGCTCAAGTCAATCCAGGGGTGTTCGTCTCCAATGGCGGGCAGTTGCTGGTCGACGTCAATCTCAATGCCGGCATTCCGGTGGGCGGACAGACCAATTCGATCTCGGACGTGCTGGTGGTGGATTCCACCCGGCGCGGCGCCCGTGGTGCGACGCGAATCTACGTCGCCAATGTTGGTGGCGTCGGCGCGACCACGCCGGGCAATGGTATCGAGGTGGTGGAGGTGCGCGACAAGGCAGCAGGCGCCTCCGCGCCGGGCGTCTTTGCGCTGGGGGCAGCGGTGGAGATCGGCGCCTATGAATACAATCTCTATCGGAACGGGGTGGGCGGGGATGCGCGCGACGGCAACTGGTACCTGCGCAACAATGGTCCAAACGGCACAAAGCCGCCGGCGCGGAGCCCGTCGACGCAGACGGTGCTGCCCTATCCGGATGTGCTTAACAACTATGCCTTTGCCACGCTCGGCACGCTGCAGCAGCGCACCGGCAACCGCATCTGGCCGGGCCAACCGCAGGCCCCACAGACGATCTGGTGCAAGGATCCTACGCAGAACTATCGCTGCACGGTGAGCCAAGCCGAGGCCGGCGTCTATGCTGACGCCAAGGACAGGCTGGTGATCTACGGGCAGGGGGCTTGGGGGCGGATCGGGGGAGAATATTCCTCCTATGATCCCAGGAAGGGCACGCCCTACACGGAGGGCATCGGCTTCCTGCAGGCGGGCTATGAAGGCGTGGCGTATGAGAGCGCTTCGGGCGACCTGACACTGGGCGCCTATGCGACGGTTGGCACGACGCGGGCCGACATGAACCTGACGCCGGATCCGGTGACGGGAGCGACGCGCAAGGGCCATATCACCTCGATGGGCTACGGGCTCGGCGTCAATGCCACCTGGCTGGGCAATGATGGGTTTTATGTCGACGGCATTGGCCAGTTCACCTGGCACGACAGCAACCTCTCCAACAAGCTGGGGAGCAACCAAGGTTACACGACGGCGCTGAGCCTGGAGGCAGGCAAGCGCTTCGATCTGGGCTCCGGCTGGGCGGTGGTGCCGCAGGCGCAGTTGGTCTGGATCCATGCCGGCTTCGACAACTTCACCGACATTTACGGAGCGCCGGTGAAACTCGGCGACGGCGATAGCCTGGAGGGCCGGGCGGGGGTGCGGGTCGAAAAGCTCGCCAGCTGGCAGGGGGATGACGGCAAGCCTCGCCGCTTGCAGCTCTATGGCATCGCCAATCTGGGCTACGGCTTCCTCGGTGGCACGAAGACCAAGGTGGCGGGCATTGCCTTCGAGCAGGAGGAGCAGAATTTGTGGGGCGAGATCGGGCTTGGCGCCACCTATGCCCTCGCCGACAAATGGAGCTTCTATGGCGAAGGCGACTATGCCACCTCGCTGCAGGATGTCGGCAATTCCTGGCGCCTGAAGGGGACCCTCGGATTGCGCTATATGTGGTGAGGGCCGATCAGGCCAATTGATCCAACAAGGCCTTGGCCCGTTTCACTCGCGATGCCGAGAAGCCCTCGGTAAAGCGATTGTATATCGACGAAAGGATGGCAACCGCCTCCTTGTCTCTGCCCTGGCCTTGTAGAAGTTCGGCAAGGCCGATCGCTGCGGACAGTTCCCAATAAGCTGCCTGTTGCGCGCTTGCCTGCCCCATGGACTGTCGCAGCAAATCCTCGATCAACGCAGGCTCGCTCGATCCGAGGAGCGCCAGCAGTTCGGCCTTGGTCCTCAGGATTTCCGGCATGTACCAGCGATAATTCGTCTCCACCGAGAAACGCCACGCCTCTTCGATCTCGGCGAGGCCGTCGTCGAAACAGCCAATCCCGCCCAGTATCGCGGCGAACTTTGTCCGAAAACAGGGATAGAACAGCAAATATCGCGCAGCCTGCATCTCGCCGAGACCGGCGCGAAGCGGCTCAATCCCGGTTTCAGGCTGGCCGCGCCCGGCCGCCACGATCCCCCGCAGACAGAGGCCCGCGGCGTAAAAGGGGCGGAGCGCGCGTTTGGAAGCAAGATCGACGAGCTCCTCGCCGCAGTCGTTCGCCCTCTCATGTTCGCCGAGGCTCATAGCAAGGAAGCCTGCGGACCAGAGGGCGACACACAGCACGAAGGGTTGGTTCGTGCCACGCGCCTCTTCGATGGCAATCCCCGCTGTCCGCGATGCAGCATCCAGCTGCCCCAATGACAGCAAATTGACGACGTTGTGGCTCAGGGCCGAACAGCGCACGTCGCCGCCAAGCCGGATCATATCCCGGCGGCGCCAGAGGACGGGATAGTGGTCGATCGCCCAGCGAAGCTGTTCGCTCGCCTCGACATGGGCGGCGCGATAGGACTGCGGCACGCCGACCAGCCATGCGGCCGTGGCCCGGGACTGCACATCACGGGCCTTGGCGATCTCCTCATATCCACGGGCGAATCCGAGTGCGTCGTTCAAGGCTCCCGATCGTGCGGAGAACAGCCAGAGACCGCAGGTCGCACGTTGCCGATAGTCGAAATCTTCTAATTCACACGCCAGTGCCAGCGCCCGCCTCAGGGCCTCGCAAGCATGAGGGCTCATCCCCTGGGTATAGATGAGAGCGAAGCCCAGACTGCATTGCAGCACCATTTCGCTGCGCGTGCCGACGGCCTCGCCCATCCCTTCCAAGGCCTTGCCGGCCCATTCGCAAGCCTCCGAAACCAGTGACAGCGCGACCCAGAAATCACTCGTTATGGCGGCAAGTTTGACCCCAACGGACAAATCGCCGGCGGGGGAGAACGCCCAGTTCAGCGCCGCGCGAAGATTATCGACATCCCGGCGATAGCGGCCGAGATTGTCGATGGCCGATTGAAGTTCGCTCTCAATTGCGAAGGGAGCGAACAGGGCAAGACAATACTCCGCGAGGCGGCACAGAGCCGGTCCCCGTTCGCCGCCGCCGGCCAGTTTCTCGAGCGAGTACATCCGAACCGTCTCAAGAAGTCGCCAGCGCGGAGCCGCCTCCGATACGTCCAATACGACCAGGGATTTCGAGACCAGACCTGAGATGCAGAGTGCAACGCGCGATTCCGTGTCGCCCGTCACGGTCGTGGCCGCCTCAAGCGTGAAGCCGCCCGCGAAGATCGCGAGGTGCCGAAGCAGCTTGCGCTCCTCCTCAAACAACAGTTCGTAGCTCCAATCCAAGGTAGCGCGCAGCGTCTGGTGTCGCGGCAGCGCCGTGCGACGGCCGCCGGTGAGGAGCGCGAAGCGATCGTCGAGGCGCCCTGCGACCTGCTGGATCCCGAGCGTTGCCGCTCGTGCAGCGGCGAATTCTATGGCGAGCGGGATGCCGTCGAGTTGCCGACAAATCGCGCTGATCGCCGGGAGTTCGTCGCCCTGCGGCAAGAAATCCGCCCGCAATGAGCGGGTTCTTGCGATGAAAAGCTGTACGGCGCTGTGGTGCAGGCCATCGTCGGAGCCCTCCAGATCCGCTGCCGGCACCTCCAGCGCCGAAACGCGATACGCAAATTCTCCCTCGATGCGGAGCAATTCCCGGCTCGTCGCGAGCACCGATACTTGGGGGCAGAGCCGCACCAGGGTTTCCGCCATCGTCGCAGCGGCGTCGATGACATGCTCGCAATTGTCGAGGACCAGCAGGACCCGTTTGTCGCCGATCGCCCGCGCGACTAGCTCCGGCGATATCTCATCGCCATGCAGCTGCAGATCGAGGACATGAGCAACCGTCGAGGGCACCAGACCTGGATCCGACAACGAGACCAGCTCGACGAACAGGACATCGCCTTCCAGGGCCGGGAACACTCTGCGCGCGACTTCCGAGGCCAGCACCGTTTTCCCGATGCCACCCGGTCCTGTCAGGGTCACCACCCGATAGGCGGAGACGAGGTCACGCAGTTGCTGTACCGCCGTCTCGCGGCCGACGAGAGCCGAGGCGGCTACGGGCACATTCGTCAGGAAAGGATGCGTTGGCGATCGCACCCGCTCTGGCAAGGCCGACCGCACCGGCAAAGTTTCCCGCTGGGTCGTCCAGTCGCCCAACAGGCGGTAGCCCCGACCTGAGATCGTCTTCAGCATGTTGCGATCCGCGCCAAGTGCCTTGCGGATCGCAGAAATATGGACCTGGACGGTATTGTCCTCAACGACGAGACCGGGCCAGACCCGCCTCATAAGGTCGTCCTTGGTAACCAGTTCTCCAGCCGCCTCGACGAGCGTCTCGATGATCTCGAAGGCTCGGCTGCCGATCGGGACGGCTGAGCCACGCGCACGCAGCTCTCGCTTTGCGAGATCGACCTCCCATCCGCGGGACTCAAACACGCGTAGCTCGACCAGCCCCAAGGCAATAACGATCCCGTTTGTTGAGTATTACCATTTTCTAGTTAAGGACGAACATGCCGACGAGGGCAATGGGCGATCCGGTTTATTGAACGCATCGGGCGATATTCATCGAACCTATGGGGCCCCTCGGTCGTTTCAGGTTATTTCAGCTATTCTCACACAGCTTCATTCGACCCTGTAAGGGGCTGAGCCTACCCTCTCCTCGGCGGACGAAATTGGCCCGCGGATCAAAATTCATCCGGACCGGCTGCGAATGAGCGGTTCGAAACAGGAGAAACGACATGTCAGACATATCGCTATCGCCGACGCGGCGCGAGATGCTTGCCACGACAGGTGCCGCCGTGGCCCTCACCCTGCTTCCGAGCGCATTCGGTGCCGTAGCCGCTGATGCCCCGATCCGCCCCTTCAACGTCAGCTTCCCGCAGGACCAGCTGGATGATTTGCGCCGGCGCGTGGCGGCGACCCGTTGGCCGGACAAGGAGACCGTCACCGACGACACGCAGGGTGTGCAGCTCGCAACGATCCAGAAACTGGCGAAATATTGGGCGACGGATTACGACTGGCACAAGATGGAGGCGCGGCTGAACGGGCTGCCGCAATTCATCACCGAAATCGACGGGCTGGACATTCACTTCATTCATGTCCGCTCCAAGCATGAAAAAGCGTTGCCGCTGATTGTCACGCATGGATGGCCCGGCTCGATCATCGAACAGCTGAAGATCATCGAACCGCTCACCGATCCGACTGCACATGGCGGGAGCGCATCGGATGCCTTTCATGTGGTGATCCCATCTCTGCCGGGCTACGGCTTTTCCGGGAAGCCGACAGCGCCAGGCTGGACGCCAACCCGTATCGCCAAGGCATGGACGGTGCTCATGCAGCGCCTCGGCTACACGAAGTTCGTGGCGCAGGGCGGCGATTGGGGGAACGCCGTTACGGAACTGATGGCCGTGCAGCAGCCGCCGGGATTGCTCGGCATCCATACCAACATGGCAGCCACGGTTCCTGCCGATATCGCCAAGGCGCTCGCAGCGGGCGGCCCACCGCCTGCCAGCCTCACTGCAGATGAAAAGCGCGCCTGGGATCAGCTCGACGACTTCTACAAGAACGGGCTGGGCTACGCGATCGAGATGAACAACCGCCCACAGACGCTCTATGGGATCGTCGACTCGCCGGTCGGCCTGGCGGCGTGGATGCTCGACCACGACATTCGCAGTTACGAGATGATCGCCCGCGTCTTTGACGGAGGGAGCGAAGGCCTGACGCGTGACGACATCCTCGACAATATTACGCTCTACTGGCTGACGAACACCGCCATTTCCTCGGCACGCCTCTACTGGGACAATGCGCATTTTCCGACAGGAGGCTTCTTTGATCCCAGAGGCATCAAGATTCCGGTCGCCGTCAGCGCCTTTCCGGACGAGATCTACCAGGCGCCGCAAAGCTGGGCGGAGAAGGCTTATCCGAAGCTGATCTACTACAACAGGCTTCCGAAGGGTGGTCATTTCGCTGCCTGGGAACAGCCGGTCGCCTTCACCGTCGAGCTCAGGACAGCGTTCCGGCCCTTGCGCCAGGATATCTAGGGCGAGCGGGCAGCCAGCAGGCCCCGCTCGGCGGAGGCTGATATGAACCTTTCCCTCAGCGCTCCCCCGATGCGCTACCATATCTCCGCTGCTGCCCAGTACGCTGAAACAACGTCAAACAGAAAGGACAGGACAATGTCAGATACGGCAACGGCCCGGCGGGGCACGACGATATCCAAAACTCTCGACATGAAGCTCGAAGTGGTCGTGATCCCGGTTTCGAATGTCGACCGCGCCAAGGCCTTCTATGGCGGCCTGGGTTGGAGGCTCGATGCCGACTTCGTGGTTGGCGACACATTCCGGGTGGTCCAATTCACGCCTCCAGGCTCGCCGAGCTCGATCCACTTCGGCACCGGTCTCACGACAGCCGCGCCAGGTTCGGCGCGGGGACTCTACCTCGTCGTATCGGACATCGAGGCGGTGCGCGCCGACCTTGTCGGCCACGGCGCTGGAGTGAGCGAGGTGTTCCACCGCGCCGGTCCGGGGCAGCCTGCAATCACCGGCCGGGACCCGGAGCGGCGCAGCTACGTCTCCTACGCCACCTTCAGCGATCCGGACGGCAATGGCTGGCTCCTGCAGGAGGTGACCGAGCGGTTGCCCGGACGGGTGGACCCGGACAAAACGACGTTCACCTCCTCCACCGACCTCGCGGCTGCGCTCCGGCGTGCGGCGGACGCACATGGTGAACACGAGAAGCGGGATGGCGGCCGGCATGACGAAAACTGGCCGGACTGGTATGCCGCCTACATGGTGGCCGAGCAGGCCGGCAAGCCTTTGCCCCTGTAAATGCGAGCTTCACGGGGCGACGGTACGCTGCCGCCCCAGATATCCGATCGCCGTCATCATGAGGAGGCCTTGCCATGAGCAAGACCGATATTCCCGACAGGATCGACCAGCGCCGCCGCCATATCGTCGGTGCAGCGGCGATAGGCCTTGCGTTCTCCCGGCTTGGCATCGCCTCACCGGCGCAAGCCGCTTCAGGCGGGGCAAGCGAGGCGACACCGGCTGCCATGAAGGCGGCCCCGGCGACATTTGGCCCGCTCAAGCAGATTGATGCCGGCGTGTTGAACGTCGGCTATGCCGAGCTGGGACCGGCTGACGGCCGTGCCGTCATCCTGTTGCATGGCTGGCCTTATGACATCCACAGTTTTATCGAGGTGGCACCCAGCCTGGCATCCAGGGGATATCGCGTGATCGTGCCGCATTTGCGCGGCTACGGCACCACACGTTTCCTGTCGGACACCGCGATGCGCAACGGCCAGCCATCGGCGCTGGCGAGTGACCTCATCGCTTTCATGGATGCGCTGGGTATCGGGAAAGCCACGCTCGCCGGCTTCGATTGGGGCGCGCGTACGGCGAACATCATCGCCGCGTTGTGGCCCGAACGCTGCAAGGCAATGGTCTCGGTGAGCGGCTATCTGATCGGCAACCAGGAGTCCGGTAAGCTGCCACTGCCGCCGAAAGCCGAATTGCAATGGTGGTATCAATATTACTTCGCCACCGAGCGCGGCCGCGCCGGCTACGAGAAATACACGCATGATTTTGCCAAGCTCATCTGGCAGCTCGCTTCGCCACAATGGACCTTCGACGACGCCACCTTCGACCGCAGCGCCAAGTCCCTCGACAATCCGGATCATGTCGCGATCAGCATTCACAATTATCGCTGGCGGCTCGATCTCGCCAAGGGGGAGCCGCAATATGACAAGCTGGAGCAGCAGCTTGCCAAGGCACCCGTCATCACCGTACCGACGATTACGCTCGAGGGCGACGCCAACGGCGCCCCTCATCCCGACCCCAGCGCCTACGCAAAAATGTTCTCCGGCAAATATTCGCATCGACTGATCACCGGAGGGATCGGACACAACCTGCCGCAGGAGGCACCGAAGGCCTTCGTCGACGCCGTCATCGACATCGATTCGAACAGTTAAACTGCGGAAGAGCCCGTGGGGTATGTTCTGGCCGGCGAAACCAGCCGCCGGCTTTCTTCTTGCTGGAGAATATCCCTCACGCGGCGTCTGACGAACGCCGCAGCCCATATGATGCATGACTATCAGGAAGGGCATGTTTCAGCCGAATTGGGTGGTGCGGCCAGCTGGTCGAGCCGGTGGCCGCGCGCTCCAGTTGGGCGAAATCGCATCGCCGATGTAATGGTTGAATGGCGGGATCCATCCTGCCTTCCGATCAACCAGGGTCTGCTCAAATTTGGATCGACAGACGGCTCACTTGCCATGCTAGAACTGACGCATGGTGCGCGAGACAATAACCCCGACCGTGACGCCGGCGGGCCCGCCGCAGAGGGTGAGCCGGTTTGGCGGACTGCATAATTATTTTCTGACCGGCCTGGTGGTCACTGGGCCGGTTGCTATCACGCTCTATCTGATCTGGACCTTCATCCAATGGGTCGACGGCTGGGTTAAACCTTTCATCCCGCAGCGTTATCTGCCCGAGACCTATCTGCCGTTCCAGATCCCGGGCTTCGGACTGATCGTCGCGGTGATCGGCCTGACCCTGGTGGGCTTCTTCACCGCTAACCTGGTCGGCCGCACGCTTGTGCGCTTCGGAGAGAAACTGCTCAACCGCACGCCGGTGGTGCGCAGCATCTACAAGGCGCTGAAACAGGTCTTCTCGACCGTCTTCTCCCAGTCCGGCACCTCCTTCCGCAAGGTGGGGCTGGTGGAATTTCCCACAGGCGCCTGGTCGATCGTCTTCATCTCCTCCGAACCAAGTCCGGTGATCGAGCAGAGGCTGCCCGGCGGCAATGGCGAGGCCTGGGTTTCCGTCTTCATGCCCTGCGCGCCGAACCCGACCACCGGTTTCTTCTTCCTCCTGCCGAAATCCAAGGTGATCGAGCTTTCCATTACCATCGAGCAGGCGACCAAGCTGGTGATCTCGGCCGGATTGATCCAGCCGGAATCCATCGTCGCCGTGGAAGCGGAATGAGCAGGGCTGGGCCTGACTGAATAATCGGAGACGGCCCGCACGTTCGCAATGACGGTATCCCTCTTGCCAGGCCCTTCAGGCTTCGAGCAGGGCGTTGCTCGCGAGCCACTGGATGGCATTGCCCAGGTGCTCGCGGGCACAGGCGGCGATATCCGCTTCGTCCGTGATCTGCTGGCCATTGCGCTGGAAATGCAGGGCGCCCGCCTTTGCCCGCGCCTCCAGATGGGCACAGAGCCCGTCGCGATCGAGCGTACCATCCATGACCGGCAAGATATGCTGGGCGACCACGCCGAGATCGACGCTCTCGTGGCGCAGATTGGCTGAGCGGGTTCGGCCTCCAGCCGCATCCTTGCGGGCGAGGGCGATCGCTTTCGGCTTTTCGGTATCCGCCGTGGCGGCCTCGATCGGCCGGGTGCGGGCCGAGAATAGACCGGAAAGCACGCCTTGCAGAAGCGCTCCGCCTATGTCGGCGCGGTCCTGGCTCGACAGCGTCTCGCCGCTGCTTTCGAGATCGGTAAGCAACTGGCTGAGATTGGAAGTCGATGGACGCCGCGAGGCCATCAACTGCAAGGCCTTTCGGACCGGTTCCCTGCTGACGCGCAGCTGGCGGCCCTGGCGGCTCTCGAAGCAATAGGGCAGCTCGGGAATGGGGGAGGGAACCTCCGTGATATCGGCGATCAGATGCAGGTTTTCGAGCCGCTGAGAATCGATCAGGCGCCGGACGGCCTGAGCGCGTTCCGGATTGATGAGCAACGTCTGCCGGAAGGTCCGCCCCGTCAGCACATCGATATAGTTCTCAGTGGCGTGCAGGTCGTTTGCACTCAATGCCCGCAGCGACTTGGCAAGATCGGGGCCGAAATTATCGGCCACCATCATGTTGATGTCGCTCTCGCCGAGAAAGGCGAGCTTGTGCTGGCCGGAGGCATGCATGAAGTCGTGGAAGGAGCAGGGCGCGTTGTCGAGCTCCAGGAACTCATGGGCGAGATACTCGTCAGTGGCCTTCTGCAACTCGGCCACGCTGTCCTTGACGGCGGCGCCGTAGGGATTGTTCGGCGTATGCTGGTTGAGGAAGCCCATGAATTCCCGGGCTCTCGTCACACGTTCGCGCTGGTTGCTGGTCTGGCCGACATGCGCCATCAGCGCGTCACGTAGGATCTGCTTGGGGCGCCAGCCAGGCAGGACGTTGTAGCTGACATAAGCGACGCCCCGGAGTTTCAGGTAGCGGGAACAGACCTTGAGGATCGCGTGCCGAACCGGCTCGGACACCCAGGAATAGACGCCATGGCAGATGATGTAGTCGAAGCGGTGCCCCGGACTGCGGAAGGCGGATATGTCCTGCTGGCGCAGTTCGATATTGGTCAGGCCCTGCGCCTCGATACGCCTCCTGCCGTCCTCGATCTGAATTGTGGAAAGATCGACACCCAGAAAGCGGGCCTTCGGATAGGTGCTGGCGAGCGGAATGAGATTGCCGCCGCTGGCGCAGCCGATTTCAAGCACGCTCGCGGTCTCTACCGGCGGCATCTCCAGGTTGAAGAGCGTGCCGATCGCCGCCATCCGGGCTGGATGGGTCTGCGGGAAGGCATGCGAAATATAGGGAAATTCGTCATAACTCGCCTGGGTGCGAGCCTGCGCTTCGGGGAAACTGAGGGTCTGGGTGCTTGTCATCACCATGCGGCTTCTGCTGAGCTGTCCTTGGGGAAGCCAGTCTAGTGCATATGCCGGGTCGGTAGGCAAGGGCGGTGCGGCGGCTATCCCCGGAAGCTCGGGTTAGCGCGACCATCTTGCGACAGTGGTGCATTACCCCGACCGAAGCAACCGCACGGCCTCGTCGCGCTCGAACAGATAGAGCAAGGCGCGCAACGCTTCGCCGCGGGGCGAGGTGAGCTGCGGGTCGCGCGCCAGCACCAGGCGGGCATCGTCATTGGCCGTCGGCAGGAGATGCCGGTGCACGTCGAGATTGGCCACCTTGAATCCGGGCATGCCGGATTGGCGCGTGCCGAGCACATCGCCTTCGCCGCGCAGCTTCAGGTCCTCCTCGGCGATGCGGAAGCCGTCCTCGGTCTCGCGCATGATCTCGAGCCGCTTCTTCGCCACCTCGCCGAGCGGGCCCTTGTAGAGCAGGAGGCAGGTGGACTTGTCCGAACCGCGACCGATACGCCCGCGCAGCTGGTGGAGCTGGGCGAGGCCAAAGCGCTCGGCATGTTCCACCACCATCACCGTGGCCTCCGGCACGTTGACGCCGACCTCGATAACCGTGGTAGAGACGAGGACGCGCAGATCGCCGGCAATGAAGCGGGCCATCACCGCATCCTTGTCGGTGCCCTTCATCTGGCCATGGAGCAGGCCGACCTTGTCGCCGAAGATCGAGGCGAGATGGTTGTAGCGATCCTCGGCGGCGGCGACATCGAGCGTTTCGGATTCGGCGATCAGCGGGCAGACCCAATAGGCGCGAGCGCCGGTCTGCAGCAGGCGGCCGAGGCCGCTGACGACCTCGCCAAGGCGCTCCAGCGAGATTAGGCGGGTATCGACCGGCTTGCGCCCCGCCGGCTTCTCGCGCAGGGCCGAGGCATCCATGTCACCGAAATAGGTCAGCACCAGGCTGCGCGGGATGGGCGTCGCCGTCATCACCAGCACGTCGATCGCCGCATTCTTGCGGCCGAGGGCGAGGCGCTGATGCACGCCGAAACGGTGCTGCTCGTCGACGATGGCCAGGCCAAGATCGCGGAACTCGACCTCCTCCTGGAAGAGGGCGTGGGTGCCGACGACGATGTCGATCTCGCCGCTCCGGAGCGCCTCCTGCATGCGCGCGCGTTCCTTGGGCTTGTCGCGGCCGGTGACGATGCCGAGGCGTAGGCCCGCCGCATCCGCCAGCGGCCGGATGGTGGCAAGGTGCTGGCGCGCCAGGATCTCGGTCGGCGCCATCAGCGCCGCCTGGCGGCCACCCTCGACCATGGTCGCCATGGCGAGCAGCGCCACCACCGTCTTGCCCGAGCCGACATCGCCCTGGAGCAGGCGCAGCATGCGGGTGGGGCCAGCCATGTCGGCCCGGATATCGGCGAGGGCCGTCACCTGGCTCGATGTGAGGCTGAAGGGCAGGGCGGCCTCGATCTTCGCCGTGATCGCGCCCGTGCCTTCGACGGCAAGGCCGGGCAGCGCCTTGTTGCTGGCGCGCACCATGGCGAGCGCCAGCTGGGAGGCCAGCAATTCGTCATAGGCGAGACGCAGGCGTTCGGGCGCATCGAGCGCCACCGCTTCAGGCGTCTGCGGCGAATGGATGCTGGCAAGCGCCTCGCGAAAACCCGGCCAGTTCTGGCTCTTGAGCCAGGCCGGATCCTGCCATTCCGCAAGCTCCGGCGTCTTGGCGAGAGCCTCCTGCGCCGCCTTCTGGATCTGGCGCGGATAGAGACCTTCGGTGAGCGGATAGACCGGTTCGATCAGCGGCAGCGCCTTGAGTCCGGCTTCGTCGACCATGCGGTCGGGATGCGCCATCTGGCGTATGCCATCGAACAGTTCGATCTTGCCGCTCACCCAACGCTTCTGGCCGATCGGCAGGGCGTTCTCGATCCAGGCCGTCTGGGGCACGAAGAAGGCGAGCATCAGATCCGCCGTGTCGTCCGAGCAATAGACGCGGAACGGCCCTCGGCCCGTACTGGGGATATAGCGCTCCGGCGTGACGGCCACCATGACCAGTACTTCGAAAGGCGCATCGATCAGCTTGGGCCGAAGACGCCGGTCGAGCACGCCGGAGGGCAGATGGAACAGCGCATCGATCACCCGCGCACCCACGGGCTCCGTCCCACCCAGCAGGCGCGTGAGAACCTTGACGAGCTTGGGACCAATCCCCGGCAGCGAGGAGACGGAGGCAAAGAGGGGATTGAGAATCGTCGGACGCATGCAAACCTCAGAGGCGCACTTTAGCTTCGTCTCTTCGGTTGGCGTACCCCGATCGTCAAGCAGCCGTGCTGAGTGGCCGTGCCCGCTCGATGCGCTCGAGCTCGTGAGGGTCGTGCATGGCGATCCACAGATCTGTGCGGCGCTGGACGTTCAGCCAGAAATCAGGGCTGTTGCCGAAGAGGCGAGCCAGAATCAACGCCGTCGCAGCCGTTACTGCTCTGCGATCGTTGCATAGTTCGTTGACATGCTTACGCTGCACACCCATGGCCTCCGCCAGGGCGGCCTTCGTAAGGCCAAGCGGCTGCATGAATTCCTCCACGAGGATCTCAGCGACTGTGGCGGGCTTGCGTTTTGTCGTCAGCATTGTCCCCTCCTGACGCCTTCAATCTCGTATCAGCGGCGGCATTTCACTTTGAATGTTTCCTCCGCCATTCCAACTCTCTATACAGCGTCGCAAGGGATTGAGAACATGTCCGGAACGATACGCACATCAGATGAGCTGGATCCGCGTCGTCGGCGCATCGTCTACCGCGCCTGGCATCGCGGCTTTCGCGAGATGGATCTGATCATGGGCCGCTTCTGTGATGCCGTGATTATCGATCTCACCGAGGGCGAGGTCGGCGAATTCGAGCAGTTGATCGACGCCCAGGACCATGATCTCTACAGCTGGATCACTGGCGCGGAGCCGGTTCCCACCCAATATGATACCGAGCTCTTTCGCCGCCTGCGCGAATACCATTCTCCCATGAAGCCGATGTTTGCATGAAAGCCGCTGACCACCTCGCCCAGGGCGGCCATCTCGTTTTTTCCAATTGCGCCGACGGCCAGGACGGTCTCGTCCTCGCCGACCTCGCGCGCGCCCTGACGGCGCAGACCCGCGACCGGCCGGCGGCCATGCTGCATATCGCGCGGGACGGCGCCCGTTCGGCGAGCCTCGAAGCCGCCCTGCAGTTCTATGCGCCCGAGATCGACGTCGTGACCTTCCCGGCCTGGGACTGCCAGCCCTATGACCGCGTCTCGCCCAATGCCGCCGTGATTGCCCGACGCATGACGGCCCTGTCGCGTCTGGCGACGACGCGAGGCGGGGACAGGCCGCGGATCGTGCTCGCCACCGTCAACGCCGCGCTCCAGCGTGTGCCGGCTCGCGATCTCATCGCGGCTCAATCCCTCTCGGCGGCGCCTGGCAATGCCGTGAACATGGACAGGCTGGCGGCCTGGCTCGAGCATAACGGCTATCTGCGCTCCTCCACCGTGCGCGAGACCGGCGAATACGCCGTGCGCGGCGGCATTCTCGATCTCTATCCGCCGGGGCTGCCAATGCCGGTGCGCCTCGACTTCTTCGGCGACACGCTGGAGTCGATCCGCAGCTTCGATGTGGAGACGCAGCGCTCCTCGGCGCAGCTGCGCATGCTCGACCTCGTGCCGATGAGCGAAGTCCAGCTCACCACCGAGACGATCAAGCGCTTCCGCCAGGCCTATCTCGCGGAGTTCGGGGCGCAGACCCGGGGCGATCCGCTTTATGAAGCTATCTCGGAAGGGCGCCGCTATGTCGGCCTCGAACATTGGTTGCCGCTCTTCCACACCAGGCTCGACACGCTGTTCGACTATCTCCCCGGCGTGCCTGTGGCCCTTGATGCGCTGGCCGAGGATGCGGCTGGCGAGCGCCTGGCGCAGATCAAGGATTATTACGACGCCCGCCGCGACGCCCTGGGCAAGCCGGGCGAAAGCGTGCCCTACAAGCCGCTGGGACCGGATAGGCTCTATTTCGGGCCGGAGGAATGGCGCCGCCGCCTCGATGAATCGTCACTCGTCCGCATCACGCCCTTCTCCGCGCCGGGGGCGCCTGGACGGGAAGTTGTCGATTGTGGCGGCAAGCAGGGCCACACCTTCGCCGCCGAACGCGCGGCGGAGGATGCCAATGTCTTCGACGCCGTCATCCGCCACATCCGCGACCTGCAGGGTGAAAACAAGCGCGTAATCGTCGCCGGCTGGACGGATGGCTCCCGCGAGCGTCTCGGCGCCGTGCTCTCCGACCACGGCCTCACCCAGGCCAAGCCGGTGCCGGACTTTGCCCGCGCCCTGGCTCTGCCGAAATCGGAGATCGCGCTCGGCATCCTGCCGCTGGAGACCGGTTTTACGACCCGCGATCTCGCCATCATCTCCGAGCAGGACATTCTCGGCGACCGGCTGGTGCGCCGCACGACCAAGCGGAAGCGTGCGCAGGATTTTCTCACCGAGATCGGCACGCTCTCGCCCGGCGACGTCGTCGTCCATGTCGAGCACGGCATCGGCCGCTTCGTCGGCCTGCAGACGGTGACGGCGGTCGGCGCGCCGCATGACTGCCTCGAGATCCACTATGCCGGCGGCGACAAGCTGTTCCTGCCGGTGGAGAATCTCGAACTTCTGTCGCGCTACGGCTCGGAGGATGCCGAAGCCCAGCTCGACAAGCTTGGCGGCCGGGGCTGGCAGGAACGCAAGGCGCGCATGAAGAAGCGCATCCGCGAGATGGCGGGTGAGCTGATCAAAATCGCTGCTGCCCGTGCCCTGCGCGAGGCGCCCAAACTGGTGCCGGCCCAGGGCATCTATGACGAGTTCGCGGCGCGCTTCCCCTATAGCGAGACCGAGGACCAGCAATTCGCCATCGATTCCGTGCTGGATGATCTCGCCTCCGGCCGGCCGATGGACCGCCTCGTCTGCGGAGATGTCGGCTTCGGCAAGACGGAAGTGGCACTGCGCGCGGCCTTCGCCTGCGCTCTCGCCGGTCGGCAGGTCGCCGTCGTCGTGCCCACCACGCTGCTGGCGCGCCAGCATACGAAGACCTTCGCCGACCGCTTCAAGGGTCTGCCTGTCAAGGTCGCGCAGTTGTCCCGCTTCGTCTCGGCGGAGGACGCGCGCAAGACCAGGGCCGGTTTGGCCTCCGGCGATATCGACATCGTTGTGGGTACGCATGCGCTGCTCGCCAAGACGATTTCCTTCCGCGATCTCGGCCTCCTGATCATCGACGAAGAGCAGCATTTCGGCGTCGGCCACAAGGAGCGGCTGAAGCAGCTGCGGGCCGAGGTGCATGTGCTCACGCTCTCGGCGACGCCGATCCCGCGTACGCTGCAGCTGGCTCTCACCGGCGTGCGTGAGCTGTCGATCATCGCCACACCGCCGGTCGACCGCCTGGCCGTGCGCACCTTCGTGACGCCGTTCGATCCCGTGGTGCTGCGCGAGGCGCTGATGCGCGAGCGCTATCGCGGCGGCCAGAGCTTCTTCGTGGTGCCGCGCATCGAAGATATCGCCGACGCCAAGGCGTTCCTCAACGAATACGCACCGGAGGCCAAGGTCGCCATCGGCCATGGCCAGATGGCAGCCGGCCAGCTCGAAGACGTGATGACGGCCTTCTACGAGGGCAAATACGACATCTTGCTCTCCACCACGATCGTCGAATCCGGCCTCGATATCCCCACCGCCAATACGCTGGTCGTCTGGCGCGCCGACATGTTCGGCCTTGCCCAGCTCTACCAGTTGCGCGGGCGTGTCGGCCGCTCCAAGACGCGAGCCTACGCCCTGTTCACCCTGCCGGCCAACCGCACCATCACGCCCGGTGCCGAACGCCGGCTCAAGGTGCTGCAGTCGCTCGATACGCTCGGCGCAGGCTTCCAGCTTGCATCGCATGACCTCGACATTCGCGGCGCCGGCAATCTGCTCGGCGACGAGCAGTCGGGTCATATCAAGGAAGTCGGCTACGAACTCTACCAGCAGATGCTGGAAGAGGCGGTGGCGGCACTGAAGGATGGCGGCGTCGAGACCGAGGTCGAGGAGCAGTGGTCGCCGCAGATCACCATCGGCACGCCGGTGATGATCCCGGAGGATTATGTCCCGGACCTCACGCTGCGCCTTAGCCTCTATCGGCGCCTGTCCTCGCTCGACACCGATGCGGAGATCGATGCCTTCGGGGCCGAACTTACAGATCGCTTCGGCGAGCGCCCGGCCGAGGTCGACCAACTGCTGCGGCTGATGTCGATCAAGGCGCTGTGCCGCCGGGCCAATGTCGAGAAGGTCGATGCCGGCCCCAAGGGTGTGGTCGTCTCCTTCCGCGAGAACTCCTTCGCCAATCCCAACGGGCTGGTGCGCTACATCGCCGACCAGGGCTCCTTCGCCAGGGTGCGACCCGACATGCGGATCCTGTTCCAGCGCGATTTCGAACAGCCCAATGATCGCCTCAAGGGCACCGCCGTCATCCTCAAGAACCTCGCCCGCATCGCCGAGACCAAACAGGCCGCCTGATCAGGATCAATCATGGGTAAAGCAGCTTATTCTTCCGTCGAGACGCCGGCTGTTCTCGTCGATCTCGATATCGCCGAACGCAACATCATCCGCTTCCAGGCCTATTGCGACGAACATGGCCTGAAGCTGCGCCCCCACATCAAGACGCACAAGCTGCCGCGCCTGGCACGCTTCCAGATCGAGAAGGGTGCGGTCGGCATCACCTGCCAGAAACTGTCGGAAGCCGATGCCATGACCGACGGCACCGGCATCGACGACGTTCTCATCACCTATAATCTGGTGGGAGAGGCCAAGCAGGAGCGGCTGAAGGCGCTGGCCGGCAAAATCAAGCTGCGTGTCGTCGCCGACAGCGCAGCCGTCGTGGAAGGGCTCTCGGCGGCGATGAACGGCTCCGGGCACAAGCTCACGGTGCTCATCGAGTGCGATACGGGCGCACGGCGCTGCGGCGTCGCCACGCCGGAGGCGGCAGCCGAACTGGCGGGGCGGATCGCGTCCTCACCCAACCTGCATTTCGGCGGGCTGATGACCTATCCGCCGGTGGGTGGAACCGAGGCCGTGCAGGAGTTCATGACGAAGGCGAAGTCCTTGATCGAAGCCTTTGGCACGCCTGTTGAAACCATCACCAGCGGCGGCTCGCCCGACATGTGGCGCGCGCATGAGGCGCCTGTCGTCACCGAATATCGGCCCGGCACCTATGTCTACAACGACCGCTCTCTCGTCGAACGAGGCATCTGCGGTTTCGACGACTGCGCGCTGCATGTGCTGGCGACCGTGGTTTCGGTGCCTGATGCACATCGCGCCATCATCGATGCCGGGTCGAAGGTGCTGACCTCCGATCTGCTCGGCCTGACCGGCTATGGCCATGTCGTCGGCCGCCCCGATATCGCCGTCGACAACCTCTCGGAAGAGCATGGACGCCTGGTCAGCCGGGAGCCCGTCGGCTTCAAGGTCGGGGATCGCGTGCGGATCGTGCCGAACCATGCCTGCGTGGTCGCCAACATGCTCGACGCTGTGGTGCTGACCCGTGGCGAAGATGTGCTGGGCCCGGAGCCCGTGGTGGCGCGCGGCAAGGTGTGGTGAGCAGGCTCCTGGGATCGCAGGCATCCTTGCCTGCTCTTGGAAGCGCTGCGTTCGACAGAGAGGAAGAGCAGGCAAGGATGCCTGCGATCCCAGGGTGTCAGGCTGCGCCTGCCAGTGCGTGCACCCTGCTGTGGTCGCCATTGTTTGCTGCCTGCTCGCTGCCCGCAAGAGCTGGCGATTGCCCGGCGGCTCCATCCGCACCATCCCCAAAGCGCGCGCCCGTGATCCTGATGCCGTCTTCCGCCGGCTCCACCGGATAGAACGTCGTCACCCAATCGTCGAGCGAGACCGGATAGGAGAGGTCACGGTCGGAGATATCGAAGCCCACCAGCGGTATCTGTTCGCCGCGTAGAGCGAGATGGCCGCCGTCCTCCACCACGGTCTCCAGTATGGTCGATTGCTCGCTGCCTCCCGCCCGGACCTGGTTCGGCAGCAGGAAGCCGCCATCGCCAGCCGCCAGCATCGGCACGATGCCGATCTCGCCCAGCACGGCAAAATGCTGCACGGGGCAGGGAGCCTGTGGCAGCGCGACGCTGCGATGAGGTTCGCGCGCCAGGCTGGCAATCCTTTCAAGCTTGCGACCGCCGAAGAGACCCTCGGCAAGCCCGGCCTGCAGCGCCAGATCCGGCAAGATCACATGGCTGACGGCATGCATGTTCATCTGCACCGCGAAGACGGTCGCATCGAAGGCTTGGTGCAGGACGAGCTGGCAGCCGGCGACCAGCCAAGCGACCATGCCGCTCGCAAGGCCGGCCAGGCTCGATGGCGCCATGGGGGAGAGCAGGCGCGACTGGCGGGAAAGGCCGATGCCATCCACCAGGATGGCAGCAGCGGCATGCCATTCCCGGTGATTGCGCGCGATGACAAAGGCGCCGTCCGGGTCGCGATCGACGGTCATGATGGCGAGGCTGTCTTCCGGCCGCTCGCGGCGCGACAGCCGTGTGATGGCCCCGGATTTGGGAAAACCGATACAGTCCTCGAAGGAAACGGTGCCCCCAGGCAGATCGGCGCCGAAGGCGCCAATGAAGCGGATATCGGCGATCGATTCGTCGACCAGATGGCGCAGCGGCCGCAGCGGCTGCTCCTGTCCCATCTTGCGGGCGCTCAGGATGGCCTTGGCGTTCAGCCGCTCGGCCAGCGCGACGATCTCGCCCGGGACATAGTCCACCGGCACGATCGCCGCCACCAGGCCGGCCCGGATGCAGCCCATCAGGGCGATCAGCGTATCCGTAACGTTGAGGCCCTGGATGCAGACGACGGATTCGCTCGGCAACCCCATCTCGAAGAAGCGGCCTGCCACTGCCGACACGGCGGTATCGACCTGGCTCCAGCTCAGCCGCCGCGGCGCGCCATCGGCCCACAGGGGGCGGTCGGGCGCATCGATCAGAGCCAGCAGATCGCCGTAACGCTGGGCATTCTGCCGCAACAGAAGGTCGAGGGTCGGGGGAGCCGTGCCGATCCTAGATGAGCTGTTCGACGTCATGGGGCCTCAGGGCGCTTTCACATGAGCAAGAATCGGATCGGATGCAAGTGTATCGCTGTATGCCCCCAAAGCCATAGCGGGTTTATCGGGCCGGGTCGTCTTGTTCCACCGCGCAATCCACATCCTGGGCGCATGGAAAAGGGGGATCGCATAATTGCCCGAGATCAACAGCCGATCGAGCGCCCGCACCGCGGCCACGAAATCCTCCTGGGTATCCGCCGCCAGCAGAGCGTGGATCATCGCATCCACGGCAGGACTTTTCACACCGGCAAAGTTGAAGCTGCCGGGCTGATCGGCGACCGCGGAGCTCCAGCGGAAATTCTGCTCCGTGCCCGGCGAGAGCGAGGATTGCCAGGCAAAAGGCAGCATGTCGAAGTCGTAATTCTGCTTGCGGCGCTGGAACTGCGCATCGTCGGTCATCCGAATATTGACCTCGACGCCCAGAAGCTTGAGGCCGTCGGCATAGACGAGAGCGATGCGCTCGGTACCCTTGTCCGGCACCGTAATTTCGAAAGTCAGCGGTTTGCCGTCCTTCTGAAGCTTGCCATCACGAATGGTCCAGCCGGCCTGCTGCAGGACGCCGAGTGCCTGGTGCGCCACCTTGCGGTCGCGTCCGGAACCGTCACTGACCGTTGGCCGCCAGGTTCCAGCCATCACATCGGGGCTCACCATGCCGACAAAAGGGGCGAGCAGGGCCTTTTCGCGCTCGTCGGCGGGAAGACCGCAGGCGGAAAGGACGGAGCCATCGAAATAGCCGCAGGTGCGTGTGTAGAGGTTGGCGAAGAGACGCGAATTCGCCCATTCGAAATCGAACATCATGCTGAGGGCCTGCCGCACCCGGACATCGGCGAAAACAGGCCGCCTTGTGTTGAAGACCCAGCCGACCGCCGGCTTGGGCAGGCCGTTGGCGATCTCCTGGCGGATCACCCGGCCGTCGCGCGCGGCGGGAAAATTGTAGCCCGAGGCCCAGTTCGAAGCCTCGTCCTCGGGGCGGACGTCATACTGGTCCGTCTTGAAGGCTTCGAACATCGTGACAGGGTCGCGATAATAGACATAGCGGATGCGGTCGAAATTATAGAGGCCGCGATTGGACGGCAGGTCCTTGCCCCACCAGTCGGGATTCTTGCGGAAGGTGACGCTGTTGCCCGGATCGATGCGGTCGAACATATAGGGACCTGAGCCGATCATTGGTTTCAGGGTCGATTTGTCGAAGCTCGCGGCATCGACGGCGTGCTCGGGCAGCACGGGCATGGCAGCCATCAGCATCGGCAGTTCGCGGTTGCTGGCATCCTTGAAGACGAAACGGATGCGATGCGGATCCTTGATGACGATGTCGTCGATCTGGCTGTAGGAACTGCGCGCGCCGGGCCGCCCCTTCTCCCTCAACAGCTCGGCCGAGAATTTCAGATCTTCCGCCGTGACAGGCACCCCATCGGAGAATTTCGCGCGGGGGTCGAGCGTGAATTCCACCCAGGACCGGTCCGGCGGCGTTTCCACCGTTCGCGCGATCAGCGGGTAGAAGGTGAAGGGCTCGTCGAAGGAGCGCGCCATCACCGTCTCGAAGACGAATATGTTCGTGCCCGGCGAAGGCGAGCCGTTGACGATCAAGGGATTGATGCTGTCGAAGGTGCCGAGCATCGGATAGCTGGCGCTGCCACCCTTGGGTGCGTCAGTGTCGACATAGGGAAAGGCCGTGAAGTCGGGTGGCAGGGCGGGATCGCCGCGCATGGCGATGGCCGGCTTGGGCTGGGCGCAAGCAAGGGGTGCGGCCAGTAGCGATGTCGCCACGACGATGCCGAGTAGTACCACTCGTAGGGAAATCGACATCTGCATCGTCTTCCGTCGCAACCAGATGCCTGCCAGATCGAATCACATCGGATTTGAGTGTATATCCGGGGTCGCTGCGTGGCCGCCTAAAGAATTTGGCCGTGCGGTCGAGCGACGCTAAAGGCGGACTATGATTCCCGGCAACAAATTTCTCTCCATACTGAAAAGCATCGCCAGCGATCGCCGCCTGGCTTTCATGCTGGCGCTTGGATTCAGCTCGGGACTGCCATATTTGCTCATCGTCTCGACACAGTCGGCACGGTTGCGGGAGTCCGGAATCTCGCTGACTGACATCGGCCTGTTCTATTATGCCTCCTCGCCCTACAGCCTGAAATTTCTGTGGGCGTCCTTCATTGATCGCTTGGACCCGCCCTTTCTGAGGCGCTTTTGCGAGCGTTGGCGTGGCTGGATGCTGCTGGCCCAGTTGGGGGTCGCCATCGGCCTTCTGGGCCTGGCCTTCAGTGATCCGGCGAAGATGTTCTGGGCCACCGCTGCATCCGCGATTTTTACGGCCTTTTGCTCAGCCAGCCAAGACATCGTGATCGACGGTTGGCGTATCAACATCGTACCAAAGGAAGAACAGGGGGTTATGCTGGCAGTTGCCCTGCTTGGGTATCGTCTCGGTGTCCTGTGCGCCGGTGCGGGCGCGCTCTATATTGCGGATTTCGCCAATTGGCGGATAGCGTATCTTTGCATGATGCTGATGATGCTGATCGGCATAGTGGCCGCATTGTTCACCCCGGCGCCGCAGCGGATCGAGACCCATTCGGATGACGTTGCAATCGTCGGGACTCTCACAGAAAAACAACCATCGGCAAAAGGACTGCCCCCTAAGAACTCATGGCTTGAGTCTTTCCTTGAGCCGCTCGGCGACCTATTCCAGCGTTGGAAATGGATGCTAATTCCGATCCTTCTGTTGGTCGCCATCTATCGCTTGCCCGATTTCATCTCGGGCACGATGAACACCCCACTCTATATCGACCTCGGGTTCTCCAAATCCGAGATCGCGAGCGTGACCAAGGTCTTCTCTTTCTGGATCACGATTGTGGCCCCCTTCTTCGCGGGCCTATCGATCTGGCGCCTGGGGCTCATGCCAAGTTTGCTGATCGGCGGAATTGCGGCAGCTTCATCCCATCTGAGCCTGGCCTTGCTTGCTGCACACGGCGCAGACATTAGTCTGCTCACGCTGGCTGTGAGTGTTGAAAGCTTGGCGGCGAGCTTCGCTGGCATTGCTCTCGCTGCCTATATGTCGTCGCTGACCTCCCCAAGATATGCAGCCAGCCAGTATGCCCTGTTGAGTTCCCTGTATGCATTGCCTGGCCACGGCCTTGCTGGGATATCCGGCGCAATCGTCGATACGATTGGCTATCCCGCCTTCTTTATTTCGACATCCACTATCGGCATACCCGTCGCCGCGCTCTGCGTGTTCATCTGGCTTGCTGCCGCCAGACAGTCCAACGCTTTGCCAAGGGGCGCGGAAGCGCGCCGGGGCGAATCCTGAAAGAACGATCTGAACTTTTCACGGCGATGCAGACGCTTGCGCTTGTCAGGAGGCCCATCTGGGCGGCAAGATTCGGCGCAGTTTCAATCAGAGATGGCCATGAAATTCTTGGCAATGGCCTGCCAGATCACTTTTTCTGCAAATTACCGCGCTATAGGAGGCGCGCAATGGTCATACATCGCTTTCGAGGCTGGAAACCCAAGGCTGCTTCGTTTATGGACCATCCCCGAAATGGTCATCTTGGCGCCCCGATTGGCGGTGAGAGACATTCAGCCCCATTGGTGCGTTGCCGCGTTGCGTCTGCGGTGACGGGCCCAGGACTCAAGGATTTTGCATGATGTCGTTTCGCCACTTTGCGACTGCAGCTGTTGCGGCGCTCTGCCTTGCGGCAACGCCCGCATTGGCCCAGGACAAGCCTGCCAAGCCGGCCGCAACCACAAAGCCGAAGGCACCTGCAGCCAAGCCTGCCCAGAAGCCGGCTCAGGCCGCGCCGGCAGCCGCCGCTCCGACCGATACCGCCACGGCGGATGTGCCCTCCCTCAAAGGGTCGGTCGTTCCGCCGCTGTCCAATTCGCAGCCTGAATGGGTAAAGCTCTGCCAGACGGATCAGCAGTCGAAGACGGAAATCTGCCTGATCCGCCGTGACCTGCGCTCCGAGACCGGCCAGACGATCATGACAGCGATCGTGATGCAGAACACCACCGACAAGAAGCAGATCCTGCGCCTTGTCATGCCGGTGGGCGGCCTGATCCCCAATGGCATCGCCCTCTATCTCGACAACGCCGCCTTCGCCACCGGCAAATATATCGTGTGCTCGCCCGAGGGGTGCCTCGTCGAAATCCAGATCGACGACAATCAGCTGGCTGCCCTGCGCAAGGCCAAGATGCTGACGATCGTGTTCAAGGCGCCGCCGCAGGACCAGGCCGCTGCAGAGGCCGCCGCACAGGCCGGCAAGCTGTCGCAGGACGTCCAGTTGCCGCTCAGCACCGAAGGCCTGGCCACCACGATCGACGGCAAGCCGCTCGACCCCAATGCGATCGCGAACGAGCAGAAGAAGCTGCAGGACCAGTTGCAGCAGGCTGCCGAGAAGGCCCGCGAGCAGCTCAACGCCAATCCCGCGCCCGCTCAATAAGAAGCGCTTCGGAACAGGAATTCTGACTATGCGAAACTCTCTGATCGCAGGCGCCGCGGCGGCCTTGATGACAATGACGGCTGGTGCCGCTCTTGCCCAGAACCAGCCGCAGCCCGCTCCGGCTGCCACGGCGCCCGACGCCGCTCCCCCAGGCCAGCAGCCCCCTGCGCTCCCGGCCTTCGATCAGCCGCCGTGGACCAAGATATGCGTGAAGCAGGACACCAAGGAATTGTGCCGTATCGTGCGCGATCTCTTGTTGCCCACCACGCAATGGACGATGACGGCCCAGGTCAGTCAGGAAAAGGGTGGCAAGACCACCCTGACGGTGATCGTCCCCGGCGGCGTGGTGCTGCCGCTCGGCGCCCGTGTCCTGGTCGACGGCCAGACACTCGATACGGCCAAGTACCGCATCTGCTACGGACCGAGCTGCGTCGCCGACATGCCGCTGAGCGATGCCAATCTGGCCGTTCTCAAGAAGGGCAAGAAGCTCACGGTGCAGGCTGTCACCTTCCAGGGGCAGCCCGTGGCGCTCGACATGACCCTCGACGGCTTCGGCAAGGTGTTCGACGGCGCCGGTATCGATACGCCCACCTATCAGGCGCAGGTGAAAGCCTTCAACGAGAACCTGCAGAAGCTTTTCCAGCCTTTCATCGACGCCCAGCAAGCCCAGATCCGGCAGCAGCAACAGCAGCAGGGCGCGCCGCCCGCTCCCGCTCAATAAGATAGAAAAGCAAAAGACCGGCGTTCGAGCCGGTCTTTTCATGTGGGGGTACGGGCTTTCGCGCGCTCAGTGCCTTACGCTGGGCTTGGGCCGATAGCCGCCGTTCTTGTCGCGGTCGAACATCTGTTCGACCTGGGCGTTGCGCACGGGCTTGCCGCTGTCATCCACGACGAGATTCTGTTCGGAGACATAGGCGACATATTCCGTTTCGTCATTCTCCGCCAGCAGATGGTAGAAGGGCTGATCCTTGGATGGGCGCACGTCCTCGGGTATCGACTGCCACCATTCATCCGTATTGGCGAATTCCGGATCGACATCAAAAATGACGCCACGGAATGGATAAACGCGATGGCGGACGACTTGACCAATAAAGAATTTTGCTTCGCGGGCTTTATTCATACGCAATTTCAGTTGTCATTCGAACCCGGCTGACCATCGGCCAAGTTCATACACTACTATCCAGGAGCAATCCGCGCCGCTAGAGCCGAGGCAAGTTCCAGGCTTACGCGACTGTCGCGCACTCGCTCCATGCCACCAAGGATAGCCGAATTTCAACCAAAGTCGCTTCAATTTTCATTAATTGCGCAATCTTGTGATGATTACATGCCGCGACACGGCGCTTTACCAAGGTCGGGACCGCTGCCGCTGGCCCCACCACGCCGCATTCACATCCATTGCTCCGTATGCTCGCGAATGCATTTCACGAAGAGCACATGGGTACGAGGGTTCGCGATACATCGATGACCTGGGTTTCGATGAAGACGTGGACGTCTCGACCTCCGGCTTTTGACGCCAGACGCACGGCCACTTCAATCCTCGACCGCGCGGGCAAGGCCCTGGCGCATCACCACGCGGCGCAGCGGGCCGATCCGTTCAAGCGCATAGAGGCCAAGGCCCCGCAGCCCCTGCAGCGCGAACTGGTCCGACAGCAGGGAACGGTTGAGGAGGTCGACGGCGGTGTGCCTTGTGCCGATATCCGCCCGCCGGGCTTTGACATAGGCGTCGAGCACCGCCGAGGCGCCCGGGTCTTTTGCATCCCGCAGCGCCTTGGCCAAGGCCGCGATATCGCGAAGCGTCAGATTGAAGCCTTGCGCCCCGATCGGCGGCAGGACATGGGCGGCCTCGCCGATCAGGGCGATCCGCGTGCCGGACTGTGACGTCGCCATGACCGTGTTCATCGGCCAGAAGGAGCGCTGCGAATCGATGCTAACGCGGCCGAGCAAGGCATGGCTCTGCTTTTCGATCTCGTGCGCCAGCGCCGCATCGTCGAGCTCCTTGAGCGCCTCGGCTCTTTCAGGCGAAACGACCCACACCAGGCTCGCCCGCCGACCGGGCAAGGGCACCAGCGTGAAGGGGCCGGATTCGGTGTGGAATTCCGTTGAGATCTCGCGATGGTCGCGGCTGACCCGGAGGTTGAGGGCGAGGGCGGTCTGCGGATAATCATGCCGCGTAGTCCCGATGCCGGCAGCCTGGCGCACCATCGAGTTGCGCCCGTCGGCGGCGATGACGAGACCGGCCGTCAGCGGCTCGGCGCCATCGATGGTCAGGCCGACATGCCCGTCGGCGATGTCGACCGACAGGAGCCGCCCGGTAACATGCTCGATCTCGAGTTCGGCAAGGCGGTTCAGCAGGGCCTGGGTCAATGCACCGTTGGCGATATTCCAGCCGAAAGCGTCGAGCCCAATCTCTTTTGCTTCGAAAGCAATCGGGCGGGCGCGGATCAGGCGCTGTGTCGCGTCCACGATCGACATCACCCGCAGCGGTGCCGCTGCCGGATTGCCGGCGATCACCACGCCGGCTTTCGCCAAGGCCTGCACGCTGCCCTCGAGCAGGGCGGTGGTACGCGTGTCGGCGGCATTGCCGGCCGGGCCGATGAGCGTGACGGCATGGCCCTGCGCGCGCAGCACCACGGCGCAAGCCAAGCCCGCCAGCCCGGCGCCGACGATTGCGATAGAACAGTGATTTAGTTCATGATTGGCTGGCATGATGCGTGATGGACTTATCGCGCATTTCCGGGCGCGTCAAAGAGAGCGGATGATCGGCGATGCGGGCGATCCTTCTCGGCCTCCTGATGGCGGCGGTGGCGCTGGTCGCACCGCTGCGGGCCGAGCCCTTTGCGACAAGTGCGCCCGTGGCCTTTTTGATCGATACCACCACCGGCAGCGTCCTCCTCGACAAGGGCGCCGACAAGCCGATCGAGCCCGCCGCCATGGCCAAGCTCATGACGATTGCCGTGGTGGCACAGGCTTTGCGCGCAGGCGAAACCACGCGCGAGACCGAATATCCCATCTCGGAACAGACCTGGCGCACGGGAGGCGCGCCTTCCGGCAGTGCGACCATGTTCGCGGCGGTCAAGAGCCGTATCCGGGTCGACGACCTCCTCCGCGGCGTTATCGTCCAGGCCGCCAACGATGCCTGCCTAGCTCTCTCCGAGGGCCTCACGGGCCAGCAGGAGGGCCTGGTGCCGCGCATGAACGCTCTCGCGGGGCAAATCGGGATGCAGCATTCCCAGTTTCGCAATGTCACCGGTTTTGCCGACCCCGAGCAACTGACCACGGCGCGCGATCTTGCGCTGCTGCTCACCTGGCTGCGCACGAATGAGCCTGAGGTCTATGCGATCTACCAGGAGAAGGATTTTACCTGGAACAAGATTCGCCAGACCAACCGCAATCCGCTGCTGACTGCCGATCTCGGGGTGGATGGCGGCGTCACCGGCGCGTCCGGTACGGCCGGCTATGGCCTCATCGTCTCGGCGGCCCATGGCGACCAGCGTTTCATCCTGGTGCTGCAAGGCATGAAGTCGATCGCCGACCGCGCGGCGGAGGCCAAGCGCTTGCTGCAATGGGCGGAAACCTCCTTCCAGCCGAAGACAGTCTTCACCAGGGGCGAAACGGTGGGAGAGGCCTCCGTGTTCGGCGGCTTGGCTCCCCGCGTTTCCCTGGCGGCGGATCGCGACGTCGAGCTCCTGGTGAACAGCGCCAATGAGGAAAAGCTGAGCGCCAAGCTTCTCTATGACGGCCCGCTGGAGGCGCCCATCCGCAAGGGCGCACCGGCCGGTCGCCTGCAGATCCTGCGCGAGGGCCAGGTTTCTCTGGAGATTCCCCTGTATGCTTCCGCCGATATCCCCATCGGCAGTCTTCCCCAACGCGCATTCGGTGCTATCTACGAGCTAGGCATCGGTTTGGTACAGGGTGGGCACGGCAAGCGATGAGAGGCCGGTTTATTACGTTCGAAGGTGGGGAGGGGGTTGGCAAATCCACCCAGATCCGCCGGCTGGCGGCATCCTTGAACAATCTCGGTGTCCAGACCCTGATGACGCGTGAACCCGGCGGCTCGCCTCATGCCGAAAAGCTGCGCGAGGTGCTTCTGTCGGGCGGCGCCAAGCCCTTCGGCCCCTTCGCCGAAACGATCTTGTTCAACGCCGCGCGGGACGACCACCTCGAAGCAACGATCCGCCCGGCGCTCGCCCAGGGCATCTGGGTGCTTTGCGATCGCTTCATCGATTCCACCCGTGCCTATCAGGGCGTGCTTGGCGAGATCGAACCGGACCTGATCCGATCCATGGAACGCGTGGTGGTTGGCAATACCATGCCGGATCTCACCCTCATTCTCGACCTGCCTGCCCGTGATGGCCTCGCCCGCGCCCGTGCCCGCAGCGCACAAGCCGATCGCTTCGAGGCAGAGAGCCTGTCTTTTCATGAGAAGCTGCGCGAGGCATTCCTGGCCATTGCCGAATATGAGCCGAAGCGCTGTGCGGTCATCAATGCTTTGGGGACCCCGGATGCCGTGGCAGCCGTTATTCTCTCCGTCGTCAGGCGTCGGCTCGCCAAGGAGCGCGCATCGACATGAGCGACCGTCTCGAGAGCGATATGCTGGCCGACAGTCCGCATCCACGCGAGACCACGCGGCTGATCGGGCAGGATGTGGCCGAGCAGGCCCTGCTTGCCGCCTACCAGTCCGGTCGCATTCATCATGCCTGGATCCTCGGGGGGCCGGAGGGTATCGGCAAGGCCACGCTCGCCTACCGCATGGCGAAGTTCGTGCTCACCAATTCCGATCCCTCCCGTATCGGCAGTGCTTCGGACCTGTCGGTACCGCCGGAGGGGCATGCGGCCCGGCAGGTGATGTCGCAGGCCCATGTCGACCTCACCGTACTCCGCCGCCTGCCTAACGAGAAGACCAAGGGCTTCTACAGCAATATCCGCGTCGACGACGTCCGCGATGTCGTGCGCTTTCTCGGCTCGACCGCCGGGGCGGGTGGTTGGCGCATCGCCATCATCGACAGCGCCGAGGACCTGGCGCGCGAGGGTGCCAATGCCCTGCTCAAGGTGCTGGAGGAGCCGCCGCCGCGCGTGCTGTTCCTGATGGTCTCGCACCAGCCGGCCCGCCTGCTGCCCACCATCCGCTCCCGCTGTCGCCTGTTGGCGTTGGAGGCCTTGGGCGAGGCCGATGTGATCGAAGCAGCGGCCCAGGCAAGGCCCGATTTGTCATCCGAGGCGATCGCCGCCGGCGCGGCTCTGGCACAGGGTAGCGTCCGGCGGGCGCTCACGCTGGCCGATGGCGAGGGCGTGGCGCTTCACCGGTCGCTGACGGAGCTTCTCGCCAAGCTGCCGCGAATCGATGTGGCCGCCGCCCATGCCTTGGCGGATCGCTGCGCCAACAAGGCTGGCGAGGAGAATTTCGCCCTTCTGCTCGATTTCATCGACGAATGGTTGCATCAACGCCTGCTTTCTGAGCGTTCCGAGCCTGCTCATCGCCTTGCGCGCTGGGCGGAGGTATGGGAAAAAGCCCGCAGTGCGGCGCGTGATGTCGAGGCCTACAACCTGGACCGCAAGCCGTTTGTGCTCTCAACCCTCTCCATGCTCGCCGAGGCGTCTGCCGCCTGATATCCCCGGCGGGCAAGGCATTCTTCGCGATACGAGGTCGAGCCCAACCTGGAATCCCTGGAGTGTGGCCGGGCGGATGAAACCGCCAGCCGTTGCGCTCCACTGTAAGGAAGAGCGTTTCGATGGCCGACAAGGACACGTATTACATCACCACCGCGATCTCCTATCCCAATGGCCGGCCGCATATCGGGCACGCCTATGAGTTGATCGCGACGGATGCCATCGCCCGCTTCAAGCGGCTCGACGGCCATGAGGTGTTCTTCCTCACCGGCACGGACGAGCATGGCCAGAAAATGCTGCAGACGGCAGCCAAAGAGAGCATGGCGGCTACCGCGCTTGCCGACCGGAATTCCCAATATTTCCGTGAGATGGCTGTCGCGCTTAATGCGTCGAATGATGATTTTATCCGCACCACCGAAGAGCGCCACTACCGCGCCTGCCAGGAGATCTGGAAGCGCATGGAGGCGGCTGGCGACATCTATCTGTCGAAATATTCCGGCTGGTACTCTGTGCGCGACGAGGCCTATTACGACGAGAAGGACCTCGCCCTGAATTCCGACGGCTCGCGCACGGTGATCGAGACCGGCACCAAGGTCGAGTGGGTGGAGGAAGAGAGCTATTTCTTCAAGCTTTCAGCGTTCCAGGACCGCCTCCTCAAGTTCTACGAGAGCCACCCCGATTTCATCGGCCCGGAGGAACGGCGCAACGAGATCCTGAGCTTCGTGCGCTCGGGCCTGCGGGACCTGTCGGTGAGCCGCACTACCTTCGATTGGGGCATTCCGGTGCCCGGCAACCCCAAGCATGTGATGTATGTCTGGGTCGATGCCCTCACCAACTACCTGACAGCGACGGGCTTCCCCCAGACCAATACCGGGCGCTCGAAGTTCTGGCCGGCCAGCGTGCATGTCATCGGCAAGGATATCGTACGCTTCCACGCGGTCTACTGGCCGGCCTTCCTGATGTCGGCCGGCCTGCCGCTGCCGCATCGCGTGTTTGGCCATGGCTTCCTGTTCAATCGCGGGGAGAAGATGTCCAAGTCGGTGGGCAATGTGATCGATCCCTTCACCCTGGCGGGGCATTACGGCGTCGACCAGTTGCGCTACTTCTTCCTTCGCGAAGTTCCCTTCGGCCAGGACGGCAATTATTCGCATGAGGGTATCGTCAACCGCATCAATGCCGACCTCGCCAACGATTTTGGCAATCTCGCCAATCGCTGCTTGAAGATGATCGCGGCCAATTGCCGGGGCAGGGTTCCCAGTCCTGGCGATCTCCTGCCCTCGGATGAGCAGTTGCTGAAACTGGCGGACGAACTCGTATGGAAGGCGCGCGACTCCATCTATTCCTTCGCGCTCCACACCATCCTCGCGGATCTTTGGGCCGTCGTGGGTGAGGCGAACCGCTATTTTGCCGCTGAGGAGCCCTGGAAGCTCAAGACGAGCAATGCCGCGCGCATGGAAACGGTGCTCTATGTCACCGCCGAGGTGGTGCGGCAGATCGCTATCCTTGCCCAACCGGTGATCCCTACCGGCGCCGCCAAGATGCTCGACCTGCTCGGCGTGCCCGGGGATGCCCGCGACTTCGGCTATCTGGGTGTCGACGGCCGCCTGGCACCGGACACGGCATTGCCGGCGCCCGAGCCCGTCTTCCCACGCTATGTCGAGCCGACCGAGGCGGCGGCTGGGGCATGACGATGCTGATCGACAGCCACTGCCATCTCGATTTCCCCGATCTCCAGAACGAGAGCGAGGAGGTGGTGTCGCGCGCGCGCGCCGCCGGCATCGGGCGCATAATCACCATCTCGACCCGCATCCGCCAGTTTGACCGGATACGGGCCCTGATCGAGCGCTTCGACGATGTCTATGGCTCGGTCGGCACGCATTGCCTGCACGCCCATGAGGAGGACGATATCCCCCTCGAAACCATCCTGGAACTGGCTGAGCATCCCAAGGTGGTGGCGATCGGCGAGGCTGGCCTCGACTATCACTACGATTACGCCCCGCGCGACATCCAGGAACGCGGCTTTCGCAAACATATCGCCGCCGCGCGGCAGACCGGCCTGCCTCTGGTGGTTCACGCCCGGCAGGCCGACCAGGATATCGGCGATATCCTGGAGGAGGAAATGGGAAAGGGAGCTTTCGCAGCCGTCCTCCATTGCTATTCCTCAGGCGCCGATCTGGCGCGGCGGGGCCTTGCTCTCGGCTTCTACGTCTCGTTCTCGGGCATCCTGACTTTTAAGACGGCCGAGGAGATCCGCGATATCGCCCGTTTCGTGCCGCATGACCGCCTGCTGGTCGAGACGGATGCGCCGTATCTGGCGCCGACGCCCTTCCGCGGCAAGCGCAACGAGCCTGCCTATGTGGTGAACACCGCGCGCGTGCTGGCTGAGACGCTCGGCGTCGGCGAGAGTGAGATTGCCACCAGGACGACCGAGAACGCTTTCCGACTGTTCTCGAAGATGCCCCGTCCGGACGACCTGAAGGCGGCGGCCTGACGCATGGTGCTGACAGCGACATTGCTGGGCTGTGGATCCTCGGGCGGCGTGCCCCGCGTCGGTTTCGGCTGGGGCAGTTGCGATCCCAGGGAGCCGCGCAACCGGCGCCGGCGCTGCGCACTGCTGCTGGAACAGGATGGGCCGGAGGGTCGCACCACGGTGCTCGTCGATACCGGGCCGGATGTGCGCGAACAATTGCTGGATGCCAACGTCGACAGGATCGATGGTGTGCTCTACACCCATGAGCATGCGGACCATACCCATGGCATCGACGATTTGCGCGTTCTCGCGCTTCATCAGCGCAGCCTCATCGATATCTATGCCGATCAGCGCACAGCCTCGCTCCTGCGCATGCGCTTCGCCTATTGCTTCGAGACGCCGCCTGGATCGAGCTATCCACCCATCCTCAGCCTCAACATGATATCGATCGGCGAGACGGTGAGTGTTGGCGGACCGGGAGGTTTCGTCCGCGCCTTGCCTTTCGATCAGGATCACGGCGACATCCAGTCGCTCGGGTTTCGACTCGGAAACTTCGCCTACTCTAGCGATATCAATGGCTTGTCATCAGAAAGTGAGAGATTGCTGCAGGACCTTGATGTCTGGATCGTTGATGCCCTCCGGCCCCAACCTCATCCCAGCCATTGGTCGCTGCCCGAGGCCCTGGAATGGATCGAGCGGCTGAAGCCGCGGCGCGCCATTCTCACCAACATGCACACCGAGATGGACTACCAGACGCTCCGCCGAGAACTGCCTGAAGGCGTCGAGCCCGGCTATGACGGTATGCGCATCGGCGTCGAGGTTCTTGAAACAGTTTGACCGGAAGCGTCAAATTGTGACGGTAATGTACATGTTGTTTCAATTGCTTATGTGATAGATTCCTTGTCATTGTCACAATGGGATTCGTCACAGGGGAATTGTTCGGTTGGCCGATCAGCACGTCTTTCTCAATCTTCTCGCCGGTATTGCGCTGCTTTTGTGGTCCACACGTTTGGTCAAGACAGGCATCATGCGGGCCTTTGGCGAGAAATTGCGGGGTGTGATCGCCAGGGCGACCTCCAACCGCTTTTCGGCCTGTCTCGCCGGCGCGGGGGTGGCCGCCGCCCTACAGAGTTCCACCGGCTCGACACTCCTGGTGATGTCCTTCGTCGAACGCGGCTTCCTGACGCTCGCGATGGCGCTCGCCGTGCTGCTAGGCAGCAATGTCGGTACCACCTTGGTCGTCCAGGCAATGTCCTTCGACCTCTCGGCGCTGATGCCGATCCTGATCGCCGCCGGCGTCGCCCTGTTCATGATCGCGCGCTCTTCCTTGGCCCAGAATGTCGGCAGGGCGATGATCGGGCTCGGCCTGATGATCCTGTCGCTGCATCTGGTCGTCGGCGTTGCCGAGCCGATCCGCCAGAGCGACATCATGACGCTCATCTTCGAGCGACTCGATGGCCAGCCCTGGGCGGCCTTGCTGATCGGCGCGGCGCTGGCCTGGCTGGTGCATTCCAGCATCGCCATCCTGCTCCTGGTGATCTCGCTCGCCGGGGCAGGGGTGATTGGGGTTCCCCTGGCGCTGGCCCTCACACTCGGCGCCAATATCGGCTCAGGCCTTGCGCCGCTCGGCCTGTCGCTAGCAGCGCCTATCGAAGTTCGCCGGGCCCTGATCGGCAATCTCGGCACCCGGGTGCTGTGCGCCATCCTGCTGCTTCCCCTGCTGTCCCTCATTCAGCCCTGGCTGGCCACCCTGGAGAGCGACGGCGCGCGCCAGATCGCCAATTTCCATGTCGGCTTCAACCTCCTGCTCGTCGTGGTCTTCCTGCCTTTCGTGACCCAGACGGCCAAGCAGCTTGAAAGGCTGATCGCGGCGCCTGAGGTCTCGATCAGCGAACGTCCTTCGCCCGTACTCGACGAGGCCGATTTCGACAGCCCGTCGGTGGCGCTGGTCGCCGCCTCGCGCGAGGTGATCCGCCTGGCCGAGCTGGTTGAGATCATGCTGCGGGAATCGATCATAACCTTCGAGGAACAGGACGATTCCCGGCGCAAGCAGATCAGCCAGCTCGACCATCAGGTCGACCAGCTCCAGGAGAACATCAAGCTCTATTTGACCCGGCTCACCCGTACACCGCTGGACAAGGAGATGAGCCGCAAGGCCTTCGATCTCATCCTCTTCACCACCAACCTCGAACATGTCGGCGACATCCTGGACAAGACGCTGCTGGAACTCGCAGCCAAGAAGCAGCGGCTCAACCTCAGCTTCTCAAGCGAGGGCTGGGCCGAGATCCAGGCCATGCATCGCGAGGTCGTGGCGCAGATGCGCCTCGCCATCACCGTCTTCATGACGCAGGACAGCGAGATGGCGCGTCGTCTCGTGGAAGCCAAGGACCACATCCGCAACTTCGAACGCTCTGCCGCCGAAAGTCATCTCAACCGCCTGCGGGCCGGCACACTCGCCTCGATCGAGACGAGTTCGCTGCATATGGATATTATCCGTGATCTCAAGCGCATCGTGGCGCATCTGACCGCAGTGGCCTATCCGATCCTCGAAGCCGAGGGCGTTCTGTCCACCTCGCGACTGCGGATCAAGGACGCAGGATAATTATTCCTAATCAGAGGTTTATCGAACGTCGATAAAGCATCAGGTGATCGGTAGGCGCCGTCGCACGATGGCTGCATGGAACCGTGCCCCGTGAATGAGGCCATCGTCGTTGAAGTCATAGGTCGGATTGTGCAGCGGCGCCGACGCTTCGCCATTGCCGAGGAAGGCGAAGCAGCCCGGCACGCGTTCGAGGAAACGGGCGAAATCTTCCGAGGCCGTCATTGGCTCGCGGGCAACCGCGATGTTCTCCGCGGCCAATATCGTACCGGCGGCGGCAAAGGCCTCGTTGACCGCTGCAGGATCGTTGATCGTCGGCACGAACTCCCTGCTGTAGCGGACCTCTTGCGCGACATTATAGGCAAGGGCCGTTCCTTCGGCGATCCGGCGCATCTGCCGTTCCACCTCGGCGCTGACTTCAGGACGGAAGCTGCGCACGTCGCCCAGGACGCGAGCGTGGCCGGGCAGGGCGTTGCGAGTGCCGTCGGTGATCAGCTCGGTCACGGAGACCACACCGATATCGGCAGGATCGAGCCGGCGGGAGACGATGGCCTGGAGATTGGTGACGAGGGCGCAGGCAGCCACCAGCGTCTCGCTGCCCGAGTGCGGACGCGAGGCATGGCCGCCGACACCGGTAAGGACGATTTCGAAATTATCCTCAGCCGACATGATCGGGCCGGGCCGGGTTTCGAAGTGGCCGACGGGAAGGCTGGGCATATTGTGCAGGCCATAGATCTCGTCGAACGGGAAGCGCTGCAGGAGACCATCCGCGAGCATGGCGAGGGCGCCCTTGCCCCATTCCTCCGCCGGCTGGAAGATGAAGCGCACGGTGCCATTGAAGCCGCCGGTAGCGGCCAGATGCGCGGCAGCCCCCAGCAGCATCGCAGTATGGCCGTCATGGCCGCAGGCATGCATGGTTCCAGGCACGGTCGATTTGTAGGGCCGGTCACCCTGTTCAGGAATATGCAGGGCATCCATGTCGGCCCGCAGCGCGATGCTGCGATTGCCGCTGCCTCGCCTGAGCGTGCCGACAACGCCGGTGCCGCCGATATTCTCGGCAATTTCGTCGAGCCCGAATTCCCGCAGCTTCGCAGCCACGAAACGCGCCGTTCGCTGTTCCTCGAAGCCGAATTCGGGGTGGGCGTGCAAGTCACGTCGCCAGGCGATCATATCCGGAAGGAGAGTTTCCAGCTCGCTCATGCCTGTGCTCCAGACGATCTCACCAGGTCCATGACGACATCCAGCAGTACCGTCGCGCCGGCGACAAGATCCGCCTCCGGTGTGAACTCAGCGGGATTGTGGCTGATGCCGCCGACACTTGGCACGAAGATCATCGCCGCCGGAGAGATACGGGCTATCATCTGCGCGTCATGTCCGGCGCCCGACGTCATGCGCCGGCAGGCGAGACCGCGTCGCGACGCTGCTTCCTCGATGTGTGCAACGAGATCGCCGTCGAAGATCACCGGCTCGAACCGGGCCAGGCGCTCGACCGAGACCCGCACGCCCTCCGCTTTCGCAAGGCCCTCCAGAAAGGTCGCCAGCGCTGCCTCCTCGGCGCGTAACCGTTGCTCGTTGGGATCGCGCAGGTCCACAGTGAACATGGCACGCGAGGGAATGACATTGATGGCATTCGGCTCGAATTGCATGCAGCCGACGGTTGCGACGGTCGGGCTGTTGGAAGCCATTGCCCGGTCACGGAGAAAGGTCACAACCCGAGCTGCCGCATGGCCGGCATCCCTGCGCATCGACATTGGCGTGGTACCGGCGTGGTTGGCGATGCCATCGATGGTGATGCGCTGCCATGAGATACCCTGGAGATTCTCCACCGCGCCAAGAGTGAAACCTTCGCGTTCGAGGACCGGACCCTGTTCGATGTGAAGTTCGAGATAGGCGTGCGGCTTCAGAAAACCGGGATCGAGCGTGCCGGCATAGCCGATACGGCGCAATTCGTCGCCCAGCACGCTACCGTCATGGCCGATGACGGCGAGGGCTTCCTCCACCGGCATGCCGCCGGCGAAGACGAGCGAACCCATCATGTCGGGAGCATAGCGCACGCCTTCTTCGTTGGTGAAGGCAGCCACGACGACCGGTCGTTGCGGGCGGATGCCCGCGGCCTTCAGGGTCTCGATGACCTCCAGCCCGGAGAGCACGCCGAAGCAGCCGTCATACATGCCTGCATCGATGACCGTGTCGATGTGCGAGCCCAATAGCAGCGGCATTTCTTTCTCATTGCTCTCATCGCGCCAGATGCCGAAGACGTTGCCGATGCGGTCCACGGCGACTTCCAGGCCGGCCTCGTTGA
The DNA here is from genome assembly GCF_030160835.1 of Labrys miyagiensis. Lineage (GTDB taxonomy): Bacteria > Pseudomonadota > Alphaproteobacteria > Rhizobiales > Labraceae > Labrys > Labrys miyagiensis. Next base: position 48,757 of record NZ_BSPC01000028.1, on the reverse strand, counting down.
GCCACGACACCAGGCAATCCCGGCCGGCCTTGTCGTTGTCGGAAGCAGAGAGCCGGACCAGCTTCCCGTCCTCGCCGCGCCCGATGGCACCCAGCGAGCGGAGCCGGTCAAATAGGCGGTTCATGTCGATGCTGGGTTCCCTGACGTTCATGCTCCCATCCTCGCGCCTGCAACGACCTCCTCAGGCGGCAGGCCGACCAGTTCTCGATAGCGCGCCGGATCCGTGGCCCCCTCGGTGTTGACGAGCAGAATTCTCGCTTTGTCATCGAAATCGAGGGCGCGCCGCGCTTCTTCATTCCCCAATGCGTTCAGGAGACCAGCGAGCCCGACGCAGCCGCTCTCGCCGGCGACAATGGCCAGATCGCCTCCTTCGGGCCTTGCGAGCCGGTTCATGGCAGCAATGGCCTCTTCGTCCGTGACGGTCATGAAGGCATCGGCGGTGCGGGATAGGATACGCCAGGCAACCAGTGAGGGCTCGTAGCATTCGAGCATGGCCATCACGGTCGGCGCCCCATGCTCGACCTTGACCGGATGCCCCGCTTCGGCGCTGGCGAACAGGCAGGCGGCGAGAGAAGGCTCGACCACAACGACCCGGGGAGCGGCCTTGGCGAGCAGCAGCCGGAAATGGCCGGCGAGAGCGGCTGCGATGCCGCCGACCCCGGCCTGGATGAAAAGATGGGTCGGAGGCTCGCTCATCTGCCGCATGGCTTCGCGCACGATGGTGGTATAGCCCTGCATCACTAGGCTTGGCACGCGCTCATATCCAGGCCAGGAGGTATCGGAGACGACGGTCCAATTTCGCTCGGCGCTGATCCTGGCTGCCTCGGCAACCGAGTCGTCATAGGTGCCGTCGACACGGATCATCTCGGCTCCGAAGCGCGCAATGGCGGCGACGCGCTCCTCGCTGACCCCGGCATGCACGAAGATCGCCGCCCTGGCACCCACGAGTTGGGCGCCCTGCGCCACGGATCGACCGTGATTGCCGTCTGTCGCACAGGCAAAGGTCATCCGGGCGGCGGTGGCGTGCAGGACGGGTGAGAAGAGTTCCTCATACGCGACCGACCGTCCCAGCTGTCGGCCGGTGTCCTCCAGGACGAGCCGGACCACGGCATAGGCACCCCCGAGCGCCTTGAAGCTCCCGAGCCCGAGACGCCGTCCCTCATCCTTGACGAGGACGGCGCCGACGCCCAGTCGGCGAGCCAAATGGGGAAGAGCTTGCAGCGGCGTCGGCGCATGGTTGTCGCGAACGGCAAGGAAATGCTCAACCTCGTCGGCACCGTCGGGGCCGAGTGTCAGCGCATCGACGGCCTCCAGAGGCTTGCCATAGTCGGTATGGGAGTTGACGAGAAACATGACGGGCTCTCCAGGTTCCGACGAAATATTATTGCGAACGAGTAGAAAAAGGCGCTCTGTTTGGGTGCTCATTCTGCAATTTTGTTTCGTCCTGCTGCCATGCCGTCATCGTTTCGCTCCTCCCCCGAACTCGACAGCTTCGACATCGCCATTCTGGCGATCCTGCAGCGGGACAATCAGACGCCGCAGCGCCTGATCGGCGAGCGCGTCAATCTGTCGGCGCCGGCCGTACAGCGGCGTATCAAGCGGCTGGAAGCGGATGGCTTCATCCGAGCCAATATCGCTGTGCTTGATCCCGCGCGCCTCGGCCAGCGCCTGACCATCGTCGTGAATGTCGATCTGGAGAGCGAACGCGTCGACCTGATCGACGAAGCCAAGCGGAGCTTTCTTGCCGAGGCGCAGGTGCAGCAATGCTACTATGTCGCCGGCGAGACCGACTTCGTGCTGATCCTGAATGTCGGTTCCATGACCGAGTATGAAGGCCTGACGCGCCGGCTGTTCTTCGCCAATCCCAACATCAAGCGCTTCCGCACTTTCGTGGCCATGGATCGGGTGAAGGTCGGCCTGGGCGTACCCTTGAACGAGGTTTGACAGCTTTCTTGCTCTCACTGAAGCACCCGGTGTCGTCTTAGACCGTTACCCGTAAGCCGGATGGCGCCCTGATGACCGGCCGGGCCTGACGGGGCTTCGAAGCTCGCGCGACAGTGACAATGATGGACTGGCCGCCCTCGGGTGGCCTTTCTGCTTTCTGGATCCATCAAGTGACCGGGGGATCGCGGGGCTCTCTATCGGCAACGCAGACAAGGGGCTGCATCGGCGATAGTAATGTTACGGTGGTACCATACCGGGCCGGTGATGGTGGCAAGCGCCATGCAGTCGCAGCAATCGCACATGCCGGGTATGTAGATTGACCGGGAGACCCAATTTCCGGGACTATTCTTGCTGCTTAACGATTGGGCAGTCAGTCACGTTTGAGAGAGCAGCACCGCACTATTAACGAATTCACTTGGCGAAAACGCATCGGCATACCTAGCTTATCGGGATATGATGTAGCTTGAGCGGACTTCAGCCATGCGGAAGCAGCCACTCTACAGCAGGTCCGGCAAGGCCCGGGCAGACGCCAGGTCGCCCTGGATTGCTTCGGACGGAATAACACCCGTCTACATCGCGGGGGCAGGGGAGGATACCTCCCCCACGCTGCGCCAGCGCGCGCGGCTCTTGGCCGACAATGTCTACACACGCCATCGCGGCAAGGTGCTCGTCGGCGCGAGTGCGCTGGTGAGCCTTGCCATCGTGGGCGCCGATGCCCTGTTGTGGCCACCCCCGCGGGCGCTGACGCAGGGCCGGCTCAACGAGGCAGTGAATTACGCGCTCGATCACCGGCCCGAGCAGCCTGCGGTTTCCACGCTTGCCTATGCCCAGATCATTCCGTCTGTCGTGCGCATCGACGGCTACGAACCGATGACGCCCAATGAGTCCGGTAGCCCCGACGACCGCTCCCATCCCAGCGATCCGAACGCGCCCCTCGAGGGTAACAGTGCGCTGCCGGGCTATAAGAACGTCTCCGTGGGTGGCGGCGTGGTAATCGACGACAAGGGCAGCGTCCTGACGGCCCTGCATGTCGCTGTGTCGGCCAAAAGATTGCGCGTGATCTTTGCCGATGGCACACAGGCCAATGCCGACCTCGCCGCTGCCGACAAGCAGAACGACATGGCGCTGCTCAAGCCCGACAAGATTCCAGATGACCTGCAGCCGGCAACACTTTCTTCGACGCGGGGCCTCCGGCCGCGCGACGAAGTGGAGGCGGTCGGCTTTCCCTTCGGCATCGGGCCTTCGGCATCGGCAGGCGTAGTCTCCGGCCTGAAGCGGGAGTTCGAGGGCGGTGGCAAGACCAGGCTCTCCAACCTCATCCAGTTCGATGCTGCGGCCAATCCCGGCAATTCGGGCGGCCCGCTGGTCGATCGCCATGGCGAGGTGATCGGCATCGTCGACGCCATCGTCAATCCATCGGGCGCGCGCACCTTTGCCGGCATCGGCTTCGCGGTCCCGATCGAGAATGCGATGCGTGGAACTTTCGGAGAGTCGCCCCTCTAAGCAGACTTGCGTTGGCAGACCAACGCTTCGCCTGCTTAAGTCTTTGTTTCGACGCAGGTTCTCATCGGAAAACCGTGGGACACTTTTCCGAAACCTGCTTAGGAGCTGCAACCACGGAGAACCAGATGGCCGAACGCTCGGATGATGCCGCTGCTGCCGCCTCGTTGATGGAACAGATCCTGTACGAGGTGAAGAAGGTCGTGGTGGGCCAGGATCACTTCCTCGAGCGCGTGCTCGTCGCACTGCTGGCGCGCGGGCATCTCCTGGTCGAAGGCGTGCCGGGCCTCGCCAAGACGCTGACGGTCAACACGCTGGCGCAAGCGATGCAGGGCTCCTTCAAGCGTATCCAGTTCACGCCCGACCTGGTGCCTTCGGATCTGGTGGGTACCAGGCTCTACAATCAGAAGACTGGTGATTTCTCCACCTCGCTCGGCCCCGTGTTCTGCAACCTTCTGCTGGCCGACGAGATCAACCGCGCGCCGGCGAAAGTGCAGAGCGCGCTGCTGGAAGTGATGCAGGAGCGGCAGGTTACCATTGCCGGCGAGACCCATAAGGTCCCCAATCCGTTCGTGGTGATGGCCACCCAGAACCCGATCGAAACCGAAGGCACCTATCCGCTGCCGGAGGCGCAGGTCGACCGCTTCATGATGAAGGCGCTGGTCGGGTATCCCTCGGCCGAGGAGGAATTCGTCATCGTCTCGCGCGTCACCGGAGTGATGCACACGGTGGCGAAGGTGGCGACGACGGAGCAACTCGCAGAGCTGCAAACACGGAGCAGGGGCCTTTTCGTCGATCCTTCGCTGATCCAGTTCGCGGTGAAGGTGGTGGGCGCGACGCGCAATCCCACGCAGGCGGGCCTCGCGGAGACGGCCCGGCTGATCAGCTTCGGCGCCAGCCCCCGTGCCTCGATCGGCATGATCGAGGCCGGCCGGGCGCTCGCCTTCCTGCGCGGGCGCGGCTACGTCCTGCCCGAGGACGTCCTCGACGTCACCGCCGACGTGCTGCGACACCGCATCGTGCTGTCCTACGAGGCGCTTGCCGAGGAGGTGACTGCGGATGACATCATCACCCGCATCCTCAAGGTCGTGCCCGCTCCCGAAAAGCCGCTGGAGAGCCATGTCAAGCTCACCGCATCAGCCTGAGGCGCTGCTCCAGCGCCTCGAATGGACTGTCATCCGGCGGCTCGACGGCCTGCTGCAAGGCGACTATCGTACGCTCTTCCGCGGCTTTGGGCTCGACCTCGCTGACCTGAGGGAATACCAGCCTTTCGACGAGGTGCGCCACATCGACTGGAACGTAACGGCCCGGACACAGGTTCCGCATGTCCGCATCTACAATGAGGATCGCGACGTCACGGCCTGGCTGCTGCTCGACCTTAGCCCGTCGGTCGATTTCGGCAGCGGGCCGGTGAGCAAGCGTCAGGTCCTCGGCGAATTTGCCGCGGTGCTCGCCCGCCTGCTGACACGCCGCGGCAACAAGGTGGGTGCCATCCTTCATAACGGCCTTGACGATTTCGTCCTGTCGCCGGCTGCGGGGCGACGACATGTGCTCCATCTCGTCGAGCAGGTGTTCTCGAGGCCGAGGCTGCTGCGCGCGCCGCAGACCGATCTCGCGGCCTTCATCAAGCGTTCGCTCGCCATTATGCGCCGCCGCTCGCTGGTCTTCGTGGTTTCGGATTTCATCTCGATGCCAGGGTGGGAGAGGGCGCTTTCGATGCTCTCGCGCCGGCATGAGGGCATCGGCGTGCGCCTGGTCGATCCGCTCGACCTGGCGTTGCCGGATCTCGGCTTGCTGGCCTTCCAGGACCCGGAGACGGGCGAGCAGTTGTTTGTCGACACCACCGACAAGGCATTCCGCAGGCGCTTCGTGGCCATCGCCGCAAAATCGGAAGAGGCGCAGATGCGGGCCTTCGCTGGGGCCGGCGTCGACGTGCTGGAATTGTCGACCAGGGAGGATCTGATCGACGCCGTCCTGCGTTTTGCCGATTTGCGCAAGGCGCGGACAAGGCTGGCGAGCGGCGGGGGCATGCCGGCGCATGTCGGCTCGGCTGCGAGTGGGCCCGCCACCGGCATGGGGGAGCCGCCGTGACCTTCATCTGGATCGACGCCCTCTGGCTGCTGCTGCTCGTCCCCTTGCTGGTTGCCGCCTATCGGTGGCTGCTGCGGCGCAGAAAACAGGCCGCCCTGCGCTACGCCAATCTGGCGCTCGTGAAGCAGGCCATGGGCAGGGGCTTGTCCTGGCGCCGTCATTTGCCGCCGGCTCTGCTGCTTGCGGCAGTGACCGTGCTGATCCTGGCGGTAGCCCGGCCCGCGGCCATCCTGACGCTGCCGTCCAATCGGGCTTTGGTGATCCTCGCCATGGACGTATCAGGTTCGATGCGCGCCCAGGACATCGCGCCGAGCCGTATCGCGGCCTCACAAACCGCCGCCAAGCAGTTCATCGCTGACCTTCCGAACAACGTGGAAATCGGCATCGTGGCCTTTGCCTCGACGGCGCTGCTGGTGCAGGTGCCCACTATCGATCGCAGTGCGCTCGACGATGCCATCGACCGCTTTCAGCTGCGGCGTGGCACGGCCATCGGTGACGGCATTCTGATCTCGCTGGCGACGATCTTTCCCGACGAAAAGTTCGACGTCTCCCCGGGCAGCTCCATCGACCCAGGAACGGACCAGCTCGGAGCGCAGATGAATGCCGGCCCCGGCAATCGCTCACTCGACGACCAGACGCAGCAACCGCGGGCCGAGCATGTGCCGGTGCCGCCGGGCTCCTACGACAACGCCATTATCGTGCTGCTGACGGATGGCGCGACTACAACCGGCAAGGACCCGATTCAGAGCGGGCAGGTGGCGGCCAATTATGGGGTGAAGGTCTACACGGTGGGCTTTGGCTCGCCGGAGGGCAGCGTGGTCGATATGGGCGGCTTCACGATGCGGGCATTGCCCGACCTCGACACGCTCAAGAAGATCGCCGGCGCCACCAATGCCGAGTTCTTCAACGCCCAGTCGGCCGACGACCTCGCCAAGGTCTACAAGTCGCTGACCGCCAAGGTGGTCGGCGAGCGCAGGCTGACCGAGATCTCGTTCATCTTCGCAGGCGTCGGCGCGCTACTCGCCATGCTTGCCGGGGGCCTATCGATGCTGTGGTTCGGCCGCATCGCCTGACGTCGATCGCAAGATCATGCGGCTCCACCAGGTCTCGCCGGCAGCGCAATTTTCCAATTCATCGAGAACAGCCGACGCCCTGTCATTGCGCTGTCAGGTTGGAGCGTCACAAAAACAACCGGGGACTGGGCATCCGGAGGCATGAATCCGGAAATAGGGGCGTATTCGTCTCAATTTTCGCCGCGATACATTTTACGGCATTGTCCAATAGGAAAGTCCACATAATGGTCGATCTAGCAGGACGGGCAGAGGAGCCCCAGGGAAGGTCTGTTCAAGACCACATTGACGAATTGCCCATGTGGGCCGATGGCACGCAACTGCCGTCGGCGCCGATGACGGGCATGCAGTGGCTGATCTGGTCGCTCGCCGCCGCGGGCAAGTTCTTCGAAGGCTTCGTGGTCTTCATGACAGGCGTGGCGCTGCCGCTCCTGTCGAACGAATTCAACATCGGAGCCGCCGAACACGGCATCATCGGCGCGGCAAGCCTTGCCGGCATCCTGGTCGGTGCGGTGTGGCTGGGCGGCCTCTCCGATCGCTTCGGCCGCAAGCCGATGTTCGTGGCGGAGATGGTGCTGTTCTGCGCCTTCCTCGTCGGCCTCGTCTTCTGCCCAAACTATCCGCTGCTGGTGATTTTCCTGTTCGGTCTCGGCCTCGCGCTCGGCTGCGACTACCCGACGGCCCATATGATCATCTCGGAAAGCATTCCGAGCACGGCCCGCGGCAAACTCGTGCTCGGCGCCTTCGCCTTCCAGGCCGTGGGCGCACTCGGTGGTACCGCCGTCGGCTATGCCGTACTCTCGACGCTGCCCGAGATCAGCGCCTGGCGCTGGATGTACGCCACCGCCATCATCCCCGCCGTGATTGTTACGGTCGGCCGCTTCTATATCGTGGAAAGCGCCAACTGGCTGGCTGCCCGCGGCGAGACCAAGAGGGCCGAGGAGGCGGTACGCCGGCTTCTCATCCGCAAGCCGCAATATCCTGCCGAGATCAAGCTCTCCACTCGCGACGGCCAGTCCATCGGCCATGCGGGCGAGGACGGTGGCACCTGGATGTCGCTGTTCAACAAGACCAACAGGCGCGCCACGATTCTCGCCTCGGTGCCCTGGTTCCTGCAAGATCTCGGCACCTATGGCATCGGCATCTTCACGCCGACCATCCTGGCCGTGGCGCTCGGCGCCAATTCGGACCACCCGCGCTCGATCGTCGACCTCATCGCCAACGACATCATGGCGGCGAAGGGCGCGGCCCTGACCACAAGCTTCCTTATCGTCGGCATTCTCTTCGCGGTGGCGCTCGCCGATACGGTGGGGCGTATCGCGCTGCAGGTCTTCGGTTTCATCGGCTGCGCCGCCGGCCTCTTCCTCGCCTCGCTGGCCTCGAGCTTCAGCGGCGGCACTTCGACGCTGCTGATCTTCGCCGGCTTTATCCTCTTCAACTTCATGACCAATCTCGGCCCGAACGCGCAAACCTACCTACTCGCCGGCGAGGTGTTTCCCACCGCTATTCGTGGCAAGGGCGCGGGCTTTGCCGCAGCCTTTGCCAAGATCGGAGCGGTGGCCACCGCCTTCCTGTTCCCGATCCTGCTGGTGGCCATCGGCACCACGGCGCTGCTCTACGGGCTGATCGTGGTTTCGATCCTCGGCGCCATCGTGACCTGGCTCTTCCGGATCGAGACGACGGGCGTCAGCCTCGATCAGTTGGAGAAGCCCACGGGTCTCACCGCCGGCCAGCCGATGTTGGCACCGGCCGAGTAACTTCCTGATCGAGCACGAGCCCCGGGCGACCCCGGCGCATCCACCGCCCCGAACGGCGTTCAGGGCGGGGCGGTAGGCCCGGACTGATCCAGATTGCGATGACCAAATCCTCAGGAGAATTCAATGCGAGCCGATCGTTTGACGTCGGCGGCGCCAACCCTGGCAGCCGCCTTGATCGTGGGATTGCTTGCCGTTCCGGCCCTGGCCGACGACATCAAGCTTACGGAAACAGGTTCCACCCTGCTTTATCCGCTCTTCAATGTCTGGGTCTCCGAGTACACCAGGACCCACCCGGGCGTGACGATTTCGACGGCTGGCACCGGTTCGGGGGCAGGGCTCGACCAGGCTCTGTCGGGCGGCGTGCAGATCGGCGCTTCCGACGCTTATATGAGCGACCAGCAGGCGCGGCGTAATCCGCAGATCGTCAACATTCCGATGGCGATCTCGGCCCTGACGGTGAACTACAACATCCCTGGCCTCGGCTCCGACAATCTGAAGCTCGATGGGCCGACGCTGAGCGACATTTACACCGGCAAGGTGAAGATGTGGGACGATGGCGAGATCACCGGTCTCAACCCCGGCGTGAAGCTGCCCCACCAGACGATCATTCCGGTCCGCCGCTCCGATGCCTCGGGCGATACCTTTGTCTTCACCCAATATCTGGCCTTCTCCACGCCCTCGTGGGAGGACAATGTCGGCTATGGCACCACGGTGAATTGGCCGGCGGTGGCGGGCAGCGTCACGGCCGAAGGCAATGACGGCGTGCTGAAATCCGTGCAGCAGACGCCTTATTCGCTCACCTATATCGGCGTCAGCTATCACGCCGACGTGGACAAGGCGGGCCTCGGCACCGCGGCCCTGAAGAGCTATTCGGGCGAATTCCTGTTGCCGACGCCCGATTCGATCGCCGCGGCGGCTGCCTCGCTCGGCCCGCGCACGCCTGTGGACGAGCGCCTGACCCTGGTCAACGCACCGGGCGCCAACGCCTATCCGCTGGTCAATTACGAATACGCCATCGTCTCGACCAAGCAGGTCAACCCGGACGTCGCTACCGCCATGCGTCGTTTCCTGCACTGGGCCTCGGCGCCGGACGAGACCAACCAGAAATATCTCGACGACGCGCATTTCATCGCGCTGCCGCCGCATGTCTGGGTGCTGACCTACGACCAGATCGAAGCGATACGCTAAAGTAAAATGCGTTCACGTCTAAACAGTTTCCTGCTTAACACGCTGGGATGAAAAGCATTTTTGCGATTCTTGGTGATGCGGTTCGAAGGTAGAACACGCTAGCGTGTCTGGAAGGCAACGAGCTCGCCGCCGATCCGCAGGGCGGCGAGCTTTTCTGTTTCATGACTTGGCGGAGATAGCGCTCAGCTCCTCAAGATCGAGGTCGCGCTCCAGTTCCTGGAGCGTTTCTTCGTCGATATCGCCCGAGCGGTGGAGCCGGATGAGTTCGGCCCGTCCGGCCGCGATCGCCTCCAGCACCAGATCGAAATGGGCATGGAGCTGCGGGGCGTATTGCTCCTCTTGCCCAACATAGTCGACGATCGCCGTGGCCCTGCGCTGATAGCGTTCCAGCAGGCGGGGATGTACGAGGTTGCCCTCGTCGTCGTAGGCCCGGCTCTCGATGATCTTCGCCTGCACCTGCGCCATCGCGGCCTCGGCCTGGCTCATGCTGAAGCGCGCTTTCTCGGATATCGGCTCGCTCAATCCGGCCCAGCGGATCAGGAGCCCCAGGCTCGTGCCCTGGAGGAGCACGGTGCCGAGGATGACGGCAAATGCGGTGACCAGGATGAAATCGCGGCCTGGAAAGCCCTCGGGGATGCTGAGCGCCAGCGCCAATGTGACCACGCCGCGCACGCCGGCCCAGCTCAGCACGGCGGCGGAACGCGAGCCGAGTGGCGCATAGCGGCGCAGGCCCAGAATCCGGCAGACCGTGATCACCACGTCGGAGCCGAACACCCAGGCAAAGCGCGCCAGCGTCAGGGCGAGTAGGATGAGAAGGATCGGTCCGCCCATCTCGTCGATCACCACGCCGAAACCGCCGACGCGTTCGACAACGCCCCGCAGCGAGGAGCCGATCAGCATGAAGACCGAGGCCTCCATGAGGAAGATCATCACGGTCCAGAAGGAGGTGCCGCGCATGCGTACCGAGGCCGAGAGCACGGTATGCTGATGCCAACCCATGATCAGGCCGGTGGTCACCGTGGCGATCACGCCGGAGACGTGAATCATTTCGCCGAGCAGGTAGGAGGGCCAGGCCGCCATCACCGAGGCTGCGATCATCAGATATTCGTCGCCGAGGCGGCGCACCAGCAGGACCCAGGCTATGCCGACAGCGATGCCGACGAGTGCCCCGCCAATCGCCAGGATGAAGAAACTGCCGAGGGCATCAACGGTGCTGAAGGCGCCGGTGACGCCCGCCGCGATGGCGAAGCGAAACAGCACCAGGCCGCTCGCATCGTTGAGCAGGCTTTCGCCCTCGAGAAGGATGAGGAGGCGCCGGGGCAGCTTCACGCGTTGGAGTATCGCCCTGGCCGAAACGGCATCGGGGGGTGAGACGATGGCGCCCAGCGTCGCGCAGGCAGCCCAGGGCAGTGAGGGCAGCAGCCAATGCGTCACCACCGCGACCACGACGGTGGTGAAGACCACCGCGCCGACGGCGAGCGAGGCAATGCCGATCATATGCCGCTTGAGATGTCCCAGGGCGATAACCCAGGCGCCATCCATCAGGAGCGGCGGCAGGAAGATGACCAGCACCAGGCTGGGATCGAGCGCGATGACCGGTAGCCCCGGCATAAAGGCAAGCAGCGCGCCACCCGTGAGCAGCGCCACGGACGGCGGCAGGCCGAGCCTGTGCGCGACATAATGCAAGGCGATGATCGCCAGCAGCATGACGATCACCAGTTCGAACAATTGCGTCGGCTCCACGAATCCCCCCGATATGGCTCCAGTCATCGAACCCGAAGCACTATAGGGGAGCGGCGGGTTTAAACGCCATCCTTCGCCCGATATCCGGGCCCCGGGACGCCAGAAAGCTGCACTTCATGTTCCAATATAGGCGGTTTCGACCTACGTTGCTTTGGTGAGGCGGAAATAAGTAAGAATTTTCATACGCTTACATTGAACTGAAATCGCTTTTGGGTTTTTGGTGTTGTAAGGGCGAAATAAAGGCTGTTGCTGCCATCGTTATCGCGAATTGAGCAACGGGGAAGAATGCGCTGCGCCGACTTCTCTAACCAGGATATGTCGCGAACTGTTGGCTCGAGTTTCCACAGCCCATGCAGCTCCCATTGTCATGTCGGAACGATAGAAGAGGTGCAGCCGTGAGGAACCTCGTACTAAGGTCGCTAAATTCCGCTCCCATCCTCCAAGAATGGCGCGTACGACTCAGACAGATTTGCCGATTAATCAGTTTTAGTGCTTATTACAGGTTTTTCTTGCAGTAAAAGCACGAAGGTCGTGCTTGCAACTCGTCTCAACAGACAATGTTATATCAAAGAATCAGTTTTATGCTGTCGAACCCTTTGAATCAGTACCGAGAATCGGCATATACTGCCATCTCTATAGAACAGACTCTTCCCTTGGTTTGTAAAAATGTCACACTTGCGCGGCTTTATTGCTGCATCTCCAGATTGCGATGGCTTTCAGGGTCACTGCCCAGTATAAGAAGGCAATTGGGGGTATATCGATGAACATTGTGAAAAAGGTATTGCTCGCAGTTGTTGTCTGGGCTGGCGTCGGGTTTGGGAGTGCGGCTGTCGCCGCGGATCTGACTGCTTCCACTCCTCCGTCCTGGACTGGATTCTATGCCGGCGCCAATGTCGGATATGGCTGGGATTCGGGCTCGGTAAAGTCGTCGATGCGAGCAACGGACCCCACCCTCGATGGATTGGTGGCTGCATTACTCGCCGCGGGCAGTCTTCCCAGGTCCCTCTCGCCGTCGGTTCATGGTTTCATCGGCGGCGGCCAGATCGGCTATAATTGGCGATTGTCTGACGGCTGGCTTTTGGGAGCCGAGACTGATCTGCAGGCCTCCGGTATCGACGGTTCGACGACAGCGGCTCGCAATCCCGTACAGTTCGACCCCACCTTGACGACTGTCACCAAGAAGATTGGCTGGTTTGGGACGGTGCGGGGCCGCGTCGGTTATCTCATCACCCCGCAATGGTTGCTCTATGCGACAGCGGGCTTGGCCTATGGCGACACAACTATAAAATTTAGTACTTTTGATGTGACTGGCTGTGTAGTCGGGGGCACTATCTGCGCGGATGGATCGTCCTCCAGTACGCGGGTGGGATGGACTGTCGGAGGCGGTGTCGAGGCCATGCTGACGCAGAATTGGAGCGTCAAGGCCGAATATCTCTATGTCGACCTGGGCAAAAAATCAGCCAATATCGCCTCTTTCACTTCTCCGATTGTCTTTCGTTCGTCCGCTCACTTTCATGAGCAAATTGTTCGCGTGGGCCTGAACTATCATTTCGAGTAGGGTCAGGTCATAGGAGGCGTGGCCTCTTTCGCCACCAGTTTTGCGCCCAGGTCAACTTTGGCAAACAGCCCGTCAATATTTGTTGACGGGCTGTTATGCTTCCTGTGCCCCGGTCCTGATGCGCATTCCCGCGCCGTCCCAGAGTATCTTGGTGCCGTGTATCGCACCACGAGACCACGAGATCCAATGGCGAACCTCCGGCTGTTTGATCACACCAGATGGAAGTTCGAAGCGGTCAGGCTGGCGACCTGCATGTTGGTGATGGTGACAACATGATCGCTATCGAGCGTCAGGACGCTATCGGCACCAGCCTGATGCAGATCGGTCAAGACGTTGGCGATCGTACCGAACTGCGACTGCTGAAGCTGGATGGTGTCCAGTTTGGTGTGGAAATTATTGATGGTGTTGTGTCCGAAATTGCCCGCGAACACGAAGACATCCTGCCCGGTATTCGCGGCATTCAGGACATCGCCCGGGCCGCCGATCAGGATTTCATGGGCGTTGAAGGTCGCTGAGGCCGTGAGCGTGGCATGGCCGGCACTGCCGTCGAGGATCGTATTGCCATACCCTGTGGTCGCCGATCCACCGGATGGTACCTGAACATAGGCGTAGTTGCCGCCGACGACGCTGATGGTCAATGTCGTCGGCGAAGTCGGGCTATGGCCGTTGCTCGGCGTATAGGTGAAGCTATCGACGACGTAGCCGTTGGACGATGCGTTGGCCGTGTAGGAATAGCTGCCATCGGCATGCAGCGTCAGCGAACCATAGGTTCCGGCAATCGCATGATCCACGCCCGCAGCCGATCCGTTGACCGTGCTGACCACCAGATGGTCGGCCGGATTGGTGTCGGTGTCGTTGGCGAGCACGCCGTGAGCGGCGTTGACCGTAAGGGTGTGGCCGGCAAAGACGCTGTTGCTGTCGGGATTGGCGGTGATCAGAGAGCCCTCTACCGAAATCCCAGGGAACGTCGCGGTCACATTGGTGGCTGGGTTGCCGGCCAGATCGGTGATGCTTCCATGGGTAACGCCGGTGATAGCCAAGGCAGGGGTACTGCTGTCTCCAGCACCGACCGTGTAGTCGAACACCAGCTTGGTCGGATCGTTCAGCGTTGCCGTGGCGGCGCTGTCATAGGTGGCGGTACCCCCGTCATTGAGAGTGAGTGTCGGTGTTCCTCCGACAAATTTAACGGCTTCCGTGAAGGTCAGCGTGAACTGGACGGTCTGGCCGAAGGCCTCGACGCCGCTTGGCGGATTGGCGGTGGCCGTACTGAGCAGCGGTGCCAGCGTGTCGCCCGTGAAGGTAACGATATTGCTTGCCGCTCCGGCGTTGTTGGCCCCATCGGTATAGCTTCCTGTAACCTGGACCGTGCCGTTCTCGATATTGGTCGCACCCGGTGTGAAGGTCGCCGTGTAGATATCGTGACCCGAACCGTCGACACCGTGAGGCACCAGATTGCTGAGAGAGCCACCGCTTGCCACCACATCGCCAAGCGTGAAACCGGCCACCGCCTCGCTGAAGGTGAATGTCACAGCAGCGGTGTCGCCGGCCGTTAGAGCGGTGTGATCGCTCGAGACTGTCACCGTCGGCACGGTGGTGTCGATCTGGAGCGTGCCGGTCGGGTTGGTGACGGCGGCGCCGAGATCGGCGTTGTTGCCTGCCGCATCCTTTACCGTGCCGCTATTGAGGTTGACCGTGGACACCGCCAGGTCTGCGGTGTCATGGCCGGCCACAACGGTATAGTTGAACGTCAGGGCTGCGCTGCCGCTGCCGCCGGCATAGGTGGCGATCTCGCCATTGCTGAGCGTCAGCGACGGGATACCACCGCTGGTGTCGACGAGGACGGCCTCACTGGTGTTGACCGTGAACGTCACGATATGGCCGGCATTGAGGTCGCCGCTGCCGGCGGTGATGTCCAGGCCGGAGGTGGTCACCGAGGACACTGTCGGCGCGGTGGTGTCGATCTGCAGCGTGCCGGTCGGATTGGTGACGGCGGCGCCGAGATCGGCGTTGTTGCCCGCCGCATCCTTTACCGTGCCGCTATTGAGGTTGACCGTGGACACCGCCAAGTCTGCGGTGTCATGGCCGGCCACAACGGTATAGCTGAAGGTCAGGGCCGCGCTGCCGCTGCCGCCGGTATAGGTGGCGATCTCGCCATTGCTGAGCGTCAGCGACGGGATGCCGCCGCTGGTGTCGACGAGGACGGCCTCACTGGTGTTGACCGTAAACGTGACGACATGGCCGGCATTGAGGTCGCCGCTGCCGGCGGTGATGCCCGGGCCAGAGGTGGTCACCGAGGACGCCGTCGGCACGGTGGTGTCGATCTGCAGCGTGCCGGCCGGAGCCGGGATCGTCCCGGTGAAATCCGCGTCTCGGGAGTTGGTATCCCGGATAGTACCACCGTGGAGCTCGACCGCGTTCACCGCGAGATCGCCGATGTTTTCGCCTGCAGCAACCGTGTAGGTAAAGGTCAGCGCGGCGCTGCCGCTGCCGCCTGCGTAGGTGGCAGTTCCGCCATCGTTCAACGTCAGCGTCGGGATACCCCCGGTCGTATCGACCGTCACCGCGGTGCTCATGTCCACCGTCAGCGTAACGACATGGCCGGCGTTGAGGTCACCATTGCCACCGGCGTCGATGCCAGGACCGGAGGTTGCGATCGACGTGATCGTCGGCGCGCCCGTGACGTCGATCGTCAGCGTTGACCCGGCCGTGCCGCCACGGCCATCCGATGTCGTGTAGTCGATGACTTCGCTTGCCTGGCCGCTGGCCCCTGCAAGCGCGGTCTGCTGGGCGACGGTGGCGCCCGCCGCATAGGTGTAGGTCCCGTTGGCGTTGAGCGTGATATCGCCATAGGTGCCGTGGAACAAAGTACCGACGGTGCCGGCCGTGCCGTCCGTGAAGCCGTTCACGGTGAGAGTGTCGCCATCCTTGTCCGTGTCGTTGGTCAGCACGTTGCCCGTAGCGGCCACGCCGCCCGAGATTGCATTGTTGGTATCGGTCACGGTGACAGGCGCGCGGTCGATCGTGACCGTCAGCGCCGATGTCGAAGTACCGCCATTGCCGTCGGATGCGGTATAGGTGACCACCTCGGTGGGATGACTGCCGGCGGGAGCGTTGTCGAGGGCCGTCTGCTGCCCTGCGGTGGCGCCGGCCGTGTAGGTGTAGGTCCCGTTGGCGTTGAGCGTTATATCGCCATAGGTGCCGTGGAATACCGTACCGACGGTGCCCGCAGTGCCGTCCGTGAAGCCGGTCACGGTGAGAGTGTCGCCGTCCTTGTCCGTGTCGTTCGTCAGCACGTTGCCCGTTGCAGCGATACCCCCATTAAGGGCGGTGTCGGTATCGTCGGTCGTGGAAGGCGTACGATCGACAGTGATGGTCAGTGACGACGACGACGTGCCACCATGACCGTCGGATACCGTGTAGGTAACCACCTCCGTGGGATGGCTACCGGCCGCAGCATTGTTGATGGCTGTCTGCTGGCCTCCCGTGGCGCCTGCGCTGTATGTGTAGGTGCCATTGCTGTTGAGCGTCAGATCCCCATAGGTGCCATGGAACAGGGTGCCGACAGTGCCTGCCGTTCCATCTGTAAAGCCCGACACCGAAAGAGTGTCGCCATCCCGGTCGAGATCATTGCCGATCACGTTGCCGGTTACGGCTGACCCACCGGCGAGGGCCGCCTTGGTGTCGGCCGTCAGCTCCGGCGCCCGATCGATGGTCACCGTCGTGGTCGTGACGTTGTTCGGGCCGACCGGATTGCCGACGGCCCCATCGTTCACCTGCCAGGTGACGGTGCGTGTTGGATGCGTTCCGGTGCTGGTGTCCGTGCCGGTATCCTTGAAGGAGACCTGTGCAAGAAGAGCTTCATACTCGGCATAGGTGTTCTCAGTGCCGGATGCGTTGGCAATCGTCAGGATGTGCGAGCTTGCATCGAAGCTCACGGAGAACGTGCCGCCGGCGAAATTGACGGTCTGCGGCGTGCCGTTGAAGCTGAAATTAGAACCGATACCGATCAGGTCGCCGGCTTGGGCGTTCGAGATCGTGACCGATGCACTGGCGAGAAATCCACCGCTGTCGGAATCGGTAACGCCAGTTGGTGTCGCGCCCAGCAACAGCAAAGGCGACGAGCCCCCTTGCAGTGCCTGGGTGGATGTGCCTGTGAACGTGCCGATATGGGCCAACTCATCGAGAGCGATAGCCCTGGTGATGGCATTGCTCGATACACTCTCGTCGCCATGCGCCAATATGGTATCGCCGGTAAAAACCGTACCGGCGGCGTTGAGCGAAAATACATGGATCGCTGGAGCGACCTGCGGAGTGTGGAATGTGTCACCCCCGTCGCTCACGATAAGCTGGTTTGAATCGGCGTCGTAGGCCAGTCCGCCGGGCGAAACAAAGGCCAGCGACGTGGGCAGCGCCATCTGAACGGCAGTGCCGCCGCCGATCGGCATTTCCCAGATGGTGGAGTGCGTGGTGCCCGGACCGTTGCTTTGGTCCTCCGTCGCGAAATAGATCGTCCCTGTCGTCGTGTTGATCGTCAGGGCGGAGATCGCAAGTCCGGAGCCGGCCGCTGTAGTCGGAAACTGCGATTGGCTCGTGAGCAGCGTGGTGACGTGGGTCGTGAGATCAGTAACGTAGATACCGTTTGTATCCGCGAACCCCCCACCGAAAGGGCCGCTGCCGTCGGTCTTGAAATCGTTGGCCGCGAAGTAAATCTTCTGAGCAGCGACGTCGAGGTACAGGTCCTTCGGATTGGTGAAGGCGGCGCCGGTTGTAGAGATGAAATAAGATGGTGAGATCACGCCGCCGGAGACGATGGCGTTGCCATTGTTAACAACGCCCGTGGCCGGGTCATAGGAAAGCTTGATGATGCCGCTGTCGGCCAGGCTATCACCCCAGACACCGATGTAGATGAAGTGATTTTGAGGATCGGCCGTTATGCCTTGGATGACGTAGTCGTTAGGATTGAGGGTGAGGGTGCTGCTGATCGGCGCACCACCGCTGGTGTGGCCTACAACGAGATGAACATTCTGGGTAGCAGCCTCACCTTGATTGAGCGCAAAATACAGGCCCGCGGCCGTATCGAGTGCGATGTCGCTGAAGGTTGTCTGCCCTGAGCCATCACTCGGGCTCTCTCCCACCTGGGCGCGGCCGCTGCCGTCGGAATTGACATATCCGAACGGATTCTGGTTGCCGGTTAACGTATCGCGGTCGGCTCCGAACCAGATCTGGCTGGTGACCGTGCCTGCGAGTTCGCCCTGGAAATCGGCGAGCGTCGAGGCGGTGAAGGGTGTCGTCGCCTCGATCGCACCGGTCGACGCGTCGAGCGTCCATGAGCCGCCATGATCGGCGCTACCCACGAGATGTGTCGCCGCTGCGACGTCGACACCACCGGCATAGTGGGAGAGGTCTGTGATGAATTGCTGACCGGTGGCGCCGGCTGCCGTGTTGCAGGCGTAGAGTGCAAGATCACCGCCAGGCGCCAAGGCGGCACCAATGGTCGACAATGCAGTGGCATGGCCAGCCAAATCGGTATCGTCGAGCCAGCTCGAACCAAGCTCGATCTCGCCCGGGGCGCCGTGGCCGACGATCGAAATAGAGGCAAGATTGGTAAGGTTGTCGTTCGCCAGAATGTCGGCAATCTGCTGAATGCCGTCGCTGGCTGCATCGAGCACAAAGACCTGTTCGCCGGGCGTGGCGCCGTCGATCAGGGCCTGTATGTCGGGTACACGAGAATCGATGAAAACGATTTGTACCGGATCAGCGCCCGTGACATTGGAAATAGACATAGAAATCCCCCCAACATTGCAGAGGTATGGACGAAAAATTCACAAATTATTTATTTTTACTTTGAATTTTTCGCATACTTCTGATCAATGTCTTGATCAATTTGGTAACCGAAACGTTCGTTCACTGAGAGTCAGTTAGAACGAAATGGACCCGGGGGCGTGTCAAGTATTCTATATTAATTGAAAGCGTAGCATTGCCGACGTCCTCCCACAAGTGGAGGGCAGGAAGATAATACTTCACTTCATGTGAAGGTTTTATATCGGGAGTGTCCGATCACAGCATGCCGAGACGACGCCACAGGGGAATGTCGTCTACGATGACCGGTCTCATGCGTGCAGAAAGGAACTCTATCGCCTCATCGTCCTCCGTCAGAGCGCGTCCGTCGTCAAGGGGACGCCGGCCGAGTGCCGTGATGATCGACAGGCCGTGGCGTGCTGCGGCAAGGAGCGTATCGGCCTCGCCATCGAAGATCGCCGCAAGCGTCAGCAGGCCGAAATCGTCGACGCGGATTCCGGTGCCTGCGATCGGCGAGGCAAGATAGCCATAAAGCCGTCCTCCTCTCGCCCGATCGACGATCATGCGATTGAAGCGCCGTGCGGGCTCGGGGTCCATTGTGGGCTGGATGATGAGAGGTACGACCTGTCCAGAATGGATCAGCAGCGCAAGGCATTCGACGAGCCTGTCGACCGCATGCTCGCCGAAAATGGGCAACGCCAGCAATTCGTCGAAGGTTGCGAACCTTTCCGTCAACAAATCTGCAATTGGACTGTAAAAGTCGTCTCTGCCGATCAATTCGTTGAGCGGACCGCGGAACTTGAATACCTGCCTGCGCCTTGGCACAACGGGGGCGAAACGCATCCGCCCCAGAAGCTCTCGTCGTTCAGCCTTGCTGAGAATCTTGCCGCCACGCCCAAAAATGTCGCGCCTGAAATTCTTGTTGGCAGCAACGTCGCGCAATGTCTCACGCAGGATCGGATCGCCGGTCTGCGCAATAAGAGGCTGGAGGTTTGCCGGAACGGCGAATTGGTTGAAGTTTTCGGTCAACGTCGCCGAGGCGATGTATCCAAGGCCATCGGCCTCACCCAAACGCGCGGCGACGTCCGAGAATTGAAACAGCCGCCAATGCTCGCTGAGATATTCATGCGCCAGATAAACGCGATCCTGGCCAAGCATTGCATCGACATGGGCGCCAGCCACTGGATTGCAAGCGAAGTAAGTGGCGTCGCCCTGTTTCAACAGGGCAAGCAAATCGAGCGCAGCAGCGATCTGGCTCTGCGAGTTGCCCTCGTGGCGCCGCTTGATATCGATGATGAGTTGCCGGATCGGCACAAGGGGAGCCCAGCCTGGCAGGCAATTGTAGGAAAGGTAGAGAACGCCATTCCGGCGCAGGCGTCGGCGCAAGATCGCCAGGATCGCATCTTCCGCCTCCTTCGCCACCCAACTCAGGATGCCGTGGAGAAGGACGATATCGGCGTTGCTGTCGCCGGCCTGTGCCGCAACCACCTCGAAGCTTGCCTCCGCCACGGAAAGATTGGCGAGGCCTGCGGTCTCGATGAGATCGCTGGCATGCGCGACATGAGCAGCATTGAAGTCGCAACCCTCGAAAGCGATGTCCGGATTGGCCGCGGCGAGCAGCGCAAGGCCAAATCCCTGGCCAAAACCCAGCTCCAGCACGCGCGCCGGCCGCAATGCGCCGCCTGGGTCACGGCCAGTGACAAGCGTGGAAAAGGCCAGGTGACCCGGGGCCATCTCGGAATAGAAGTCCGAAGTGTAGCCGATGTCAGTAATATAGCCGTCACCCAAGGTCACAATACCCGCGCCATCCGGTTGAAACGCTCAATCATTGCCTCCACATTGCTGCGTCTTTGATGCAAGACTCATTCGCTTGTCGCAAAAATTTCATCACGTTGCGCCCCTTTGGCGAGAATCGAATTAATTAAAGTGAGCCAAAAGGCATCCGAGTGCAAAAACCCGTTGTGCTCGTCGTGCGAGAATCGTAAGCTACAGTTGGTTTGCACTTGTGTTCAAGAATCTAAAAGCGATTATATAATATTGTTTGCGGCCTGGTTGCTTCAGGCGGCAATGGGAGGCGATTATCTGCGTCGCATTTGCCGACTAATAAAACACGGTTAATGTAACGGTGAAAAGGGGAGGGGCATGTCCGACACCTATGTTGGTCAGATTCTGGCTTTTGCAGGCACATTCGCGCCAAGGGGTTATGTGTTGTGCGCCGGTCAATTGCTCCCGATCTCTCAATTCGACGTGCTGTACAACCTGATCGGCACGACCTACGGCGGTGACGGGGTCAACACTTTCGCGGTTCCGGATTTGCGCAGCCGTGTACCGATTCATCAGGGACAGGGGCCGGGCCTGTCGAACTACCTCCTCGGCACCGTTGCCGGCGTTGAAAACGTAGCGCTCATCAGCGCGCAGATTCCCGCGCACAGTCATCTGGTGACGGTCGTTACGGGGCAGGGCTCCAGTTCCGTCTCCACGCCAGGCAGCGCGACCTACCTTGCCGATGGATATCAAAACCCGCCCACGGCGGCTTACAACTACCTGCCTTATTCCAGCAGCAACACGCAGGTCGCCCTGGCCGGCAACACCATCAAGACCGCCGGCGGGGGGCTTCCGCACAGCAATATCCAACCCTGCCAGGCGATTTTGTACTGCATCGCGATAGCCGGTGTCTATCCAAGCCAGGGCTGAGTCGGACGGGCGGTTGAGAGCAAGGAGAGACACATGACAGAGCCATATCTCGGACAGGTACAGCTTTTTGCCTTCAACTTCGCACCGAGAGGCTGGGCGCTCTGCCAGGGGCAGATCCTGCCCATTCAACAATATACGGCGCTGTTTTCCTTGCTCGGCACGAACTATGGCGGCAACGGACAAACGACTTTCGGCCTGCCGAATTTGCAGGGGACCGCTGTCGTCGGGGTAGGGCAGGGACCGGGATTGACCGACTATGAATCGGGCCAGACCGGAGGCTCGACGTCGGTGACCCTCACCTATAACGAATTAGCGGCGCACAGCCATGGCTTCATGGCGGCGTCCGCCGCCGGGACGACCATAACGGCCGCCGGAAACCAACTCGGCATCAGTCAACTCGGCAGCAGCAAGCAGGGACCGTCGACTACAGCCAAAGTCTACAGCCCCAATCCGGGCAGCGCCACGACCGGACTGGCGCCACCGTCGATCAGCCAGGTCGGCGGCAATCAACCGCATAACAACATGCAGCCCTATCTCGTGCTGAACTATTGCATCGCGCTGAGTGGGATTTTCCCGGCGCGAAACTAAAGCGTTTTGCGATTTGACGGAATCGGCAAGAATCGCAAAGACGCGTCGAAACAAAGAGTTAGAGAAGAGAAGCGTTTACGCCTAAACGTGTTTTGCTCTAGATGTCCCGAGGAGCCGAGACCGATGACCACAGTTTATCTTGGGCAGATCGAGATCTTTGCCTTTAGTTTTGCCCCGAAAGGTTGGGCTTTGTGCAATGGGCAAATAATGTCAATTGCACAGAATCAGGCGTTGTTCGCCTTGCTCGGCGTCACCTACGGCGGCAATGGAACGACGACGTTTGCCTTGCCCGATTTGCGGGGCCGGGTCCCCTTGGGCGTCTCGCCATCCTATATCTTGGGAATGGTTGACGGCCAGGAGACGGAGACGCTCTTAACTACAGAAATGCCATCCCATAATCACTCGTTGATGGCGGATTCGACGACCACTGCAAACAGCAATGGCGGTACTCCGGGCAACAATACGGTGCTTGGAAATTCCACCGGGGTCATTACCCAGCCGGCAGGCAGTTTTGCGGTGCAGATTTACAGCAGCAAGGCCGCCACTCAGACCCTGAATCCGGCCGTGATCGCCCCCGGCGGTGGCACTCAGCCGCACGAAAACCGCATGCCTTATCTCGTGCTCAATGCCTGCATCGCCTTGCAGGGTGTTTTCCCGAGTCGGAATTAGAGGAGGGCGTGGATGATCGCCCGCCGATTCAGTTGAACACGGCTTGATATTCCTGGCGGTCCGGCTGCGGTGTAAAAATTGGTGCGACATGCATGCTGACGGCCGGACCGCCGGCGATCTCGCAGACATAAAGGCCCTCGGGCAGCACGTCAGCCTCCTTCGGTCCACGAAAGATCAGCATGAACGGCCGGCGTTTGACCCAGTCCGGCTGTTCCCTGCCGTCGTTGACGACCTTATCGAGGGGGAAAGCATAACGGGTGCCTCTAAAGCTGAAGATCTTGCCGACGTGCGGTTCAAAATATTCGGCCGACAGAACACCAACGGCTTCGCCCGCGCCACCCTTGTCAGCTTCAATCCCGGTCACTGCATCTCTCCCTGAACTGGCGATAATCTAAAGGCTGATACAGGAAACTCCAGCATGTTTTAGGCGCAATTGGACACATCTATACAGCCCATAAAGGCAGACAGGCCCATGTTCGACGACATGCAGGTAGACATCGCGAGCAACGAGGAGGCTGGAAGAATTGCTGTTCCTGGTGGCACTGTCTCTTTGCGCCGCGCCGACGAGACGGATGCCCCATTTCTGTTCGATCTGTTTCGCGGACATACCGGCAGCAGGCTGCGGATGGGCGGATTGCCCGAAGATGTGATCGAGCAGCTTGTCGCGATGCAATATCGCGCGCGTGTCCAGAGCTATCGGGACCGGTTTCCGGACGCCTGCTGGTCGGTGATTGAGGCAGCCGGCGTGCCGATCGGGGAATTGATCGTGACCGGAGAGCCCGGCGCCCTCTATGTTGTCGACATCGCCTTGAATCCCGGCCATCGGCAACAAGGCATTGGCAGCGCACTGATGCGAACCGTGATGGCTGCCGGGGCCGCTCGCGGCGGCGTCCGGGCCATGGTCGCGGCAAACAACGAGGCGTCTTTGCGCATGTTCCGTCGACTCGGTTTCAGCGAGACCAACGATGAAGATGGCGTCTATCTCGAACTGCAATGGCAGCCATCTGCGGATAGGGCGTGAGCGATGACAGACGCCACAAGCCCAATGCCGATGCGATTTCCCGATCGATTGCAATTGCCGTTCGCTTTCGACGCGGGCCGGCTGCAGCACGATCTGCGGAGCCTATCCGACACCGAGTGGATCGATCACTTCGTCAAGCAGAATTATGACGGCGAATGGAGCGTGATTGCGCTACGTGCTCCGGCCGGCGCTCGCCACCCCGTCATGATGATCTATTCCGATCCGTCGGCCCGCAATTATGAGAACACACCGATTTTGGAGGCCCGCCCCTACTTTCGAGAAGTGTTGGCGACGTTCGCATGTCCCTTGCTCGCGGTGCGCTTGATGCAACTCACCCCAGGCTCGGTCATCAGGGAACATAGGGATCACGACCTTCGTTTCGAGGACGGCGCGGTGCGCTTCCACATCCCCATCACCACCAACGCCGACGTCGACTTCCGGCTGAATGGGCGGCGCATCGTCATGGATCCCGGTAGCGCCTGGTATCTGCGGCTGTCCGACCCGCACAGCGTGGCAAATCGCGGCGCCTGCAGCCGCGTGCATCTGGTCATGGATGCCGTCGCCAACGACTGGGTCGAAGCACTACTTGGTGATGCTTTCGCGACCTCTATGTCGGTGGCTCCTTGATGGATGATCGCGGTACCCACAGATGGAGTGCGGATCTGCCGGAAATCTTCGCCCCGGACGCGGTTCCATCCAGCGTTCAGCTCGAACGATTTTGCGCCGTGGTCCTTGAGGATGTCACGCTCCAGGACGGTCTTGCTGCAATTGAGGACCTGGAGGTGTTCATCGCGCTGGTGCTCGAGATGGCAGAGGCTCGCGGATCCAGATTCACCGCCAGCGACATCCGCGCCGCGATGCAGACGACCCACCGTGTGTTCTGCGCTCGGTTGCTGGTTTCATGAACGAACCGCGGCTACCTCCCGCTGGCTGGCTTCCCGTCGCTGCATCCTGGCGCGACCACATGCTGTGGGTGGATTGGTCCTATTTCGGCGAGGGCCCACTTCGTGAGCCCTTTTTTGACGATGAAGTCCAGAATTGCCTGCGTAGGCCCTTCAACCGGCTGTTTCGCTATGCAACGCCTATCACCCGTCTGCCGGACTGCCTGAAGGCCAACCGGCATCTGCAGCCCGACGGCTTCATCTTTCATATGTCTCGCTGCGGTTCAACGCTGGTATCGCAGATGTTGGGTGGTCTTCCCGGCAGCATCGTCGTCTCCGAAGCCGGGCCTATCGATACGGTGGTCAATGCCCGTGGCGTGTGTTCCGATCTGAGTGAGGATGACCACGCGCTCTGGCTTCGATGGATGATCGGAACGTTCGGTCAGGCGCGGCGTGGTGACGAGCAGCTTTTCATCGTCAAGCTCGACTCCTGGCATACCCGTAACCTTGCACTTTTCCGCCGGGCCTTCCCCGATGTGCCGTGGATCTTCCTCTATCGCGACCCTGTGGAGGTGATGGTCTCGCATTTGCGCCGACCGGGCATGCAGATGGTACCGGCGCTGGTCGGGGCCGAACACCTCGGTCTGAACCCATCGGATGCCTGGCAAGCGCCGGCGATGTATTGCGCGCAGGTGCTTGCCCGGATCTGCGAACCCGTCTCGCGGCTGGAGGCGCTCGATGGCGGGCTCCTGATCAACTATCGGCAGCTACCGACTGCCGTGTTGACGTCGATCATGCCACACTTCGGCATCGCCGCCGACAATAACGCGCGCGCTGTTCTGTCCAAGATCGCCTCCCGCGATGCGAAGATACCAGGTTTGGCCTTCGCAGACGACAGTGTGGCCAAGCAACACGAAGCAAGCACACATGTGCGAGACTTGGCCAGGACGTGGCTCGACAGTCACTACCGTCAGCTCGAGGCAAATCGCCTCGGCGCTGCTACGGTGTGTGGAGTCAGTAACCACACCTTGAATGGAAGGGCCATCGCCGACATGGCTGATCTATAATCAAGTGGCGCTATTAGACGAACGGGATGAAGATGAGTAAGAATAGGCATAGATTTTATCTCATGTTCATGCCGAGAGAGCAGGGCTGATGGCCATTGTTCGGGGTATGGCTTCAAATCTTGCAGGTGGCCACCGGCATTCCGAACTGGGTGACGCACTGCGCGCCTGTCGCGGTGCTTTCATCGGTGTCGGCATCATGAGTTTCATGATCAATCTGCTGTACCTCAACGGTTCGCTGTTCATGCTTGAGGTTTATGATCGGGTGCTGCCGAGCCGCAGCGTACCGACGCTGGTCGGCCTCATCGTTCTTGCTGGTGGCCTCTACATCGCCCAAGGCATTCTGGAGCTTATCCGCAGCCGTATCCTGGTGAGGATCGGAACTTCGCTGGATGAAACACTCGGCAGCCGGATATTCGAATCCGTCATCCGCCTGCCTTTGATCGCCGGCGGTGGCAGTGACGGCCTCCAGCCGTTGCGCGACCTCGACAGCGTCCGGTCTTTCCTGTCGGGGATGGGGCCGAGCGCCCTGTTCGATCTGCCGTGGCTCCCACTCTATCTGGCGATCTGCTTCGCCTTCCACACCCTGCTCGGGGTGGCTGCCTCGATCGGAGCGATCATCCTGATCGTCATTACCGTTCTGACGGAATTCTTGGCCCGACGCCCCTTGCACGAGGCCATGGCTCTGGCTGTACGCCGCAATGCTCTTGCCGCCGCCAGCCGGCGCAATGCCGAAGTCGTGGTCGCCATGGGAATGACGGGTCACCACACCCGAAATTGGAGCGCGGTGAACGACGACTATCTGGTGGAGAGCCGCCGCAGCAGTGATGTGATCGGAGGGCTTGGCACCGCCGCCAAGGTCGCGCGCATGATGCTCCAATCGGCCATGCTGGGCGTCGGCGCCTATCTGGTCATCCATCAGGAGGCAACGGGCGGCATCATCATCGCCGGTTCGATCCTCAGTGCGCGGGCACTGGCGCCCGTGGATCTCGCGATTGCGCATTGGAAGAGCTTCACGGCAGCGCGCCAAAGCTGGCAGCGGCTCAATAAACTGCTCGATATCCTGCCGCAACAACGCGAGCAGATTCAACTGCAAGCGCCGTCGCAGCGGCTGCTGGTCGAGAACGTGAGCCTGGTGCCTCCCGGCAGTCAAAGGGTCGTCGTCTCCGAAATGACGTTTGCGCTCGAGGCCGGACATGGATTGGGCGTCATTGGACCAAGTGGCTCCGGCAAATCCTCGCTGGCGCGGGCTTTGGTCGGGGTCTGGCAACCGATGCGCGGCAAGGTTCGGCTCGACGGGGCGGCGCTTGACCAGTGGAAGCCCGACATTCTCGGCCGTCATATCGGATATCTGCCGCAGGACGTCGAACTGTTCGCGGGCTCGATCGGGCAGAATATTTGCCGCTTCGATCCGGAAGCAGGCTCCGAGAACATCATCGCTGCGGCGAAAGAGGCTGGGGTCCATGAGCTGATCATTGGAATGGCCAATGGCTATGACACGCAGATCGGCGACGGCGGCAATATTCTGTCGGCGGGCCAGGCCCAGCGCATCGCCTTGGCGCGCGCCCTTTATGGCCGGCCGTTCCTGATCGTGCTGGACGAGCCCAATTCCAACCTCGACGCCGAGGGGGATGAGGCGCTCACCCGTGCCATTCGGTCGGCGCGTGGGCGTGGTGCCGTCGTCGTGGTGATTGCTCATCGCCCTGTTGCGATCGAGGGGGTAGACCTGCTTTTGGTGATGAAGGACGGCCGTGCGCAGACCTTCGGACCCAAGGAGACGATACTCGGGCAGGTGCTTCGGCCGCCGCAACCGGCGCCCAGCCCCATCAAGATCGTGTCCGATGGCGGAGTGGCAAAACCATGACCTACACCGCGGCCGGACCGTCGCATCGTTCCATCCGCCTGCATCTGGTGGTTGGACTCGTGATCGTTCTCATTCTCGCTGGTGGCCTGGGAGGCTGGGCCTCGACCGCACAGATCTCGGGTGCGCTGATCGTTTCCGGATCGGTCGTCGTCGATTCAAACATCAAGAAAGTGCAGCATCCCACCGGTGGCGTGGTCGGGGAGGTGAGGGTGCGCGATGGCGATGTGGTCAAAGCCGGGGATATCGTGGTGCGGCTAGACGATACCTTGACCAAGGCCAGCCTTGCCATCGTCAGCAAGAATCTCAACGGATTGTGGGCGCGGGAGGCCCGGCTGGAAGCAGAGCAACAAGGTGCCGACAGGATCGTATTCCCCGCGGCGCTGCTCGATCAGCTTCCCAATCCTGAGGTCGCCGCCGTGATGGTGAGCGAGACGAAATTGTTCGACGTGCGTTCCATCGGACGGAGCGGCCAGAAGGCCCAGCTGGGCGAGCGCATCACACAGCTCAACGAAGAGATCCGCGGCCTTGCGGCCCAGGAAGATGCGAAGACCCAGGAAATCGGCTTGGTGGAGAAGGAGCTCGAGGCCGTTCGCACATTGTATGCAAAAAAACTGGTGGAGATTTCGCGTATTACCTCGGTCGAGCGTGAAGCGGCGCGGCTGAGCGGCGAACGCGCACAGCTGACCGCCGCGAGGGCCCAAGCAAAAGGCAAGATCGCCGAGACAGAATTGCAAATCATTCAGGTCGATAAGGACGTGGTGAGCGAGGTCTCCAAGGATCTGCGCGAGACCAACGATCAGATCGGCGAGGCCGTCGAGCGC
This sequence comes from Labrys miyagiensis, assembly GCF_030160835.1. Classification (GTDB taxonomy): domain Bacteria; phylum Pseudomonadota; class Alphaproteobacteria; order Rhizobiales; family Labraceae; genus Labrys; species Labrys miyagiensis. The sequence continues at coordinate 20,505 of NZ_BSPC01000028.1, read as the reverse complement.
AAGATCGCTGCAGAAGACCAGTTGCGGCGTGTGGATATTCGCGCGCCGCAGGACGGCATGGTGCTCCAGTCGGTGGTGCATACCGTTGGCGGCGTCATCAGCGCCGGTGATGCCATCATGCTGATCGTCCCGCAGAGCGACAATCTATCAGTCGAAGCCAAGGTCAATCCGCAGGACATCGACCAGGTTCAAATCGGCCAGAAGACGTTGCTGCGGTTTTCGGCTTTCAACCAGCGCACGACGCCGGAGCTGAACGCCACGGTCAGCCGGGTCTCACCGGACACCACGCCCGACCAGCGCACCGGCCAGAGTTATTACACCATTCGCGTTTCGATACCGCCGCAGGAGATTGCGCGCCTTGGCGACCTCAAGATCATTCCCGGGATGCCAGTCGAAACCTTTGTGCAAACCGGCGATCGGACCATGCTGGCATATCTCATCAAACCGTTGCGCGATCAGTTGATGCGGGCATTCCGGGAGAAGTAAGCGCCGCAATCGTGTTCTCTTCCTCCTTTCGTCAGCTATGGCCGCTCAGTGCGTCATGGCTGCGAACTCAGTCGTCGGGTCGCAGCTTCTTTCGATCGTCAGCGTCAAGCGTTTCTTCGAGGATCCGGTGCCATTCGACCTTGGCGTCCTTTGGCGAAATCGGCGTATCGTCGGCCCTCAGTTCAAAGACGAGAGTGTATTTGTTCGTGATGTTTCTGCTCGAAGATGTCCAATCCACGATCGTAAACGCATTCAAAGCTGGGTCGATTGTTGCGGTTTCAGTCGTGATGTTGATGTCAGATGATCTCTTGGTCCCTTCTCGAATGGTCGCGAGCGCCGAATCGATCCGTTTCTTATCGCCCTGCAGCGTAAAATGAACAATTTCGTTTGCATCGTTCCTCGCCGATCCAGCCAGATTATACTCGATGGCCTGTTTCATAACGGCGGCTCGGAAGCCCACTTGCTGGTCGTTTCCAGTAACGGTTGCCTCAATAGCTTCCTTCTTGGCCATAGCTTTTGCTCCTGCTGAACGTGGCAGACCCGGACGCCGCTAGCTCATCATAACGCAATCCGGAAGTTAACGACTCTCGCTTTTGCCTGGAAGCAAGTACCAAGGTTCTCCTGGACGGGTTTGCTTCGAAGACCCTGCAGCAACCTTATTTTGCAGGTTCTCCTCTAGCGCGGGTTGATAGTTGTCGGCGCAAGCCACGGCCAACCCACCATGGCATGATGGTCGGTAAAACGCCTCAGTTGCCGGTCGGCGCGGCGGGGTTCGCCCTGCGCCATTCCTCATACTCGGCGCGAGCGTCGTCATGGAGAGGGTAATAGCGCTGAAGCGGTGCGCCTTGCATCAGTTTCATGCGGGAGAAATCCTCCCATTCGTGATGCACCTTTGAGGTCTCGATGACCTTGGAGGCGAGGGCGACGGGCACGACCACGGCCCCGTCGTCATCGGCCACGATGACGTCGCCGGGAAGGACGGTGACGCCGCCGCAGGCGACGGGCACGTTGACGGCGAAGGGCATCAGACCGGTCTGTGTGTGGAAGTTGGGCGTCCAGCCGCGAATCCATAGCGGCAGATCGAGCTTCTTGAGATTGGGATAGTCGCGCAGGCAGCCGTCGATCACCATGCCAGCGCCGCCGCGTCCCTTGAAATAGGTCGACATCATGTCGCCGAACACGCCGGCGGTCATGTCGGCGCGCGCATCGACGACAACCACATCGCCCTCCTGCACATGATAGAGCACGTGCCGGTGGAGCTGCTTTTCAGGATCGGCATATTCGCCGTCACCATAGAGATCCTCGCGCTTGGGCATGAACTGCAAGGTCAGCGCCGGACCGGCGATCGCCTTACCCGGGTTCCAGCTTGTGGGCCCCAGGATGTGCGGATTGCGGATGCCGATATGACCCAATATGCCGGCAACGCTTGCCGCGCCGAGATGCCTGAGTGCGTCGACGATGTCCTTCGGCGGACGGGTGATGCCCGGCGTGTGGGTCATGGCAATGCTCCTTAATGGCTGCTAGAGCAAAACGCGTTTAAGCGTAAACGCATTTTACTCTAACTCTTTGTTTCGACGCGTCTTTGCGATTCTCGACGATCCGGTCAAATCGCAAAGCGCTATCGGCCCTACCAGTTGGTGATCGAACCGTCGGTGCGCCGCAGATGCGGCGCTTCCCAGAACTTGAAGCTCTGCTTGGTGATCGCGGCTTCATCGACCTCGACGCCGAGGCCCGGCGCATCGCCGACATCGAGGACGGCGCCGTTCAGGCGAGGCTGGGTGGTGAAGATGCCGCCATCGTCGAAACCGAGATAGAGTTCGCCTGGTGAGGCGCGGGTTTCCAGCCAGGCAAAATTGGGCACCGCCGCCGCAAAATGAATGGTCGCGGCCGTGCAGATCGGCCCCAGTGGATTATGGGGCATCATGTCGACGTAATGCGCCTCGCTCCAGCCGGCAACCTTCATCGCCTCTGTCAGGCCGCCGACATTGCAGACGTCGATGCGGTTGAACTGGTGCAGATCCTGCTCGATATAGGGCAGGAACTGCCATTTGCTGGCGAATTCCTCGCCGATGGCGAAGGGGATGTCGGTGAGCTTGCGCAGCGCTTCGTAAGCGGCCGGCGTTTCGTCGCGTATGGGCTCCTCCAGGAAGTCCAGCGTGCCGGAGGGCATCTTCTGGCAATAGGAGGCGGCTTCCGCGACCGAGAGCCGGTGATGGTAATCGACGCCAAGCACCACGGTATCGCCAAGCGCCTCCCGGGCCTTGACGCACCATTTGGCCGTCTCGCTGATGCTCTGCCGCGGCTCGTAGACGCCTTTGCTGTCGTGATCGGCCGGGAAGAGGCGGATGGCATTCCAGCCGCCCGCCATCAACTCCTTCGCCTGCTCGATGATCGCCGGCCCACAAGGCCCCCTGGTGGTGGCGAAGGTCGGGATGTGCTCGCGCTGCTTGCCGCCGAGGAGCTGATAGACGGGCACGCCGAGCGCCTTGCCCTTGATGTCATGCAGCGCGATGTCGATGGCCGAGATCGCGGCGGTGAGGACGCGGCCGCCCTCGAAATACTGGCTGCGATACATCTCCTGCCAGAGCGCGCCGATCGCCATGGCGTCGCGGCCGACCAGGAACTCGCGGTAATGGTCGATGGCGCCGATCACAGCCTTCTCGCGACCGGAGAGACCGCTCTCGCCCCAGCCATGAATGCCCTCGTCGGTCTCGACCTTGACGATGAGCTGGTTTCGTTTGCCGACCCAGACCGGATAGGGCGTGATCGCACTGATTTTCATGGGGATTTCCGAATTCCGCTCGATTACTCAGCTGCCTTGAGCGCCATGGTGGTCTGGCCGTCGAACAGGTGCATCCTGTCCTGGTCGAACTCGATCCAGACTGCCTCGTCGGGTTGAATGACGACACTGGGATCGAGGCTGATATTGACCACCTCGGCATCCACGATGATCTGGGCGAAGGTTACGTCGCCTGTGGGCTCGACACTGTAGACCTTGCCGGGCACGGCGCCGGGCAGGGCGGTCCGATGCAGCTTGAGGGTGGAATGGCGCGCGCCGAGCACAGCCTTGCCGTTGCTCGAGCCCTGGGCCTTGCGCGCATTGATGGCGGAGAGCGGCAATGTCCAGCCGCTGGCGCCCCTGAGCACCGTGCCGCCACCTTCGGTCGCGACGTCGACGGGAATGAGGCTCATGGCAGGGCTCCCTACGAAACTGGCGACGAAGGTGTTGATGGGATTGGCGAAGACATTGGCGGGCGTGTCGTATTGCTGCAGGCAGCCGCCATGCATCACCGCCATCTTGTCGGCCATGGTCACCGCCTCGAGCTGGTCATGCGTCACATAGATGATGGTGGCATTGAGGTTGTGGTGGAAGCGCTTGATCTCGCTGCGCATCTGCACGCGCAATTTGGCATCCAGGTTGGAGAGCGGCTCGTCCATCAGGAAGACGGCGGGGTCGCGCACGAGGGCCCGGCCGAGCGCCACACGCTGCTGCTGGCCGCCCGAGAGCTCGCGTGGGCGGCGGTCGAGCAGGTGCGTGATGTCGAGGACCTTGGCGGCGTCGCGCACCTTCTTGTCGATCGCCTCCCTGGACTGCTTGCGCATCTGCAGCGGGAAGGCGAGGTTGTTGAAGACCGTCTTGTTGGGATAGAGCGCGTAGTTCTGGAACACCATCGCGATATCCCGGTCCTTGGGATCGAGATCGGTGACCACCCGCTCGCCGATAACGATCTCGCCATCCGTGAGGGGAATCAGGCCCGCGATCAGGTTGAGCGTCGTGGTCTTGCCGCAGCCGGACGGGCCGACCAAGGCGACGAACTCGCCATGCTCCACCGTGAACGACACGTCCTTGACGGCATGCACGGCGCCATAGGCTTTCATCACGTCCTTGAGGACCACTTCGGCCATCGACGTCTCCTAAAGCAGAATGCGTTCAGGTCGAAACGTCCCTCTAGTGTAACTTACTGGAAATATGAGCATTTTTCGATTCCCGGTGTTTCGGTCTGGGGGTAAGACGCGCTAATGCTTGACGGCGCCTTCGGTGAGGGCACGCACGAAATATTTCTGCAGGACGAGGAAGAGCACCACGACAGGCACGCTCATCAGAAAGGTCGCCGCCATCAGGCCGGGCCAGTCGGTCGCGAATTCGGTGAAGAAGCGCTGGATGCCGACCGGCAGGGTCATCGTGTTCTGCTTGGAGAGGAAGGTGTAGGCGTAGACATATTCGTTCCAGGCACCGATGAAGGAGAAGATCGAGGTGGCGATGATCCCGGGTGTCGAGAGTGGCAGCACGATCAGCAGGAAGGCCTGGAAGCGCGTGGCTCCGTCGATACGGGCGGCCTGCTCAAGCTGGATTGGGATGTTGTCGAAGAAGCCCTTGAGCAGCCAGATCGAGAGCGGCAGGCCGAAGGTGAGGTAGGTCAGGATCAGCGAGCCATGGGTGTTGACCAGCCCCATCCAGCGCATCAGCAGGAACAGCGGCATCAGGAACACCACGGCTGGAAACATGTTGCGCACCAGCACGCCGAAGAACAGCAGGGACCGGCCGGGGAAGCGGAAGCGCGAGAAGGCGTAGGCCGCGGGCACCGCGATGATGACGCCCAGGATGGTGCTCAAGAGCGAGACGTAGAAGCTGTTCCAGAAATAGAGCAGGAATTCCTGCCCGATCGAGTCGGCCGGGTTGATCAGCCGCCAGTAATTGCTCAGGGTCGGCTCGGCCGGCCACCATTGCGGCGGGTATTGCAAGGCCGCGAACTGAGTCTTGATCGAGGTGAGCACCATCCACAACATCGGCAGCACGGTGAAGATCAGGAGGAGCACCAGGGTCAGCCGCCCGGCCCAGCGCCACCAGTCGGTGGGCTTGCGGGCGGCGCGGCGCGTGGGTTGCACGATCTGACTCATTCCGCCCTCGCTTCGTCGCCGCGCGTCAGTGCCTTCACGTAGAAATAGCCCAGCAGCATCATGACGATGAACAGGATCACGGCGTAGGCCGAGGCGACGCCGTAGCGCTGACGGCCGAAGGCGATGTTGTAGATGTCCGTGATCCAGATATCGGAGGCGCCCGCCGGGCCGCCGCCCGTCATGATCCAGGGAATGATGAAGGAGTTGAAATTGGCAACCATGAGCAGGAGCACGGTGACCATGGACACGCCCTTCAGGTGCGGGAAGGTCACATGCCAGAAGCTCTGCCAGGTATTGGCGCCGTCGACACGGGCAGCGCGCAGCAGCTGGTCAGGCACGGTCTGCAGCCCAGCCATCAGCATTACCATGGCGAAGGAGAATTCCTTCCAGATGTTGACCACGATCAGGGAGGGCAGGACGGTGGTGGTGTTGTCGAGGAAGTTGATCGGCCTGTCGGACAGGCCCAGTTGCACCAGCAGCGCGCCGATGACGCCGAAATCGGAGTGGTAGAGCCATTTCCACACATAGGAGGCGGCGACCGCGCTCACCACATAGGGGATGAGCAGGATGGCGCGCAGCAAGCCGCGCCCGGCGAATTCGCGGTGCAGCGCCAGGGCCGCGGCGAGGCCCAGCAGGAAGGAAAAGCCGGTCGAGCACACCGTCCAGATCAGCGTGTTGACGGTCACGCGGCGGAAGGATGCGCTGGAAAGGATGGCGGCGTAATTGTCAAACCCGACGAAGATCTTGTCCTTCATCTGCAGGTTCGGCGGCGTTTTGAAGAAGCTCAACTCTATCGTGTAATAGATGGGATAGGCGATGACGACGAGCATCACCAGGATGGCAGGCAGCACATAGAGATAGTCGGCGCTATGATCGACGATGCGTTGCAGGATGTTGCCGCGCTCGCGCCGCCGGGGCCGCGCAGGCACGATGATCTTCCGGTCGGTCGCGATGCTCACGGGCGCGAGACCTTTCAGGGCTGGATTGAACGTCCTGCCGGCGGCTTTGGCGCCGCCGGCTGCACCTTGCCTGACAAGATCATTTTCCGGCCATCAGGTCCTGGACCTTGGCTGCCGCATCGTCGGCCGCTTCCGATACCGACATCTTCTGCGTCAACACGTTCTGCATCATGTCCGGCACGATGTTGTTCATGATCTCGGTGGATTCCGGAACGACCGGGAAGGGGATGCCGTTGGGCAGCATGGATGTCGTGACATCGAGGAACTTGATGGTATCAAGCCGCTCCTTCATCCATCTGGTCTTGAAGCCGCGCAGATTGCCCGGATTGGAATCGACCCAGGCCAGCTTCGTCGACCACTCCGGACCGGTCCAGAAGCACACCAGCGCCTTGGCTGCCTTCTCGTCGAGGCCACCATCGACATAGTCGTTCTTGACGATATGTATGTTGGAGCCGCCGAACACCACGGCGCGCCGGGCAGGTCCCTTGGGGATCAGGCCATAGCGCATGTTCTGGACCACCTTGTCGGCCACGGCCTTGTCGGCGCCGGTGGCTTTGGCCGCCAGGTCCACCATCTTGGCGTATTCGGCCGGATGGGCGATCATCATGCCGAGCTTGCCGGCAATGAAGGGGTTCTGGTTCTCATTCTGCGTGTTGGTCAGCGCCGACACGGGAGCGGACTTGTCGCGCACATACATGTCATAGATCGCCTGGAGGGCGGCCTTGGCGCCCTCATTGTTGATCTCGACGCTCTTGTAGGTCGGCTTGTCGCTGGATTCGTCGAGGGCGCCGCCGCCATAGGCCCACAATTGCGGCATGAAGCGGAACGGCGTATTGCCGGCATTCTGCTTAGCCACCAGGCCGTAGCCGGGAATGCCCAGCTTGTCGTGGATCTGTTTGGAATAGGTGATCACGTCATCCCATGTCGCCGGCGGATGCTCCGGGTCGAGGCCCGCCTGCTTGAACAGGTCGGCATTCCAGATCAGGGCCATGGTCTCGTTGTTGGTGGGGATGCCATAGGACACCCCGTCATACATCACCGACTTCATGGCGCCGGGCCAGAAATCGGAGGTCTTGTAGCCGACATCCTCGGGTTTCAGCGGCATGAAGTAACCCTTGGAGGCGAATTCGACGCTGCCGAGGATCTGCAGGCGCACCACCATCGGTGCGGCGTTGCCCAGCGTCGCCGTGCGCAATTTGTCGAGCAGTTGGTTGTAGTCGATGTTCTGGTAGTCGAGCTGGATGTTGGGATAGGTCGCCTTGAAGGCGGCCCAGAAATCCGCATGGACCTTGCGTGACAGGTCGGGCGAGGCATCGTTCGGTCCCGTCCACCAGACCGATACCTTGCCCTTGTAGTCGAGCGGCACGACCTTGGAACACTCGGCCGCCGTGTCCACGGTTTCGGTACCGGCGATGCTGCGGATGTAGTCCGGTGACCATTTTGAGAGGTCGACGTCCTGTGCGTAAGCGGCGGTTGCCAGCATCGACACCGTCACACCCAATGCCACCGTCCACAGGCGCATCGGCCGTTCTCGTTTCGGCCGTGCGGCGGCGACGCGATCCTGCGAATTCTTCATCGGGATATCTCCTCCTCACGCCGGCAAGCCCTGCCGGCCGGCCGCGCATGCGCTTCTGAATTCGGCGCAGTTCCTCCCTCGGCGGTCGTTATTTTCCGACTTCGTCCGAAGTCCCGTGACAGTTCCAAACCAAATCGTATCTGTCAATCTAATTCAGATCATACATTATTTCGAATGATTAGCGTATGATGGGCTTGGCTTGCTGTGAAAAGGTGCTTAAACAGGCACTCATGGACAAAACCAGCCCAATCCCTCCATCATCCGGGGATTCCTTCGACCAGCCAGGCTGGGTCTATGAAAGGATCCGCGACGAAATCGTTTCGGGCCGACTCGGCCCCAACGAGCGGCTCAAGATCGCGGAGCTGGCGGCCCGTTATGGCACCTCGACCAATCCGGTCCGCGAGGCGCTGCAGCAGTTGCGGGGAGAGGGTTTCGTCCTGATCGAGCCCAATCGCGGGGCCCGTGTGCGTCCGATCGACGAGGACTTTGTCCGCGACATCATCGAGATCGAAGTGCTGATCGAGCCGGCGCTGACGCGCTGGTTCGTCTCGATCGCCACGGACGCCGATATCGCCGCGCTCGAAGCAGTGCAGGCCGAGATCGAGGAGCTCAATTTCAGCGATCCCGTCAGGCATGCCGCGCTCGACACGCGGTTTCACCAGCTGATCTATGACCGTCACTACAACCGTCACGCCGCGGTGCTCTGGTGGACGCATCGCGAGATCCTGCGCGCCATCAGCCGGCGCTTTCCTACCTCGCTCAGCCGGCGCGTCGCCGTACTCCGCGAGCATCGAGAACTGGTCGAATGCATCCGCGCCCAGGATGCCGATGGCGCAGCCAAAGTCGTTGCCCGGCACGTAGAAGGCTCGGGCCGCCACGTCATCGAGCAGATGGGCGCGGCAAGGAGAATGAGCCAGTCAACGCCAAGTCCGGCCAGTAAAAAGGAAGCTCGATAAAGCGTTTTACGATTTGCCGGCATCGGCAAGATTCGCAAAGGCGCGTCGGAACAAGGAGTTAGATATAAAATGCGTTTATGCTTAAACGCCTTTTGCTCTGGGGAAGGCCATTATGCCGCTTGATACGATCGAAAATAATATTCGCACTGCCTCGCGTCCGAGCGAGTTGCGTATTACCGACATCCGCACCGCCACCATTGTCGGCCATGGCTATTATCCGATGCTGAGGATCGACACCAACCAGGGCATTTACGGGCTGGGCGAGGTGCGGGATGGGGCCCATCATGACACCGCCATGCGCCTCAAGCATCTGCTGGTCGGGCAGAACCCCTGCAACGTCGATTATCTGTTCAAGTCGATCAAGACCTTCGGCGGTGACAGCCGCGAGGCCGGCGGCGTCTGCGGCATCGAGATCGCGCTGATGGACCTGGTCGGCAAGGCCTATGACATTCCCTGCTACCAACTGCTCGGCGGCAAATATCGCGACAAGGTGCGCCTCTATGGCGATACGCCGGCGCCTGACAGGATGACGCCGGAGGGCTATGTCGAGGTGGTCAAGCAGCGCAAGTCGCTCGGCCTCACCTTCATCAAATTCGACCTGCCGAGCCAGTTGTTCGAGGCGACTCCGGGCGCCCTGATCGGCACCAAGACCAAATATGAATATCCGCAATACAAGCAATGGTACGTGCCCGGCCGCGGGCCGGGGCCGCGCATCAGCCAGGCTGGCGTGGAACTCGCCGTCGAGATCACGCGCGCTGTTCGCGAAGCGGTGGGCGACGAGATCTCGCTGTGCACCGACCATTTCGGCGAAGGCTTCTGCACGGCGGACGAGGCCATCAAGATCGGCCATGCGCTCGAGCCGTTCAATCTCGCGTGGGTCGAGGATCCCTTGCCTTGGACCGATATCGCCAACCACAGGAAGGTAGCCGACGCGCTGCTGACGCCGGTGGCGGCGGGCGAGGACCTTTATCTCTGGGAGGGCTTTCGCGAAGCCATCGAGACGCGCGCCTTCGACATCATCCATCCGGACATGCTGTCCTCGGGCGGCCTCATGGAGACCAAGCGCATCGCCGATCATGCCGAGCGTTTCGGCATTCCGACCGCGCTGCACGCCTGCTGCTCACCCATCGGCTTCATGGCCAATGTGCATCTGGGTGCGGCCGTAGCCAGTCTGGTGGCGGTGGAACATCATGGGCTCGACCTGCCCTTCTTCACCGGCCTCGTCACCGGTATGGCCGACGATTACATGGCGGACGGCTACGTCACCGTGTCCGATAAGCCGGGCCTGGGCATAGACCTCAACGAGCCCGTTATCAGGGAGCATCTGCGCGAGGGTGCCCAGTATTTCGGCGACACCAGCGAGTGGAACCAACTGCGCGTTGGCTTCGACCGCGTCCCGCACTAGAGGACGCGCGCCTAGGTAGAAGCGTTTCTTTGCCCTAACCCTTTGTTTTCAAGCGCCTTGGCGAGTCATGCCGGTGTCGGCGAACGCGAGACGCACCGAGGATATCTCCCATGAAGATCATTGACCTGCGTTGCGCCGTCATTGGCCACCATCCCATTGTGCGCATCGTCACCGACGAGGGCCTCCACGGCCTCGGCGAAGTCGAGTACACCAAGCCCTATCTGAAACCCTGGGTGCTGCATTTCCGCGAGGCGCTGATCGGCGAGGATCCGACCGATGTCGAGCGGGTGATGCTCAAGATCCGCCAGCGCGGCTCCTTCAAGCCGTATGGCGCCGCGGTCAGCGCCATCGAGCACGCTCTGTGGGACATTGCCGGCAAGGCCGCGGGCGTACCCGTCTACAAGTTGCTGGGTGGCAAGGTGCGCGACAAGGTGCGTGTCTATAATGGCTCCATCCGCAAGAAGCGCACGGGTGACCGCGCCGAGGATTATGCGGCCGATGTGAAATGGATGATGGAGCGGCCCGAAAATTTCTTCATGGTGAAGCAGGGCATCAGCTTCCACTCCAACATGAAGCGCAGCATCCCTGGCTTCCACTACGGCGTCAGCCAGCCGCCGGATTATCACGGCGCCATGGACCAGGGCCCGATCAGCGAGCGCGGCATGGCCCATATGCTCGACTGCGTCACTGCCATGAAGGACGTGCTCGGCGACAAGGTCAGCCTGGCGCTGGACTGCGGCCCAGGATGGATGTTGCCCGACGCCATCCGCTTTGCCCGGGCCGTGGAAAAGTACAACCTCGCCTGGCTCGAGGACATGCTGACGGGCGACTACGTTCCCTGGGTCAATCCGCAGGCCTATCGCGAACTCACGCTATCGACCACCACGCCGATCCACACCGGCGAGCAGATCTATCTGCGCCATAATTTCAAGGAGCTGATCGAGACGCAGTCGGTGCGCATCATCGGCCCGGACCCGGCCGATATCGGCGGCATCGCCGAGCTTAAATGGGTGGCCGAGCACGCCTATATGCACTCGATCCTGATGGCCCCGCACGGCACCGCCAACGGTCTGCTCGGTCTCGGAGCCCTGATCAATGTTTGCGCCACGTTGCCGGCCAACTACATCGCCTTCGAATATCCCTCCGCCTCCGATCCCTGGTGGACCGATATCGTCATTGGCCTGCCCAAGAAGATCGTGACCGACAGCATGGTCGACCTGCTCGAAGCACCGGGACTGGGACTGGATATCGATGCCGAGGGGGCGAAGAAGTATCTCATGGAAGAAGATGCCGGGTTCTTTGACTAGAAGTCAACGGGATCGGTCGCAATAGCATCAGTTTCCGGCAGCATAGGTAACGGACATCGGAGCTGCAAAGCGTCGCCAACATCGTAACTATCGCGGTGGCAACGGTTCAAACGCGGCATCAGGTTGCGGCCTGTTTGGCGTGCTCTGGAAAATCGTCCCGCCTGTAAGTGGCTTGGATTGCCGCCAGGTTCATGAGTGAAGTCCCGCGGGTGGCGATGATCTGTGCCTTCAGTTGACGGTGGGAGCCTGCCCAATCAACGATGACGGTGCGCACGGCCTGCCACAATGGCATTTCTTCGATTGTTCCTCCCCAGCGCATGGAACCCCAACGCTCTGGACCGCCCTCATCCTCGCCAGGAGCGATGAGCTTCACGACCTCACTGTAGTCGATAGACATTCGAGACTGCCAAGCTGGAAATTGTGCTGTCATCATTTCTCTTTTGACGGGTGAGTTCCGGCAGTACCTGCGTGAAGAAGGCGTGACGCCAGCGTGACACTTATAGGTTTTGCTGCATGGTTCCCAACTGTGGACCGGAGCGGCTCGCATGCTGCTCACGAGGCCTGAACGCAGCTATGAGGCGGCCCTCTCTCAGACCGTTTGCGAAACTTACTCTTTCTCGATCTCATAGAAGTCAGCCGGATCTCTTTCCAGCCACTTGCACAACGCCAAAAAGGCCTCTTTTGTGCATTCGCCTCCCACGAAAAGATGGTTGAGCGTGGTTGAGGGAATATCCGTCGCCTGGGCAAGATCACGCGTAGTCAGGTCCTCGTCGTTGAGCTTGCGATGAACGCTCACGACAAACGACAGCCAGTTTATCCGAGGTCCCTCTTTTTGCATGCTTGGACCGATCGAGCCTCTGCGAAGCGCTTGTTCGTAACCTGAGTAACAGATTTACCTGCATACAGTTGCAAAAAAAGTGAACCATCAATCCGCCAGGATTGCTTACATGGGTATGAGAAGGCCCCGCTGCTGATGAATTTAGCTTTCGTGAGGACGGCCACAACTGATTTAAGTCCGGCCGTCGGGACTGCCATTATGGGCCGCTGTGACCACGCTGTACGAGCAGGCAGAGCCGGAGCGGCCTCCAGCTGGGCTAGCGAAAGTAGATTCATCAAAGACGATCGATGAGTTGAAAGAGGTGCTAAATCGCCAAGCGACAACCATAGCGCCTCATCCCGCGTCGTCCAAATTGGTGCACATTCCAACCGATACACACTTATGGTTGTATAGACGCCACACTTCACTTTTAAGGAGAAAAGTTGTAAGACCCGTTACACAAAGGTGATCATAACACGATTCCGTGCATTCGATTACTGCCCCGTTGTGCGCACGACAAAAGTGCGTCGCGGTTCTAAAGCGTTTTGCGATTTGACGGCATCGGCAAGAATCGCAAAGACGCGTCGAAACAAAGAGTTAGAGCAAAGCAGCGTTTGCGCCTAAACGCGCTTTGCTCTAGGAGGCCAGCGAAATGGGTGTCTTGCGAGGTTACGTTTATGAGAGCATCAGCCCATATATGCCGATAGTCGCGCTCGTCTTTGATGAGACTGATAACGTCATCGGAACCAGGGTTGTTGAGACCGCCGAAGAAGGCGCCAAATTCATCGCCGATGCAGTCGCCGCTTGTAACCGAACCGAAGAGGCACGCACGGTTCCGCTCGCCCGCCACGTTCCGACCGTCCGCAACCTTCCCGTCGATCGTGCGTTGAATCCAACACACCGTGCAAATCCTCAGCGAGCTGGAGGCATGCATGAAATCGATAATAGGATTGTTAGCGGGCACAGCGTTCTTGGCAAGCGTAGCGAGTGCGATGCCAGCCTCGCCGACGCAAACCAACGCTGACCCAATTACACACATAACAAGTTGCGAGGGCTCTGCTTGGGATCCCTGTATCCCAGACCGTCCTTCACCACCCATAGGTTGGGTGCCACGGCCACCCGCCCCGCATTGGCGTCAAGCGCCGATACAGCCGATGTGGGAACGCGAGCCTGAACGGGCGCCAGCGAAATCGCCAGTGTAGGGACTGCAAAATATTTATGGGAGGACATCAGTTTCGCTGGAACTTCTCCGGGACACCGGTGTTGTCTCTGCAGGTGACGAGCGACCCCTCGCCACTCAAACTTCGCCCGGCCCTGCTTTTCCAAATGCATCGCCGGGCTTTCTATGACCACTCCTTCCCACCGACGCCTCAAGTCGGCCACGACTTTTTCGGTGGTGCCGCGCCTGCGCACTTCAGCGGCTTCAGCTGGCTTGCGGAACATTCCCCGTATCATCAATCATTCTTCTGCTCGCCGCCCTGCCTACTTGGCCCTACAGCGCGGGTTGGGGCTATTATCCCTCGGGCTGTCTCTGTACTGTTCTCGTGATTGTGCTGATCTCCGTATCAGGCGGACGTTGTCATTGCGGGTACGCGTATCCCGCTTCTTTCCGTCCCCGGTTCTGGAGTGCGGCGTTTCGCGGCGTTTACGCTCTCTCCGTCTGCGGGAACAAAGGCTCGCAGCGGTGGTTCATGCCCAACAAGGAGCGTATCGGTGGAAGTGTTGTCAGCCGCATCGGAGTTCTTCCCTCTCTCCAAGACCGGCGGACTAGGTGATGTTGTAGGCGCCCTGCCGAAGGTATTGGCGCCCCTGGGAATTTCCACGACAACACTTATCCCAGCATACCCTGGCGTGGTGGAGAAACTCGCCGGCGTCCACAAAATTGCTGAAATGGAACTCCTGGGTGAAAGCGCAGACCTTCTGGCGGGGTCTTTTGAAGGCGTTTCAATACTGGCGCTGGATTGCGCCAGCTTATTTGCACGCTCGGGCGGCCCCTATTTGAATGAGCAAGGGGCGGACTATCCTGACAATTGGAAGCGTTTTGGCGCTCTCTCCCTCGCGGCTGCTTATGTTGCGGCTGGCAAAGGGGGCGCCTGGAAGCCGGATCTGGTCCATTTGCATGATTGGCAGACCGGACTCGCCGCTGCATACTTGGCCGCTTTTGGCGTCGATGTTCCGATCGTCATGACGATTCATAATTTAGCATTTCAAGGACAATTTTCTGCAAATATATTGTATGACCTTGAGCTTCCAGCTTCTTACTTTGACACGCGATATTTGGAATACCATGGTGATATCAGTTATATGAAAAGTGGAATCGTATTTTCGAATGCCATTACAACTGTAAGCCCCACTTATGCCCGTGAGATACTGACGGACGACATGGGAATGGGGATGCAGGGTGTTCTTTCCGAACGCCGCGAACGTCTGCAAGGGATCGTCAACGGCATCGATACGGATGTCTGGGATCCATCCAAGGATTCCCTGATACCGGTAAGATACGATAGGCGCTCGTTAAGGCGGCGGGACATCAATAAGGCAGAGATCTTGAAGCGGTTCGGGTTGATCGAAGACGACGGCCCGATCATGTCGGTCGTAAGCCGCCTAACATGGCAGAAGGGAATTGATATTCTCACGGCCGTCGTTCCAGGCATCGTTGACCGCGGCGCAAAGCTAGTGGTGTTCGGGCAGGGCGATCCCTTGTTCATCAATCCGTTGATTGATTTGGCCTCGAAATATCCGGGGAGGGTGGCCGTCTTCGCGGGATTCAGCGAGACACATGCCCACCTGCTTCATGCGGGCAGTGATATCGTCGTTCAGCCGTCGCGGTTTGAGCCCTGTGGTCTCACGCAACTCTACGCGCTCAGATATGGCGCAATCCCGATCGTGTCGCGCACAGGCGGTTTGGCGGAGACGATCATCGACGCAAACGAAGCCGCCATGGCCGCCGGGGTTGCCACGGGATTTCAATTCAATCCGGGATCCGCCGAGGACCTTTATCATGCCGTCGATCGCGCCTTACGCGCCTACGAGCGCCCTGACTTTTGGCGTAGGCTTCAATCTCAGGCGATGAAGGCAGACTTTTCCTGGAAAAGGAGCGCCAGGCAATATGCCAAGATTTATTCTCGGGTTCTCAAATCTGGCCGATCATAATCGATCGGGCAGGGGAGTGCTCACGGCGATTTGGGACTATGCCCAGAAGCCAATTCTGGGCGCTCTTGGGGATCGTCGGCCGCCTGATCCACCCCCGGACAATGATTTCCTGCTCGATCATGCATAGGCTTGTCGGTGGTCCTTCCCAAGCCTAGTCGACCGGGTAAATCCCATGCAGCACCGTATCGAAATGGTCCTCGATCTGGGCAGTGCAGGGGCATGATCGCAGGCGCAGAGCACCCTCGTCCTCGACGATGAAGACGCCGCGGCGCGTCGAGACCAGTCCTTCTTTTCTGAGATTTTGCACGACCCGCGTGACGAAGGTTCGTCCCACACCGAGCAACTGCGCAAGCTGTTCCTGCGTCATCTCGATCTCATTGCCTTTCGTGCGGGCCACAGCAGCAAGCAACCATTTGGCGGTGCGCTGCGAAATCGTATGCGTCGCATTGCACGCAGCGGTCTGGAATATCTGGGCCAGCAGGCAGTCGGAATAGCGCGAGAACCAGTGCCGGAGGGCGATCGAGTCAACCTTGGCCTGTTCCAGCGCGCTGGTCTTGATGCGAAGGAACTTGCCGGGCGCGCGAACGAGAGCCGTGGCATAGGCTGGCACATGGCCGTTCGATACGATGCCTCCTACGGCTCCTTCGCTGCCGATGAGAGCAACTTCGACCGCATGATCGTCGTCATCGACCCAAATGCTGAAGGCCGCCAGTGACGATCCGCAGGGAAACCAGGTGTGCTGCACATCCTCGCCGGCCTTCTGCAGCACGTCCCTGGCCTTGAGGTCGAATTTGAAGAAGTGAGGCAGGAGCCGGGCGCGGTCATCGTCGCGGAGCTGTGCCAGAAGCCGGTTCTGCATGAGCTCGTCTTCAATGGGTGGGCTCATCAAATGCACCTCTTAATTCCTCAACCGAACCGTCCACAAGTGGACCGACGAACCGGGGGGCTTGTGTTACCCATGAACATAACTCGCCTCTGAGGCAGAAGCGTAACGTGGCAACCCGCGCCAGCGTTCCATCTGCGAAGAGGTCGATGCATCTTCATTGCTGTGTGAGGGGCTCTTGCTCTCGACCTGCGAAAGAAAAAGCATGGGTGATTTCGATCCCGCCAAGCCCGATAGCGATCGGGTCTATATCACGCGGGAATTGTTGACTCGGCCCGTCGGGCGATCCGATCCGACCCGCGAGAAGGCGACCCTGCTGGACCTCGCCTATCAGATGAGCAATGCGCCCGACCAAATACTGCCGCGTTTCGTCCAGCACGCTTTGGCGATCACCGGCGGGGCCTCGGCCGGGCTGAGCCTCCTTGACAGCGAGGAGACGAAGACCTTTCGCTGGTGTTACCTACAGGGTGAACTTACGGTCTTCGAGGGGGCCGAAACCCCGCGCGACGACAGTCCCTGTGGAACGACGCTGGACCAGAACGCGACGGTGCTCGCCAGCCATCCCGAGCGGTTCCATACTTGGATTGCGGAGGCCGGCATTGTGGTGCCCGAGGTCTTGCTGGTCCCCCTCTATCTGGGCAGCCGGGCGCCGACCGGTACACTGTGGATCGTCGCGGCCCGGGAAGGCCATTTTGATGGCGGACATGCCCGCGCGATGATCGAGATCGCCGCCTTCGTCGGCATTGCCATAGAGCTCATCAAAGGCCGTGACAGGCTGACGGAGGCGCTCGACCAGCAGGCCCTCGTCGCCCGCGAGATGGGGCATCGGCTCAACAATCTTTTCGCCATCACGGATGGGCTTATCCGATTGAGCGCCCGGCAAGCAGCAACTCCGGCAGAGATGGAGCGAGCCCTGGTCGGCCGCCTGCATGCCTTGGCGCGCGCGAATGCACTGGTGAGGCGGGATCTAAGCAGGACCTGCTCCGTCTCACTGCCAGCCGATCTCGGCGGCATCCTGGAGGCGATCATGGCGCCCTACCGGGACAGCTCCGGCGCCATGCTGCGCTTTGCTGTCGACGGGCCGCATGTGGCCTGCGGCGAACGCTCGATCAATGGCATCGCCCTTCTCTTCTACGAACTCGCGACCAACGCCCTGAAATACGGCGCCTTGCAACGAGAAGGGTGCATCGCCATCACCTGGCACGAAGAGCCGGGTGAGGTCGTGGTCAGCTGGGCGGAGCGGTTTTGCGCGAGCGAAGCGCCGAAGCCGGAGGCCGGAGGCTTCGGAACAACCCTGATCGAGACCACCGTGGTGAAGCAGTTCGGCGGCAGCCTCGACTACGAATGGATCGAGCATGGGCTAACCATCACCATCAGGCTGCAGACGGCTCGCCTGGCTATGTAATACCGCAGCCTGCCGATGGCCTCCAAGCAACTCGCCAGGAACAATTTCCCGTACCGATCATTGGTCTTGAAGACCAACACCTGACAGTCGTTCCTGGGAGGGATGGTCATATGGGATACGTCATTCATGTTGCCATGGCCGGGCTTCTCGCAACGGCGCCTTTCCACATTCTTATTGCTCAAGAGAGCAAAGAGCCTCCTTCGATGGCGTCGGACCCCTGTCAGGTGAAACCAGACGATCCCCCGGACTCAAAGGCCAAAAGCAATCCGGATTACCTCGGTCGCTGCAAGGGTGTTCTAAAACCTCCAAGTGGCATGGATGAGCAAATCGAAAAGCATCCTCCACAGCAAGGCCAAACGCCTATCATTCGGCCGGAAGACTTGCCGTCACAGCAGAAGCCTCAATGAATACCGGTAGGATGCGCGTCAGGCCGGAGAGGCTTCAATTATATCGCTGATGGGGGCTGAATAGCCCGAAAGTCCCGCCCTCAACTTTCCAATTCGCAAGAAAGGCTTGCAGGTTCTCCGGCTCGTTTTTCTCCCGCGTCGGCGGTGCGCATGGCGGCAAGTTGAGCTCTGGGAGCGTGCCTGGGGCAGAGGACAGCCATTTCGGTCCCGCTCCCCCCGGGCGCCTACTCAGTTGGCGGCCACGTCGAGTAGCACCTTGCCCCCACGTTCCACGTGGGCCACGGCGTCCTTGATGGCTGATAAGGGATAGGTCGCGGCGACTGGGGCATAAAGCCCGTCCGATCGGAGCAATTCGGCTGCCTCGGCCACGGCCGGCAGAATCTTCGCCGCGTACTCCGGATCGCTCAGGAAGAACCCGCGCACCGAGATCCGTTTGAAGATCAGCGCTATGGCGCTGATCGGAATGGGTGCCTTGCTCAGCGCCGCATAGGCCACGATCGTGCCATCGCGGCCGAGCAGATCAATCAGGGTCGCAGCGCCCGTGCCGCCAACACCGTCGATTGCAAGGCGAGGGGAGGCCGCGCCGAGAGTTGCCTTCACCAGGTCCAGACCCTCCGTCGTATCCGTGATCACCAGGTCACCGCCCAGCGCTTTCAACTCGTCGATCAATTCCGGTCGGCGGACCAGATTGACCGTCTTGAAGCCGCGCGCCTTGGCGAAGGCGATGACAGCGCGACCCACGCCGGAATTGGCGGCATTTTGGACGACCCAGTCGCCGGGCGCCAGGTCGACGAACTCACTAAGCAGCAATGCAGCGGTCGGCGGATTGATGGTTAGCATGGCGAGTTGCTGCGGATCGACATCGCCAGGCAGCGCGAACAACCCCTCTGCCGGTGCGACGATCCGCTCGGCCCAGGCAAAGCCATAGAGCGGGGTCAGGACGCGATCACCGGCCCGGACATTCTCCACACCTGGCCCGACGGCCAGAATTCGGCCCATCCCCTCATTGCCAATGACGCTCGGCAGGCTGGGGCGAACCGGATAGGTGCCGCGAACCAACAGCAGGTCGTTGAGATTGATCGGAGAGAATTCGACGCCGATCAGGGCCTGGCCGGGGCCTGGTGCTGGCGGTTCCGAGATCTGGACGAATTCGAGACACTCAACAGGATTGCCGAAGGCGGTGAGATGAATGGCCCGCATGGGAGCTTCCTTCTTGCTTCGATGGCCGCTCCCAATTTATGGTTGCAGTCGCCATGATTATTTATTAATTGCATTCACAATCTTTATAGTCAAGCCACAACGACAAGGAGGTAGTCAGTGAAAGTCACCAGGGAAAAATCGGCCGAGAACCGCTCGGAGCTGATCAGGACTGCGGCACGCATGTTCCGGGAGCGAGGCATCGACGGCGTCGGCGTCGCGGAGATCAGCAAGGCGGCCGGCCTCACTCATGGGGCGCTCTATGCTCAATTCCCATCGAAGCAGGCCTTGGCAGCGGAGGCTCTGGCGCATGGGTTGGCGCACAGTTACGCCCACATGATGGCGCCCACGCCCGATGGGACGCCGACATTGTCCGACCTTCTGGATCTCTACCTATCGCTCGACCATCGCGACAATCTGGCTGATGGCTGCGCCATGGCAGCTTCGGCAAGTGAGATCGCCCGGCAGGACGAAGCCGTCCGCGCGCGTTTCGTCGAAGGCTTCGAGCAGATGGTCGGGGCGGTCCTGCCGACGCTTGAAACGACGGCGCTCAGGGCTGACGACCGTGCGCGTGCATTGACCATCGTCGCCGCCATGATTGGCGGGGTCGCGGTGGCCCGAGCGACCGCAAAATCGCGGCCGGATCTATCGGATCAGATCATTGCTGCCGTTCGTCGCGTGTTGGGCGAGGTCAGCGGTGAAGGTGGGGCGCCGCGGAGCTAAGCTTGTCGGCGGCGTCGCGGGATGCACATGCGTGCACGAGACGCTCATGGTCTGTAACGTTCGACAGCAGATGGCCGTTTCCAGAAGGCCAAAGAACGCTGCAGATGCGCCTGGGCGATACCAGCATCCCGCGGGAGCAAGAAACAACCAAACTGCGACGGCCAAAGGCGCTCATTAGGCGCCTTTGTTGCGAGCGGCGCATGCGTCAAGGCATCGGTTGCAACACTTTTGAAACCGCCTAAAGGTTCCATAATATATCTTATGCGAATCAAGGATGTAGAACCCCGTTAGAAAGGTCGCACCTCTCCTCATTAGACATGTCACTTTTTCCT
>NZ_BSPC01000027.1 GCF_030160835.1 Labrys miyagiensis | reverse complement strand
CTCCAGTGATTCAGACATCATTCAATCACGCAACAAAATTACGACTGTAATGCTAGGCCGGTTTTCCCGCCCGATTGGGCGTTCGTCGGACCGTGACAAGATCGACTCAAGGCAGGCTTGTTGAGCAGAACCGGCCAAGCTTGAGCCTCGCAAATCGGGCGTGCCGATCACATCCGATCTGGGCGCGGCTCCGCCGGCAGGCGATACTTGGCTTCGAGGTTCGCGCGGGGAGGCCGCGGTTTCAGCCATAGAAACCGAGCACGGCCTTGGTCTCGAGATATTCTTCCATGCCCTCGCGGCCATATTCTCGGCCGTTGCCCGAACGCTTGTATCCGCCGAACGGTGCGTTCGGGTCCCAGTCGGGATAATTCAGATGGACTTGACCGGTGCGGATCTGGCCGGCGACCGCGCGCACCGTCGCCATATCCGTCCCTTGCACGTGAGCACCGAGGCCGTAGACGGTGTCGTTCGCGATCTCGACTGCCTCTTCGATCGTATCGTAAGGAATGATTGAGAGCACCGGACCGAAAATTTCCTCCTGCGCGATCTTCATATCACGACGAACGTTCGAGAAGATGGTTGGCCGCGCAAAGAGGCCTGTGTGAAGATCGGCGGGCCGCCCTAGGCCGCCGACGATGAGTTTGCCGCCCTCCTCCAGGCCGGCGGCGATCATAGCCTGGATGCGATCGAATTGCGGCCGGTTGGCGATCGGACCGTGGGTCGTGCGCTCCGCAAATGGATCGCCGACCACCAGTCCAGAAGCGGCCGTCGCGGCGAGGCTCTCGACTTCCGCCATCTGTGAGCGGGAGACAAGCATGCGCGTCGGCGCGCTGCAGGATTGGCCGAGATTGCGGAAGGCGGCTGCCACGCCGAGAGGAACAGCCCGGCTCAGTTCGGCGTCGGGGAGAATGATGTTAGGCGATTTACCGCCGAGTTCCTGGGAGACGCGCTTGACGGTGGTCGCTGCTGCCCGTGCGACGAGGACTCCCGCGCGGGTCGAGCCAGTGATCGAGACCATGTCGACCTGCGGATGCGACGCCAGACCGGCGCCGACGTCGGGACCTGTCCCGTTGATGAGGTTGAAGACGCCGGGGGGACAACCGGCGTCGTCGATTACTTGCGCAAACAGCAAGGCGCTTAGTGGCGACAATTCGCTCGGCTTCAGCACCACCGTGCAGCCTGCCGCCAACGCGGGACCGACCTTGGCTGTCATTTGATAGAGAGGCCAATTCCAGGGCGTGATCAGACCGCAGACACCGATCGCCTCGCGCATGATCGCAGTGCGACCGCGCGGGGTTACGAAGGGATAGGTGACAAGGTTGTCCCGGGCGACGCGGATATGTTCTGCTGCCAGCGGCACCTGGGCGCGGCGCGCGTAGGTAATGGCGGCTCCCATCTCGGTCGCGAGTGCCTGCGCAAACAGTTCCAGCCGCTCGAGGATGAGACCATGAATCCTCTCGAGCAAAGCTGCCCGCTGCGCAGGCGGCTTACGAGACCAGCCCGCAAAGGCTCGTGCTGCGGCAACGACGGCGATGTCCACATCCGCGCCGTTGCCGAGGGCGACTTCGGCGACAGGCAGCTCGGTTGCCGGATTAACGACTATGGCCGCGGCCGATCCCATCGGCTTGCGCCATTCTCCGTCGATGTAGAATTTACCAAGGAAGCCGGCTTCCGTTAGGTGTCGGACGGGCGATGTCATTGGAACCGATCCTTGATCCGGTAATAGGCGCCGATCTGGGGCAAAAGCCACGGCGGGCCGAAATGGCCTGGAATGGCGGGCCGGGCGAAGTCCTTCCAGGGGCTAAGCTCGCCGCGCTCATCCATGACTTCTGCCAACCAATAGGATGCAAGTTTCATATCAGCTCCGGAATCACGCGGGTCTGAACGCTGGGCATGCGCATATCGCCGCGGCCCAACTTTGTTTTGAGGCCTACCAGCCACGCATTCGCGGCCACAGAGCTTCAATGGCGTCGCTTCCCGCGGAGACGACATTGTAGAGCTCGTGCTGCGAAGCCGTCGCGCAGGCGTGGTTGGGCAGGATCCTGACTTTGGTGCCGATCGGCAGAGCCGGCAAAGTAGCGGCGGATCTTGATCTGATCGCGAGGATGCCGTGCTCTTGGTTCGCCTGTGAGACGATGAGGTCCGGATAGAGTTTGCCGGACGGGTCGCAAACCAGGCCGTAACCCTGATCGATCCGCTGCGCCGCGGTACCGCGATCACGTGACAGGGCCATCCAGCCCGCATCAACGAAAATCCAACCCTTCTCCGGCTTCGCGCCGATGACGGTGGCGAGCACCGAGATCGCGATGTCGTCGGCCGTGCAAACACCGACACCGAGCATCACCAGATCGAAGAACATGTATACGCCGGCGCGCATCTCCGTGACTCCGGTCAGGTCCTCGGCAAAATGAGCTGTCGGCGTCGACCCGACGCTAACCGCCGGGCATTCGTGCCCCGCCGCCCGCAACGTCTCCGCGGCCGCCACCGCCACGGCCCTTTCGTTCTCCGCAGCTGCGACAAGCGCCTCGGGCGTGCAGAGGCTGTAGGATTCGCCCGCATGGGTGAGGACGCCGGCGAGCTTGATGCCGGCCTTGGCCAATTCGGCCGCGACGGCGATGAGCTTAGGATCCGAGGTGGTCAAACCGCTCCGGTGGCCGTCGCAGTCGATTTCGATGAAGGCCGACGCCACCACACCAGCGGCGCGGCCAGCTTCGCCCAGGATCGCCACCTGTTCGGGCGAATCGAGCAGCACCTTGAGATCGATGCCGGCTTTTCGCAGATGCACCGCCCTTGTGGCGGTCTGGGGCGCGACGCCCACGGCATAGGTCATGTCTCGGAAGCCGTGCAGCGCGAAATACTCCGCCTCCGCCAAGGTGGAGACGGTGATCGGTCCTGGCCCGGATGGATAGGCGCGCCGCGCGACCTCGATGGATTTTGCGGTTTTCATATGGGAGCGCAGCGCGACACCTCGCGCAGCCATACGAGAGGACAAGCGAGCGAGATTGCGATCCAGCCGGTTCTTGTCGAGTAGGAGGGCAGGCGTCGCCAGAGCGCCGACTGTCCCAGCCTTCAGAATATCCGTTTCACGCGTTTCTGGGTGCGCCATCTCGATGTCTCCTAGCCGAACGACTGGTGGCGATCGCGCGCCTATCAGCGACGGGCGCGCCACAGGGCGACACGATCTTGCATCCGGTAAGCCTGAATGATGGCCGGCATGAACCAGGGATTGCCACGATAAAAAGGGATGAAAGCAGGCGGTCGGAAGTCGAAGGCCGTCTGCGCCTCCTCGCCGTGCCCCATCAGCTTGTGGGCGGCACACCTGCCGATCCATGGCGCCCAGACTACACCCGAACCGCAAAAACCGGTCGCGTAAACCATCCCATCCTTCTCGAAAATGCGTGGCAGCATGTCACGGTTCATCGCCACGTTGCCGAACCAGGTGTGCGAAAGGCGAGCATTTTCCAGTTCTGGGAAAATGTTCACGAGTCCCTTGCGCAGAAAGAGCTTCGGCGCCGCCGGGTCTCCGACCCGGGAGCTGTCGCGTCCTCCAAATAAGATGCGTCTGCCGTCAGGAGTCGGACGGTAATAGAAGCTCAGTTGCCGGCCCTCGACCAACATCATTCGCTTCGGCATTAGCCGAGCCATCAACTCGGGGGAGAGTTCCTCGGTGACGATAATCCTGCTGCGAACCGGGACCAACCGGCGTCGCAGGAAGGGAACGGCGCCATCGGTATAGCCATTCGTGCAGACCAGAACCTGGCGGGCCTGCACGGTCCCGGCAGAAGTCACGACGCGGAACTCGGCTCCATCCCGCTCGATCGAGGTCACGGCCGTGTTCGAATGGACTGCCAGACCCGAAGAGAGGGCCACCCGCAAAAGTTCGGCATGGAACTTGGCCGGATGCAGCCCACCAATGTCCATCCGAACTGTGCCGCCGCGGTAGAAGTCCGAGCCGATATAATTGCGCTGCTCGGCATATGGCACAGCGTAGGATTCAATTCCCAGTTTCTTCGCCAACTGCTCGGCACTTCGCGCAGCCCGCTCATATTGTTGATGCCCAATTGCGCCCTTGAACTGACCAGTCAATTGGAAATCGCAATCGATCGCTTCAGTCTTGATGAAGTCATAGAGAAATTCGCGGGCAACCTTACCCTCGGCCTCGATTGCAATCGCCTTTTCTTCACCAAAGCGCCGGGCAATCGTAGCATAGTCGGGCCGAATGCTTCCGCTGGTGATCCCGCCATTGCGCGAAGAAGCCCCTTCGCCGGGGTTCATTGCGTCGAGCGCGCCCACCGAGCGACCCTCGCGCGCCAGCGAAAGCCCGGCTGAAAGACCTGCATAGCCCGCGCCGACAATTAAAACGTCGAGCTTCTTGGGCAGTGGGCGCTGTGGCAGCGGCATTGTCGGTGCCGCTTCCCACCAGTAGGGCGTATTATTGTCGGCGACTCTGGGCTGGTGCATGTGAGCGACTTCTCCCCGAGTGTTCGGGATCGGGCCTGCGGCCGACACGGTCGTCTCGCACATTGAGCGCATCACGCCGTCTGTTGACGATGAAGTGATAGAGCGGAGCTTGAGTTTTTCGGGGTCGAAGCTCAGCGTCATCGGGCACCTCGCACTGTTACAGCGCGAACGATAGCCGAGGTTGAGCCGCATTATTCATTGAGGTTGAACCACCTAACAGCGTTAAATCGCGCGGAATGGGACATCTAAAGCGAATTGCTCTGGATTGGTGGCGCCCCCCTGCGGGTCCAATAGGCGTTCGCAGCCTTTAGGATCACCTAACTGTCGCAGCGTCACGGCGAGTGAAGCAAATAACGAGCGATCCTCATGGAGGGCCAAGCGCCGAAGCGCCCGCCACAGCTGTACAGAGCCGCTGTTCCTACGCGCCATGCG
The DNA here is from genome assembly GCF_030160835.1 of Labrys miyagiensis. Taxonomy (GTDB): domain Bacteria; phylum Pseudomonadota; class Alphaproteobacteria; order Rhizobiales; family Labraceae; genus Labrys; species Labrys miyagiensis. Next base: position 116,835 of record NZ_BSPC01000027.1, on the reverse strand, counting down.
GCAGCGGCCGTTCAAACTGTCGAACTCAAATTGCAATGGCTACCCGCGCAATAATTGACATTACGCCAGCTGGCGGTGTGCCAGCCATGAGGACGTCGACATTCAAAGCCATGGCAGACTGCGCGGACGCGACCTCCGAGGCTTCCTCCAGGCCGACAATCCCAAGCAAACCGGCCTCTTGCCGAGCGAATTCGATCCGCGAGGCTGACTAGGAAACCAACGTCTTTGAAGCCGACATTAGCCGCCATCCCATCTGAATAACAAGGGTAATCATTCACTCCAGTCCAAAACAATCTTCCCGCAGTTGCCCATCCGCATGACCTCAAACCCCGTCTTGAAGTCTGCGATCGGCAGGCGGTGCGCTATAACTTTGCGGACGTCGAGACCGCTTTCGAGCATTGCAAGCATCTTGTGCCATGTCTCGAACATCTCCCGTCCGTAGATGCCCTTCACCGTCAGCATCTTAAAGACAACTTTGGCCCAATCGACCGTTGCAGGCCGAGCAGGGATACCGAGCATAGCTATTATGCCGCCCACTACCATGTTCTCGACCATCTGATCAAATGCGGCGGGTGCACCGCTCATCTCAAGTCCGACATCGACGCCCTCGTTCATGCCGAGCCGCTCCTGAACTGAACGCACATCCTCTCTGCTGATGTCGACGGGAACAACGTCTACAATAGCGGAGGCTAAGGCCAGGCGGTGCGGATTCACATCAGTGATCACAACGTGCCGCGCACCGACGTGCCGAGCTACAGCGGCGCTCATGATGCCGATCGGACCTGCTCCGGTGACGAGCACATCCTCTCCGATCAGATCGAACGATAGCGCCGTGTGGACCGCATTGCCTAAAGGATCGAGAATTGCGCCGATTTCATCGTCGATCGTTTCGGGCAGCGGTACGACGTTAAAGGCGGGCAACCGCAAATATTCCGCAAAAGCGCCGGGGATATTGACGCCGATAACCTTGGTTTCGGGATCCAAGTGGAACCGCCCACCGCGAGCGGCACGACTGTCCTTGCCGATAACATGTCCCTCGCCGGAAACTCGCTGCCCTACCACCAATCTCCGAACGTTCGTGCCGATCTCGACGATCTCGCCGGCATATTCGTGGCCCACGACCATCGGAACAGGAACGGTGCGCTGCGCCCATTCATCCCAAGCGTAGATGTGAATATCCGCTCCACAAATGCCCGTCTTGTTGATTTTGATGAGAACGTCGTCCGGCCCGATCTGCGGGATCGGCCGGTCGTCAAGCCAGAGGCCCGGTTCGGCTGCAGCTTTGACAAGAGCTTTCATGAGGAACCCCTGCTATGAATCCATCAGATCACCCCGAGCGCTCTACCGAGATCGGCGAATGCACCTAGAGTCAGCCATGGCAAACATCTTCGATCGCTGGCAGTTCTTCAGCAGGTCTCACCCTGAACGATCTCGGCGATAAAGGTCTTCACGGCCTGTGCATCGGCTGGAAGCACCTTGAAGCGTTTCGGCAAGTATTCGATGCCCTCAAACCGCTGTGGGCGATCGGGCTCACGTCCTAAAGCCTCCCTGATGGTGCCGGCAAATTTGACCGGCAAGGCCGTTTCGAGCACGACCATCGGCGTCGCCGGCACCGAGTGCTCGCGTGCGACCTTCACGCCATCCGCAGTGTGCGGGTCGAGCAGCGCCTTGGAGCGGCCCCACATATCACGGATTGTCTCCAATCGGTCGGCGTGGGTGCTCTTGCCGCTGCGGAATCCAAAACGCGCCTCCGCTTGCCTGAAGGCAAGATCACCACTGAGATCGAAGGACGCTCGTTCTCTAAGCTGCTTGTCGAACAATAAATTGGTCCGACTCGCATCGCGGCCGAGCAGGTCGAACACAAAGCGCTCGAGATTTGACGCCTTTGAGATGTCCATCGAAGGGCTTGAGGTCGCATAGGTGTCCGCTCGGCCTCGCACGCGATACACGCCGGTGCGGAAAAACTCATCGAGCACGTCATTCTCGTTTGTCGCAATGACGAGACGGGAAATGGGAAGACCCATCATGCGTGCGACATGACCGGCACAGACATTGCCGAAATTGCCCGAAGGAACGGCAAAATCGATCTGCGTTGCGTTCTGGGTGGTCACCTGGAAGTAGGTGGAAAAGTAGTACACCACTTGAGCCACCACCCGGGCCCAGTTGATCGAATTGATGGCGCCAATCCGGTGGAGCCTCTTGAAGTCAGCATCGCCTGACACGGCTTTCACGATGTCTTGGCAATCGTCGAACACCCCTTCGATGGCGATGTTCTGGATGTTGTCGTCCTGGAGGCTGAACATCTGGGCTGTCTGAAAGGCGCTCATGCGTCCGCGAGGCGACATCATAAAGATGCGGATGCCCTTCTTGCCGCGCAGTGCGTATTCCGCCGCGCTGCCCGTGTCGCCACTGGTTGCCCCGAGAATGTTCAGCCCTTCACCTCGGCGGGCCAGTTCATATTCAAGAAGATTGCCAAGCAACTGCATGGCCATGTCTTTGAATGCCAGCGTGGGGCCGTTCGACAGTTCTGCGACGTGAAGATTCGTCTCAAGCGGGCGCACCGGCGCGATTCTGGCGTTCCCGAAAACCTCGAGCGTATAGGTTTTCGCGCAGATGGCATTCAGATCGGTGGGTGGAATGTCGTCGATGTAGAGCGACAGGATCTCGAAGGCGAGGTCCGCATAGGACAGGCCCCGCCACCGATCCAGCATTGCGTCATCCACAAGCGGGTAGGTCTCAGGCACATAGAGCCCGCCGTCCGGCGCCAGACCTTCAAGCAGGATCTCGCAGAACTTCCTGCGTTCAGCATGGCCGCGCGTGGAGATGTAGTGCATTTGATGCTCATCCTTGTAGCCGCGAACGGGGCCGCAGCACCGCATCGTCAATGGGCCGGCAGATTTGGCCGTCATCGGCGGGACCGCCGCCAGGCGATCTTGTCTTCCAGCAGGCCATCGCCCTTGATCGCCGGCATGAACCAGGGATTGCCGCGGTAGAACGGGACGGCCGCTGGCGGCGGCATCGGATTCGAATCCCGAGACTTTTCGCCAGCGTCTCGGCGCCGCGGGCCATCGTCTCTTACGGGTCGTATCCGGGGGCTCCCTTGAACGGACAAACCAGCCGGAAGTCGCACGCGAGCCCGTCGGTCTCGATGAAGTCGTAAAGGAACTCGCGTGCGATCTTGCCTTCGGCCTCGATCGCGATCGCCTTCTCTTCACCGAAGCGCCGCGAGATCGTCGCGTAGTCCGGGCGGGATGGTTCCACTGGTGGCTCCGCCATTGCGCGATGAGGCCCCCTCTCCATTGCGTCGAAGGCGGCTAAGCAGCGGCCCTCACGTGCAAGCGAAAGCCGGGCTGAAAGCCCCGCATAGCCCGCCCCCACGATTAAGACGTCGAGTTTCTTGGGCAGTGGTCGCTGAGGCAGCGGCCTAACCGGTGCCGCTTCCCACCAGTAGAGCGTGTTCTTGTCGGCGACTCTGGGCTCGGCCATGGAGCCGACCTTTCGTGGCGTTTTTTGAGAGGAGCGCTGCGTTTGGCGAGCAGATCAAATGTGGTCGTCTCGGACATCGAGCGCGTCGCGAAGCCCGTCGCCGATGAAATTGAAGCTGGTTACAGCGATTGTAATGGCGACGCCGGGAACGATCGCCAGCCAGGGGGCGGTGGCCAAATATTGCTGCGCGCCGTTGAGCATATTGCCCCAGCTGGGCAGGGGGGGCTGGATCCCATAGCCGAGGAAGCTGATATAGGCTTCCATGAGGATCGCGCGGGCGACGGTCAGCGTGGCGGCCACGATGATTGGTCCCACGGCATTGGGCAGGATCTCGCGGAACATGATATGCGAACCCCTTAGCCCCAGCATGCGCCCGGCGAGGACGAATTCACGCTCGCGCAGGGAGTTGACCTCCGCCTCGACAATTCGTGCGACCTCCATCCAGCTCGTGACGGCAATGATCACAGTGATCATTGCCGGGCTGGGCCGAAGCGTTGCGGCCAGCGCGAGGAGCAGGAAGATCGATGGGAAGGCCAGGAAGCCGTCGACCATGCGCATGAGCGCGGCGCCGACCCAGCCTCTACGGTATCCCGCGGTTACGCCGACAAGCGTGCCGATCACCGTCGACAACAGCATGGCGAAGAAGCCCACGAGTAGCGAAATGCGCCCGGCCATGAACAGCCGCGCCGCCAGATCGCGCCCAAGAGGATCGGTGCCCAGAAAGTGGTTGCCGGTCAGCGGGGGCGCAAAACGGGCGCGCAGATCGACATAGAGCGAGTCGTAAGGGAGAAGGTGAGGGCCGAAGGCACAGGCTGCGACCAACACGGCGATCATCGTCACGCCCAACATCGCCAGACCGTGGGTCATGAAACGGCGGGCCGCGCGGCTGTGCCACCAATGCCTCGGAACGGAATTTGTTGCGAAAGCGGTCATTTTGCTCACTCCGGTTTGAGCCTGGATTGGACGCTCAGCTCAGGCGGACGCGCGGGTCGACGACGGCGATGACGATGTCTGCGATCAGGTTCCCCAAGATGACGAAGATCGCGGAGAACATCAGCAGACCCATCACCATGGGATAGTCGCTGTAGCCCAGGCTATCGAGAAACAGCCGCCCCATTCCGGGCCAGGTGAAAACTGTTTCGGTCACCAGTGCACCCGTCAGAATGCTCGGAAGCTGCATTCCTGCCAGGGTGATCATCGGCAAGAGGGCATTGCCGACAACATGCTTCAATAAAATCCGGCGCTCGCTGAGGCCCTTGGCACGCGCGGTCTTGACGAAATCCTGGCTGATGGCATCGAGCGTCGCCGTGCGCATATAGCGGCTCCAGATCGCCACATGGACCAGGGACAACACCAGGCTCGGCAGGATCAGGTGGTGCAGATAGTCCAGAACCGAGTTTTCCCCGATCGTGTACATATTGCCGGCAGGCACCCAGCCCAGTTTCAAGGAAAAGACATAGATGCCGACGAGCCCGAACCAGAAGGTCGGAATGGACAGCGCCACCATCGCGCTGATCGTCGCAAAGTAGTCGAAGGTCGAATAGCGATGGGTCGCGCCGCGGATGCCGATCCAGGTCCCGACGACCATGGCGATTGCCGTGGAGGACCCCATCAGAAGCAGCGTGGCGAAGAGATGGTGTCCGATCACCGAAAGCACCGGCAAACCGTCGCGGAAGGAGTGACCCCAGTCTCCCCGCACGAGCCGCCAGACCCAGTCCAGATACCGCATCCACAACGGCTGGTTCAGGCCCAGGAGCTCCTTGAGGCGATCGATATCCGCTTGGGTCATGCCAGGATCGAGCCCGAATTGCGCCAGCGGACCGCCTGGAATGAGGTTCAGAATTGTGAAGCCGATGATCGAGACGATCACCAGCAACACGAGGCTCTGCGATAGACGATTGAGTAGGAAGCCGCGCATTCCGATCCTCCTCCTGAACATGACTGCGATACTTCCGCCGCCTTCTACGCAAAAAGCCAAAGGCGGCGGGCCTCTCGACCGTTGGAATACTCGTCAGCTCTTCCAATGCCAGGCCGCGGCGTGCCAAGACGCGGTGCGCGTGTTGGCGTTTGGCGCGAAGCCGTCCAAGTTTTCCTTGCGCCCGAGGACATTCGTATAGGCAAACAGCGGCAGGAAGGGCAGATCGTGGCGAACCCGTTCCTGGATGCGGTTGTAGATCTCACGCCGCGCTTCCGGATCGAAGGTCTGGGCCCCTTTCTCGAGCAGGGCATCGACCTCGGGATTGGAGTATTGGCCCGTGTTCGAGCCGTGCCCGCCTTTCGCGGCTATTGCACTTGAGTGGAGGCGGTTGGTAGCGTCTGGATCGGCGGCAATCAGATAGGTGACACCCGCCATCGCCGTATCGAATTGCGATTTTAGCCAGTATTCGCCCCACATAACTGCGCCCGGCAGGTTCGAGATTGTCATCTCGACGCCGATCTGGGCAAATACTTGCTGGAGGAACTGCTGGGTTTGCTCGCGTAGGTTATTGCCAGAAGTCGTCGAATTGCTGAAGGACAGCCGCACCCCGCCTTTGGCGCGAATTCCGTCAGGTCCGGGCACCCAGCCGGCATCATCGAGCAACTGACGCGCCCGGTCCAGGTTGAACTCCTCCACCGGGAGCTTCGGATTATAGTAGTAGGATTCCGGCGGCATGAACGTTTCGGTGCGTGCGCCTACGCCGTAGTAGATCGTGTCGATGATTGCTTTTCGGTCCATTGCGGCATAGAGCGCCTGGCGCACGGCCAGTTCCTTGAACTGTGGACGTTCGAGGTTGAGATAGATCGACTCGAGCGCCGAACCGGGCTCCAACGTCACCACTCGGCCCGGTACAGTGCGGGCCTCCTCATAGTGGTCCGCGGTCAAATAGCCTTGGTCGACCAAGTCCACGTCCCCGCTCTTGAACTGGGTATAGAGCACCGTCATGTCGGGGATGTATTTGAAGACCAATTGCTCGATGTAGGGGCCTTCTCCCACATAGTCGGGGTTGGCGGCGAGCGAGATATGGTCGCCGGCGACGCGTTCTACCCACTTGAATGCGCCAGTGCCAACGGGCGCTTGGTTGAACGCGGCTGTGTTGGGATCGGCCTCTTTTTCCAGGATGTGCTTGGGCACAATGAAGGTTTCAGCGAGGAAGGACAGATAGGGTGCGAAAGCTTTCTCCATCCGCCAAGCGATCTCGGTGGGAGAAACCACGGTGATGTCGCGGACGAGCGAATGGCCGCTAGTGCGCCAGGCGCGGAACTTCGGGTTGGTGATCAGTTCGAGGGTGAACTTCACGTCTTCGGCCGTGAAGGGTCGGCCGTCGTGCCACCGGACGTCGTCGCGCAGGCGAATGCGCCAATGGAGTCCGTCTTCGGAAATGCCGCCGTTTTTTTGGCTGGGTACTTCGGCTGCAAGATTGGGTTGCAAGACGCCCTTGGGATCCATGCGAACCAGCGCGTCGAAAAGCGAGAAGTGCACCGCATCATCGACTTCGATATGCGCCATCAGCGGATTGAATACGGTGGGCTCTTGTGAAAGACCGACAATGACGCGCCCGCTGGGGCTGGCTGAAGCCTTGGCAAAGGCAGGTTTGCCGAACAGATTGGGGGCAAGCAGGCCGGCAGCCCCGCCCACTGCCATCATGCGCAGCGCGTCCCGTCGCGAGTACCTCGAAGTCGTGGAGCAATCGCTCATGGTAGTTCCTCCCTTTTCTCGTTATCAGCTGTTGCGCTCGCCACATCCCGAAACTGAGCTCTCGCGCCGTGGCTGCTCCCCCGGAATCGCCGCTACCAGCTGGCGCGTGTAGGCTGACTGGGGATCCAGGAAGATCTGTGAAGGCGGCCCTCGCTCGACAATCCGGCCTTTCTGCATCACCGCAATTTCGTCGCAGATCTGACTGGCCACGCGTAGATCATGTGTGATGAAGATCAGCGACACGCCCGTCTCCCGCTGGATCTGGTCCAACAACTTTAGGATTTGAGCCTGGATCGATACGTCGAGCGCCGACACCGCTTCATCGGCAATCAGCAGCTTCGGTTTGAACATCAGCGCGCGAGCGATGCCGATGCGCTGGCGCTGTCCGCCGGAAAATTCGTGCGGATAGCGGCCAAAGGCACCGGCATCCAGACCGACATGAGCTAGCAGCGCCCGCGCCTCCTCGCGCGCCTGGGCATAGCTCATGCCGTGCGCGACTGGGCCGACCGTCATGATGTGACCGACTGTCGAACGGGGATTGAGCGATGCGAAGGGATCCTGGAAGATCATCTGGATCTGTGGTCGCACCCGGCGGAACCCCGCTTCGGAAAGGCCGGCAATGTCGCGCCCTTCGAACAAGATCGCGCCGCCGTCGTTTTCCAAGAGCTTGATTAGAAGCCGGCCAAGAGATGACTTTCCGGAGCCGCTTTCGCCCACAATGCCAAGTGTGCGCCCCGCTGGCAGATCGAACGAAACCCCATTTACAGCGGGCACGATCCGTTGCGTGCCAAGCAGCGCGGTCCCACTCCGATAAGTCTTCACGAGCCCTTCGACCTTCAGGATCGGCGCGCTGGCGTCGGATACCACGGGATTTCGATCCTGCCCGGTGAGATGGGGTACGGCCGCAATGAGACGCCGGGTATAGGGATGGCTGGGTGACTTAAGGACATGCTGCGCGCTGCCTTGCTCGACGATGCGGCCTTTCTCCATCACCACCACTGTGTCAGCGATTTCGGCCACAACACCAAAATCGTGGGTGATGAACAGCACGCTCATGCCCTTGCGGCGCTGAATGTCGCGGATCAGTCGAAGGATCTGGGCCTGTGTGGTCACGTCGAGCGCGGTTGTCGGCTCGTCCGCGATCAGGATCGTCGGCTCGAGCGCCAGGGCCATGGCGATCATCACGCGCTGCCGCTGTCCGCCTGAAAGCCGGAATGGATACTGATGGTACATGACCTGTGGATCGGGCAATCCCACTTCCGTCAGCAATTCCAGGGTGCGGCTTCGGCGGGTATTCCGCGTGCCGACCCCGTGCGCAGCCATAGTCTCATCGATTTGCTCGCCGACGGTCATGAGAGGATTGAGGGCCGAGAGCGGGTCTTGAAAGATCATCGATACGACCCGACCACGCAAGCTGCGCAGCTTTTCGGGTGGCAACCCGATGATGTTCATTCCATTCAGATGTATTGAACCAGACGCGACCCGGATAACTCTAGGCAAGAGACCCATAATTGCGTTGGCCGTGATCGACTTACCTGAACCGGATTCGCCGATAGTGCAGAGGATTTGGCCGCGCATCAGATCGAAGGAGATTCTCTCCACCGCATGAGCCCGTTCCATACCTTCCGGCAGACTCACGGTCAGATCGCGCACAGAAAGCGCTACGTCGTCGGAGGCTACGGCCTTCATGCTAGCGGCCATCGAGATGTCCTCCCTTTTCAACGCATCATCCTCGCTACGGTGTGTCCGCTCGTGTCTCGTGGGCGTTGCGCCTCTTGGTCTCGGTCAGTTTGACTGTTTCAGCCCTATAAAGTCGCCGAAACTTGGTATGCCGGCAGCAGGAACATCTGAATCGGCGATCGAAAACGGGATTTCCCGCTGCGCCCATCGCGCTCGATTATCCCACATCGCGCACAGAGCTGCAGGCCCAGTGAACTCGACAGTTGGGAAACCGGAGGATAGGGCCGTCACCGTTTTCGCCAGGGTCTCAGCAGTCGAGCGGCTGCAGGCTGCTCATGTCAGGCTCCAGGAAACGCTCGCAAAAAGCCACCGAAGCCTCCGACAGCTGCCCGCCGGCCGCCCTGCTGAGCGTTGAAAAGTCGCCGGCAGAGTCCGGCTTGTCGACGTTTCCGCGTTTGACGAGGACTCCAGACCTCATGCCCTTGAGACTGTCGGCCTCTGCACGAGCACTACGCCAACCAGACAGCCCGTCGGAGCGAAGAGTTCTCATCTGCTCAACGGAGACGTGCATCAATGCCGCGGACGCGGTATCGCAGCCGAAGGCAACCGCCGTGACCTTTCCGGCGAGATCGGAAACTGGTGTCCGCGGAGGAGCACCGATCCACCATCAGAGAGGGAACGCTGAACCGGATTGGTGACGATGCGAGTAAAAAGCGAATTCCATCGCTGACTGCTTCTCTGAAGCAGATGCGAACGCACGGAGTGTATGCTGATCTCCGCCCCCGTAGCACGGCACAGGCAATCTTTTTTCAAAACAATTGGCTGCCATCGGGTCTGAAAACCACAGGATATCCTGTTCCGACACAAACTCCGCGACACGCCTCTGCGAGCCCCCGGCTAGGATCCAGCTGGGTTCAAGATCGATTAGATTCGCCCGACAAAGGAGTGCCACGTTGCCGAACGATGCTCAGCTTGTTCTGCTCGACTCGGGCAATGTCGAACAACTTCTGCAGTCCGACGAGGTATTTGACGCTGTAAAACGCGCCTTCTTGCTGCACGCCCGAGGCGGGGGACGCATCTTTCCGGTCATCCGAGAGCAGCTTCCGACAGGCGGCGTATTTGGCATCAAGTCGGGGGACGTTCCAACGACAGGTCTGCTCGGTTTCAAGGCGGCGGGCTTCTGGCCGGGTAACCGCCCGGCCGGAAAGAAGCCCCATCAGGCAACGATCCTACTGTTCAATTCCTCTACCGGTAGGCCGCTGTGCGTCATTGATGGCAACGCAATAACCGCGGTTCGTACAGGCGCCGCGGGAGCTGTGGGCCTGACGCTACTTGCACGGCCGGACAGCGCATCCCTTTGCATATTTGGCACGGGCACACAGGCCCGGATTCAGCTCAGTATGGCCTTGCACTATATGCCGAGCATTCAACGGGTTCACTACCTCACACGGACCGGGCGGCCCGACCGTGCGTTCGAAACGGCCTTCGGGCATTTGTGCGAACTCAGGCACGCACATGAGGTCGATGCAGCGGTCAGCGATAGCGACGTTGTCGTGACGGCCACGCCAGGCGGTGGGCCCTTGTTTCCGCTCGCAGCGGTCCGACCCGGGACTCACATCAACTGCGTCGGCACAGATACCAAAGGCAAGCAAGAGCTTCCCGAAGGGCTCCTTCGCCGGACAAGGCTCTTTGCAGACGACTGCGACCAATCGCGTTCGATCGGTGAGTGTCAATGGGATGCGCAGTGCCCGATGATTGCAATCGGTGACATCTTGACGAACAAGGTCGCGTTCACCCGCCGGCCCGATGACATCACTGTGTTCGACATGACCGGGTTGGCACTTCAAGACCTGACGGTCGCGGAAATGCTTTGGCAGCAGGCCAAGGCCAAAGGCCATGGGACGACGGTGGCGTGGCCGTGGTAAGCCAAGGTCGGCGTTCGTCGATCATCCATAACATCCTCATTTTTGAGGCAGAAAAGGCTTCTATCCCCAGGAGGACCCAGCGGTCATTACTCAAACCAAGGCGCAGAGGCGCAGCAGGGTGATGTGGAATGGGACTAGATCGCGGGATAAGATGCTGGCCGATGCTTTGTCGGTGCGCATAAAGTTGAAGCCTGAGTGCCTCGACACGACTGTCGCGGCCAACTTTCCCGCCGATATCTTGTCCGATCTTGCAGGCGCGCCTGGAGCGGTCCTCGCTTTGGCCCCGACGGCGAATATCGATCCCGAGCAGCTATATCCTGTAACAATCGAGCCCATCCACGGATCGGCGTTCGATATTGCGGGTAAGGGAATCTCCAACACTGTTGCCACCTTCTGGGCTATCGTCCAAACCTTCGAACATCGCGGCGACCGCGAGGCAGCTGATCGATTGTTGGAGTCAGTGCAAACCGCGACAACGAGTGGAGCGATGATACGGGACCTAGGCGGAACAGTCGCTTCAAGGGAGATCACGAACGCGGTCCACGAGGCAATCCGCGAAGCGGCACGTTGAACGAGGCTCACTGATGAAGCTCGACAAGATCGACATCAAAATCCTGTCCGAATTGCAGAAGAACGGGAGAATCCCCAACGTCGAGCTCGCGGAGTTGGTCAACCTCTCGCCAACCCCTTGCCTTATGCGCATCAAAAGGTTGCAGGCGGAAGGCTACATCACCGGATATTCTGCCCAAGTCGACGTATCTAAGCTTGGGCAGACCTTGACAGTATTTACCGAAATCACGCTCAAAAACCATCATCAAAACGATTTCGCGCGGTTCCTGCAGACAGTCGCGAAAATTGATTCTGTCGTCGAATGCCATCTCGTTTCGGGTGGCTACGATTATCTGGTGAAATTTATCACGCCGGGTATCTCCGAATATCAGACGATTATGGAACGGCTTATTGAATTGGAAATCGGGATCGACAAATATTTCAGTTTTGTCGTTCTGAAGTCCCCCATCGTGAAGTCGTACCTGGCCCTCGACGACTTCGTGCACAAGTGATGAAGTCGGTTTCACGACTCACAACGGGACCTTGCGCTGAATAGTAGCCTGGTTACCAGCAGCTTCGTATTAGAGCGATGGACGACATTTTGTGTTGGCAAAAAAGCCGCTCCTAGCAACTCGTAAACCCTTCAAGCTCTGCGTCTGCTTTCGCAACCTCATTCTCTCATCACGTTTCGAACGTCCTTATCATCGAGCGTCTGGTCCAGCGTTCTCCGTGTGCGTTCGATGATCCCGTCAATTTCTTCGTCCGTGCAGCAGAGCGGCGGCGCATAGCCCAGTACGCCGTTGGCGAAGGCGCGGATGACCAGGCCGTTGTTCCAGGCACGGTCGAAAATCCGCCGCGCGAGGTCGGCTTCCGGCGGCAAGGGCGTCTTGCGTGCCTTGTCTGTGACCAACTCGACTGCGGCCAGCATTCCGCGACCGCGAACATCGCCGACCAGTGGATGGTCGGCGAGCGACCGAAGGCCCGCCATCAGGCGTTTCCCAGCGCGTCGCCCGTTGTCGAGCAGACCGTCTTCGTAAAGGCGCAGACATTCGAGCCCGACCGCGGCGCTCACAGGATGAGCAGAATAAGTATAGCCGTGGCCGACGTCAGCCTTGCCTGCACCATCCGCGATCGTATTGTAAACATTGTCAGACATGAAAACGGCGCCCAGCGGCACATAGCCCGACGTCAGCCCCTTTGCCGTGGTCATCAAGTCCGGCGTGACGTCATCCTCTTCACACGCGAAAAGCGGCCCAGTGCGACCGAAGCCGGTGATGACCTCGTCGGCAACGAACAGAATGTCGTGCTCCTTGCAAACGGCGTGCATCGCTGTCAGCCATCCCACCGGCGGGACAAGGACACCCCCCGACCCCTGGATCGGCTCGGCATAGAATGCGGCAACGCGCTCCGCACCCAGTTCGGCGATCTTTGCCCGTAACGCCCCGACCGACGCGTCGATAATCGCCTGCGAGTTGGAGCCGACCGGATTGCGGTAGACATAATGCGAAGGGATCTTGTGCTGCCAGTGAAATGGTGCGCCGAAGCCTGCATGGAAGACCGGGATCGCGGTCAGACCGGATCCCGCCGTCGACGACCCGTGGTAGCCATACTCGACTGAGATGAACTGGTCCTTCTGCGGCGTACCCTTGGAATGGTAATAATAGCGAATGAACCGAATAGTGCTGTCGACGGCATCAGAGCCGCCGAGCGTGAAGTAGATGTGGTTCAGGTCGCCCGGCGACAGTTCGGCCAACTTGGCGGCAAGACGTATTGCCGGCTCGGAGCCCAAGCCGAAATAACCTGTCGCGTAGGGCAGCTCACGCAACTGCTTGGTGGCTGCGTCGACGATGCTTTCCTGCCCGTACCCGACATTGACGCACCACAGACCTGCAAATCCGTCGAGGAGATGATGCCCGGTAGCATCCGTCACTGTCGCGCCCCTCGCGGACTTCAGCACGCGTACACCCATCCTTTCATGGCTGCGATAAGATGAGACGGGATGAACCAGGTGCGCCCGATCGAGCTCGATCAACGAGTTGCTAAACATTGTATCCTCCGATTCAACCTAATGCCTGAGCGGCAAGCGCAAATGTCCGGTATTGCGCGACACCGGCTGGTTTTACAGTGCCGAGAGAGCGCCGCATCGCGGTGCCGCTGTCGACGGAAGCGAGCCCGCGCATGCCGAGCCAATCAGCGAGATTTGCGGAACTGTGCGTGTCGATGCGGACAAACCTGCCCTGATTTTTGGAAAGCAAGTAGTCGATCAGAGCTTTTGCTTCGGCGGTGTGGCTCGCGACAACCGGGCCAATCACCAATCCGCGGCCAAATTCGCGGATTGCCGCAAACGCCCGTGCCTTGCCTGTTTGACGGATGACGGCGAATTTTGCCAGCTGCTGCAAATATTGCATCAGCAGAGAGCGATCATGGCCATACGCCGCGCGATCGAGTTCCGCGAAACGTTCGAAGTCGCAGTCGTTACCCCACACTACATGACCGGGCGTATTGACCGGCAACACATCGCCCTGATGTTGGATGACGCTACCGACAGCGACAAACCCTAGCTTCTCGTAAAGGGACAGCCCTTCCGGCGTCGCTACCAAACGGCAGTTGCGCTCACCTGCCTGGGCAAGTGCTTCCTCCAACAGTCTGCGGCCAAGCCCGCGTCCGCGTATCGAAGCGTCGACGATAACTGTGTTGATGGTGGCGCCATCCTGGCCGTAGGGCGTCATCAAGGTGGTCGCGACGACCCGCCCGTTGTCAACAGCGACGATGCCGTGGCTGAGTGACTGCATAAATTCCCAGTCTTCGCGGCGGTGCGGCCAGCCCACTTGCCGCGACAATTCAACAGCACCGCTCAGATGCTGCGGCGTCATCGTTTCGAGCGTGATCTGGTGTGCGGTCATGGGCTTTTCCGGGTCGCGTCTTCGGGATCCCAAGATAAGCCGTCGAAGACAGACGTTCTTCCTAACCGGCACCGTCGCGCTAGGCTTTTTCACTTTCGTTTGCCTATTGGGCCACATCTTATGCCGTGCGGCCCAACGAACGAAATGCTCGCACAATCTCGAAAGGAAGCTTGGCGGAGCGTCTCCTCCATAGTCACGGTGCCATACGACATTTTCTGCTAACAGCCGCAGCGAATGCGGCGACTAGTGCTCCTGGGTCCTTCTTATGATGCATGAGGCACAAGCAGACAGTGCCGATAAGAGGATGGATCCCATGGGCCAATTCAGACCGAAATACATCACCTTCGACTGCTACGGCACGCTGACCAATTTCGACATGGCCGGCGCAGCGCGGCGTGTCTATGCATCGCAATTGTCGCCATCTGCGATGGCGCAATTTGTCAAGGACTTCGCGGCATTTCGCCTGGATGAAGTCCTCGGCGCCTGGAAGCCATACGCCGACGTGGTGCATAATTCGGTGGAGCGGACGTGCAAGCGCAATGGTGTCGCGTTCCGGCCGGAGGATGCCCAGCGCATCTATGAGGAAGTCCCCACATGGGGACCGCACTCGGATGTGCCCAACGGCTTGGCCAAGGTCGCCAAGGAAATCCCGCTGGTGATTCTATCGAACGCGATGAAAAGCCAGATCAATTTCAATGTCGAAAAACTCGGCGCTCCCTTCCACATGGTCATCACGGCCGAGGAGACCGGCGCCTACAAGCCGCAGATGAAGGGCTTCGAATATATGCTGGACAAACTCGGTTGTGGGCCGGAAGACATCATGCACGTTTCGTCCTCGTTCCGCTACGACCTGATGACGGCCTACGATCTGGGCATCAAAAGCAAGGTCTGGGTAAACCGCGGCCACGAGCCCAGAAACCCTTTCTACGAGTATACCGAAGTTGACGACGTCGGCGGACTGGCTGCCGCGGTCGGCTTGGAACCCTTTCGAAAAAGCGCATGAGTGCGCCTCTCGCGGAATCGAGCTTTTTGAACCTTCGGCAGAATCAATGGACAATGAAGAAAGGGGCGGTTCAGTCGCCCCTTTTCCGTGTTTCAGATCACTCGTCCGCTGGCAGATTATTTTGCTTCGCGGCTGCCTTCTAATCGAGGCCGCCGACATGCAATGCCTTGGTTTCGAGATATTCTTCGATCCCCAGCTGTGATCCTTCACGCCCCAAACCCGACTGCTTTACACCGCCGAACGGCGCAACCTCGGTCGAGACCATGCCGGTGTTGAGGCCGATCATGCCGAATTCCAGCGCCTCGGCAACCCGCCACGACCGCTTGAGGTTCTCGGTATAGAAATAGGCTGCGAGGCCGAACGGTGTGCCGTTCGCGATCGCGATCGCCTCCTCCTCTGCTTCAAAGCGGAAGAGAGGAGCCACCGGCCCGAAAGTCTCTTCCGACGCTAGAAGCATTTCAGTGGTTGCATCGCCTAGCACGATGGGGCGGGCATATTGCCGGCCGTTTGGCACCAGGTCGCTCTGTGCGATGATTTTTGCACCTTTCTCCAGCGCGTCCGCGACGTGCCGCTCGATCTTTTCAATGGCCGCGCCGTTGATCATCGGGCCGATGGCAACGCCCTCCTCCGTGCCGGCGCCGACCTTCATCTGAGCAACTCGACTGGCCAGTTTGGCCGCAAATGCGTCGTAAATGCCGGTTTGCAAAAGTATGCGGTTGGAACAGACGCAGGTTTGGCCGCCATTGCGAAACTTCGACGCAATCGCCCCGTCGATCGCCAAGTCGATATTCGCATCGTCGAAGACGATGAAGGGGGCATTGCCGCCAAGCTCGAGACTAAGCCTTTTGATGCTGTCAGCAGCCCCCTTCATCAGAAGCGCACCGACCCGGGTCGACCCGGTGAAGGAGATCTTGCGCACCGTCTCATTGGCCATCAACTCCTTGCCGATGTCTGCCGGCATACCGGTTACAATGTTGATGACCCCCGCCGGAATGCCTGCCCGCTCCGCCAGTACGCCAAGCGCCAATGCCGAAAAAGGCGTGAATTCCGATGGCTTGATGACAACCGTGCAACCAGCCGCCAGTGCGGGTGCCACCTTGCGTGTAATCATTGCATTGGGGAAGTTCCACGGCGTGATGATGGCGCAGACGCCGACGGCCTCCTTCAGCACCAGGATGCGGCGGTCGGACGTGGGCGAGGGAATGGTCGAGCCGCCGATCCTGCGCGCCTCTTCCGCGAACCATTTGACAAAGGATGCCCCGTAACGGATTTCTCCGAGCGCTTCGGCAAGCGGCTTCCCCTGCTCCAGCGTCAGCAAGAGCGCTAGGTCCCGTTCGTGTTGCCGGATGAGATCGTGCCAGCGCTCCAGAAGAGCCGCTCGGTCGGCATGCGTCTTCTTCTTCCAGCTCTTGAACGCCTCGGCTGCAGCCTCGATGGCGGCCCTAGTCTCATCGCGCCCCATATTCGGAACTGTGCCCAGAACCCCAAGCTTGGCGGGGTTGATGACATCAACCACCGTCTTCGATTTCGCACCCAGCCAATCGCCGCCAAGCAGTGCCTGCTGGCGAAACAGGTCCGCGTCCTCCAAGATGATTTCCGTTATTGCATTCATTGTCTTTCCTCCGCCGCTCACTGCGATGGCCCAAGCAAGCTTCACTTGATTTCCGAGTCAGTAGCAGTATGAACGCCGCGTTTTGCTCCGAGTATGGGCCTTCTGACGGAGATGAATCGCGTCTGGCAGAGCTTTGAAAGTCAATTGTTCTGAAATGAGGTGCACCTGTTGCGGCGCACCTCAGGCATTGTACTCAGTCGTAGACGCTGACGTAGATTTTCCGCACCGTCTCGATCGTGCGCCACACGCCGACAAAGCCGGGCTTCATCACGAAACTGTCGCCCGCGCGATAGGTCTTGGTCTCGCCGCCCTTCTCCTCGATTTCGACCAGGCCGGAGAGGATGTGGCAAAATTCAAAGGTTGTGCCCTTAATGGAATGCGTCACGCCGGGCGTCGCTTCCCAGACTCCGGTTAGCACCTTCTCTCCCTTCGAAGCATCTTGTGCCCAGGTCTTGAAGGAGGGATTGCCGGAGATCAGACGCTCAGGGGCCGGCGTCGAGGCTTTGGGCGTGAAGTCGGGATCTGTGGCGAGGGTGACCAAAAGTGACATGTTTGGTTCCTGTTAATAGCCGAGTGTCCGATCGACGAGGCCGATCAGATTTTTGCCGGCGCGGTGACGCCGAATGTTTTCGATGACCGATTGTGCCGCCGTGTGCGGTTGGGTCACCGAGGCGATATGCGGCGTAATCATCACCTTGGGATGCGACCAAAGCGGGTGATCTTCCGGAAGGGGTTCGGGATCGGTGACGTCGAGCATCGCTGCAGCAAGGCCGCCGCTGTCGAGGGCTTCGATCAGCGCCGTCTGATCAAGCTGGGGACCGCGGCCCACATGCAATAGCCGCGCACCAGCCGGCAGTGACGAGAAGAGCTTCGCGTTGAGAATTCCGCATGTCTCGTCGGTCAATGGTAGAAGGCAGACCAGAATGTCCGTCTGCATCAGAAAATCGGCAAGCTGATGGTCGCCATGAAAGCAAGCAACACCGCCGATGTCTTTTCTGCTCCGGCTCCATCCAGACAGGGGAAAACGGAACGGCTTGAGAGGCTCAATCGCGGCCTGCGCCAGCGTGCCAAGGCCGAGAAAGCCAACCCGGCGCTGGGTGGCCTGCGGAGTGGGAAGTTCGTGCCACCTGTGGCCCTTCTGCTGCTCTCGATATGCCAGCATATCCCGGTGGAGCGCCAGTACGCCGAGGACGACATATTCCTGCATCATGCCGATGATGCCGTCCTCGACCATGCGCACCAGCTTCACATGGTCGGGCACGCTGCCCGACCTAAACTGATCCACACCGGCGCCGATGGAAAACAGCACATCAAGATTGCGGTAACGCAACAGGTCATCAGGTGCCGCCCACGTCAGCAGATAACGAACCTTATCCGGCTCCACGCTTTCGCTGGAATGCCTGAATTCCAAGTCCGGGAGCTCCCGCGCGAAGATCTCTCGAAAGATCGCGCCGCGGGCTGCGTCGGAGTTGAAGAGAAACGTCATACAGGTCCTCCCCAGTCACGTGGCAAGGAACGCCCCGAAGTTCTCAATTATTCTTTCGCGGACCCTGAGTGCGCCGATCGGGATGGACCGGTCACCTTTGAGACTCGGACGGGCCGTCACACTAACTTCAGGCGCTTGGAAGGGCTGACATATCCAGTCCAAAATAGCGTGGTTGGACGCGTCGGCGACGGCCGGAAAGGCGATCCGCTTCGCGAGGATTTCTTCGACATGCATGGGCGCCACTCTGCCTGCGCAATTCGACCGTGCCAGGACGGTAATCTCGGGCCATAGTTTTCCCTGCCGAATGTCCCGCAGCTTTAGCCGAAGATTTCGAATAACTGCCTCGAACTAGCGAAACATGCTGGGATAGGCGTGCGAAGCTGGCAAAAGAGGCTCCCAGCGGTCCCTTGCGTCAGCGGAACAAAGGTGCACTCTGCGAGCAGAAATGGGCATTTGATGAAGAAGCGGATTGGCTGAAATGCAAAGATCAGTGCGCTTGAAGTCATTCGAATTGGTAGCGCGGGATATTGCTGAAGTTGATGTGGACCGGCTTCAAGCGCTTGTTGTCTCGGTTGGCTGGCCGCATCGGCGCAAGGATTTGGATTTCCTGCGCCGGGCCGGCCATGGGATCGCCGCCGTCGACGGCATTGGGCGCGTTTTCGGAAGCGCAATGTGGTTCCAATATGGGGACGATTGGGCAACCATCGGCCTAGTGATCACAACGCCTCGCACACAATCTCTAGGAGGCGGCCGATGGCTCATGAATCAGGTTCTCGAGCGATGCGGCCATCGCAATTTGACGCTGAATTCTACTCATGCCGCCTTTAATCTTTATGTCTCGCTCGGCTTCACAAAAGAAGCGGTCGTCTATCAGCGCCAGGGAGAAGCCTCACTCAGACTTCCGACATTGCCAGCCTTGGAGGGTGAACTAAGTGAGCTGCCGAGCGACAGGCTCGAGGAGATAACGAGGCTGGATTCCCGCGCATTCGGGGCCAACCGTGAGAGGCTGCTGCGACTGCTTTCAGAAGACGCTTCCGTCTGGGTGCTGAAACGCGGCAGCGAAATCGTCGGTTACTCGATGAAACGCGAGTTTGGCAATGGCCATGTGATAGGCCCCATCGTAGCAAAAAGCGATGGTGATGCTCTCCATCTTGCTGCGGTGCATCTGAAGGATTTGGCGGGACAATTCGTCCGCGTTGATACGCGAGAAGAAACAGGGGCATTTGCCGAGTTTCTTCGAGAAAGCGGTCTCGGCGTGTACGAGACCGTTACGACGATGTCCAAGGGACGCCATTTCCTGAACCGCACCAACAACGAGCCGTGGATCTATGGACTGGCGAGTCACGCGCTGGGCTGAATGTCGCGCGGTCGATGAGAGAAGCCAAGCAAGTGCTGATCGCCGTCGGCGCCTCGCGCAAGGTCGCGCCGCCCTTCTTTCGCCGGCGGCTGGTCGCCGTCGGCTCCTTCATCATCGCCACCGAGCCTCTCGACGCTGTGCTGGCAGCCCGGATGGTACCGACGCACCGCTGGGGGACGACGACCAACAATATCGGATTATTTTCGCCTCACCGCCGACGACCGCATGGTCCTGTTGCCGCTTCCAGGAATGACGTCACTGAACGGATCTTCTGCCATGTCTCCCCTCGCGCACGATATCGACGATCTCCTGCCAGCGCTGACCGAACTGCGCCACCACCTCCACCGCCATCCCGAACTTGGCCGCGCCGAGTTTCGCACCTCGGCCCTGATCGCGGAGGAGTTGCGCGCACTCGGCCTTGATGTTGCGACAGGCGTGGGCGGCACCGGTGTTGTCGGCATTCTGAAGAACGGCGTCTCGGACCGGGCGATCGGACTACGCGCCGATATGGATGCCCTACCGATCCAGGAAGCGACCGGCGCCCCCTATTCCAGCTTGACGCCCGGTATTTTCCATGGCTGCGGCCATGACGGACACATGACCATGCTGCTCGGTGCCGCCCGGCACCTTGCTCGCACTCGGCGCTTCGACGGCACCGTCGTCTTCATCTTCCAGCCGGCCGAAGAAGGCCTCGCCGGCGCCCGCGCCATGCTGGAAGATGGCTTGTTCGAGCGTTTCCCCGTCGACGAGGTCTATGCGCTGCATAATTGGCCGGATCTGCCGGCCGGTGAGGTCGAAACCCGCGCCGGCCCGATCATGGCGGCGGCGGACCGCGTCGATATCGAAGTGACTGGCCGCGGTGGCCACGCCGCTCAGCCCCAGGCGACACCCGATGCCATTCTGGCGGCGAGCGAGCTGGTCGGCCAGCTCAATACCATCATCGCCCGCCGCATCGCCCCGACAGAGAGCGCCGTCCTCTCGGTGACGCGCATCGAAGGCGGCCATACCCACAATGTGCTGCCGGCGCGCGTCAACCTCACCGGCACGGTGCGCAGCTTCGATGCGGCCGTGCAGGACCGGATCGAGGCATCGATCCGCAAAGTTGCAGCCGGCGTGGCGCTTGGCTCGGAGACTGCCATCGACGTAAGCTATGACCGCTACTATCCCGCGACGATCAACAATGCCGCCGCGGCCCATTATGCGCTTGCCGCCGCAAGGCAGGTTGCGACGGCGATTCGCGCCGCGCCGCAGCCCTCCTTCGCCTCCGAGGATTTTGCCTTCATGCTGCAGAGGAGGCCCGGCGCCTATATCTGGCTCGGCCAGCGTCGCGGCGACGAGGAAGCCCCCCTCCACCATCCCTTCTATGATTTCAACGATGCGGTGATCGGCCTGGGCGTGGCGCTGCATACGGCACTTGCGGAAAACCGGCTCTCGGCCCCGAGGATCCACGCATGAGTGCGCAATTCGTCGTGGGGCAATGTCACAGGAATGACGACCTGAGCTATAAGAGGTGATGCAAGCAGTTTCGTACGCCCGCCATCAGTTTCCACCGGATGTGATCCGCCACGCCGTTTGGCTGTATGTGCGGTTCACATTTAGTTTGCGGGAGGTTGAGGAGTTGCTGGCAGAGCGAGGCATTGATGTAAGCTATGAAAGCATCCGTCGATGGGTTCTTAAATTTGGGCCGTTATTTGCAACAGGACTCGGGCGGCGGCGACCCAGGCCTGATGATTGTTGGCACCTCGACGAGATGGTGGTGCGGGTCGGCTAAATGGTTTCTCTTTGAATTGGCTATCCTCTGCATAATCTGGGCTAAAGATCGGACAGTAGGGCGTGTCGATTGCTAGACTGGTTATGCAGTAAGCCATAATGTCACCTAATTCGAATTGTGAGAGGTTTCGTAGGTCAGGCGAAAGGTGGCACCTTTCGAATGGTGACCTGTTTCCGCGTGCTGGAATACCTGAGACTTCTTTAAGGTCCTTCTGCGTTTCGACGATCAACAACTGCTTGCAGCTTCTCGAAATCCGAAGGCGACATGGTCAGGCCCTCGACCTTGTCGCTGCCGATTTCCTTGATGGTCTCCCGCAATTTGTCCGCGGGGACGACGCGCACCTCACCATCTTTCAGGATAATGGCAATGGTTCCGGACGGGATCAGCGCGTTGTGCGCGATGCCCAGCCCATTCAGCAGGATCAGATCTTTGCTCATGGGCGCATCCCTGCCGCGGATGGCGCGATCTTAGGCTTCGATCCTTAATTTGGTGCGACCTCGATGCAGGCGCAGCCAGCGGCATGACGAGGTGTCTGTGCGACATCGAGCCGTCGCCGGCTACTGGCCCCAGAAACGCCACCATGCCTTGGGCCTCGGCTCAATCGGAGTATCTGGAGGCAGCGGCGAGGCCATTGGCGCTTGGCTGCCGCTGGCGATATTGCTTCGAAGGCAGTCCATGAGGTAGTCCTCGGCGCTGGCAGCAACCTCGGTAAACCACGGTGGCAGCGCGCCGCCGGGCTCGATCCCAGCCAGAAAGCTCACCAGCGACTGCGCGCGCGATCGAAGTTCATCCTCCTGGAGCGGCGCCAGGGCCAGGTCGCTTTTTTGAAGCCCGACCAGGATGTCCTTGGTGGCGCTGAGGCGCAGGTTGAATTCTTCCACGCTGGTCATCGCCCCTCCAACACGCCACTCTCGCTCGTTCGCCGAAGGCGCCCTCCCGCACCGTATCAGCGCAGATACCGCAGCCGCCTCTTCCAGCGCTCGCCGGGGCTCCAACTCCAGTTCTGCCGTCCCTGAAGCTGGGCTTCAGCCGCCGGCGAGGCGGGACCCGCCTGAGTGAGCTTCGCTTCGGCGAACTTCACTTCGGGGACCTTGAGAGGCGGATTGTGCTGCGGCCACGCCGGTGCGCTAGGCGCGGCCAGCTTCCCAGCTGTCGGAACTTTCGACTTCACGACCTTGTTCACCAGCGCAGGCTCAGTTCGCACCTTCCCTGCGTGGGGGTTGCGCGGCCTGGCTGGAACCGCCTCCTCGACGGACGGGAGCTGTGTCGGGGAAGGATTGGGCGCCGGCTCAGCGTCCGACGCCTCCATCGTTACGGCCGCTTGAGCAGCCGTCCAGAACACGCTCTCCGCCACCGGGGAAGTTGGGACTTTCTCCCCGTGTGGCTCCCGCAGCTTGGCGGGAACCACCCCATTGAGCAACAGAAGCTTTGTCGCGGACGGATTTGCACCCGGCTCATGCACCGGTGCGGGTGGTGGAGCAGTCGCCCGTAAGACCTTCTCCGCCACCGACTCAGCCTCCGGCCCCTTTACCGATGGTCCCGGCGGGACGACGGCCCGAAACGCACTCTCAGCCGTCATCTTCGTCTCGGGTGCCGCGCTGGAGCTCGTCGTCAGAGTGGCAAACATCTGCTCAGCCAACTGGCGGGCGTGGGACGGCGGAATTGGGGCAGAGGCCGGCTGGGCTTCAATCAACACGGGCGGCTCGCTGCTGATCGGCTTTGCAACGGAGGTAGTGGAACGCGAGCGCTTCACCTCGACGGTGAACGGCTTCAGAGGGGGCTTCATGGCGATGCGCTTATGACTGGGGAATAACCGTCCTATATGACATTCCCAACTTCAAGACCATTGGCAAAACGATAGATCGGGACCGTTCAGTCCTTGGAAGCACCGCCATACACCGAGAAAGGCTCTTCCGCCTCTTCTCCAGTATCGCTTTCCTCCTCCCTTTCGCCTGGAACGGCCGGCAGATCCTCGGCCAGCAGCCGCGCCTTGCTCAGCAAGCCGGCATCCTCCAGCACCTCGAGGTCCGGCAGGTCGCGCAGGGTCTGGAACCCAAAATGCTCGAGGAACCCTGGCGTGGTCACATAGGTATAGGGCGCCCCCGTCTGCGGGCTGCGCGGACCGGCCCCGACAAAGCCATCGCTGCGCAGAGCGGCGATCAGGTCCCGCGAAACCTCCCGCCCGAACATTTTGGACAACTCGCCGCGCGTCACGGGCTGGAAATAGCCGATCGCCAGCAAAACAGTGGCTTCCAGCGGCGTCAGCTCCGGCCGTGGCGGCTCGGTCAGCTCGCTGGCGCGAATGACGCCGGCGAAGGCGGGCCGGGTGCGGTGCTGCCAGCCGCCGGCGACGGCGACGAGATCATAGGGCCGGTCGACCAGTTCGGCCCGGATGTCGTCAATGAGCAGATCGAGATTGGCACCCTCTCCCACCAGCTTGGCGAGGTCCGCGCGGCTCACCGGCTGGGGCGAGGCAAAGATCAACGCCTCGACCCGGCCCATCCATTGCCGCCAGCGCACGGCCGTCGGCAGGTCGGCAAGCTCGCGGTCAAGCACGGGTGGAGATCTTGGCTTGGCCATGGCTAGCGCGTCCTACCGCCAAATGGAATGACCAGGCGTCGCAACATGCCTTTCAACCCAATCGTACCTTCCTGAACCCACCCCATCCGACCGCCTTTTGCTTCAGAGACCATAGACCCGGAAGCTCGGACGGCCGCTGAGCTCGCGCACGGCGCCGAGTTCGACCAGCCGATCGAACAGACGGCGTAGCGCCCGATCGGTCATCTGGCCAGGCGCCGAAGCCGGCGTCAGGGCGTCATCGGCCAGCAGCCCTGCCACGATCGGCCCTGCCCCCTTGGCGCGCAGTTTCGGCACCGCCCTTTGCAGGCTCGCCACCCGCCGCTCGAGATCGATGGCCCGATCGACCGCCGTGGCGGCGGCCAGGGCATAGGCGGTCGCCAGGGCCGCCGGCCAACCGCCCTCCCCCGGCCGCGGCCGCCGGCGCGGCTCACCGACGCGCAGCAGCGGGTTGGCGATCTCGGTCATCAACAGCGGCACCGGAACCGGCCAGCCCAGTTTCGCCGCCAGCAGGAGATCGGCCAGAACGAGGGACAAAGGGTCCGCCTCAGGGAAGGCGCGGCTCACCGCTTCACCGAGTGCCACCACCGCGGCAAGGGGCTTTCCCGCGCTCTCAGCGTGGGCGTCGAGCAGGGCGACCAGTTCCCCTGCCCTGCGCTTCAGATCGCGGCCAAGGGCGCGGGCGGCCTCCTCGATCGCCCGCAGCGGCCAGCCGGTCGAGCGCGTCGCCAGCTGGCGCCAGAGGCGCAGGATCGGCTCGGCGGGACCGATCGCCTCGCCACCGGAGCGGAAGCACCAGGCATCGCGCAAGGCGGCCTCATCCTCACGCCGGCCGAGCAGGCGGGCCGTGGCGGCGGCGGCCGACAGCGCCAGGCGCTGGCGCCAGACCCCGGCAAACACGGGCTCGGCCCGCACGATGGCATCAAGAGCGGCCAGGGCGGCACCAGCGGCGAAGGTGGCGTCCGTCGCGCTTTGAGGCGCCGCCTTAACCCTAGCCCAGGCCGGCACGGGACGCAGGAGGGCGGTTGGTGGTAGAGTGGTTTTGGGCTCGCGCATGGCGGAACATGCTAAACTGGCGCGGCGCTTACGGCCAGCAAAAAGGCCCCAAACCGCCCCAGGTGTCGGTGCAAAACTATGTCCGATAATCTTGCATTATCGGACATTATGCTCTTTATATATGGAGGCTCGACGGGCACCGCCGCAAATGCCCTCCAGCGCTGGCAAAGGGGCCGTTGACCCGTCGAAATCTGCCATTATATAGCTAGACAGTCTAGCTAGGAGCGTGCAGTCATGACATGGCAGTTGCAGGACGCCAAGAACCAGTTCTCCCGCGTGGTCCAGAAGGCACGGACCGAAGGGCCGCAGATCGTGACCCTGCGCGGAGAACGCGCCGCCGTGGTGCTGTCGGCTGCCGATTACGATGTGCTGCGTGCCGGGCGGCCGAGCCTGGTCGACGATCTGCTCGCCGGGCCCGCCTGGGATGACGAGGTCGCCGAGGCGATCGCCAGGCGCGCGAAAATGCCGAGCCGCGACGTGGCCCTCTAATGTACCTCGTCGACACCAATGTCATCTCCGAGGCCCGACGCGGCTCGGTCCCAGCCGTATCGTGGTTGCGCTCGGTCGATCCCGTCGGCATTTACCTCAGCACGCTCACGCTCGGCGAGATCATGCGCGGGATCGCCCTCAAGCAGAAATCCGATCCCAAGACAGCAGGCCACCTCGCCGCGTGGCTTCGCAAGATCCGCCACGACCACGCTGACCGCATCCTGCCGGTGACCGACCAGATCTCCGTCGAATGGGGGCGGGTTGCCGCAATCCGGCCGCGCGGCGACGTCGACGGGTTGATCGCCGCGACAGCAATCGTTCACGACCTGATTCTCGTCACCCGCAATGTAGCCGACTTTGCGGATACCGGCGCGTCGGTTATCAATCCGTGGGAGGCATAGAGGTGAGGGAGAGCAATCCTCAACGTCTCGAGGATATCGATCGTGAGGAAACAACCTCGCACACCAACCTTCCGGCTCTGGTCGGCACTTCTGCGGCGAAGAGCCCCGACGCCGTAGCTTTCCAGCCCCTGGAAGAGCCCTCCCCTCCCCTGCCCGCCCATCTCGAGGCCCTCGCTGGCCGAGCCCGCGACTATGCCGACGCCGCGAGCTCGGCGAACACGCGCAAGGCCTATGCGAGCGACTGGCGGCATTTCTCCAGTTGGTGCCGGCGGCAGGACTTCGAAGTCGCCGTGCCTTCGCCTCAAACAGTGGGCCTCTACATCACCGCCTGCGCCTCGGGCACTGCGATGGGGGCTGACCACCACGCTAACTCCGTCGCCACGATCGAGCGCCGGCTCTCGGCCGTCGCCTGGAATTACGCGCAGCGCGGCACGCCGCTCGATCGCAAGGATCGGCACATCGCCACCGTGCTGGCCGGGATCCGGAATACCCATGCCGCTCCTCCCCGACAGAAGGAAGCGGTCCTGCCGGAAGACATCATCGCCATGCTGGAGACGCTCGAGCGCGGCACGCTGCGCGGCCTGCGCGATCGCGCCATGCTGCTGGTCGGTTTCGCCGGCGGTCTGCGGCGCTCAGAGATCGTTGGCCTCGATGTCGGCCGCAACCAGACCGAAGACGGCGGTGGCTGGATCGAGATCCTCGACAATGGCATGGTCGTGTCCCTGCGTGGCAAGACCGGTTGGCGCGAGCTCGAGATCGGCCGCGGTTCGTCCGACGCCACCTGCCCTGTCGCCGCCCTGCAGGCCTGGCTGACCTTGGCTCGGGTCGGCCGCGGCCCGCTGTTCCGGCGCGTGACCGGCAAGGGCAAGGAGGTCGGCCCTGATCGTTTAGCCGACAAACATGTGGTTCGTCTGGTGAAGCGGGCGGCCCTGGCGGCTGGCGTGCGGGCCGACCTTCCCGAGGGCGAGCGCTTGGCTAAGTTTGCAGGGCATTCGCTGCGCGCAGGCCTCGCCTCTTCGGCCGAGGTGGACGAGCGCTACGTGCAAAAGCAGTTGGGCCATGCCTCGGCGGAAATGACCCGGCGCTATCAGCGGCGGCGCGACCGGTTTCGGGTAAACCTGACCAAGGCGGCCGGCTTATAGCCTAGCTCTGACTTGAAAACCGCGGCGCCATCCCTACATCTGCTTGAGTGGTTTCGCCTACGATCGCTCCCCTCCCCGCGACTCGGACCGAACCATTGAAAGGCGCTCCCCGAAAGGGTCGAGCGCCTTTCGTTTTGTCGAGCTTCTCGCCGGAGGCCGCGTTGGCTCCCAGTCGATGGTTCAAGGCGAACGCAGCTTTGCGGGCTTTGGCATTCCGCCGCTACCGCACGTTTGCGCTGCCCAAGACCTCATCCAAAGCCCGTTCAAGGTTGCCCACTGTGCGGTCAATGTCAGCGAGCTTGTCGAGGCCGAAAAGCCCAACACGAAAGGTCTGGAAGTCAGCAGGTTCGTCGCACATGAGGGGAACGCCGGCCGCTGCCTGCACGCCGACGGCAATAAACTTGGCCCCGGACTTGATGGCGGGATCGTCGGTGTAGCAAACGACGACACCAGGTGCGCCGAATCCCTGCGCGGCAACACTTGCAAAGCCGCGTTGGGCGAAGAGTTTGCGCACGCGAGTGCCGAGTTCGAGCTGCGCCGCCTTCACCTTCTCGAAACCTCTCGCCTCGGTTTCCAGCATGGCGCCGTGGAACCCGCGCAGGGCATCGGTTGGCAGGGTGGCATGGTAGGCATGACCGCCCTTCTCATACGCCTCCATAATTTCAAGCCACTTCTTCAGGTCACAGGCGAAGGAGGAGCTGATGCTCGCCTTCACATCAGCCTTCGCAGCTTCGCTCAGCATAACGAGGCCGCTGCAGGGAGAGGCGCTCCACCCTTTCTGCGGCGCCGAGATCAGCACGTCAACGCCGACTTCTTTCATGTCGACCCAAACACAGCCCGAGGCGATGCAGTCGAGTACAAACAGCGCCCCTACCCTGTGAGCGGCGTCAGCAATGGCCTTCATGTACCCCTCTGGCAGCATGATGCCGGAGGCGGTCTCCACATGCGGCGCGAATACGAGATTCGGACGCTCTGCCTCGATCACGGCCACGGCCTCGTCGATCGGCACCGGCTCGAATGGCTGCTGGCGCGCATCCGACCCTGATTGGGTCTGACGCGCCTTCAACACAATGCTCTCGGCAGGGATGGCCGCCATGTCAAAAATCTGTGTCCAGCGATAGGAGAACCAGCCGTTGCGGATTACCAGCACCTTCTTGCCGTGAGCGAGTTGGCGCGCCACCGCCTCCATGGCGTAGGTGCCGCCACCGGGCACCAATGCGACGCCGGCGCCTTCTTCCGCGTTGTAAACCCGGCGCAGCGTTTGCGAGATGTCACGCATGACGCCCTGGAAGACCAGCGACATATGATTGAGTGCGCGATCGGTAAAGACGACTGAATATTCGAGCAGACCTTCGGGATCCACGTTCGGTAGTAAGGCAGTCATCATCAATTTCCTTGTGGCGCGACTTGCATCCTATTGCCGAGACACTACAGCCAGGCATGCTCGAATTGCCAGTTTTCTGACTTCTGCCAAGCTCAACGGGGGCTCCTTTGGCATTCCAATCTCCGCCCGACTAGGCCTTCTTAATTGAATGTATCCAGAGCCGGCCGTGACGCGGCGTAGTCCCCAATTTGTTGATGAGAGATTGTCAATTTGCCACGGTTGGCCATCAACTTTGGCCGCGATGGGTCAATCGGGTCGCCGGTACGGATGGAGCCGGTCTACGGTCGCACAGAGTACTTACGCCGCTTCTTCCTGGCGAGCCACCTGTCCAGCGCCTCTGCTGCGAGCTGCGTTGTCCCGTGCAGTTCGATAAGCCGACGGCCCCTGCTCCCGATCCGGCCCCACTCCCGAACCAGGCTTGCATCGCCGAACAATGAGGGTTCGACGGAGAGGACGTAATAGCGAGCAATGTTGCAGGCCTCCTCGCGTCGTTCGAGCACGAGGAAACTCAGGTTCTCTTCGAGGGTTGCGGTAGCGTCCATTTTGGCAATATCGCGCCGCTGGCCGTCGCGCGTCCAACGCATTTCGTGAATCGATCGGGCGAGACTGATTCAAGAAATTGATTAGTCCAGGCAGTTACTGTCCCCCCGATGACGCTGGTGGTTGATGGCTGGATCTGAAAGCGGATAGGACGCTGAATGGCGATCCTCCCTTGGAGCCTCCTCATTTGGAAATTCGTTTGTCGGATTGTCCAATCGCGAGTTTCGAACGGGCGGTCGATGCGCGTCTAGCCTCCATTATTGGGCCTCGCGCCACGGTTGAGTTTGCAGTTGCCAATTGGCAACTGGAGAAAATCCAAGCCGAATCTGAGTGAAATTGGTAAGTACGCGTTAACCCTTTAGCGCTTGCCAGAATCTTAAGAATCGGCGCTTATATCTACGCTTCAAGGGCATAACTTTCTTGAAAAGCGTAGGAACGGATGGCTACCGGAGATAAAGCACGATTGGAGCGGGCCAAGCCCAAGGTGACTGACGTCATTGCCGGCGATGGGAATTCTTTATCTCATGAGTTGCTGGCGCTTCGTCAGTCTCTCTTCCCGCCGATTTCGCAGAAATCCCTGCGGACCTTCTCTTCCGGTGAAGCGGCCAAGCTGATTGGCGTCGCCGACGGCTATTTGCGGCAGTTGTCGCTAGGAGGGAAAGGCCCACAGCCCGACACCGGCATCGGTGGTCGGCGCTCCTATACGCTTGAGCAGATCAACGAACTTCGCCGATTGTTGGATGAAGGCGGCAAAGGCAAACGCTATCTGCCGAAGCGCGGAATAGGAGAGCACTGCCAGGTCTTGGCGACTGTGAATTTCAAGGGGGGGTCCGGCAAGACGACAACATCCGCGCATCTCGCGCAGTACCTTGCGTTGCGCGGTTATCGCGTTCTTGCTGTTGACCTTGATCCGCAGGCCTCCCTGACAGCTCTGCACGGCTATCAGCCGGAGTTCGATATTGAGGCCAATTCGACCCTCTATGGCGCCATCCGTTACGACGCAGAGAGGCGACCGACCGAGGAGGTCGTGCGCAAGACCTATTTTCCTGGTCTTGACCTTATCCCCGGCAATCTTGAGCTCATGGAATTCGAGCATGACACACCGCGCGCCCTGGCTGATGCAGCTGGCGAGGCGTTCTTTGGCCGAATTGCTACGGCGCTTGGTGCTGTCGCTGATCGCTACGACATAATCGTCTTGGATTGCCCTCCCCAGCTTGGCTTTTTGACATTGGGCGCCCTGTGTGCGGCCACCGCTATGCTTGTGACCGTGCATCCCCAAATGCTCGACGTGATGTCGATGTGTCAGTTTCTCCTAATGGCTGCTGATCTTCTCTCAGTGGTTCAAGGAGCGGGTGGTGAACTTGATTACGATTTCCTGCGTTACGTCGTGACTCGTTATGAGCCATCAGACGGGCCTCAGACGCAGATGCTGGCTTTCATGCGCTCGCTGTTTCGCGAGCGGGTATTGACCAACACGATGTTGAAATCGACTGCGATCTCCGATGCAGGGCTGACCAAGCAGACTCTTTACGAGATCGGGCGGGAGAACTTCACGCGATCAACCTATGACCGGGCAATCGAGTCGCTCGATGCCGTAAATGGCGAGATCGAGACCCTGATCGAGCACGCTTGGGGGCGTACATCATGAGCCGTAAGGGGATGCTGCAGACTTTACTCGCTGGGCGAGATCGTGAGTTGCCAATTGGCAACTCCTCCGAAGAGGAGGGGCAGGGGCTAGCAGTGCCGAATGCCAGGCTGGATGTGGCTGTTCCCGTTCGGGCGGGGGCGGTGGGCGCCATGGGTCGGGCCCTTGGTAAGATAGCAGACGCTGCTCAGGAAGCCCGATCGTTGATTGCGGCGGGGGAGGCCGTTGTCAGCCTTGACCCTACCCTGGTCGAGGCCTCTTTCATCACTGATCGGATTGCCTTCTCGCCCGACGAGCAAAGTGCCTTGGTGGCTTCGATCGCAGAGCATGGCCAACAGGTCCCAATTCTTGTTCGTCCCCACCCGGTAAGGGTCGGACATTATCAGGCCGCATACGGACATCGCCGGCTCCAGGCAGCTGCGGAGCTGAGGAAACCGGTGCGCGCTGTCGTACGCGAGATGAGCGACGCCGAACTGCTGATTGCCCAAGGCCAAGAGAACTCGGCGCGTCTAGATTTAAGTTATATCGAGCGGGCTTTGTTCGCTGTTGCGATAGAAAATCATGGTTTTGATCGCGCCGCGATAATGGCGGCCTTGAGTGTCGAGAAGACCCAGTTGTCCCGTCTGATCGCCATAGGCCGCGGAATTCCGCCTGAGGTCGCGCAACTGATCGGGCCCGCTGCTAAGACCGGAAGGCCTCGGTGGTCCGCATTGGCAGAGCTGCTTCTTAACAGGAGTTATAAGGAACAGGTCGAACAGCTTTCGCGCGATAAGGCTTTCATGGCCGCCGACAGCGACGCGCGTTTTGGCCTATTCTTCGCGGCTTTGAGCGGGGGGCGTGAAGCCAGCATACCTTTCCAGATTTGGCATAATGAGGAGGGCAGGGAGGTTGTGCGATACAAGCAAACCGACGGAAAGGTTACGCTCGTCATGGACGAGAAGATCGCGCCGGATTTTGGGACATTCCTTATCAAGCATCTTGATCAACTGTACGAACGATATCTCACTGAGACCGTGCAAAATTAGATGGCACAGGTGGCACGGCGACATTCGCAATTAACTCGACCAACGAAGAGGTGAAATCGCAAAAGAAAAAGGCCCCCGAAACGTGGTTCCGGAAGCCCTTCTCATTCCTAAGCAAAATGAGAATCCCATTTCCGTGATTCACAGTCAAGTTCTTTGGCGTCGTTTTGGCGAGCAGATTTCTTTTGCCTGATTGAAGGCAAGGAAGTGATGAACGAGACCCTAACGACGACGCCCTTTGGGCGGCGATCGCTGTCGCTCGGCATGTTGGCTGCCAATATGGTAGCCCGCGAATGCCCGACCGAAGCCGTCGTTCACAAGTGGAAGATCTTTAACGCCATATGCGAGGCCAAGGCGGCGCTGGGTGCGAGCGACCGCGCGCTGGCCGTCCTCAACGCGCTGCTGAGCTTTCACCCAGAGACTGTGCTGACAGGGGAGGGGGACCTCATCGTCTTTCCCTCCAACGTGCAGCTCGCCCTTCGGGCGCACGGCATGCCGCCGGCGACACTCCGCCGTCACCTCGCTGTGCTCGTCAATTGCGGCCTGGTGATCCGGCGGGACAGTCCCAACGGTAAGCGCTACGCTCGAAAAGGGCAGGGGGGCGAGATCGAGACCGCCTTCGGTTTCGATCTTACTCCGCTCGTCGCGCGCGCCCAGGAGATTGAGCAGTTGGCCGACACAGCGAGGCAGGAGCGCCGTGCTCTCTTGCTCCTTCGCGAGCGCGTGACCCTCTATCGGCGGGAGATCGCTAAGATGATTGCCGTGGGCTTGGAGGAGGGCGTCCCAGGCGATTGGAACGGTTTGCACGCGACCTATCGAGGTCTGGTGCAGCGTATCCCCCGTCTCCCGACGAAGTCCGAACTCGAGCCGGTGGCCTTGGAACTGACGTTTCTGATGGACGAGATCCGTAATGCCCTGGAATTTCATCTGAATTCCAGGAATCCGGGCGCCAATGAGTCTCAGTTTGAGCGTCACATACAGAATTCAAATCCAGAATCCCTTACTGAATCTGAACTTGCTTTCGAAGAAGCAAAGGGGAAGGTCCAGTCCGCGAGAGAACCCCAGGGACCGGTATATTCGATGGGGCCACAACGCGCAGCCACAGACGCGCCTCCGCCCTTAGGCGCAGAACGCCGCGTGACGCTGCGCGAGCAGGACCCCACCGACCAGGTGGTCCCGATGAAGGGGTATCCGCTCGGCATGGTCCTCGATGCATGCCCCGACATCATCGACTACGCCAAAGGTGGGATTGCGTCCTGGCGGGACCTCATAGCTGCCGCTGAGCTCGTGCGAAAGATACTTGGCATCAGCCCGAGCGCCTGGGAGGACGCCCAAGTGGCAATGGGACCAGAGGCCGCTGGCGTGGTGATTGCCGCAATGCTGCAAAAGGCCGCGACGATCAATAGCGCAGGAGGCTATCTGCGAAATCTCACGGAGAAGGCGAGGGGAGGGCAATTTTCGATTGGCCCAATGTTGATGGCTCTCCTACGAACAAAGCGCAGAGTCGGGAAAGTGAGAGCGTGATGGCGTTTTTTGGCGGATCGCAGATAAAGCGACAACCATCGACGGGCATTGTGCAACTGATCATCGATCGGGTAGGGCAATCGAGTGGGACTGTTTCGCTCGACTTCCTTGCTTATATCAAGC
Organism: Labrys miyagiensis; assembly: GCF_030160835.1. GTDB lineage: Bacteria > Pseudomonadota > Alphaproteobacteria > Rhizobiales > Labraceae > Labrys > Labrys miyagiensis. The sequence continues at coordinate 83,484 of NZ_BSPC01000027.1, read as the reverse complement.
TTGATGCGAGAGGCCCGCGCATCTGATGCGTTTCGGATTCAGGTTTCTCTCACGGCTTCCAGCTTGTCCGCAAGATCATCGACGTTTGCGGCAATGACATCCCATGGTTCGTCAGCAGCGAAGTCCTTGGTCTGGTGGGGTCCATACTCCGTCGGACGAGCGATGAAGGCAGTTTGCAGACCGAGGGACCGCGCCATTTTGAGGTCGTCATTGTGGGCGGCGCACAACATCACCTCTTTTGGCTGCAGATCAAGGAGCTGGCAGGCGCCGAGATAGTTTTCGCGGTCCGGCTTGAAGTGATGAAACAAATCCGAAGCAAACACCATGTCCCAAGGAAGTCCAACGTGCTTGGCCATGTTGACGAGCAATGCGACATTGCCATTCGACAGCGGCCCGATGATGAAGTTCTTCTTCAATCGCGTTAGGCCCTTCACGGAGTCGGGCCAAGGGCGCAGGCGATGCCACCCCTTGTTGAGATAAGCCAGGTCTTCTTGCGCAAGGCCTTTGATCCCGAACTCCATGACTAGCCGATCGAGAGTTGCGCGATGGAGTTTATCCAGCGTGGTCCAGAGCAGCTCGCCCTTCCGCACCCTGTCCATCGATGGAGCGTAAGCGCTGCGCCAAGCATCGATCAGGCTGGTCCAGTCGCCGACAATATTCCGCTCGCGTCCGAACGCAGTCAGTTCTTCTATTAAGCTGGAGCGCCAGTCGACGATCGTTCCAAACGTATCGAATAAGATTGCCTGCGGGGAACTCATGTGGGCGTCTCCATCGGCCATAAACTGCTGATTCTAATGCGGCTTATGTGCACGCGATAGAGGGCCTGCGAGCTCGTTTCGAATGCGTAGCCGGCATAACAACCGCGACGATAGACACTTGCCGTTCGTATGAAAATCACATGAGACCATATTTTTGTGATTGGAGCCGGAAATGAATCTCAGATGAAGGCGTTCCATATCGAAGCGACAACGGCATTCGTCCCGGTCGCAGAAGGGAGAAGCTCGGCATGCCGCCGACGTGTACGAAGTGGGCGCAAGCGAACGGTATCCTGAGGTTCAAACCGCTGGAGGAAAGGATCCGTAAGCGCTTGCTCAGTCGGATGCCCAGGAGGGATCGGTGCTCGGCCAGGGATGTGCGTTCCTTGCGCCGGGCAATGTTCTCGTCGCTGCACCGAAACATTGGGCTAAATACGTCTGTTGTATCGTCCGTTGTGATACATAACCTTGTTAGTTTCCTTGCGACTGCAAGGATTTGTATCAAACAAGTCCCATGCAAACGAAGCCTCGGCGTCAAGAAGATCGCGTAGTCTCGCTCTTGCAGGAACGGGGCATGATGCGGCTGTCCGAATTTCTCAAGGAGGGTGTCACATCGGCGACTATTTCCCGTATGGAACAAAAAGGCGCCCTCAACCTGGACGGCCTTCATTCAAGACGTTGCCATTGATCCCGGCACGCTTTCCGACGTTGTCGATGCACTAGCAGCCTTTCTGTTGCCCCGCGCCGAAGAGGCCAGAAATCTGGAAGACGACTGAACGGTAGTGGAGCCGCCAAACTCAGGCGCGTGGCTCTTCGCTCGGTGGTGATCGGGCTTCGAAATTTGGCCTAAGCGATACGTCGAGGACCGCCATCGTCACACCGTCGTCGCGTTCTTAGATCTTCTGCTTTCGCGTCTAGTTCCGTGCAACCGGCATGGAGCGCATGCGCGACACCGTCTCGCGCTCGGCGCGCTTTGAGCGCAGCGGCGGCAAGCCGCGGTCGATCAGGTCCATGTCCTCCAGCACCATGTCGCCCATGCGCTTGAAGGCAATGTCGAGCGCGCCGGCTCGGTGGGCCGAGCGCAGGAAGCCGGGCAGAGCGCGAACAGCGTGGTCCTTGGCCAGGGGCTCCTCGGGAAAAACGTCGCTGGCGGCGACGATGTGGCCGCTCCTCACCGCAGCCATCAAAGCCGGGAAATCGACGACGCCGGCCCGGCTGAGCAGGATGAAGGCTGCGCCCTTGCGCATTTTGGCAAATGAGTCTGCGCCAAGAAAACCCTGGTTCTCGCTGGTAACGGAAGCGACGACGAAGACGAAATCGCTTTGTGACAGCACCTGGTCGAGCAAGGCCGGCTCGACGCTGTTGTCGATTAGGATCGACGGCGGCAGCCACGGATCATAGACTTTTGTGTGGGTGCGGAAGCCAGTCAGCAGGCGGTTGAGCGCGCGGCCGAGGTCACCGAAGCCGATGATGCCGACATCGGCGCCGGAGAGGAGCCGCGCCGTCTGGTTGCCGTCGCCACCCCAAAGCTCATTGCCCTGCCGGAAGGCGAGGTCGGCGTCGACGATGTTGCGCGCGAGATTCAGCGCCATGGCAAGGCCGAGCTCGGCCACGGGCTCGGCAAAGACCTGGCCGGTGGTGACGACATGGATGCCGCGCGCGAATAGCGTCTCGTAGGGCATGTTGTTGACGAGGTTGGCTCCACGTTGAAAACGCAACGCAGCGCCTTCAGTTTGTCGAGCGTCTCAGGAGCGATGGCTGGCTGCCCGATTATATAGCGTGCCTCGGCCAGCGTTTCGGCGGGCAGGGCGGAGAGCTTCTGCGGCTTCGTCTCGACGATGCGATAATCCTTTCGCAAACGCGCCAGTTGCGGCGGCATGAAGATCAGCTCGAGTGTGCGTGGTTCGGGCACGCTGATCACCAGCGGCAAGGTTTTGTCGGTCATATCTTCCTCCTCCGATGCCAACCAAAGAGCATCGCGATGATTTTCACTATTGGATGCAAAAACGTTTTACAACGAGAATAAAACGATTTATCAACGTCAAAAGTGCTCGATAACGCGGTTGTCGGCGGGAGGGAAGGCATGGCATTGGAGGCCGGTCATGGCAAACGGGCGTCGATTGCCGACGTCGCGAGACTGGCCGGCGTTTCCTTGGCAACTGTCTCGAATGTCGTGAACGGCATTGGGAGAGTGGCTCCCGAAACTCGCGAAAAAGTTTCGGCCGCCGTCGAAGCGCTCGGCTACCGGCCCAACGGTATTGCGGCAAGCCTGCGCAACAGGCGCAGCCGCCTGATTGGCATGGTGGTTCCAGCTGTCACCAATGCGCTCTTTGCCGAGATGGTGCACGAATTCGAGACATTGGCGACGGCGGATGGCTATGGCATCACCTTGGTCACCAGCGACGAGGATCCGGAGCACGAACGCGAGCGGATCCTTGCCTTGCTCTCGCGCCAGATCGACGGCCTGATCATCTTGCCGGCGGCTGACGATTCTCTCGGAGCTGGCCTTGATCCGATCGCATTGCCTCCAACAGTCGTGCTGGACCGTGGACTCGGGCTTTCCGCCTTCGACACGGTCGGCCTCGACAATGTCGCCGGAGGCTATGCCGCGGCGCGACATCTCATCGAACTTGGCCACACTGCGATTGCAGTGGTCGCTCCGGCCTTGCGGCTTGCCAGTATGCGCGACCGCATCGCCGGGGTCGAGCAGGCAATGGCGGAAGCGGGTCGACAAGGGCGTGCGCGGGTTCTTCTAGGCGGCGAAACCATGGAGGGACTGCGCCGCGCGACTGAGCAGGAATTGCGTCGGCCTGACCGCGCAACCGCGGTCTTCACCACCAGCAACGTCGCGACCCTTGGCGCCATCAAAGCGATACATGCCCTTGAACTGTCGATGCCGCGCGATGTCTCCCTGGTGGGCTTCGACGATTACGACTGGATGACAGCGCTTCGACCCTATGTAAGCGCGGTTGGCCAACCTATCGGGTCGATGGCGGCGAAAGCCTGGAATATTCTGCTGCGCCGGCTCGATGCTGGAAATGATACGACGCCGGCTGAGCGCGAGCATACTCAAATGGAAGGCCTGCTGCGGGTCCGCGAATCGACCGGCCGGCCGACGAACCGCATAGCGCGCAAACCTGTGGTGTCGAGATGACTACGTATCCGGCGCGAAGATTGAAGCTTGGCATGGTGGGCGGCGGCACCGGCTCGCCGCCTGGAGAGGCGCCCCGGGTCGTCACCCGGGCCAGCCCTGAAGTTCGAGTTGACGGCGCCTATGCGACGGGCGTTCCGCCCGGCCACCCGGAGGCGTGGATAGAAGGCTTTGCCCAGATCTACCGGGACACCGCAGAGCAGATACGTGTCAGGCAGCAGGGGCGAAGGCCCGATCCGCGAGCCTGCCTGGTACCGACGGTCGAAGATCGCGAACAGGGGTTGCGCTTCGTCGAAGCGGCTGTCGCTTCACATCAAGAAGGTGGCCTGTGGGAAAGTCTTTAGCTCGCGCCAGGGAGGGGTGATCACTCAAACAGGAGGACGGACGTTCTGGAAACACCGCATACGCATTTGGAGTGAATTGTCACAGCGATGGTTATCGTCTGCTGGGGCGAAAAAAAACAGGAGGAAAACATGCAGTTTACCGGAAGAACCAATCGCTTGGCGCAAGCGCTCGGCGTTGCTATCGTCTTTTGCGCCGTCAGTGCCGCCAAGGCCGAGGACGGCGAATATGGCGTGCTGATGAAGACTCTGGCCAACCCGTTCTGGGGTGCGATGGCGCAGGGCGTCGAGGACGGCGCGAAGGAAGCCGGCGTCAAATACTTCCAGTAGGCGGCCGAGAGCGACCAGGCGGCCGAGCCGCAGCTCAACCTTTGCAACACCATGCTCGAGCGCAAGCCGACGGCGATGATCACCGCCGCCATCAACTCGACCAACCTCCTGCCTTGCCTGAAGTCGGCGCAGGATGCCGGTATCAAGATCGTCGACCTCGACAACAATCTCGATCAGGCGGTGCTCGACAAGGAAGGCGTCAAGGTCACCTTCCATATCGGCTCCGACAACATCGCCGCCGGTGCGCAAGGCGCCGAATACCTCGTTTCCAAGCTCGGCAAGGACGCCAAGGGTCCGGTGCTGGTGATCGAAGGCCTCTCCGGCAACATCACCGGCGAGAAGCGCGCCAAGGGCTTCGCCGACAAGCTGAAGGAGCTGGCACCGGGGCTAGGAATCGTCGCCTCGCTGCCCGGCGACTGGGACCGCGGCAAGGCCGCCACGATCGCCACCGACACGCTGACCGCGCATCCCGATCTCGTCGCCATCTTCTGCGCCAATGACGGCATGGCGCTGGGTGCGGTGGAATCGGTTTACGCCACCGGCAAAGGTTCGCAGGTGACGATCATCGGCGTCGACGGCAATTCGGATGCGGTGAAGTCGATCAAGGAAGGGCGGCTCAACGCTTCCGTGGCGCAGTTGCCTTATCTCGTCGGCAAGCAGGCGGTCGAGAACGTCAAGAAGGCTTTGGCCGGCGACAAGGTCGAGGACAGCATCGCCGTGCCGACGCTGGTGCTGACCAAGGACGTGATCGACGCCGGCAAGGAGCCGATGCTGCAATATGTGAAATAATTTAGGGAAAGGAGTAGGGGAGTAGGAGGAGCGATGGTTTGCGCTTCTTCGACTTGACCCCAGCGGTCTTGCTTCCCTACTCCCTTATTCCCCTACCCGAAGAGTGGAAAATGGCCTCCGAAACGACGCAGCCCAGCTTCTGGGCTCGGGTGCAGCGCGCATCCGTCGAAAGGTTCCACATCAGGCTGGAGTCGCTGGTGGTGCTTCTGGCGCTGAGCACGGCGATGGCGCTCTTGTCGCCCTACTTCCTGTCGCTCAGCAATTTCCTCAATATCCTTTTGGCAACATCGACGATTGGCGTGCTGGCGATCGCCGCCACCTTCGTCATCGGCTCGGGCGGGCTCGACCTGTCGCTCGGCTCGGTGATGGGCCTGGCCGGCGTGGCCGGCGCCTTCGTCGCCGTCAATCTCGGCTGGCCTTCTATCCTTGCCGTGATCGCCTGCATTCTTGCCGGCGCGATTGCCGGCAACATCAACGGGCAGCTCGTCACCCGCGCCTTCGTGCCGGCCTTCATCGTCACGCTCGGCATGCTTGGCCTTGCACGCGGGCTCGCACTCGTCATCTCGCAGGGCAGGGCGATCTATGGGCTGCCGCCCGAGATCGTCTTTGTCGGGCAGGGCAGGCCGTTCGGCATCCCGATGCCGGTGATCATCCTCGTGCTGACGGCGATCGCCGCTCATGTGGTGCTTGCCTATACGCGCTTCGGCCGCCACACGCTGGCGCTCGGCGACAGCGAGGGCGCCGCGCGCGCCGCCGGCATCCGCGTCGAGCATCACCGCCGCATCATCTACACGCTGTCGGGCGCGCTGGCCGGCCTCGCCGGGCTGCTATTCACCGCCCGCGTGAACGCCGGCGACCCGACCGCCGGCATCAACTACGAGCTCACCGCGATCACCGCGGCGATCATCGGGGGCACCAACCTATTCGGAGGCCGCGCCTCGGTCCTCGGCACCATGATTGGCGCGCTGATCATGGGCGTCTTGCAGAATGGGCTGACGCTGCTCGCGGTGCAATCCTACTACCAGCAGATGGCAATTGGTGCGGTGCTGATCCTCGCAGTTTTCATCGACCAGTACCAGGTGCGGAAGGAGTCGCGCGTATGACCCTGCTTTCGCTGCGTAGCATCCGCAAGAGTTTCGGCGCGGTCGATGTGCTGCATGGCGTCGATCTGTCCGTCGAGGCCGGCGAGGTGGTCGGCCTGGTCGGCGACAACGGCGCCGGCAAGTCGACTCTGATGAAGACCATCACCGGGATCTACCGCGCCGACAGCGGCTCGATCGAATTCGACGGCAAGGATATCCTTGCGCTCGACCCCGGTCTGCGCCGCCAACTCGGCATCGAGATGATCTACCAGGACCTGTCTTTGGCCAAGCAGCAGGATGTCGCCTCGAACATCTTTCTTGGACGCGAGCCGACGAAAAGACTGTTCGGCCTGTTCCCCGGCTTCGTCGACAAGGGCGAAATGGACCGCCAAGCCGCCAGGATGATCGAGCGGCTCGGCGCACATCTGCCGTCGATCAACCGCTCCGTCGGCTCTTTTTCTGGCGGCCAGCAGCAGACGGTGGCGATCGCGCGCGCGCTGACCTTCAACCCGAAGCTCGTCATCATGGACGAGCCAACGGCGGCCCTTGCCGTGCGCGAAGTGCAAAGTGTGCTCGATCTGATCCGGCGGCTGCGTTCCGAAGGCATCGCCGTTATCCTGATCTCGCACCGGCTGAACGACGTGCTGTCGGTGACCGACCGCATCGTCGTGCTGCGCCACGGCAGGGCCGATGCCGATCTCGTCACCGCCAAAACCAACATGAACGAAGTCGTCAGCCGCATCGTCGGCAGTGGCGATATGGCCACAGCCGCGGCGCATGAACAGCGTGGCTGAGCCTATTGACTTTGGAAGACGGATTACCCGGTGCAATGCAAGATGGGGTCAGAACAAGAACTGCTCGAAATCATACGCTAAGAAAATATGTGAGACTTTTCAAAGAGCCGGACGAGCGACATCATGTTTTGTTTGGGATCTTCCGGGTGACTTTTTGCGGGCTTCGGGCCGCCGAAGTGACTCTTGTTCTTAGTCTGTCCGCTTAGCATATGATTTCGAGCGGATCTTGTTCTGACCCCTAGTGGGGAGGGGAGGGCATTTTGACAGCGATCCGATAACGGTTCGAATCCTCTCGGGCGCGCCGTCTCAGGTGAAGATGAGAACTATGTCTACTCCATAGCCCTCCCATAGAAGAGTTCGAATCCCTGCACGAGATCCATGCCAGTCATTTTACCCGCTATCCATCCGGCCAGAAGCTTGTCGCCTACGACCTGTCAACCATAACAAACGATGTCGTCGACTGGCTGATTGAAGCTGTTACGCCTTTAATCCATCGTCGCTGAAGAGCACAAAAGGCCGAAAGTTGAGCGACATGTTGGGGTAAAAGTTGGGGCGATGCCATTATTCGTCTGATAACCAGCTGAGTTATCTGAGTTATTGGTTGCCTTATTGCGGAGTACTACTCCTCCATACTAGCCCAACACCCCAAATCACAGCTCTCTCCGCTCGATCGAACGCGGACAAGCAAGGCCGAGTCATGGGAACCAATCAGGGGTTACAGGTCGGAGCTGAAGCGCTCTCCGGTATTGTCGCGGGTGCGCTGGCCTCAGCTGCCGTTCAGCTCCCATTGATCGTTTGCGGCCTCCTGGCCCTTACTGCTTCGGCGCTGATTGCAGCCTTGCTCAGGCCCGCAACCACTCAATGGTAGATTTTCGGCCACCGCTAATCCTCATCCTCTTTTCTGGGGATTAGCCGCGCCAAGAGAAGGGCTAAGGTTGGTCACTCGAACATCGTCCTTCTAGTTGGTCTTGGTCGGTTTCAGCCGCGCTAGAAGTACATGAGTGCAAACTCGAGAAGGCCACGACCAAATAACGCGGCATGTGGCCAGTATGACAGCTTTTACAGGAGAGAGCGATGGTCGAGCTAACGGAAGGAGCTTGAAATGGGAAGAAAATACTATGAACTGCTCAGCATCGATAGCGTTGACACCCTTCGCAGCCGAATGTTTTTCAAACGGGAATCATCCGACGACAGTTACAGCATGCACCTGGAAGACGGCTTGATCGAGATGAAGAGGAGAATGCGAGAGCTGATCCAGGATGGCGTCACTTTCCGCAATTGTATCGTCACGGGGCACGGCAGCTCAGGCCATATCAAGGTTTGTTCCGACTCGATTACCCGCCGGGTGTGGTACGACCACTTTTATCGCCAGGGCTTTGACCGGCTTTTCCCCAAAAGCGATGGCCGTCTCTATTTCGGGGGCTGCAATGTGGCGGAGGACCCGCATGGATGGGCGTTTCTGGCGGCCGCGGCGCGCTCGCTGATGAGCAACGGCGGTGGCAGCGCGTTTGGCTGGACTTCTGTAGGATTCGGCTCCCCGTTTTCGGGTCATGAGAGGCATTTGTGGGGCGACACCAAGGCCGTCATGGTCAGTGCAGGCGGCGACACGCTGCGCTACTATCGAAACTGGAACCTGATCACAGACGCCGAAGGCAATCCCACCCTTCCCGAAGAAGGGGTGGATGAGAGTGATTATTAAATTCCCGTAGCGGGGGTACGTGGGAATTTGTCACGCCAGTCGCAATTAATTCGAGCGAGTCGCATCTATTTCGAGAAATAACAAATCAACATGAAGGTGGGTATGAAATCTGTTGGGGCAATTGTCGTACTCGTGACACAACTCGGCGCCTGTCAGGTGCCACCCTCCCAAGCGATCGAAGGCGCCAATGAATGCCGAGCTGAGGGAGGAGTACCGACGGGACATGGCTGCCACATGTCGCCTGAGGTCTTAGATGCACCTCATAAGCCTGTAACCCGCTGACAAACGCCCGCAGTCGTCAGAGTGGGCCCAATCCATCGCAGGGCGCCGAATCATGACTTGAGGGGATGGTACAGCCTTGCGCTGGGATACGGCCTTCCCGCCAATTCTGAAGTCGCAGAAGGCATCGAAATCTTGCACGAGATCCATGCAAGCCATTTCACCCGCTATCCAGCCGGCCAGAAGCTTGTCGCTGTCGACCTCTCAAGCATTACGAACGATGTTGTCGACTGGCTGATTGCGGAGGTTTCGCTCTTGGTTCACCGGCGTTAAGCGCAAGCTTCTGGTCGGCGATGGCGGTTGAGTGGACCAGCGGTAATAGATAAATTCGTGACATCCTCGTGACTCGTTATCTGAAGACGAGTTCTGTCGACTTGCTTGTTCAAAGAAAGAGAGCAAATTCTTTCGAGCTCCGGCTTCCGCGGCCTTTTCGATTGGGCGGCTGCGTTGCAGATGCGTTGATTTGGGAGCGGTCCGTTCAAACCGCTCCTCCAGTTCCGCGAGAGGCTGTCACTCCACCGTCACGTAGATCTCGCAACAAGTTGCTTGCAAGCGACTCCCCCAAGCGCCAGCGCACCGCGCCGTCCTTCGATGAGCTCCAACTTAAATCAGGCCTGGTGAAGAATTAGGATGACAGCATGACGGTGACCATGCATTTAATTTAGATCTCGACGTTTCTGGTAGTCGCTTAAGTGAAAGCGACATGTTGGATTGAGTGCTCCAGCAGCGTAATTTTATTTAAAATATGGTGCGATAAGGATGATTTCGCATGCCGTTAGAAGTATCTTCGTTTCCGGATCGAACACCCATTTTTTTTGGCAAGTTTATTTGGAAAATCTCCGTTAGTTTGGGTAAGTGGAATCCATTTGCATTGATTTTGCCCGCAGCATTCGGCCTGGCCTTTTTCGGCGCTTGTCTAACCGCCTATATAATGTTCGTGCCGGGACATCCTTACATACTTCAGACCATATCCTCAATAATAAAGCTTCCGCTAATATTTTTCCTTAGTACCATCGTTGCCGCTACTATAACATTTTTGTTCGCAAGAATTACCCGAAAATCTCTGAATGGCAGAGCAATTGGGCGAGGATCTTTGGTAGCACTATTTGTGACTTCGACATTTTTATTTGTACTTTCTCCCGTAATAGCAATTTTGAGTTCACAGGGAAATTATTCTGAAGTCATACTGGCATCATATGCAGCGTTTTTGATTAGCACATTCGTTGGCGCCCTGTTTTTTTACCTCCATACGATGCAACTGGCCGAGGGTGGTTTTTTAGCTTCATCCCTTGTCTGGTGTGTGTTGTTTGCAACCAGTACCGCAAACATAGGATGGGAGTTGCGTCCGCTTGTCGGATGGACGGGTCAACCTTTTCAACTCGTGCGGACTGACAATGGCCACATGTGGAGCCAGGTCGTGTGCGAAATGAAGAATATGAGGTTTGGCGGCATTCATTTTCCGTCTGCCGGTCAGGATTCTATGACAAAAGCGTGGCCTTGCTAGATACACCGAAGCTGAGAGACGCCCCGAGGTTCTATGGCCGGGATAAGGTATTTGGTCGCGCCGCCAGGATCCATTGGGTGATTCACCTAGCCGCTTCGGCGCGGGGGATGAGCGTGATCGATTGGCGAAGGCATCGCTCATTGGCTTATCCTGTTGATTTTGAAGATGTTTATGGCGAGGTCACGCTGGCGTCACGCGGACTGCTGCGACTGAAGCGAACAAACGTCGCTGGGAGGGAATAGTTAGGCACCTGATGAAGTGAGACCTAAGATGACCGACCAGATCCTTGTCGACGCTGAGTATGACCTAGACATCCCGTCCGATCTTTTGCTTCAGTCCATTGAGGTCGGGGTAGAGGTTCAGCCTCCAGATGCGACGGTCGCTATTCTCGGCTGGGGGCGCGATGGAACCCTGAGCCAGGTTGGAGCTTTTGGTAGCCGGGAGGCTCTGTCGCTACCATTCATTCATCGTCATATCGCCATCAGGGCATTGTCGGCGGTTCATTCGATCATCGTGTCACTGCGAACCTACACCATGAAGCCAGGAGAGGCGTTCACGCCGCCTGGCAGACTGATCGGAAAATTTCCGCATAGCGCCGCACCTGCATCGCTTTAGGTCAAGCTAAGTGCCGCGCCCTTCGCCCAAATCGCATCAGAACCTGGAACCGATGGCCTCGAGGCCGGGCGGCAGATCCGGCCAGCTCACATCCAGGCGGTGTCAGAGTAAATTGCCCGAGGCTGGCCCGGAAGGGTAGGGAGCGAGGATGGCGCGCCCCAAACCCAATCTGTTTCGCTATTTCAATTCGTCGCCGGAGGTGATCCGCCTGGCCGTGATGATGTAGGTGCGTTACCCCTTGTCTTTGAGGAATGTTGAGGACCTGCTGCATGAGCGCGGCATCGACATCTGCCATGAGACGGTGAGATTTTGGTGGAACCGCTTCGGTCCGCTGTTCGCCGGTGCCATCCGCAAGAGGCGGATGAGGGATGGCAACTTCAGCTGTGAACGCTGGCATATCGATGAGGTTTTCGTGAAGGTCAACGGCGAGCTCCACTATCTTTGGCGGGCCGTCGATCACGAGGGCGAGGTGTTGGAGTTCTTCGTCAGCAAGACCCGGGACAAGACTCAAGCGTTGAAATTCCTTAAGAAAGCCATGAAGCGCTATGGTCGTCCTGAGGTCATCGTCACCGACGGGTTGCGCTCCCATGGCGCTGCCATGCGGGAAATCGGCAACCTCAAGCGCCGGGAAGTCGGCCGCTGGAAGAACAACCGGGCCGAGAATTCTCACCAACCATTTCGACGGCGAGAGGCGGCGATGCTCCAATTCCGGAAGACAAAGAGTCTCCAGAAATTTGTCGCGGTCCATAGCCAGATCCACAACCACTTCAATTCGGAGCGCCACCTCGTCAGCCGAGAAACCTACAAGCAGAGACGCTCAGCCGCCTTGGCAGAGTGGCGAGCCATCGCAGCCTGAACCAAGGTTCGGTTTGGCCTTCTGGCACTTGCTGGAACCAGCCTGCAGTTGCGCTGACAGCGCCCATCCGGTCTCTCCCTGGAAAACTGAAGCTTCAACAACCTCAGCTTCCTCGGTTCAGACCGGATGGATAACCTCCTGAAAGCTCACATCTAAATGTTCGCGACCGAGCCGCGGAGATTGACGGCTGTGGCGAATTCGATCTGCGCGGGTCCGGCCTTGGCCAGGCCCACGGCCTGCATGAGCAATTGCGCGGCGGCCTCGCCCATCTGGCGGCCGGGCTGTGTGACCGTGGTGAGCGGCGGATCCAGAAATTCGGACGAGGGGATATCGTCGAATCCTGTGATGCTGATGTCGGCGGGGATGCGCAGCTTCAGTTCGCGGCAGCGCCGGATCGCGCCCATGGCCATGAGATCATTAGCGCAAAGCAAGGCCGTTGGGCGAGTAGCGGGATCGAGCGCCAGGAAGCGCGAGGCGATCTCGTAGCCCGACCGCTCGCTGTAGTCTCCGGCCACGCATTCGACCGCGTCGGGATCGAGCCCGGCGCTTGCGATGGCCTCCCGATAGCCCGCTAGGCGCTGTTCGCTGGTCCACAGTCGTGGAGGCCCACCCGCGATAGCCAACCGCCGGTGCCCGACGGCGAGCACGCTCTTGGCCAAGGTCCGGGCGCCGGCGAGGTTCTGGGCCGTCACGAAGGGAGCATCGACCCCCGGCAGGCGCTCGTCGACGAAAACAACAGCGCCGCGGCGTGCCAGCTGCAGCAGCGAGGCGCTGGGCATGCCGGAGCCCGAGAGGTAGACGACACCGTCCAGGCGCTTGCTGCGCAGGATCTGCGCATAATAATCCTCGCGCTCCGCCGACGAGCCCGTGATGCACAGCACCATCAGGACGTCTTCCCCGGCAGCAGCCTGCTGCACGCCTTCGGCAACCGCGGCGAAGAAGGGATTGTCGAGGTCGGGCACGATCAGGCCGATCGAGGAAATCCGCCCGCGTTTCAGGGTGCGCGCCGCGTTGTTGGGTTCGAAGCCGAGTTCGGCGATGCAGCTCAGCACATGGCGGCGTGTATCCGGTGCCACGGCCCCGCTGCCATTGATGACAGCGCTGATCGTGCCGATGGAGACGCCGGCGACCCGGGCGACGTCGCGTATGGTGGGGGGCCCCACGCGCTTGGCTCGCGCAGCTGGCCTGTCATCCGGTTGGGTCATATGCGGCGCGGCGACGTTGTGGGGGCCGCGGCGGCGGTGACGCGCCAATAGCTCGGTGACCAACGCCGGGCCTTTGACGAGGACCGCCAGGGCGTCAGTACATATTCGGTGAGAACGACGAGAAGGAAAGCCATGACGCCCAATATTGCCAGAAAGCCGATCGCAGCAAAGGTCGCTGCCGTATTCAGACGCGAGTTTGCCTGCAGGAGATACGCGCCCAGGCCCCCACTTGTCGATGCCGTCCACTCGCCGATCACTGCGCCGGTAACGCTGAAGGTGGCCGAGAGCTTGAGGGCCGAGAACAAAGGCGTGTAGGTCGCGGGCAATTTGACATGGCGGAAGATGCTCGCGCGCGTGCCGCCCATCGACTTGACGAGGTTGAGCATGTCGTGATCGACGGAGGCTAGGCCATCGAGCACGTTTACCACCACCGGGAAGAACACGGTCAGGGCTACGATCACCAGCTTGGGTGCTAGGCCGAAGCCCAGCCAGATGGTCAGGGCGGCTGAGATAGCGATGATCGGCACCGCCTGGCTGGCGATCAGGATCGGATAGAGTACCCGGCGTACCCAGGCCGAGGCATCCATGATCACGGCAAAGCAGAAGCCGGCCCCGGCGCCGAGAACGAAGCCGAGCAGAAACTCGACAAAGGTGATGCGCAATCCCTTGAGCAGGGTCGGCAGGTCGTCCATCGCCGCGGTCCAGGTCCGTGCTGGCGACGGCATGACATAGGGCGGGATGTCGAAGGCCCAGACCGCCAAGCCCCAACCCAGGATCACCAGGATCACGGCGAGGATCGGGCCCCCAATCGAGAGTAACAGGCGTCGGCAGGAATTGGTTTCACTCAACACGGCTCAGCCCACCTCTTGTTTCGCGTTGTCGTGCCGACTTTCCTCCTCCGTATAGATCAGGTCGAGGATCCGGCGCTTGAGCGCCATGAAATCGAGGCTGGTCAGGCAGGAGAGCGGGCGAGGGCGCTCGATCGGGATCTCGAACATGTCGCGAATGCGTCCGGGGCGCGGCGTCATCACCACCACGCGATCAGCCAGGAAGATGGCTTCGTCGATGTCATGGGTAACGAAGATCACCGTGCGCCTCTGCTCCTCCCACACACTGAGCAGCCATTGCTGCATGGACAGCCGTGTCTGACTGTCGAGGGCACCGAAGGGTTCGTCCAGCAGCATCAGGTCATGATGCATGGCGAGCGTGCGCATCAGGGCGACACGCTGGCGCATGCCACCGGAGAGGGCAGAGGGGTAGTGGTTGATGAAATCGCCCAGCCCGTAACGCTGCGCCAGGGCCACGCCCTCCGCGCGCTGGCGGGCGCTGGCGCCGCCCTTGAGGATGGCGCCCAGCACGATGTTGTCGATCACAGTTCGCCACGGCAGCAGCAAATCCTTTTGCAGCATGTAGCCCACATGCCCCGGCTTACCGGTAACATCGGCATTGTCGATGCGGATACGACCGGCGCTTGGCTCCAGCACGCCGGCGACGAGGTTGAACAGCGTGCTCTTGCCACAGCCGGACGGACCGACGATCGAGACGAACTCGCCTTCGCGCACCGTGAAATCGGTAGGCGCCAGGGCGAGCGTTTCGCCGAAGCGCCGGGTCAGCTTTTCGAGGGCCAGCTTAGGCTGCGAGGCTTTCATGCGCGGTCCGCTTCCATGCTGCGGGGCCTCGTCAAAGAATCTGGCAGGTGTCTCGCCCGAACCAGACGAGGTCCTCGACCTTGACGGCGATACCGTCGCGGGCGGCAAAGGGCTCGACGGCCCACGCTCCCCACATTGGCGTCTCATTGCCGGCATCGATGAAATTGTGAAGATAGGCGGCACCCGGGGTGAGCGAATGGCCGATATTAGCGAGCAGGTCGAGCAGTTCGAAGCCCTCCGGCATCAGCCTTTGCGCCGACAGGCCGAAAAGCTCGTTCGCCGGCATGCCGGGTCGGCATTTTTCCAATGTCTCGTAATGCAGCGCTTCGAGGTCACGAAGGGCGGAGACCGCTTCGGGATAGTCGCCGATGACCCGGCAGCGCGTGCAATCGCCCCAGAAACCGGCCGGGGTGATCGGATGGATGTCGACCATGACGACATCGCGCTTGGCGATGGCAAGGTCCGTGGGTGGATGAGTCGGAAAGCAGATATGGGTGTTGGATCCGACCCCGACATTGGTGATGGTCCAGACATGCTCCACCCCCGCAGCGCTCAGGTGGTCGCTGCCTGCCAACTCGACCTCGCGTTCGGTGACGCCCGGCGCCGCGAACGCCAGGGCCGCCATTGCGGCGGCTTTGGCGAGGCTCTGCGCCTCCACCAGCCCGGGTGGAGGACTATGCGCGACATCCGGTCCCGGCCGATAGGTCCAGGCCGGGGTGAGGCGCGGAGCGTGAGGGACGCAAGCCGTTCCTGTCATGGCCGACATCAGTTGCCGCCCTTGGTGATGAAGTCATTGGTGTAATATTGGGCCGCCGGCAGCGTTTCCTTGACCAGCCCCAAATCCTTCACGGCCGCCAGCAGCGCCGCCCAATCGGCATCGTCGAGTACGAGGAGATCGTAGCCCGCCTTGCCGAATTGCGGAATGGTGTCCTTCCACTGCTGGTTGATGAAGACGGGATCATAGGCCTTGCTGTAGGCGGCGGCGAAGGCGGCCGGGCCCTCATCGGGATGGGCAATGGCATATTCCATGCTCTTCTGCGTCGCCTTGAGGAAACGCTTGGCCAGGTCCGGGTTCTTGGCGAGCCAGGCTTCATTGCCCGCGAGCATGAAGATCGGCGTGTTCGGCACGCCGTGCTCGATGGCCGGCATGAAGGAGGGGGTCTGCTTGCCCGCCGTCACCATTTCCGTGCCTTCCGCATTGGTGATGCCGGTGATGACATCGACCTTGCCTTGCAGGAGCAGCGGGACCGTATCGTCGGCCGCCGCGACCATGGTGACGTCATCAGTGGTCAGCTTGGCACTTTTCAGCATCAGCGAGAGCTGGGCCTTGGTCCAGGCATCGTTGTAGATGCCGACCGTCTTGCCCTTGAGACCCTCGACCGTGAGGGCGGTGCCTTCCTTGCCAATGATTCCCCAATTATTGCCGCGCCCGTAACGGCCGATCGCCTTGACCGGGGCGCCCTGGTCCTTGGCGAAGACGATATCCATCACCGTGGTGAAGGCGACGTCGGCGGCGCCGGTACCCAGGAACTTCATGGTGTCAGCGACCGTCGGCGGGGCGACGATGTCGAGATCGATACCCTCGGCGGCATAGAAGCCCTTTTGCTTGCCCAGAATCCAGGGGATCCAGAAACCGTCGGCAACAGGCCATTCCTGCACGAAGGTGACTTTTGTCTGCGCTGGGGCATCTTCCGCCCGCGCTCCGGAAAACAACGACCCTACCGCGATGGCCGCGAGCATCAAACCCAGTCCAAGACCGCGAAATTTCATGACCCTCTCCCTCGCTGATCGGGCTCTGCCGTCCTTCGGATACAGCGTGGCATCAACCCTGAACCGGTTCAATATGGACGTCAAGCTTATTTATGCAGCAACATCTGCAAAATAGATGGGCGAGTCGATCAGAAAAATCACTTGATACTGAACCGGTTCAATACTAGCGTCCGGTGATTGCGACAGCTCGTTTGGCTCCGGAATGTGGAGGAGGGCAGGGTGAGTAAGAAGAAAGTGCTCCTGGTCGGCGAGACCTGGGTGAGTGCGGCGACGCACTACAAGGGCTTCGACCAGTTTGGCAGCGTCACGTTTCATTCCGGCGCGGAGCCTTTGCTTGCCGCCCTCGCCGACAGCGAGTTCGAACTCAGGCATATGCCCGCCCACGAGGCCGTCGAAGCCCTCCCCTTCACGCTGGAGGGGCTCGATGCCTATGACGCGATCATCCTGTCCGACGTGGGCGCAAATTCACTCCTCCTGCATCCCGATGTCTGGCTCCACGGCAAACCCGTGCCGAACCGACTCAAATTGCTGCATGACTGGACGCAGGCGGGCGGCGCCCTGATCATGATCGGCGGCTATCTCAGCTTCCAGGGCATCGATGGCAGGGCGCGCTGGTATCGCACGCCGGTCGAGCGGGCTCTTCCCGTAAACTGCCTGCCGTATGACGACAGGATCGAGGCGCCGGAAGGCTTCTCGGCCGAAATCCTGCTGCCCGGGCATCCCGCCGTGGCGGGTCTGGCGACGCCATGGCCCTTGCTGCTGGGTGCCAACGAGGTGACCCTGAAGGACGCCGCCGATATCGATGTCGTCGCCCGCCTTCCCGAGGAGCAGGGCGGCCACCCCCTGCTGGTAACCGGGCGTTACGGCAAGGGCCGCACCCTGGTGTGGACCTCCGACATCGGGCCGCACTGGCTGCCGCCGGCCTTCGTCGCCTGGCACGGCTACGCCACCTTGTGGCGCAACATTCTGGGCTGGGCCACCACCAAGGATTGACATCGGCGACCGTCATCCATCGGGGAGACCTCCATGTCGAAGATCACCGAAGCCGCCATAACTGTTGCGGCGATCCAGATGGAGCCGAAGATCGGCGAGACGCGGGCCAACGTCACCCGTTCCGTCGAGCTTCTTGAGGAAGCCGCGGAGAAAGGCGCCAGTCTCGCCGTGCTGCCGGAGCTCTGCAACACGGGCTATGTCTTCCAATCCCGCGCCGAGGCCCGTGCGCTGGCGGAGCCGATCCCGGACGGGGAGACGGTGAGGGCTTGGGCGGCGGCGGCCCACCGCCGCCAGCTCCATCTGGTGGCCGGCATCACCGAACGCGACGGCGAGAAATTGTTCAACTCGGCGGTGATCATCGGGCCCGAGGGCCTGATCGGGCGCTATCGCAAAGTTCATCTCTGGGCCGACGAGGCTCTCTATTTCACACCGGGAGACCTCGGTTTTCCGGTCTTCGATACGCCGCTCGGCAGGATCGGCTGTCATATCTGCTACGATTGCTGGTTCCCCGAAAGTTTCCGCCTCGCCGCCTTACAGGGCGCGGAAATCCTGTGCGTGCCCACCAATTGGGTGCCGATCCCTGGCCAGGACCCCAAGCGGGAGGCGATGGCCAATATCATCGTCATGGGCGCCGCCCATTCCAACTCCGTCTTCGTCGCCGCCGCCGATCGTGTCGGCACCGAGCGTGGCCAGCCCTTCATTGGCCAGAGCCTGATCGTCAGCCATACCGGCTGGCCGGTGGCGGGCCCGGCGAGCCAGGACAAGGAGGAGATCCTCTACGCCACCATCAACCTGGCCGATGCTCGGCGAAAGCGGAACTGGAACGCCTTCAACCAGGTGCTGCGTGACCGCCGGACCGATGTCTATGGCGAGATGCTCGGCTCCGACCATATGCCGGGCTGGTACTGAGAACATGACCGCAACAGCCGCCCCATCTCTTCCCCTCGTGATTGCCCGAGGCATCTCCAAACGCTTCGGCGCACTGACGGCGCTTGCTAATGTCGACCTCGAGATCCACCAGGGCGAAGTGCTGGCGCTGCTCGGCGACAATGGCGCCGGCAAATCCACCTTCATCAAGATCCTGGCCGGCGCGCATGCGCAGACCGACGGCACGCTTTCGATCGACGGCGCGCCTGTAACCTTCTCCTCGCCGCAGGATGCCGCCGATGCCGGCATCGCCACCATCTTCCAGGAACTGGCGCTGTCGGAGAACCTGTCGATCTCCGAGAATGTGTTCCTTGGGCGTGAGATCGTGCGGCGCGTCGCGGGCATCCCCTTCCTGTGCCGGGGGGCGATGAAGGACCGTGTCGGAGCCCTGCTTAAAGAGCTCGACGCCCATATTTCGGATCCCGAGGCGCCGGTCGGCAGCCTGTCGGGCGGACAGCGTCAGGCGGTGGCGATCTGCCGGGCGCTCAATCTCAATGCCCGCCTCGTCATCATGGACGAGCCGACGGCGGCGCTCGCCGTGGCCGAGACGCGCAAGGTGCTATCCCTGGTGCGGCGTCTCGCCGAGCGCGGCTGCGCCGTCGTCCTGATCAGCCACAACATGGCCGACGTCTTCGAGGTCGCCGATCGCATCGTGGTGTTCCGCCGCGGCCGCAAGGTCGCCGAGCGCCGCCGCGAGGCCAGCGATCCGGAAGAGGTCGTTTCCCTGATTACGGGCGCACATCCCGACGTGCGGGCGCTCGAGAAAGCAAGCTGAATGAAGCACGTCGCATCTAGAGAGAACCGATCATGCTGAGATCCCTTAGACTCTCCTTCGTCGCGGCGGCCATGGCGTCTGCCTTCGTCGGGCCGGCCTTCGCACAGGACGCCAAGAGCGTGGCCTTTGTGCCGCAAATCATCGGCATTCCCTATTTCAACGCCATGGAGGCGGGCGGCAAGAAGGCCGCGACCGATCTCGGCGTGAAGTTCATCTATTCCGGGCCGGTCGATACCAATCCGGTCGACCAGCTGCAGATCGTGCAGAACCTGATCGACCAGGGCGTTGGAGCCGTCTCGGTGAGCGTGCTCGATGCTTCCAGCATCGCGCCGGTGGTCGCCGCCGCCAAGGCCAAGGGCGTCAAGCTCTTCACCTCGGACAGCGACGCACCGGATTCGGGCCGCGCCGTCTATGTGGCGCAGGCTACCGATGAGGGTCTGGGCGATGCCATCATCGACGAACTGGTCAAGCGCACCGGTGAGGACGCCAAGATCGGCATCGTCTCGGGCGAGGCGACCGCTTCGAACCTGAATGCCTGGATCGCCTTCATGCAGAAGCGGGTGAAGGAGAAATATCCGAAGGTGACCCTGCTCGACCCGCAATTTGCCGGCGGCGCTGCTGACCGGGCCAACCAGATCGCCACCGACATGATGGCCGCCAATCCCGACCTCAAGGGTATTATCGGCGTGGCCTCCACCACCTGTCCCGGCGTGGCCCAGGCGATCGAAACCGCGGGCAAGATCGGCAAGGTCATCGGAACAGGCTATTGCAGCCCCAATACCGCGCGTTCCTATCTCAAGAGTGGTGCCTTCGGTTTCACCGTGCTGTGGGATCCTTCCGAGCTCGGCTATCTCACCGTCTGGGCCGGCAAGCAGCTGATCGACGGAAAGTCATTCGACGCAAATGTCACCATACCCGCCTTCAGCCATCCCGTGACCTATGATGCGAAGACGGGGGTGCTGCTTCTCGGCCCGCCGGCCATCTTCACCGCCGCCAATGTCGACCAGTTCAACTTCTGAGTAAGAGCGGATGCGGACCTTCTTCGGCAGGATCGGCTTCAACGGCACCCGCGAGATCCTTCTCGCTGGTGCCTGCATCGTGGCGATTCTGGCCTTTTCGGCCGCATCCCCCTATTTCCTTACTTTCGATAATGGCGCGACGGTGCTGCGCAACAGCGTGGAGCTGCTGCTGGTGAGCCTGGGCATGACGCTTTTGCTGGCCATGGGCAGCATCGATGTCTCGGTCGGCATGGTGCTGGGCCTGTGCGCAATCGTGGTCGGCCGCTTGCTGCAGGCCGGCGTCGATCCCGTTCTCGCGGGCGCCGCCGGCCCGGTCGCCGGGGCGCTGTTGGGCGCGATCACGGCCAGCGCCGTCGTGCTCGGGCGCATTCCCGCCATCGTCGGCACGCTCGGGCTGCTCGGCATCTATCGCGCCGGTATCTTCCTCCTGCTCGGCGGCGCCTGGCTCTCTGGCCTGCCGAGTTCGCTCACGGACCTGCTCGGCGCTCGGATCTTCGGCGTGCCTGTCTCGCTTCTCCTCATTGCCCTGGCCTATCTGCTGGTCTGGCTGGCCCTGCGCCGCACGCCTTTCGGCCCGCATATCCTGGCCATCGGAAATGCCGAGGAAAAAGCCCGCCTTTCCGGCGTCGCCGTGACCCGCACGCGCTTTGCGACTTTCATCGTCAGTGGCCTGCTCTGCGGCGTGGCGGCCTCTTTCTACATCTCGAACTATCGCAATGTGGAAATGACCATCGGCAGCGCCCTGCCGCTGGAGGCGGTGGCGGCGGTGGTGCTTGGTGGCACCAGTGTGATGGGCGGGCGCTGCAGCTTGCTCGGCACCGTGCTCGGCGTGGTGCTGCTGCGCCTGCTGCAGAACGGGTTGCTGCTCATCGGTGTCCCCTCCTTGTGGCAAACGGTGGTAACCGGCGCGCTCCTTCTGGCGGTCCTTGGCGCCGAGGCAGCGGCGGGCCGTCTGCCCAAGAGCTTTGTGCTCGGGGCTTCGGGTCCTATGTCCAGGGCCTCGCGATGATCACAGCCAAAGCTCTCGGCCGTTCGCCGATCCTCACCATTCTCGCCCTTCTCTGGGTCGTGGTCGTCGCCGGACTGGCCATCCTCAAGCCGGGCGCCTTCAACCTCGTCACCATCACCACCATCCTGCAATTCTCGACGATTCTCGCGCTGGTCGCGCTTGGGCAGGCGCTAGTGGTCCTGTGCGGCGGCGCGGGTATCGATCTTTCCGTCGGCGGAACGATGTCGCTGTCGGCCGTGCTGGCCATGCTGGCCGTCAAGGCTGGCCTGCCGGCGGCGAGCATCCCGATCGTCTGCCTGCTTGCGAGCGTGGCTCTGGGCGCCTTCAACGGCTGGCTGGTGACACGCCTCGGCATTCTGCCGCTGATCGCGACGCTGGGTACTTTCTATGTCTATTCGGGTCTGGCGCTCGCCTTGACCAAGGGGGCGGCGCAATCGGGCGTGCCGGATTGGCTCACCGCCTGGGGGCGGGCCGTGATCGCAGGCGTGCCCCTGCCCTTCCTCAGCGCCGCCCTTCCTGCCTTTCTGATCACCCTCGTCCTGCTTCACACCACGTCCTGGGGTCGCTGGATCTATGCCATGGGCTTCAACGAGCGTTCGGCGCGCCTGGTCGGTATTCCGGTCGATCGCATCCGTTTGATGGCCTATGCGATCTGCGGGCTCTGTGCCGGCCTGGCCGCGCTGGTCTCCCTCGCATGGCTCGGCAGCGGCCGGCCCAATATCGGCCAGAACCTCGAGCTCAATTCGCTGACCGCTGCCATGCTCGGAGGCATCGCCATTTTCGGCGGGCGCGGGGGCGTGGGCGGCGTGCTGGCCGCGGTCTTGCTGCTGGTCACGCTGCAGACCGGCCTGTTGCAGCTCAATGTGAACTCGGTCTGGCAGGTTGGCATTGTCGGTGCGCTGCTGGTGCTGGTTCTTTTCGTCGATCGCTTTTCCACCCGCTGGAGATAGGAATGACCACCCTTCAAGCCCGCATTGCCGAGGCCGTTGAGAACAGGGCCGATCGGATCACCCAGACGCTTTGCGACCTGGTGAGCTTCGACTCGATCGTGAAGTCCAATCCCAGGGAGGCTGGACCGGGCGAGCGACTCTGCCAGGAATATCTGCAGATGCGGCTGGAAAAGATCGGCTTCACCACCGACCTGTGGGATCCGGACGGTCCGGCCCTCTATGAGAAATACAAGGGTCGCCCCGGCGCCAACAAGGGCCGCACCTTCGAGGGCCGTCCCAATCTCGGAGGCACTTTGGTGGGCAAGGGCGGCGGACGCTCGCTGATGCTGACTGGGCATATCGACGTTGTGCCGCCCGGTGCGCCCGAGCACTGGACCAGCGATCCCTTCGTGCCCGTCGTCAAGGACGGCTATATCCAGGGACGAGGCACGGTCGACATGAAGGGCGGCGTGGCCTCGATGCTGATGGCGATCGAAATCCTCAGAGAGATTGGGGTCGAGCTTTCGGGCGACGTCGTCTTCACCACGGTGGTCGACGAGGAGATCGGCGGCATGGGCTCCCTCGCCATGGTCGATCGCGGCTTTCGCGCCGATGCCGGCATCATGACCGAGCCGACCGCCAACCGCATCGCTCCGCTCTGCCACGGCATCCTGTGGGGCAAGATCATCATTGACGGCATCGGCGGCCATGCCGAACTGACGCCGAATGCCTGGTATTCGAGCGGGCCGGTCGATGCGGTCCAGCTCGCGCGGCAGATGCTCGACGGTATCGACATCTTGAATCGGCGCTGGATGTTCGATCCCAAGAAGAACCACCCGCTCATGGACCTGCCGAATCAGATCATCATCACGCAGATCAAGGCCGGGGAGCACCCTTCCTCGATGGCCGGCAGGGCCGAGATCATCATCGACGTCCAATATCTCCCGAGCGAGAAGGACGCGTTCGGTCTGGGCGGGCATGTGAAGCGCGAGGTGGAAGCCCATGTCGGGGCGGTCTGCCAGGCCGATCCTTATCTGCGCGAACATCCAGCTCGGGTCGAGTGGATCCTCGATGCCGATTGCGCGGAGGTTTCGGCCGAGCACCCCTTCGTTACGGCCTTCCAGGGCGCGGTGGCGCAGGCCGGTCTTTCACCGGATCTGTCCGGCTTCGGCGCGCATAGCGATATCGGACTTCCGACCGGGCTGGGCGAAACCCCGACAGTCAATTTCGGCCCGGGCAATCCGGCGCAATCGCATCAGCCTAACGAGAAGGTCTCCATTCGAGATCTCATCGACTGCACCAAGTCGATTGCCCTCGCCATCGAAAACTGGTGCCGGTAACCCGTAGGGCGGGCCTGATTGTCGCACCGCACGCGTCTTCCTCAAGGTCTGTGGTGTTTGGCTTGAGCGCCTGGCTCGGAGGCGATATCTGCGTGCATACGAGCAAAATCTGATTGGGCCCCCGGCCATGTAGCGTGTTTTGGGCGTCGAATCGGCCAACGGCTGTTGGGTGGTGTCAGCCGTTGCAGACGCCAATGGCACTTGTCCCGGATGTGGTGACCGGTCAACGTGCCGGTTTGGCTGGCATCGGCGGGACCTCAAGGATTTGGCGGTCCAAGGGTTTATCGTGACCGTGAAGCTTCTGATGACCCGATGGTGATTTCGCAACGCGGAGTGCGGGCGCCAAACATTTGTCGATCTATTACCGGCAGTTGGGCGTCCTCAGCGCGTCGGACCCGGCGGGTGTCGGACATTGTTCAGCTTCTTGGCCATGCAGTGGGCGGGTTACCGGGAGAGTGGTTGAGGAACCGCCTTGGAGTGCCGGTCAGCGACAATACCATTCTGCGACTGCTGAAGATGCGAGCCTCCGCACGTGCCACGACGACGGTTCGCGTAAGCGCGACGCACTGCGCTCGGACAGCCGACATTCAATGAGCGACTTCAATTTTGATCGCACGATTTGGGCGATCAGACTGGCAATTTGGTAATATGTTCGCTATGTAAGTAAAAGATCATATCGAAACTAGGGGTCTGGAATGGTTGCGACGCCACTAGCCCACGCGAAGACTCGCCGGAAACCTCATGGGTCCCGCCCAGATCCTCGTGCCGCGCACATGCTCTACGCGTCCGACGACATCGCCGTATCAGCATTAACCGCAGGTTCGGTTCATGTCGACGTCTCCATAGATGCCGATCCAGTCGACGTGGACAAATGGCGCGCGATCATGCAGACCCTCGCCGCGTCGACAACAGAGTCCAGCGAAGCCAAGACCGTAGCCGGCAACGCGCCTACTGGCGTTCGGGAAGCTATAACCGCGGCTTTTGTCGCTGTGTTCAGCGGTCGCTTCTCGAGTGAGATCGACAAGGTTGTCGACGCCTATCGGGTCATGCTTCGCGAGAGTCTGGCGAAGGGCAACGACTCCGAATTGCAAACGGCACTCAACCGTGCGCGGCTCCAGGAGAAGATCCTAGCTGGTACATCGATGGTCGATCAGGCGCAGGCATGTGAGTTGCTGGGGCTGTCGAGCGCGAATCCGTCCGCGACAATGAAGCGCAAGGAGGAAAAGCGAGAAATCTTGCGCTTCACGGCTGACGGCCGCGCCATGTATCCGCTGTTCCAGTTCGACGTCGAGGGACGCCGCATTTTTCCTGCTGTGGCGGAGCTGATCGCGCTGAAGCCCGAGACATGGAGCGCCTTTCGGCTGCTCCACTGGCTGACGCGGCCGCATCTCGATTTCGGCGCCGCGCCTGCCGAGCGGCTTGGTTCGAAGGAAGTAGAGGTCGTTGCCGCGTTCAAGCGGGAGATTGTGCCAGCGGAGCATGGCTGATGCGCTTCGAACTTGCGATTCCCGACCCGTCTACAATGCGGGTCGGGAGGGAGGCCCATGTCGTAGTCACCAAGGGTACCGAGCTGCATCGTATTCATCCCGCCGCCTATAAGGCTGAGCAATTCAATCCCACGGCCGCCGGCGATGCGCGTTTCTCCCCCTTCCGCAATGCAGCTGGAGTGATCATTCCAACCATCTATGCAGCGCAGACATTTCCCTGCGCCA
This sequence comes from Labrys miyagiensis, assembly GCF_030160835.1. Lineage (GTDB taxonomy): Bacteria > Pseudomonadota > Alphaproteobacteria > Rhizobiales > Labraceae > Labrys > Labrys miyagiensis. Next base: position 57,961 of record NZ_BSPC01000027.1, on the reverse strand, counting down.
CCTGCGAGATCATCCTGCGTTGTCCCGATACACCGCTCATCGACCCAAAGACCGGCTTGCCGACTTTGCAGATCGTCTATCCCGCCGACTTTAGGGGCTACAGTCACAGCATAGTCAAATCTACGGCGGACCTGAACCTCGTGGACCTCACCAATGCCGGGCAGCGTAAGGTCGGCGTCAGCCGGAATGCCCTCTTGGCCGGGCCGCGAAGCACCTATCCAGCGACGCGCGCCTGGGCAGAGCGCGTCCATGCAGGCTGTCCAAAAGCGCACGGCCTATACTACAGTTCGGTCCAGTTCGGTCCCGAATTCGCAGTCATGTTGTTTGGCGATCGTGTAGCAGACGACCTTCTAGAGCCGGTAGCGACTCGGTCTGTGGCAGACGTCGCTTGCCACGCGGAGATCCGTGCCATCGCTGAAAGCCTGTCGATTGACTATGCGGATGTATAACTCTCGCAACTGTGGCGATGACTGCGCCGTTGACTGCGGGGCACTAAAGTGGCTCGTTTCGCGCGTTTCCTACCGGCAGAGCGGACCACTATCGCTAATTGCACGCTGTCTGAAGCCCATTTGAAGCCTGTTACCCCATAAACGATGCAGATAGTTAAAGTCGGCCCTGAGCATTAGCGATGCGGCGATATTCGACGCAATGCACCGGGAAAAGACATTGGCTCACTGGACGATAGGGGACGTGCTGCTCCGCGCCCCAAAGCGGACATCAAATTGGTACCATGAAGCAGACATTCACCGACCGCGCGTCGTCAGTATCGCCCGATGCTCAAGGCGTCAGCGCCATAGAGGTGCGCGGTTAATCGGTGCTTGGCAAAGGACCATTTCCGGATCAGCGTGTTGCAGCTTGCCGAGGTCCAATCGAATTCAGGAATGGCTTGGCCGGACGGCCAGTCTTCCCCCTTGACAGGGCACGACTGATAGGACCAGCGGCGCAACTCGCCACCATTCCTGCGCATCGCCTAGATGACGGTTTCCTGAAATTGGGCACCGTGCCCTGCGGGCTCGAGCCCACGCGGCTCGGCGGTTTCCGGCGCGTGGCCTGCGTATGGCGCCCGACTCGGAAGTTCGGGGGTCCGATCAAAGAGGCACGAGAATCCCTTTGCCTGCCTGCTGCCTGCTTTGCTGCCACGCCAACATTGGTCAGCTTCCGATCAACAACAGTTCGCCATCGAGGCAAGTGTTGACTACGAGTTAGGATATATCCGGCAGTTGTTCGATAAAGATGCTCCAAATGTCGATGTACATATTAAATTTTCGCGGAACGATAGGCATCGATAACTCTTCAGGAAATCCTCCACTATTAATACAAGTAGGTTTACAAATTAAAATTGAGTAAGATAACACTTTTGTGATATATATCTAAATTCATGAAAAAAAATAGTTCGCGCACCTTGAAGTCACAACTGTGTCACGACGTTAAGCTGGATATGCCACACCACTCATTTTACTCACGATGTGGCTTTATAATTTGAATGAGGAACGCTTATGGCCAACATGACAGCACTGGATCGTTGCAAGCAATTCGGCGTCGCCAATATTCGGGGCATGGCCTATATGCCAGGCCCCAGCGATTACACCAAGACATCCCAAGGCCTCTATGAGAATTCCGATTTTTATAACAATATCTTCTTTGAATTATGGTCCGAAAGAAGCCCTAATCAGGGAGAAGAGTACGGCCGGAGGGACCTCGGCCGTTTCAGCCAACAGTTGGGCGTCAACTTCATTCATTGCTACGATTGGGCGGCGCCTATCACCCAAAAAGATCAGAACGGCGTCCCGCAGACATTTCTGGAACACCTGACGTTCCTGAAGTTGTGCAACCACTACAATATGAAGGCGACCATCCCGATCAGCAATTACACCTTGCAGCTCCTCATTAAGGGAGCCACCGACGCGGCGCGAACGAACGTCGAGCGAATCATTCCCGAAATCTATCAATCTGGTTCACTGGTCCCCGGCGTGGGAATGTGGAAGATCTTCAACGAGTTTGAACTTTCGGAAGAGGGGGGCGGTAACCCGATGCATGTCGTGACGGCGATCCGATGGCTCGTCGAATGGGAACAAAGAAACAACATCGCGGATCAAAACAAGCCTCCAATCATGATCTGCACCTCCTTCGGCGTTTACGACGGCATCGAGGGCGCCGGCTATTTCCTGCAAGTGCGCAACGCCATGTTCGGCCAATCCGGCAATATCGGTCCGTACACGCCCGAACAGCTCTGGAACGAGCGGATCGTATTCGCGACGAACCCGCAGCGCGAGGGCTCGGCGATTGGTGATTATCTTTCCAATCGCCTGCCCGCCTATTGGCGCAAGTATAATATCGCCCCCTCACCCGTCATGTTTACCGAGCTCGGTTCATCCATCGAACAAGCTGGAAATAGCGAGGCCGGACAGGCCGAATGGCTGACTGCACAGATTGCAGCGTCCAAACCCGGCGGCAGCAACGGGATGATGCTCGGCGCCTGCATCTTCCTGAACGAGGAACGGCGATGGGAGGCAGGTTGGGAGAAAACGTTTGGCATCATGCGCATCGAATCCGACACCGGTTGGGGTTGGCCCAAACAGAATTACCAAGCGAGGACCAAATTTCCGGTGTGGGATCCCAATGGCTGGTATTGGCAGCAGGAGGCCACCTATCCCGTCGAGCAACAGGCGCCGAAGCTGAATTACCGCTCGGTTGCCAAGGCCTGGAAACAAGGCTGAGTCGTCTCTACCAGCGAAGCGGTGCCTCACCGGTGCCGCTCCAGTCTGCTCATACGCGGGCATTCTTCCAGCCAGCGGTTTCTTTCCCGCCATGGGGGGTGATATCGCGCGAGGACGGGCGTTCGCGCGCTCAAGGCGCCGGGTGGCGAGTGGTTACCGGCAGTGGCAATGTCATCTCACCTCCACCAGCGCGACACTGTCAGCGCGAAGATAGTCGCCGGAATTCCTTCAAAGAGAGGAACTCGCCATGGCTACCTTGTCGGCCAATGCATCGATCACGCCGCTGCGCCAGCGCATGCGGTGGCGCCGCCGCCCGATGACAATATTCCGAAAGAACCGGCTGACGTCCGCCCGCCATGCTCATGCTGCGGCGGACGCATGATCGTCATCGAGGTGTTCGAACGGTGGAGGCAGCCGCGCGGACCGCCACACGATTCCCCATCGACCGGGAGCAGCGCACCATGACCCGGCATGGCATAGTCCAGCCTTCAGCCTTCAGCCTCCGGTAACAGACTCACGCGTGTCTATGGTGACAACCGACGCCGAAGGGGCCGCGTCTGGTCGCGCGACGGGCCGACAACACCGCGTCCCCGCCCAACGAAGCGGTCTGTCCGCGTCCATCGCGGCGCTTCCCTGCCGCGGTCGCGCCATCGCCGACATCAGCCGCAAATTGAAATCCCCATAGCCTTCGACTGTGGTCCGCGGGTTCCTGCATGAGAGGCTTTCATACGCCTCACGGCACCCGAAACCCTTCGCCGTTGTAGTCATCCAACCGCCTCGGTCGTTGGCTCCGAAGGGGACATGCTCGCTGACTGAGGCACTCTTGGCTATCACATTCAACGAATGGCGCATGTCCGCCCCGCCTAGGAAGAGGGCCTGTCGAGTTGGCGGGCAAGGAGGATCAGGAGGACGCAGATTGCAACATCAACTATGACGAGGCGTTCGACGAATAGGGCAGGGCGGTTTCTCTCCGCCGGCCTCTCTCTGCCCGCTCTGTCTCGTGTCAGAACGCAGCCGCCGGCGCATTCATCCTTCCAGCCTTCGAATTCAATATTGATCATTCAATCAATAACGGAACCGGGAACCACGTCGAGCGTTGAAGTCTGCTATGTTTCGATCGATGCAGAAGTTGCCGTTCGAAAGGCCGGTGTATTTCACACGGCAGGGCAGCCTTGTTGAGCGCGTGAGCAGCGTCGATGAGGCTGCATATTATCTCCTGCATCGCTGGCCAAATCCCTCCGGCACTGCACATGAGGCGGCCCGTCGGAAATGTCGCGAAGTCCTGGCGAAAACCTGCGGAGAAGGAGCTGCGCGGGAGGCCTTTATTGTAGCGGTCGCCGAAGCCGGCATGACCATAGTGGAGCGATGACGGAGCTAGTTATTAGTGAGAGATGGCGTCATCCAGCGCCTTGAGCTTATCGCTGGTGTTGGATCCAGTGAGCCCGCACAGAACGCGAGTTTCGCCGTGCTTGTGTTCTGGCGTTTGGGGTAAGTGTTACTGGTGAGTGGCGCCGTGCCCAAGAGAATGGCGCCTTTGACACTGTCCCATTGACACAACCCCAATCTGTCCGGCCTCCGGTGCCCGTCTGCCCATAATCCACTTGGCGTTTGGTGGGAGCGCACCAGAGAGCTCCAACTCGATGCGCTCCCGGACTAGGCTGAGGTCTCGTCCCTCGCCGGTGTTCACGGCAATGAACAGAGGCAGAGGGGACTTTCCATGAATAGGCGCCCAAGGTTTCCCATGACTGACAGCCTGTCGGGCGGATCAACGTTTCATACCAGCTATCGGTTCCATATCGAGTATGGAAAGAACAACGGCTAGTGTCCGCAAACTCCATCTCCCGTGAAGATCCTACGCGCCCAGAGGCGGTCATTTTGACACCATCCGCCCAAAAACTAAGGCGCAACGATGCTGGCGCGACCATTTCCTATCTCTTTCGTGCCGTGACGGATTCCTTTGGCGAATTCCCGGGAAACGGACGCGATGGCGCCTTGGCGGATCTTCGCACTTGCCTGTTCGTATGTGCCAAGATTGGTGCCGCACCTGCATAAGATCGTGTCGTCAGGCAAAGGCTGCTCTGGCAGGTTGATGTCACCGCTCCCACACCGGCGACAAACGAGTTTAAGGTACACGATTAAATTGTCGGACATGTTGCGCTCTCTCGATTTTTATTCTTGTGGATAGATGGTTGCATAGACAGCTTGGCCTTGACAATTCATCCTTTTTTGTAGGCTGAGGGCACCTAAACGTTTTCAGGAGGTAAGTCTATGGAACGACCTTTTGATCAGTGGCTACTTGACCGCGCCAAACAGGCAGACACCACTATTGTTGGTTGCCTCCACCAGATCATTAGTGCCTACTGCGCCGAAAGAACGCTTAGACCGAATGAAGAGATCAACCGAGTTGTCCTAGCGTGTAGAGATGCCTCACCGAATACCAACTTGGCAAACCAAGCCTTCAATGAATTGGAAGCTATTTTCTTCAGCCAACACGAGAGATAGCTGGATACATCTGACGCCGGCAAAGCTGGAGGAGAATAGTGCCGGCTCCGCTCAAGCCCCAGCCTGTTGAGACGGTGAGCGGGGGCAGGGGGCGAGGATGCGGACGTCAGCGCCGACGAGGCGTTTGACGAATAGTTTACAGGGTAGGGCGGTCTCTCTCCGCCCTACAATCGCTGTCCGCTCTGATCTCACCCGCAGCGGGCAGACGACTTAGCTAGATGCGGAGTTTTGCGGCTATTTTCTCAATCTCGCTCGGCTGATCGCAAACAGCTATATTTGGGATATGTGTTAGCTGACTATCTGGAGAAGCCATGAAGACCTTTAGCTTGACCGATCTTGGTAACAAGTCAGGGTAAATTGCGGCGGCAGCGAACATAGAGCCGGTCGCGATCGCAAGCCGGGGCGTTCGAAAGTATGTCTTGATCCCGGCAGATCAATACGACCGCCTTTCGCAGAGCCCAATGAAGCGGCGTGTCGTGAATATGGACGACCTGTCCGACGAAGGCCGGGGATTTTACATCGAGGCACTGACCGCAACCCTCGCGAAGCTTGGGGACGAGAAATGAGCATCGAAGACATCAAGACCGGTTCCGTCATCCGCTATTCCTACCTCCGGGCACGCGACACGGATCGTGGGGAAACAGAGGGGCGGAAGGACCGCCTGTTTGAGTGATGCTCGTTATTGCGCGCGAAAGGCGAGAAATAGCAATGTTGTATCCGATCACGAGTCAAGCCCCGACAGGCAAGACCCGTGCCCTGGCCATCCCACAGATCGAGGCTCGCAGTGTCGGTTTGGAGATCCCAGCGTGGATCGTCAGCGAGCAGAATGAAGACTATTTGCCGAAGTCCTACTCTCTCATTTCCAGGGAGCCGCTCGGGCGATTCTCGAAGAAATTGACGCAATCGATTGTCATTACGGCCCGGGCCTGCCTGAGGGAAGGAGGGCATCGCCGCATTGGTCGCAGTTAAGTGTAAGATATCATTGATTGAACCAAGTGAAATAGACTACATAGTAGTGCTCTTTAGATTGGCCGCGAGTGTTGCATACATCCAACTCGTGAAGTGTATTTCGGAAGTGAGAATATGATTTCGACAGGTGGCAAGATGTTACTGCAGCGAACGAAACGGGGCCGCGCCGCGGGGAACATTTATAAATCGGGGCGGTGTGTTTTCGCCGAGGACAGCCCGTACTTCTGCGCCTTCTGAAATCCTACAGCCCTTGTTGTTCTAGCGAATTCCGGCTCAGCCGATGTTCCTTTGCAAAGGCAGACCCGTCGCTTGGATGCGGGCGCGTTAAGCAAATATTGATGGAAGATATTTGACCATGACGACTTGCCTTTTCCAACCGAAGTGCCTCTTCGAGAAGTGAGACTATGAGCGCAGACGATGACCAGGAGCGGATCTACCAGGCGCTGCAAAAGATCCTCGAGGGCTTCTTCGAGGGTCAGAACGTCCAGGGCGACGAGCGGCTTGAGTATCTGCGACGGCTGAGTAGATCCTGGGTGGCGCGGCCGCCAACGGCTGCCCCGTCGCGGGTAAAGATCGGCAGCGAGGCCGATATCAATCGGATGTGGGCAGCCCACGAGAAGGCCCAACGCAAGCCCAAGAAATAGCCCGGAACCGTCACGGCGGCGGCTCGGACTCTTCTTTTGGATGTGAGGGCGAGATGCCGGACGAGGCGGATGTGATGGGCTAGGGCGCGAACCGGTAGTTGAGGCCCAGCCGCACTATGTGGCTTGCGAATTTTGTCGAGGCATTTGAAGAAACCTTCCAAGCAACCAATCCTCCGCCGCTGGTTCAAGCGCCAAAAGTGGCCCGACTTCCGCGGAAGCTAAAGCCGGGCCTGGCCGCTGATTGGAAAGGCGAAGTAAGCAGCGGTTGTGTCGGCCATAAGACAGAAGTTGGGCTGAAGAATTAGGGAGAGATGGGACATAAGGTCCCGAGAAATCTCCGAGCTAGCTTATGGCGTGTTGTCAGCCGTCCAGGTCGAGTTGCGTCATGCTATAAAGTTCACGCCAGATCTGCGTTGTTATGTTCGGGTGAAAACCATGGCCCGCATCACCTACTATGTCGTCGTCCCCTTCATCCGTATGCCCGACGGCGAATTGCTTGGCCTGCAGGCCGAAGATGCGCCATCCCAAGCCCACGCAGAGATGCGGGCGTTTAGTCGAACTGGTGCACTGAGAGGTGTTGATACGATCGTAGGCGCCGTTGCCTTCTCCAGATCCGGCGATCCTAGCACCGGTCGTTTCGAAGACGCTGTAATCCTCGCGCGTTACGGCGAGACCCCCGAAGATCTGCAGCAAGGCGGTTGGTGATCCAAGCTCGTTGTCGCGAGACGCCAGATAAGGTGGGCGGACAGCAAGCAGGCATCAACGATCTGAGTACCTTTTTAATGAGCTCGAATAGTGCTTTTGATGAATTACCCGCTCACCGGCTTCACATGCAATATATCGCGGCTGGCTGATTGGGAGGGTGGCGCTCATGGGCGTCTCCTCGACGAAGCCGAACAAGGCCTCCGGTGAGGAGAATGGGATCATGACGCTCATAGTCGACAAGATCGGGGCGGCGTTCCCCCTCGACGGCTATGACAACGGGCCTGATTACGGCAAGTATCAGATGGTTCCGCTCGACGGCACCCGAACGCTCACCATCAAGACCGACAAGCTTCCCGTCGATGTCGAGGTTTCGAAAAGCAATGCGCGGGCGATCCTGATCGGCAGGTTTCGCAAAAAGGATGGCAGCCCGATACCGGGGATCGAACCGTCGCGCATGGCGAACGATACCGTGTTTAGAATTCCGGCCGGCACCGAAGCGCAATTTGACGTCAAAGGCCAAGCTTTCGCCAACGCCTTTATCTCCGTCAACGAGGTCAGCGGCGGCGATGACATCACCTTTTCGGACGGCATCATCATCGGCGTCAAACCGAAGATCACCAAGAAAGTGGCGTTTGTTTATTTCTCCGACATGCGGGGCGACGTGAAGAGCCTGTTCACCGCCAAGGGCATCAATCCGCGCGATGTCATGGCCAAGGCGAACACCTCGTTTCTCAGCCAGTTGAATTTGGAGCTCCAGGAACTCGAACCGGGCAAACCTATCGACGAAGTCAAATCGGCGCGCGACTTTGGCAGCCCCATCAACGTCGACGCGATCATGGCCCCCGAGAAGGATAAAGCCTCATTTGTGATGACCTCGGAAGTATTCACAAATTTTCCAAGGCTATTTCCCAGAACGCATTTCGTATTTCTGCTGACGAGACCAGTCACCAGCAAGTCTCAGTCGGATGTCATCGACGTCAACATCAGATTTGCGACCAATACGAATGTGATCTTCTTTACACCTTCCACCTCGAACGTGGACGAGACCATGAAGGCGTTCATGCATGAAACGGGCCATGCTTGCGGCGCCCAGCATGTCACCGCCCGGGCGTCCATCATGTTTCCTCACCTCGGACCTTCCCTGACCATGCGGTTTCTCGGCGAACATATCGAGTCGGTCCACAATGTTGGGCCCGTGTTTCCTCTGGCGATATGAGGTCGGCCATGGCGCTTCGTGCTTACATTTTCCAGGGCGATATGGCTCTCGAGGCGGCAGCCGTCGCCAATCCATCTCATATCCTGGAAGGTCATGCTGGCGAGCATGTCGGCAAGATCCAGGAGGCGCTCATCATGCTCGACGGCGCCGTCATCGCCGATGCCGAGCGGCTCACGAAGTTCTACGGCCCTACGACGTCGAAGGCGGTGCTCAACTACAAGACCAAGCGAGGCATCATCAACAGGTCCTACCAGAATGCCGCGGACGCCATTGTCGGCATCATGACGATGAAGGCGCTGGACGACGAACTCTTTCAATTCCAGCAATCTGCCGATTTCAGTGACAACGGCTGCAAGATCTGCGGCCTGCACGGCAGCCACCGCAACGTCCTGGCCGTCAATGTCCTGAAGCGCATCAGCGCCCAGGCGTGATGGGGCTGACCGCGCGGGATAGCATTCCATTCGGACAAACCATCAATGGCGCATCCGCATCGTTTGGGCGGAAGCTGGCTCCGAGCCGGGTTTTGGTCTTGTGCAGGATACTGCTCTGTTTGAGGGATAATCCGGCAGCGCAGAAGGGGATATGTTTGCGCAATCGATGGCCTCGCCAACCAAGGTCATTGTTCTGGAGCGAGATGGACTTGCCCAACCCGGTTCGCTGCACGCGAGCCGGGTTTTTGTTGCGGACGGTGCCGAGGAGATTGGCAGGCCGTTTCAGAATGGAGACTGCTGCACAGATATGCCTTGGCCTCGAGCCTTATGGTTTGACATCCTTACATTGAGAAGCCACGAGCTGCTGTCCCGCTGACCGATCGCGCAGATCACCAAGTGGATTTGCGGGGCGGATGCAATTGCAGACCTTAGCTGGCAGGTTAAGAAAATATTGGTGGAAGATATTTGACCATGACGACTTGCGTTTTCCAACCGAAGTGCCTCTTCAAGAAGTGAGACTATGAGCGCAGACGATGACCAGGAGCGGATCTACCAGGCTCTGCAAAAAATCCTCGAGGGCTTCTTCGAGGGTCACAACGTCGAGGGCGACGAGCGGCTTGAATATCTGAGACGGCTGAGTAGATCCTGGGTGGCGCGGCCGCCAGCGGCCGCACCGTCGCGGGTAAAGATCGGCAGTGAGGCCGACATCAATCGCATGTGGGCCGCTCACGAGAAGAAGCAACGCAAGTCCAAGTAGCTCGAAGGATGGAGAAATGATGGGTTTGTGGAACGAGCTCTACCAGCTCTCGATCGCGCCGCTCCCGACGGGCGTGTTTGTGTTCTTCGCGCTCACCACCCTCGTCGAGCAGGTGCGCATCAATCGGCTGGAGAAGGTCCGAGACGACCTCGGGCGGCGGCTGTACGAACTCGAGGAGAAACTCGGCATCGACCGCCGCTAGGATGGAACCGATAGCCGGCGCAAGGGTTAGACCTTCGATGGGTCGCCATCATGGGAAACCCGATGTCGGCATGGGAGCGCGGCAACAACGCTCTTTGCGAACCGTCGACACCGGCATTCCTAGAAGTCTCCTCTGCCACCGTGTTCCGTGCTTTGAGCGCCGGCAAGAGACGAGATGGCATAGCCTGTCAGGGGAGTCCGCTCACGCCCTTCCGACACCCTGCGGGCTCCCCACCCTATCTGGGTCATTTCCCCCGGTTAGGGGACTCGCCCGCTCCGAGGGCAGACCTCCCTGGCGAGTCCCCTTCCTGGTAACGAAAGGTCCGATGTAGTTTGAGGACTTCTCACCAAACGATCACGACACCTCGCGCTCCTCAACGCGCTGTCGAAGCCCCGCTGACAGCAGGAGGTGGCCCGACTTCCGCGAAAGCTAAAGCCGGGCCTGGCCGCTGGCTGAAATGGTGAAGTATCCAGCGGTTGTGTCGGCGATAACACAGAAGCTGGGCTGGAGAATTAGGGAAGAATGGAACAGGACGCAGCTGCTACTTCCACCGCACCATCTCGGTAGTATTGTGAGGTGTACACAATTTAACCGTGTAACACTTGGGTAACGGTTCACCGTGCATATTCGCCTGCGACGGCTCGCCAGGTCGTCTATCTGGCAAATAAGGTTTTGCCTAACTCGGCTCACCTAAGAGCCGGGTTTTTCTTTTTTCCCTGTCCACGGTCATGGGCTCGTGGGATCGCAGGACGGCAGCTACCCTGGCTCGTCCACGACCAAGTCTGCATCGTTCTGCACCGTCCACTGCACCTGGCGGTCCGTGGGACTGGGCTCACACTTGAGCCGAGCTTCAATCAAAGTCGCCGCATCCAAGCCAATTTATCGAAAATTCAGGCACGGGCCACTTCTCCCCAAATCTGCAATAGCCTCCCCACACATCCAGCTTGCAGCCGTTCGTCCCAAGCGTGCCGACGATCGGTTCCCCTTGACCTATGTCAAGGCGGGGTCTTGCTCGATAAGCCACCTTCTCCTCAGCGTCTCGTTTTTTGCAGCCGAGCTGAAAGGAGCGACGTAGGACTATGCCGATCGCAGACATTTTCATGCTGTTGTTGATCGTTGGAGGGACGGCAATCTTTGGCGTGACCCTCTCAATCACAGGCTGGCGCAACTGACGGCGAAAGGGCTCAGTTTCCGTGGGAGATCGACGAAGCACTGAATGTGTCGCCAATTACCTGCAAAGGAGGCGATATGGAGCAAGCAACAAACGACGCCTTCTGCGATGGCGAGATTGCTCGTTGGACGGGATATTCGGAAGACGCGAATCCGTGCGATCCAGATATCGATCGAGGCCACTATCGGCGCTGGAGTGAGGGTTGGCACAGCGCAGACAACGATCTGGACGACGCCGACGGCGATTAACGGAGCGGCCTGGGTTTCGAGGCGCAGGGCTAGCCCACAACGCGGTATACACTCGCCCTCCCAATCCCAAGCCGCTTCGCAATCTCCGTGGCGCCGAGCCCGCTATTCTGCAGGTCTTTCACCTTCGCCGTATCGATGCTCGGCTTGCGCCCCTTGTACACCCCAGCAGCCTTCGCCTTGGCGATGCCCTCCATCTGGCGCTCCTTGCGCAGGTTCGTTTCGAACTCCGCGAAGACGCCAAGCATATCCAGGAAAGCCTTGCCCGCGGCCGTGCTGGTGTCGATCGGCTGCTCAGTGGCCTTGAGCGCCACACCCTTAGCCCTCAGCGCGTGAACGATATCCTGCAGGTCGCCGATGCTGCGCGCCAGGCGATCGATGCGCGTAACCATCAGCGTGTCGCCTGAACGGAGAAAGGTGAGAAGCGTATCGAGCTCCGTTCTGCCCTCCCGGGTCGTACCGGAGCGCTTCTCCTCCCGGATGACTTCGCAACCGTTTTTGCGGAGGGCCTCGATCTGAATTGTCAGATCCTGATCAATGGTACTGACGCGTGCATAGCCATACGTGGTCATTCGCTGGCATCCGTCTCGTTTGATTCCAGACCCTTTCTCCATGCCGTCTCGTAATACAAAAGTAAACCCAAATGAGACGCAGAAAGTGTCTCATCTGATTGTCTCGCTGGGGTATACTCATAAGAGATGGATCCAATAGCACGTGTGGCTATTGAGCAGCGATGCGGAATGGGCTCGATACTGCAGCGATGACGCGGAAGAAGATCCCGATAAGAGGCAAATGTCAGTTCTGCGAAGCTATGATGGGGTGAAAGGCATGGCCCGCATAACGTATTACGTTGTTGTTCCCTTCGTCCGTATGCCCGATGGTGGGTTGCTTGGTCTCAATGCCGAGGAAGCGCCATCACAAGCGCACGCAGAGATAAGGGCGTTCACTCGGATTGGCGCCTTGCGGGGCGTTGATACTATCGTCGGCGCCATTGCCTTCTCGCGGTCCGGTGATCCCCCAACCGGTCATTTCGAAGATGCCGTAATCCTGGCGCGTTATGGCGAGACGCCTGATGATCTGGAGCGAGGCGGCTGGTGACGGATCTTTTTGGTGAGACGCCAGAAAAGAGGTAGGGCCTGCAACCGGGCAGTAGCGATGCGAATATCCTTATAATCACAGCAAATAGTTCTTTTGAACAATTGCGCCCTTCCAAGCTTTGAATGCAATATTCCGCTACTGATTGGTTGGGAGGGTGGCGCTCAAGGTGAGCATACGGTACAAACCGTGCCCCGGAAACGGTGATGTGTTCGATTCCATCACCCTCCGCCAACAGCTTTTTGTCGAAATCATATTGCCTCGAACTACGGCGCCTCTAGACAGTCCTATTTTTGCTCGATAGGAATTCAGTGTGTTCGGATCGAGCTAAGATTGTATAACCAAAGCAGAAACCAATGGCCCATTGCCCTCCAGACAGTGAGGCTACCGCCCGGCCCCGAGCCGGGTTTTATTTTGATGCAAGGGCTTGTCCGAGCCGTTCCTCCGCCTGACGCCGCGCCTTGTCCGTCGGTTCGATCCTGTGGCGACCGCCAAAGGTCGGCGCGCGGGCGGAGGAGCGCCTGCGCGCCACCCCATAACGACTAAAACGTCGATCGGGCCGCTGGTCGAGATCATCGTAGGGCTGAGATAAAGACCCAACTATTAGCCTACCGCCACCGTGCCTCGGAGAGGCCTTCATCCGAGTGGAATACCAGCGCGCGCAAGCTGCCGAGCGGGATCTCAAGGACAGGCTCCTCGCGCCGGTAGGCCTGGAGTGGTGGGCCTATCACCAGCCAGCGCCCGCGCAAATGGGAGTTCCAGATCTCGGGGAAGTCCATGCCGTTGCGCAGCATATCATTGCATTGGTCGGCCAAGGCCGTCACCTCTTTCATCGGTCGTCTCCGTGCCCTGACCTAGAAGGATGCGACGAAGGCGTCCCGACTGCTTGATCTATATCAAAAATAGATTATCGCCCTTGGCAGACGCGTCCTTGGGCGCACCGCCTTGGTCATTCTGCGGAGGTCGCGATGATTGGGTCATGCCTTCGAAAACACGGTCATTGATTTTGAAGGCGATAAGTTCTTTTCTATATGACAAAGTCGCAGCAACGGCGATCTAAGCTAAAGGCGACATGCACATGCATGTATTTTGGGCAAACGCTGTCAAATACTGGCCCAGAGATGTCGAATTGATCGAAGAGGTTTCGTTACAGCAATTTTCGGAGTGGTTGTTGCTGCGCGTTGAGAGGTTGCCCGATCACCTTTTGCAGCGAATTCGAGATTTAGAAAGTCTGAAAGGCGGTCTCACCCCGATCCTCAGCGAAATGCGGGGAGGCGATAGCCTCTGGCTTTGTCAAAGCCGGCTTCGAGAACCACTTCAGGGTCACGAGGGCGTAGCTCTGGTTCGGGATGATCAACCGGTGGTCTACATCCGCGTGCTGAATTATTAGGATCAACGGAACGAAAGCCGAGGAGAAGCGCCGATGCGATTTTGACTAGCCAGGCAGCCAAGACTGGCCAGGCGACTGATGTCCCAGCAGGCACCCCAACAGGGCGCTGAATTTGGTGATCATTCGCACCTTGTCGACGCCGCGTGCTCGGTACGCAGCCGCTCCTCTGCCTTGCGACGCGCCTTCTCGGTGGGCTCGATCCTGAAGCCGCCGAACTGGTCCTCGAAGGTCTGCGCCGCTTCAAAACCTCTGCGTGGACGCAGCGACCTCAGGGATAGCGGGAGGAAATTGCCCCTCCTTCGGGAAGGTGCCGCCACCAGTCCCTTGTGCAGGCTGTGGCTCCCGATAGCCTGCCTCATGTATGCTTGCCTTTATGACTCTAGCAACTATCCGCCGACTTGGTACTTGTTCACCTTGAGAGCAGAAAGTACGTTTTCTCTGAGCCAAAAATGGCTCTTGCCCAAGGATGAAAGAAGTATGCTCAAGAATATTATTGTGGCGGGTGCAGTGGCCCTCGGTATCCTCGGCCTCGGCTTCTCAGCAACGGCCGCCCAAGCGGCCCCCAAGCCCCACCACCACGGTGGACATCACCATCATGGTGGTCACCACCATCATCACGGTCATCACGGTCATCACGGTCATCACCATCACGGTCATCACCATCACGGACATCACCACCATCATGGTGGTCATCACCACCACCATGGTAGTCATCACCACCACCACAAGGGGAAGTAATCTGTATGGCGCGGCTCGTGATGTGTGGGAGATTGCGCAGCACGAGCATCTTCAAACATTGTCCCGCTCCTAGCGGTGATCGCCATCCCCCCGCCCGCCGTGGGGTGAAACTACGGCCAGAGTTGGCCGCGGCAACCGCACTAAGCCCGCGCGGCACTCCCCGGCGCCCCGGCCGCTCTTCCGGAAAATCACGGCCGGAGCTGGCCGCCGACTTTGAATGACGAAGTAGCTGACGGTTGGGCTAGCTTAGCACTCCGGCGCCACTCCCTCCCCATTTCTTGCGATAGACGCCCTCCCATCGAACTGGCAACATTCCTTGCCAGGAGGATTGGCCATGCAGCTGTACGTGCCAGGGCTCTATGAAGCCCTTATCGAAATGCTGGCGGCTGGCAGGGCTGCAGAGGCCGAAGAGTGTCGACAAAGAGATCCTTGTTCAGCTGAGAGCGTGGGAGAATGACGCCTTGGTGCTGGGGCCAGACCTTGCGGCGTTGCTATTGGCACTCGATGGCCCCTCGGAAAAGCGGCCGGACTTCCGCGGGAGCTGGGATTAGCCCTGGCAACTCAAATTGAGAATTGCTCAATGGACACCTGAGCCGAACTTTGCTGCCAACCTTTCGACATGCTCGCGAGCCATAACCGCTATGCCGAGCACGGCGTTCGCATTATTCAACCAACTCGTCCAGGCAGCATCGTCACGTGTGAGAGCGAGGACCTTCGGATCGAGGAAGATAGACTCCACATCATCAAGTTTAGCAGATGCGATGTCGAGTTCGCTTCGAAGCCCTTCACCTAGTTTAGCTTTTAACTCAGCAATCTTTTCTCGCTCGGAAGCGCAAAGAGATCGAAGCGTGTCGATATGCAGTTGAATAGGCGCCGCTGACATAAATGGCTTTCCATGATTGGCGCTCGGGTAGAATTATCACCTCAGCATAACTGAAATATTGGCGCTCGTGGTGCTGCCTTCGTGCGGCGGCTATCCCATATAGTCCTCTGGCCACATCTGCACCCCCGCACTGAGGTCAAGCCAACTCGGCATCTGGATCGAGCAGCCCTTGTGCCCGCACCGGCAACGCAATGCCCGGCGTAGCCTGTTGCTCGAGGCGCCCGGTCCCCACCGGATGACGTACGGCGCGATGGCTATTGGCCGACGGTGCCCGCAGTGGTCGCACGTCGCCCACACCCAACCGCCATTGCGACGCTGAAAGTAGCTGAGATTTGGAACCGCCTGGTCGCTCAGGTTTTCCCACTCACGGACCATCTGGCAGCGCCACCTTCGTTCGGGTGAGGTATCGCTCCCGCCGCCCGCGCGAGTAGCCGCGGGAGACGTCGACGGCGAGCCTGGCTATTTCGGCGGCCAAGTCGTTGATCTCGGTTTGCTGGTGATGCATCGCCAGGAGCAGCACGCGTACAGCCGCACGTGCATCGCCGTCACAGGCAGCGATTGCCTCATCCGTCATGTTTTCGAGATCAGCGGGCGCCGGCTCTTGGGCCGGCTTGGCCATTACTTCACGACACGAATATACTTGCCTTGGGACGGGCGCGTAGGGTCGCGCCAGTCGCGCGGCCGCGGGCCTACCGGCTCGTCGGGAGGGCCATTCTCCCATGCGGCTTCATCTTCCCAGAAGCCCGGGGGAGTCGGCTCAAAGTGGAATTCGCGCTTCATCCGTTCGATCGATTTTTCCAGCCGGTACTGCAATTCGGCTACATCCTCCTCGATCATTGGCGAGTTGTCAGGATCCAGCTTATGAAGGTCAAGCATCAACCGATCGAGAGCATCATCTTTTTCCATAGCCCGTCTTACGAGCAACCGCAGAGCGATCAGCGGATCACCCCCGGCTTGATCAAGGCGCTCCCGCACGATGTCCTCGAAGCTCATGCCGGGATTGTATTTGTCCAACGCAGCAACATCGTTCCCGCTGAGCAAATCGCCCTTTCGAGCCTTATATTGCGCAAGCGTTTCCCCAGGATTGATATCGCTGGGGGATTCCGGAATAGGCTCCGGCCTTTCGGGGATAGCTACCTTCGCCGCCATGTTCGCCTCCATAGCAAATCCATTTTCGCGGAGGCTAAACCCGACTGCCCATCCGAGTCGAGTCTTTTGTTCTTTTTTTGTTCACGGTGCGGGGGCTTGCGGAACGCGGTGCGTTCGTGCTTACGGCCCTAACATTAGCTGGTTTGCCGGCCGCTCCTAGCGCCTCATCTGCCACAGACGTTCGGCTGCGGCACCTAGGCCCACCAAAAGGCTAAGGACCCAATCCACTCTCACTTGATGAAAAACCATCGCAAACAGAAGCTGCCCAATCAGGGCGCCAATGAGTCCGGTGCAGAAGTAGGACAAAACGGATTTCACAGTCCGCGAATTCATAGCCGTTGCTTCCGCTTTAGAGACCAAGATAGTCTCCCATCACAATAATGGTGGGAGATCGAGCAATGTGCAATCTCTTCGGCCAGCGGATGACACAGGCGGAAATCCGCCTCTTGGGAGACGTGATCCGCGACACGATCAACTGGCCTGATGCGGTCGACATCTACCCCGATTACCCATCGCCGATCGTGCGGACGGGTGCCGATGGCGTGCGGGAACTGGTGACAGCGCGCTGGGGCATGCCCTCACCGAATTTCCTCTTGGAAGCCAGCGTTCTGGCCCGGGCCAAAAAACTGGCTGCCCAGGGTAAGCCCGTCAATATGGAGGAACTGCGACGGCTGGAACCAGATGGGGGCGTGACGAACATCCGGAATCTTGCCTCACCTCATTGGCGTCGCTGGCAGAGCGTTGAAAATCGCTGCCTGGTGCCGATGACGTCCTTCTCCGAATATTCGGACATCGAGACCAACGAGAAGGGCCGCAAGGCGCTGAAGTGGTTCGCACTCGACGAGACCCAGCCTCTCGCCTTCTTTGCCGGCATCTGGACGAACTGGACCAGCGTGCGGAAGGTCAAAGAGGGGCCGGTTACGATCGACATCTTCGGCTTCCTGACGACCGATGCCAACGCCGTTGTGAAGCCGCACCACGCCAAGGCGATGCCAGTCATTCTGCGCGACAAGGAAGAATTCGAGGTGTGGATGCGGGCGCCATGGGGTGAGGCAAAGGCACTGCAGCGGCCGTTGCCGGATGATGCGCTGGTGGTGTTGCCTTCTCGCGCGGTGGTGAGTGGGGCTTGATCTGGCCGTGGCCTAGGCTTGCTGGAGGCCTAGTTTAAACTAGACTGGGGGTAGAAATGTTTTTCCTGAAAACGTGTCGCATAGTCGCCATCCTCGCTTTGGCGTTCGGATGTCTTCAGTTCGCCTGGGCGCTCTCGCTCGTGACAGGGGTGCTTTTGCCCGACCCGAACGTCCCCCACCCACCTATGGGGCAGGTACTCGACAGATCGGTCTACATGATATTGTTCAGCTTCGTGCTGGGAGCACTGGCTGAGATGGGTATGGCAATCGTCAGCATGGAGCGTGGCAAAGGTTAATCTCAGGAGATTGCTTTAACTTTCCTAGGCCTGATGGAGGGCTTGGTGGAGGCCTAGTTTAAACTGGACCAGGCTTCTTTATATAGTCGAGAAATTCGTCAACCTGCTTAGGTCCCCGTTTATAATCCTGCACGGCTGGGGAAGGGGGCGGCCCACTACCACCACCACCACCACCTCCTCCTCCTGCTCCTCCTACTCTTTGGGCCAGGCTGAAATTAGTTTCGGCGTCTTGGATAATTAGAATTCCCTGCTTAAGAAGGGTTTGTGCCTGATTCGATCTGTAGACCTTCTCATAGGTCGTTAGGGTCGTTATGAGCTGCTGGCAATCTTCTTCACTTTGCGGTTTAGCCGCCCCATCGATGTAGCCCGAGATGCGCGCTCGAACCTCCTTGACCTCGTCCTCCATTACCTGATCTTGCGCTGCCCAACTCGCTTTGGCGTACTCGGTGAGAATGCCTCCTCCGAGCCCGGCCAAGAAGCTGATGGTGGCGATCATAGCGCTCAGCTTCGTTATCTTAGGTTCCGGGGCGTTGGTCCGGGATTTGGCCTTGGGCTCAGCCATTGCTTCTCCCCCTCCCCATGGCTCTTTTGATGGCTGCGTCCATCGCGGCGTTGCACTGGGTGGCGATCAGTCGGTTGTCTGCGAGCTCCTGGAGAGCCAGGCACACCTCTGCCTCTGTCCAGCCGACGCGCATAGCGGTCTCGATGACGATGGTGGTCGCAGCCTCCATGTCCTCCTGGCATTCGAGGAGGCGATCGGAGATAGCCGTCTCTCGCTTGGGTCCACGCATGGCCTGCCGCCACTGCTAGGCTATTCCTAGTCTCTGCGCGCTATAATAGCGCATGGCAGAGCCCCGCGCATCACGCTCTCTTTCTCTCCAAATCTGTCCTACGCCCAGTCCCCTCAACTAGCCGCCTGTTCCACCCCAAGGGGTCTAGTGCAGGCAGCGCGTTGATGCTTGGCGCAGCGCTCGCCAGCGCTCCGGCGCCCTTTTCAGAATTACCGCCGGAGTTGGCCGGCAGCGCTGAGAGGAACCGAAAAGCTCAGGCGCCGTTGAGTCTTCGGAGGCGTGAGATGAATGCAAAGCCGTTCGATCACCCGGTGAAGTTCATGGCAACCAATTCGCTTGTCAGGCACATCACGAGCACCGACGGGGCTCTGTATTTCCTTGAGCACAAATGGCCATACGTGGAGGGCCAGGCCCACCAGCGTGCCGTTCAGATCTGCCGAGAAGTGCTTGGGGGACGAGGCGGCGCGGAGAAAGCCAAGCAGGCCTTCCTGCGTGCGCTCGAGGAGGGGCAATTCGATCTGGTGGAGTGATGGGGCCGCAGGGCACGGCCCGCAAACGAAAGCCCCGGCCGGTTAACGGTCGGGGCTTGCACGTACAGCTTAGGCCTTGTCGACAACATCCTTGACGGCGTCTTTGACCTTGCCAACGGCTTCTTGAGCCTTGCCCTTAGCTTTCTGCGCTGCGCCCTCGGCTTCCAAATCTTTCCGATCCGTTGCTGCGCCAACGCCCTTCTTGACGCTGCCGGCTACCTGGTTGGCAACGCCTTTGATTTTATCGGTGGTACTGCTCATGTTTAGACCTCGTAAAATTACGGCACGGCCAACAACCTAGGCTGGTGGCCTTTGTTCCCACCTGCGCCAGTAAAATCAAACTCTTATGGAACGACTTCATCCCCTACGGGTTTGCCTTCCATGGCTGAGAAAGCGACCCAAGCAGAACACGTTGTTTTGCTCGTCGAGGATGAGCCGATCGTTCGTGCCGTTATGGTGGAATTCCTCTCTGAGCAAGGCGTCGAAGTGGTGGAAGCTGAGAACGCCGATAAGGCCCTCGAGGTTTTGAATCGCCGCTCTGATATCAAATTGCTATTCACCGACATCACCATGCCAGGCAGTATGGACGGCGTAGCTCTTGCGAGAGAAGTACACCGGCGTTGGCCGGAAATGCTGCTTATGTTGACATCCGGCGGCGCCAGCGTAACCAGAAATGAGATGCCGGCGGCCAGCGAATTTATCCCTAAACCGTATGACTTCGACAAGCTTGCAGAGCGAATTTATGCCCTGATGCGAAAAATTCCGCGCTCAGAAAATTGAGAAAAGATAGACGAATGTTTGCGGAAAAAATCTGCCTTCAGACCCTCTTGTCAAACTCGCGATTTTGAGGAATCAAATCTGCTTGTCAGCCAATTGAAAGGTCCGTTGACGAGAGGTGCAGCGATGAACGCAGATCATCCGATTCAACAATCGAGCATCCTAATTTACAAAGAGGCCGGCGAATGGTGGGTGTGTGTGAGCGAGGCAGGCCAAGAGCCCTATAGCCAAGAGTTCCACAGTCCCGAATTCGCCGCCAATTATGCCGAAGGCCAGCGCATACGGCTTGGGCTGGACAAGGTTGAAGATCCCGCTCCAGATGATCGAATGCCACTCTAGGCTTTGAGACTTTCACTGCAAATGCTGGCTTCGACGACAGCCACTTAGCATCGCTGAGGCCTGAAATTTCTTATGCATATGCACCCTGCGCCGTAGCGCAGCCCTGCCCCGGTTTAATCGGCCGGGGCTCCGCCTGATCATTCACAGACCAAATGATTGCTCGCTCTTGACCCAGCGCGTGATCACATCGACGTCGGTCAGACTCACATCGGGATGGGCCTTGCGAAACTGGATCTCCGCTGCCTTCGAGAATTCGTTGACCTGGGCCGCGGGCGCGGCTTCCGGTAGTTTGATCGTCGAGGTGAAGATTAGCGTCCCAGCTTTGAACACTTGAAATTCCATGTGCATCGATGCCGCCTCCTCGGGCCTCAAAGAAATGGGTCGCGCCTGCGCCACCGAGCCACAGCTTGTTTGATAGCCTCGGCGATGTCGCTGTTTGCCTGGGAAGAAAGGATCTTATGATCGGCGAGTTCCACGAGCGCCAGACAAATCTCAAGCTCTGTCCAGCCGGCGCTCTTGGCAACCTCCACAATGTGGTGAACTGCGGGCACCCATTGCGAGGATGTCGACGACGACAGCGCAGCCGATGACTTTCCATGCGACGGGGAAGACGACGGCGAGCCTGGGTATGTGCCGCCGGAGTGGCCGGCGACGCTGGAAGAGGTTACGATGTGCGGCTTTGGCGCCCCCAGGTCCGAGAAGGTGCAAGCAAGATGAACAGCTCCCAAAACTCCGCAGAAGCCGCCGACACCAGCTATGCCGACACACAGCGTGCTTTGGCTTGTGCTGCTCGCATCACGCCATTCGATGCCGCCGCCTTCCTCGCCATGCATCGCGCTGTCAACGAGACTGTCACGGTCGACGGCGAGGACGCCATCTACATCTACATGGGCGAAGCGACGGGTGCGCCCAACCTCATCGAGATGTGGGCGGCGCACGACTGGAAGGAGCGTACGCCGGATTGGGTGGAGCAGGTCCGGGTGCTCCTTGATAAGGAGAAGAGCGCCAAGGTAATCGAAGGCTCCTAATGAAACCCGGACGCGGACTTCCACGGCTTGCGCCGCTGCCTTCGGGCGGCGGCTTCTTGTATTCGGAGGTCGGGCAAAGGACGCGATTGGCCTCGTCGCATCGTCTCCTAAATCGTTGGCCATCTCACAGACGGCGACCGTCGCTCAAGTAAATATCTCCAGATATTTCATTGTGTTGTGAGCTCTGACCTATCAGATAGCCATACCACTCCGAATACAGAATCGAATGGTTATCGAAATCTGATGGTTTAAGGGGAGGTGACTTACTAATTTTAAAAGACTCCTTTCAGATAGATATGCCGCCCATTTTTCAGATATCTGATTTTTTATTTTCAAATTAATCGTCCTTTATTTTTTGATGGATCGCCAATAACACGTTTTATTGGTCAGAACGGCATTATCTGTCGGAACTTTTCCTTCCCCTGGGCATTTACCTCTTGCACCCTATGCGGGTGCCCGCTCCAAGAAGGGAGGCGAACATGTCTCGATTACTGCAGGTTGGCATTCTGTCCGCAGGCTTGGTCCTTACGACCTCTGCATTAGCAGCCCCAGCCGCTCCGATTACGCCCTCTGGCTCGAATTCAACCATCTCGATCCGATATCACGGCGGCTACTGCCCTCCAGGTTCTAAGCTGACCAGCCAGGGCGGCTGCAAGGTTACGGATTGGACCAGGCATCATCCGGCGCAGAACCCGAACCGCTATAACCGCTATAACTACGGCAACGGTTATTACGACGAAAACCGCTATAACTATGGCAACGGTTCTTACGACGAACAGAGGCTACCGCTGCGTGCCTTCGGGTTCAGGCGCTCCGAACCAGATTACGGTTACGATCAATAAAGGCCCTTCAGCTCACGCTCTGAGCACAAAACATCACCTTGGATAACGGAAGTATCAGCTTCCGTTATCGAAATCGGCTGGCTCTCTATTTTCAGATCGCTTCTCTCGGCACTCCGCACGACGAGCCGAGCTAGCTTGGCTGAATCACCAATCGAGACGGCCCGACCAGTTGGTGGCACTGCCGACCTGGAGCCGTCACTCGGCTGGACCGGGCTGGAGGCAGCCGATGGCAGGTGCCGCCACTGCTTGGACGTCAATCAAGCTCTGAGGAACCATGCACGCCGCCCATAACCGGAACATCTGTCGGTTCGACTGGGTATTGATCCTCAAGCCATATTTTAACGCGCTGGGCGCGGGCAAAGCCGAAGGCAAAATCTTTGCTGTCGAAGGTGTGGACGCTGACAGGACCACATTCGTCATCGACGGCCACAATCCATCGCCCTGCTTCCTCCTGGACTGAGACAGAATTTCCGAGCTGTTCTGAGTTTGTGGCTGTCATAGGATCGTGAGTACCCGTCGCTAGGAACTGCGGCCTAAGTATCTCAGACAGACCTGAAAAAACAGTTAGGCAGAGGGATACTGCTCGACGCGCCGCAATGCCTCAAACCCCCGTCGGAGTTACGATCCCGTCACGATGCGGTGGCGCTTGGTACGCTGCGACTTTCTCCTTTTGGCAGCCTCTGGCTATTGACTACCTCGAATTAGTCAGCCTCGTGGCTCAGGCGGGCAGCGTGGACGGTCATTATCGATTGGGTGGATAGCATCGACAGTGGGAGGCACAGATCATCTGTGAGCGCGATGAAGACCTCACCTTTTCGCGGGATATGTTAAAGCAGTCCTTGCCAGATAATAGTTTGCCCCTCTTGCAACCTTATGTAGGAAATTCTGTTATCCAGGCAGCGAACAATTCCTTCGCAGAGGCAAGATCGACGTACCCATGCCAGAAAGCCAACCTCATATAAACCAGCTATCGGTTGTCGTGAGCGTTCATAGCAAGCTCAACGGCGAAGGTTTAACTACGCGTGATCTAGCAGCAGCGACTGATATCCCCGCTGCCATGCTCCATCGTCTTTTTGCAGGCTTTGAATGCCCAAAAGAGGCCTATTTGGCGTTGTGCAAATGGTTAGAAAAAGATCCCTCGGATTTCTTCGAACGACAGGATGAATGAATTAGCTGGCGGGCCTTAGCTTACTGAATGCACTGCCTTAAAAAAGCTTTGGGACTTTGCGAATGCTCAAAGTGATTATTGCATCGTTCGTATCAAAGAGGTCGATAGCGCTTGCGGTCACGTTTCGTCATGCTTCGTTCATGCACGTGCTTCGAACGTAACTCATCGAGCGAGTAATCATGAAAACGCAATTGCGCGCTCGGCGGTCTTAAATGTTCATCGACTACAACGAGGTCGTGGAGCTCATTGCTCCTGGCCAGGATGAGGGTGGCCCCGAACGTTGGGGTGACATGCGGTGGGGAGGAACAGTCGAAGAAATGCCAATGTGGCGTGCCGTACTCACTGTCATCGTCGATTGGGCAGGCTCCCATCGACAACTGGAGGCCCAGATTGTTGGCACACAAGGAAATTCGTTGATGAACCTTGCGGCGATCCAGGCCACCTACGATCGGGACGATTTCCCAGTGAAACCAAATTTGGTTCGATCTGACGCCTAGTTTGGCGGCCATGACATTGTGACGCTTGCTAAACTGGTGACACACTGCAGCTGTGATGCCCCAAATGTCGCCACAGGCGCGGGGATCCGTGGCCGGATTAGAAGCCGGTCGGAGGCCCGTCTCCTCCTCATACGTCAGCCGATCGCCATAGGTCAGACCGTCGGTGCCCGGCACCGGTGCGTCAAGAGACACGCTTCCAAATTGGTCGAACATGAGGTTATGGGCGCGAAGGAAAGCCTTGGCCTCCACTTTAATCCGATCGACGCTAAGTGTCCCCTCCAGCACGGCGAGAAGGATTTCGGCAATCACGTCGTCACGCACAAAATCCGGCAAGCCGCGGCTCACAGCCGCATTCACCCTCGCGTAGACAGCATTCTGGTTTAGCTTTGCCGGCCCTTCGCCGAATGCCTTATTAGCAGCCGCCCTGTTCTTAATGACCCAATATAGCTTTCTGCGCTCGACGTTGATGGCCTCTTTATGCGCATCCCACCAGGCTTTGTGCGATGCCTTGTTGGCTCTGTTCCATCGCGTTTTGGCCTCTCTTACCTTGTCAGGATTGGCATCCTTCCAGAGCTTACGCCGCACATTCTCTCGTTCGATGTTTAGTTGCCCCCAGCGACGTTGGTATTCTTTCATGCGCTCTGGATTTCTGGCCCTCCAAGCTGCATTTCGGGCCAGCCGCTTAGTCCGCCTTGCCTCGAACTCCTCAGGGGTTATCTCTGATCGTTTCTTTGTGGCCATACTGCGCTCCTTTTTGGATTGCGCACAGAGCTCACCGATTACGCTGGTGTCGAAGCTTTCTCGGAAAGGCCTCCGAATCACGCGTGTGAGCGTGCGCCAGAATTCATCAGTATTCATAGGAGTGCGTGAGCAATCAAAGGCAAAATGCGCTAGTTATGCACCGAATTCGCTGAGAAATTCGAACCAGTCAGAGTCGATTTGGTTGAGCCCCGTGCACGCTATAGCGTGCAAGTTTGAACTCAACGACAAACCAAGACAGCCATCATTATTTTTAGCTGTGCGCCATTTACGTTGCTCTATCTAAAACACAATCAGGAAATTAAGGTCGACAGCCTCCCTGATGGAGCAATCTGATCCCTTATGATCCGCGTAATGTCTTGAAATGGAAGTCATCTAACGATGAGCTAATTCAAGGGTTGCTGAATTTACATGCTTCCTCGGTAATGCTGAATTCCCTGGAAGCAGGAGGCCCGGCCCCCGCGTTCCAACGGGAGCCCCCCAGGTCTAGCCGGGTCTCCTCTTTTTCCTGATGACTCCGGCCGGAGTGGCGCGGAACGCGTGGGAATGACGCGACGAGTCGCAGTCTCCATAAATAATCACGCGGAGGTTACTGCACGCCGTCTTGTTGCAATCAGAGCTTGCTACTACTTTCGAGGCATGCCCGATTCTATGACTGAATTCGGCATTGATGTTGCGCGGGGTTACTGGCGCAAGATCATCGCATCGACGCCCATCTTCCTGTCAATAAATCACGAAGCAAATGCATATACTGTTTCTCAGATCGCCGCAGATGCCCCTGCCCCGTTGATGGAGAAGGAACGTTATCCATATGGTGTCAGGAAGGGATATGCCCAGGAAGTATTCCGATTTCCTCAAAATCGCGCTCCGACAGCCGGCAGCTCTTAGGAGAGTGTAAGCGCTGCCCCCTGCGTCCAAATCGCATCAGCCTGGGCACTCGTCATGCTGTTCGCGTGCAGGAAGGCTTCAACGAACGGGTGGTGTCGGTGAAACTCCTGCGTACCAGTCAGCAGCATGGTGGCGGGAAACTGCTGATCTGCTGGCATGGAGGCGATAAAGGCCGTGAACTTCGCCGGCATTGTGCCGGTCAGCGCCGCTTGGGCCTCCTGCTGCGTGATGATTCCGTTCAGAGCAGCCACCGCGAAAAACTGCCAGCGCGTCAGGATTTCGGGAGGGCCGGGCGTCAGGAACGTAATAACCGCAGGATCATCGGGCGCGAGCCACTCTTTGGCATAGCCAACCTGCAGGTTGGCATAGACGCCGGTTATTGCGCCGGCGCTGTTCCTCTGAACGTAGGGCATTAGTTCTTGCCCCTCGTATCGACCCAACCATAGGTCGGAAATGCCGACCGTCGTTGAGGTCGCGGCACTATTTCTGATGCGTATCTGGCTTGATGTATTGGTCATGATTGCAAGTCTTGCCGGAACACGGTTGGCGCCGCTTTGAGCTACCGTCGTATACCCTACTGAGAGCCATCGCGGACCGCCGGTTGTCGGAGGACATCTAGCTGTGAGAATCTGAACTGAGCGATATCAACGAGTTAAGCAAAAACAGGTAATTTGAGAAAATCCATTTAATCTGAGAAAGAGCTTGGCTAAGGACATCTTATCTGAGAATCAGGACACCTCACGAAATTGGCCGATCCGATGTTTCTGTGGAATGTCGGGCAGGATAATGTGTCCGCCGCTTTAAAGTGCTGGGCTGAAATGATGCCGCTTCATCAGCTCTCCGGAGCCTTAATCAAGGCCAAGAAGCCAGTTTAAGGCACAATATCGTCGGTAAGCTTTCTGAACTCCGTGCCGATAGAATTCTCAAATATACAGGATATCTGAGAAGACGCTCGCTTACAGATTCTCAGATTTGATGGATTTTTCGTGACATCACTTCGGGATTCTCGCGGCTAGATGTCCTCTGACACAGATTGCCGGCACCTGCAACGCGGATGTACCTCGAGCCGGCGCTAACCACCTAAACCTTTGTACGGTCGACCTCTTCTACCTGCCGGCCAGATTCCGTGGTATATAGGTGCCGCAATTCCGTATGGGGAGAAGCGGATAATCTGTTCTGCCGTGCAAGGCGCATTGCTGGTGGAACCGGCATG
Organism: Labrys miyagiensis; assembly: GCF_030160835.1. GTDB lineage: Bacteria > Pseudomonadota > Alphaproteobacteria > Rhizobiales > Labraceae > Labrys > Labrys miyagiensis. The sequence goes on along the minus strand of NZ_BSPC01000027.1, from coordinate 30,889 downwards.
CGCAGATCGTCTCAGGCACATTTGACGATCAGGGAGGAAAAGTCATGCGCTTGGTCGCGTTTTTCGCCGTCGTGTCTGTTGTTGCAACCTTCGCCGCCAATCCATCGCAGGCTCAGGATACTGCGGCTGGCGAGAAGGTCTTCACCAAATGCAAGGTCTGCCACATCGCGGACGAAGACAAGAACAAGATCGGTCCATCGCTGCACGGCGTCATCGGCCGCACCGCCGGTACGCATCCGGATTTCAATTATTCCGATGCCATGATTGCGGCTGGCAAATCCGGCGTCAAATGGGACGAACCAACACTGACGACCTACCTTCACGATCCCAAGGCCATGGTCAAAGGGACCAAGATGACGTTTCCCGGCCTCAAGAACGATGCAGACGTGGCCAACGTCATCACCTATCTGAAAACGTTCTCCAAGTGACATGGCTCCTCCGCCATGCGTCTAACCTCTTGTTTTACCGTGATCTTATCCGAACCAAGGGCCGCGTGAGCAAAAACCGGGTTTCAGTTTTCGCTCGTGCGCCTTCAGTTCGGGATCATGGCCCAGGTTGCCAGCTTCCATCGGTCCGAGATGTCGACTAGGGGAAACCGCCTCAAGGATACCGGCATCCGCCTCTCGGAAGCGACGGCGGGTGATTTCTTCGCGCTTTTGAAGCCGCGGGTTATGGCGCTTGCCGTATTCACTGCTTTCGTCGGCCTGATGGTGGCACCTGGCGCGATGAATCCGGTCATCGCCGTGATTGCAATCGGTGCGATTGCGATCGGAGCGGGAGCGGCCGGGGCCCTCAACATGTGGTATGACGCGGACATCGACGCGCTGATGTCGCGCACGTCAAAGCGGCCGGTTCCGTCGGGCCGCATCACGCCGGGTGAAGCTCTCGGCTTCGGCCTGGTGCTTTCCGCGCTTTCGGTCATGACGCTCGGCGTGCTGGTGGGCTGGCTTGCCGCATCGCTGCTGGCCTTCACCATCTTCTTCTACGTCGTCATCTATACGATGTGGCTGAAGCGCTCGACGCCGCAGAACATCGTCATCGGCGGCGCGGCGGGTGCCCTTCCTCCTGTCATTGGCTGGGCTGCCGCCACTGGCGCCATCGGCATTGAAAGCGTCCTCCTGTTCCTGATCATCTTTCTGTGGACGCCGCCGCATTTCTGGGCGCTCGCGCTGTTCAAGGTCGGCGACTACGCAGCCGCCGGCATCCCGATGATGCCGAACGTGGCCGGTCCGGCCTCGACCAGAAGACAGATACTCGCCTATTCACTGCTCCTGGCGCCAATCGGCGTGCTGCCCTGGGCGTTCGGATTCACGAGCGGGTTCTATGGAATTGTTTCGGCTGCATTGGGCGCGGGTTTCATCTGGCACGCCCGGAAGGTCCTAGTCGTTCCAGACAAGGAGATGAAGCCTGCAAAGGCGCTGTTTGCCTTCTCGATTTTCTATCTTTTCGCGATCTTTGCCATACTGCTTGCCGACACCATCGCAATGCGAGCGTTCATGTCAACCGGAGGGTGACGGCATGACCGCTGTTGTCGGAATACTCGCCGGGTCGAGACGGCCGGTCTGTAATTGCTGCATTGAAGACGATGCAGACCAGGATCGGCTCGAACATCACGATGGCATTGCAGATCGGCAGGGCGACTATGCCAAGGCCGAGTATGAGAAGCGTCCTTCCGTCCATGACCTTCACCTTTGACCAGGCGCATGACCCCAAAAATCGGGATCGATTTTCGGACAGGATCGTGCGCCAATCAATGTGGTACAGCGTCCTTTGCGCGCCCAAAAGGGGCGTGCGGCGCTGTACGAGAATATCGAAAAAAAGACCACCAGAGCTAGCCAGACCGCCGGAGTTCTTCCGACAAAGGGCGACAAGTCTCTGGCAAGAGAGTATGTTGGTTGCGGTGCAGGTCGCGGTTTTGCATGGCCAGTCATGCAGAACCGCGGCACAGCGAACCCGCGACCTTACCGGACTTTGTCTGGAGGAACGGTCATGGCAAGCTTTCATGTGATAGCAGGCGCCAGCGAGACGCCGTAACATACCAATATTCGAAGAATCGGTGTTTCCGACCTTTTCGACGCGCTCAAGCGGGGCGTCGACGATTTGATGGTCAAACCGCCGCACATCGTCTTTCTCTGCCTGATCTATCCGCTCGTGGGCGTCGTGCTCGCCGCCTGGACTTCGGGCGGTAATGCGTTGCCGTTGTTGTTTCCACTGGTCCCTGGTTTTGCGCTGATTGGCCCATTCGCGGCGATAGGCCTCTACGAAATCAGCCGCAGACGGGAAGCCGGACTCGACACCTCCTGGAGGCACGCTTTCGACGTCAGGAATTCTCCGGCGCTGCCGGCCATCGCGGCGGTCGGGAACATGCTGTTTGCAATCTTCATCACCTGGCTTTTGACGGCGCAGCTATTTTACCAATATCTCTTCGGCCCAGCGCCACCGGAATCGACATCCGGCTTCATAAACGAAATATTCGCCACCGGACGCGGCTGGACGCTGATTATCCTGGGCCACGCCATCGGCTTCGTCTTCGCTGTGGTGGTGTTGTGCACGATGGTCGTCGCCTTCCACTTGTTGCTCGACCGCGACGTCGGCGCCTACGAAGCCAGCCACACTCGGTGCGTGCGGTGCTGGCGAACCCGATCACCATGGCTGTCTGGGGACTGATTGTCGCCGTCGCCCTGATCATCGGCTCGCTGCCGGTGTTCGCCGGGCTGGCCGTCATGTTGCCGATCCTCAGTCACGCCACCTCGCATGTCTACCGCAAGGTCGTGGAGCCGCCCGCCAGATCGGTGAGTTGAGGAGTTCTGCCCACCGCACCGGCGAGGGTGCCGTTGCCAGCTGCCGATGGTTTCGAGGCGCGACCGGCCAGGGCCGGACGGCAAGCAGCACCACCGGCTATTGACTTGAGATGCCGTTGACAAAGTCCGCGGATTGCGAGTCAGGGTCCGGCTCCGAAAAACGCCAGCCGGGTGAAAAGTGTGTAATCCGCTTCGAGGACCATCATTGTCACGAACACCAGCACCAGTATCGGCGGCAGGATGATCGCATAGGCCAGCGCCAGCCGTTCCCAGGCCATGTGCATGAAGACGGCGACGATCAGCCCTGCCTTTAGGATCATGAAGATCAGAATCAGCGACCATCTGAGATAGCCGTGAAGGCCGAAATAGTCGACCAGGTAGGAGCATGTGCTGAGGATGAACAGCCATGCCCAGACCACCAGATAGAGCTTGATCGGATGCTCCTGGTGCACGTCGGCATGGGTGGCGGCGGCCGGCGCTTCATGTGCATGACCAGCATGACGTGCGTGTTGTCCGCCGCCGTTTGCGGTTGCTTCAGCCATGTCTGCCTCTCACCAAAGATAGAAGAATGCGAAGATGAACACCCAGACCAGATCGACGAAGTGCCAGTACAGCCCCATGATCTCGACATTCTCGTAGCGGCCCGTGCGGCTGGTGAAGAAGCCGCGCCGTCCGGTGTCGAAATCTCCGCGCCAGACCTTGCGCGCCATGATGACCAGGAAGATCACCCCGATCGTCACATGGGTGCCGTGGAAACCGGTGATCATGAAGAACGACGAACCGAATTGTGCCGCGCCCCAAGGGTTGCCCCAGGGCCGCACCCCTTCAGTGATCAGCTTGGTCCATTCGAAGGCTTGCATGCCGACAAAGGTCGCGCCGAGTGCCGCGGTCAGAAGCATGAGGATTGCGGTCTTGCGACGGTCGCGGCGATAGCCGAAATTGACCGCCATGGCCATTGTTCCGCTGCTTGAGATCAGCACGAAGGTCATGATGGCAATAAGGATCAGCGGGATATCCGAGCCGCCGATACGGAGTGCAAAGACCTCGCTCGGATTGGGCCACGGCTCGCGTGTCGAAATGCGCGCGGTCATGTAGGAGAGCAGGAAGCAGCCGAAGATGAAGGTATCGCTGAGCAGGAAGATCCACATCATGGCCTTGCCCCAGGACACGTTCTTGAACGCGCGCTGATCCGAGGACCAGTCGGCGGCAATGCCATGCCAGCCTGCGGGCCGTGGCTCTGTCTGACCGATATGCGTGGGCGTCTCTGCCATCCGCTTGATCCCCTTAGGTCAGCAACTGTCGGCAAATGTCGATGTACGTCGCGGCCCAACCGGCCAGCAGGGCGAAGACGGCGAGCCAGACGAAGAGCAGGAAATGCCAGTACATGGCGCACAATTCGACGCCGAGGCGAAGCCGCTCCGGCCGTGCTCCCTTCCATGCGCCCATGGTGGTCCTGCCCAGACCCACCAGCCCACCCAGTATGTGCAGGCCATGCATGCCGGTTATCAGGTAAAAGAAACTGTTGGCCGGATTGGAAGTCAGAAAATAGCCGTCGGCGGCCAGCTCCCGCCATGCCATGAGCTGTCCGATCAGGAAGGCGAGCGCAGTGAGCCCGGCCGTGGCAAGGCCGAGCCTGACCGTGTCAATCTGGCCCCTGCGCGCCGCGACCGAAGCGCATTGCAGGGCTATGCTGCTCAGGACCAGCACGCCGGTGTTGAGCCAGAGCTGCCGCGGCAGCGGCAGCGGCTGCCAGTCCGACACCGCCATCCGCGTGAAATAGGCGCTGGTGAAGAGCGCGAACAGGCAGCCGACGACGGCGAGGAAGACACCGAGGCCGATCTTGGCGGCTGGCAGCGCTGACCGGTCGAGGGCGACAAAATCGCCGGCCAGACCTTGCTCGAGCCATGGCCTCGACATCAGCCCCTGATGTGAAAGCCACCATCCGGCAAAGCCGGCGATGACGAACAGGAAGACCAGGATGACGCTCATGCCGGCTCCCTCGAGGGGCCGAAGGAGCCCGGCATGTTCTGCGGGATGAAATCCTCCTTGGCGCCCGGAACGCTATAGTCATAGGCCCAGCGATAGACGATCGGCAGGTCCTTGCCGAAATTGCCGTGGGCCGGCGGTGTTTGTGGCGTCTGCCATTCGAGGGTCGTGGCCCGCCACGGATTGCCGCCGGCCTCGCGGCCATGGCGGATGCTCCAGATCAGATTGAACAGGAACACCATCTGGGCAAAGCCGACGATGAAGGCCATGATGCTGATGAACGAGTTCAGGTGGTGGGCCGACTCCGTCATGATAGTCATGTCGGTCAGTTCAGCGTAGCGCCGCGGCACGCCCATCAGGCCGAGGTAGTGCATGGGGAAGAAAATCAGGTAGGCGCCGAGGAACGTGACCCAGAAATGGAACCGGCCCAACGTCTCGTCGAGCATCCGGCCGGTGACCTTCGGGTACCAATGGTAGATCGCGCCAAAAACCACGAGGATGGGGGCGACACCCATGACCATATGGAAATGGGCGACGACGAACATCGTGGCGGCCAGCGGAACGTCGACGACGACATTGCCGAGAAACAACCCGGTCAGCCCGCCGTTTACAAAGGTGACGATGAAGGCCAGGGCAAAGAGCATGGGTATGGTGAGATGGATGTCGCCACGCCATAGGGTCAGCACCCAATTGTAGACCTTGATGGCGGTCGGAATGGCGATGATCAGCGTCGTGGTGGCGAAGAAGAAGCCAAAATAGGGGTTCATGCCGCTGACATACATGTGGTGCGCCCAGACCAGGAAGCTCAGCGCGCCAATGCCGACGATGGCCCAGACCATCATCCTGTAGCCGAAGATGTTCTTGCGTGCATGGGTGCTGATCAGGTCGGATACGATGCCGAACGCCGGCAGCGCCACGATGTAGACCTCGGGGTGGCCGAAGAACCAGAACAGGTGCTGGAACAGGATCGGGCTGCCGCCATTGTGCGGCAGCTGCTGGCCCATCTCGGAGATCGCCGGCATGAAGAAGCTGGTGCCGAGGACGCGGTCAAGCAGCATCATCACGCTGGCGACGAACAGCGCCGGAAAGGCGAGCAGCGCCATGACGGTCGCGGTGAAGATGCCCCAGACGGTCAGCGGCAGGCGCATCATTGTCATGCCGCGCGTGCGGCCTTGCAGCACCGTCACCACATAGTTCAGGCCGCCCATAGTGAAGCCGATGATGAACAGGATCAGCGAGGAGAGCATCAGGATGATGCCCCAGTCCTGGCCGCCTGGTGTGCCGCTCATGATGGCTTGCGGCGGGTAGAGCGTCCAGCCGGCCCCCGTCGGTCCGCCGGGCGCAAAGAAACTCGACACCAGAACCAGCACGGCCAGCAGGTAGACCCAGTAGCTCAGCATGTTGACATAGGGAAAGACCATGTCGCGCGCGCCGACCATCAATGGGATCAGATAGTTGCCAAAGCCGCCGAGGAAGAGGGCGGTGAGCAGGTAGATCACCATGATCATGCCGTGCATGGTGATGAACTGGTAGTAGGCTTCCGTAGTGATGAAGTTGAACGTACCGGGGAAGCCGAGCTGCAGCCGCATCAGCCAGGATAGCACCAGGGCGACCAGGCCGATTCCCGTTGCCGTCACCGAATACTGGATGGCGATGACCTTGGCGTCCTGCGAGAAGACGTATTTCGTCCACCAGCTGTGCGGATGGTAGAGTTCCATTTCCGCGACTTCGGCCGGCGGGATACCATCAACAGGCGTGATATCGACCATAGGAACACCTCCGTGTTCTTTTCAGCGAGACCCGACCGTTTCGAGCTTTGGCGCAATTTTCAAACCTGACGCCATCGTCTTGTCCGGCGTCTGGTCTGCCGAGCCTGTTTTCTGAGGTGCCGACAATTGCGCGAAAGTCTGCTGCTGGCCGAGCCAGGTCAGGTAATCTTGCTCCGTGTCGACCACGACCACGCCGTGCATCAATGGATGCCCCTGGCCGCAAAGTTGGGAACACAGGACCTGAAAAGTTCCGGTCCTGGTCGGGGTGAACCAGAAATAGCTGACCGAGCCCGGGACCATGTCCATCTTGGCGCGGAATTCCGGCACATAGAAATCATGCAGCACATCGATCGAGCGGAGCAGCATCTTGACCGGTTTGCCGACCGGCAGATGCAGATCGGCCGCTTCGACCACGATATCGTCCTGGCCATTGGGATCGCTGGCGATCACGCCCAGCGGATTTTCAGCGGTGACGTCGCGGGTGTCGGATCTACCGAGCTTGCCGTCTTTGCCGGGCAGGCGGAAACTCCACTGCCATTGTTGGCCGACAATTTCGACCTCGGCTGCGTCGCTTGGGACGTTGACGAACTGGCTCCAGACGAACAGGCCGGGAATCAGCAACGCCGTGACCCCGACCGCGGTGAAGATCGTCAGCCACGATTCGAGCCGCTTGTTCTCCGGTTCGTAGGCAGCTCGGTTCCCTTCCCGATGACGGAAGCGGAAGACACAATAGGCCATGAAAAGAACCACGGCGGCGAAGACGACGCCGGTAATCCAAAAGGTGATGATGATGGTGTTGTCGATATAGCCCCAGTTCGAGGCAATCGGCGTCCACCACCACGGGCTCAGGAAGTGGAACAACACCGAGCCCACAACGATCAAAACGAGCACAAGCGCTACGGCCATGTCCCGTTCCTCCCGGCATTCGAGCGCGCGCGAAGCGTCCGAGCGAATGCCAAGCACATCTTAGCTCTTTTTGCGGTTTTGCGGTCGAAATTCTAGAGCCGACTATCTTGACGGGAAGAATGCCGCCTTTTTGCCGCCGCGCCCCTTCGAGAAGGGCCGTTCCTAGCAGCCTGTCGAACTTAGCGGATGGCCGGATATCGGCTAAGATCAAGGCGTTGATTCTGCTTCATTTGTGCCGGCGGTGCGATGACCAACTTCCGCATGGTCGATCGTGAGACCGGCTTTCTTCTGCCGCCTTCGGTGGATGAGTGGCTGCCCGAGCGGCACTTGGCGCGGTTTGTCGTGGAAGTGATCGAGGGGCTGGACTTGCGGGCGATGAGCGGCAGCTATCGCGGCTCGGGTTCGGCGTCTTATCACCCGAAGGTGTTGCTGGACCTCCTGGTTTATGGCTACGCGACGGGTGTGTTTTTGAGCCGCAAGCTGGAGCGGGCGACGTATGTCTCGGTGGCCTTCCGGTTCATTGCGGCGAACGATCATTCCGATCACGATAAGCTGGCCGCGTTCCGGCGGCGCTTTCTCGATGAGATCAAGGGCCTGTTCGAACAGGTGCTGCTGCTGGCGCGCGAGATGGGCGTTCTGAAGCTGGGGACGGTGGCGCTCGACGGGACCAAGATCCAAGCCAATGCCAGCCGGCAAAGCGCGCTGTCCTATGAGCATGCCGGCAAGATCGAAGCGCAGTTGAAGGCGGAAGTGGTCGCCCTGATGGCGAAGGCCGAAGCTGCGGATCAGGCCGATCTTCCCGATGGCTTTTCGATCCCCGAAGAACTGGCGCGGCGGGAGGAGCGGTTGGGCAAGCTGGCCGAGGCGCAGGCGAAGATCGAGGCGCGTGCCAAGGAGCGCCATGCCCGTGAGCAGGCGGACTATGAGGCCAAGCTTGCGGCGCGACAGGCCAAGGAGAAGAAGACCGGCAAGAAGCCGGGCGGCAAGCCGCCGTCCCCGCCGGCCGCGGAGCCGTCGCCCACCGATCAGATCAATCTGACCGACGAGGCCTCGCGCATCATGCCGGTGGCCGGCGGCGGGTTCGAGCAATGCTACAATGCGCAGGCCGTGGTCGCCGCCGGCAGCCTGCTGGTGGTGGCGGCCGAAGTGGTGCAAGCGCCCAACGACAAGCAGCAGCTTGGACCGATGATCGTCCAGCTATCGGCGTTGCCGGCAGACCTGGGACGGCCCCAGACGCTGTTGGCCGACAGCGGGTATTTCAGCGGCACCAATGTCGATGCCTGCGGGACTGCCGGCCTCGAGCCGCTGATCGCCCAGGGGCGCCAGACCCATTACCCGCCGCTCAGCGAACGCTTGGCCGAAGTGCCGCCGCCTCCGGCCGAGCCGACCCCCGTCGAGGCCATGGCCCACCGCCTGCAGACATCCAAAGGCAAGAGGCTCCATGCCCTGCGCAAGCAGACAGTCGAGCCGATGTTCGGCATCATCAAGTCCGTGCTGGGCTTCCGGCAGTTCTCGATGCGCGGCCTCGACAAGGTTCGCGGCGAGTGGACCCTCGTGACCATGGCCTGCAGCCTCAAGCGCATGTTCGTCCTGCGGCCCGCCTGATCCGGCATCTCATTCGGGTATGGCCGATGAGCGGCTCCGACAGCCCCGAAAATCGCGCTTTACCCCCGCACGCGCCGATTCTCGGTCAATTTCTTCCCGCACCACGAGAGCGGGCTGGCCACCTCGTCATCGACAAGGTCAGTCCGAGAGGCTGCTAGGGACATATGCCGACAACTTGCTCCACAAGGCCTCAGCCGACCTCGATTGCCCATGCCACCCTGCCCGAAGTGGGGGAGGGATCGGGTCGCGCTTTACGCCAACGCCCTTCGCAATCTCGGCAACGAGCACGATATGTGATTGCGACGGCAAAGCGGGAGCGAGGCCGCGCTTAACATCCTCGAGCAAGTCGGGTCTCGGCCCTTTCTCACTCCACCGTGCGGCGGTAGAGATGCCAGGTCGCGTGACCGAGCACCGGCATCACCACGATCAGGCCGAGGAGCAGGGGCAGCGAGCCGAGCACCAGACCGCAGGCGACGATGAAGCCCCAGGCGAGCATCGGGCCGGGATTGGCCTTCACCGCGTCCACCGACGTGTGCACCGCGGTGCTGACCCTGACTTTCCTGTCGAGCAGCATTGGGAAGGAGACGACGCTGATCGCCAGCACCACCAGGGCGAACAGAAAGCCAATTCCGACGCCTAGGATGATCATCGCCCGGCCGGCGCCGGTGGTGAAGACGTCGGAGATGAAGGCTCCGACGGAGACGGGTATGCCGGGACCGAGGGTGAAGCGGTAGATCAGCGCCGCCACGCCGAGCCACAGCACGAAGATGACCGCCAGAATGGCGGTCAGGCCCAGAATGGCGCCGAAATTCGGCGAGCGGATCACATCGAGCGAATGGGCCCAAGTAACTTCAAGCCCTTTTTCGCGCCGGCGGCTCATCTCATAGAGCCCAATGGCGGCGACCGGGCCGAGTAGGGCGAAGCCCGAGACGAGGGGGAAAATCATCGGCAGCATGTCGTTGCCGAAGGCGAGCTGGCCGAGCACCAGGCCTGCCAGCGGGTAGATCAGGCCGATGAATATGACGTCTGTCCTATAGGCGCCGAAGTCCTCGAATCCTTTCGTAAGGGCCGCCCTGAGGTCGGAAAAACCGATTCGGCGGACGACCGGCGCGGTCTTCTCGAATTCCGCCGCAGGGCGATGCAGTGTGTGGCCGATCTCGCCAACGCCATGGACGGTGACCTTGACGAGATCAATGCCCCATTCGACAGGATTTCTGATCGTCATATCCCCACTCCCGAACTTGTTTCGAGAGGCCGCGGCCGTGAGGGGCGCTCAAAAGGTGCCAGCCACGGTTGGACGCGGCCCATTCAGGCTGCGACTGTACGCCACACCAGGATGAATGTCAGCCGGCGATAACGGGATGCCGCTGGCCGAATCTTCCCGGGATGATCGGCATTGTCACGTTGCTAACGAAAAATGCGCGAAGAGGCAGCGGCTCTTGTAATTTCAAGCAGCCATCTCCGCCTCGCGCCACGTTCTCATCGCCGCAGCGCGCAAGACGCGGTGCGTTGGGGCAGAGGTGAGGTGGCGCTGGACGTTAAAGGTGCTGAAGACGGCGGCGTGAGCGGAGAGAAATCTTTGTGCTGAGCCCGGGCTCTTGAAGCGCTGCATCTTGCGCTCCCTTCGGCGGGTTGGCTGATGCGAATTCTCGGCTCGGTTGTTCTGCCACCGACCGCTCGCATGGCGGTTGCTAATCCCGAGATCGTGGGCGGCGGCTCCATAGGAGCGCAAACCCTCGGTGATCAACCGATCGGGGACGAAGCCATATTTCTTCAGAAGCTTGCGCATCAGTTTAAGGGCGGCATGCTTGTTTCGTTTGAACTGCACCAATACGTCGAGCACCTCACCCTCGGCGTCGATAGCGCGCCACAGATAGACCGTACGGCCGGCAATCTTCAGATAGACCTCGTCTAAGTGCCAGGTGGTGCAAGGCTTGGGGCGGCGTTTGCGCAGATCCGCGGCGATCATCGGCCCGAAGTGGTTCACCCAGCGCCGGACCGTCTCATAAGAAACCGTTATTCCGCGCTCCGCCAACAAATCTTCGACGTCGCGAAAGCTCAAAGTGAATCGGAAATACAGCCAGATCGACTGCTGGATGATCTCGGGCGGGAAGCGATACCCCCTGTAGCTGATTTTATGCATCGTTTTGGCGACCGAGCCGTCATCGAGATCGCAAGTCCGAAGCTGGCGTGACAATGCCGTCCAGAGGGTTGCGAGGCCGGGCACGAGCAGTATGCCTGAGAGCACCATACCGATTCTTGCCCGATTGCGAGCCGTCCAACCCAAGGCGAAAATGATCAAGAGATTGATCGAGGCATCTTCGAGAAAGTCGATACTGTCTGCGAATAGCGACACCGAGCCGATGGCGAGCGCCACGCCCAATTCTATCCCAAAATAACCAAGATTGAGGAGTGCCACCAAACCGACGGTGCGAGGCAAGGCGCCGTTGTCCGGAGCTTCGTTAGTCACCATCCTATCTGAGCCTCACTTTGCCGTACGCAATCATTTAATGGCCGTAGAGGAGCCGCAAGTCGTCACTCCTTTGAACGCTTCAGGGCGTCGTGCGCTGCCAAGAATGCTTGACGACCTGCGGGTGTGCCGCAGTAGACGGTAATCTGAACCAACACCTCCTTGATTTCATCGACCGTTGCACCGCTGGCAAGCGCCGCATTTATGTAAATGCCAAGCTCTTGAAAACGGCCGAGCCCTCCGAGAATTCCAAGTGTCAGAAGACTGCGAGTTTTCTGGTCAAGGCCGGGACGACTCCACGCGTAACCCCAAGCCAATTCGGTAACGGCCCGTTGAAACGTCATCATGAACTCATCAGAACTGGCGAGATTTGCATCAACATACTTCTCGCCGAGCACCTGCTTCCGCTTCTTGAGACCCCTCTTAAACAAATCGCTATCCGCCATAGCCGATTCCTTCTCTGCCGAAGATTTTTGAAGTGACGGTCGAGCGTAGCGATTCTTGAAGGATAAGACCAAGAGGTCTGTCACCACTTTGGGTCATTCGCGACGCCGCGTAGGGGTGTCCGCACGCTCGTCAGGCTGCCTATCTGGCAAATAAGCTTTGCCCAACCCAGCTCGCCCCATGCGAGCGGGGTTTTTCGTTGCCGACAGTAGCTAGCTAAGGCTTTTCTGCAGCCTCCTGTTCTGCCTTCAACCACTCCTCCGCGCACCGGCGCGCCTTCTCGGTCGGCTCGATCCTGAAGCCGCCGAAGCGTTCCTGGAAGGCCTGCGCCGCCTCTTCCGTCTTGAAGCCGAAAATGCTGTGCTCGGTAACGCCTTAACCAATGCTGTGCTGCCTCTGCCATAAAATGGTTTGATCATCGTCGCCGCGGGCGTCAGTTTGAAGAAGTCGACTGGGGTTCCCTCATGAGAAATCTGGTGATCGCCGTCCTACTAGTTTGCCTTTGCTTCGTTTGCTATCAGCTCGCGATTGTCGAGGATGAGCGATATGCCCGCCAGATGGGGCTATGCGATCCATACACGGCTAGGATGTGCCCCGTTGCCCGCACCTCACTGCTCTGGGATCTTTATTGGGGCCTCCGACACAAAAAACCAATGGCCGGAGGGGAGGCATAGGAAGGGCGGAAGAGGTGGTGGTATCGACAGCGGCGGCTGAAGGAAAAACAACAATTAGGCCGTGGGTGGCCAGCCACACGGCCAGGGTTTTGGTAATCGGCAGGCGCCCATCCAGGCCTAAAGCTGGCCATTTTTGTTTGGTTGTGGGGTAAATTCGTCAACTTCTCACTTCACCCTGAAGTAAAGTGTGATGGGGGTCATACAAATTGCCCCTCATGACCTGCCAGAGATCATGCGCCCGAGATGGGCACCCCCGGCCTTCGCCCGATAGGCCGGGGGGTTTTTGTCTCATTGCAGTTGTCGCCCGCTATGGACGCACGCCAGTCCGGGGGTTAGGGCGTCTGTTGGGGAGAGGCACTAGCTCAAATAAACGCGTGGATCTTTATTCATCCACAAACACACGACCATGAATAATTCCGCCAAACAATGAGCACCGCTAGGAAGTCGGCTGAGATTTGAATGCGTCGTCTCAAGCTGCGCCGCCAGCTCGCGAAGCTTCAGTCCGCTTGAAGCAAGTTTGGAGTCAAAATCGGCAGCCAATGCTCCCCATCCTATTGACACGCGAGGTCGTAATCAAGTTTTTGAAACAAACTGGGTTAGATCAATACCCGTATATAATTGCGCCCCACTTGTGAGAGCGGGCATTCGCTGCCCACCTCGCAGACACCCACTCGGTTGGCGCGAGCATGAGCTGTTTGGCCTGCACCCGATGGACCCGTTGGCACGCTATGATGTGGTGGGTTTTCGTGCGGCTCAAAGCCTAGAAGGTCACGATTAATCGGTAGTCGATGGAGGTCACCATGAAGCTCATCACAGTGCTCGGCATCGCCATCGTCTTGCCTGGCTGTGCGAACTTTCAGAAGGCGACGCCGGACCATCTATCGCCACCACCAGGCATCGGGGCGCCAGCCGCAGCCCAATAGACGCATTCCAAACACGTCGAAAGCACCCCTCCAGCCCGAAGGCCCGATCGCTGATGCTACTCTGAGCGGATTCCTTCGACCGATCTGCCTATTCGTTCCTGAGAGAGCGCTCCCTTCACGCGGGAGGGACCGTAGGTTCATGGCGGTGTGGCCGATATCGAGGAAGGTGAGCAGCCCAGGCTACAATGTGCCGGATGTGGCGGATCCGATCGACGAGCCTGGAATACGGTCATCATCAGAGGATGGTTTTGCGGATGAGCCGGATCTAATTTGAACGAGGCGAAGGCCCTGCGGCGGCCGTTGCCGGATGTTGCGCTCGTGGTCTTGCCCTCCCCAGAGGCAATCGGCGCGGCGACGGCAGTATGACGACAAGACGCTGAGCGTAAACCGGGCCTGCTTTTACAGATGTGCCTTTTTCGCAATCTCTATTGCGGAGTCTTCCATCAATTTCTTTAGCTGCATTTCTGCTTGATTGTAGGCCATATCCGGGAATTCTGTGCCGTTAAGATGGTACCAGGGCCAATAAGGACCCAAAGTATCCCCACCTTCCCTAGGTATAATCTGATATCCGAATTGTACGATAGCGACGTCCACAATCTCGGCAGACCCATACGGCGGAGTTACATTTCGAGGTGACATGACCAGACAGTGCCTTCCGACCTTCTGGACTGTGAAGTTACGAGATACTTGCGTACCCGTTCTTACAGCATTCTTTGTTTCTTCCTTGGTGTATTTTTTATGCCCAGTTTTGACACCTGCCTTTAGGTCAATTGTAAGTACATCGAGCACGGGAATCTTTCCGCCCACGTCCGCTGAAATGTAGACGTCGACATAATTTTCCGTGCCTTGGGCTGTGCTCTCTTCCTTAAAGATTTGATATGTATAGGTGTGTAATACCCCGCTATCGACCCAAGTGGCGGTAAGGGGGATTACGACGGTACCGTTTTGCGGCTTCCACACTGGGAATTTGGGCAACTCAGGACTTGTATTGTCCCAATGTATCGCATTCAATGAGCTGGCTGAGCTAACTTCGAGAGGTAAATCGTCGTATTGACCTAATGTCAAAACGGTCCACTCCACTCGCTCAAGTAATTCATCGTCTCCGTCAAACTGCTCGATAAAAGCAGTTGTACCCCCGAAGGGCTGCCCAAGGCTGTACATGAACTCGTTGCGAACGGGATGCTGCAGCGGCTTGACGATAACCGATGACGCGTCCACGGCTATATTCCATAGCTTGCTCCCGAGTATGAACGTTTTGTCAGGCGGAGTTGCGCGCAGTTCGTGAACGAAGGCTTGGGCTTTACTCTTCGCGTTACCTACGGTCGAACGCGCGGTCATGTCAGATATGTCGACCATCGCTCTCTCCTGTAAAAGCTTTCATACAGGCCACATGCCGCCTTATTTGGTCGTGACCTTCTCGAGTTTGCGCCCATGTACTTCTAGCGCGGCTGGAACCGACCAAGACCAACTAGAAAGACGATGTTCGAGTGACCAACCATAGTCCTTATCTTGGCGCGGCTAATCCCCAGAAAAGAGGATGAGGATTAGCGGTGGCCGAAAATCTACGATTGAGTGGTTGCGGGCCTGAGCAAGGCTGCAAGCAGCGCCGAAGCGGTAAGGGCCAGGAGGCCGCAAACGATCAATGGGAGCTGAACGGCAGCTGAGGCCAGCGCACCCGCGACAATACCGGAGAGCGCTTCAGCTCCGACCTGTAACCCCTGATTGGTTCGCATGACTCGGCCTTGCTCGTCCGCCAACGATCGAGCGGAGTGAGCTGTGATTTTGGGTGTTGAGCTAGTATCGAGGAGCGCGATTCCGCATTACCATGCGAAATAAGTCATATTTTACAGTAATTTAGAAATTCACCGAGACCAACACCCTTACATTCGCCCCTATAGCGAGGTCATTATCGCCCAGTTTTGCCCCTACCATCTCGGGGAAGGTACGCTCAGTGACGATGGACCAGAGGCGTAACCGCATCAATCAGCCAGTCGACAACATCATTTGTAATGATTGAGAGATCGATAGCGACAAGCTTTTGGCCGGCTGGATAGCGGGTGAAATGGCTTGCATGGATCTCGTGCAAGATTGGTGGGTCGGACTCGGCGGTGGCAGCCAAGAGGGCCTGAAGTAGGCTGGGTATGCCTGTTCGGCGACTGCAAGATTGCATGTCGGCCCTTGCAGATTGCTGCGAAACAAAAGGCGCCACTATGCATTGTAGCCGCGTCGGTAGATTGACCTCGCCCGACCAGGCCTGGCGGTTTTCGTGAGCGCTCAGCCGATCACCGCCAGGCCGCCGCAAGAGTGGGAGGTTGTGAATTAGAGGGCATCCAATGATTTTCTCCGGCCTGATTCTGCTGCCCCTCCGATGGCACGAGAAGCGCGTGGCGCGAAGCCGCTTGCGGCGGGCATTTATTGCTCGCACCGCCCGGAAACAGCCGTGGATGTGGTGGAAATAGTCGCCCATGCCGCGCACAGTCGAACGCATCGCAAGCAAAGGCGAAAAGCTTGGCCTGTGCCGCACGAAGAAGCGGCACTAAGGGCAAAACGAGCAGGAACCGATAGCCGGCTTATGCGTTCACAGGCGCGACGGGCTGTCAGTCATGGGAAACCTTGGGCGCCAACTCCTAGAAAGTCCCTCTGCAACTGTTCATTGCCGTGAACGCACGTCAAGGGACGGGACCTCAGCCTAGTCCGGGAGCGCATCGAGCTCGACCCCTCTGGTGCGCTCCCACCAATTCCAGTTAGATGTAGGGCAGACGGACCCCTGGGCAGTACATTTGGAAGCCAGTGCGAGGAGCATCCCCGCTCCTGGCAAGACACGCTGCTTTCACGTCGAGATACCCGTGCAGGGCAAGACCACACATGATAGCCGTGGCCAGTATCAGCGCGGCAAAGATTATAACGTTCCTACGCATCTTCGGCCCAACCAGGATGGATCAAAGCTAGCCCACCCTCTTTTTTCTGGCTAGGTCACCGACAGGGCTTCCTGGAGTTTATAGGATGAGACTTGTCTGGATCGTTGCGTCGCTAATCTTGGTAGCGGCGTCGGCATTTGCACAAACCTTGCAGACTGCGCGCGCGCCCTTGACGCCTGAGCAAGCGGCCAAACAAAAGGCCGCTTTGAAGGCGGTGGACGCGCTTCTTAAAGCTCTAGAGGACGATTATATCGCTGACTGTATAGCCAAGCGGAACGCACCGCCTCTTCGCTCGGCTGATCTGGCAAAAAGGTTTGCAGAATGCAAAAGGCTTTATGCCGCGCAACAGAGCAAGGCAGCGCCAAAGAAAGCTTGGGGGCAGACGGGTGCCGGGCCTCGGGGGGATTAAGGACAGGTCACCAGGCGCGTTTGATATCTGCAGTGGATTTACCTTCTCGAAGCGACATCTGCTCCAACTTGGCCCCGGTTTGCTCCCCCGCAGAGCCGGGCTCTCTTGGGCGCCGCGGACACCAGCACGGCTGAGCGCCTGATCAAGGCATAGGCTGGTAACTCACGAACATGGTGGAGGATCTGCGCGACGGAGCAAAGGTCTGCGCCTGACTATTAGGCAGACGGTGCCTAAGAGCCTGGGCGCGGTCAGCATTACCCTCTTGTGCCGCTTGCGAGGTGTCCGTCCCTCCGCCACGGCGCCCATATACCACTCGAAACCACTTTTACCACTCAGACATTGCGACAATCGCCTCAGATTATTTGCGACGAGCTCAACATAATGAGACTGTGGGCAGTGTGTCGCGAAACCCGTGCGCACAAGTAGGGCTGTTGAAGAAAATCCGATGAAAGTGACAGCCCTCTTAATTATGTGGCCTGGCGTCGGTAAAAACGAATTCACATGAAAGTCTCTGATATGCCAGTAAGTCTTAGGAGAGTTCTCTCCAATGTAATCTTCTGGATTTCTGCATTTCTTATCTTTATTACTGCCTATTTAGATACCCGTACAGGCCTTGGCATGTCATCTGCCATTGTTGGGGTATCTCCATCAGCTTTTTTCCCGAACCAGTTTCAATCTGATTTGAGAATTATGGGGTATGAGTTTATGTTAGTTGGCGTTATATATTTTGTATTATCCATTCTTTTGGCATGGTTGTGAAAATGGCAAATTGTTGCTGCTATATCGCTGGTTCTGCTGTTAGAATTTCTGCTGTTCCCGCTTTCTGGACATATATCTCCACCCGCATGTGTGGGAACTTTGCTTGCGGTTGTTGGCGTTACTATTAAGCCGTGGCACAAGACGGGCAAATCATAGGATATGAAACCCGGCGTCTTGCTGCGCTGCCCTTCCGATTGGGTTGAGGCCATCAACTGGTCAGGCGTCGGCCGCGGCAACAATGGCACGGCCCTCATCGGTGATGACGAAGATCTTTGGCTTACTCTCGCTCATTGGCTCAACAAGACCGCGCTTCCGGAGAGGGGCGAGCACATGGTTGCGAACGAACGCATATTTGACCAAGTCTCGGTTGTACCCGCAAATCCTTGCAAGCGCTTTGGCTGTCCATCCACGATTGTCGCCCAGGCATTTTAGAAGGAGCAGCTCCAGCTCAGTTACCATCTCCCACCCCAACGCTCCTCGTTACAAGTCCTTCGGCAATCACCGTTATCTCGCGTGAATGTTGCGCGATGATTAGGGCAAACGAACGCCCCGCATGTGCGAGGCGCCGACGACGCCGGAATTCACAGCCGGCCAGGCGAAGTGAGGTCCTCGTCAGCCTCTTCGATGGGTTGAATCGGCGCTTAGGAGGGCAGGACGGATCGTCCAGTTTCACCAAGGCAATCGGTCGGCCGAGCAGGCGAGGGGGCCAGCCGGCGCCGAACTCGGCATGCCCGGATTACGAGCTGTGCTAGGCCCGGCAGGGCCCTTCTTCTCGATTCGGGCGATGCTACTCTTCCGCGAGCAACCTGAGCCAGGAGCGAGCCGCGGAATTCGTTGCCGGAAGTTCCGCGCGCGCCGATCGTGGACACGGTGTTCTCTCCTATCTTGTGTCTCGAGCCGAACCCAAAACTGCCTCTTATGGGCTGATCTAACCGCCGGCACGGCGCAGGCAGGCCGCATCGCTTCCGATGCAACCTTCCTTCACCTCGATCGGCCAGCAACGGCCACCGGCAACTATTTTCCCCGGCCTGCGGCCTCCTCGCGAGGCAAAATAGCCGTCGCCTGCCGCTCTTCGCTGCGCTTCGACCGCAAGCGGTGCAAGCCGATCGTCCCCCGGTCCAACGATCGCCATCGAGGCTGCATTGGGCGGCACTCGAAAAAAGGAGAGAACACCATGTCCACGATCGGCACCTTCACCAAGAACGGCAACGAATTCCGCGGCTCGCTCCAGACCCTCACCGTCAACGTCGCGCTCCGCATTACCCCAGTCGAGAAGAAGACCGAAGCGGCCCCCGACTTCCGCCTCTTCGCCGGGCGTGCCGAGATCGGCGCCGGCTGGACCAAGACCGCCCAGGACACCGGCATGGAATACGTCTCGGTGAAACTGGACGATCCGTCCCTCCCGGCCTCCATCTTCGCCAACCTGGTAGAAGACGGCGACACCGGATCCTACAACCTCATCTGGTCTCGCCCGACCCGGGCGTGACCACGACGCCCCGCGCAAGCGGGGCGTTTCGCTTGCCTGAAGCCCCCGAGGGTCCTGCCGGCGCAACTGCGTCATCTCTGCAGGATCCTCGCAGCATTTCGTAAGATCCCGTTTCGGCGGACAGGACAGGGGAGTTGGGCGCGCCCTTCGGGCCAGGCTCTATTCGCTGTGCTCACGGAGCTCCTGCGGATCTCCGCCCATGCGGGTGACGATCCCTCGCGGGGCCGCTTCGCTTTTGCGGCCGCAGCTGCGCAGCGTAACTGTTTCCCACAGCCCGGCCGGCCTCGCTACGGCGCTATATGGGGAGCGCGTTCGGCCGGCCCTGTCTGCTGCGCGTGCAGGCTCCTTGAGGCCCTGCTTCACTCCGTCCGCCAGCACATCGCTCACGCTCGGCCGTCAAATGGAAAACCACCTTGCCTGAATGCCCTAGCCGCGCCGGCGCACCTTGATTGGGATCGTTGAAGCACATCCAGGGAGCTTGATGCGGCCCGCGGCGGTCTCGGCCTTGGGGCCGATCCCAGCGCGATTTTCACAAGTGACCTCGCTGCGATCGGCAGGCCGATCGCGCTCCGGACATCCTCAAGCTCGCCCGCAGGCGAGGCGCAGTGCCCCAGGCGCCCGCCGGCGTCAAGGACGCTCGCAGTGCTCGCCATGCTCGGCACGCCTGCGCGTGGCTGCGCGCTGCTCCGCGCCGCCTGCGGCGGGAGCTTCGCTCTCCTTTGACGCCATCGGACCCCAGGGGAATTCGGCTGCCATCCGAATTTAAGGACGCGCACCCGCGCTTCGCTTGGGGCGCTCCTTAAACCCGGATGTCACAAATTGAGGAGTAAGGACCATGACTGCTTACACGAAGACCGCCCGCTTCGATCACGCCCGCGCGCTGACCGAAGATGAAATGTTCAAGCTGGCGCCGTCGATTTTCGCGACCACGGCCCATGAAAGCCGGTCCGAGCGATTCCAGCCGATCCCGACGATTGAGATCCTGCGCGGCCTCATCAGCGAAGGGTTTGCCCCCGTGGGGGTCAAACAGTCTGTGGCCCGTGACGAAGGCAAGGCATCGTTCACGAAGCACCTTATTCGCCTGCGTCGCATCGATGAGGACAGCAAATACAAAGTGGGCGACACGGTTTGCGAAATCCTGTTGAAGAACGCCAACGATGGAACGTCGGCCTATGACCTCATGGCGGGGTTGTTCCGGATTTGCTGCCTCAATAGCCTTGTTACACAGACGGGCACCATCGACAGCGTCAAGGTGCGCCACAGCGGCGACGTCAATGCCAAGGTGATCGAGGGCACATATCGTGTCCTCGGCGAGGCGCAGAAGGCGCTTGTTGCTCCGGCCGACTGGTCGGCGCTGAATCTTGCAAGGGAGGAACGGGTTGTGTTCGCCAGGGCGGCCCATGTGCTGCGGTTTGGTGACGCCGACGGCGAGGTGACGACTCCGATCACCCCGGAGCAGCTCTTGACGCCCAAGCGCTACGAGGATCGCGGTGGCGATCTCTGGACGACCTTCAACGTCACGCAGGAAAACGTCATCCGTGGCGGGCTGCATGGCTGGGCCGTCGGTGACGACAATCGTCGCCGCCGTGTTACCACCCGCCCGCTCAAGGGGATTGATCAGGATGTGAAGTTGAACAAGGCCCTTTGGGTTCTGGCCGAGGAAATGGCGAAGCTGAAAATGGCAGCATAAATTGGGCAGGCAGGCCGAACGGCCTGCCCTCAATCCCCTATCCCGACCTCACCCGCGGCGGGGTCGGCATCGACGTCATATGGAATGAATGTGCGCTGTTTGCTGATTCAGTTGTACCACTATGCCAATATGGATATATTTGCGTCATGGCCCGACCACCCAAGCCGTTGAGATTTCGGGGTGACTCGCGCGAGGTCATCAGCAAGTTTCCCAACCTTGTAAAGGAAGATGCGGGCGAGGCGCTTTGGATGGTTCAGCGTGGCATGGAACCTCCGGATTTCAAGCCCATGCCCAGGGTTGGGATCAGGCGTGAACGAATTGCGGTTGAGAGATACGGACAACATATTCCGTGTCTTCTACATCGCGAAGCTGGCGGATGCAGTCTATGTCCCGCACTGCTTTCAGAAGAAAACACAGCAGACCGACCAGCGTGACATCGAGATCGGCAAGAAGCGCTTGGGCGAATTGTTGACGGAGAAACGCGCATGACCGAGACGGAACAGACCTTCGCGACCGCCTTTGACGCCATCGCGTCGTCGCCTGAGGAAGCGGCCCATTTGCTTGCCCGCTCCAATCTCATGGATGCCCTGCAGCAGCATATCAAAAAACAGAAGTGGACACAGGTCGAGGCCGCCGTGCAGCTTGGCGTGACACAGCCACGCATTTCCGATCTGTTTCGCCACAAACTCAGCCGGTTCAGCCTTGACCATCTGGTGACTATGCTCGCCCGTGCCGGCATTGGCGTCGACGTCCGGATCAAGAAAACTGCCAAGCGCAAGGAGAAGCAGGCGGCCTAACTTGCAGCACGCCGCGCGCTCCCGCCTTACCCGCATCGAGCGGGCTGCGGCGCGATGCGAGAGGGGTTCCGCCCCCTCTCGCGCTCTCCACGAGACAGGCCAGGCCTGTCAACCCGCGCGCTTCGTGCTTTTTTCTCCCGTAAAGCTTCGCCGCCAAGCGAACGCCACGCCCGCACCGGGCGCTTTGAATAAGCGTGCTTTCTTCCTCCCGCTTCGCGGGATCCATGCGACGCTCACTGATGATCTTCTTTAGAGCCTTGATGTTGTAGCCGGCGCCTTTCGCCTCTTGATAAATTTGCAGCTTCGATTTGTTGCTGGTCTTAATCTCCTCTTCGATCGTTTCCACACGCTCGACGAAGCTTCTCAGCTGACTTTCGCTCTTCGACATAGAAAACTTTTGTGGCCAATTGCTATCACGGCGCTGCCTTCGCGCGCACGTACGGGCGTGCGCGTGAGACTAGGCCCTCGCGCGGGCCGCCAGTTCCTTTGCTATGGCCCTCTCCAGGAACTCGCGGATGGTACTGCGATCGGCGACCACGGCGTGTTTCATCTCGGCGACCATATTGCGGGGCAACTCGGCTGTGACCCGATCGCGCTCGATGGTGGCGTCGGACACGCTGCCCGCACCTTGCTGCCGATCGCGGCGCATGGGCGCGGGCGCCCTCATCGGCGCGACAGGACTATGAAGGGCGGGGACGGCCGCAGGCGCGTCGCCCGTTGCTGCCAATACGACGGCAGGCGCCTCGACGTTAACCGGCTCACTTATCGTGGGCGCAACTCGCTCTGCATATTCCCTCGGCACCATTCCCGCCTTCACCGCAGCGTCATTGCCGAGCTTTGTCAGCTCGTCGAGATCCAGTTCCAACGGGTCGCGCGACTTCTTGAAATTCAGCTTGCGCTTGCCATCGTCAGCCATCAACCAACACTCCGGCATGCTCGTAAATTTCATCGAGAAGGCGGGCAATGTTGTCGCGAGCTTTCTTGACCTGTTCGACGCGGTCGGGGGTCGAAGCTAGGGATTCAAGCGTACCGCCCTCATGGGCGAATTCGGCATAAATGGGCCGCTGCATAATGGGCGTCTTGAAGAGCGGTAGCTTGTGGCGGACCAGTTCGCCTACGGCTTCCTTGAATGCTTGAGTGGCGCGATCAATGCCGGAAATGGCGTTTATCACAACCATCAGTTTCGCCCGTTTGAGGCTGGCCGCGTATTCGAAGATTCTCACGACTTCGCGCGCATCATCCATGGTTGCGCGACAGGGGACGATACACAGGTCGGACGCTGCGATCGCAAAATTCAGCGCTTGGCTATAGGCCCCCTGGACGTCGATCAGCGTAATATCAACGTCGCCGGGATCGGTCAGACGCTGTTTGAAAACGGCGTCTTCGTCAATCCGTTCAACAGTGAGATTGTCGGGAAGAGTCCCCTTGCGGCGAGCCGCCTGCGACCATTGCCACGTGGTGTGCTGGGGATCCACGCACAGAATTTTTGCCCGTGCACCGTGGACGGCCATCTCCGTGCCCACCAATCGGGTGAGCAAGGATTTGCCGGATCCTCCCTTCGTTGTTGCGAACGAGACAATCGTCACCGGCTCATGCCTCCTGAACGCTAATCATGACGCATTATATATCTCGATAAATCTATACAGCGCAAGCTGGGTCGCAAAAGTACATCGGCGGATCCCCACATTTGCGCGAGCGCGCAAATTCCCAAATGGGGATATTTGAGAATGAGGGCTGTTACATTTCAGCAAATGATAAAGTACACATTTTCTGAAATGAAAGTATGTTAAAAGTATAAAATGAGCATGACGAGGAGAGATCGAAGAAAGTCGAAGATTTGAATGGCAGGATAGCAAATTTCGTGATACGAAATTTGCATGTGTCCTCGCCGAGCAGCCGTTGATGGTTTCGGCAGCCCCGCGTAGCGCGACCGAAACCATGTTGAGGTTGGAAGACAGTGGCTCGTTTACGCAAAGTCGTCCGAAATAAAGTCGTGCACGTCCGCCTGACGGAGGACGATTTCGCGGCGATGGAGGAGACGGCCGAAGGCCTTGGGATCTCAAACAGCGACCTGCTTCGGCGTGGCGCCCGGCTGGTGAGTGGGCTCGGCCCCACCTTCGACGGCGAGACACGGGCCGCCATTTCCAGGATGGCCAGCCAGATCCGCAGCATAGGTGTCAACATCAACCAGGCGGTGCGCGCAATGAATGCGGGCCTGGTACCGTCGAACAAGGAGCTGCAGGACGCATTTGGGCAGCTGACGTTTCTGCTTCACGAGACGCGGGAGGCCTATCTTTCACTATGCTCGGATGGCCGGGCCCGCGCCCTCCTCGCCATGAGCGAGGATCCGCGTGGCGAGTGATCGCGAGATCTTCGCGGGCCTCGACGAAATGTCGGGACTGGGTCTGGCCCTCGAGCGCAAGCGGCGGGCGCAGGCGGCCATGCTTGCGCTCATGGGCTTGGCCACTCCGCAGAAAGATGACGACGATCGGAAGAAGTGGAAGAAGCCAAGGCAGCCGGCGGCGTCCGGTGCTCAGCCTGTGCCGCGGCCGAGGCAGACGCCGCGGGCGCCGACCGCGTCAAGCCTGCTGGCGCCGAGAGCCAACGACCAAGTGAAGCAGGGCTTGGCGCTGAAATCACAATCGGCCGTGGTCAAGCTGGCGTCCTATGCGAGTGGCGCAAGTCGGCTCGGTGCGCTGACTTCGTATTTGAGCCACCAGGGTGAAATCGCATTGGAGCGGGAGGACGGCTCGAAGGTGCAGGGCATCGGGGAGGTGAGGGGCCTTGCGTTGCAATGGGCGGAGGACGCGCCCGAGCGGGAACCGAGCAAGGATATCCTGATGTTCCATGTCGAGGTGAAAGGACAGAAGGACCGGGAGGCGATCGGTGCCTCGCTTGCCGAGGCTTTGTCTGGTCACAAGTTTGCCTGGCGTTCCGAGCAAACCGCGGAGGGCGTCCATATCGAAGTAGCGACGGTCGCGGCCAGCTCGCAGAAAAACGCGAGTGGCAAGGCCGAACGCCTGTATGCGACGCAAAAGTCTCTTAGCGGTTTGGAACGACGCCTTGATACCGCCTTTGGAGCCGAGACCTCATTCGAGGATCGCGGATGGTCGCACGGCGTAGAGGGCGCGGCGCGCTATCTCTCACGGCTTACGCGAGACGGGCAGCAGGAAGCTCAGCTTTCAACTGGAAAGGTTTTGTCCGGACACCAGGCGAATCTTGCGGTTGCAAAGGAATGGAAGCGCTCGATGCGCTCGCGCGAGCAACGAGACTGCGCTCACGTCATTCTCAGCGTCAGGCCCGGGACGGACAAGGAGGCGTTCGTTGCGGCGGCGCGCGCGACCTTGCATCGGGCCTTTGAAGGCCACGAGTTCGTCTTTGCCATGCATGAGAACCGACAGCATCTGCATGTCCATGCCGTTGTGAAAATGGAGGCGAAGACCGGGGAGCGGATGCACCCCGGCATCGCCGATTTCACACGCTGGCGCCAGA
Source organism: Labrys miyagiensis (assembly GCF_030160835.1). GTDB lineage: Bacteria > Pseudomonadota > Alphaproteobacteria > Rhizobiales > Labraceae > Labrys > Labrys miyagiensis. The sequence continues at coordinate 5,760 of NZ_BSPC01000027.1, read as the reverse complement.
CCCTCGCCGAGGAGGCCAGGGAGCGCAGCATCCTTATGGAGTCGACCTCACGGTTCGAGTCAGCCAACGTACCGGGCTACAAGCTCAAGGATATTCGCCAGGTCGAGCGCGGCATCGCGCCGGAGAATGTTCGCCGGCGCGTCGAAGCCGTCCAGACGAATGCCGTGCACGTCCCGACGCGGGCGGAAGGGCGCGAGCGGGCGAGGGCGGTAGCAGGAGAGTGGCAGGCTTTGGCGCCCCAACTTGCCGGCGATGCTGCGCCCAGGAGAGAGCCGCCGATCGGCGCTGGCATGACGCGCTTGTACCGCTTCGAGCCTGCTGGCGCGCCGGCGTCGTCAGCACCGCTTTTCACCAGTCAGAGAAGTGTTGCTGAGAGCATGGCGGGCGAGGGGAGGGGAGACTTGACTTACATAGACGTGCCTAGGTCAAGACTTTCAGAGCTCACCGCGTCGCGGAAAAATCCGGAGCGGGATTTCGTCGTGCCGGCGGTCTTTGCCCAGACGAGCAAGCCCTTGGGGACCTATCCCGGCGCAATCGTGCTGCACCTTCGAACCCGCACCCTACAGGCCGTCGCCCGGATCGAAGCGCTTGAACGCGCCCAGACGACGGAGCGCGCCAAACCTTCAGAAAAGGTGATGCTAGATATATTGCATAATGATAAATATCATATCAATGTCGACGACAATGCCCCGACGACAGCGTCCGTGGGCCCGCCGACATCAAAGGAAGCACGACCCATGCCAGACGCACAGACCATGGAGATGACGCGCAACGACCTCCGCAAGCAGCTCGATCGCATCGTGGCGGCGACGCCCGTCGAACATCGCGATCGGATGCGCGTCATTTCAAACAAGGTCGCGGACAATTGGGATACCGGCATCGAACAGCAGAAGAAGATCGAGCGACAGATGGGATCTGTTCAGGGCGATCACTATGTCGAGCCGCGGCAAAAGGCATTCGACAACTTCACGGCCTATGTTCCAGAGCAGCGTGGCCAAACGGTGCGCTATGCTCACAAGCTTGATAATGGCAGTGCCGGCCAGGTGGCGTTCCGCGACAACGGCCGTCGCATCGAGGTCGACGATTGGCGACACAAGGAGGCCACCCTCGCAGCCCTGCAGCTCGCCAGCGAGAAGTGGGAAGCCATCACGGTCAAGGGGCCGCCCCGCTACCAGAACATGGTAGTTTCACTGGCGGCCGAACACGGTTTCAAGATCGCCAATCGGGAGCTGCAGGACAGGGTCGAGGAGGAGCGAGCTCGTCTGCAGGTCCAGCGCACGCAACAGCAGGATCAACGCCCTAGCTTGAGTGAGGGCACAACGCCCTTGCAAGTTCCTGATCCCGCCCAAGCCGAACGCCGCGCCGGTGATGCCTATACGGAGGTCTCCGCCTATCGCACCGAGGCGGTGAAACAGTTCATGGATGTGGTCAGGCAGGCTCGTCACGGTGAGGGCGTCGCCGGCAATCAGTTCGAGAAGCCCGAGGCGGCCGAGGTGGCGATTGCGGTCGCTCGCCAGCAGGCTTTGAATTCCCTGGCTGAGTCCGATCGACATCAGTTCGCGGTTGTTTCGAGCCGCTTCGTCGAGGCGAACAATGGGATTTCACACGAACGCCTTGACGCGGCAGAAGAGCGGGTGCGCCGCGGCGAGGAGACGGTGCCGGCGGATGCACTTGCCCTGGGCGGGCAGCAACGCGCGCCATCAGGGGCAGCGCCAGCGCAGCAGGTCCGGAAGGCCCAGGACGCCAATGCCGGGCCGCAGCCGGAGAGCATTACAGGCGAATTCGTGGGGCAGGGAACGTCTCCGTATAAAGGCGAGAGAAATGCAACTCCGTCGCCTCACGCGGACATTCGAACTGAGAACGGCACGATGCGCGTGTGGGGCGTGAACATTCCCGAAGCCATCAATAAGGCCGAGGTGGATCCCGGCGACCGGATCACGCTAGCGATCAGCTCGCGCGAGAGGGTGCAAAAGGATGTGCGCTTCAAGGATGAACAGACCGGCCAGTGGAAGACGGAGACCCGAGACGTCTGGCGTAATAATTGGAGCGCCGAAGTGCACGAGAAGGCAAGGGAGGGGGAGGATCCAGGTCAGACCCAAGCCCAGGCCCCTGCGCAGGCTCAAGCCATAGGCGAGGCGCCGGCCATCCGCTCACAGACCGAGGTCAGCCAGCGGGATGGTGCCGCGCAGGTTCAACCGGTGGGCGGCCGGACAGAGACAGAGCGGCAAGCCGAGCTGCGGATCATTGCCGAGCAGACCAAGCGAGAGGCGGTTCGCGAGACCGTTCAGGCTCATGTCTCGGAGGTGCGGCACGAGACGCCGGCCGACCCCGGTTATCGGTCAGAAGGGCAGGCGGCATCGGCCAGGGCTGCTGAGCGCGCTGTGGAAGAAAGTCCGGCCGCATCAATTCCGGTTACGCCTGAAACCTCGCCCGAGATTGAGCAGCTCGCCGAGCGCCAGGAGGCGGTAAAACAAGAGAGTGCCTTGGCCCAGGCTGAGACGCAGGCGGCAGAGCGGCAACGGCCGCGCGCTCAAAGGATGTAGGCATGAAGTTTCACTTAAGGGTCCTCGCGATTGTCGTGGCGCTAGAAGTTGGCGCCGTCGTGCCGCCGGCGGCAGCCGATGAGATGCCAATCATCTACTATTCGCCCGCAACCATTTTGGAGCGGATTGACTCTGCGATCATCGCTAAGGCCAATAGCACTATAGATATGGCGGCCTTCGTTCTCACAGATCAGGATGTGATTGGCGCGTTGCGCGCCGCCGCCGACCGCGGCGTGGTCGTGCGCATATATCTCGATTCCGATCAGGTCGGGCTGCTCAAGATGAATAAGGTGGGTTACCTAACGGCGCGTCTTGATCAGCTGGCCAGTAGTCCGAATGTGGTGATCAAGACCAGCCAGTCAGGAGCCCCCTGGATGGATCAGAAAGGTTACACCGTCGACGGTCAGGCGCTCAGAACAGGATCCGCAAACTTTTCCTTGAGCGGTGAAAAGTTCGAAGACAACGATTTGATCCTCATCCCGTCGGTGTCAGCCGCCGCGCATTTCACTCAGAACTTCGAAGGCATGTGGTCGCGAGAGGGGAACCGAGACTGGAACTAAATCTCCACCATCCATGCGGAAAACCACTCCTCTGTTATGTGTTCGTCATTCGAGACCAACTAGCGGTACTTACTAAAGCGGTGGGAAGTGTTCTCACCCATATGGCGCATTCCTTTGCGGGTTCCTTATCTGGACGGCTACGGATAAGGCTTCCACGGATTGATCACGCTCAGCCCTGCGGCCTCAAAAGGGCTGGTGTCGCGAGTGGCGATGGCGAAACCGCATGAGGCAGCTATGGCAGCAATGTATCCGTCTTCCTTGCCGATGGCTCGACCAGCAGCCCGTGCGCTCGCCATCAACTCGGCATAAACTTGCGAGGTTTCCAGATCGAAGGCCAACACGCGGCCCTTGAAGGCTGGCAGCACTTCCCGCTCCAAGCGGTCTTGGTAGACCGTCCGGCGCTTGCCGGCCGGCATCGCGGCTATGCCGAAACGCAACTCGGCCACGGTGATAGCGGACAGGTAAAGGCTTTCAACAAGCTGGGCATCAATCCAGGTCAACACATTCGGCTCGGGTACGGGCTTCCACAATTCTGAAAGCACCTTAGTGTCCAGAACGATCATAAGTCGAAGCCCATGGGTTCGGCCGGGGTCTTGTCACGCTCGAAGAGGGCATGCTCTTCACTGGTCAAGCCGCCGGCCTCGCGGGCGATCGATACCAGCAGGGACCCGAGTTTCAGGCGCCCATCTGGCTTGGCAGCTCGCTCTAGGATTTCGCGGATTTCGGCCTCGGTGCTGCGGCCGTGCAGTGCCGCGCGGACGCGGATGGCGCGGTGCACCTCCTCTGGGACATTGCGAATGGTGATGGAGGGCATTGAATGCTCCTGGCAAATTTGATGGCATTGATTGCATATCATATCTTTGCAATCATGACGGCAAGCCCTGCCAAACCAACATTCGTTTTTCCACGTTTCAAATCCGGCTGGGCCGGCTACCTAGCAAGAGCAGATCAAGAGGCCGTCGCGTTCGAGGGTGCGGAGTCTCGTAATGATTGCGAGCGCGTCGCAAAAAATCCGAGCAAGTCTCGCTCAATGTGAGCACTGACCTGCCACCCATCTCGCGGAATTCGAGCAGGATTCGACGATGAAATCGAGCATGGACGCCGATTGCAAGCAGCTACAAATCTCGAAGTTCGAACGAAATCCTGTCTCAGATACCACCGCAATCTGACAGCCTTGTGCGAGATCGCCGGTCCCGGCGTTTCAAAGGTCGTTCTGCAGGCTTCGCCCGAGCACGAGACGCCTGAGTTTTCCGCCCTGGAGGGTGCGGAGCACAATTTACCCTTGGTCGCCGCTTATGCCATGCGTGACTCGGCCGGACGGGTTTTCGACGGCCCGCTTCTGACTGCTGTTCGAAGCACGCGCAACGAAGAGGTTAGGATGCTGCCGGACGAAGCAGCGAAATCGCGAAAGGTTTATATCTACAACGGCAGAGCGCGCTTCACCGCCAGTTTAGGCCCCGAGGATGCCTTCGCCGCGCTGGCGGCCTTTGGCCCCCTGCAACCTTTCACGGAGGCCACCAGACCTTTATATTTCAAACTGCTATCGTCTCTCGCCGAGTCCACCAATCTGCGGCTCAGCTAGAGACCTTTGGGCCAGTAATCTAAATGCGTGTCAGCACCACAGCGTTAGCGTGCTGGCCCCTCCCATCTAGTGATACAATGTCAGCTTGCGACCATCGTCCGTTGTAGTGCTCGTAAATCCGCCTGTCTGATTTTGCTCGAAACGAGCGGGTACATCTCCGCCTTTTTCCAACAGCTCGATCGTTCTCCCGTTTGATCGCCAGCCATTCACATTCTGGAGTGAACTGCCCTGGCAACCCGAAACCGAAGCACGCTTTACGTCCAATAGCCCTCGGCTCGAAAGGTGAATGGTGCACGACACGAGCGTACCTGCCACCTTCCAGCTCCCAACCTGGGAAAGAGGAGGAGGAGCAGCACCGGAGGCCGGCCGAGAGGTGGCACGAGGGGTAAATATGATGTCGCCTTGTCCGATCGGATCGGTCAGAACATGCGGATGGTGCAGCGGCTGTTGCTGCGCCGGCGAGGTGGTTACCAGCTTGTGCTGGCGAGCAGGCTCACGATGAAAGCGACAGGAACATCTGGTCCACCTCGAGCTTGGCGCTGGCGTACCCTCCACGACGAGCTGCGGAATCCGAACACTCTGCAGTGGAATGATCGGGCCGCGCCAGGTCTGCTGCCTATGGTCACAGCTCGCCAGAGCGAGGGCTACCGGAAGAGCCATCCCGATCATGCGTCGTTTCATTCGTCGATCCCTTTGGTGTCGAAGTCGGTGCTGCTGCTTTCGGCCCGCCATTGCAGCGCCGGGACTTGGTTGATCGTCACGGTCATCGGTTCGGGAGGCGTTGTTTCGATCCAGGGCCGAAGACGGCGCTGTCCCGCGCTGGCGCAGGTGCGCAACGCCAGGATCTCGGCCGCCGCGACCTCCAGTGCGCGCTGGAGATCATGATCGGCGGCGTCGAGGCACTGCATGACGACGGCCAGGAGCCGATTTTGGTCTATTTCGCCAGGGGTCATCCCGTCCTCGCAGGTATCATAGTACCTAAAAAATGTTCCATAAGATAGGTTATGCGAATCGAGGCTGTAGAACCCCGTTAGAAAGGTCGCACCTCTCCTCATTAGACATGTCACTTTTTCCT
>NZ_BSPC01000026.1 GCF_030160835.1 Labrys miyagiensis | reverse complement strand
AAAAATACAGGGGTAGCTCTTTAAAACGCAGTCTCGCCGATAAGTCTCACTTTTCGACACCCCTCTCAGGGCGTCCGCAAGAACATCGTCGCCTGCGTTTCTCTTTCTTCCGATGCAATTGTCAAATAGCGGTGGGAAGAACAAGTCTTCCCGGGAAGGCAGGACCTTCCATAATTTAGCGAACACTTCGCTGACCCGACCAAGGCCGGTTAAGCCTGCGCTCTTTGTCAGTGAAGCGACACGTCAGCGCCGCCGCTCTTTCGCGGCAACGCCGTCCGTCGATGACGCTGATATAGAGGGGGGCATTTGGGCTGTCAACACCCTCCAAAACGCTTTTTTGCAAAAGTCCGAAGCGCCCTTCCCGGCCCCTCCCCGGCTCCCGCTTGCATCTTTGCCCTATCCCGCCGGAAACGCCGATTTTGCCGCGTTTCCGGCGAGAAGGCAGATCATTAACCATGCTGCGGCGCACACAATTTCCCCGGCAGCCTGTGGATAAGTTTCTTCTCAGGTCTCTATTTCTCGCGCCGAATCTCCACTGGAATCGGTTTCATGGTTCGAAAAATTTTCAAAATTTCATTTTGGGAACGGCTTCGACCAGAAAACGCGTCATTTCGGCTTGTGGCGATGCAACAATAAGCTGTGGCGCCCCCTCTTCGACAATCCGGCCGCCATCCATCACGCAAAGCCGATCGCAGAAGGCCGCTATGACGGCGAGGTCATGGGCGATGAAGAGCAGCGCCATGTCCAGCCGTTCCCGGATATCGAGGAGGAGATTGAGGATCTGCGCACGGACGGAAACGTCGAGGGCGGAGACCGGCTCGTCGAGCACGATCAGGCGGGGATCGGTGGCGATCGCCCTGGCGATGGCAACACGCTGGCGTTGTCCGCCCGAGAGCTCGTGCGGATAGCGCTGCAGCAGGCGCTCGGGCAGGCCGACGATGTCGAGGAGTTCGCCGATGCGCCGGCGCTGCTCGGCTGGTACGGCCCGCTTCCAGATGCGCAGCGGGTCGCCGATCACCCGTTCAACGCGCGCGCGAGGATTGAAGGCGGCCATCGAATCCTGGAACACCATCTGCAGGCGGGGCCGCACGCGCCGCAGCGCGGCGCCCTCGAGCCGGGTGAGGTCCCTCCCCTCGAACAGGATCGTGCCGGCGTCAATGTCGATCAGGCGCAGAATGGCGCAGGCCAGGGTCGTCTTGCCCGAACCCGAACCGCCCACCAGACCGACGATCTCGCCAGGGGCCACCGCCATGTCGACGCCTGAGAGGATGACATGCCGCCCGCCCCCGCTGCGGACGCTGCTGGTGAGCCCCCTGATCTCGAGCAGCGGCGCTTCAGCCATGCCTGCCCCCTGGCACACGGACGGAGAAGTCGCGCGGGTCGATCTCGGCGAAACGAGTCGGGCGCACACTATCAAGGTCGAGGCGCGTCGCAAGGAGCGCCGCGGTATAGGGATGGGAGGGCGCCGAGAAGACGCGCGCAGCAGGCCCCGCTTCGACCAGCCGGCCCTGATAAAGCACGGCGACATCGTCGGCGATCCCGGAGGCCAGCGCGATGTCGTGGGTGACAAAGACCAACGTAAGGCCCCGCTCCCCGGCAATCTCCTTGAGCAGGCCAAGAATGGCATGCTGGCTGATGGTGTCGAGCGCGCTGGTCGGTTCGTCGGCGATCAGCGCCGAGGGCTCGCTCACCAGCGCCGCCGCAAGGGCAATGCGCTGCTTCTGCCCGCCCGAGAACTGATGCGGATATTTCCGCGCGCTCACGCGCGGATCGGGAATCGCCACGCGCTCCAGCCAGGTCTCGGCCCGTTCGCTCACCTCGCGCCAATCGCCGCCACGGTTCACATGACGCGCCTCGGCGATCTGTTCGCCCACCCGCATCAGAGGGTCGAGACTGCCGCCGGGGTCCTGGAAGACCATGCCGATGTCACGGCCGAGGCGCGGCGGCGCGGCGAAGCCGGGGCGCGCGAGGCTGCCGCTCGCCTCGGCATTGCGCGGCAGCAGACCGGCGAGGGCCAGGGCCAAAGTGGATTTGCCCGACCCGCTCTCGCCGAGCAGCACGAGATGGCGACCCGCTGCTATGTCGAGATCGATGGCCTGCAATGCTGGGTGCAGCCCGCCGCGATCGCGGTAGGAAACGCCAAATCCGCGCAGCGAAAACAGGCTCATGCCACCGGCTCCCGCACGCGCAGGGCCTTGGCGTAGCCGCGGCCGAGGAGGTGGATCGCCAGCACGATCAGCACCAGGGCAAGGCCTGGGATCAGCGAGAGCGAGGGCGCACTGCGCAGCATCGCCCGTCCCTCCGCCACCATGCTGCCCCAGCTCGGCCGGTTGGGGTCGCCGAAGCCGAGGAAGGAAAGCGCCGCCTCGATCAGCACGGCGGCTGCGGCGATGATGGCGGCGAGCGAGATCACCGGCGTGAGGGCGTTGGGCAGGATCTCTCGGAAGGCGATGGCAAGGGGATGCATGCCGGCGACCCGCGCCGCCGCCACGAAATCGCGCTCGCGCAGGGAGCGGATCTCAGCGCGGGCGATGCGGGCCGGCTGCGGCCAGGCGCCCGCGGCGATGGCAAGTACGATTGCCGGCAGGCTCGGCCCGGTGATGCTAATCAGCGCCATGGCGAGCAGGAAGGCCGGCACGGTCTGGAAGGCATCGCTGATGCGCATCAGGACATCATCGACCCAGCCGCCGAGAAAACCGGCCAGCGTGCCGATCACCGTGCCGAGCACCAAAGAGGCCAACGCCGAGGCGAGCGCCACGAGGAGCGTGGTCCGGGCTCCCCAGGCAAGCTCGGCGGCGATATCACGGCCGAGCCGGTCGGCACCGAGGGGATGGGCGCCATCGGTAAAGGGCGTCAGCAGTGGTGGCGCGGTGATGGCGAGCGGATCGCCCGGGAAGACCAGCGGAGCCGTCAAGGCGAGCAGCGCGAAGAGCAGCAGCAGGACGAAACCTGCCCTCCCCTCGCCGCTGAGCAGGATGCGGGCCGGCGCGCTCATGCATAACGCTCATTGGCGCCGATGCGCGGATCGAGCCAGGCCTGCACGAGATCGGCCAGCATGTTCATCACCACGACGACAATGGCGCTGAACAGCACCACCCCGAGCAGCAGGGGCGTATCGCGCCGTGACACCGCCTCGGCGGCAAGACGACCGAAGCCAGGAATGGCGAAGACGCTCTCCACCACCACGCTGCCCCCAAGCAACGAGGCCGATTGCAGGCCCAGCATGGTGACCACCGGCGCGAGGGCGTTGCGCGCGACGTGGCGCAGCGCCAGACGCATGCCACTTATGCCGCGCGCCCGGGCGGCGCGAATGAAATCCGCATGCCAGACCTCCTCCATGCCGTCGCGCAGCAGGCGCAGGAACAGCGTCATGTAGAGGAGGCCGAGCGCCGAAACCGGCAGCGCCAGGTGCCAGGCGATATCGGCAACGCGGGCGAGACCCGTCTTGCCCGAGGCGATGGTCTCGAAGCCGCTCGAAGGCAGCCAGCGCAGGCTCACCGAGAAGATCAGGATCAGCACCAGGCTGAGCCAGAAGCCCGGCATGGCATAAAGCGCGAGCGAGCCGATCGAGAGGATACGGTCGAGCCAGCTATTCGGCCTGATACCGGCGATGAAGCCAAGCAGGATGCCGAGCAGGAAGGCCAGCGCCAGCGCCGAACCCATGGTGATCAATGTCACCGGCAGGCGCTCGAACAGGACATCGCGCACCGGACGCTGGAAGCCGGTGGACCAGCCGAGATCCCCATGGGCAAGCGCGGCAAGATAGGCGCCGAGCCGGTGCATCGGCCCCTGGTCGAGCCCCCAGGCGACCCTGAGCTCGGCGATACGGGTGGCATCCATGCCACCGATGCCGGCGACATAGGCGTCGATGGCGTCACCCGAGGCGGCCTCCAGCATGAAGAAGGCGCCGACGATGACGAGGGCGAGAACGGCGATGACGCCGATGAGGCGGCGGAGCAAGCGCAGCGCCAAGGGGGCTACCCCTGGGAGCGCGGACATCCTGTCCGCTCTTCCCTCATCGTCGAACGTACCGTTTCCAAGAGCGGACGGGACGTCCGCGCTCCCAGCGTCATGGCGACATCTCCGGCACGGCTGTATCGGCCCAGTTCGACACCGCCCAGCGTGGATTGTTCGAGACGTTCTGCACATTCTCGTTGGCGACAGTGATGAAGGAGAATTCGGTGACGTTGATCAAAGCAAGATCGTCGACCACCATCTTCTGGAACTGCTTGTAGAGATCGGCCCGCTTGGCGGCATCGATCTCCACCGCCGCCTGCGCGATGATGGCATCGACCTTGGGGTTGGCATAGCCATACTGGTTGGAGAAGGGCACGCCGGCGGGAATGCCGCTCTGGAACAGGATGGTCGTCGAGATCGCAGGATCCTGCCGGTAGACCGGCGTGCCGACGGCGAGATCGAAGGCGTGATCGGTATAGATCGCCTTCAGATGGGCCGGCGAATCATTGGAGACGATCTCGGCGTCGATGCCGATCTTGGCGAGCGCCTGCCTGAGATAGGCGCCGAATTGCACCGTTTCGTTGAAGAAGGGTGCCGGCAAGAGCTTCAGATGGAAGCGGATGCCATCCTGCCCCTTCTTGTAGCCGGCCTCGTCGAGCAGGGATTCACCCTTCGCCGGATCGAACTCGTAGCGCTCTACGTCCGGATTGTAGAAGGTCTTGTCCGTCTGCGGGATCGGGCCGGTGGCAGCGGTGGCATAGCCGCGGAAGATCGCCTGCACCACGAAGCCCTTGTCGATGGAATGGGCGATGGCCTGGCGCACGCGCAGATCCGCCAGTTCCTTGCGGGTGTGGTTGATCTCGACGATCATCTGGTAGGTCAGTGCCTCATAGCCATTGGCATAGACCTTCATGCCCGGCACCTTGGAGATGCGGTCGAGATCGGCAAGCGGCACGGCAGAGAAGGCCGCGAGCTGGATCTCACCCGATTCGAGTGCGGCGCCGGCGGAATCGCGATCCGCCAGCACCTTGAACAGGATCTCGCCGAGTTTGGGCTGGTCCGGCGCCCAATAGGCGTCGTTGCGTCGGAGCAGGTAATATTCACCCGGCTTGTGCTCGACATATTTGAACGGCCCGGTGCCGACGAGCTTCTCATTGGCCGGGTTGGTCATGATGTCGGTGCCCGCGAAGACATGCTTGGGCAGCACCGAGGTCAAGGCGGGCAGGCAATTGCGAATGAGCTGGAAGGGGGTCGGCGTCGAAAAATGCAGCACTGCCGTGAGATCGTCGGGCGTATCGACGCTTTCGAGATCCTTGAAGACGACGCGGCCGAGATTCTGCAGCTTCTTCCACACCTCCAGCGCCGAGAAGGCGACATCGGCCGAGGTGAAAGGCTTGCCGTCATGCCATTTCACATCCGGACGCAGCTTGAAGGTCACCGTCTTGCCGTCGGGGGAACCTGACCAGGAGAGGGCGAGCCGGGGCGCCAGCCCGTCGGCGCCGCTATAGTCAGCCTCGGCCAGCGGCTCGATCACCTTGCTGGCAACGAAGAACACGCCGTTGGAGGCGACGATGGCCGGGTTGAGATTGGTCGGCTCCGAATCGGCCGCCACGGTCAGCCGGCCGCTCGGCGTGTCGGCGGCAAGGGCGCGATGCGGAAGGGCCAGCGCCATGGCGGTCCCGGCGCTGGCAAGCAGGAAAGCGCGGCGGCTAAGCAGGATCGACATCAGCGACCTCCCGGGACGATGACCTAGAATCAGCCTGATTGGATGCCGCTCCGTCGAGAATCGCAAGGGCTGCGTTCACCCCGGCGCCGGCATCGGCCCGGATGCCGAGCTGATTCAACGCAGCACCAAGGGCAGCGACGGCCGTGACGGCGAGCATGGGTTCGGCGCTCGGCCCCATATGACCGATACGCAGCACCTTGCCTGCCGTGAAGCCCCGGCCGAGGGAGAGCAGCACGCCATAGCGCTCGAGCAGCGTATCGCGCAGAACCTTGTCGGTCAGGCCGGCGGGGAGATGGAAGACGGTGGCCGAGGGCGCCGCGATTTTCTCGTCAATCGGCCAGAGCCTCAGTCCGAGAGCCTTCAATCCGGCGCGAGCCGCCGCGGCCGTGCGGGCATGCCGGGCCCAGACCCGCTCCGGCCCCTCCTGCAGATAGAGGTCGAGCGCGGCATCGAGGCCGTAGATCTCCGCAAGCGAAGGCGTGACCGGGAAAGGCCTGCCGATCTCGGCGGCGTGCTCCCAGTCGAGCAGCGAGAGAAAGGAGGCGCGCGGCGCGTCCGGATTGGCCCTGATCCGGGCCCAGGCTCGTTCGCTGATGCCGAGCAGGGTCAGGCCCGGCGTAGCGCCCAGGCATTTGGCGGCCGATGTGACGAAGATGTCGACATGGGCCGCCTCCGGATGCACGTCGAGACTGCCGAAGGAGGAGACCGCGTCCGCGATGATAAAGGCACTATGCTCGCGCGCAATCCGGCCGATCTCGGCCAGCGGGTTGAGCGTGCCGGACGGCGTATCGTGATGGCAGACGGCGATGACCGCGATATCCGGCCGCGCCGCCAGCGCCCTGCGCACCGCGCCGGGATCGATGGCCTCATCGAACGGCACTTCAAGCTCGATCACCTCGCCGCCATGGCGCCGGGCCCAGCCGGCATAGCCCTTGCCATAGACCCCCGAGACGAGGTTGAGCACGACATCGTTGCGGCCGATCAGCGAGGCAGCCGCGGCTTCCAGGCCCAGAAGGGCGTCGCCCTGCAAGATCAGCGGCAGGTTGGTGAGGCGCAGCGCCGATTGCAGCTTGGCGATCACGTTGCGATAGAAATGCTGGAAAGCCTGGTGCCCGTCATAGATGGCCGGCCGCGCCATGGCGTTGAGCACGGCGGGATAGGCCGTGACCGGACCGGTCGTCAGCATGAAGGGCGGAGGCACAGGCATCGGACGTCCCGCAAAGCAGCGCATTTGAAGCTAGCTTTGCGGCGCTTTACTGACAATGCGGAAATTACATATAATTAATGCCACTATCACACAAAATACATAATGGACCCGTTATTATAATTGTATCAACCGGCGCGCGCGTTCTCCCGATCCCGCCGCTTATACGTCTTGTCTTCGACACGATCCCGTTGTTTATGGCTGTCTCGGCACATGCCTTGACGACCCGTTTCGAAGATGAGTTCGAAACCTTACCCAGACGGACGTGATGAAGAACAAGCTCGAATATGTTTGGCCGATCGTCGGGCTCGCCGCCGTCGTTTTTTCGATCTATCTGCTTTCGAAAGAGTTGAAGGGTGTGGAGGTCGGCCAGGTTTGGCAGGCGATCGTCGATCGCGGCCCGCTGATGATTCTCTGCGCCTTCCTGTCCACCTCGCTCGCCTACGCGGCGCTCGCCTGGTATGACCGCATCGCGCTGCTGCATGTGGGCCGCAAGCTGTCCTGGCCCATCGTCTCGGTGGTCTCGTTCGTGGCCTATGCGCTCGGCCACAATATCGGCGTCTCCGTCCTCTCCTCCGGCCTGGTGCGCTATCGCGCCTATTCCAAGATGGGATTGAATGTCGCCGAGGTCGCGGTCGTGACCGCCTTCTGCGCTTTCACCTTTGCTTATGGCGCGATCTTCCTCGGTGGCATCGTGCTGACGGGCGAACCGGGCATGCTCGCGCGTGTTTTTAATATACCGGTCGGAGTAGCTCTGGGCATCGGTATTGTCATGCTCGTCTTGGTGGCGCTCTACCAATTCGGCTCGATCATGCGGCTCAAGCCGCTCAAGATCCGCAACCTCGTCATCGCCTATCCAAAGCCTGAAATTGCCTTCCGCCAGCTTTTTGCCGCGCCGATCGAAATCATTGGTGCCGCTGGCATCATCTATTTCGCGCTGCCCGACAGTCTTAATCCAGGCTTTTTCGTCGTGCTCGGCATGTTCCTGGCTTCGTTCTGCGCCGGCTTGATATCCAATGCGCCAGGCGGGGCCGGCGTGTTCGAGATCTCGTTCATGACGATCTTCATGCTTGTCATGGGCCTGGACCCGACGGTGGACGATCCGGCAACGCGGACAATGAAGGCGCAGGTTCTTGCCGCCCTGCTGATGTTCCGCTTGCTCTATCTCCTGATCCCGCTGGCGATTTCCTGCCTCGTCGTGCTCTACACCGAGCGCAGCAATTTCGGCGGTCTGATCAGTTCGATCTTCGGCGGCAAGGCTCCCGCGATCGACAATGTGACGCCGGCTCCCGTCAAACTCGATCCGGTGCGGCAGGATCCGCCCCCGCATTCGTGAAGCCTTTCCCGGGACCGCCGGCATTCTTGGCCATGGACTAACTTTGCCGGGTGAGGCGGGGTGGAGTGGCGATCTCCGATCACCATTCTTGGAAACGGGGCGTTCTATGCCAGGGAAGATGGCGGTCGGAGACCGCCACTCCGTGTTTGGCGCGCCTCTGCCAGCAAAGTCAGCGCCCATTGGCAATTCTTGCCGACAGCTTCCGTACTCTCGGGCGCGGCGGTCCCAGGAAAGCCCGCTCACACCAGCACGAAATCCTTCGGCTTCGGCAGCGACGGCAGTTCCGTTTCGCCGAGATCCTCGAGGATATTGACCTCGATGGTCCGGCAGATCGCCATCACCGGCAGGCTGTTCTGCGTGGTGCCGAAGGGCGCCACGAGTTCGTCCCCCAGCACATCCAGTCCGAAGAAGGTGTAGGAGACGATCGCGGCGATCAGCGGCGTCCACAGCCCCATGCTGTCGGCAAGGCCGAAGGGCAGCAGGAAGCAGAACAGATAGGCCGTGCGGTGCAGCAGCAGCGAATAGGCGAAGGGCAGCGGCGTCAGCTTGATACGCTCGGCGGCGGTGAGATCGGCCGAGAGCGCCGAGACCCGCTCCTCCAGGGTCTGGGCCATCTGCGCCGGGATCTGTCCTTGTGACAGCGCCCCTGCGATGGCGCCGCTCATGCGGGCGAGCAGCCGGTTCGGGGCGTGCTGCGCGTTGAGCACCAGCTCGCGGTCGCCGGCATCGAGATGGCGCAGAGCCTCCTCGTCAGGCTTTTCGTCCCGCAGATGACAGCGCACGAGGTCGCTGAACGCCGTGGCATAGAGCGCGAGGCGCCGGGCGGTGGCTGGATCGGCGGCAAGATAAGCGATCGCCTGGCGCGACAGGCCGCGGGCGTCGATCACCATGGCGCCCAGGATCTTGCGTGCCTCCCACCAGCGGTCATAGCTCGCCGTGTTGCGGAAGGCCGAAAAGATCGAGAGCGCGACGCCGATCAGGGAGAAGGGCAGCGCTGCGATGGGCGCGACATGGATATAACCACGCGTCTCCAGCAGGGTCACCGTCACCGAGATCAGCGCCACCACCAGCATCTGTGGCCAGATCTGCGGCACGATGGAGCCGCGCAGGATGAAGAAGAGTTCCCAGGGGCGTGGGCTTTTGCGGACGATCACGACTGAGCCATCCTCTCAAAGGACAGGAAGCGATGCTTGTGCCACGCAGCAGGAAGGATTTCGCGGTGCAAAAGCGACATGATCTTTATCGCTGTATCCAAATGGGAATGGCGATAGCCCGCTTGCCATGGCGGCACCGGCAGGAAAGGATTGGGCATCCTGCGGAGACTCGAGATGAGCCAATTTCTCGGCGCCCTGACCCTGGTGGTTCGGGATTATGACGAGGCGAAAGCCTGGTACACCGAAATCCTCGGCTTCGAGGCGATCGAGGACGTCGATATGGGCGGCGGCAAGCGCTGGCTGATGGTGGCTCCGCCAGGGGCTCGCGAGACCCGGCTGCTGCTCGCCCAGGCGGCGGGAGCGGAGCAGGCCAGCGCCATCGGCAGGCAGGCAGGCGGGCGCGTCTTCCTGTTCCTGCATACCGATGATTTCTGGCGCGACTATCAGCTTTATCGCTCGCGTGGCGTGCGATTCTGCGAGGAACCGCGTCGGGAAGCCTATGGCACCGTGGCGGTATTCGAGGACCTCTATGGCAATCATTGGGACCTCCTGCAGCCGGGTGCCGCAAGTTCCTGAAATTCAAGATCTAAATATGTCCGAGAATATACGCGCAATCTGCCTCGCGTAGGGTCATCTCATGAGGCAGTAGCCTTACAGTTCGCCAGATCATTTTATTATACGATATGATTTCGGAACCTTCTGAGATCCACAAGGTTGATTCCACAGTCCATATCCATTGGGCCTTTCGAAACAATCTATGGAGATCGATTATGAAAGGCAGGTCTATTCTTTTGGCCGGAGCCCTTGCTTTCACTCTTATGGCGCCTGCTTCCGTCTATGCGCAAGGCGTGATGGGCGGCGCGCAGGATGGTGCCGAACAGGGCGCCCATAGTGCCGGTCCGGTTGGCGCGGTGGTCGGCGGTACGGTCGGCGCCGTGACCGGCGGCATCAACGGGCTGATCGGCATCAAGCAGAGGCCGCGGTTCCACCAATATGTCATCGAGCAGCATCGGCCTTCCTTCCGTTACCAAGAGCCGGTAGCGGTTGGAACGGTGCTGCCGGACGAAGGGGTGCAGTATTATGACGTGCCTGCCGAATATGGCGACGTCCAATACCGCTACACGGTCGTCAACGATGAAGTGGTGCTGGTCGATCCGGGTACCCGCCGGATCGTCGAGGTGATGCCATAAATCACCCACGACGGGGGATCGCCGCTTGTGCCGATTCCCTGCCGTGACCATCGGAGCAGCCGCCCCTCCCTTGGACGGGCGGCTGCTTTTTTTCAGGCGGTCAATTGCGAGGCCTGCTGAACCACCTCGCGCAACCCCAGGAATATGGAGTTCGCATATTGACGGCGAAGACGCGATGATTTAAGTTAGTGTTCGTTCGCTAACTTAAATCATCGCGGGGCACATGATGATCCTTCCTTCCCTGTCGCGGCCCAGATCCAGCCTTGGCCCAATGTCCTGCTATGCCGTGGCGAGCCTTGCCCTCGCCGGTCTCTATTGGCTCGTCTTCCGCTTTCTCGACAGCCTGCCCTGCCAAGAATTCCTGTGTAACCTCGGCTGGCTGATCGCCTTTTTCGGTCCGATCGTCGTCATCTCCGTCATCGCCCCGCTTGCCAATTACGGCTTGCTGCTCTGGGAGCGCGGTAAGCCCGTGGCATACTGGCCAATGCTGCGGCTTTTCCTCAGCGCCGTTGGCAGCGGCTTTTCCATCCTTGTGCTGATGGCCTTCGTCGATAGCCTCGTCAGCGATGGTCTCGAAAGCATCGACCTCTCGCCCCAGAGCCTGATCGCCGCGCTGGCATTCGGCGGCCTGACCTGGCTCAACCTTAGTGGCGCCCATGTGGTACTGCGCAAGGCAGCCCATGCAATGTGAGCACCCACACTCCTTCCCACCTTTGTCGAGCCCGGCGCGTCGCATAACCGAGCGTCTGCGTTATGGTGTCGGAAGCATAGCGGTCCGCAACGTTCCACACGAACCAACGCGTAAAAATATCTTCATTTTTGCAATATCGTATTGCAGGCCAAGGAATCCTCGAGTTACCGGCACCCCTTTACCGCAGCCGGACAACTTGGCTTGCGAAGATTGAAAATTGCCTCCCTTGTTCGTCACAAAACAACCCCCTCCTCCGCCTCATCTGGATTTCCACCATTTCATAAAAAAATTAAACATATCTCTTTATAATTGCAACTGTATACGTTTTTACATATATATCATGATAGTTAATAACGAAAAATAAGCAATATATTCTTGTTTAAATCGCAAAGTCTTCAGATTATCCTGTGCGTCATTCCCTAGTATCTTGCTATTAAATGCCTCATTGCCCGAAATATCGGTATCACTCACTTGGAGGATCACCCAGCGGCACATTGACATTTTAACGATATAGGTCATCGTAGTAACGCAACCTGCAAGATGGGTCGCAGGAAAGATATTTTACCATGCTGCAACATGCCTGGAAGCTACCCTTGCTCGATCGATTGATGCATTCTGACCCGGCAGAAATTGCCTATAGCGCTAGCGAGGACCTTCATTGGGGCTATTTCGACTCCCGCGAGGAGGCGGAAACGGCCCTGAGGCCCGGGAAAAACGTCATTGCGCATGAAAATGACAATACCGACTCTATCAATATAGATTCGGGTTTATCTGCGCATTCCTTTGATTATCCGGCCATGTTTTTCCTTCAAAAACTGGTGAAGAAAGGAAAACTGAGAACCATTACGGATCTCGTCGGACGATCTGGTTCCAAATATATTTGTTACAGGAAATATATCGACTTCCCGAGCGACCTTATCTGGCAAATCGTCGCGCGCCCTGCGTTGCGGCTGGACCGTGAGCAGCTTTCCTTGACGAATGGCGGGACCTTGCGTTTCCATGAGAGCGTCGAAGACACCAAACCTTGCAATGCCTTGATCTGTTCGGGCACTTTACCTTATCTCGACATTCCGTTTGAACAGCTACTTCGGAATCTGCCGGCTATGCCGGCGGTAATTATCATCAACGAAGTCTCCGTTGCCGAAAAAGCGGGCTTCTACATGCTTGAGACGCTCGGCAGCAGCCAGATCCTTCACAAGGCTATGGCGCTCCCCGAGATCGAGCAGATCCGAAAGAACCTCGGCTACAGATTGGTATCCCGCTGGGATATTCCGGAGCGCTCCTTCGTCCTCGGCTCGTTGAACGGCTCAGCGACGGTGAAAATGATCGGTGAGGCCTGGAGCCTCTGAGCCGGCGGCTCCAGCCAAGTCCGGCGTCCACTATCGTGCGGCCGGCGCGGCCCTTGACTAGGGCCTAGCACATTGAGCTGGCTCGCTTATCCGAAAGTGACGTCAAAAGTGCTCGCGCTTTGTGCTATTGCGCCTGTCTCGTAGCGTAAGATCATGCAATCCGACGGCCCCAATCAGAAGCCGGCCGGGACTAGAGAAGCTTTTCTGACACACAACATGAAGCACGACTGTCCCCACTCACCGACCGGACTGTCCGTTGAGAAGATTGCCACGCGAAGACCGGTCAACCACTCGCTTACGGGCAATATCTTTTGCGTGACTTCTTTCCTGCTGCCCTTCGAAACGGGACTCGCCTTTCGGCTGAAGCGATACCAAGATCACTATGAGGATGAGGGCTATGATTCATCCATCGGGACTGCTATCCGGATAGCATCTGCCCTACCACGCCACGGACTGCCTGCACCCCATGAAGCCATGTCGGAACTGATCCCGCTAAGTCATGCCGAAGGGCGACCGGCAGGGGCGCAATCGACAGAAGCCGTGCCGGTCCCGACAGATTGTGGCCCTATGGAAGCGACAGGATTCCCTTTCCATGGGAGCTGACAGCATCGCCCTTTCAAGACAAACGGCCACGGCAGGTGTCTGGACCATCGGTGCGCGCCTCGTCGCCAAGGGTGTCGACTTCGCGTCGCTGATCGTGCTCGCGCGCTTCCTGGGACCGGGTGATTTCGGCCTGGTGGCGATGGCGATGACGCTCATCTTCATTATCGAGGCTGTCTTCGAATTGCCGCTGTGGTCAGCCCTGACCCGAGTGCCGGACCCGACGCCGCGCATGTACAGCACGGCTTTCACGCTGAGCGCGCTGCGCGGCCTGGCGATTGGTCTCGTGCTCGCATCGGCCTCTTGGCCAATGGCGCATTTCTACAACGAGCCGAGACTCATTCCCCTGGTGATCGCGCTCGCCATGGCCCCGATTCTCCGAGGCCTGATGAGCGCACGCATGGTGCATTTCGCCAAGCAGATGGACTTCCGCCGACAGGCCTTCCTCGATGTGACGAGCAAGGTCATCGCCGGCACGGCGGCAGTCACTCTCGCCGTCCTGACCAAAAGCTATTGGTCGATCGCCCTGGGCACCATCCTCACCCCGACGGTCCTGATGGTAGGCTCCTATATCCTTGCGCCGATGCGTCCCAGGCTCACGCTGAAGGACTGGCCGCTCTTTGCCGACATGATAGGCTGGAACGTGCTTTCGCAGATCCTGCTGGCGGTGAATTGGCAGATCGGACGGTTCATCCTGCCGCGTTTCGTCGACACCGTGTCCTTCGGACGTTACGCCATGGCAAACGACCTGGCGGCCATCCCAACCCAGGTTCTGGTCTCGCCTCTCGGCTTTCCGCTGAACGTGGCCTTCGTCACGTCGAATGAGAGAGGCGATCTCAAGAACACCTATCTCAAGGCCACGGGCGCCGTCGCCATCCTGATGTTCCCGATCTACAGCTTCATGGGCCTCGTCTCCAAACCGCTGATCGATCTGTTTCTCGGGAGCAAGTGGGAAGGGGCAGCCTTTCTCCTGAGCGGCCTTGCCCTCTCCAGCATCATCCAGGCAGCCGCGGCGCCGATGCCTCCGCTGGCGATCTCGCTCAATCAGTCGCGCCTGATCACTTTTCGCAGTCTCTCGCAATGCCTGGTATTGGTGCCGCTCGTCATCGCCGGCGTGTGGCTCTTCGGCGTGCCCGGGGCCATCTTCGCTGTCTGCGTGGAGGCTTGCCTCATCATGTTCATGTCCATGCTGACGGTCAGATTGCTGGTCGCCGCGTCTATAAGAGAGCAGGTCACCGCACTGGCGGGGCCGGTTGCGATCAGCGTCATTGCGGGCGCGATGCTCTATTGCGCCACGCTTTTCATCGTGATCGGCGGAAATCCCCTCGTGCTCGCCTTTCAGATCGCAGTGGTCGGTCTTCTCTACGTCGCCGTCTATGCCGGAGGCATCTATCTGATCTCGCGCTGGGTCAAGTCGACGGCGGGCGCGGAGCAGATGATCATCTCGATCGGACGCAATACCCTGGCCAAGTTCGGACGCTCGGCCTCCGAGAACAAATGAGCCGCGCCGCCGGAGCGGAACGTTCGGCAGGCCACTCGGTTCTACCCGGGACCATCGGTGCATCGAGAGGGCGACATGCGCGAAGTCCGGCAAATCGGGCAGGCCTTGATCCTTGCCTTGCTGTTCCTGCTGCCGGTTCAGGCCGCTCTCGCAGAAGTCAATGCCGGCAACAGGGCCTACAGCACCAGCCGTCCCTTCAAGATCACGCCCGTAGCAACCTTCGACACGCCCTGGGCCATCGCCGTCATGCCGGAAGGCAGGCTCCTGGTCACCGAGAAGGGCGGCCGCCTCTATCTGGTGACACTGGACGGCCGCAAGCAGGAGGTGCCCGGTGTACCGCCGGTCCAGGCCATCGGCCAGGACGGCCTGCTCGACATCGTGCTCTCGCCGCGCTTCGGCACGGACCACCAGGTCTATTTCACCTATGTCGAGCCCGGTGAGGGCGGCGGCAGGCTGGCCTTGGCGCGGGCGAGGTTCGCCGAATCAGGCGACATAGCCCGTCTCGCTGATCTCGCCGTGATCTGGCGCGCCACACCCGAGGGCGGCGGCGGCCAGCCGGGCGGCATCATCGCCTTTGCGCCGGACGGACAGCATCTCTTCCTGGCCTCAGGCGATCGCATGCGCCCGCAGACCGCGCAGGATCCGGGCGGCAGCCTCGGCAAGATCCTACGCCTAAACCTCGACGGTTCCACGCCCGCCGACAACCCGATGGCGGCACAAGGCGGCGTGCAAGCGCAGATCTGGACGATGGGCCACCGCAATCCCTACGGCCTCGCCTTCGCCGCGGACGGAAAGCTGTGGGAGGACGAGATGGGCCCGCGTGGTGGCGACGAGCTCAATCTGATCAGGCCTGGCCGCAACTATGGCTGGCCTCTAGTCTCCAACGGCGACAATTATGACGGCACCCCGATTCCCCGCCACCGCACCCGGCCGGACCTGGAGGCGCCCATCGTCTACTGGACCCCGGTGATTGCGCCGGCCGGCCTTGCCTTCTATTCCGGCGCGATGTTCCCGACTTGGCATGGCTCGGCCTTCATCGGCGCCCTGCGCCAGCACGCCTTGGTGCGCATCGCCTTCGACGGCAAGGGCGGCGCGCGTGAGGCGGATCGCTGGGACATGGGCCAGCGCATCCGCGACGTCGTGGTGGCCGCCGACGGCGCCCTCCTCCTCATCGAGGATCGGCCTGATGGACGCCTGCTGCGGCTGACGCCGGCCAAGTGACTTGTGCAAGGTCGTCATTCCGATCGGATATCGCTCTAACGTTCCAGCGCATCGGTTGTGCGATGAAACGATGCCAAGATGCGAGATCGGTAGACGCAGGCAACTATCCAGGCAGCCAAGGCAATCAGCGCTGCGATGGACAGAGACAAACGCAAGCCGATCTGTTGTGCCGTGCCACCGACTGCAAGAGTTCCAAGTCCGCCAGCAGCCTGCTGCAACAAGAAGCGCGTGCTCATCACCCGCCCTCGCTGTGCATCGTCGACCTGGAGCTGCAGGATGGAAACCGTCGCGGTTCGAGCCGTCTCGCCCGCAAACCCGAAAGCCAGCATGGCCACGACCGACCAGAGCAGGTTAGGCGATACAGCCAGCCAGCAGACAGCCAGCGTAAAAATCAAAAATGCCCAAAAGACCCGAAGCGGCGTAGCCAGGGCCGATCCTCCGTGGGCAAGCCATAGCGCCGCCAACGTCGCTCCGAGGCCTCCCGTTCCGAGCAGGACAGAGACGCCGCCGACACCCGCACCCAGCAGCGTGTCGCTGTAGGCGGGCATGAGCTGGTACACAGCCGCTAGCAGGGCGTCACCGGCCAACATCATCAGGAGCAGGGCAAAGATACCCTGATGACGAAGAATATAGCGGGCGCCTTCAGGAACATCGCGCAGGAAGGAGCGACTCCCCGACTTCCGTTGCTCATAACCCTCCGGCGTCCGAAGAAAGCTGACGACGACGAAATAGACCAGATATCCAACGACGTTGGTGGCGAAAGCCGCCACGACACCCCAGTGAACCAAGATCCACCCAGCGATCGCAGGACCGGCGAAGATCGCGAATTGCGTGTAGGAAGAGCTGACTGCGATTGCGGAGGACAGGCGCTCGCGGGCAATGAAGCGCGGCATCATGCCGTAGGAGGCGGGCACGCTGAACGCGTGGATGACCCCGTGGAGCACGGCACATACGCAAATCGCCGGCAAAGTGAGATGTCCGGTGAAGGCAAGGATGGTCAGCGCAACGGACTTGAGGAAATCAAACACATAGGCCGTCACCACCATCCTGAAACGGTCGATGCGGTCGGCCAGAACCCCACCGAGAGGCAAGAGCAGGACATTGGCGACGGTGCTGAGCAACGCGACAACCGCCAGCCATGCCGGCGAATGCGTAATTTCCCATGTCACCCACGAGAAGGCAATCTGCTGAACAAAGTAGGTGATCCAGGAGACGACGGAACCTACTGAATAGAGGCGAAAATTACGATCGGCGAACGCTTCACCAATTCCGCCGAGCCATGACTTGAATTGCATATTGTCTCATTTCAGGTTCGGACGATACCAAAGCCATGGATTTTTCAATTTGGCGCTCCTCAAGCAATTATTTGAGGGTCGATTGCTCAATGCACGGAACATCGGGAATAGCGTAGTAGTCTCCCGCCATCTTCGTATACAACTGGCTTTCCATCTTTAGTTCAGTTGCACCGTCGATGGTGCCAGCAAAAATAGAAATGTGCTGTGAGTCGGGCCTGCGCCAGAATAGATTGCTGCCGCAATTCGAGCAAAAGGCACGCTCGGCTCTCTCTGATGATCTGAACCACTTTAAGCTATTGCCTTTTATGGATATATGGCTGGACTCAGTCTGCGTGGCCGCGACATAGTGTCCACTTGTCTTTCTGCATTGAATGCAGTGACAGGCGACAATAGGGCGCAAGCTGCCCCACACCTCATAGGTGACTGAACCGCACAGGCAGCTTCCCGTCTTCATGAATTATCTCTTCATCTGTTTTCTGAAAAATATCCTCAAACTTACCTTTGGTTAAGTGACGAGGCAACGGATTACCCTTACGAAATGACAAGTTGCGTCAGTCCTCAGGAAGGTGTCGAATAGCGTCGTATTCAGCGCCGAGATGGAAGCCGTGACGGAAACAAGCCACACGTTCAGACGCAATCGCGGCGGCATCGCCATTCTCGCATGTGGTGCATTGGCCCGCGAAATCATTGATATTGTCCAATTAAATCGCTGGAAGCATGTCGATGTGCAGTGTTTGCCTGCCCATCTCCATCATCGCCCAAGCCTAATTCCGCCCGCGGTAAGGACGAAGTTGAAGGAGATGAAGCCGCACTATGATCAGATTGTCGTAGCTTATGGCGACTGCGGGACGAGCGGAGAGCTTGATGCAGTCCTCGCGGAAGCGGGTGTCGATCGTATAGCTGGCCCACACTGCTTCGCCTTCTATGATGGTATTAATCGTTTCGGCACGGATCCCGAAGATATTACGACATTCTATCTGACGGATTTCTTCTGCCGCCATTTCGAGCGATTTGTTTGGCAGGCCTTCGGTTTGAACCGTCGCTCGGACATGGTTGAGTTCGTCTTTGGCCACTACCGACGCCTCGTATACCTCGCCCAAAACGATGATGAGGACTTGCATGAACGAGCCCAGGATTGTGCCCGACGCCTGGGACTAAGCTTTGAGCGGAGACCGGTAGGATACGGTGATCTACTGCCTTTCCTCAAACAGGCAGTTGGAAGACCGAGCTGAGTGTCGCTAGGTCCCAATTTATGTAACGGCCTTATTTGTGGCATTGATTTTTGCACCCCCGCTATTCGTCCGGCCATGCGTCTAAGGGAACACGGGCAAGGTCCCATGATTGCGAGCCCGTCGCAATTTATCCAAGCAGACTCTCGCTCCACGTGAGCACGCGACCTGCATCAATCTCTGCCAAATTGAGCAGGCTTCGCAATGAAATCGGGCAAAAGCAAGCAGCGGCGGTAGCGTTCAACCTGCCCGTACTTCGCGACAATCGACCAAGGACCCGGCAGGCGGAGACTCGCCCAGGGTTTTTGCGACCGCACTGTTTTTTGAGCCGGGAACAGCTTCCCCTTTTCGATGCGCTGCTCTATGGCAAATACATCGTTCGACATTGCAATTGCGGATCGTGCAAGCTGTGAGGCGTTCCATTCGGCGCTTGTAGCAATAGCGGCTGCAGCCACCCGAAAGAGGTAGGGTTCGCCAGCCATGGCAGCTGAGAACAACGGATTATCGCGCAAGACCGCCAAGGCCGGCATCTGGACGATCGGGGCGAAAGTCATCGCCAAGGGCGTCGACTTCGTGGCGCTCCTCTTCCTGGCCCGCTTCCTGTCACCCACGGATTTCGGCGTGGTCGCCATGGCCATGACCGTCGTCTATGTGGTCGAGGCCGTCTTCGAGCTGCCGCTGGCCGCGGCCCTCGTCCGCATTCCCGACCCGACCGAGCGCATGTATGACACGGCCCTTACCCTGAGCACCCTGCGAGGGTTCCTGGTGGGCCTATTACTGGTCGTCTGCGCCTGGCCCTTGTCACGGGTCTATGACGAGGCCCGGCTCATCCCTCTCGTCCTCGTGCTGGCGCTCGCCCCGATCCAGCGCGGCTTGATAAGCCCGAAGATGACGGTTTTCGCCAGGCAGATGGACTTCCGCCGCCAGGCCGGGCTCGATGTCATGAGCAAATGCATCGCTGCGGCCGCCGCCATCCTGGTCGCCGCCCTGACGCATAGCTACTGGTCGATCGCCCTCGCCACCATCCTGACGCCTTCGGTCCTGATGGTCGGCTCCTACTGGCTGGCGCCGATACAGGTGCGCTTCACGCTCAAGGACTGGCCGATGTTTTCGGACATGGTCAGCTGGAACCTCGTCTCGCAGTTGGTGACCGCCGTCAATTTCCAGTCCGGGCGCCTGGTGCTACCGCGCTTCATCGGCCCCCACCCCTTCGGCAATTATGCCATGGCCAGCGACCTTTCCAACGTGCCCTTCCAGATCATCGCCACCCCGCTCGGCTCTCCCCTCAACGTGGCCTTTGTGGCTGCTCACCAACATGGCACGCTCAAGGAGACCTATCTCAAGGCGACCGGCGGCATTTTCATCCTGCTGGCGCCGGTCTTCTGCGTCGCGGCTTTCCTGGCCGAGCCGCTGATCCGGCTGTTCCTGGGCGCGAAATGGATCGAATCGGCGCCGATTCTCGCCGGCCTTGCCTGGGTCTGCTTCATCGACATGCTGCCATTGCCCATGCCTCCGCTGGCGGTCGCCTTGAATCAGACGCGCCGCATCGCCATCCGCAACGTGAAGCAGGCGCTGTTCTTCTTCCCCGCCACCGTGATCGGCGCGTGGGCCTGGGGTGTTCCAGGGGCCATCGGCGCGGCTATCGTGAACGCGATCTTCGTGACCTTCCTCAGCATGCAGGACGTCAGGGCCATGACGTCGGCCACACTGCGCGAACAAGTGGTTTCGCTGGCCGGCCCCTGCGCCGCCGTCGCGGTCTGCACCCCCATCCTGATCTATGGCAACATGCTGATGAGCGGACAGCAGAATATCCTGCTGCTCGCCGCCTATCTCGCCGTGACGGGCGCGCTCTACATGGGCGTCTATTTCGCCATCATCTACGGCCTCGGCGTGGTGTTCAAGGAACAGGACAATGCCGAGAACCTGGTGCGCCAGTTCGTGCATATCGGCTTGGTGCGCCTTGGCCTGAGGCGCCCCGTCAGGCCTTGAAATCGGCCAGCGGCACATGCGGCGCTGCTTCGCGCGGCAGATGTCCCGTCAGCCGTGGATCAGGCTGCAGCTCCACCATGAACTGATAGGGCTGGAAACCCGAGCGGCGATAGAAGTCGACCGCCGCAGGGTGGTCGAGGGTACAGGTGTGGACCCACAATCGCTCGATCGGCTTCGCCCACGCCCTGCGTAGCGCCTCGTCCATCAGGAAACGCCCGGCGCCCTGGCCGATCGCCTCCGGAACCAGGCCGAAAAAGGCCAGCTCGCATTCGCCTTTCTGGCGGAAATCGAGCTCGAGCAGGCCGAGTTTCCGGTGGGTGCCGGAGAGCGTATAGACCTCGACCTCCGGGCTTTCGAGAATGTCCCTGAGCTTGTCATCCGCCATCAGCAGGCGCGAGCACCATAGCCAGTCCTGCCCGACAGCGCGGAAGAGAGCCCGATAGGCAGCGATGTCAGGCTCCTCCATGCGCGTGAGCGTCAGCGGCTGCTCCATGGGGCGCGCGGCACGGGGCCTCGGCTTCTCCCGCATCTCGAGGCAGGTCACGACATTGGCGAGCATACCGGCAGGAACGGAAGCGTAACCGGGGGAAAGCGTGGGCATCATGAGCAGAGCAGGGTCCGAAGGGAGCAAGAAGAACGCCCTTCCTATCCCACCGCCCCTCTCATTCCAAGGGCAGGCCCGGCCGCCGCCTCCCCGGACCTCAATCCTTCTCCACCGTATTCACCTCCGACTGCGAGCGGTCACGCCAGGTGAGCTGGACGCTGATCGACTTCGTATTGGGGGGCACCTTCAGGTAGGTCTTGGCATTGTTGGGAATCTCAAACGGATCCTTGGTGTTGCAGACCGGCAGGTCGAAGCGCGTCAGCGGTGGAGCGCCATTGAGGCCGTAACGCACCTCTGTGATGGCGCAGCGATAGCTGAGCAGCGTGGTGAAATAGACCAGGGTGCCGTTGAAATCGCGGAACTCCACCCAGCTTCCCGAGATCTGCTCGAGGTTCTGGCGCTGGTTCTGGTAGAGCGCCACGTCGGGATCGAAGCGGATCGGGAACGGACCGACATCGGTGCCGTCGGCGGTACGGTAGCGCACCTCGATGACGCCGGCGGGCGCGCGCGGCGACAGGGGGAAGGACGGGTTGGGCATGCGCGCCCCGGTGCGCTGGTCGAGCACGTCGAGGAGCCCGGTCTCCTTGAACTCGCCGGCCTCGCCCATCCGGTAGGCCAGCGCCGTGGCGGGTTCCGGCAGGGAGATGGTTACCGTCCAGCCGGAATTGGAGCGCATGAAGCTGGCAATCGGCGCGCGGGCGAGAGGCTGCTGCGTTTTGTTGCCGAGCTTCGAATCGGGCTGCAGCAGTGCGAGCTGCGTGTCGGTCGGGGTGCCGCCCTGCTGCACATTGAGCGCCTTAGCGGGGTCGCTGCCGGGCGGATTGGCCTGGTTGCGGACGGCGATCTTGGCTTCCTTGTTGCCGATCATTACGCCGGCGCCGATCTGAGTGCCCGAGCCGATCTGCACGCCCGCGCCCGCCTGAGTCTGGCCGGTGATGTTGATCTGCGTCTTGATGTTGGGGCCGACGGTACTCCTCGCCTCGGTGCCTGCGGTCTGCGGGCCCGCTTGCGCCGCAGCATCCGAGAGCACGACGTCGCCGATGACCTGATCGTAATAGGCTGGCGTCTGGTCATGACCTACGCTGGCGGCAAGCGCTCTTACGTCGACCTGCGTCTTCTTGGCGATCTCGACCAGCGTCTGGCCGGGCTTGGCCAATTCGTTCAGGAAGCTGCGGGTGAAGACGGAATTGGGGTTGCCGTCCTGGTCGGACAGGCGGTCGAGCGCCTCCTGCTTGGCGCCGGCCGACATCAGGACGAAGACGCCTTCGGGCGCATCGACCCGGGCGAGGCCGCGGCCAAGCGCCGCCGAGCGCGAGAAATTGTTGGCGAAGGGATTGTCGCGACAGGCATCGAGCACCAGGACGGCAACACCCGCACCGCGTTGGCGGATGCCGTCGATGATGCGCCCCACCGGGAAGGAGGCGTCGCGGATCAGGTCTTCCTGGTTGGCCTGCGCTGCCGGCACATCCGTGGGCAGCAGGTAATTGGTGCCGTCGATTTCGAAGCCGTGGCCGGCATAGAAGAAGAGCGCGCGGTCGCCCGGCTGGATATCGGCATCGAAGGCGACGAGGGCGCGGCTGAAACCACGCTGGTCGACATTCTCGGCGCGCCTGACCACATAGCCGAGCTTTTCGAGCTCGTCGCCGATCGCCTGCGCATCATCAACGGCCTTCTGCAGCGAAGTAACGTTGGCATAGCTGTCGTTGCCAACCACCAGAGCCAGATTGCGGGCCGGTGCTGCGTCGAGGGCCCAGGCAGACAGGCCGAGCGCCAACAGGCAGCCCATCAGAAAGCGGACAGGATGGCGCATCGTTCCCTCGAGAAAATCGGATCCGGCGAAATATAATTTACGCAGAACGGAATGCATCAACTTTCTGCCCTCTGCCGTGTGCCGGCGCACATCGGGCCGGCGGCCGGACTCGAAACAACGCCCTTCCTGTTTGTATCCTGGCATCGCAGCCGAACGCTCGAATGCCATGCTTCCTGCCACCTGCCCCGGCTTTCCCAGCCTCAGCGAAAGAGCCGGCCAATCCGAAACCAAATCAGCGCCGCTCGTATGACGCAAGGTTCATTTTTGATCTCGCCAGACACGTAAGCATAGATTGAAAATAAGAACCTAGACAGAAATTTCATAGGCGATATGGCGCCATAAAATAAAATATATCTTTCTATTTCTGCATATAAATAGAACCTAAAGCTCATAGTTGAATACAGCGATTCTCTAAATAATACAAATATTACTCAACGTTATGTGAAAGCTTATCGGGAAGAATACCGATAGTAAACTCATTATAATTTGGGTATTTATTGTCCACTCGGAAAGCACGCCGCTCGCCTACGACTTATGGATGATATCTTCAAGCAGGATCTCCTCCGAAAATCTTACTTAATAATCGTCGAAATCGACCCGCTTCTCTCTCGCCGTAGAGGCAAATATTTGCGATATTCTCCTGAGACATACCTATTTCGCGCGCTGAAATCTAATGGGGTTAGGATAAGTCTAATGCTGGACAGGCCGTCGACTATTCAAAGCCTTAGTGGGTGGACCACGATCGAGCCGATCGAAGAATGCCGCAAGATGCTCCACAATAATGCCTTCGTGGTGCACCATGCCCTTGCTGGCCATCCCCTGTTTACAGTCGAAGCTTTGGCCAAGGTTGCAGAAGAAGCGGCCAAGCGAAAGGACGATCTTTACTGGGATGCAGGTAATCTTTCGATAACCGATAAATGGGGCGCGGTTCCCAAGCCTGATATGACGATCCGCGAAGTCATCGACCGCATCGAAACAGCCGGTGCCTGGATGGTGATGAAGCATGTCGAGGTCGATCCGCGCTACAAAGCGGTTCTCGACGAATTCGACGCCTTCGTCCGCGAGATTGCCGGGCCGGAAGGCTCGAAGCTCCTGAGCAACACCGAGATGCTGGTGTTCATCACCTCGCCGAACCGCAAGACGCCCTATCATTTCGACGCCGAAGTCAATTTCCTCACCCAGATCCAGGGCTCGAAGGACATCTGGGTCTGCCCGCCGC
This sequence comes from Labrys miyagiensis, assembly GCF_030160835.1. Lineage (GTDB taxonomy): Bacteria > Pseudomonadota > Alphaproteobacteria > Rhizobiales > Labraceae > Labrys > Labrys miyagiensis. Next base: position 222,250 of record NZ_BSPC01000026.1, on the reverse strand, counting down.
ACGACCGGACGGTAACCACCGAGGACGAACTCGAGCGCTATTATGCCGTGACGACGGGCGCCGGAAACTACAAGCCGGAGGCCGAACGGACGGCGCGTAAATTCGTGCTGCGCCCGGGCGAAGCCATCCATCTGCCCGTGCATGGTGCCCATTGGCTGCAGAACCACAACGACGTCTCGGTCGGGCTTGCCCTCAACCTGGAATTTCCGAAGTGGATGTATGCCGACATCTACCGCGCCAACTACTTCATGCGCCGCATGGGCCTGAAGCCTCGCCCGCCCGGCGGTTCGAAGATCGTCGACCGCTCAAAGGCAGCGGCGATCGGCGCCCTGCGCCAGGTCCGCTCGATCGTGAAGCGATAGAGTCTGCGTTCAGATGTGATTTCTACAAGGGCCGGTGTTCTCGCCGGCCCTTTTTCTTGATGCCACGGGTCCCCTCTTCTCGATGCCCTCCGTCTCTGCTGCCCCGCGCCGCTCGAGGCAAGAGGATCGAAGGCACGGCGTCATTGCCGAGCAGCCCTCACCAGAATACGCGCCGCTTCGGCCAGATGCAGCACCGGCGCCTGCTTGCCGAACATACGGGACGAGGCCCAGGCTCCCTCGATGAGCAAATAGAGCTGTTCGGCCAGCGCGCGCGGCTCCGCCGCATCGGCCTCCACCGCCAGGTCCTCCAGCCGGGCCAGCACCCGCTTCTTGGAGGCCAGGGCGATGGCATGATTGGGATGGTCGAGCGCCGGGAATTCCAGCGCGGTGCCCTGGAAGGTGCAGCCCAGGCATTCCGGCTGGCGGGCGAGCCCCATCACGGCCTCGAAAAGCGCCTGGATCGGATCTGCCGCCTCGGCCACCGCCTTGTCCATCCAGGCGGCCATATAATTGTCCGCCCGATTGAGCCAGGCGGCGATCAGGTCATCCTTGGCAGGGAAATGCTTGTAGAATGTCGCCTTTGCCACTCCGGATTCGGCAATCAGGCGGTCGACGCCAACAGCGCGAAAGCCTTCTCCGAAGAACAGCGCGCCTGCTACAGCGAGAATTTTTTCGCGCGGCGAGACAGCATCTTTTCTTGACATGTAGACAGACCTGTCTTTATGTTGACGTATATAGACGAACCTGTCTGTCTATACCACACTCCCGAGGAATGGAAAGCCGGTCCCCTTGACGAGACGCGATCTCCCTTTGAAGGAAGTGTCGAGGTTTCCAGCATCAAAAGTCTTTTCGAAACAATAGTTTGGGGCGAATGCCCGGGCCTGAAATCCAGAGGCGCGGGAGCGTCGTTCATCACCGAAGGAGATGAGTAATGAAGATCGGCATTATCGGTTCGGGTGTGGTCGGCCAGACCCTCGGCGCCGCACTCAAGGAAAAAGGCCATGACGTCGTGCTCGGTGTTCGCGAGGTCAGCGAGACGGAGCTCGACAAGCCGCGCGGCCAGGCCGAGAGCCTGCGGGCCTGGACGACGAAGACAAAGGCCCCTGTCGTCACCTTCGCCGAGGCGGCCCTCTTCGGCGAGATCCTGTTCAACGCCACCGGCGGAGGCGTCTCGTTGCAGGCCCTCGCCATCGCCGGGAAGGCCAATATTGGCGCCAAGATCCTGGTCGATGTCTCCAATCCCGGCGACTTCTCGACCGGCGTGCTGACCTCCTTGCCCCACCTCACCAACACCACTTCGGTCGGCGAGGAGATCCAGAAGGCCTTTCCGACGGCGCGGGTGGTGAAGACGCTGAACAGCGCCTATATCGGCGTCGGCGTCGATGCCTCGAAAGTGGCCGATGGTGGCGGCGACATGTTCATCGCCGGCAACGACGCCGACGCCAAGGCCGTCGCCGAGGCCTTGCTCAGGCGCGACTTCGGCTGGAAGACCGTCGTCGATCTCGGCGACATCGGCGGCGCCCGCGCCATGGAGCAGTTCCTCATCCTGTGGTTCCGCCTCTACACGTTGCGCGGCACGCCGCTGTTCGGGGTGAAGATCGTGACGTGAGAGAGGTAAAAAAGGGCGGCATTCCCGCCGCCCTTCCGAATGTCTCCAGTGAGCCCCCCCTTAAAGCGCCCGCACCTTGTCGCCGAGCACCTTGCGGGCCGTCTCGGCCTTGGTCTGGGCGGCCTTGATGGCGTCGTCGAGCTGATCGAGCGCTTTCTCCTGGGCGAGCATCTTCTGCGAATAGAGCCGGGCGAGATCCGAGCCCTGGGGCGCAGCGCTGAGATTCTGGCGCAGGCGCTCCTGATCCTGCGTGATGCCCTCGCGCTGTTCCTGCAGGCGGCTGACTTCGGCCTGGGCCGCGTCGCTCGTCTTGGCCGCCTCAGCGACCACGGCAAGGCGCGCCTTGGTCTCGTCGTCGATGCCGGGGGCCGCTATCAGCGCCTCGATGCGCTGGCTCGTCAGGTCCGAAATCTCAATCGCCTCGACCATCGGCCGCTCCAGCGTCACCTTGTACTGCTTGGACTTGTTCGCCTCGACATCGAAGCGCAGCCGGTAGGCACCACCCGCAATCGTGGCCTCCTCCGGCTTGGGCTCGACCAGCGTCCAGTCGGCCTGGCGCGGCTGTTCGATCACCATGTGGCGCAGGTCCGGCGTGCCGTTCTTGACGCGATAGGTCGTGGTCTGGCGCATGCGGCTCTCGATCTGCAGCGTGCCGTCGAGCATCTTGATGCGGGTGATGGCGGAGGCCGAATCCGCCTCGCTGTCGACAAGCACCTTCTGGTCGGCGCCGAAGCCGATCAGGCGGAAATCGCCGGCCGGCAGCAGCGGGAACTGCGATTCGCCGGAGAAGAGCGGGCCGGCGTCCGTGGCCTCGTAGATGGTGGCCGAGCCGGCCGGCAGGGAAGTCGCGCCGTCATTCGTAAGCGTGAGCGCCTGCAAGGGGTTGCGGCTGCCGCCCTGATACCAGGCCACCGCCTGCGAGGGCACTTTGAGATCGACGAAGGGGATGGTCAGGCTGTCGCCCGCACCAACGCTGACCGGCGTCGACAGCTGGAAGCTTGCGCCGGCGGCATTCTCCTCGGCAGCGCTGCCCGAGCCCTGGGCCTGGGACAGGTCAACGGTCTGATCGGCCGCCCCGACGCCTCCCTTCTGCATTCGCATTTGGGCAGGACGGGGTGCAGCCGCTGCCATCGGGGCTGCAGGAGCCAGGTCATACTGCACACCTCCCGCTGCCTCTGGTGCTGGAGCCACCTCCTGCTGACCCGCATCGGTCTTCGGCAAGGCGGTGCGGCTTACAGGCGGCGCGATGGTCTGGCGCGCCACGTAATAGGGATCGTAGAGCGCCTGGCGGAAGGTCACGGGCGCCGCGGAGGACAAGGTCACCTGCACGTCCTTCCAGGGATTGCCTGTCATGTTCTCCAGCACGACCCAGCCTTGCAGCCGAGCCTTGTCTTCGCCAGCCTTGGGTAGCGTCAGGCGGTAGGCAGCCTTCCACACCGGCGCCTCGGCGACATAGCCGACCCGCACCGTGCGCTTGCCGCCCTCCGCAAGCTGGATGGTGATGTCGCGGCCGGAGCGGTCCTGCGCCGTGCGCAAGGCCTTCAGCGCGCTCTCGACCTGCTCGCCGAGGCGGGCATCGGCAAATTGCAGCCCCTCGGCCTCCTCGAGGATGAACTGCTCCATCGAGGTGCCGGTGAAGACGGAGACGCGCGTGCGCGTCATGGTGCCGCCGTCCTTGCCGGTGACGGTCTCGCTTTGTACGCTAGCGATACGCCCGGAAATGCTGCGCGGCCCGGTCAACTTGATCTCGGCACCCTTCAGGGCCGAGATCAGTGCCGGCATCGAGTCGAGATCGGACTTGGCGAAGGGGAGCGAGGCGAAGACCTCGTCGGAGCCCGCCTTGCCCGGCAGCGTGGCCGAAGCAGTGCCGGCCGGATCGAGGATCAGCACGCTTTTCAGGATGTCGTCGACCTGGTCGAGCCGGGCACGCAGGGTGAGCGTGTCCTTGCCGGTGACCTCGGCCGTATATTCGAAATAGCCGACGCCGCCCGTGCCGAGCACGGCGCGCTTGAGGACGAGGTCGGCAGCCTGGGCCGTACCGGCGAGCATGGTCGAGGCCATCAGGAGAAGGAGGATCGGAGAGCGCATGGGAAGCCCTTGTTTGAGAGTCGCGCAGCTATCGGGGCTCCTTGTATCAGGCATATGAGTCCCGAAGGGTGTAATCGGCGATACAACCATGAGACGCAGCAAGAGCACGATTGGCACAATGGGAGCGTGAAAATTCTTTGGGATTGCTCATGAGAAGAAGGCGCGCCGCAAGCCTCCCCCACGAAGCTGGGGGAGGTGGCTGAACGCAGTGAGGTCGGAGGGGGTGTGGTCAGAAAGGGGTGGGGAAGCACCAACCTTGGATTCATTTCCCGCGCCCTATCCTGGCCACACCCCCTCCGTCATTGCTCCGCAATGCCACCTCCCCCAGCTTCGTGGGGGAGGCTTCACGGCGCGCCCTTTCCCTCGCCTCCGCACCCTTCCTTCCTCCCGCATTGACATTCGCCCCGCACGCCCCTAAACGAAGTTTTGTTATAACATAACATTTATTGCCCTGGGCCTCGGCCCTGCCCGTCTCATGGAGAGCATGATGCGTTCCCTTCTATTCGGCGCCGCCCTGCTGGCGCTCGGCTCGGTATTGGCTGGCCCGGCTCTCGCGGCCGACAAGGTGAAGATCGTCGCCGCCGAGAATTTCTATGGCGACCTCGCCACCCAGATCGGCGGCGACCACGTCGACGTCACCTCGATCCTGTCCAATCCGGACGATGACCCGCATCTGTTCGAATCGAGCCCCTCCACCGCCAAGGCGCTTTCCAGCGCCGGGATCGTCGTCTATAACGGCGCCGACTACGATCCCTGGATGGATAAGCTGCTCTCCGCTTCCACCAATGCCGATCGCAAGACCATCGTCGCCGCCGATCTCATCGGCCGCAAGAGCGGTGACAATCCGCATCTTTGGTACGATCCCAAGACCCTTCCGGCGGTGGCGGCGGCGCTCGCCGACGAGCTCGGCAAGCGCGACAGCGCCAATGCGCAGACCTACAAGGCGAACCTCGCCAGCTTTGATGCCTCCTTTGCCGCGTTGACGAAACAGGCCGAGGCGCTCAAAGCTAAGTATCAGGGCACGCCTGTCACGGCGACGGAGCCGGTCTTCGGCTATATGGCTGAAGCCCTGGGTTTCAAGATGCTGAATTATGACTTCCAGGTCGCGATCATGAACGATACCGAACCGAGCCCGAGCCAGGTGGCTGGCTTCGAGAAGAGCCTCAAGGATGGCTCGGCCAAGATCCTGTTCTACAACAGCCAGGTCAGCGACGAGACGACCAAGCACCTGTTGCAGCTCGCCAGGGACAACAAGGTGGCGGTGGTGGGCGTGACCGAGACCGAGCCGGCCGGCAAGACGATCCAGACCTGGTTCGGCGGCCAGCTGAAAGAGGTCGGGTCCGCCCTCGACGGTCTGACGCAGTGAGTGCTATCGGCTTCGAGAAAGTCAGCCTGACGCTGGGGAGACGCCGGATCCTGTCCAGCGTCTCCTTTTCCATTGCCGAAGGCCAGTTCGTCGGCGTGCTCGGCCCGAACGGCGCCGGCAAGACCACGCTGATGCGCGCTGTGCTCGGCCTGGTCACGCCGCAGAGTGGGCGGATCAGCGTGCTCGGCGAGACACCGCGCCGCGGCGATCCCAGGATCGGCTATATGCCGCAGATGCGCAGGAGCGCCGCCCAGCTCAGCCTCAGCGGCTATGAGCTGGTGCTCGGCGCCGTCGGCGGCACACGCTGGGGCTGGCCCTTCGCCTCAGCCGCCGACAGGGAGGCCGCCTGGGCGGCGATCGAGCGCGTGGGTGCCACCGATCTTGCCCGCCGGCCGATCTCGCAGCTCTCGGGCGGCGAGCGCCAGCGACTCCTGATCGCGCAGGCCCTGATCGGCGATCCCCACCTGCTGCTGCTCGACGAACCCCTGGCCAGCCTCGACCCCGCCCATCAGCGCGGCATCGTCGAGCTGATCAAGGAGGTGGCGGTCGAACGCGGCATCGCCGTGCTGTTCTGCGCGCACGAGATCAACCCGCTGCTCAACGCCGTCGACCAGGTGCTCTATCTCGGCAATGGCCGCGCCGCCATCGGCACGGTGAACGAGGTGGTGAACCGGCATGTGCTTTCCGACCTCTACCGCACGCCCATCCACGTCGCCCGCGTCAACGGGCGCATCTTCGTGATGGCCGAGGAAGGTGAGCTCGAAAGCCATGTGCATGAGTAGCGGGGGGCGGGTCTTCAGACCCGCCTTCTGATAGGGTTTACGTGAAGGCGGGTCTGAAGACCCGCCCCCCGAGAGTGACTGATGTTCGAGTATGAATTCATGCGCAACGCCTTCGTGGCGTGCACTATCGTCGGCATCGTGGCCGGCGCCGTCGGCTATTTCCTGGTGCTGCGCGGCGAGACCTTTGCCGGCCATGCCCTCGCCCATGTCGGTTTTCCCGGCGCGACAGGCGCGGCCCTCATCGGATTTTCTCCCTTCTTCGGACTCACCGTCTTCACGGTGCTTGCCGGCATCGGCATCGGGCTGCTCGGTGAGCGCGCGCATCGCGATGTCGCCATCGGTATCGTGCTGACGCTCTCGCTCGGCATCGGCCTCCTGTTCCTGCATTTCTACACCGCCTATGCCGGCGCGGTGACCAGCCTGCTGTTCGGCAATGTCCTCGGCGTGAGCCAGGTGACGGTGTGGATCCTGGCCGGGCTCGGCCTCGCCTGCCTGGTCGGGCTCGCCGTCATCGGCCGCCCCCTCACCTTCGCCAGCCTGCAGCCGGAGCTCGCCGAAGCCAAGGGCGTGCGGCTGGAACTCATCTCGGCCCTCTTCATGGTGATCGTCGCGGTGACCACGGCCGAAGCCATGCAGATCGTCGGCGTGCTGCTGGTCTTCGCCCTGATGGTGGCGCCGGCCGCCGCGGCCATGCACCTCACGCAGCGCGTCTATCAGGGCGTCGCCCTTTCGGTGGCGATCGCGGTGATGACCGCCTGGATCAGCCTCACCCTCGCCTTCTATACGGATTGGCCGACCAGCTTCTGGATCACCGCGCTCGGCTCACTCGTCTATCTCGCCGCCACGCGGGTCCGCACGAGACGGGTGCGGTAGGGCAGCATTAGCCCGAAGCTGGCGAGACGCGGAGGCTTGACCTAAGGTTGCCGACGCCCCGAGAAATCTCATGCCGCTTGTCGGATCGGCCATGCGTCGTTCGTCCTCGGAGCATGGACCGGCAATTCAACCGCGATCCACAGAGGAGAGGAAACCGCATGAGCCAGAACGATACCTACCTTGCCGTCTTTCTCGGCAATAAGAACAATCCGCGCATGCAGGCATGGATGGCGCTTCCCGAAGCCAAAAGGCGCGCTAGGGAGCAGGAGGGCATCGCAGCCTGGAAAGCCTGGGCCGAAAAGCACCAGGCGGTGGTTGCCGCGATGGGCGGGCCGCTCGGCAAGACCAAGAAGGTCGGCGAACGCGGCATCGCGGATGTGAGCAACGAGCTGGGCGCCTTCATGGTCGTGCGGGCGGAATCGCACGAAGCCGCCGCCAGGCTGTTCGAGAACCATCCGCATTTCACGATCTTCCCCGGCGAGTCCGTGGAAATCATGCCGGTTCTGCCGATACCCGGCGCCTGACCGGTCGCACCATTCGTTCCATCACCTCATGAGGTAAACAAGCATGCCGAGCACCATACGCTTGCATCGCGTCCTGGCGACGAGCCCGGAGAAAGTCTATCGCGCCTTCATCGAGGCGGACGCCCTCGCCAAATGGCTTCCGCCCAACGGTTTTACCTGCACGGTGTACCATCTTGAAGCGAAGGTCGGCGGCACGTTCAAAATGTCGTTCCGGAACTTCACCACGGGCGCCAGCCACGCCTTTGGCGGCGACTATCTCGAGCTCGTTCCGGGTGAGCGCATTCGCTACACGGACAAGTTCGACGATCCCAACCTGCCCGGCGAGATGCACGTGACCGTGGCGTTGAAGAAAGTCTCCGTCGGTACCGAAGTGAACATCGAGCAGGCAGGCATACCGGACCTCATTCCACCCGAGGCCTGCTATCTCGGCTGGCAGGAATCGCTGAAAAACCTGGCGCGGCTCGTCGAACCCGAGATCAATCAATAGTGCGTCTTACCTTCAGATCGAAGCACCAAGAATCGCAAAATGCTTTCGATGCCAATGCGCTAATTTGGAAATCCGCTCCTACCTGAACGCATTTTGCTTTTGCGTGTCAGGACCGTGCCAAGCTGCCGGTACAGGCGGCCTGGCCGATCTGACGCCTTCCGGCCCCATAGGCACCCCCTTGGGAACCAACTTTGCGGAGGCCCCTCGCCTGCCTGATCGGGCTCGCGGTCGTCTGCCCCCGTCAGTGCGAGAACAGCAGCCGGTCGCGCGCCTGCTGGCTGTTGGCGACATAGAAGTGCTCGAACCAGGCCGGCTCGCCGCTGAGCGCCGTCGGCTTGGCCAGGACCAGTTCCGTCGGCGTCGAGGCGGCCTGCATCGCCGAGCGGAAATGCAGGTGGTCGAAGAGCTGCAGTGCGTTGATGGCAAAGGCGGTGGCAACGCGCTGGTCCTCGATCAGCACCAGATTGTCACCATTGTTCTTCTCCCCGCTCGGCGACAGGTTCGAGGAGCCGGTGAACACCTTCGCCGTGGGCAGGTTGAAATCGGTGACCACGAATTTGTTGTGCTCACGGATGCCATTGCCGCCTGCCCATTCCTGCTTGAACGGCTCGGGCGTATGAGCGGCGAGATAGGCAAAATCGACGAGGCCCACCGAGCCATCGGGCTTCTTGATCTCCAGCTTGGTGTTGGAATCGACGACGCCGTAGCTGAAGAGATCCTTGCCCATCAGCCTGTCGATCGCCTCACGCGTCGGGCCCGAGCGGATCTGGTTGAGGAAGGCGATGGCGAAGAACACCGAGGAGGTCGCCTGGTCGATGGCGTTGCCGACGGGCACGAGCGACAGGTTTGTATCCGCATGGGGCGAAAAGCAGAAGCTCGCCTTCGGCTTGCCATCCGGCGCCACGGAGTGCCACCCTGTGCTGATGGGATCCGAGGCGAAGCCCGTGCCGCCGGCGAAAGCGAGATCGAAGCTCTTGGCGAACAGGCCGGCGGCATCGCTTGAATGGAAAACCAGCGCGTTGTTCGCCTGGATGTAGATGCCCCTGAAACTGAAATTGGTCGAGCCGAACAACACCTTTTCGGGCTGGCCATTGCGGCGGACGATGAAGACCTTGTTGTGCTGCAGGGTGTGGAAATGCATGCGCTTGACGTTGCCGGCGCCGGCGGAAGCCTGCAGCCGGGCAGCGGCCTGGCTTTCGTCACTGTCGGCGTCGCGATGGCCCGCGGAATCGTCGATGACCGCGCGTACCCGCGCGCCGCAGGCTTCGAGCCGGGCCAGTATATCCGGCTCGTTGAAGTCGTAAGCGAAAACATCGAGGGAGAGGCTGGTGTCGTTCTTCACCTCATCGAGGATGCCGAAGATCAGGTCATAGGCTTCGAAGCCGAGCCATTGATAGACGTCGCCGGCAACCTTGTTGAAGCCAAGCCCGCTGTCCCCTTTGCCGGGGATGACGTTCTGGGCACCGTGATACTTGTCCTCATAGGCCTGCGAGGAGGCGAAACTGCGGGTGAAACCGATGTCGAGATAGTCGCCGTAAACCATCCGGCTCAGCGAAATACCGAGGTCGGTCACCTGAACGCCGGCGTGCAATGCACCGTTGCCATCCATATGCAGCTTGGTGACACGATAGAGATAGATCCCGTCCTGGGGATCCCTTGGAAAGTGGATCCAGCGGAATTTCTGGAACGGCGCGGAGGTCGAATCGTAATTCCGGTAGCCATCCACCCCAGTGGGCGAGGCGGTATAATCGAAGTTCAGCCTGTTCTTCAAAGCTTGATATTGCGCATCCCCCGGCGCCTTCACCTCGATGGAGAAACCGACGAAATCGGGCTCGGGATTGGCGACATCCATGCCGATCAGGCACATGCGCTCCCCACGCCAGAGCTTGACCGACAAATTCCCGGACTGCGCGGCATTCATGAAGTCGTCCATGTCGAGTGACTCCTTGGATAGGCACAAGGCAGGCGCCGCCTTACTGGGGCGGTTCCTGGAGAATGGAGGTCAGGGACACCCCGGCCTGGCTGAAATCGAGGATCCAGAAGCGGTCGAACACGGTGCTGTCCCACTTCTTGTTGACGACGGGCGGCGTGCTGTCCACCACCGAAGAGGCGACGCCGAGCGCCTTGGCGAGCTTGGGGATATGGCCGTGATGCCAGCAGATGATGATCAGCGTGCCATCATAGGCAGGCTGAGAGAGGAGATCGCCGGCAAGCCGTGCGTAATCGCCGTCCGCATAGCTGGCGTTGAGGGTCATGTTCAACGCGGTCGCCGTGGGCTGCAGAGTCTCCACGGGCCGATTGCTCTCCGTGGAAGGCGCAGCGGCGAACAGGAAGTTGGGATTTGGGAAGAGCTGCGGGATCAGCGTCGCGAGCATTTGCGCTCGGGCCTGCCCGGCCGGACTGAGATTGGGATCGTTGGCGTCAGCCGGCTTTTCGGCATGACGCAAGATCACGATACGCTGCGGCGCCATGAGGATCTCCTGTCGGACGGTTTGAGGTGAGACGGCTGCCAGGATTCGCCTTAGCTGGCGGGCAGGTGCAGAGCGGTCATACGGGCGAATTCAGAAGGCGAGGTGTTCTTATTCATGGCCCGCCCCCGGTTACCAATGACGAGCCGGTTGTGACGCAAGTACATTTCCGCCCGACTGCGTGAAAAACGCGTGACTTGATCACTCTATACATATGGAGAGGAAAATATCCATATTTGATTCCGGAGAAGCCCTCCAAAATACAATCTATGAGTGTATTATTCCCCAAATTTTAGAACAAATAATATGATGCGTGCATAGGTTACTTACCCGGCAACGTTTCCAGCGCATCGAAAAGCCGTCCGTCGCCGCCTGGCACTAGAGCAAAGCGCGTTCAAGCGTGAACGCTTCTTTGCTCTAACTCTTTGTTTCGACGCGTCTTTGCGATTCTTGCCGATGCAGTCAAATCGCAAAGCGCTTTAGGTTGAAAAGAGTCGATCGACGGGTATTCTGAAATCGCTGAAACGATCCCCGAGCGTTCAGACTCTCTTGCCATCGGCATTTTCTCACTCAATGCACAAACGCCTTCGTTCCCACGCCCTTTCCGGCTGGGTTGATGAGGAGACCGGGCGATGGCGGCTGCGGAGCAGCCGTGAAGGCAGGCTCATGGAAGATGCAGGCCGCACTGTCGGTGCAGGCCGCCATCGCCCCGTTCCGGCTGCCTGGCCCGCTGACAAGGCGCGCAAGGCCACCTGTTTTTCCGCCTTCAGCAAGGCGGAGGCGAGCCGGGAGCGGATGGCACGGACCATCCGAACCTGAGCCAGCCGGCTCGGCGAAGGGGCTCAGCGCTGCAGTCCTGGCCGGACAGTGGCATCAGCCGTCTTCACCGCATCGGCGGGAGATGGGACGAAGGCGTTGCCGGGCTCAAGCCCTTCACGCTCCGTCCAGGGATCACAGGGCACTTCCATGGGGTGCCGATCCCGTCTGTCCCGCTCGTCACCCCTGGAAGCCGGCCTCGAGAGAAGCAGGACTGCCGCATGCGCCTACCACGTGAATAGGCTGTCGGGGTGGATGGAAGCGTTCGGAGCCGGGTTGTACCTGCGCCGGCCGCTGACGCCTCGTTCCGTTAGGGAATAAAGCATGGGACCGAACGGAAGTCAAGATACGTTCTCTTTATGTCTGAGATGCGAACTCGGATCAACGATTTACGACGGCATTGCCGTTGGGGGCGTTTCCCGGGTGCGCGGACGTCTCGTCCATAGGCGCTAACTTTACGCAGTAAGACGCACAGTGGGAGTGTCGATCCCGCCACTTCGGCATCGCCGAAGTGGCGGGATCGACAATCTTGGAAACGATGCGTTTTGCGGAAAAGGAAGAGGGCGATCGGTGATCGCCCCTCCAGTTTCCGCCGCTTCGGCGCGTAAAGTTGGCGCCTGTGGACGTCTCGTCCGCCTCTTCCAACCAGCAGCCGCAACGTTTCCAAGAGCGGATCGTCTGACACTCACTTGAGTGTCATAGGACGTCCGCGCACCCGGCAAGAGCGCTCGACCGTGCCGGGGATGACAGCCTCACAGCGATGCACTTACTCTCCGCACGGTGTGAAGCCCCCCGTCAGCCCTCCTTGTAGTAATAGCTGTAGCCGTTGATCGCCGGCGCTCCGCCGAGATGGGCATAAAGAACCTTCGACCCCTTCGGGAAAAAGCCCTTGCGGACCAGGTCGATCATGCCCTGCATCGACTTGCCCTCATAGACGGGATCGGTGATCATCGCCTCGGTGCGCGCGGCAAGGCGGATCGCCGCATTGGTCTCCTCGGACGGCACGCCATAGGCGGGATAGGCGTAATCGGGGTTGATGACGATCTCGTCCTCGCGCACGGGGCGGCCGAGGCCGACCAGCGTGGCCGCGTTGTCGACGATACCGCGCACCTGAGCCCGGGTCTGCGCCAGGGTCCCCGACGCATCGATGCCGATGACCCTCTCGGCGCGGTCCTGCGCGGCGAAGCCGACGATCATGCCGGCCTGCGTGGAGCCGGTGACGACGCAAACGATGATATAGTCGAACGTAAAGCCAAGCTCGGCTTCCTGCCTCGCCACTTCCTCGGCGAAGCCGATATAGCCGAGAGCCCCGAATTTGTGCACGGAAGCCCCGGCCGGGATCGGATAGGGCGTTCCGCCGGCATCCCTGACCGACTGGATCGCATCCTCCCAGCTCTTGCGGATGCCGATGTCGAAACCGTCCTCCACCAGCCGGCTGTCGGCGCCCATCAGGCGGGTCAGCAGGATGTTGCCGACCCGGTCATAGACCGCGTCGTAATGTGGAACCCATTTCTCCTGCACCACCACGCATTTCATGCCGATCTTCGCGGCCGTCGCCGCCACCATGCGCGTGTGGTTCGACTGCACGCCGCCGATCGAGACCAACGTATCCGCGCCCGCAGCGATGGCGTCCGGCACGATATATTCAAGCTTCCTGAGCTTGTTGCCGCCCATGGCGAGGCCCGAATTGCAGTCGTCGCGCTTGGCATAGATCTCGACCTGCCCGCCCAGTGCCTGCGTCAGCCGCGGCAGATGTTCGATCGGCGTCGGACCGAAGGTGAGCGGATAGCGTTCGAAGTTCTGCAGCAGCGACATTGGCCCGTCTCCATGAGTGCATCATGGGCGCGGAGAATAGAGGAATTGCAATGAAAGGTGTTCTCGAAAATGGAGAGAAATCTTCTGTTTTGAGAAATTCAGAGTATGTTTAGCAACGTCTTCATTCACAATAGGCCCCTGAAATGGAAGATTCTTCCAAAGCCGTTCTGGATCGCGTCGACGTCAGGATTTTGCGCACTCTCCAGGCGGAGGGCCGGCTGACCAACGCCGAACTCGCCGAGCGCGTGAATGTCAGCCCCGCCACCTGTCACCGGCGCACGCAGCGGCTGTTCGAGGAGGGCTGCATCACCGGCGTGCGCGCCGAGATCGCCCCCGCCGCCGTCGGCCTCAGCGCGCTCGTCATGGTCGGCGTGGTGCTCGACCGCTCCACCCCCGAAAGCTTCGCCGCCTTCGAAGGCGCCGTGCTCGAGCTCAAGGATGTGCTGGACTGCAATCTCGTGGCGGGCGATTTCGACTATCTCCTGAAGATCCGCGTGCGCGACATGGCCGACTTCAACAAGCTGCACGGCCAGAAGCTGATCGCGCTGCCCGGGGTGAGGCAGACGCGGACGTTTTTCGTGATGAAGGAGGTGAAGGAGAACGCGCCGCTGCCGTTTTGAGGGGTGGCTGGGAGCGTCGGCTTTCGGCCCGGGCCGGACGCTGAGGCACCTGATTGTTCTTCGCTCAAGCGGGCATTCGGTGATGCCACGCGCAGGCGGCTTCGCGCCCCATTTCCGCCCTTCCGGGCTGTTTCGTCTCTGACAAAAACCAGACATAGCGCCAATAACGCTGAAGGTCGAAATCTGCTTCGCTATGCAACCTGGGTGGCAGGCACTTGCAAGCCGAAAATAGCGGTGATCCTCGCTGGCCAAGGTTACACCACGCCCTAGGACACGATCCCCCCCGTCGCTTCGAGAATGACAAAACGTGTATATGCCCTGCGCGAAGTTATAGGCGGATTGCGTCCAGCGCCGGCCGTTATAGGGCTCAGTTTTGAACGACGATGCCTATTTGAGGATTAAGCCTACGGAATCGCATTGCTTGGCTCAAAATGTCAAAACAACCCGTAATAGTTGTGGTATTCAGTCGATCAAAAGGCTCGGTAGTAACGAGCCAATGGACAGCTTTAGATCCCTTCAAGGCATTGAGTATCAATGCCCGAGAGAATTTCTCTTTGTATCTATCGTTAGATGTATCTCCCGAGGATAGTTTTTCCCATGCGACAGAAAATGAAGTCCGACTGCATATACCAGACTGGCGCTGTGCTCGCCGCGGCACTTGCCGCGGTAACTCTTGCCTGGCCGCAGGAAACCAAAGCGCAGACCTCTAACAGCGCCACAACGGCAGTGGATGCATACATTTATGGCTATTCGCTGGTCACCACGGAAGTGACTCGTCTGCAGATGAGCAACGTACCGAAGCAAATCGGCCTGCAGAGCCCGATGGGGCAGTTCACCAACGTACCGCGCTATCCGCCAGCGGATTATCGCGGGGTTTCGGCGCCGAACGCTGACACTCTGTATTCGATAGCCTGGGTCGATCTGGCGCAGCCGGTGGTCTTCAGTGCGCCCGACATGGGAAATCGTTTCTATTTGTGGGAGATGGTCGACCTGTGGATGCGGATCATCGAGACGCCAGGCGCGCGCACTCAGGGTGGCGCAGCCACCAAGTTCCTGCTGACCGGCCCAGGCTGGACCGGCAGCGTACCGGAGGGGATGAGGCACATCGAGTCCCCCACACGCTATATGACGATACTTGGAAGAACCTACGCCAACGGCCAGCCCGCTGACTACAAGAAGGTAAACGCGCTGCAAGCGAAGCTGTCCCTGACCCCGCTGGCTTCATACGGCAAGAAGTTCACCTATGCCGCACCTCCCGTGGTCGACTCGGGCTTCTCGATGACCGACAAGCCGCAAGACGTCATCCTGGGCATGGATAGCACCGGTTATTTCAACCTGGTCGCCAAATTGATGTGCAAAGACGCCCCTCCAAGGGCCGAGGATGCGGCAATCGTGGCGGAAATGGCAACGATCGGCATTGTTCCCTGTCAGCAATTCGACGGCTCCAAGCTGGCGCCCGAAGTACAGGCGGCCCTCAAGACATTGCCGCAGGACGCCCTCAAAGCGATTACTGCCCACAAGGATGCCATGGGCAAAATCGTCAATGGCTGGGTGATCAGCAAGGGTTTGGGCCGGTACGGCACCGATTACATGAAGCGCGCTGTCGTCGCGGCGTTTGGCTGGCCGGCGAACCTTGAGGATGACGCGGTCTACCCCTACACCGAAGTCGACAGTAAAGGCGACCAGCTTTCCGGTAAGAACAATTACACACTGACTTTCGCGAAAGGTCTGACGCCGCCCGTCAGCGGCTTCTGGTCTATCACCATGTATATGGTAGACGGAGGATGGTGGTTCACGCCGAATGTCCTCAACAAGTTCACCGTCAGCGCACGTGATCACCTCAAAACCAACCCGGACGGCTCGACCACTCTTTACTTCCAGACCAAATCGCCGGGCAAGGACAAGGAATCAAATTGGCTGCCGGCCCCCGAGGGTCAATTCATTCCAATGCTGCGGATGTATGCACCCAACCAGAATGATCCCTCGGTTATCAATGGTACATGGTCTCCGCCGGCCATCGTCAAAGCTGAATGAGGACACGAAACTATCGGTTGGAAGGCACCCGTTCGCCTTTCGTTTTGGCAGGCTGTCATCCGCTCACGAGCCAGATGGGTGACGGCTTGCCCTCGCGCCGAGGAAAGAGAGCGCCTTGGTCCGCGCCGAGGGCGCCGCGCGGACTGTCTGCGTCAGGCCTTTTGGCGCTGTTCCTACACCGCGCTCAGCGGCAGTCCGCCCAGCCGCAAGAAACATCGTTTTCAGCGCGGGTCTTGCGCATTGGAACTGGGTTCACCCGTGCCCTCAGGGACAGGCCGATCGAAAGCGCAAAATCAACTGTCGTTCGCAACAACCTCGCGCCATTTTCGGGGTGATAAACCGGTAGTGCGCTTGAAAAAGCGCGTGAACGCACTCTGTTCCGAGTATCCCAGCGCAAAAGCAATATCGCTTAACGGGGCATCGCCAGCAGCAAGGAGCCGCTGGGCTCGGGACAGCCGCACTTGGTCGAGCAATTCTACGCAGCTCGTTCCGATGAGAGACAATTTGCGATCAAGTGTTCGGCGAGACACGTTGAACTCCGCTGCGAGACGGGTTCCCGTGATGGCGCCAAATCCCAACATGGCTGACATCTTTTGGATCAGCTGTTCGCGAAGGTCCCTAGCATCGAAGGGCTCATTATGGCTTCCTGGGGGGCGCACTTGTCTTGCAAGATCTGAGGTTGCAAAGACAACGGCATCTTCCGGCGCATTGAATTCGAGCATGGAGCCGAAATATCTGTAGTAGGGCGTCGGGTTAGTCGGTACTCGTCGGGACAAAAGGATCCTATTCGGTGCCCATTGCGGACCGCATAGAACCTTCATGAGGCGATAGGCTATGCCAACCGAACAATCATGTATGATGTTGGCACCCGGGAAATTCGGATTCCTGATTTGATACCGCAGATGCACATTCTCCTTGTAGACGCTCAAGGAAATGACAGCGGGTCGGTCATGGAAGTGAAGGAAACGCACGAGATTCAAAAGGGACGTCTTGACGTCGGGACCTTCAAGGACAAGGAGGCCAACTAAGCCAAGATCACCGGGTTCGACCAAGGCTGCCGTGAGTAGTCCGATATCCTCGCGTCCCGTGATCTTTGCTGCGGCCGCAGCAATGCGGCCCAGCTCAACAACATCGATGAGATTGTCAGGGTCTGAGAATACATTCGGATCAACGCCAGCACTTTCGAAAATCTTATCGGGTTGATGGCCTAGTTGCGAGGTAGCGGCGATGACGCTCCTTGCAGGACCCACGCGCAAATATTGACCGCCCGCCAACTTGCCTATGTGGACACTAGCGCTCATTCCCCTGTTGTACTCCAACGTTCCGAAAGCATGGGACCGACCGGGTTCCATTTCGGACCCATCCAGACCGAAGTAGGTAGCGTAAGCGTATACTGCACCGATTGCGCTAAAGTCACCTCAAGGGGCTGCAGTCCAGCTTGCCCGCCTTGCTTCTATCTAAGGCGACGCCTCTTCACCAAGGTTATATACTTTTCGACTTCAATTATATCGCCAGTTCACGGATCATCATGATACGACTGGCTGTTGATTTCCACTGAGAAGCGGCGATGATTAGCGGAAGCACCGGCCGAGCCGTTGAACGCCAGCTTCTCCTGTCTATGCACATTTTGAACGACCGCGACGGGTCAACTCCTTCGCCTATCGATGACTGCTTTGCGCACTCTGGCCGTTCATAGGCCCAATCAGCTTCCGGCCCCAGCGCTGAATTCCTCGCCACAATCGTTTTCTTCTTTGGTCAACAAGGCCGAAGGAGAACGAAGATGGGTGTTTCACTGTATGACCCTGGAGCCAGAGGAAGGCCGGCTTGGAATGCGGGCCGAAAGGTCGGAGCCAAGAAAGCGCTGAAGATACGGCAGATTTGGGCGATCCGCTTCTTCCTTGATCACGATCGTCGCATGCGGGATCGAGCGCTCTTCGATCTAGCGATAGACAGCAAATCGCGAGGCTGCGACCTCGTTAAAATCAAATCGCGGCCACCGCCTTGGCGAGGCGCGGGCGGAGAGCTTCGAAGTGGCGCCGGTAGCTGCCGTCGGCGAGGAGGCGGAAGGTGGTCTGGGCCGCGACGTGGCTCCAGCCGATGCCGGCAGCGAGCGCGAAAGCCTTCCCCACCTTGCGCAACGAGGCCACACCGGGCGGATGAATATTTCGCTCCTGCAGGCCTGGGTTGCTTGATGCTGCCTCTATTTCATTCCACATCGTTCGCGATGAGGAATGAACAGCCGGACCAGCAGCGGGTGTGGATGTGGTGCTTGCTCGCCGCCATTGCCATGCATGTGCTTGCCGCCGTGCTCATCCTGCCCCTGTCGCTGGTGTCGCCCCTGAAGGAGGAGCAGGTGATAACGGTGGAGCTGGTGCCGGAGCCCAAGCCGCCGGAGAAACCAAAAACGCAACCGCCGCCGCCGGCCACTCCGCCCCAGCCCGAAAAGCCGCCGGAGGCCAGTGCGCCGGTGGAGCCGCCGGCGAACGCTTCAAGCGCACCGCAAGGCCAGACTGCCGTGCTCAAGCCGGTCCTTCAGTTTGGCGATAAGGATCGCGGCCCCCGAAAGTCTCTGGCTGGCCAGAATACCGAAGGCGGCGCGGCCGCACCGCTGGGCTTGCCCGATCCGGCCAGGCAAGGTCTTCCAAAGGTTCTATCGGTGACGACGGACGCAGCGGACGAGGTTCTACAAGGCGCATCGGCCAAGGCGGCGAAGACGGGGGATGGCGCCCAGACGGAACCGGACGCGACGCTTCACTCGGTCAAGACATTATTGTCGCCGGATGCAATCAACGATGTGAGTTCCATGATGGCGATGGGGTCCAAGTCGCGCGGCGCACGGTTCAGCCAGCTTTGCATCACAGAGCTGCATGTCCAACTGTTATATGGCTCTCCTGCTTATGATCCGGATCTGCTTCCTCCGTTAGAGCCAGTGGAGGGCACCGTGCTCGAAGTGACGGGATCGGCGTTCCGCGCGAATTCGCAGTGGTATGATGTGAGCGTCCGTTGCGAGGTCGACACGCAGGCCACGAAAGTCGTTAACTTCGCATTCCGGGTTGGGAAGCCTATCCCGCGCAGTGAATGGGCCAGCCGTCGGCTTCCCCCGCAATAGGAGAAGAAGGTAATTAGTGTGGCATTCCTCGTTTAGCGCGCTTCACCTCGTAAAGTCGGCGCTAGCGGGCTGAGATGCCTCCGATCCCAGGATATCTCCCAGCACGTCGAACAGCCGCTTGTCGCCACTCTGCGCCACGTTGAAGCGCAGGAAGCGGCTGGCGTTCTGCGAGACGCTGAAGATGTTGCCGGGGGCCAGCACCACGTCCTGTTCCAGGGCGCGCATGGCGAGGGTGGCGGAGTCGAGCCCCTCGGGGAGTTCGACCCAGAGGAACATGCCGGCCTCTGGCTCGGTCCACAAAGTGAGGCCGAGCCTTTGCAGGCGGTCTGATGTCGCGGCCATCGCCTTGGCCAAGCGGGGGCGCAGGGCTTCGAGGTGGCGGCGATAGCTGCCGTCGGTGAGCAGGCGGAAGGTGGTCTGGGCCGCGATGTCGCTGCAGCCGATACCGGTGGCGAGCGCCAGGTCCGTGAGGCCCTCGATCCAGTCCGCCCGCGCCACGACATAGCCGCAGCGCAGGGCCGCCGTCAGCGTCTTCGAAAAGCTGCCGAGATGGATGACTCGCTCGAAGCCGTCCAGCGCCGCCAGTCCCGGCGAGGGGCGGGCCTCGAAATCGGTAAAGATGGCGTCCTCGACCAGGATGAGGTCATGCTGCTCGGCGAGCTTGAGCAGGCGGTGGGCGGTGCCGACGCTCACCGTCGCGCCGGTGGGATTGTGCAGCACCGCCGTGGTCAGATAGAGCCTGGGCCGGTGCTCGGCGCAGAGACTGGCGAAACGGTCGAGGTCGGGCCCGTGCGGGGTATAGGGCACGCCGATGATGCGGGCGCGCTGGGCCTGCAGCATGGCCTGGAAGTTGAAATAGCAGGGATCGTCGACCAGCACCGCGTCGCCGGGCTCGAGCAGGAAGCGGCAGACGAGATCGATGGCGCGCGAGCCGGAATCGGTGAGCAGGATCGAGCTTGGCTCCACCGCGAGCCCGCGCTCGACCAGGCGGCGGGCCAGGTGCTCGCGCAGTGGCCAGAAGCCTTGCGGCAGGCTGTAGGCCGAGAGGTTGGCGCCCTCGTCCCGCGCCACGGCGCGCAGGCCGCGGCGGATGATGTCGGCGGGCAGCCAGCTATCGGGCAGCCAGCCGCAGCCGGGATGCAGCACGCCCGCCCGCGGCGTCAGCGCCTGGCGGTAGATCCAGAGGGGATCGATGGCACGGTCGAGCTTCGGCGTGTTTTCCGAAAGCGCGAAGGGTTTCGCCCGTGCCGTCGCAAAGAAGCCGGAACCCGGCCGGGCCTCGACCACGCCCTCGGCCGCCAGCCGGTCATAGGCCTCGACGATGGTCGATTTGGAAACCTGCTGGCGCTCGGCGAGGCGGCGGATGGAAGGCAGCCGCACGCCGGGCGCCGCCGCGGCCAGGCGCCGGATCTCGGCGATGGCGCGTTCGATCAGCGTGCCAGCCTTGGTCTGGTCGAGCATGTGTACCCCTCACATGTCCAGTACAGTTTGGGCTGATTGTACTGGTCCGTCCCTGTTATGGCCAGAGGGATTCTGGGAAGGTTGGGGTCTGAATTCAAGTTAATCGGGGCGAGTGCGACGTCATTCCGGCTGGAGCGAAGCGGAACGCCGGAATCCATGAACACCACCTTGCAAGGTTTGCGTTCATGGATTCCGGGTCTCCCATTGGTCGCCCGGAATGACGTTGCGCCTGCAAGCAAGTGAAAGCGTAAGACAATGGACGACAAGGCGGCCGGCTGGCTGAACGGCTTTCTGGGCGTGGCGATCTTCTCCGGCTCGCTGCCGGCGACGCGCATCGCCGTGCATGATCTCACGCCGCTCTTCCTTACCACCGCCCGCGCCGCCATCGCCGGGCTGATCGGCATCGCCCTCCTGCTGCTCCTCAGGCAGAAATGGCCGCGCCGGGGTGAGATCGGCTCGCTCGCCATCGTGGCGCTCGGCTGCGTGGTCGGCTTCCCCCTGCTCACCGCCCTCGCTTTGCAGAGCATCACCTCGGCGCGCGCCACGGTGTTCATCGGGCTGCTGCCGCTCTCGACCGCCGTGTTCGGCGTGTTGCGCGGCGGCGAGCGCCCGCGCTTCGGCTTCTGGCTGTTCTCGCTGGCCGGCGCCGCCATCGTGGCGCTGTTCGCGCTCAGCCAGGGCAGCGCGGGCGATGCCTGGGGCGACGGGCTGATGGTCGCCTCGATCCTGGTCTGCGGCCTCGGCTACGCCGAAGGCGCCCGCCTCTCGCGCGAGCTCGGCGGCTGGCAGGTGATCTCCTTCGCTCTGGCCCTGTCGCTGCCGGTGATGCTGCCGCTCGCCCTCTGTTGGGCGCCCGGCAATCCCGGCGCCATCGGCTGGCCGGCGCTCTCGGCGCTCGCCTATGTCTCGCTGTTCTCGATGCTGATCGGCTTCGTGTTCTGGTATCGCGGCCTCGCCCAGGGCGGCATCGCCGCCGTCGGCCAGCTGCAATTGCTGCAGCCCTTCCTGTCGCTGGCGCTGGCCGCCCTGCTGCTGCACGAGCAGGTCGGCCTCGCAGTCTGGGCTGTGGCGGCGGGCGTGGTCGTCTGCGTGGCCGGGGCCAAGCGCTACGCCTAAAGCAAAGCGCGTTTAGGCGCAAACGCTGCCTTGCTCTAACTCTTTGTTTCGACGCGTCTTTGCGATTCTTGCCGATTCCGGCAAATCGCAAAACGCTTTAGTTCGGCGCCATCCGGGTGCACGGGCATCTTGCCCGTTCTTGAACCGCCGCGTCCAAAGGATAGAAAGTACGGGCAAGATGCCCGTGCACGCGGAAAAAGCCCTGGCGCAGGTTAAGGCCTGATTCAGCTTGTTGCAGATTTATGGCATTACGCGCAATGAGCGGTGTTTTTCGCAATTTCCTTCAACAATTTTTAAGTTGGGGGCCCTAATTTCGAGCTCACATGGTCATTCGAATTGTGTGAGCGTACCCATGACCGAAGTTCTTCGCCCCCGGGTGAAATATGTTATCGGCCCGGACGGCAGCCCGTTGACGGTTGCGGACCTTCCTCCGCCCGGCACGCAGCGCTGGGTAATCCGGCGCAAGGCCGAGGTGGTCGCCGCCGTGCGCGGCGGCCTCCTGAGCCTGGAGGAAGCCTGCAGCCGCTATGTGCTGACCACGGAAGAGTTCCTGAGCTGGCAGGCCTCGATCGACCGGCATGGTCTGGCGGGGTTGCGGACGACGCGGATCCAGCATTACCGGCAGTAGAGCTGTCGCTGGGAGCGCGGACATCTTGTCCGCTCTTGAAACGAGGCGGCTTCCACAGGAGCCTGCGACGATGATCGAGTGTTGAGACCTAAAAAGGGCGCGGCCTTTAACCCAGGCAGCGCCCTCTTCTATTGGGATGGAGGTTCAAGAGCGGACAAGATGTCCGCGCTCCCAGTCACCCCCGCAAATCCTTCCTCAGGATCTTCCCGACATTGCTCTTGGGCAGATCCTCGCGGAACTCCACGAATTTCGGCACCTTGTAGCCGGTGAGATGCTGCCGGCAATAGGCCCGCACCGCCTCCGCCGTCAGCGTCGCGTCGGTGCGCACGATGAAGGCCTTGGGCGCCTCGCCCGCCGCGCCGTCGGGCACGCCGACCACCGCCGCCTCTTTCACGCCGGGCATCTTCACCAGCACATCCTCGACCTCGTTCGGGAAGACGTTGAAGCCGGAGACCAGGATCATGTCCTTGCGCCGGTCGACGATGCGGAAATAGCCGGTCTCGTCCATGGTGGCGATGTCGCCGGTGAGGATCCACTCGCCCCGCATCACCTTGGCGGTCTCGTCAGGGCGGCGCCAATAGCCGGTCATCACCTGCGGCCCGCGCACCGCCAGTTCCCCGGGCGTGCCGGGAGGAACCTCGTTGAAATCGTCGTCGACGCAGGTCACGTCGGTGTCGGGGATGGGGATGCCGATCGAACCATTGTGGCCGGAGCCGAGCGGATTGAAGCAGACCACCGGCGAGGTCTCGGTGAGACCGTAGCCTTCGCCCAGGGGCACCCCGACGATCTTCTGCCAGCGCGCTGCCACCGCTTCCTGCAGGGCCATGCCGCCGGCGATGCAGATCTTGAGATGCGGGTGGGGCATGGTCGTGAACCAGGCCTCGTTGAGCAGCCCGTTGAACAGCGTGTTCACCCCGGTGATGAAGCTGATCGGATATTTCTCGAACACCTTCTTCAGATTGGTTAGCGGCCGGGGATTGGGCACCAAGACGACATGGGCGCTGCGGGCCGTGAAGGTGAGGAAATTCACCATGAAGGCGAAGATGTGATAGAGCGGCAGCGCCGTGAGGATGGTGTCGGCCTGCGAGATCTTGCTGCCGGCGAAATAGAGCACCTGCAGCACATTCATGATCAGGTTGGTGTGGGTGAGCATGGCGCCCTTGCTCACGCCCGTGGTGCCGCCGGTATATTGCAGGCAGGCGATCGCCGAGGGCTGCATGGTCTCGGTGATATCGGAGACCTTGAGGCCGCGCGCCATCTTGGCACGGCCGAGCGCCAGCGCCTGCGGCAGGCGGATATGGGGAAAACCCGCCGCCGGGATCTCCTTGCGCACATGCTTCTGCACGAGGCCGATCAAGGTGCGGGGGAAGGCGGGAAAGAACTCGGCGGCGCTGACGAGGATGACCGTCTTCACCGGCACGGCGGCGAAAGACTTGGCGGCGCGATCGGCGAACATGTCGATGACGACGAGAGCCGAGATGCTGGCATCGGCGAAGACCGCGGCGGCCTCCTCCGCCTGGTAGAGCGGGTTGATGTTGACGAGCGTGCAGCCGGCCTTGAACACACCGAAGGCAACCACGGGATAGGACAGGCCGTTGGGCGCCTGGATCGCCACGCGCGAGCCCGGCGGCAGGCGCAGCTCGGCGTGAAGATAGGCCGCGAACTGGTCCGACAGCCGGTCGACCTCGCGAAAGCTCAGCGAGCCCTGCATGCCATTGGGCATGACGCAGGTGAACGCCACCTTGTTCGGTGTTTGCCGGGCCCTTTCAACCGCAATATCGCCCAGCAGCCTGTAGGGCACTTCCTCAACATGGGATTTCATCTCTCCACTGTAGGAAGCCAGCCAGGGCTTCTGGGCAGACGAAACCGCCATGATTCCTCCGAAACACTTGTCGTTGAGGACATCATGCCGCTTTTGCTGAGCCGGGCAAGTGTCGGCGGCGCGAAGCTTTGGAAAGCCGCCACCATGGAGGGAAGGTGTGGTGAGGGGGCAAATGGCATTGCCAAGGTTGCCGTAGCCCCTCACCTCTATCCTCTCCCCGTAAACGGGGCGAGGGGGCGCAATCGCCGGGTTTTATTCCATGACGCCTCATCTCGCCCAACCGGCTGGGCGAGATGAGGCATTTCCGACCAAACCTCGACTTCAAAGTCCCCTCGCCCCGTTTACGGGGAGAGGATCGAGGTGAGGGGCTGCGCAACACCAGCAAACGTGGGCGTCGAGCGCGCGGCTTCAACCAGCGACTGCCCCGCCCCCTACCCCATCTTCACCATCACATGCCGCACCACGGTGTAATCCTCCAGCGCATACATCGACAGGTCCTTGCCGTAACCGGAGGACTTCACGCCGCCATGGGGCATTTCGTTGGTGAGCATGAAGTGGCAGTTCACCCAGGTGCAGCCATATTGCAGGCGGGACGCCATCTGCATGCCCTTGGTGACATCGCGCGTCCACACCGAGGAGGCCAGGCCGTAGTCGGAATCATTGGCCCAGGTCAGCGCCTCCTCGACATCGTCGAAGCGGGTGATCGAGACCACCGGGCCGAACACCTCGCGGCGCACGATCTCGTCGGACTGCAGGGCGCCCGCCACCACGGTCGGCTCGTAGAAGAAGCCCTTGCCGGGGGCCAGATGCCCGCCGGCGGCGATCTCGATATGCTTGTGCTCGGTGGCGCGCTCGACGAAGGAGGCGACGCGCGAACGCTGGCGGGCCGAGATCAGCGGTCCGATATCGTTGTCGTCATCATTGGGCTGGTTGTATTTGAGGCCCTTCACGGCGGCGGAGAGATCGGCGACGAGGTTGTCGTAGACCTTCTTTCCCGCGTAGATGCGGCAGGCAGCGGTGCAGTCCTGGCCGGCGTTGTAATAGCCGAAGATCTTCACGCCCTCGACCACGGCGTCGATGTCGGCATCGTCGAACACGATCACCGGTGCCTTGCCGCCGAGTTCGAGATGGGTGCGCTTGATGGTCTTGGACGCCGCCTGCAGCACCTTCTTGCCGGTGGCGACGTCACCGGTCAACGAGACCATCGAGACCTTGGGATGGTGGATCAGGGCATTGCCGACGCTCTCGCCGCGGCCGACGACCACATTCACCACCCCCTCGGGGAAGATCTCGGCAATGGCGGTGGCGAGCTTGAGCATGGTGAGCGGCGTCTGCTCGGACGGCTTGATGACGATGGTGTTGCCGCCCGCCAGCGCCGGGGCGAGCTTCCAGGCCGCCATCATCAGGGGATAGTTCCAGGGCGCGATGGAGCCCACCACGCCGATCGGATCGCGGCGGATCATCGAGGTATGGCCGGGGATGTATTCGCCCGCCACCAGGCCATGCATGGTGCGGGCGGCGCCGGCGAAGAAGCGGAAGCAGTCGACGATGGCGGGGATCTCGTCCTGCAGCACGCGGATGCGCGGCTTGCCGCAGTTCAGCGCCTCCAGCGTCGCATAGGCCTCGGCATCCTTCTCGATGGCGTCGGCAAGCTTGAGGAGCAGGGCCGAGCGCTCGGCCGGCGTGGTGCGTGACCAGGTGGCGAAGGCCTTGTCTGCGGCTTCGACCGCAGCGTCGATCTGCTCGACCGAGGCCTCCGGCAGGTCGATCACCGTATCCTCGGTCTTGGGGTTGAGCACCTTCTCCGGCGACTCGGTGCCGGTGATGAATTTCGAGCCGATCAGCATCTTGGTATCGAGCATGAGATCTTTCTCCTATTTACCTGAACCGGCAATGTTTTCGCCCTCGCGAGTGAAGTAGTAGGCCGCGAGGATAGGCAGCGCCGTAACGAGAATGACGATGACAGCGACGACGTTGGTGACGGGACGCTGGCGCGGGCGGATCAACTGGTCATACATCCAGATCGGCAGCGTCTGCTGCTGGCCGGCCGTGAAGGTGGTGACGATCACTTCGTCGAAGGACAAAGCGAAGGCGAGCATGCCGCCGGCGAGCAGCGCCGTACCGATGGCGGGCAGCACCACATAGCGGAAGGTCTGGAAGCCGTCGGCACCGAGGTCCATCGAGGCTTCCATCAGCGAGGGCGACAGGCGGCGGAAGCGCGCCACCGCATTGTTGTAGACGACGACGATGCAGAAGGTCGCGTGGCCGAGCACGATCGTCCAATAGGTGAAGGGGATGTCGGCCTGGTGGAAGGCCGAGCGCAGCGCAATGCCGGTGATGATGCCCGGCAGCGCGATGGGCAGGATCAGCAGCAGCGAGATCGATTCCCGGCCGAAGAACCTGGCGCGCGACAGGGCTGCCGCCGCCAGCGTGCCGAGAATGAGGGCTGTTGCTGTCGACATCAGCGCCACGCGGAAGGAAAGCGACAGCGCGTTCCAGACGTCCGGCCGGTTCCAGGCGACGGCGAACCATTTCAGCGTATAGGCCGGCGGCGGGAATTCGTAGGAATTCTCCTCCGTGGTGAAGGCGTAGAGGATGATGAAGAGCAGCGGCAGGTGCAGGAAGACGAGGCCGGCGCCGGCGGTAAGGCGCAGGGAGAGTGGGCTCCCAGGAGCGCGGACGTCCCGTCCGCTCTTCTTGCCTGCAAGCTTATCGTTTCCAAGAGCGGACGAGACGTCCGCGCTCCCAGCATCAGAGTGCATCGAAGGCCCCCATCCGCTTGGCGACCGTCAGGAACACGCCCATGATCACGATCGGCACGACCGAGAAGGCGGCCGCCAACGGGATATTTCCGGCATTTCCCTGCTGCGAATAGACCACCTGTCCCAGGATCAGCGAGGACGGCCCGACGATCTGCGGCACGATGTAATCGCCGAGCGTCAGCGAGAAGGTGAAGATGGCGCCGGCGATCAGCCCGGGCAGCGCCAGGGGGAAGATCACCTTCAAGAAGGTCTGGCGCGGATGGGCGCCAAGATCGCCCGAGGCTTCGATCAGCGAGCCGGGCACGCGCTCGAGCGCGGCCTGCAGCGGCAGGATCATGAAGGGCGTCCACAGATAGAGGAACACCAGCACCATGCCGGTATAGCTCACCGAGAGCGAGGGACCGCCCACCACCGGCAGGCTCAGCCAGGCATCGAGAAGCCAGGACAGGCGGAGTTCGGTCATCACCCAGCCGACAATGCCTTCCTTGGCGAGCAGAAGTTTCCAGGCGTAGACTTTGACCAGGTAGCTCGACCACAGCGGCATCATGACGGCGAGGTAGAAGGCGGCCTTCACCCGGCCCCGGGCGTAGCGCGCCGCATAATAGGCGATGGGATAGGCGATCACCGCCGAGAGCAGCGTGACGATCACCGACACCGAAAACGTGCGCAGGATGACGTCGAGATTGGCCGGCGTGAACAGCTCGGCATAGGTCTTCAGCGTCGGCTCGCGCACGATCGTGCCGGAGAACTCGTCGATCGAATAGAAGCTCTCCATCAGGAGGGCGAAGAGCGAGCCGAGATAGACGATACCGAGCCAGAGCAGGGGCGGCACCAGCAGCAGCATCAGATAGAGCCCGCGCCGGGCCACCAGCACGTCCGAGACCCGGCGCAACCAGGTCTCGCGGGGCGCAGCGATGGTGGCGACCGAGCTCATGCGCCCTCCATCACATGCAGCGCATCGCGCGCGAAGGCGATGCGCACGGGGGCACCCTGCGCCGGCCGCACGGGCGAGGACGCCGGCACGGCTGCGAGCAGCCGCCCGCCCCCATCCGTCGTCACCTCCACGCGGTTGACGGCGCCGTGATAGAGCACCTGCGTGATCGTGCCTGCTACCACCACGCCGCCGGCCGCACCGGCGCCATCCGCCAGCAGATCGATCTTCTCCGGCCTCAGGCTGGCCGGCTTGTCGACGCCGATCCAGGCCTTGGTCAGCGCCGGCTCGATCACATTGGAGCTGCCGACGAAATCGGCGACGAAGCGCGTGGCCGGGCGCTCATAGATATCCTCCGGGCTCGCCACCTGCACGATGCGCCCGTCGTTGAACACGGCGACGCGGTCGGCCATCGACAGGGCCTCGCCCTGGTCATGCGTGACGAAAACGAAGGACAGGCCGAGGGAGCGCTGCAGCGATTTCAACTCGCCCTGCATCTCCTCACGCAGCTTGAGGTCCAGCGCGCCAAGGGGTTCATCCAGCAGCAGCACCTTGGGCCGCACCACCAGGGCGCGGGCGAGAGCCACGCGCTGGCGCTGGCCACCCGAAAGCTGGCCGGGTTTGCGCGTCTCCATACCGGCGAGCTTGACCAGGGCAAGCGCCTCACGCCCCTGGCGATAGCGCTCGTCTTTGCCGATGCCGCGCACCATCAGGCCGTAGCAGACATTGTCGAGGATGTTGAGATGCGGGAACAGGGCATAGTCCTGGAACACGGTGTTCACCGGGCGCCGATAGGCCGGCATGCCCTCCACCGTCTCCCCGAAGATCTCGATATGGCCGGCCGTCGGCTGCTCGAAGCCGGCGATCAGACGCAGGCACGTCGTCTTGCCCGAGCCGGACGGGCCGAGCATGGCAAAGAACTCGCCAGGCGCGATGTCGAGATCGACACCGTCGACCGCGCGCACAGAGCCGAAATGGCGCTCGACACCGCGGAAGGAGACGGCGGGAATGGGTGAGGAAGGAGCCATAAATGTCCGATCGGCCTGTCAAAAAAAGGCGTGGCAGCCCCTGGGATCGCAGGCGTCTCGCCTGCCTCTTCCCGGGTGCGCGGACGTCCCGTCCGCTCTTTCTTCTTGTAGATCGCGTCGCTTCCAAGATGCGGACGAGACGTCCGCGCACCCGGGAAGAGGCGGACAAGATGTCCGCGCTCCCAGTGTTACCGCCCGCCAATCACGGCGATGTAGTCGGTGACCCAGCGGTAGTAAGGCACGCAGGTGCTCTGCGTCGTGCATTTGGAAATGGGCGTCTTCCAGAACTTGATCTTGGAGAAGTTGTCATAACCATTGGTCTGGCAGCCGGTATCCGTCAGCAGAGTCGAGGCCTTGCAGGCCGCGGGGACGGCGGGGAGCGAGCCGAACCAGGCGGCGACATCGCCCTGCAGCTTGGGCTCCAGCGAGTGCTCCAGCCACATATAGGCGCAGTTAGGGTGGGCTGCTTCCGCCGCCATCATGGTGGTGTCGGCCCAGCCCGTGGCGCCTTCGGCGGGGATGGTGGAGGCGATCGGCTTCTTGTCGGCCTGCATCAGGTTGACCTGGAAGGGCCAGGAACCGGAAGCGACGACACCCTCGTTCTTGAAGTCGTCAACCTGCACATTGGCGTCATGCCAGTAGCGCTGGATCAGGGTGTGTTGCTGGCGCAGGAGGTCGAGCGCTGCCTTGTACTGGTCCTCGTTCAGCTCATAGGGATCCTTGATGCCGAGCTCGGGCTTCTTGGACATCAGGTAGAGCGCGGCATCGGCGATGTAGATGGCGCCGTCATAGGCCTGGATGCGGCCCTTGTTGGACTTGCCATCCGGCAGCTTCTGCTCCTCGAAGACGACGCCCCAGCTCTTGGGCGCGTCCTTGAAGACATCCGAATTGTACATCAGGACGTTCGGGCCCCACTGATAGGGCACGCCGTAATGCTTGCCGTCGACGGTGTGCCAGGGGGCGTTCTGCAGACGCTCGTCCACCGTCTTCCAGCTCGGGATCAAGGAGGTGTCGACCTCCTGCACGCGCTTGCCGGCGACGAGGCGCAGCGAGGCATCGCCCGAGGCGGTGACGAGGTCATAGCCGCCCTCGTTCATCAGGGCGACCATCTCGTCCGAGGTCGAGGCGGTCTTCACATTGACCTTGCAGCTCGTCTTCTTCTCGAATTCGGTGACCCAATCGTAATTCTTGTCGGTCTCGCCGCGCTCGATGTAGCCCGGCCAGGCGATGATATCGACTTCGCCCTCCCCCTTGCCGAGTTCCGCCGCAAGCGCCGGTACGGCCAAAGCCGCGACGCCGGCGAGCGCCAAGATCCATTTAACCCTGGACATGATGTCTTCCCTCTGGTTGCCGTCAGGTAGAACGCCGAATGGTGCTTGATGTTTTTTGGTCGTTTTTCGGATTGTGAGCAGAATGACTCGGCTTGGCGAGGGGCGCCACACCATTCGGGAGATTGGTGTTATCGGAAAAACCGATAGGAAGGGGAAGGGATCGCCAGGAGCACGGAGGCCCTTCCCGGGTGCGCGGACGTCCCGTCCGCATCTTCCTATCCTTCAACGCAATCGTTTCCAAGATGCGGACGAGACGTCCGCGCACCCGGGAAGAGCTCCCAGCGTCACCGCCGCCGATAGGTCCGTGCCACCGCCACGAACTGTTCCACGTTCGGATCGAGCGGCGAGCCGCGGCGCCAGCCAATCACCACCTCCACCGGCGCCAGCGTCTCGACGAGGTCGCGGGCTTCGATCTTGTCGCCCTCCAGCGACCAGGGGCGATAGGTGAGCTCGGGCAGGATGGCGACACCCGCGCCCGTCGCCACCAGGCTGCGCGCCGCCTCCACCGAGCGCGTGCGGATCGCCACCGGCGGGCGCACGCCGGCGCGGCGCCAGGCATATTCGGCCGCCTCGGCGATCTCGTCGAGCATCAGCAGCACGAAGGGCTCCTCGGCAAGATCTCCGATGCCGATGCTTTCGGCCTCCGCGAGGCGATGGCCGATCGGCAGCCAGAGCCGGTAGGGCGAGGCCTCCATGGTCTCGACATGCAAGGCCGGCGCGCTCTTCTCGGTGCCCGCCACCATCACGGCGACGTCGAGCTCGCCGCCCACCAGGAGATGGTCGAGATAGTCGCGCCCGTCCTCGACGATCTCCACCACCACATTGGGGAAGGCGCGGCGGAAACGGGCGAGGAGATCGGGCAGCACATAGGCGGCCACCAGAGGCGTGACGCCGAGCGCGAGCCGCCCCTCCACCGGCGCCGTCTCGCTGCGCAGAGCCCGGCGTGCATCGGCGATCTCGGAGAGAATCTTGCGTGCATGGCGCAGGAACTGGTGGCCCTTGAGCGTGAGTTCCACGCCATGGGCCCGGCGCTCGAACAGGGAAAAGCCGAGATCGCCCTCCAGCTCGCGGATCGCTTCCGTCACCGTCGACTGCGAGATCGACAATTCATGCGAGGCGCGCGACACCGCGCCGTTCTCGGCAACGGCGACGAAATACTGGATTTGGCGGAACGAAAAGGCCATGAGGGCAGTGAGCATAGACAGATGCGGAAATAAAGAGACGCCGTGGCCGTCCCCAGCGACATCATCATCATCGGCGCCGGCCCGACCGGGCTGATCGCCGCGGAGTGGCTGGCGCGCAGTGGGCGCAGGGTGGCGATCCATGAGCGCATGCCCTCCCCGGCTCGCAAATTCCTGATGGCGGGGCGCGGTGGGCTGAACCTTACCCATAGCGAGGATCTCCTTGCCTTTCTCGGCCGCTACGGTCCGGCGCGCGCCTTCCTCGAACCGGCGCTGCGGGCCTTCACGCCGCAGGACCTGCGCGACTGGGCCGAGGGACTGGGCCAGAAGACCTTCGTGGGATCGAGCGGCCGCATCTTCCCTGAAAGCTTCAAGGCCTCGCCCTTGCTGCGCGCCTGGCTGGCGCGACTGGGCGAGCTCGGCGTGACGCTCCATGCGCGGTCGCAGTGGACCGGCTGGGAAAGCGAGGGTGTCCTCGCCTTCAAGGAGGCGGACGGCTCGACGACCCGGCTGAGGCCACGAGCCACCCTCCTGGCCCTCGGCGGTGCGTCCTGGCCGCGGCTCGGTTCGGACGGGGGCTGGGCGCCGCTGCTGCGCGCAAAGGGGATCGGCATCAGCGAACTCGCGCCCTCCAACAGCGGCGTCGAGATCCGCTGGAGCGCGGTCTTCCGCGAGAAATTCGCCGGCGAGCCGCTGAAGCGCATCGCCGTCGGCCTCGGCGAAGAAAGCCGCCGCGGCGAAGCCGTGATCACCGAACAGGGCCTCGAAGGCGGCGTCATCTACGCTTTGTCGCGGCCCATCCGCGAGGCGATCGCGTTCCACGGGCAGGCGCGGCTGTGGATCGACCTCAGGCCCGACACAGACGAGGGTGCCCTGGTGAAACTTCTGGCCCGCCCGCGCGGCGGCCAGTCCTTCTCGACCTTCCTGCGCAAGGCTCTCAAGCTCTCGCCCGCCACCGTCAGCCTGCTCAGGGAGGCGGCGGGCAACCAGTTGCCGGACGACGCCGCATCGCTCGCCCGGCTGATCAAGCAGGTGCCCTTGACGGCCGTCTCGCAGCGCGGACTCGAACGCGCGATTTCCACGGCTGGCGGCGTCGCGCTCGCGGAGATCGACCGGCATTACATGCTGCACAAGCTGCCGGGCGTGTTCGTCGCCGGCGAGATGCTGGACTGGGAGGCTCCGACCGGCGGCTATCTCCTGCAAGCCTGCTTTGCCAGCGGCATCGCGGCAGCAAAGGGAATCGAGGCTTGGTTGGCGCGATCACCTGGCAACGTCGCGCCCTGACACGCGAGAAAGCCGGCAAGGAGCTGCGAGGAGCACCCCCGCACAAACCTTCAAGACGCCTCCGACACCGGTGATGTAAATCTCCCGCATCGCAACGACATTACGGGTTTCAAGCCATGGGGCAGTTCTTCCTCCCGGCCGGAATGGGGCCGGCTCTGCTTTCGCTTGTGCTTGCCTCCCTCGTGGTGATGGGCAGTCCCGGTCCATCGACGATCAGCGTCACCGCCATTGCCAGCGCCTTCGGATTGCGGCGTTCGCTGCCTTATCTTATGGGAATCATCCTCGGGACTTGCCTGGTGCTGCTGTGCGTCGCTGCGGGCCTTGCTTCCATCCTGCTGTCGCAGCCGCGCCTGTCGCCCTGGCTGATCGGCCTGTCGTCGATCTATATTCTCTATCTCGCCTACAAGATCGCAACGGCTCCGCCTCTCGCCAAGGCCGATAGTGGGGCTGTCGCACCGGCCTTCACGGGCGGGCTGTTGCTGGCGCTCGCCAATCCCAAGGCCTATGTGGCGATAGCCGCCGTATTTGCAGGCGCCCGGCTGGGCCTGGCATCCGAGGGCGCGGAATCATTGATCAAGACCGCCGTGCTGACGATCATGATCGTGCTCATTCACGCAGGCTGGTCGGTCGCCGGGGCCTCCTTCGCCCGATTGCTTCAGCAGCCAGCCACCTCGCGGCTCGTCAATCTGTCGTTCGCAGCAATTCTCGCCGCATCGACGGCTGCGACCCTCGTCACCGTCGCTCGCTGAAACGCTCGACAACCGATTCTATCAGCCCGCCGCCTTCAGCAGCGTCTCGCGATAAAGCTCCAGCAGTTCCGGCCCCTTCACCGCGGTGCAGATCGCATGCGAGGGACGGCCGTCCCAGTCGTTCGGTGGGAAGCCGACATTGGCGGGGCGCTGGATGGTCTGGCCGAAGGCGATCCCCTCGCACACCACCCGGATCGGGCCCTGGCGGGTCTCGAACAGGTCGGGCGCCACCAGATAGATCGCCGCCGAGGCGTCATGCACGGAGATGCCGGCAAGCCCCTTCTTGAGGTAGAAATTCTCGTAGAAGCGCGAGATCTCCCAGATGAATTGGCCGACCTCGCCCGCCTCAGTGGCGAGCGTGCGCAGGTAATGCTGCGTCATCAGCACTTCATGGGTGACATCGAGGCCGATGACGGCGATCGGCCAGGGCGCGGCGAACATCTCCTCGGCCGCCTGCGGGTCGCCGTAAATATTGGCCTCCGCACAGGGTGTGACATTGCCCAGATGGCCGTTGAAGCCGAAGGCGCCGCCCATGATCACCACATCCTTGACGAGGCCCGCGATCTCCGGATCCTCGCGCAACGCCAGTGCCAGGTTGGTCATGCGGCCGACCGCCAGCAGACGCACCTCGCCGGGATGTTTGCGCACCGTCTCGACGATGAAGCGATGTGCCGGCATGTCGATCGCCTGCGCCTTGATGTCCTCGGGCACCACGACCTCGCCGAGGCCGTTCTCGCCATGCACGCCGCTGGCATGATGAGCGTCCTGTCCGGTCACCGGCCCCGCCGCCCCGCGCGCCACCGGCGCCTCGATGCCGAAACGCTCCTTGAGGTAGAGGGCGTTGCGGGTGGTGATCTCCACCGAGGCGTTGCCATGGCCGGTGGTGATGCCGATCAGGTCGATCTCGGGATGGTAATGCAGGAAGAACAGCGCCATGGCGTCGTCGACGCCGGGATCGGTGTCATAGATGACTTTCTGGACAGGCATGTCGGCAACCGGAAAAGGAAAGGGGAGCTGTCGTCTGCGCCCGTGGAGGAGGGAAGTCAATGGCTGGGACCGCCGGCTTTCCAGCCGGCATCTTCCTTCACTCCCTGCGTATCGTTTCCAAGAGCCGGCTGGAAAGCCGGCGGTCCCAGCCCACTCTGGAATCCTTATAAACTATTGAAAATAAATGATTTTTTCTTGAATCAACCACACCATCATGCTCCAATACCTCCACACCAATGCCAGGGCCTTGAACCCTGCGGATTGAAGGATCGGACCATGCCCCTGCCCAGCCCCGCCGTTGCGCGGCCCGTCGGCTACCATGTCGATGCGCCGGCCGAGAACCTCCTGTTTTCCGTCTATCGCTGCTGGATGGCCGGTTTTGCCACCGGCGACTCCGCCTGCTGGGACATCGCCTGGGAGGCCCTGGCCAGGGAAATGCCGGAGGAGAATGCCAAGCCGCTCTTCGGCGAGTTCCACCATTTCACCCGCACCTTGCGAGCCCATGCGGCCAATGAGATCGGCTGGCGCCCCGCCGCCTGCCGGGCGCTCTGCCGCGACGAATGCCTGATCCTCGCCATGGTCGACGCCGCCCAGCGCGAGGACCGCGTGCAGTTCCTCTCCGCCGCCTCGCATCTCCTGAAGAGCGAGGGCCTCAGCAAGGCGCTCGATGCCACCGTGGCGCTCGCCAAGGCGATGGCGCGGGTGGGCCTGTTCATCGCTCCGGTGAGCGCCGGCGCGCTCGATGTCATGACGCGGATGAAGCCACCCTCCGCCACCGCGCATTGACGAGGCACCCTGACGGCGCCCAATGGTCGGATTCGGGCCGCAGGCACGATTAACGATTGCCCTCATACGGGTTTATAGTACCGTCATGCCTGTCGGCGACCATGGGGAATGGAACGGTGCGGACGAACGGGGCCCGGATGACAACGGCGTTCCTCACCATGCCGGGCAAGACGCGCTTCGTCTGCACCTGCAACGGTGAATTCCCGTGAACACGGCAAAGGCCCCGTTTGTCACCAAACTGTACGATGTCTTCGCCCGGGAAGTGAAGGTCGGCGACCTCCTGAGGGCGCTGGCCGTCATCGGTCCCCTCGCGGCAGCCTATTTCCTCTCGGGTGACCCGGCTGTGCTCAGTCTGGGCCTTATCGCCATCTCGCTTCTCATTCCCGCGCTGAAGCTCCAGCTCACCGCGAAGATGGTGGTCTTCCAGTTCCTCGCCATTCTTGTCACCTTTGTCGCCCTCTTTCTGGCAGCTCCGGTGAAACCGCTCTTCGTGTTGCTCACAGCGCTCACGGCCTTCCTCGCCGTGGGGGTGACGCGTTATGGCGAAGCCCTGCGCACCTTGGGAAACTGGGTCTTCATTCCGGGGGTCTATCTCGCCTGCGAGGTGCGCGAGCAGGTAAGCATAGCGGAGGCCGTGCGGCATGCGAGCGTCATCGTGGCGTTCTCGCCAATAGCGCTGGCCCTGATCTGTGCCGTGCAGATCCATGACCGCTGGAGCAAGCCCGCCGCGCTTCCTCCCAATTATGGACCAGCTTCGAGCGACTGGCCGCTCCCCGCTTCAGCGACGGCCATTGCAGTGCTTGCCGCGGCAGCGCTGGTGGAAATCCTCAACCTCGCCCAGGGTCAATGGGTGATCTGGTCGGCGGCGAGCGTGGTGGTGGGGGATATTACAGCATCCACGGGCAAGCTGAAGCTCAGAGCCATCGGGGCGATCGTCGGCGTGCCGCTCGGCCTTCTGGTCGGACTTGCGCTGCCGGCAAGCCGGGTCGGTTATTCCTTTGCCGTGCTTGCGACAACTCTCACGCTCATTGCCTTCTCCCGTTATGTCGTGGGATTCGGTTCGCGCTGCTTCTTCATCGCCCTCGCAGCGGCATTCGCCGGCGGCGCAAGCGGGATTGCCGAGGAGCGAGTGGCCAACGTGCTCATAGGCGGCGTCTTCGGCCTCATCGCCGTGGTCCTGACCGAGATCGTCTGGCGGCGCTTTGCGCGGAAAGCCGGCGGGCAATCGGGGCTTCCTTCCTGAACGGCGAGGCAACGCCCCCTTCGACCACCGCCAATCGCCCACGAGACGCCTCCATGCTATGAGGCCTCATCGACAAGGGTTGAGTCTCGCATGCAGCATCCGGTCCGCACCATCGAACATCTGACCATCCCCATGGCCGACGGCGTCAAGCTCGCCGCCCGGCTCTGGCTGCCTGAGAGCGCGGAGCGGCATCCGGTGCCCGCCCTCCTCGAATATATCCCCTACCGCAAGCGTGACGGCACGCGTTCGCGCGACGAGGCCATGCATGGCTGGTTCGCGGCACGCGGCTATGCCGCCATCCGCGTCGACATGCGAGGCTCCGGCGACAGCGAGGGCCTGCTGGACGATGAATATCTGCCGATCGAGCAGGAGGATGCCTGCGCGGTGATCGCCTGGCTCGCCGCCCAGTCCTGGTGCGATGGCAAGGTCGGCATGATCGGCAAGAGCTGGGGAGGCTTCAACGCCCTGCAGGTCGCCGCCCATCGCCCACCCGCGCTGAAGGCCGTGATATCCGTGTGCTCCACCGACGACCGCTATGCCGACGATGTGCATTTCATGGGCGGCGCCCTGCTCTCCGACAATCTTTGGTGGGGTTCGGCCATGATGGCCTGGCAGGCCCTGCCGCCGACGCCCTCGCTCTATGGCGGGAGCTGGAAGCAGGCCTGGGAGCAGCGTCTCGACCACCTGCCCTTCTTTCCCGCCATCTGGGCCGCGCAGCAGCACCGCAACGCCTATTGGGAGCAGGGCTCGGTCTGCGAGGACTGGTCGCGCATCGAGGTGCCGGTGTTCGCCGTGGGCGGCTGGGCGGACGCCTATTCCAACGCCATTCCGCGCCTGCTGGAAAACCTGTCCGGGCCTCGGCTCGGCGTGATCGGCCCCTGGGCCCATCATTATCCGCACCAGGGCACGCCGGGACCGGCCATCGGCTTCCTGGAGGAGGCGCTGCGCTGGTGGGACCACTGGCTCAAGGGCCGCGACAACGGCATCATGGCCGAGCCAATGCTGCGCGCCTTCATGCAGGAGCGCGGCTCGTCGCAAGAAGGGCGCGAGGGGCGCTGGATCGGCGAGGCGTCCTGGCCCTCGCGCCTGATCACCAGGCGGCCGATGTTCCTCTCGCCCGGCCAGCTCTGGTGGCGGCCCGCGCCCTCGGCCGAGCTTGCCATCCGTTCGCCGCTGTGGTGCGGCGCGGGCGCCGGCGAATGGATGAGCTCCGGCCTGCCCGGCGAATCGCCGGCCGACCAGCGCCTCGACGACGGCCTCTCGCTCGTGTTCGATTCCAAGGAGCTTGCCGACAGGACGGAAATCCTCGGTGCGCCCGAACTGGTGCTTGAACTCGCCTCCGACGCCCCCACGGCGCAGATCTGCGTGCGCCTCACCGATGTCGCGCCGGATGGTTCCTCCCAACGCGTCTCCTACGCCATCCTCAACCTGACGCATCGCAGCGGCCATGCGAAGCCGGCGCCCCTGGTGCCGGGAGCGTTCGAGACGGTGCGCATCAGGCTCAACGACTGCGCTCACGCCTTCATCGCCGGCCATCGCATCCGCCTGGCGATCTCGACCTCGGCCTGGCCGACCGTCTGGCCGGCGCAGGACCAGGCGACACTGACCATCCGCACCGGCGAAGCCGCCCTGATCCTGCCCGTGCGCCGCCCGCGCCGCGAGGATGCCGCCCTGGACTTCGAGCCCGTCAGCATGGCCGAGACAGGCCCGGCCGAGCGCCCGCACGCGCCCAAGGCCGAACGCAGCTTCAGCCTCGACCTCATCGGCGGCACCGCCCATCTCGTCGTCGATGGCGACGCCTTCGGCAGTGCGCCGGTGCGCTTCGAGGAGATCGCCACCGATTTCGCCCACAAGCTCAGGCGCGAATTCTCGATCCGCGACGGCGAGCCCCACAGCGCCAGCCAGACGGTGAGCCACACCTGCACCCTCACCTGCGACGACATGGAATTTCGCATCGAGACCGAGGCCCGCATGATCGGCACCCATGACACCTTCGAGATCACGGCGCGGGTGCGGGCTTTCCAGGGCTGGGTGGAGATCGCCGAGCGGAATTTCGCCGAAACGATCCCGCGCAGGCTGGTGTAAGTAACCTTCGGAGAATAAGTGAACCGCTGTCATCCCCGGCGAGGCCGAGGGAAGGGGATGACAGCAGCACTTATTTGCCGACGGTTCCCAACACCCGCAAGCCTCAGCCGGGTGCGAACTTCAGCGCGGCGATGCCGACCAGTACCAGACCGATACCGGCAAGTTTCAAAGGATTGAGCGCCTCGCCGAACAGCCACACGCCCATCAGCAGGGTGCCGACCGCGCCGATACCGGTCCATACCGCATAGGCGGTCCCCACCGGCAGCGCCTCCAGCGAGCGGCCGAGCAGATAGACGAAGGCGGCGAGCAGAAGCAGCGACAAAACGCTCCAGCCCGGCCGGGTGTACCCCTGGGCAAATTTCAGCGAGACGGCCCAGGCCACGTCGAGAGCACCGGCAATCGCCAGGAGAAGCCAGGCAAGAGACTGCGGCATGCGCCGGCCCTCACGCCATCTGCTTCAGGAGAAAAGCTTCGTGCCGGACGAGGAAGTCCCGCAGTCGTTGCGGATAGTCCGCATCGACGGCTGCCTTCACGCTCGGCCGCCCGGCAAGCACGCGGCGCCAGGCCGTGACGCGAGGCAGATCGGCGAAAGGCGCGGCGCCCGCCAGGCTGTCGAACAGGTCAAAATAGCGAAAGATCGGCGCGAAGACGGCATCGACCAGGCTGAAGCCGCTGCCGGCGAAGAAGGGCCCTTCGCCGAGAACCTCTTCGATGCGGCCGAATTTGGCGGCGATCTTGCGCCGCGCCTCCTCATAGCCATCCTGGTCGCGCGCTGTCTCCAGCAGCCAGACATCGCCGAGGATGGCGGAGCCGAACTCCATCCAGGCCCGGTGCCGCGCCCGTTCGAGCGCGTCGGTCAGGTGCAATTTCGGTCCCGCTGCGGTCTCCTCGATATATTCACAGATCACGCTGCTCTCGAACAGCACCGCCTGGTTCAGTCCGGGCGCTTCGACCAGCAGCAGCGGCACCTTACCGAGAGGCGAGAGGGCCTGGAACCATTCGGGCTTGTGGGCAAGGTCCACCATGCGCCGCCGGAACGGCACGCCCTTTTCCAGCAGGGCGATGGCGGCGCGCTGCACATAGGGGCAGAGATGATGGCTGACGAGCGTGAGTTCGGTCATGGCATATCCTCGATTGTCGCGCAGGGCGGGTTGTTTCGTCGGAGCCATTCTAGGCTTGGCGCCACTGCAAACGAACTTGGCAGTGCACCAGCGGCACTTGCGTGACCGCAAGCGCTGAGACTGCTATGATCGCGTCATGCAAGACTGGAACGAACTGCGCCTGATCCTCGCCATCCAGCGCAGCGGCAGCCTGACCGCTGCGGCCAGGGCGCTGCTGATCGATCATTCCACCGCCTTTCGCCGCCTCAACACGCTGGAGGCGCGGCTCGGCGTGCGCGCCTTCGAGCGCCTGCCGGGCGGCGTCTACCGGGCAACGACGGCGGGCGAGCGCATGGCGGCCGCCGCCGAGCGGATGGAAGACGAGGCTCTCGCGCTCGACCGCGACATTGCCGGCCGCGACCACCGCCTCTCGGGCAGGCTGCGGGTCACCTCCTCCGAGACGCTCGCCTATAGTCGGCTGACACGCCACCTCGCGGCTTTCCGGCAAGCCCATCCCGGCATCCTGGTCGAACTTGCCATCGACAACCGCGTGCTCAGCCTGTCGCGGCGCGAGGCCGATATCGCTTTGCGCCCGATCCGGCCGACAGAGGGCGATCTGTGGGGCCGCAAGCTCGCCGGCGTCGCCTGGTGCTTCTACGCTTCGCCCGACCGCGTGCAGGCGATGGGCGGGGCGGCGCGAACGCCTGACGCGCTGGCGAAGGAGGCCTTGATCGGCTGGGAGGAGACGACCAGCGGTATCCAGGCGGCGGACTGGCTTGCCCGCACCATGCCGGCTGAGCCCATCGTCTATCGCACCAGCAGCCTGGTCAACCAGCTCACGGCGGCAAAGGCAGGTATCGGCATGGCGCTCCTGCCCTGTTATCTCGGCGATGGCGATCCAGGCGTCGCACGTGCCCTCGCCCAGCCCATTGCTGACCTGGCGGGCGAACTGTGGATCGTCACCCATGCCGATCTCAAGGGCACCGGTCGCGTGCGGGCCTTTTTCGATCTCGTCGGAAACGGACTCGCGGGCGAGCGTGACCTGTTCGAAGGCCGCGCCCGCCCGCAGGACCGAATGCCGGACGCTACTGCATCACAGCCGCAAACTTCATCCATTTGACGATGGTATCGATGGTGCTGTTGTCGGGCATGCGCAGCGGGCTCTGCTGCGGCGTGAAGCCGCGCGAGAGCGCCGAGTCGGGGTCGGCGAGCAGGACGCCGACGAAGGTCGAGGCCGCCAGCCAGCTGCCGAGTTCACCGAGGCGGTTGCACGCGTGACTGTTCCGTTATTCACGGGAAGTCATCCACTATCAGTACCGTGGACATTGCCGCCCGCCTTTATGGCGCAGACCGCCAAGCGGATGGCGATAAACGAACAACCATCGGCCTGCGCGAGGGAGCGCAGCTCAGGCCTACTCGCGCTTTCTGAGGCTGAGCCGGAAGCAGGCTCCCTCCGCGCTGTCCACGAAATCGATGCTGGAGCCGCTATTGGCGAGCAGCGAGCGGGCGATCGGCAGGCCGAGGCCGGTGCCGCCCTGGCCGCGCCTGGTGGTGAAGAAGGGCTCGAACAGGCGCTCGCGGTCGCCTGGCGGCACGCCGGGACCGTCATCGGAAACTGTGAGGTCGAGATGGCCATCGACGCCGGCGGCCGCGATGGTCACCTTGCGGGCGCCGACCTGGCGGCTGTTCTCGATCAGTGTGGTGAGCACCGCCTCCAGCACTTCCAGGGGCACGCTAACCTCGGGCAGGTCCGGCCCGATGCTGGTCTCAATCGCGAAATCGGGCGTGCGCTGGGCGTCGGCGATGTGGTGCACGGCCTCGCCCGCCGGGGTCGAAGCGGCCTCGTCGGCCTCGCCCATGTCGGCGCGGGCGAGTTCGAGCAGGCGCACCACAAGGCGCGACAGGCGCTCGGCATCCCCTTCGGCATTGGCGATGAAACGGCGGCGCTCGGCCGCGCTCATGGTATCGCCATGCTCGTCCAGCAATTCCAGCACGCCGCGTATGCCAGTCAGCGGTGTCTTGAACTCATGGCTCATGGCGGCGGCGAAGTCGCGCAGATAGCGCGAGCGCTGGTCGATTTGCTGGGCCATGCGGCGGAAATTGTCGAACAGGGCCCGGATCTCGATGGTGGCGGTGGCCGGGGTCGGCGGCACCTCGCTGCCGCCGCGGCCGACATGGGCGCTCGCCTGCGTCAACTGCTCGATCGGCTTGGCGATGGCGCGAGAGAGCAGGCCGGCGAGGCCGATGATCACGAAGACAATGATGAAGAAACCGAACGCGATCTTGCCGAGATCGTCATAGATGCCGCGGAACAGCGCGCGGGGCGAACGCGAGAGCAGCAGCACGCCCACCGTACGGTCGCCGATCTTGATGGGCCGGGCATAGTGCACGCGGATGGCGGAGGCCCGGCTTAGCACCTCGAAGGCATAGCGCGGCGTGTAGTCGCCGCGCCGGCGCAGCACCGATTGCGACCGCCCCGCCATGGCCGACTGCACCTCGGGCAGATAGGCGTAGCTCTTGCCGGACAGGGATGACGGCGAGAGCACGACGCCCTGTGCGTCCAGGATCACAGCACCCACCAGCGTGGTGCGCCGGGTCTCGGCGATCAGCGGCTCGATCTGCCTGGCCGACGCCAGCGCCTCCGGGTCGGGCTGGAGCGGCGTATCGATTGGCTGCGGGCGCTGCACCAGGATCGGCATGGTGTTGAGATCGATGGTGAGCGGTTCCGGCGTGTAGTAGTTGTCCGCCGGCGACGCCTCGCGGCGGACCATGGAGTAGCTATCGTCCACGGTCGGCGGCTGCGGCTGCGCCTGCTTCGGGCCGGGCCAGGCGAGATCGAAGGCGGCGTCATAGGCCGCCCCCTGCGCGATCAGCTCAGCCTCGGTCTGGCGCACCAGCACATTCTCGTAGACGCGCAGGAAGATGGCGCCGAGGCCCGGCATCAGCGCGGTGAAGAGCAGCACGCCGAGGAGGATGGAGCGCAGGCGCAGCGCCGGCCAGCGCGCCTTGACGGCGTCCTTCAGCGCAAGGATCGGCGCCTTCACGCCGCCTTGCCTGTGCAGGCACCGATGCGGTAGCCGATGCCGGCCCGGGTCTCGATCACGTCCTCCGCCCCCACGCCCGAGAATTTCTGGCGGATATGACGAATATGACTGTCGATGGTGCGGTCGGTGATGGCGAAGCCCGGCCCGTGCAGGCGGTCGATGATCTCGTCGCGCGAGAAGACTTTCGAGGGCGTGGCGGCGAGGATCTGCAGGAGCTGGAATTCCTTGGCGGTCAGGCCGATCGCCTGGCCGTCCCATTGGGTATGCCAGCCTTCGGGATCCAGATGCAGCAGGCCCCGCGCCAGGGTCGCCGCGGCGGCCGCCGCCAGGGGCCTTGCACCGGCGCGCTTGAGGATGACGCCGACACGCGCCACCACCTCGCGGGGCGAGAACGGCTTCACGACATAGTCGTCGGCGCCCATCTCCAGGCCGAGCACGCGGTCGATCTCGTCATCGCGCGAGGAGAGGAAGAGCACCGGCACATCGCCATGCACCTTCAGGCGGCGGCAGACCTCAAGCCCGTCCATGCGCGGCATGTTGATGTCGAGGATGACGAGGTCGGGCTTGTGGTTGAGGGCTTTCGCCAGCCCCTCCTCCCCGTCACCGGCCTCATGGGTGATCATGCCAGCCTTGGCAAGGGAGAAGGCCAGCAATTCGCGGATATGCGGGTCGTCGTCGACGATGAGGATGGTGCGCGGCATCATGGATGAATGTCATTTCGGATTGGAGGTGTCAAAGCGCGAGCGGGTGATGTTCACGGGATTGGCGCGCTGCGTATCTGCGGCCGGGCAGAATCCTGCGGCGGGTCCACGATGACCGCGATACCAGTCGGCAGCGGGCCGGCGGCCCGGAGGCGCCAGGCGCCGGCAAGCGTCCACAGGCGCCAATCGGCTTGCTGGCTTTCCAGCCTCTTCTGGGTGGAATAGCGCAGGCTCATGAGAGCATCCGACGCGTGGGCCGGTTCCTGCGTCGCCTCCACGAGTGGGAGCAGGGCTCCCGAGCCCTGAAGCGTACGGAGATAGTCGATATCGAGCCTCACGACGCGCTGGGGGGCACCGGCGCTCTGGACGAGGTTCCAGCGTGCGATCACCGCGTCGTAATTGGTGAAGCTGACCAGGCCGAGCACCACGGAAAAGCACAGGGCATTGGCATTGATCAGCCAGGCGCCATTGCGGCTCGTGGCGATACGCCAGCAGATCAGAACGAGGCCGGCGGCAACAAGGGCCATGAAGATTAGGGCATTGAGGCGGATATAGGTGAG
The DNA here is from genome assembly GCF_030160835.1 of Labrys miyagiensis. GTDB lineage: Bacteria > Pseudomonadota > Alphaproteobacteria > Rhizobiales > Labraceae > Labrys > Labrys miyagiensis. The sequence goes on along the minus strand of NZ_BSPC01000026.1, from coordinate 178,498 downwards.
AGAATAGGCCTCAATATAGTTGAGCGTGCGCTCCATGCAGGAGAAGACCAGCAGCACGGTCTGGCCGATCCAGGCATAAACCAGCCCCCGCACGAGGCGGTTGGCCGAGACCGGTGAGCCGGTCCGCAGGAAGGCCAGCACGAAGAGCGCGGCCAGCAGGGCGGCGACGATCAGGGCGTTCGTGCCCTTATGGGCATAGTCCGAGAAGGTCATGCCCTCCGGCAGCTTGGCGCCGCCCCACAGGAAGGCGAGGTCGGAAAGATTCTGAAGGGCGAAGATCAGGTTGAAACTGGCAAGCGCTGGGATGATCGCGCCGGCGCCGAACCAGCCCTTGCGAGCGGGCGTTGGACCAATGAAGGCGCTGCGCGAGGTCAGGATGCGCAGGCGCAGCGGCCGGATGCTCGCCCAGAACGTCGTCAGGGCGACCACCAGGAACAGGACGTGGTTGACGGCAAGATCGGCGAGATGGGGCGAGTCGAGGGCGACCACCGCCTGGGAGAGCAGGCGACCGATCAGCGGATTGGCATCGGAGAACAGCGCCAGGAAGACCAGCGATCCCACGATGGTCAACGGCAGGGCGCCGAGCAGGGAAACCAGTCCGAAGGATCGGGCGCCCCGCCCTGCCTTGCCGAGTCGAAAGAGGTCGAACAGGATCGAAAGCGGAGCAATGACGCCATAGAGTGCTAGGCGCAGCAGCCAGCGCAGCGCATTGTCGAAGCTGCCATGGCGCGGCAGGAATATGGCGAGGCCGAGATAGAAGCAGAAGAGCAGCGTCGCGACAGCACCCGGCTCGTAGGCGAGCGCCAATCCTGCCAGGCCCGCGCCGGCCAGCGCATAGTGACTGGCCGGGTGGCTCCGCAGCTGGGGATTGCAGATCAGCAGCGCCGCCAGCCAAAGCAGGGCCACAAGGCCCGCAACACTCCCCGCCTCCAGCAGCGTAGCGCCGCTTGCAAAGACGATATCAGCGAGAAGGGCCAGCCCGGCGGCGAGCGCGACTTTCAGGATGAAGCTCAGCCGGTTGGCCAAGGGACTGGGGACCGGCAGGATCTGCGCGAGCGTCATGGTTTCCTCCATGACGCCGATCTTGCCCGTCTCTCATCCAGCCACGATCCAGGCGCTATGACGGAGCGATGAGGGCTCCGTGCAAAAAGCGTGCAAGGAGTGAGCGGCCCCTCACTCGCCGGGCTCGATCACCCGCGCCTCCTCGGGCAGCATGATCGGAAAGCCTTCGCGGATCGGATAGGCCAGCCTGGCGGCGCGTGAGATCAGCTCCTGCCTCTCGGCATCATATTCCAGCGTCGTCTTGGTCAGCGGGCAGACCAGCAGTTCCAGGAGCTTGGGGTCGGTCAAAGGCGGCGGACGATGAGGCGGATGATTGGCCATGACCGGTTCCGCCTATTGCAGCGGCGTGTCCGAGCCATCGCCGCTCTTGGCGAGCTCGATCTGGGTGATGGCGACCAGGATCTCGGCCCGTTCGCGCAGGCTCGCGGCCTCGAGCAGCGCCTGCTTCTCGCGCCGGCCGAAGGGACTCATCATCGACAGGGCGTTGACGAGCGCTTCGTTCGGCGCCTCGTGGATCTCCTTCCAGTCGACCTGGAAGTGATTGACGGCAAGATAGGCCTTGAGCGTCTCGATCAAGGCCTTGCGATCCACGTCTTCCTCGCCGGCACGCGGCGTGAAGTCGATGGCGAAGGGCGCTGCCGTGATCTGGCACTGGCGGTAGGGCGTGTCGACGTTGGCCTCCTCCTGTACCCTGAAGCGCGAAATGCCGGTGAGCTGGATGAGATAGCGCCCGTCCCCCGTTTCGGCGAACTGGGTGATGCGGCCCACGCATCCCACCTGGAACAGGCGTGGCTTGTCCTCGGCGTCCTCATCCTCCGGCTGGATCATGCCGATGAGGCGGGGCCCGCGCAGGGCGTCGTCGATCATCGCAAGATAGCGCGGCTCGAAGATGTTCAACGGCAACTGCCCACGCGGCAGCAGCAAGGCTCCCGACAACGGAAAGACCGGGATGACGGACGGCAGGTCCGCCTCCGTCTGAAACAGCGGGTGCATGGAGCAGCGTTCCCCGAGCTTGCAGGCGACCGTCAGGAAAACAGGATCGACGACAGGCGGCGCCGGCCGTAGATCGTGGTCTCGTCCATCGGACCCCAGGCTTCGAAGAATTGCACAAGTTGCTTGCGCGCGCCATCGTCGTTCCACTTGCGGTCGCGGCGGGCGATGTCGAGCAGTTGGTCGACCGCTTCCTCGCGCTTGTTGGCGGCGGCCAGGGCGAGCGCATAGTCGAACTTGGCCTGGAAATTCTTCGGGTCGGCCTCGACCTGTCGGGCAAGCCCCGCGAGGTCACCGAGCTCGCTTGCCTGCTCGGCCACTTCGAGAGCGGCACGGGCGCTGGCAATGGCGGGATCGTTCTCCTTGCCCTTGGGGGTCAGCGAGAGGGTGGTCTTGGCCTGCTCCAGCTCGCCCGCGGCGATGGCAACCCGAGCGAGACCGGCAATCGCCTTGAGGTTCTCGGGATCCTGCTCATAGATCTGCGCGAAGATCTGCGCGGCGGCCTCCCCTTCGCCCTCCGTGAGCAGCGCCTCAGCCTCGGCCAGCATCGCCTCGGTGTCGGGATCCCCGCCGGGGCCGGCGATGCGGGTGATGAATTCCTTGATCTGGCTCTCGGGAACGGCGCCCATGAAACCGTCGACGGGCTGGCCCTTCGAGAAGGCGAACACGGCGGGAATCGACTGCACGCCAAGCTGGCCGGCGATCTGCGGATATTTGTCGATATCCATCTTCACCAGCTTCACCTTGCCCTTGGCGGCCACGACAGCCTTTTCGAGCATGGGACCCAGTTGCTTGCAGGGGCCGCACCACTCGGCCCAGAAATCCACCAGGACCGGCTGCTTCATCGATTCCTGGATGACGTCAGTCATGAAGGTTTGCGTCGTGGTGTCCTTGATCAAGCCGTTCGTTCCAGCCGTGTCGTTGCTCATCGCCAATACCCTAGAAATCGTTGTCTCCGGTTAGATGGGGGTAAATCACCGCGATGGCAACCATCCGCTGACGCCACTCCGTACGAAACAATAGAAAATTCGACCCGCTTCCTCGTATTGGAACAAATGGTACTTCGGTGATGGCCATTCACTAAAACCGTGTGCGTGTTGAACATTCATTTGCCAACGCTGTTTTGTCCAAGCTGTACCGCAGTTAAGCGGCCTCGCATTGCCATTCCATTACCTGAAGATACAAAAAGTACATCGGTTATTTTTAGCATACAATTTTCACAACAGATCGTATTTCTCCAATTATCTTAAATCACGATGATTTCACATCTATCAATTTATAGCACTTGCGCATCAAGCTCACTGAAGATAAATCGATTTTATCTGCATTCTGATACCACTTCTGGTGACGACACGTAATCGTCCTTTTTGATTAAGCAACAGGTACTTTATCTTCGATGGCATTCTGTGAGATAAAAGGCAGATATCGTCGATTAATATTTCTCGGTTTCGATTTCAATGAATCGTTTTACCTTTAATGGTATGCGATACGGTGTTGCGTGGCGACGATTACATGGCCAAGAAACAACGTCGCGTCGAATTTTCAAAAACAAAAACCTGTCAATGACTGCAACAACTACGACAGACCACCTGAAATCGCCTCGGAAGAAACTTAGAGACCACGCAATCGAGAATTCGTTTGGAGCAAGTAGCGTCGCAATTCGAGGGAGGCCTAGCGTGAGTCAGAATGTCGGCTTCAACTACATAGAGGATCAAAACACCTCGAACAACATGGGTACAATGATCGAATCTTCGGCAGCCCGGGAGGTTGTACTTCTGATCGAGAGCCACCCCCTGCTGGCCGAAATTTTCTCCCACGCCCTGAAGGAAGCCGCTCAGGACCTCGAGGTCCGCATCGCGAGCAGTCTTGAAGATGCAGACCTGCACGCCTCCCTCGCCGTGCTGAGCCTCATGCAGCGCAGCTCGGACCCCCTCTTTATAGGCTTCGTCATCCAGCAATTGAAGGCGCGAATCGGTAACCTGCCCCTGCTCGTCATCACCGACGGCGCCGACCCTGCTATCGGCCGCGTGCTGGAAGAGAGCGGCGTCCAGAACTGGGTGGCAGCCTCGATGGGATTCAGCGCGATGATCGCTGCGATCCGGCAATCGCTGGCCCCCTCGCCTCGGCTCGACATTCCGCCGTCCAGCCAGCATGCCCTCCTGGATCGCTCGATGACACGCTCAATGCGGCCGACGCCAGAGCACGATCTACGTTCCGAGATCCATCTCAGCCTGACCGACCGCGAGAGCGATGTCCTGGCGCTCCTGCAGAAGGGCAAGCAGAACAAGGTCATCGCCCATGCCCTGAACATCTCGGAAAGCACCGCCAAGGTCCATATCCGCAACATCATGCGCAAATTCCATCTGCGCAACCGGACCGAAGTCGCCCTTATGTGCGGCGCCCCGAAAAGGCAGCCGATCGATGCGGTCCTGGCCGGGCCCGATTTTGAAGAAAACCGCATCGCTATGCCGGCAATCACCTATTGAGCTTTGCGAACCTTGCACGGATGGAGCCAGGTCGCCTCCGCGATCGGCGCGCAGATGCATGAAATACGACATCCTCCGCGGCTGCCTCGATTAGGCAGGGTTCGAGACCGCGAGAATCTTCGGCTCGTGCCCCGTCGCCTTGAGGAAGGCGACGAGGTCCTCGCGCGCGATCGTGGTGGTCGAGGTGTTGACGAGCGGGTGATGGTTGAGCCTGGCATTCTCCAGGAGCGCTTCGTCGAGCACCACCGTCACGCGGCCATCCCTGTCGTTGATGGCGCCAAAAGGCGTCACGGCGCCTGGCAGCACGCCCCAGACTTCGGTGAGCAGGTCGGCCGACCCGAAGGAGACCTTACCCTGCCCGCCGATGATCTCGTGGATGCGCTTGAGATCGACGGTGGCGTCCTCCTCCAGAACAACCAGGAAAAGGGAGCCCTTGCGATCCTTCAGGAAAAGGTTCTTGGTGTGGCCACCCTCGATCTGGCCGCGCAGGGCCTTGGAATCTTCCACCGTGTAGAGCGGGGCATGCTCGACGGTGGTTACGGCAATACCAAGCTTGTCGAGGAAGGCGAAGAGGTCGTCGGGCGTTGCAGGCATCACAAGTCTCCGGAAGAGGCTCCTGACTAAAGCGACGGCGTTTGAGACGCAAGACGGGTGCCACCATGCAAAAAGGGCCCCGCCATCGCGGAGCCCTCGAGTTGCGGTCCCGATCGAAGAACCGGGCTCAGAATTTGTAGTTTACAGCCGCGCGAACGACGTTCAGCGAAACGTCCGGCTTGTCCGTGATGCGGAATCCACCAACGGTCTTATTGATCGTGGCCTTCTTGCCAAGATCGACATACAGATATTCCGCGCGCAGGATCCAATGCTGCGTCAATGCGTATTCCGCGCCCGCACCCAATGTCCAACCGACCCGAACGTCGGAGTCCGATATCGACTCACCGGGTACGCCCACCTTGGCTTTCACGTTCCCGTAGGCGAGGCCGCCAGTTCCATAGACCAGGAAGCTGTCGAAGGCATAGCCTGCCCGCAAGCGGAGTGTGCCAAACCAGTCGAGTTGCGTTTTCACCGAAATGGGAATGTTGTTTGCACCAATGGCATGCGCCGTCGAATGCATGCCTGTATATTGAAGATCCGCTTCCGCTCCGACGACCCAATGCGGATCGAACTGGTAGTTGTAGCCGATCTGGCCGCCGAGAACGACGCTATTGGCTGTGTCCTTCAAATGCCCATGGCCAGCGACAAGAGTGGTGGTGGCGCCCAGAGCTGCCGCAAGCGGTGGAGGGGCAGGCGGGGCTGGTGGAATGGCCGTCAGATCCGTATCGAGACTACCGCGCGCCCAGCCGGCATTGGCGCCGGCAAAGAACCCGGTCCAGGTAAAGGTTGGCTCCACGACGGGCGGCACCGGCTCCACTGGCGTGGGCGCCAGATCTGAGGCGAATGCCGCTGCCGGCATGAAGACAACTGCGCCGACAAGCAGAACATTCTTTAACGCTTGCATTTTAACTTCCTCAGCACTCGGTACTTATTGCTGCTTGGCCCTGGGATACGCCCGATCCAACGAAATTCCTATGATATAAATGCAACAGTGGGCGTTTATTTAATTGAAACACAAGGCCTATACTTAACGAACATAGTTAATGAGTTAATTGAACACCGATTTGTCTCTTTATTGTGCCGATACCGGGCCATTTACTGCTCCGGCGCGCATTCCAGCGGGCCAAGAACGCCGTTCCCTTATCGGTTAAAATCGCGTAAAGGAGCGCCGTTGCAGAGACCTTGACCCTCTGTTGCACCGAGGTTGCCATGTTGAATTCGCTCGACCTGCCGCGCCGGCCGCAGGACACCCGCGTCGTCGTCGCCATGTCCGGCGGCGTCGACTCCTCCGTTTGCGCCGCCCTTCTCAAGGAGCAGGGCTATGACGTGATCGGAGTGACGCTCCAGCTTTACGATCACGGCGCCGCCGTCCATCGCAAGGGCGCCTGCTGCGCCGGCCAGGACATCCATGACGCCCGCGAGGTCGCCGATCGCATCGGCATTCCCCATTACGTGCTCGACTATGAGAGCCGCTTCAAGGAGGCGGTGATCGACCGCTTCGCCGATTCCTACGTAGCCGGCGAGACGCCGATCCCCTGCGTCGAGTGCAACCAGCGTGTCAAGTTCCGCGATCTCCTCGGCACTGCCCGCGATCTCGGCGCCGATGTGCTCGCCACCGGCCATTATGTCGCCAGCCGGGCCGTGCCCGACGGCCGGGCGCTCTATCGCCCGCGCGATGCCGAACGCGACCAGAGCTATTTCATGTTCGCCACCACCAGGGAGCAGCTCGACATCCTGCGCTTCCCGCTCGGCGACATGACCAAGCCGCAGACGCGCCAAGCGGCCGAGCGCTTTGGCCTGTCGGTGGCGGCCAAGCCCGACAGCCAGGACATCTGCTTCGTACCGTCAGGCCGCTACGCACAGGTGATCGAGAAGCTCAAGCCCGGCGCCGCGCGCCCCGGCGAGATCGTGCATCTCGACGGCCGCGTGCTCGGCCAGCATGCGGGCGTGATCCATTTCACCATCGGCCAGCGCAAGGGCCTGGGTGTCGCCACCGGCGAGCCGCTGCATGTGATCAGGCTCGAAGCCGACGCCGCACGGGTGATCGTCGGCCCGCGCGAGGCGTTGGCGACCCGCAATGTCGCCCTGCGCGACGTCAACTGGATCGGTGACGGAGCGCTCGAGGCGTTGCCGGCCGAGGGGCTGGAGATCGCAGTGCGCGTGCGCTCGACCCGGGCGCCCAAGCCGGCCTTGCTGCATTTCGGCGCGGACGGTCCGTCGATCGAGCTCGCCGAGGCCGAGGATGGCGTCTCGCCCGGCCAGGCCGCGGTCTTCTACGACCATGCGGATGGCCAGGCCCGCGTGCTCGGCGGCGGCTTCATCAGGGGCGCCCGGCCGCAGACGGTCTTCGCCTATGGCGGCCAGGCGGCGTGATCGGAGCGAACATGGTCCTCTGAGCAGTATACCGGCTCGGTGAGAAATCGCGGGAGGCGGGACCTGAATTCGTCATTGCGAGCACGGCGAAGCAATCCAGGGGCCAAAGGGGCGGTGTCTACAGCCCCCGGAGTGCTTCGCTGCCCGACCAAACCAAAGGGTTGGTCGGGGCAATGACGGTGTTTCGATCGCCTCTCTCGGCTTCATTGCCCTTTTTTGTTCAGGCTCCGGAGACTTGCAGGTTCCACAGCCCCCTACCGCGCCAGCGCGCCGCTCCCCACATTGATGGCGTGTGCGAAACCCTGCATTAGGGTATTGTCTGGCAAGACATAACCGTCCCTGCTAGGGAAGGCATTGAATGAGACGAGTTCGAGCGGCGTGGTGCGATGGCAAGAGACCTTGATCCCTACAAGCTGTCTTCCCCACGGATCTTTTTCGTCCGTATGCTGGTCTTCCTGATCCTGGCAGCATGCGTGGTGACGCCGCTCTACCAGCAGCTCTTCATCGCCTTCATGGCCAATCCTTTCCTCAATGGCCTGATCATCTTCACGATGCTGCTCGGCATCGCCTTCGGCTTCCGGCAGGTCATTCGCCTCATCCCCGAGGTGCGCTGGGTGAACGCCTACCGCCTGCGCGATCCCGGCCTGGAACTGCGCGACCAGCCGGTGATGCTGGCGCCGATGGCAACCCTCCTCGGCGACAAGATCGGCCGGCGCTCCATCTCGCTCTCGACCCTGCGCTCCATCCTCGAATCGATCGGCATGCGCCTCGACGAGCAGCGCGAGATCTCGCGCTATCTCACGGGCCTGCTCGTCTTTCTCGGCCTGCTCGGTACCTTTTGGGGCCTGATCGAGACCGTGGGATCGGTCGGCAATGTCATCAATTCGATGTCGGTGGGCGGCAGCGATGCCTCCACCGTGTTCGAAGGCCTGAAAAGCGGCCTCTCCGCCCCGCTCAAGGGCATGGGCGTGTCGTTCTCGTCCTCGCTCTTCGGTCTTTCCGGCTCGCTGATCCTCGGCTTCCTCGACCTGCAGGCCGGCCAGGCGCAGAACCGCTTCTATACCGAGCTTGAAGACTGGCTCGCCGCCACCGTCACGGATATCGAGGCCGAGGGTCTCGCCCGCGGCGGCTCGGATGCCGAGATGGCGGCGATCAAGTCCGCGATCGAGCGCATGGCCGACGGCTCGCGCGACGGCGGCTCCGGCCGCAACGCCACTGCCGCCATGGCGCAGCTTGCCGAAGGCATCCAGGGCCTCGTCCAGCATATGCGCTCCGAGCAGCAGATGATCCGGGATTGGGTGGAAAGCCAGGCCGAGCAGCAGCGCGACATCAAGGCCGTGCTGCAGCGCCTGACGCAAGAGCGTGAGAGGAACTGATGGCGCTCAGTCGCGGCCGCCGTCGCACCGAAGGCATCAATTACTGGCCGGGCTTCGTCGACGCCCTGTCGACGCTGCTCCTGTCGATCATCATGATCCTGTCGATCTTCGTGCTCGGCCAGTTCTTCCTGTCGCAGGAGGTCACCGGCAAGGACGAGGCGCTCAACCAGCTCAATGCCCAGGTGGCCGAGCTCTCGCAGCTCCTGGCACTGGAGCGCTCGAACGAGCGCAATGCGCAGGAGCAGTTGTCCGCGCTCAACGCCAGCCTCGACAAGTCCAACAGCGACAAGACCCGGTTGCAAGGCCTGCTCGATGTTGCGCAGGCCGACGCGGCCGCTGCCAACGCCAATAGCGGGCAGGTCCAGCAGGTCCAGGGCGAGCTCGACAACCAGAAGCGCCTGTCAGGCCAGGCCCTGGCGCAGGTTGACCTCCTCAACCAGCAGATCTCGGCCCTGCGCCGCCAGATCGCTGCGCTGGAACAGGCGCTCGACGCCTCCGAATCCAAGGACCGCGAAAGCCAGACCAAGATCGCCGATCTCGGCTCGCGTCTGAATGCGGCCTTGGCCCAGCGCGTGCAGGAACTTTCGCGCTACCGCTCCGACTTCTTCGGGCGCCTGCGCGACGTGCTCGGGAACCGGCCCGACATCCGCATCGTCGGCGACCGTTTCGTCTTCCAGTCAGAGGTGTTCTTCCAGGCTGGCCAGGCCACGCTGCAGCCCGAGGGCAAGGCCGAGATCGACAAGATCGCCGCCGCTTTGCTCGACCTGCAGGACAAGATACCCAACGACATTCCCTGGGTGCTGCGGGTCGATGGTCATACCGACGACCGGCCGATCAACTCGCCGCAATTCCCATCCAACTGGGAGCTTTCGGCCAGCCGCGCCATCGCGGTGGTGCAATATCTGATCTCCAAGGGCATCCCGGCCCAGCGGCTGGTGGCGGCCGGTTTCGGCGAATTCCAGCCGATCGACACCTCCGGTACCGACGAAGCCCGCAACCGCAACCGACGCATCGAATTGAAGCTGACGGAGCGATGACACAGTCTTTCGTCACCCTCCGGGCGGCGGAGCCCCAGGACGAACCAGCCCTGCGGACCCTGTGGTGCGACACCTGGGCCGCTACCTACCCCGCCTTCGACTACAAGGTGCGCTGGCCGACTATGTGGCTGAAATGGCAGGAGCTGAAGGCCGAGATCTATGTCGCCGCGCGGGGCCGCGACATCGTCGGCCTGCTGGTGCTGGCACCGGTGAGCGAACAAGTCCTCCTGCTGGAACAGATCACCCTGGCACTCACCGAGCAAGGCTCCGGCACGGCCCATCTCCTCATGACCATCGCCAAGCAGAAGACCCCCTCGCTCCTCAAGCTGTCGGTGAATGCCTTCAACAAAAGGGCGATCCGCTTCTATGAGCGCGAGGGTTTCGTGCGCACCGCCAGCGGGGTGAACGTCGCCTTGCCTTCAACAAAAGGGCGATCCGCTTCTATGAGCGCGAGGGTTTCGTGCGCACCGCCAGCGGGGTGAACGTCGCCTCCGGGCTGACGACTTATGACTATGAGTGGCGGCGGTCCCAGCCCCTGTTACGCTTGCAAATAAATTTTGAAACATTTGGTGAGAGGCTTCTGGCATAATTGGTTCAGGAAACCTCGAGGTTGATCGATGAGTCGCAAATATTTCGGCACGGACGGTATCCGTGGCCGAGCCAACAGTTTCATCACGCCTGAACTCGCCATGAAGGTCGGCATGGCCACGGGCCTCGCCTTCCAGCGCGGCGAGCATCGCCATCGCGTCGTCATCGGCAAGGATACCCGCCTCTCCGGCTACATGATCGAGAATGCCCTGGTCGCCGGCTTCACTGCCGTCGGCGTCGACGTGATGCTGCTCGGCCCGATGCCGACGCCGGCCGTCGCCATGCTCACCAATTCGCTGCGCTGTGACATCGGCGTGATGATCTCCGCCTCCCACAACGCCTATGACGACAACGGCATCAAGCTGTTCGGCCCCGACGGCTTCAAGCTCTCGGACGAGACCGAACGCTCGATCGAGGCCCTGATCGACACCGATCTTGCCGCCAGGCTCGCTGGCTCGCGCGATCTCGGCCGCGCCCGCCGCATCGACGACGTGCGTGCCCGCTATATCGAATTCGCCAAGCGCACCCTTCCCCGCCAGATGCGCCTCGATGGGCTGCGCGTGGTGGTCGATTGCGCCAACGGCGCCGCCTACAAGGTCGCCCCCGAGGCGCTGTGGGAGCTTGGCGCCGACGTGATCCCGATCGGCGTCGAGCCTGATGGTTTCAACATCAACAAGGACGTCGGCTCCACCGCGCCGGACGCTCTTTCCCGCAAGGTGCGCGAATTGCGCGCCGATATCGGCATCGCCCTCGACGGCGACGCCGACCGCGTGGTGATCGTCGACGAGAAGGGTCATGTCGTCGATGGCGATCAGTTGATGGCCGTGGTCGCCTCGGCTTGGCAGGATGACGGGCGTCTCACCCAGCCCGGCATCGTCGCCACCGTGATGTCCAATCTCGGCCTCGAGCGCTATCTCGGCGGCCTCGGCCTGATGCTGGAGCGCACCGCCGTCGGCGACCGCTACGTGCTCGAACGCATGCGGGCGCAGGGCTACAATGTCGGCGGCGAGCAGTCCGGCCACATCATCCTTTCCGACTTCGCCACCACGGGCGATGGCCTGGTCGCCGCGCTGCAGGTGCTGGCGGTTTTGAAGAAGGCCGACAAGCCGGTGAGCGAAGTCTGCCACCGCTTCGACCCGCTGCCGCAGATCCTGAAGAATGTGCGCACGCGCGGCGGCAAGGTGCTGGATGATCCCAAGGTCGTCACCGCCATCGACGGCGCCCGCAAGCAACTCGGCGATAGCGGCCGCCTGGTCATCCGCCCTTCCGGAACCGAGCCGGTGATCCGCGTGATGGCCGAGGGCGATGACAGGAAGCGCGTGGAGAGCGCGGTGGACGATGTCATCGAGGCGATCTCCACGGCGGCGTAGCTGCTGGGAGTCCCCCCAGGTGCGCGGACATCTTGTCCGCACCTTGAACCTCGACATCTCAGAAAAAGGCAAAGGGCGGATCCGCATGATCCCGCCCCTTCTGTTGATCATTTCGTTTCCAAGAGGCGGACAAGATGTCCGCGCACCCGGGAAGGTTACGCCGCCGTCCGCGCTCCCAGCAGCACTGTCAGCGGCGGCACGCCCACGCAAACCGCCTCCGCCACCTGCCCGATCTCCAGCGGATGGACGCCGGTGGTGGCGCCAGCCGAAATCACATCGCCCTTTCCCAGGCCCCGTCCACGGGTGGCAAGATGATTGGCCAGGAAGAGGCAGGCATCGAGCGGCCCGCCATTGGCGCCAACAGCCGCACCCTCGCCGATCAGCTTGCCGTCGATACGCATCTGCGTCTTCAGGCCTTCGAAACCGTCTGTTCTCCAGCCGGGGATTTCCGCGCCGATCGCGATGGCGGTGTTGTTGCCGAAGTCGGAGATGACCGCCATCGGGCCGATATCGTTGATGGTGGGCAAGGGCGAGCCGGCGATCTCCATCGCCACATGCGCGCTGGCGAGATAAGGCAGCAGTTCCGCCAGTGTCCAGGGCGCCGGCCGGGGCGCGATGTCGGCGCCGACGACAAGGCCGATCTCGGTTTCCACGGCGATGAAGCCGCCGCGGATGACCGGCACTTGCGCAACGGCGCCCGGCGCCACGCGGTAGACGCCCCTGGAAAAGACGGGCCCCGCCAGCCGGGCAGCGAGGAAGCGCTCGCGCAGATCCGGATGGATGGAGGCGACCTTCCAGCCGGCGACTGCGTCGGGCCACAGGCCGATCGCCTCTTCCTGGATGGCGTAGGCGTCAGCGAGGGTGTCGGGCAGGGTGCCGGGGAAATCCGGGAGAGGGCGAGCGTCCCGGCGGGCGACGTGAAAGCGTTGGGCAATGGATGGCATGTCGTCTGGTCTACCTGCTTTTGTTCAGCCCGCTCTGTCTATGATAACCAACAAGCCATTGCATCCCTCGCAGCCTTCTGCCAGTAACATTACGTTACGTTAACATTCGGCGGGGAGCTGCGCGTGAATTTTGTATATAAGATCGTAACCATGGGGGCATTGGCTCTCGGCGTCGCCAGCTGCGAAACCACCGGGACCACTTACGGCCCGCTGCAGCAGTTGCCAAATGGCTCCTTCATTCTCACGACGGACTTCAAAGCCGACGCTGACAGAACCAACAAGGTCATTTTCATCGAGGACATGAAACCGGATTGCACTTTCAGAGATTACCCGCCCGTCACTGTCACAGAACAGCCTTCGCATGGCACCCTCACGATCCGCAAAGCCAAGGACGTGCCAACCGCTCCGCCTTATGACGCGCTTCAGCCTGCATGTTATCGCAAACCTGTCGAGGGAATCCTCGTGGAATATACTCCGGCACCTGGCTATACCGGGTGGGATCATTTCGCCTATCAGATGGCTGCGAAGGAAAACTCCACGTCCACCGCTTATCTTCCTGGGGTCTTCATTCGACATGTCCGAGCAGTTACAGTGCAGTAGACCGATGAGTAGATCCGAAAGCGACAATGCGATCGCTCTCGGGTCTTGATCCATCTGCTCTTGGATAAGTCTAGACTACGCCTTGATGCGGTACCCCGTCCTAAAGATCGCCACGATGGCGATCACGCAGAGCGTCATGAACACCAGCGTCATGCCCAGGCTCACGCCGACATCGACATCCGAGACGCCGTAGAAGCTCCAGCGAAAGCCACTGACGAGATAGACCACCGGATTGAACAGCGTGATCTTCTGCCAGAGTTCGGGCAGCATCGAGATCGAGTAGAAGCTGCCGCCGAGAAAAGTCAGCGGCGTGATGATCAGCGTCGGCACGATCTGCAGCTTTTCCCAGCCGTCCGCCCACACGCCGATGATGAAGCCGAACAGGCTGAAGGTCACCGAGGTCAGGATCAGGAAGGCGATCATCCAGACGGGATGCTCGATCGAGAAACCGACAAAGAGCCGTGCGGTGATCAGGATGATGAGACCGAGCAATATGGATTTGGAGGCGGCCGCACCGACATAGCCGACGACGATCTCGACCACCGAGACGGGCGCCGACAGCACTTCATAGATCGTGCCGATGAATCTCGGCATGTAGATCCCGAAGGAGGCGTTGGAGATGCTCTCCGTCAGGATCGCCAGCATGATCAGGCCGGGGACGATGAAGGAGCCATAGCTGACGCCATCGACCTGGTTCATATGGGCGCCGATGGCCGAGCCAAAGACGATGAAGTAGAGCGAGGTCGAGATCACCGGCGAGGCGATGCTCTGCAGGAGCGTTCGGAAAGTGCGCGACATCTCGAAGATGTAGATCGCGCGGATGGCGTGGAAATTCATCAATGCGCCCCCACCAGGCTGACGAAGATATCCTCCAGCGAGGACTGGCTGGTTTGTAGATCCTTGAAGCCGATGCCGCTTTCGCCGACATCGTGGAGCAGGCGGGCGAGCACTTCCGGATCATCCTTGGCGTCGAAGGTGTAGATGAGCTGGTTGCCATTATCGGCGATGTCGAGGCGGTAGGAGGCGAGCGCCGGCGGCACCGTCTCCAGCGGCTGCTGCAAAGTCAGCGTCAGCTGCTTCTTGCCGAGCTTGCGCATCAGTTCGACCTTGTCCTCGATCAGGATGATCTCGCCCTTGTTGATGACGCCGATGCGATCGGCCATCTCCTCGGCTTCCTCGATGTAATGGGTGGTGAGGATGATGGTCACGCCGCTCTCCCGCAGGCCCCGCACCATCTCCCACATGTCGCGGCGCAGCTCGACGTCGACGCCCGCCGTCGGCTCGTCCAGGAACAGGATGCGCGGCTCGTGCGAGAGCGCCTTGGCGATCATCACACGGCGCTTCATACCCCCCGACAACGTATTGATCTTGCTGTCCTTCTTGTCCCACAGCGAGAGCTGGCGCAGGATCTTCTCGAGAAAGGCCGGGTTGCGCGGCTTGCCGAACAGGCCACGGCTGAAATTCACGGTGGCCCACACCGTCTCGAAGGCATCGGTGGACAATTCCTGCGGCACCAGGCCGATCTTGGTGCGGGCGGCGCGGTAGTCCCGAATGATGTCGTGGCCGTCGGCGATGATGGTACCGCTCGACGGGTTGACGATGCCGCAGATGATCGAGATCAACGTCGTCTTGCCGGCACCATTGGGGCCAAGCAGAGCGAAGATCTCGCCGCGCCGCAAGGTCAGGTCGATGTTCCCGAGGGCCCGGAAACCCGTCTTGTAAGTCTTGCTGACGCCCGAAACGCGGACGATGGCGTCCTCGGCGGACGGGGTATTATTGGCTTTCATGGTGCCTCCCCGCGCGGATGTGGCGTCTTTCGCGCGCGAACGCAACCTCATTCACGATTTATTAGGGTTAACAAAGGTTTAAGAAATCTCGCTCACAGTGGTGTTCAAACACGTGAAGTGAGTCGCCGACAAGGGCGGCTGGGAACCCCCGAATGCGCCGCCTCGCCTGGCCCTTCCTCGCCACTCTTGCCGTCCTTGCCGCGCCGACGCTGGCACAGGCCGGCCTGCTGCCGCCCCTGCCGGCGCTCGACGAGACCGGCAGTCTCGATGACGGCGATAGCGGCGCCAACTGGTATCTGCGTGGCAGCGCCGGCGTGAGCCTGCCCGCCAGCCCCTCGCTGCGGCCCTATACCGTGCCGGGCGTCGCCACCAGGGGCGAGGTTTTGCATGCCGGCTGGGCCGTGGGCGGCGCCGTCGGCTATCAATGGGGCTGGCTGCGCAGCGACATCTCGCTCGACTATCTCGGCCGCCGCGACTTCTCCGAGCGTTTCACCGGCGCCTGCGGCACGGGTTGCAGCGGCACGCTCAAGGGCGAGTTCAGCGCCGTGCCCGTGCTCGCCAATTTCTATTACGACATCGGCACCTGGAAGGGCCTCACGCCCTATCTCGGCGCGGGGCTCGGCGTGGCCCACCTGCACTGGGACGACCTGAAGCTCGCAGGCCAGTGCAACGGTCCCTGCCCCGCCGCTTCGGGGGAGGGCCACTGGCGCTTCGCCTGGCAGGTCGGCGCGGGCGTAAGCTATGCGGTGAGCGAGAAGGTTACGGTCGACGCCGACTACCGCCTGCTCGATCTGGGTAAGGCAGGTGCCGGCTCGACGGCCACAGGCAGTGTCGCGGCCGACACGATCTGGGACAACGAGCTGCGCATCAGCTTGAGATACAAGCTGAATTGAGCGTGGACGGGGGAGGCCTTCCTGGGACCGCAGGCGTCTCGCCTGCCTCTTCCCATCCGGCGGGCATTCCGGTTCCAAGAGCAGGCGGGACGCCTGCGGTCCCAGGAATCGGCCGGTGGTTCCTGCGCTCGATCTGCATACCCTTGCCGGATGGCGAACTCTTCGGCTACCAATCCCTTGTCTGACGAATTTGCCTTACAAGGAAACACACTATGGCCTCCGTGGATGTCATCGACGTCAAGAAATCCTACGGGGCCCAGAAGGTCATTCATGGGGTCTCGATCGCCATCAAGGATGGCGAGTTCGTCACCCTGGTCGGCCCGTCCGGCTGCGGCAAGTCCACCTTGCTGCGCATGATCGCCGGGCTGGAACCGATTTCCGAGGGCGGCCTCAAGATCGGCGAGCGCTTCGTCAACGACCTGCCGCCGCGCGACCGCGACATCGCCATGGTGTTTCAGAGCTATGCGCTCTATCCGCACAAGACGGTGGCGGAGAACATGGGCTTTGCCCTCAAGATCCGAAAGACGCCGAAAGCCGAGATCGACGAGCGGGTGAGGAAGGCCGCGGAGATCCTCGACCTCGGCCCTTATCTCGCCCGCTATCCGCGCCAGCTCTCCGGCGGCCAGCGCCAGCGCGTCGCCATGGGCCGTGCCATCGTGCGCGCGCCGCAGGTCTTCCTGTTCGACGAGCCGCTCTCCAACCTCGACGCCAAGCTGCGCGTGCAGATGCGGGCCGAGATCAAGGAACTGCACCAGCGCCTGAAGACCACGACCATCTATGTCACCCACGACCAGATCGAGGCCATGACGATGGCCGACCGCATCGTGGTGCTGCATGACGGCATCATCGAGCAGATCGGCTCCCCGCTCGAGCTCTATGACCGGCCGGCCAACCTGTTCGTCGCCGGCTTCATCGGCTCGCCTGCCATGAACATGATCAAGGGCCGGCTTGAGTCCAGCCCCTCGCCCCATTTCGTCACCGATGACGGCATGGAGCTGCCGGTTGCCGGCATCCCCGCCGGTGGCGAGGGCAAGCGCGTCATCTATGGCATCCGCCCCGAACATTTCACGCTCGGCGGCTCGCTGCAGGCAAAGGTCGTTGTCGTCGAGCCGACGGGCTCGGAGACGCAGGTCTTCGCCCATATCGGCGAACAGAAGCTGCTCGGCGTATTCCGCGAGCGCGTGACGGTCGGACCGGGCCAAGTGCTGGCGCTGACGCCGGCTGTGGAAGCGGTGCATCTGTTCGACGCGGAGACGGGCCTGCGCTTGAACTGAGGCAGGCAAAGGGGCAATGGGGCGGATGCCCCTTCGATACATTGGTCAGACCTATCGCTGATGTTATCCTGCATAGGGAGCGATGAACGCCGAAGTTCAAATGCCGGCGCCTTACAACTATCGAGATAACCTGCAAGAAAATGGCGGAATACCCTTCATCTGACGATAGCTTTTACTGGGATACAAGCCGAATAATCTCGCGTGATCCACGATCTCGACAGATTGTTCGTACGTATCGCATCCCTCTCTATAAGAGAGATTGAAATATACCGGGCTGTCCAATTCAGCGCCTGGAGCGACCCGGCAATTGCCAGTCGCAGATTTACTGAGAAGCGCGTACTATTTTGTTGACAGCGGCGGAGGCTGCTTCCTAGCATCCACGCGCTCGAAAAACACCAGGGATCGCGGCTCAAAGCCGCCTGCCGTGTCAAGTGCGGCCAATAACAAGAACGAGCTGTATCGAAACGGGAGGATTTGACATGAGACTGGATGATTACAAACGTTTCCTCGCCCTCCAGGCGAGCCGCCGTTCGCTCCTGAAGGGAGCCGCCGGCGCCGGAGCCCTCGCGGCCTTTGGCGGTCTGGGTGCAGGCAGTGCCATAGCCCCCGCCATGGCGGACGAGGCGAGCGACCTGCGCACCAAGATCCTGCAGATCCCGGGTGTCGGCAAGGGTTCGCCCACGGATGCGGACTGGCAGAAAGTCGGTGAACTCTGCCTCGGCGCCACCAAGGCGAATATCAAGGAAGGCGAGTTCGCGGGTGTCGAGCTCTCCTTCATGGGCCTCAACAACCAGAACCTGCATAATCTGCTGTTTCGCGGCTTCCTGAAGCCTTGGGAGGCCTATACCGGCGCCAAGATCACCTGGATCGACCTTGCGCAGGCCGACTACACACCCCGCCTGCAGCAGTCCATCGCTACCGGCACGGTCGATTTCGACATCCTCGAAATGGGCGCACCCTTCGAAGGCGATGTCTGCGGCAAGGGCCTGGCCTCGGAGATGCCGGACTGGGTCAAGAAACAGATCGACATGGACGATCTGGTCAACTATCTCAAGCCCCCCGTCGGCACCTGGGACGGCAAGCAATATCGCGTAACTATCGACGGCGACACGCATAATTTCAATTACCGCACCGACTACTTCAAGGACGAGGCGCTTGCCAAGGCCTGGAAGGATGCCGGCAACACCACCGAATGGACGGTGCCCAAGACCTGGCAGCAGGTGCAGGCGGTAACGAAATTCCTCAAGGGCAAGCAGATCGGCGGCCAGGATGCCTATGGCTATCTCGACGCCTGCAAGGCCTGGGGCGGGTTCGGCTTCTACTTCCTCGGCAGCCGCGCCAGCGCCTATGCCAAGCATCCCGACGACAAGGCCTGGCTGTTCGACGTCGACACCATGAAGCCGCGCGTCAACAATCCAGCCTGGGTGCGCGCCATCCAGGACGTGATCGACGCCCTACCGTCGGAACCGGCCGACCAGCTCAATGCCGACCCCAACACCACCGGCTTCCAGCAGTTCCTCGGCGGCACGGGTTCGATGTGCGCGTGGTGGGGCGATATCGGCTCCAACGCCAAGACCAACGACTCGTCCGTCATTGGCGACAAATGCGGCTTCGACATTCTGCCGGGCTCCGACGACGTCTACAATTCCAAGAAAGGTGCCTGGGAGAAACTGCCGAGCGGCCCGAACTATGCGCCGAATCTGGCCTATCTCGGCTGGGGCGTCTATGTCATGGCCCGCGTCGACAAGGACGAGAAGAAGCACAAGGCCGCCTGGAGCGCCGCGGCTCATCTCGGCGGCAAGGACCTTGCCCTGTGGACGGCCGTCTATCCCTCCGGCTTCCAGTGCTACCGCAACAGCCAGGGCCACATCGACGAGTGGGTGTCGGCCGGCTACGAGAAGGACTTCATCTCCAACTATCTCGCCTCGCAGTTCAACTCGTACAATCATCCGAACGGGGCGATCGAACCGCGCATTCCCGGCATCTTCCAATATTACAGCCTTGCCGAGGACATCCTCGCCAAGACCTTCGCCGGCAAGCTCAAGGCCCAGGAAGGCGCCGACCAGATCGCCGCGGCCTGGGAGAAGCTGACCGACCAGATCGGCCGCGAGAAGCAGATCGCGCTCTACAAGGCCTCGCTGGGGATGTAGCTGGGAGCGCGGACATCACAGCGACATGCTCGCATGTCGCGATGTCCGCTCTTCCTCGCTGATGCCTCAAACACTTGAGAGTGGGCGCAGCCACGATATCAGCGCCCACCCTTTCTTCCGAACGCTCCGTTTCCAAGAGCGGACAGGATGTCCGCACTCCCAGGGAACTCGATGTCGCAGTCTTCGACCTACATCCCCTCCTCGATCTCGAGCGGGCGCCTGATGGCCGGGCGCGCCCTCATCGGCGGCGCCTCTCTCCTCTTGATCGCCGCCGCCCTCCTGCAATTCCTGCACGAGAATCAGGGCCTTGCCTTCGGCTTCGCCAATTGGCGCCCGGTGCTCTACGTCTTCGTGCTGTGGTCGATCGCGCTCGGTGTCGGCCAGGTGCTCATGCGCGGGGAGGCGGGCGAGCAGGCGCTCTTCATCCTGCCGGCGGTGCTGTTCACCGTGGCGATGGTGATCTTCCCCACTTTGTTCGGGCTTTACATCGCCTTCACAGACTGGAACCTCAGTTCCTTTGCCGGTCAACGCTTCAACGGCATCGACAATCTCGTCACGCTCTTTCACGACGCCGATTTCTGGAATGCGCTGCTCAACATGGTCTTCTACGTGCTGATGGTGTTCGTGGAATACGCCATCGCCTTCGGCCTTGCCTTGCTGCTCAATGCCGAAATCAAGGCACGCAAATTCTTCCGCGTCGCCTTCCTCCTGCCCTTCATGCTGAGCCCCGTGGCGGTGAGCTGGATGGTCGGCAAGTCGATGATGGAATATCGCTACGGCCCGGTGGCCCGGTTGATGCGCGACATCGGCTGGAAGAGCCCCTCCTTCTTCACCGACCCCTGGATCGCCCGTCTCAGCATCGAGGCGATGGATGCCTGGGTCTCCATTCCCTTCCTGATGATCCTGCTGCTCGCCGGCCTCCAGGCCCTGCCCAAGGAGGTGATGGAGGCCTCCAAGATCGACGGCGCCTCGGGCTGGCAGCAGTTCAAGGAGATGATCTTCCCCCTGATGCTGCCCGTCAGCGTCACCGCCATCGTGCTCAGGATCATCTTCAAGCTGAAGCTCGCCGACATCGTGATCAACACCACCTCCGGCGGCCCGGGCGGCGCCACCGATACGGTGTCGAGCTTCATCTATCGCGAATACCGGGATCGCTCGAATGTCGGCTACGGCACCATGCTGGCGATGTTCTATCTCGTGGTGATCATCCTCTTCGTCACCATGCTGCTGAACTTCGCCAGCCGCTTCATGCAGCGCAGCAGTTGATCGGGAGGGATGGATCATGGCCAATACCGCTGCCGCAGCTCCAATCGCCCCGCCCCGCGACACCGCCTTCAAGGCGACCGTCGTCCTCAGCCGCGTACTGATCTATGGCGCGCTGGTCCTGTGGGCGTTCATCTGCCTGTTCCCGATTTACTGGACGCTGTCCACCTCGATGAAATCGGCCGTCGATGTCACGCAGGGCCATCTTCTGCCATGGCTCGACTTCCAGCCGGACTGGAAGGGCTGGCGCTCGCTCGGCCTGTCGCCCGATACGATCTTCGCCACCTCGACGGCGCGCGATGAATTCCTCGCCCGCTTCACCAACAGCGTGATCACCTCGCTCGGCGCCTCCTTCCTCGCCGTGGTGATCGGCTCGCTCGCCGCCTATGGCCTCAGCCGCTTCCAGTACAAATTCGCCTGGATGCGCAACCGCGACATCTCCTTCTTCTTCCTGTCGCAGCTGATCCTGCCGCCCGTGGTGCTGGCCCTGCCCTTCCTGGTGCTCTATCGCGAGCTTGCCTTGCTCGACTCCAGGATAGGCCTGATCCTGCTCTACACGCTCACCGTGCTGCCGATCGTGATCTGGATCATGCGCGACCAGTTCGACACCATCCCGACCGAACTCGACGAGGCGGCGCTGGTGGACGGTCTCTCGCTCTGGGGCGCCTTCTGGCACATCATCCTGCCCATCGCCCTGCCCGGCATGGTGGCCGCCTTCATTCTCTCGCTGGTGCTGTGCTGGAACGAATATTTCTTCGCGGCGCTGCTGACCTCCTCGGACGCCAAGACGCTGCCGGTGATGGTGGCGAGCCAGACGGGCTCGCAGGGCATCAACTGGTGGTCGATGGCCGCCCTGTCGACGACGGCAATCGCGCCGCTGGCGGTGATCGGGATCTTCCTGGAGCGCTACATCGTCAAGGGCCTGACGGCCGGCTCGGTGAAGTAACCCTGGGATCGCAGGCTTCCAGCCTGCTCTTGGTGCCGGTGTGATCTGGGAGCGCGGACGTCTCGTCCGCTCTTCCCTTCCTGCAGGCGACGCGTTTCCAAGCGCGGACGTCCTGCGACACTCACTTGAGTGTCGCAGGACGTCCGCGCTCCCAGAAAAATATCCTGCACCCGACCATCGAAAGTCTCTTGACGTCATCCTCGGCAGCGCGCATACGGGCGGCGGGACATTCCTCCCCAACGAGGGACGCCCATCTGCGAGGATGGAGACATCGCGATGACTATGCCTATGCCGGCGGCCGAGACCGCTGTTGCCACGACGCCCGCTATCAAGCCTGCCGTGGTGAATTTCTCTTCCGGCCCCTGTGCCAAGCGCCCTGGCTGGACCCCCGACGCCCTCAAATCCGCTGCTCTTGGCCGTTCGCACCGTGCGAAGATCGGCAAGACCAAGCTCGAGCAGGCCATCGAACTGACGCGCGACGTGCTGGGCGTGCCTGCCGATTACCGCATCGGCATCGTGCCGGCTTCCGACACCGGCGCCGTGGAGATGGCGCTGTGGTCCCTGCTCGGCGCCCGCGGCGTCGACATGCTGGCCTGGGAATCCTTCGGGTCCGAATGGGTCACCGATGTCGTCAAGCAGCTCAAGCTTGCCGATGCCCGCGTCTTCAAAGCCGGCTATGGCGATCTCGTCGACTTCAGCCAGGTCGATACCAGGACGCGTGACGTGGTCTTCACCTGGAACGGCACCACCTCCGGCGTGCGCGTGCCCAACGCCGATTGGATCCCCGCCGACCGCGAGGGCCTGACCATCTGCGACGCCACCTCGGCGGCCTTCGCGCAGCGCCTCGACTGGCCCAAGCTCGATGTCGTCACCTTCTCCTGGCAGAAGGTGCTGGGCGGCGAGGCAGCCCATGGCATGCTCATCCTCTCGCCCCGTGCAGTCGAGCGCCTGGAGAGCTATACGCCGGCCTGGCCGCTGCCGAAGATCTTCCGCCTCACCAAGGGCGGCAAGCTGATCGAGGGCATCTTCAAGGGCGAGACCATCAACACGCCCTCCATGCTCTGCGTGGAAGACTATCTCGACGCACTGAACTGGGCCAAGGCCGTGGGCGCCCTGGACGGGCTGATCGCCCGCGCCGACGCCAATCTCGCCGCCATCGAGCGCTTTGTCGAGAAGACGCCCTGGATCGATTTCCTCGCCAAGGATGCGGCTACCCGCTCCAACACCTCGGTCTGCCTCAAGGTGGTCGATCCCAAGGTGGCGGCGCTCGACGCCGACGGCCAGGCGGCCTTTGCCAAGGTGCTCTCCTCGGCCATCGAGGCTGAGAAGGCCGGGCTTGACATCGCTTCCTATCGCGACGCCCCGCCAGGCCTGCGCATCTGGTGCGGCGCCACGGTCGAGACCTCGGATGTCGAGGCCCTTATGCCTTGGCTGGAATGGTCGTTCCAGAAGGCGATTGCCCAGTTGGGCTAACTGGGAGCGCGGATGTCCTCGTCCGCTCTTCCTTTCCCTCACCGACATCGTTTCCAAGAGCGGACGAGACGTCCGCGCTCCCAGTAGAGAGCTCCCCATGCCCGCCCCCAAGGTTCTCATCTCCGACGCCCTGTCCCCCGCCGCCGTGCAGATTTTCAAGGATCGCGGCATCGAGGTCGATTTCCAGCCCAATCTCGGCAAGGACAAGGACAAGCTGGCCGAGATCATCGGCAATTATGATGGCCTCGCCATCCGCTCGGCCACCAAGGTCACCTCGGCGATCCTGGCAAAGGCCACCAATCTCAAGGTGGTGGGCCGCGCCGGCATCGGCGTCGACAATGTCGACATCCCCTCGGCCACGGCGCGCGGCGTGATCGTGATGAACACGCCCTTCGGCAACTCCATCACCACCGCCGAGCATGCCATCGCCATGATGTTCGCGCTGGCCCGCGAGATCCCTGCCGCCGATGCTTCCACCCAGGCCGGCAAATGGGAGAAGAACCGCTTCATGGGTGTCGAGATCACCAACAAGGTGCTCGGCATCATCGGCTGCGGCAATATCGGCTCGATCGTCGCCGATAGGGCGGTCGGCCTCAAGATGCGGGTCATCGCCTTCGATCCCTTCCTCAGCGCCGAGCGTGCACTGGAGCTGGGTGTCGAGAAGGTCGAGCTCGAGGATCTCCTGGCGCGCGCCGAAATCATCACGCTGCACACGCCGATGACGCCGCAGACCAGGAACATCCTGTCGCGCGAGGCCCTGGCCAAGACGCGCAAGGGCGTGCGCATCATCAACTGCGCCCGGGGTGGCCTGCTCGACGAGGAAGCGCTGGCCGAACTCCTGAAATCAGGTCATGTCTCCGGCGCCGCGCTCGACGTCTTCGTCGAGGAGCCGGCGAACGCCAATCCGCTGTTCGGCCTGCCCAATGTCGTGTGCACGCCGCATCTCGGCGCCTCCACCACCGAGGCGCAGGAGAATGTCGCCCTGCAGGTGGCCGAGCAGATGTCGGACTACCTCCTGCGCGGCGCCATCTCAAACGCGGTGAACTTCCCCTCCATCACGGCCGAGGAAGCGCCGCGCCTGAAGCCCTTCATCTCGCTTGCCGAGAAGCTTGGCTCCTTTGCCGGCCAGCTCACCGAGACCGACATCAAGACCATCCGCATCATCTATGAGGGCGACGTCGCCCACATGAAGATCAAGGCCCTCACCAGCGCCGCGGTGGCCGGCCTGCTGCGCCCGATGCTCGCCGACATCAACATCGTGGCGGCCCCGAGCGTCGCCCGCGAACGCGGCATCGTCATCGAGGAGACCACGCGCGAGAAGACCGGCGACCATGATTCGCTGATCACGCTGGAGGTTGAGACCGAGGCCCTCACCCGCGCGGTGGCCGGCACCATCATCGCCGGCACGAAGCCGCGCATCGTGCAGATCAAGGGCATCAATGTGGAAGCGGACCTCTTGCCGCGCATGCTCTACATCACCAATCACGACCGCCCCGGCTTCATCGGCCGCATCGGCACCGTGCTGGGCGAGAACGGCATCAACATCGCCCACATGCAGTTCGGCCGCGATTTCGAGGGCGGCAATGCCATCGCGCTGGTGGGCATCGACCAGGCGGTAAGCGAGCCGCTGCTTAAGGAGATCAACACCATCCCCAACGTGGTGCAGGTGAAGGCGCTGACCTTCTGAGGGGCGAAGAAGACCGGAGCACCGAGCAAGGCTGCGCCCTTGGTGTGCCGACCTCCAGATCGGCACCCTATCCTCAAACGCGCCGCTTACATGCCGACCTGGAGGTCGGCACACCAAATCGCGCTTCTCCAGACAAGGCGGGGCACAAAAGGCGTTCCTGGGACCGCAGGCGTCTCGCCTGCCCTTGGAAACGCTGTGGTTCAAGATGCAGGCGAGACGCCTGCGGTCCCAGGAACCTCTCCGATGTCGCGCCCTTCTTTCCTACCTCAGCCACCGCAATCCTGCCGAATGCCAAGGCGGGCCCGCCACGAAGAATCGGCGCAGCCCTATTTCCACCCCCGACCCGACTCGTCGGCGCAACCATAGGGTGGCAGAGTCTTGCCGCCGAAGGTTTCTTTCAGCCGACCGCAGCCGTAATCATGCAAGGGCCCGGGCAGCGTGTTGTTGAGGTCGATGCCGATTTCGTCGAAGGGCGACTGCGTGTTCGAGATGTAGCCATACCACTGGTAGCCGACCACGCCGACTGCGGCCACCACAGCTGCCGCGACAATTGATAGCAAACGCTTCATTTTCATGCCTCCATGCCTATCTTGTATGGAGCATTACTCTTTTCCCGCGTGGAGCGGGCTGCTAAAGCCTTCCACAACAAAGCATGATTTCAGGTGTGTGATGCGTCTCCTCGTCGTCGAAGGCAATGTGCGTGCTGCGCGTGAACGTCACCGCGCAACCTATGGCCTCACTCCCTCCGAATCCTACTCGGCCGTGCTCAAGAGCCTTGCTCCCGATGCGATCTGTGACATCGCGCTGCCGGCGGACGAGGGCGCCAACCTGCCGGACGCCTCGGGCCTCGAGAGCTATGACGGCGTCGTCATCACCGGCTCCGGCCTCAATATCTGGAAGGCCGAGCCCGAATCGATGCGCCAGGTCGAGCTGGCGCGCGAGGTCTACAAGTCCGGCACGCCCTTCTTCGGCTCCTGCTGGGGCCTGCAGGTCGCCACGGTGGCCGCCGGCGGTTCGGTGCGCGCCAATCCGAGGGGCCGCGAGGTCGGCATCGCCCGCGACATCACGCTGACGCCGGAAGGGCGCGACCATCCGCTCTACCAGGGCAAAGCACCCATCTTCACCAGCCCCTGCGTGCATGGCGACGAGGTGGAAGCCCTGCCCGATGGCGCCATCGTGCTCGCCGCCAATACGGTCAGCGATGTGCAGGCCGTCGATATCAGCCATGATGGCGGACGCTTCTGGGGCATCCAGTACCACCCGGAATTCTCGCTGAACGAGCTGACGGTGATTCTGCGCCGCTACAAGCCGACGCTGCTCTCCGAGGGCTTCTTCCGCGATGGCGAGACGGTGGACCGCTATCTCACGGATCTGGAGGCACTGGTGGCCGACAAGCGCCGGACCGATATCTCCTGGCGCTACGGCATCGGCCCGGACATCCTGGATTCCAGCCGGCGGCTGAAGGAAATCGAGAACTTCATCGAGTTCCGCGTCAAGCCGGTGCTGTCGGAACGCGGAAGAGCCTGATCTGGGAGCGCTCCCTGGGAGCGCGGACTTCCAGTCCGCTCTCGAAACGACACCGATAAAAAAAAGGGGCGCTGCCAGTGGTTTTGGCAGCGCCCTTTTTAGGTTGCGGCTCGACGCGGACGCCGCAACTTTTTGAAATGCCTTCGTTTCAAGAGCGGACTGGAAGTCCGCGCTCCAGGAAAACGCTCCCCGCTCAAGCCGTCTCGGCGAGCAGCGCTTCCAGCGTCTGGCCCACCGAAGTCGCCTGGATCGAGGCGACATAGCCGCCATAGGCCTTGGCGAAGGCAGCGTGATCGGCAAGGCCGAGCTTCTCGAACGGGCTGGTACGCAGGAGGTCGATGGGGTTGCCGCCGCGAAGGAGCGTCCAGTCATTCTCGGTCAGGCGCGGCTCGACCACCTCGAAAGACTCGCCCTTGTCGTCCTTGCCTTTGAGATAGGCACCGAAACAGGCCAGGAAGAAGGCCTCGCGGCGGATGTCGCCGCCATCCTCGACCAGCATCTCGATCGTCCGGGAATGGAAGACCGGGATCTTGGCCGTGGTGTCGAAGGCGATGCGCAGGAGCTGGTCGTTGATGGCGGGGTTGGAGAAGCGCTCCAGCACGGCCTTCTTGTAGGCTTCCAGCGAGACGCCCTTCGGCCCTTCGATGCGTGGAATGGCGTCACGGTCGAGGAAGGTCTCGAGCAGGCGATAGAGCCGGGTGTCGCCGAGCGCCTCATGCACGATGCGGTGGCCCAGCATGATGCCGGGCATGGCCAGCAGGATGTGCGAAGCGTTGAGCATGCGGCCCTTCATGAACTCGAAGGCCGGTACGTCGTTGCGCAGCTCGACGCCGACTTCGCCAAAGGGCGGGCGGCCGGCGCGAAAATCGTCCTCCAGCACCCACTGGATGAAGGTTTCGCCGAGCGCCGGGACGGCATCGTCGATACCGCTGCGCTGGTTGAGGCGGTCGCGCGCGGCTGGCGGGACCTGCGGCGCGATGCGGTCGACCATCGAATTGGGGAAATCGACATTGGCGTCGATCCAATCGGCCAGCGCCGCGTCCTTGCCCCTGGCGAAGGAGACGATGGCCTTGCGCGCCGTGTCGCCATTGTGGCGGAGATTGTCGCAAGACATTACGGTGAAGGGGGCGATGCCCTCACCGCGGCGCCGGCGCAGCGCCTCCACGATGTAGCCGAAGGCCGTGCGCAGCGGGCCGCCGGAAAGGTCGTGCGCCACGTCGGGGGTGTCCAGCTTGAAGACACCAGTGGTCTCGTCGAGATTGTAGCCGCCTTCCGTGATGGTGAGGGAGACGATCCTGGTGCCGGGATTGGTCAGGCGTGCCAGCACTGCTTCCGGATCCACAGGGGCGTGCAGATATTCGACCATGGCGCCGATCACGCGGGTGGAGGCGGATCCATCGGGCGCATATTCGGTCACGGAATAGAGGCAGTCCTGGCCGCGATAGGCTTCGGCCTTGGCCTGCGTACCGGGATTATCGAGCAGTTCCACGCCACAAATGCCCCAGCCTTCATTGCCGGGCCGGTGCAGGCAGCGGTCGACATAGACGGCCTGGTGCACGCGGTGGAAATTGCCCAGTCCAAAATGCACGATGCCCGGGCGCACGGCCGAGCGGTCATATTTGGGAATGGCGATCGAAGCGTCGAGGCTTCCAAGGGACAGTTGGGAAAGCTTCTTCAAGACAGTCTCCATGATGACAAATGCCGGCAAGCCGGCAACGGTCACGAGGTCTGATGGCATCGGCGAATGCCGGCCGCAGCCTCTTCGTTTCAGTGATTCTTCCAATACCGGGAAAGGAGCTGCCCCTCCTCTCCGCGGCATGCCGGACGGCACTTGGCCGTGTCCGTGACCTGAGGCCTCGGCCCGCAAGCTTCTCTAGATGCTCCTTCTTTCGGCCGTTTTGCAAGAGCTTGTTCGCAGCCTTGGCACGAATCGCCTGTCAAACTCGTTTGTACACAAACGAATTTCTGCTATGGGTGGAACCGGCAAACGTGGATCGGTTCTAATTCACGCAAATTCACGTTTATTTATTTGATTGCCAGATTGTTAGCGTATATCTGCACTGCGATATGAGAGACGAGCGAGTGGCGAGGCAGCCAGCATGAGCAATTTCAACGAGGAAAAGGTCCTGAGCGTCCATCACTGGACCGAGACCCTCTTCAGTTTCACCACGACGCGCGACCCCGGCTTTCGCTTCGAGAATGGCCAGTTCACCATGATCGGCCTGCCGGTGAACGGCCGTCCGCTGCTGCGCGCCTACAGCCTTGTCAGCGCCAACCACGAGGACACGCTGGAATTCTTTTCCATCAAGGTGCAGGACGGGCCGCTTACTTCCCGCCTGCAGCACCTAAAGGAAGGCGATAGCATCATCGTCGGCCGCAAGGCCACGGGCACGCTGCTGCTCGATAATCTCAAGCCAGGCCGCTATCTCTACCTCGTCGGCACCGGCACCGGCCTCGCCCCCTTCATGAGCCTGATCAAGGATCCCGAGACCTATGGGCGCTTCGAGAAGATCATCCTGATCCATGGCTGCCGCCAGGTGCAGGAACTCGCCTATGGCGAGCGCATCACCCATGAGTTGCCAGCCCATGAGTTCCTCGGCGAGAGCGTGCGCGACCAGCTGATCTACTATCCGACCGTGACGCGCGAGGCCTTCCGCAACACCGGTCGCATCACCGACCTCATCAAGTCCGAGAAGCTGTTCGAGGATATCGGCCTGCCGCCGCTCGACGTCACGCTCGACCGGGTGATGATCTGCGGCAGCCCGGAAATGCTGCGCGACCTCAAAGCCCTGCTCGAAGAACGCGGTGCGGTGGAGGGAAATCACGGCGAACCCGGTGATTTCGTTATCGAAAAGGCTTTCGTCGACCGCTGAAGCGTTTTGCGATTTGCCGGCATCGGCAAGAAGCGCAAAGACGCGTTGAAACAAAGAGCTAGAGCAAAGCAGCGTTTACGCTTAAAAGCGCTTTGCTCTCGTGCAGGCTAGCCTTGCCCCGAGTGAATACCATCAGCTCTCGTTATTGGCTCATTAGCGTGGAATAGCGCTGTCATTCCCGGCAGGGCCGAAGGCCGTGGGAAGGGGATGTGGAGGCCAAAGGTCTCAGTCCTTTCGGGGATGCCAGGTCAAAGCCAAGAGCTGACGGTATAGATCGACGTACCGCCGGCGATGCCGGCGCCTTTCTCTTGCGGAAGACAACGTGGCTGAATTCGACACCAAGCTGCCTGAAGCGGCAGCGGATTACGTGCTGGATGACCAGGTCGGCTTCATCCTCAGGCAGGTCTACCAGCGCCACGCCGCCCTCTTCGCCGAGCGGCTGGGGGAAGACCTCACGCCAATGCAATGGGCCGTGCTCGCCAAGCTCGCCGAGCTCGGCACTTGCAGCCAGAACATGCTGGGCCGCCTGACGGCAATGGACGTGGCGACCGTCAAGGGCGTGGTCGAGAGACTGGCTCGGCGCGGCCTGATCGAGGCGAGGCCGGATGCGGACGACCGCCGCCGCCTGGTGCTCTTCCTTTCCCCCGAAGGGCAGGATCTCTACGCCCGCCTTGCAGCCGTAGCGAGGCAAGTATCGCATCTGACCTTGGAACCGCTCGACAAGGCGGAGCGCCAGGCGCTTCTCGGCCTCCTGAAGAAGCTGCGCTGATCAAGCCCTTGAAAAACGGGCAGTCGCCATGAGGTCCCAAGGCCCTGCCAGGGCAGGGCTTTTGCCCCAAAGCGGAAATAAATCGATTGCCCCCGCCAATCCTCCGCTTGCGCTGTGCTCTGATGAATGCATTCTATTGGGCAAAACTGGGCGTTCGCGTGCGACCTGGGCAAATACTCACAAGGGTGGACTGGAATGAGCGACCTGGGCGATCTGCAAAGCCGCAAGCTCGACCTCGCGACCAGGGCGGCGTGGCTGTACTACATCGATGGCGCGACGCAGGATGAGATCGCCACGCAGTTCGATATCTCCCGCCAGAGTGTGCAGCGCCTCATCGCCATGGCGGTATCGGAGCGTGTGATCGAATTCCGCATCCAGAGCCCGGTCGCCGAGTGTACGGCGCTGGCCCAGCAGCTGCGCCAGCGCTACGGCCTGTCGATCTGCGAGGTGGTGCCGAACGGCCTGCACGACCCCCTCGGCGCGGTGGGCCTGGCCGCCGCCCAGATCCTGGAAACCCAGTTCGGCCAGCGCGGTTCGGGCGTCTTCGGCTTCTCCACCGGCCGCACCTTGCTGCGCATGGTGCGGGAGATCTCGGCCCGTTCGCGCCCGGAACTGAAGATGGTTTCGATCGTCGGCAATGCGGCGCGCGACGGTTGCGTCAGCCCCTTCGAGATCGCCATGCGCCTCGCCGACAAGCTGGGAGCAAAATGCTACCCCCTGCAGATGCCGGTGCTCGCTGCCACCGTCGAACATTGCGAAGCCTTGAAAAGCCAGCCGGTTCATAAGCTTCTGCGCGAAATGGTAGAGACGGCACGCGCCGTCTATGTCGGCGTCAGCGACGTCACCTGGGGCTCGCCGATCCAGCAGGACGGCTTCGTGCTGGAGTCCGAAATGCGTTACCTGATCGAGAACGGCGCCATCGGCGAAATCGCCGCCTGGCCCTATGACAAGGATGGCCGCATCCTGCAGAACGACTATACCGACCGCCTGCCGGGCTTCCGGCCAGACCGGCTGGCGCGGTTCGTCCCGGTGGTCGGCGTCGCCGCCGGCCAGCGCAAGATCATGCCGATCCGCGCCGCGCTGAAGGGCGATCTCCTCTCCGGTCTGATCACCGACGAGCAGACCGCCGCAGCCTTGCTCGAACAGCCCTGACCAGCCTGCCATCCTCTGTTTGAGCCATACCGGGATACCGCCAACGCGCACGCGCGATGGTGGCCGGTGCACGCGCGATAGAGCCTTTGGGCGAATGCCCAGCCTTGCCCTCCCTGCCCTGATTTTGCTGCAGTGCATACAATGTTGTTGCATGCAACCGCTTGACATTCTCCCTAACCGTTGAGAACATGCCCGCGTCTTGGGCGTCTGCTCAATGCCCAATAAGCCGATCAAACGGCATCGCACTTTCTCACGGGAGGTTTTGGTGAAGACTGCAAATACCCTAATTGCATTGGCGGGCATGCTCGCCTGCAGCGTTTCTTTCGCTTCGGCGGAAACGCTGACGATCGCCACGGTCAACAATGGCGACATGGTTCGGATGCAGAAGCTTTCGTCCGAGTTCACGAAGGCCAATCCGGACATCACCCTCAACTGGGTCACGCTCGAAGAAAACGCGCTGCGTGAGAAGGTCACCCAGGACATCGCCACCAAAGCCGGCCAGTTCGACGTCCTCACCATCGGCACCTATGAGGTTCCGATCTGGGCCAAGAAGGGTTGGCTGGTTCCCCTCGACAAGCTCGGCGACAACTACGACGTCAACGATC
Source organism: Labrys miyagiensis (assembly GCF_030160835.1). Classification (GTDB taxonomy): domain Bacteria; phylum Pseudomonadota; class Alphaproteobacteria; order Rhizobiales; family Labraceae; genus Labrys; species Labrys miyagiensis. Next base: position 146,679 of record NZ_BSPC01000026.1, on the reverse strand, counting down.
TGATCAAGCCGATCCGCGACGGCCTGTCTTCCGACGGCAAGCTCTACGCGGCGCCGTTCTACGGCGAGTCCTCGATGATCATGTATCGCAAGGACCTGTTCGACAAAGCCGGCCTGAAGATGCCGGAAAGCCCGACCTGGGATTTCGTGGCTGACGCCGCCAAGAAGCTGAAGACCGCCGACACCTACGGCATCTGCCTGCGTGGCAAGGCCGGCTGGGGCGAGAACATGGCCTTCCTGACCGCCATGTCCAACTCCTTCGGCGCCCGCTGGTTCGATGAGAACTGGAAGCCCCAGTTTGACTCCCCGGAATGGAAGAACACCCTCACCTTCTACGTGAACCTGCTCAAGGACGCCGGCCCGCCGGATGCTTCCTCGAACGGCTTCAACGAGAACCTGACCCTGTTCAATCAGGGCAAGTGCGCCATGTGGATCGACGCCACGGTGGCCGCGGGCTTCGTGACCGACAAGGGTCAGTCGACGGTGTACGACAAGGTCGGCTTCGCGCTGGCTCCGAACACGGGCCTCGGCAAGAATGCCAACTGGCTGTGGGCCTGGTCGCTGGCCGTGCCTGCCGGTTCGCAGAAGACCGAGGCGGCCGAGAAGTTCATCGCCTGGGCGACCAACAAGGACTACTCCGCTCTCGTCGCCAAGACCGAGGGCGACTGGGCCAAGGCTCCTCCCGGCACCCGCACCTCGCTTTATGACAATGCGGACTACCAGAAGGCGGCTCCCTTCGCTCAGCTGACGCTCGACTCCATCATGTCGGCTGACCCGACCAAGCCGACCGTCAAGCCTGTTCCCTATGTCGGCGTGCAGTTCGTCGCCATCCCCGAGTTCCAGGGCATGGGCACCCGAGTGGGCGGCCTGTTCTCCTCGGCTCTGGCTGGCTCGACCTCGGTCGACGATGCTCTGTCGCAGGCTCAGACCGATGTGACCCGCACCATGACCAAGGCCGGTTACATCAAGTAAGACTTCCTCCCAGGACGGCCAGTTTCTGACCTTCCTGACACTGGGCTGCCCCGGATCTCTCATAACCGGGGCAGCCTCTTTCAATATCAATTAGAAATCGCCCAAGGTTTCGGTCTATGGGGAGGACCAAGAGATGGCAACGCAGCAAACGCGTGTGCTCGCCAGGGTCGCCGTTGCACCTTCAGTGTTGATGCTTTTCATCTGGATGATCGTGCCACTCGTCCTGACGATTTACTATTCGCTGAACAATTACACGCTCGATGATCCGACGAACTTCTACTGGAACAGCTTTGCGAACTACAAGTTCTTCCTGACCGATCCTGCCTTCGTCAAATCCTTCGTGGCTTCGCTGGAGATCGTGATCAGCGTTCTGGTCATCACCGTGGTTGGCGGCATCCTGATCGCTCTCCTGATGGACCAGCCCTTCGCGGGCCAGAGTATCGTGCGCCTCATGGTGCTGGCACCCTTCTTCGTGATGCCGACCGTGGCCGCGCTGATCTGGAAGAACCTTTTCATGAACGCCGATGGCGGCCTGCTGACCTGGGTCTCGCAAGTGCTGCATCTGCCCGTCGTGGTCTGGTTCACCAATTATCCGCTGATCTCGATCATCATCATCGTGGCCTGGCAGTGGCTGCCATTCGCCACCCTCATCCTGCTCACCGCCATCCAATCGCTGGATGAAGAGCAGAAGGAAGCTTCCCAGCTCGACGGCGCCAAGCCGTTGTCCTACTTCTTCTACATCGTGCTGCCGCATCTCTCGCGTGCCATCACGGTGGTGATCCTGATCGAGACGATCTTCCTTCTGAACATCTTCGCCGAGATCAAGGTGACCACCAATGGCAGTTTGAACACGGCCAACCTGCCCTTCCTGGTCTACCTCACCGAGGCGGGCGACCATGACATCGGCTCGGCCTCGGCTGGCGCTCTCGTCGCGGTCGTGCTGGCGAACATAGTCGCCTTCTTCCTTATCCGCATGATCGGCAAGAATCTGGAGGCTTGAGAAATGGCGCGCGCAGTCTCTACTCAACGCAAGGCCGTCGTGACCGCTGCCGCCTGGCTGGTCGGCTTCCTGATCTTCTTCCCGATTCTCTGGATGGTGATCACCAGCTTCAAGACCGAAGGCGAGGCCGGCGTCCTGCCGCCGAAGTTCATCTTCTTCACCTGGACGCTGGAGAACTACCGCAACATCTTCATCGAATCGAACTATATCCGGGCAGCGCTCAACTCGATCTTCCTGTCGCTCGGCTCCACCATCCTCGGCCTGCTCTTCGCCGTTCCCGCTGCCTGGGCCATGGCCTTCGCACCGGGCAAGAAGACCAAGGACCTGTTGATGTGGATGCTCTCCACCAAGATGATGCCGGCGGTCGGCGCTCTGATGCCGCTCTTCCTGCTCTTCAACAGCTGGGGGCTGCTCGACAGCCGCTGGGCCGTGATGGTGGTGCTCTTCCTGATCAACCTGCCGATCGTGGTGTGGATGCTCTACACCTACTTCAAGGAAATCCCTGGGGAGATCCTTGAGGCGGCCCGCATGGACGGTGCTTCTCTATGGCGCGAGATCATCTACGTCCTCACGCCGATGGCCGTGCCGGGCATCGCCTCGACGCTGCTGCTCAACACCATCCTCGCCTGGAACGAAGCGTTCTGGACCCTGAACCTCACCACCTTCGACGCCGCGCCGCTGCCGCAGTTCATCGCGGGCTACTCGGCCAAGATGGGCTTGTTCTGGGCGACCTTGTCAGCCGCTTCCACACTCGCCATTCTGCCGATCGTGGTCCTTGGTTGGTTCTCGCAGAAGCAGCTTGTCCGTGGCCTGACATTCGGTGCGGTGAAATGATGCAAAACAACACTATTAATTGGGGAGTTGCGTAAAATGGGGCAATTCAACCTTCGTAACGTGCGCAAGGCCTTCGGTGACGTCGTCATCATCCCGGACCTTGACCTCGACATCAGCGACGGCGAGTTCGTGGTCTTCGTCGGTCCGTCGGGCTGCGGCAAGTCCACCCTGCTGCGCCTGATCGCCGGCCTGGAGGACACCACCTCCGGCGAGATCAAGATCGACGGCGTCGACATGGCCAACGCTCCGCCCGCCAAGCGCGGCTTGGCCATGGTGTTTCAGTCCTATGCGCTCTATCCGCATATGAGCGTGCGCAACAACATCGCCTTCGCGCTCAAGATGGCGGGTGAACCCAAGGACGTCATCGACACCAAGGTCGCCAAGGCGGCGGCGTCGCTGAACCTGACCAGCTATCTCGACCGTAAGCCGCGCCAGCTCTCCGGCGGTCAGCGCCAGCGTGTCGCCATCGGTCGCGCCATCGTGCGTGCCCCGAAGGCCTTCCTGTTCGACGAGCCCTTGTCGAATCTGGACGCCGCCCTTCGCGTCAACATGCGTCTGGAAATCACCCAGCTGCATCAGGACCTGAAGACCACGATGATCTACGTGACCCATGATCAGGTGGAAGCCATGACCATGGCCGACAAGATCGTGGTGCTCAATGCCGGCAATGTCGAGCAGGTCGGCTCTCCGCTCGAGCTCTACAACAAGCCGCGCAATGTCTTCGTGGCCGGCTTCATCGGCTCGCCGAAGATGAACCTGGTCAAGGGCAGCCAGGCGGCCTCTTATAATGTAACCACGGTCGGTATCCGGCCCGAGCATCTCGATCTCTCGGCCACGTCGGGTACGTGGAAGGGCAAGATCATCATCTCCGAACATCTGGGCTCGGACACCTTCTTCCATATCGACCTCGATGACGGCACCCGCATCACGGCGCGTGCCCCAGGCGAGTTCAGCCTGGGCACCAACGATACCATCTATCTGACGCCACAACCCGAGCGCCTGCATCGCTTCGATGACAAGGGGCTGGCCATTCGGTGACGAGCGCGAGGCGGGCATGTCCCGCCTCGTTTCGTCTCAGCATGGGCGATGAGGCGCGCCGGCCGGCCCGGCGCGCCTCCCCTCGCCCGGACATGCGGCACCTGGGTTCGCCCCGGAACGGCGCCGCCATGCCTTCGCTGTTCTTGAAAGGCCATGTCGATGTATATGCAGAAATATTTGCTGACCGGCCGGCATGCGCTGGTCACCGGCGGCGCCCGCGGCATCGGCCTTGCCTGCGTCGAGGCCTTGGCGGAAGTCGGCGCCCGGGTGGTGATCGCCGACTTCGACATGAAGGTCGCGCAGGATGCCCAGGCCGAACTGCGCGGCAAGGGTTACGAGACCACCATCGTGAAGATGGACGTTACCAAGCCGGACCAGGTTACCGCACTCGCCGACGACCTCGCCGCCGATGGTCGCGGCATCGAGATCCTCGTCAACAATGCCGGCATCGCCCGCTCGATGACGCCGGCGGAGACGGTGGCGGACGAGCATTGGCTCAATGTCATCGACGTCAACCTCAACGGCGTGTTCTGGTGCTGCCGTGCCTTCGGCAAACACATGCTGGCGGCGAAAAAGGGCTCGATCGTCAACATCGGCTCGATGTCGGGCTTCATCGTCAACAAGCCCCAGGAGCAGGCTTACTACAACGCCTCCAAGGCAGCGGTGCACCATCTCACCAAGTCGCTGGCGGCCGAATGGGCCTCGCGCGGCGTGCGCGTCAATGCGGTGGCGCCGACCTATATCAACACGCCGCTTACTGCCTTCGCCTCCCAGAACCCCGACAACAAGAAGATGTTCAGGACCTGGCTCGAGATGACGCCGATGGGCCGCATGGGCGAGGTCGACGAAATCGCCTCCACCGTGCATTTCCTCGCTTCGGATGCCGCCAGCCTGCTGACCGGCTCCGTTGTCGTGGCTGACGGCGGCTATACCTGCTGGTAAGACGTTACGCCGAGGCGCGAGTCAAGAAACCCAGCGCCCACCAGGCAACCAGGGCCGCTGCCGCCAGCCAAATCGCCCCGATCAGGACGGCCGTTCCGATGCTGCGCGGACGCCTGTCATGCAAAGCAGCCATCCGCCTGTATTCGTCCAGCAGCCCAGCCGGTATCATCCGGATCGCGAGGGCAATCCCCAGAGGAACGATGACGAGATCGTCGAGATAGCCGATGATCGGAATGAAATCGGGAATGAGGTCGATCGGGCTCAGCGCGTAAGCCGCCACCGCGCTGGCTACGAGCTTCGCCCTCCAGGGCGTCCTGGGATCGCGGGCGGCGATCCAGAGCGTCAGCACGTCGCGCTTGAGTGCCCGAGCCCAGTGTCGCAACCGCTCCATCGCCTCTCTCCTCGGCCGTTCTCTCGTTACGGTGGCGAGGCTTTACGGCATCGGCAAGACCAGCTCTAAAGCGTTTTGCGATTTGACGGAATCGGCAAGAATCGCAAAGACGCGTCGAAACAAAGAGTTAGAGCAAAGCAGCGTTTGCGCCTAAACGCGCTTTGCTCTAAGAATCGCCGGCGTTCTCAATCTCCTATTTGTGCTGATTTCCAACAAAGAGGCCCGGATGGGCTTCGGCGAATCACGGTCGCGCCTTAGATTGCACGCCCGGCGCGTGGTCCGATAAGAACAGCCCGACTGCGCCGCCCCTATCGGATCAGGGACGAAACGCACGAGAGGATGTCTGGAATGTACAGGAACAAGCTCGACCTCACCGGCCGCCATGCGCTGGTCACCGGCGGCGGCCGCGGCATCGGCCTCGCCTGCGCTGAGGCGCTGGTGGAGTTCGGCGCCAAGGTGGTGATCGCCGATTTCGACATGAAGGTCGCCGAGGAGGGCCAGGCCGCCCTCGCCGCCAAGGGCTACACCACCGAGATCGTGCAGATGGACGTGACCAAGTCCGAACAGGTCACGCAGGTGGCCGACGACCTCGCCAGCCAGGGCCGCACCGTCGAGATCCTGGTCAACAATGCCGGCATCGCCCGCTCGATGACCCCGGCCGAAACGGTGACGGACGAGCATTGGCTCAATGTCATCGACGTCAACCTGAACGGCGTGTTCTGGTGCTGCCGTGCCTTCGGCAAGCATATGCTGGCGGCAAAGAAGGGGTCGATCGTCAATATCGGGTCGATGTCCGGCTTCATCGTCAACAAGCCGCAGGAACAGTCCTATTACAATGCCTCCAAGGCCGGTGTGCACCATCTCACCAAGTCGCTGGCGGCCGAATGGGCCTCGCGCGGCGTGCGCGTGAACTCGGTGGCGCCCACCTATATCAACACGCCGCTGACCGCCTTCGCCGCCAATGACCCCAACAATGCAGACATGTTCAAGACCTGGCTGGAGATGACGCCGATGGGCCGCATGGGCGAGGTCGACGAAATCGCCTCCACCGTGCAGTTCCTGGCCTCGGACGCCGCCAGCCTGCTGACGGGTTCGATCGTGCTCGCCGACGGCGGCTATACCTGCTGGTAAAGCGGCCGATCCGCATCAAACAAAAAGGCCTTCCATGGCGGGCATGGAAGGCCTCTTCAGACAGTAGATCGCTCGAAACACGGATTGGCGGTCTCCGACCGCCATCTTCTTTTGACCCAGGGCGCCTCGTTTCCAAGAATGGCGATCGGAGATCGCCACTCCAATTTGCGCTGCCTCACGAAGCGGCGCGGTTGTAGACGTCCTCGAGGCGGATGATGTCGTCCTCGCCGAAATAGCTGCCGGTCTGCACCTCGATCAGTTCCAGGTCGATCTTGCCCGGATTCTCCAGGCGATGGGTGGCGCCAAGCGGGATATAGATCGACTCGTTCTCATGCAGCGTCTTGACGTTGGCGTTGATGGTGACGGTCGCCACGCCACGCACCACGATCCAGTGCTCGGAGCGATGGTGATGCTTCTGCAGCGAAAGCTGGCCACCGGGCTTGACCATGATGCGCTTGACCTGGTGGCGCGAGCCGAGATCCAGCGACTGATAGGACCCCCAGGGGCGGAAGGACTGCAGATGTTCCTGCGTGAGCTTGTTGTGCTTCTGCTTCAGCTTCTCGACCAACGCCTTGATGCCGGCAGCGTCGTCGCGCCTGGCCACCAGCACTGCATCGCCGGTGGCGATTACGGCGAGATCGTCGAGGCCGACGACGCAGACCACTGGCCGCTCGGTGGAGACCAGATTGTTGCGGGCATTGACGAAAACGCCCTCGCCCAACCTGGCGTTGCCAGCCTCGTCCTGCGGAGACAATTCGCGCACCGCGCTCCAGGAACCGACATCCGACCAGTCGAAGCTGGCGGGGACCACGGCGGCGACCTTGGTCTTCTCCATCACCGCATAGTCGACCGAGCGCTTGTCGGCATGGCCGAAGGCGGCGGCATCGAGACGGATGAAGCCGAGGTCGACCTTCGCCTTGGCGACGGCCTCCTTCACGGCTTCCACCGTACGTGGCTCTCGCTCGGCATATTCGGAAAGGAACTTTCCGGCCTGGTAGAGGAAGTTGCCGGAATTCCACAGATAGCCTTCGCGGACATAGCGCGTGGCCGTCTCCGCATCCGGCTTCTCGACGAAGCGCTGCACATGCAGCACGCCCTCGGTGAGGGGCTCGCCCACTTCGATATAGCCATAGCCGGTGGCCGGATGATCCGGCGCCACGCCGAAGGTCACGATGGCGTTCATCTCGGCGCCATGGCGCGCTGCAACGCAGGCTGCGCGGAAGCCCTCGACGTCGCGGACACGGTGATCGGCCGCGAGCGAAAGAACCGGCGTCTCGGCGCCGTTGCGCTGGACGATATAGGCCGTACCGGCGGCGATGGCCGGGCCGGAATCGCGGGCCTCGGGCTCGAGCAGGATATCGGCCTCGATGCCAACCGCCAGCAATTGGTCGGCCACCAGGAAGCGATGGTCTTGGTTGGTGACGATCACCGGACGGCCGAACAGGCTGACGTCGCTGACACGGCGGACCGTCTCCTGGAAGGTGGAGAGATCACCGAAAAGCGGCAGGAACTGCTTGGGGCGGCTGGCGCGCGAAGCGGGCCAAAGCCGGGTGCCGGAACCACCACAGACGATCAGGGGAACGATCAGGGAAGACATCATCCGCTCTTGCTTGGAGAAAAAGGGGAGCCGTTTCGGCGCTTGCTATGCCATATTTATACCGCCGCGGACATGCAAATTTCAGGCCCGCTTTAGACTACCATACTCCCCTATTGGGATTCTGATACGACAATTTCTAATGCTTCCGGATAGATTACCTTAGGTAATCCTTGAAATTCTGCCATAAATCGGGGCGATGCCTGCCATGCTGAAGGGCAGGGAGAGGTCGCATGTATCCTGGTCTGGTTCTGATCGGTCTTTGGCTCGCCTGGGCGATATCCTGGATCATCGCGGCGCGCTGGTCCAGCAAGGCCCTGCGCGTAGAGGGTGGCCGGGAGGTCTTGATTTACCGCCTGCTGATGCTGATCGGCGGCCTCATCCTCGCCGTGCCGGCCCGCACCAGTTGGGCCGTGCATCTGTGGTGGCCCGATTTCACCGGCGCCTGGCTGTGCGTTCTCGGCGCCTTTGCAGGCTTTGCCTTCTGCTGGTGGGCCCGCCTGCATCTCGGCTCGCTCTGGTCGGGCTCGGTCACCATCAAGGCCGACCATCATATCGTCGATACCGGCCCCTACGGCCTGGTACGCCATCCCATCTATAGCGGACTGATCCTGGCCTTGCTGGCGACGGCCCTGATCAAGGGCACACTGGTGGGTTTCATCGGCGTCGCCATCATCCTCGTCGGCATCGTGATGAAGGCGAGACTGGAGGAGAACGTGCTGCGTGGTGACCTGGGTCCGCAGGCTTATGATGCCTATGCCCGACGCGTGCCGATGCTTGTGCCGTTCTGGTGGTTGTGAAGCCACAGCTGGGCGAGATGAGGCAATTCTGCGTAGAGCGCGCCGGTTGCGCCCCCTCGCCCCGTTCTTACGGGGAGAGGATAGAGGTGAGGGGCAGCGCAAACTCAAGGGAGAAGCGTTTTGAGAGGCGGCACCGTAGAAACAAATGCAATAAAACTCTATTATCTTATTGATATAACTGATAAAATTTACCTTGGGAAGGCAGCGCAGCTCTATCCTCTCCCCGTAAGAACGGGGCGAGGGGACGCAATCGGCTCACCTGATCCTGCAACGTCCAGTCTCGCCCAAACGCTGCAGTTGCCTACTCGGCCGCCGCCAAGCCGCGCTCGTCCTGGACGGGCCCGTTGGGATCGCCCGGCGCCGTCTCCCAGCCGAGATCCGGGATGACGGCGATGCGCGAGCCGCGCATGTCCACCCGCGTCATTACGAAATCGGCGTTCTGCAGATGGCGGATCTGGCTGCGGGCGCGCCCACTCGAATGGCTGCCGCAGCGCCGCGCGATCTCGGCGTCCGGCGGACAGGGCTGGCCCGTCATCGCCGCGCCGGCGAGGATGAGGAAGACGGCCTGCAGGTCGGCGGGCACCAGCCGCGCCTGGTCGAGCGCGCGCTGCCATTCCTCGGCATCCACCGTCTCGGGATCGAGGCCGGCGCGGGCGGCGTTGAGCAGGAACTTGAACTGCGCCATCGCCGGCGGCGTGCCGCCGAGCCGCTCGATACGGCAGCGCACGATGAAATCCTGGTAGAGCACCGCCTCGGTGCGGAAGGTCGCATCCGGCTCCCGCATGATGGCGAAGGCGATGCGGGCAAAGGCGCGCTGCAGCTCGGCTGGCGGCATGGCCGGCACAGCCTCCTCGCCGGCACCCTCGGCCGGCTTGTCGCGCACCAGTTGTTCGAGGATCTCGGTGGTGGACAACGGCGCTGGCGTCACCACCCGGCGTTCCGGACGGGCGCGCGGCGCGGCGACGGGCACGGGCGCCAGGATCAGGTCGCGCGCCGCCTCGCCCGCTTCCGGCAGCGGCGTCAGCTTGGGCGTCGCCACGCGCGGACGCGTCTCCACCGGGCCCACCCTGATCGGCAGGGGACGGCGCGACAAGGCCGGGCCCAGCGCCACGAACTGGCCGCGCTGTAGCTCGCGGAAGGTCTCGGCCTGGCGGCGGTCGAGCCCGAGGAGGTCGGCCGCACGCGCCATGTCGATATCGAGAAAGGTGCGCCCCATCAGGAAGTTGGAGGCTTCAGCCGCGACATTCTTGGCAAGCTTGGCCAGGCGCTGCGTCGCGATGATGCCGGCAAGGCCGCGCTTGCGGCCGCGGCACATCAGGTTGGTCATGGCGCCCAGCGAGACCTTGCGCGCATCCTCCGAGACTTCGCCCGAGGCGGCGGGGGCGAAGAGCTGGGCTTCGTCCACCACCACCAGCATGGGGAACCAGTAATCGCGCTCGGCGTCGAAGAGGGCGTTGAGGAAGGCGGCCGCCGCCTTCATCTGCATCTCGGCATCGAGGCTCTCGAGCACCAGCACGGCGGAGACACGGTGCTGGCGCACGCGCTGGGCGATATGCTCGAGTTCAGCCAGGCTGCGCTCGCCATCGATGACGACATGGCCGTAGCGGTCGGACAGGCTGGCGAACTCGCCCTCGGGATCGATGATCACCTGCTGCACATGCGGCGCGCTCTGTTCGAGCAGCCGGCGCAGGAGATGCGACTTGCCGGAGCCGGAATTGCCCTGCACCAACAGGCGCGTCGCCAGCAATTCCTCGACATCGAGCATTGCAGGCGCACCGCCGGCCGCGGAGGCGGTGCCCATGTCGATTTCGATCTTCATCGCAAGCAGTGATTCCGGTTCAGCTTCCAGCCATACAATCTGAACGCCTCCGCCAACAACCCCCGGTGTCGAGCGGGGGCGGATTTCCCACATGCGCGGGCGGGCAGGCGTTGCGGCCATGCCGAACCTGATCGTGGCGGTGAGGTATAAATAAGGGCGTAGAAGGACCCTCACTCCTCGGTCCGATACTCCGCCAGCCGCCGCTTCATACGCTGGAAGCGACAGACATGGGCTTCGTCGCGGCGTAGCGCCACGGCGGTGGAGAGTACGTCGATCACCACCAGCGCGGCGATGCGCGAGATGGTCGGCGTATAGATATTGGTGTTGTCGAGCGTCTCCACCAGCAAGGTCACGTCGCAATGGCTGGCGAGCGAGGTTTCGAAGCCGGTAATGCCGATCACCCTGGCCCCGTTTTCCCGGGCCGTGCGCGCTACCTCGATGATGGAGCGGGTACGTCCGGTGTTGGAGATGACCACGGCGACATCGCCCGGCTTCATCATCGAGGCGACCATGATCTGCTGGTGGGAATCGAGCTGGGCGCCGCAGGGCACACCGAAGAGGGGGAATTTCTGCTGGGCGTCGCGCGCCACGATGCCGGAGGCGCCGAAGCCGAAGAACTCGATAGAGTTGGCGCGCTCCAGGATGCCGATTGCCTGCTTCAACGCCTCCTTGTCGAGATGGTGGCGAGCCCAGTCGAGGCTGGTGATGGTGTAGTCGAAGATCTTCTCGACCACGGCTTCCGGTGGATCGGTGTCGAGCAGCACCGAATGGGTGGCCGGCGTGCCCAAAGCGAGGCTCTGGGCGAGGCGCAGCTTGAAATCCTGGAAGCCGCTGCAGCCGATGGCGGTGCAGAAACGGATCACCGTCGGCTCGCTCACGCCCGCGGCAAGCGCCGTCTCCGCCACCGTGGCGTTGAGGATGCGATGGGGATCGGCCAGGATGAGATCGGCGACCTTGCGGTCGGATTTGCGCAATTCGCCGAGCATCACGCGGACGACTTCGAGCACATTCTGGATCGTGGCTCGGGGAGCAGGCTGGGAGGAAACGACAGAATCCGGCGAGGCCATAGCCTTAGTCACCCTTCTTAGGTTCCCTCTCTTGGCGGGAGGGCTGAATCCGCAGCGTCAGGCGGGATTCATAGCCTATACTCGATTCCTTCCCTGGCCCGAAGCAGCCTCGTCTTGCCGGTCATGGCCACCGCCCTGGCATCGATAATTTCGGGCGCGACCGTGTTGAAGGCGAACATGCCAAAATGATGCGCCAGAAGAATGGGGATGGCACAGGCCTCGGCGACTTCGACAGCCTCGTCCAGGGTGAAATTGCCGACGATACCGGCCGAGCGAAGCGCTTCCGACCTACCATTCACCGGAAACAGCGCGATATCAGGCTTCAGGGCTTCGATCTCGGCCAGTTGTCCCTCGAAGGGGATGGTGTCGCCCGAATGGAAAATTCTGACATGGCCCAGCCTGAAGCCATAGCCGAGGAAGAGGTGGTGGCCGGCCTCGTCCCGCGTGAGCTCCTCATGCGCCGCGCGCACGGCGGTGACTTCGGCGCCCTCGCCCAGGACAAGCGTCTCGCCGGCATCGACGCCGATGAAGCTATTCGGCCCGAGACCGGTCTTCTCCGCGGCGACCTTCAGGGAAGCCTTCGGCACCAGGATACTGACGGCGGGAAAGCGCTCGGCGATCGGGGCCAGCGTCGCACCATCCATATGGTCGGTATGGAAATGCGTGCAGGCCACGAAATCGATCGGCGGGAGGTCGGCGATCTCGATGGGCGGGGGCATCATGCGCTCATGCGAAAAGCCGCGATCTCGATATTTCTGCGCCAGCGAATCCGACAGATAGGGATCGATCAGGATACGCAGGCGGCCAGTATCGACCAGGAAGCCGGCCTGGCCGAGCCAGTAGAGCGAGACGCCCGTTTCGGGACGCGAAGCAGCAAGCTTGTGCGCCAGTGTCCCGGAAAACCGCAATGCCGCAAAGGCCATCTCAGGGAACTCCGATGTCTTGTTGAGAAAGGCAGAAACGGCAATGTTCGTCATTCGGGCCGGAGCGCAGCGAAGAGCCGGAATCCATGAACACAATCCTTCGAGGACGGTGTTCATGGATTCCAGGTCTCCCCACGGTCGCCCGGAATGACGTTCCTCGCGCCCTTGTTAGTGGCGCTTCGAATACTCGGACCATCACCCCTTCCCCGCCCGCAAGGCATCCATCAGGTTGGCGATGGCCACTTCGGTGGCCCGGTTGACGCTTTCCTGGGTGAAGCCGCCGATATGGCTGGTGGCGATCACCCTCGGGTGAGCGGCGAGCAGGAGGCTCGTCGGTGGTTCGTCGTCGAAGACGTCGGTGGCGTAGCAGCCGAGACTGCCGGCATCGAGGGCGGCAAGCACCGCCGCCTCGTCGATCAGCATCGCACGCGCCGTGTTGATCAGGATCGCGCCGCTCGGCATCGAGGCAAGCTCGACGGCACCGATCAGCGGCCTGCCATCCGCCAGCGCCGGGCAGTGCAGCGTGATGATATCGGCCTGCGCCAGGATCTCCGGCACCTCCGCCCAGGTGAGCTCGCGCTCACCGACATTCACATTCGGACGGAGGGGATCGAAGGCGAGGATGCGGGCACCGAGCGCGGCGGCCAGGCGCGCGACCTCGGCGCCGATCGCCCCGCAGCCGATCACCCCGACCGTGCGGCCGCGGATCTCGGCGCCCAGCCGGCGTGGCCACTGGCCCTGCTTGATACCGGCATCGCAGAGCGGGATCTGTCGCAGTGCCGCGAATATCAGCCCGATGGCGAGTTCCGCCACCCCGGCCGCATTGGCGCCCGCGGCGATGCGCACGGCAATCCGGCGCTCGAGCAGCGCCTCGATCGGCAGATTGTCGACGCCCGTACCGTTGCGGCTGATCGCCCGGAGCCTGCCGGCGGCCTCGATCACGCGTGGCGAGATCTTCTCCACCCCGGCGAGCCAGCCGGTGACACCGGGCACCAGCGCCAGCAGTTCGGCCTCGTCGGGCGACTTGCCGGGCGTGGACATGACGATCTCATGGCCCTGGTCGCGCAACTGCTCGATCCGCGGATGGGGCGTCGATGTCAGCGAGCGCGGCGTGACGAGGATGCGTTCCATCGCTCAGCCCTTCGCCGCCGCGATGGCGATCTCGCCGAGCTTGTCGAAGCCCGGACCGGAGGTCGGGATGTCGATGTGGAAGACCTCCGCGATCACCTGCGTCCAGCCATGGATGAAATAGGTCCAGCCGTCCTCGATCTGCAGATGGCGGGCCGCCTGCTGCCTGCGGGCCTGGTCGAGGAAGACGAGGTCGCCGCGATAATTGAGGTCCCAGACGATGCCGTGGTCGGGAAAGACGACCGCCTCGGTGAGCGGCGAGCCCGGCGCGTCCTTGCCCAGACCCGTGGCGTTGATCACCACCGAGCCCGGCTTGAGTGCAGCGGTGACGGCATCATTGTCGGCAGGCGTGGGAGCCAGGACATAGTCGACCGGCACGGTGAGGCCGATCTCTTTGTGAATCCGCTCGATCTCATCGAGCCGGTGCTGGCTGCGATTGGAGACGATCATGCGCGAGGGCCGGTCGGCGCCGCGCTCCTGCCGGCCCATATGCCAGGTCAGCGCGATGGTGGAGCCGCCGGCGCCGATCGAGAAGAGCTCGGCCCCGGTCTTCTCGAAATGGCCCTTGGGGATGAAACCATCGAGCGACAGGCCTGAGGAGATCGGATCCTTGGCATGGCAGATCAGCTTGCCGCCCTGCTTGGAGATGCAGCTCGTCTCCTCCATGCGCAGGGCGAAGGTATCTATTACCTCGAACATGTCGCGGCAGGCCTTGTAGAGATCGATCTTGTGGGTGGTGACCAGCGCGCCCATCGACAGCGGATCGGCCTTGATGAAGGCCACCGCCTCGCGATAGGCGCTGGGATCGGCATGGAGCGGAAAGTCGATGCCCTTGATCACCGCATCCTTGAGACCGAGATGCTTGGCCCAGGCCGGAAACACCCGCATGATCGAACTCTTGGTGGTGGTGACGCCGATGAAATAGAGCGTCGGCTGGGTGGCGGGCCGATAGGCGCTCATGCTTCACCCGCGCGAATGGCCCTGGCGCGCTCGACCGCGGCCTTTGCCTTGGCGGTGATCTCCGCGAATTTGCCCTCGCGCATGTCCTCGGGCCTGGCGATCCAGGTGCCACCGACAGCCGCGATGAAGCGATGCTTCAGCCAGTCGCCCATCGTCTCCAAGCTGACGCCGCCGGTGGGGATGAAATGCACGCCAAGATGGTTGAAGGGCGCCGCGATGCCCTCCAGCGCCTTCGGGCCACCGGCGATGCCGGCCGGGAAGAATTTGCACAGGCGAAATCCGGCGCGGGTTGCCAGCGTCAGGTCGGTCGGTGTCATGATGCCGGGGGCGAAGGGCAGGCCGATATCTCTGGCAGCCGCCGTGATCTGCGGATCGAAGCCTGGCGAGAGCGCGAACTTCGCGCCATTGTCCTTGCATGCCCTCACGGATTCGAGATCGAGCACCGTGCCGGCGCCAGCGAGGAAGTCGGGGCGCTTGTCCTTCAGGATGGCCAGCACTTCGGCGGCCGCCTTGGTTCGGAAGGTGATCTCGGCGATCGGCAACCCGCCCTCCGCCAGCGCATCGGCAAGCGCCAGGGCATGAGCAGGATTTTCGATTGCGATAACTGGCACGACGCCGATCTTCTCGATCGTTTCAAGGGGGTTGGCGGCCATGTCTCGATTCTCCTGGGGCTGGCACGGAGCCACCCCCTATCACTGAAATTCTGTAGCAATGCTACATATCAGGGCAAAAGGTCACAAGATATGGAATATATTTGCTGCGTCGCAGCATAAATGCGCTGAATTTGCGGTTGACTGGCATGCGTACGCGTAGCATCACTCCGGAAATATGTCTTCCTTCGAGGCAGGATGCGCGCATGAGCAAGAACCGAAAAGGCCAAGAGCCGAAGGACCGAGAACCGAAAGACCTGGCATGACCGGGGACCTGATCCTTGCCATCGATGTCGGCACCGGCAGCGCCCGCGCCGCCCTGGTCGATGCGGGCAGCGGCGCCATCCTCGAAATCGCGGCGAGCGAATATGATCAGATCGTGCCGGCCTTCGGCTGGGCCGAACAGCGCCCGGCCGACTGGTGGTCCGGTACGGTGGTGGCCATCCGCACGGTCCTCGGCAAGCATGCCGGTTCGAAAACCGGGATCGCCGCCGTCGCCGCCTGCGGCCAGATGCACGGCACCGTGCTGGTCGACAGCCAGGGCCGGCTCACCCGCGACACCGCCCCCCTCTGGAACGACAAACGCACCGTCGGTCTGGTTGCCGGGTTCGAGCATTCGAATCCGCCCTCCTCCTATCTCGCCGAGAGTGGCAATCCGCCGACGCCGGCCTGGCCCGGCTTCAAGCTCGCCTGGCTGCGCGACAACGATCCCGAGGCCTACCAGGCAGCAGCTACCGTGCTGATGCCGAAGGATTATATCAATCTGCACCTCACAGGCGAGATCGCCATGGACGAGGGCGATGCCTCCTGCAGCTTCCTGATGAACCCGCGGACGGGCCGATGGTCATCAGCCATGATCGAGCGCCTCGGCCTTGACGCCGCCAAGCTGCCGCCGATCCGCTCGCCCCTCGACATTCTCGGCCATGTCACCGCCGAGGCAGCCGGCGAGACCGGCCTGCCGGAAGGCATCCCCGTCCTGGTAGGCGGCGCCGATTATCCCGTGGCGGTGCTCGGCTCGGGCGTTGTGAGCCCTGGCACCGCCTCGGACGTGATGGGCACCTCTTCCATCATCACCCTGATTACGCCGCAGCCTTTGCTCGATCCGGAAATCTGCAATGTGCGCACGGTCGAGGGCCATTGGGGGCCGTTCACTCTGCTCGAAACCGGAGGCGACGCCATGCGCTGGGCGCGCCGCGCCTTCCATGAAAAGTCGCTCTCCTATGCCGACATCGTCGCCAAGGCGGCGGAGGCACCGGCCGGCGCCGAAGGCCTGTTCTTCCTGCCCTTCCTGGCGGGCGAGCGGCTCGGCGCCCACCGCAATGCGCGCGCCCAGTTCTTCGGCATCGGCGCCAAGCACGGCCTCGCCCATCTCCACCGCGCCACGCTGGAAGGCGTCGCCTTCGCGGTGAACCGGCACATCCGCGTGATGGAGGCGTCCACCGGCCAGAAGCTCGAACGCGTGGTCGCATCAGGTGGCGGCGCCAGGAGCGAGTTCTGGCTGAAGATCAAGGCGAGCGCCTATAACGTGTCCATCCTGGTGCCGCGGGAGACCGAATGCGGCATAGTCGGCTGCGCCGCCATGGCGGCAACGGCGCTCGGCCGCTTCGCGAAGGTTGAGGACGCCATCGGTCATTTCGTGCACTACGAACATGAGGTCCTGCCCGACCCGGCCTGGGCCGAGACCTATGCCCGCATGCAGCCGGTGTTCGACAAGCTCTACCGCCATTCGCAGGCGCTCTACGACGACCTGGATCGGCTGGAGCAGAGATGACTCCGGCCGGCTCAGCGCCAGCCCAAACGAAAACACCCAAGGAAATCCCCATGCAGGACATTCTCTCCGCCTTCCGTCCCGATCTCTTCGCCGGCAAGACCGTGGTGGTCTCGGGTGGCTCCAGCGGCATCGGCCTTGCCCTCGCGCAGGGCTTTGCCCGCCTTGGCGCAGCGGTGATCGCCACCGGCTCGACCAGCGCGCGCCTTGCCGCGGCGAAGGCCGCCAATGGGGAAAGCGGCATCCGCTTCGAGCAGCTCGACGTGCGCGACAAAAAGGCCGTCGACGCCTTCTTCGCCGCCCTGCCCAAGCTCGACGTGCTGGTCAATTCCCAGGGCATCGCCCGCCCGGACGCGGAATGGACGGAAGAGACCTATCTCGAAGTCGTCGATGTCAACATGAACAGCGCCATGCGCCTCGCCATGGCCGCCCATCCACTCCTGAAGAACTCGCAGGGCGTGATCATCAACATCGCCTCGATGCTGAGCTATCTCGCCGATGACAGCGTCCCCGCCTATTGCGCCTCCAAGACCGGCATCATGGGCCTCACCCGGGCGCTCGCCCATAAATTCGGCCCCGAAGGCATCCGCGTCAACGCCATCGCGCCCGGCTACCACAAGACGGACATGACCAAGGCCCTGTGGACCGACCCCGTGCCCGCCGGGAAGATCGCCCAGAAGTCCGCCCTCAAGCGCTGGGGCACGGTGGACGATCTCGTCGGCACCGCCATCTTCTTTGCCTCCCCCGCCTCGATGTTCGTGACAGCCACGACATTACCCGTGGATGGCGGCTATGTTGTCGGCGGATTCTGACAAGGGAAGGAACGGGCCATGGATCTCGGGCTGAAGGACAAGGTAGCGGTCATCACGGGCGGGAGCGTGGGCATCGGCCTCGCCATCGCTGAGGGCCTGGCCGCCGAGGGCGCCCATGTCGTGCTCGCCGCTCGGCAGGCCGAGCGCGTGACCGTCGAGGCCGAGCGCATCGAGACCGAGTTCGGCGTGCGCGCCCTCGGTGTCTCCTGCGATGTCGCCGGCGTGGACGGCATCCGCGAACTGGTGGACCAGACCAGGGCTACTTTCGGCGGCGCCGACATCCTGATCAACAATGCCGGCACCGGCTCCAACGAGACCATCATGGAGGCCCCGGACGAGAAATGGCAGGCCTATTGGGACCTGCATGTGATGGCGGCGGTGCGCCTTGCCCGTGGCTTCGTGCCGATGATGCGCCAGCGCGGCGGCGGGGTGATCCTGCACAACGCCTCGATCTGCGCGCTGCAGCCGCTCTGGTACGAGCCGATCTACAACGTCACCAAGGCAGCGCTGATGATGTTCTCCAAGACGCTGGCCGAGGAGGTGATCAAGGACAATATCCGCGTCAACACGGTCAATCCCGGCCTGGTGCTGACGCCGGACTGGATCAAGACCGCCAAGCAGCTCACCGCCGGCAAGGGCGGCGACTGGCAGGGCTATCTCGACGGCGTCGCTCATGAGAATGCCTCGATCAAGCGCTTCTCCTCGCCCGAGGAAATGGCGAATTTCTTCGTCTTCCTGTGCTCGAACAAGGCGACCTATTCGGTGGGCTCGGCCTATTACGTCGATGGCGGCATGCTGAAGACGGTGTGATGGTCGGCCAGGAAAGTGCCGAACGAGAAGGCGCCGGACACACGACGTCATTCCGGGCGACTGAAAGGAGACCCGGAATCCACGAACACTGTCCTTGAAAGGTTTGTGTTCCTGGATTCCGGCTCTTCGCTTCGCTACGGCCGGAATGACGGCGGCGTATGCGCTGGCTGTGACTCCATTGACGCGAATGGCTCTACTTCAACGCCTTGGGGTAGAAATCCTTGGCGTAGGTAACTGCATATCCTCCTCACTCCCGATAACGTTCCCTCAAATCTCGGTGACTTCGCCTCAGGGTTGGTAGCTCGGCTCATTTCTGCGCTTTTCTTTAAGGAGAGGGGTTTTTCATCTCGCGCAGATTTCCAATCCAACCGGGCCGAGGCCTGGTGCTGAACAGGCCTGTAGACATGTCCCTGCCGCTCACACGTCGTCACATCCTTGCCCTCCTGGCCGGCGGTGCCGCATCAACCGCCCTGTCGCGCCCCTCGCTGTCCAACAATCTCGGCCTCGGCCAGATGGAGATGAAGGAGGGCTACGATTCGATCACCAGCCCGCTCGATGCGGCCATGAGTTCCTCTCCGCTGCTGTCATCAGGCACGATCGAGGCAACCGAACGAGCCTTGGCGAAATATCAGGAACTCGCCGCACAGGGCGGCTGGCCGCAGGTGACCGGCAATGAGCGCCTGCAGCTCGGCGACGACAATGCCGATGTGGTCTCCCTGCGCCAGCGCCTCGTGGCGTCCGGCGACCTCGCCCCCTCGCTTGGGCGCTCACCGGTGTTCGATTCCTATCTCGACGGAGCCGTGATGCGCTTCCAGGCCCGCCATGGCATCGAGGCCAGCGGCGTGGTCGGCGATACCTCGCGCGCCGCCCTCGCCATTCCCATCGACGTGCGCGTCAAACAACTCCAGATGAACATCGTGCGCCTGCGTGAGATGGGCAGTCTCGGCAGCCGCTACATGATGATGAACATCCCGGCGACCGAGGTGGAGGCCGTCAGCAATGGCGTGGTCGAACAGCGCCACAACACCGTGATCGGCAAGCCGGACCGCCCCTCGCCGATCCTCTCCACCGTCGTGCAGAACGTGAATTTCAATCCCTTCTGGACGGTGCCGCTCTCCATCATCAAGAAAGACCTGATCCCGCTGATGCAGAAGGATCCGGGATATCTGACCGAACACCACATCCGCATCTACACGCCGACCGGCCAGGAGATCCTGGCGAGCCAGATCGACTGGAACACCGACGAGGCGACGCGCATGCGCTTCACCCAGGACCCTGGCTTCGACAATTCCCTCGGCCAGGTGCGCATCAACATCGCCAACCAGTATGGCGTCTACATGCATGACACGCCGGAAAAGTCGGTGTTCGGCTCCGAGTATCATTTCGATTCCTCCGGCTGCGCCCGCGTGCAGGACGTGCGGGATCTCTGCGCCTGGATCCTGCAGGGCACCGAATATACGCGCGACCGCATCGACGAGGTGATCCGTTCCGGCGCCCGCACCACGGCAACCCCGACTGCCAAGGTGCCGGTGTTCTGGATCTACGTCACGGCCTGGGCGACGCCCGAAGGCCTCGTCGAGTTCCGCGACGACGTCTACAACAAGGACGGCTATGCGAACCTGGCCGTGGTGACGAACGACGACAACGGGTGAAGGATGGGAGTGTCGATCCCGCCCCTTTCAGCATGGCAGAAGGGGCTGAGATCGACATTCTGGGAACGATATCTTTGCCGGCAAGGAAGATGTCGATCGGTGATCGACACTCCAAACCGCGGCCCGCCCAAATTTATTGCACCGCAGCAACCCGCCCCAATTCGGCCCCGATCGAAGGCCATCCCGCGTTGCGGGGGGCTTTTGAAAGTATCGCGCATGTCCTCGACCGCAACGCCGACCGCCCCCGACCGCTATCATTACGACCGCCAGCAGCGCCTCTTCCACTGGCTGATGGCGGCGATCATCTTCACGGCCATCGGCCTCGGCGTCTGGGCCGCCTTCCTGGAGCCCGGCACCTCACCGAGGCGTGAGATTCTCGATATCCATAAGTCGCTCGGCATGACCGCCCTGGTGCTGGTGGTGCTCCGGCTCGTCTATCGGCTGCTGGCCGGCGAGCCGCTCTACCGCAATGCGCCGCCGGCGCTCACCCATCTTGCCGCCCGCCTTGCCCATCTCGCGCTCTACGGCCTGATGTTCTTCATGCCCCTCACCGGCTATCTGTTCTCGGCCTCGGGCAATTATTCCCTGCCCTGGTTCGGCCTGTTCTCCTGGCCCCGCCTGCTGCCGCTCGACAAGGCCAGGGCCCTGTTGGGCGAGAGCCTGCATTACTGGGGCGCCTGGGCGATCGGTGCGGTGCTGACGCTGCATGTGCTGGCGGTGGCATGGCACGTCCTCGTCAGAAAGGACGAGGTGCTCGAGCGCATGCTGCCCGGAAAATAAAAACCGCCCGGCCTTTGCGGACCGGGCGGCTGTTCAGCCTGTCGACGAGGCGGCAGAGCTTATTGGCAGGGCGGCAGGCCCGGACGGCCGCAGCGGCGTTCGGCCGGCGCAGCGGGAGCACGCGGCTGTGGCTGCGGACGTGCCTGCGGCGGCGGACGCATCTGCTGTTGCGGTTGCGGCCTCACCTGCATCTGAGGCTGCGGACGCGGCTGCATCTGGGGCTGCGGACGCGGCTGGAACTGCGGCGTCGGACGCACTTGCTGGCGAGGCGCCTGTTCGCCCCCCGGAGGCTGGAACTGCATCCGCGGCCTCTGACCATTCTGCGGGTTGAAGCGCGGCGCAGGATTGTTGGTCTGCGGCTGGCCGCCCTGCGGCAGCGGTGCCTGGTTAAAGCGCTTGGCCCGCGGCAATGGCTGCTGACCGCCTTGCGGCGTGGCACCCGGCTCCAAGGCAGGCTGACCCGGCAGGCGAGGCTTGCGCCCGCCAGGCTGAACCGGCGTGGCAGGCAACGGTTGCCCGGCACCAGCGCCGCCCGGCGTCCCCAGTTGCTGGCCGGGCAGGCGCTTGCGGCCGCCTTGCGGCTGGCCGGGGGCCACACCAGGCACGGGCTGGCCCACACCAGGCCCAGGCTGGTCGGTCTGTGCATTCGGCTGGACCTGCCCACCTTGCAGGGGTGCATTGCCTTGCTGCTTGCGGAAACGGGGGTTCCCCTTCTGCCCCGGCTGGCCGGGGGCCACACCAGGCACGGGCTGGCCGGTCTGTGCATTCGGCTGGACCTGCCCGCCTTGCAAGGGTGCATTGCCTTGCTGCTTGCGGAAACGAGGGGTTCCTTTCTGCCCCGGCTGGCCTGCGACTCCGGGCGTGCCCCCGACACCGGGCTGGTTGAGCTGGTTCGGCTGATTTTGCTGCCCCGGCAGGAAGGTGCCGGGCTGGTTCTGGTTGCCCGGCTGCAGGCCCGGCTGGAGCTTTCCGCCCGGCTGCTGGCCAGGAAGAATGCCAGGCTGGGGCAGAGGCTGACGGCCCTTGTTGAGCGGCAGGGGTTGCCCGTTCAGGCCGGGAAGGGTCTGCGCCGGCGGCAGGCGCCCCGGCTGCGGCACGGCACCGGGCAGCACGGGAGCCCCGCCGACACCGGGCTGCCCCTGCGGCGGCGGACGGTTGGCGCGGTTGCGCAGGAACATCGGCAGGGCAACGGCGGCGGCGCCGGCGCCGATGGCAAGCGCGGCTCCCGTCTTTTCGCCTGGCGTCAGGCCCTCCTGCCGCGGCGGCTCGTTGATCCGTTCATTGATCACCCGCGCGTCGTGGATGTTGTCGAAGATGAAATTCTGCGGCGGCGGCTCGACATAGCGCGGTGGCCTCACCCACTCCGGCACCGCCACGAAGGGGGGAGTCGGCAGGAGGTAGGGATCGAGCGGCGGCGGCGGCGGCGCCAGCACCACGAAGTCACGCGGCGGCGGCGGCAGGAAGATGATTGCCGGCGGAGGCG
Source organism: Labrys miyagiensis (assembly GCF_030160835.1). GTDB lineage: Bacteria > Pseudomonadota > Alphaproteobacteria > Rhizobiales > Labraceae > Labrys > Labrys miyagiensis. Next base: position 124,126 of record NZ_BSPC01000026.1, on the reverse strand, counting down.
GTGGTGGCAGGTCGAAATCCGGGTCCGAGAAGATGAAGACGGGGCGATCGACATAGACGATCTCGTCCTCTTCCGGCGGCGGCACGTCATAGTCGATCACGTCGAAGGTGGGCGGCGGCTCGAGCGCGGCCGAGAGATAGTCGAGCCGGCGGCGCGCATCCCAGGCATGTGGCCCGCGCGGATAGCGCCTGAGATAGGACCAGTAGGCATTCGGCGTGTCGCGCGTCCAGGTCTCGCGCCAGGTAATGGCCTCGCGGCGGGCTGCGATGATGGCGCGCACGCGCTTGGCCATCGGATCGCGGGGATAGGCGGTGATGAAATCCTGATAGGCCGGCAGGGTGTCACGGGCCACGGCGGCGGCATAGGCATCCCCCGCACCGAAGTCGGCGATGCGCTTGGATTGCAAAGACTTGTCCTGGTAGTAGGTCGCCTGGGGCGGCGGCGCGCCTTGCCCACGGTCGAAGAACACGAAGGGCTCGCTGATGCGCGAGACGCTCCAGGGCAGCAGGCCGCCCTGCGTCTGCTCATTGACGCGCAGGCGCACGCGGTCGAACACGTCGGCAACCGGCAGGCCGCCCACCCGTATCGTCTCGGCGAGAGCCTGGGCATAGGCGCCATAGGGTCCCTGTTCCTGCGGCGCCACCGTGCCCGGCGCCGCGTTGAAGGCGATGAGCGAATTGGGATTGGCGTCCATCAGCGCGAGGCCGCCGGCGAGCGGCTGGTCGCCCTGCGCAAAATTATTGGCGCGAGCGGCATCGATGACGACCATGTTCGCCTTGAGATGCAGGCCGGCCAAAGGCTGGATGAAATCGGAAAGGCGGATGGCCTCGGAGGGAATGGCGGCCGGCGTCGCGAGCTTCGCATCGACGGGCACGAAGTAGTTCTGCCCCTCGAGTTGGACGCCGTAGCCGGCGAGATAGACGAAGGCGACGGTATCGGGGCCGGACTGCTGGGCCTTGTCGAGGAAGTCGCGGAAGGCGTGACGCAGGGCATCCTGGTCGAGATCGCGGGCGCCGACAACGTCGAAGCCGGCGGCCTGCAGCGTCTGGGCGATCAGCCCGGCATCATTGGCGGTCGTCGGCAAGGCGCCCCCCGCATAGGACGAATTGCCGATGACCAGCGCAATGCGCTTTTCCTGTTGCGATTGGGGCGATGGCGCCTGGGCATCCTGGGCCCTGGCCGGCGGAAGCAGCATCGTCACCGCCATCAGAACAAGCAACGTTCCGATGGCAGCCCTCATTCTTGCGATCATATCCTGGCCCTCGTTTCCTTACCGGGCTCGCCTGCGCGCCAGGTGGCACATACAGCAGGCGATGCGGCTCCCAGCCAATTTCTGCACGCTACCGACATGGATAACGCGCCTTGCTTGTATAAAGGCTGAACGAAAAGAGGCAGCTTTGCGGCCATACCGCAAAGCTTTTGTGGAAATCTCAGCAGAGGCCCAAAGGATTACGAAAGGGCACTCAATGCTGATCGGCACACAGGATGACAGGTGCGGTCAGGGAACCCACAAAGCCAGTGCCCTGGTACACGATCGCATTATTGGCGCCCTGCGGCAGCAGGAACGATCCGCTCACCACCTGCGGGACATTGTTCGGCAGGAGCAGGCTCCAGCTGAAATTGCACAATTGCGCCGGCTTCTTCGGCGCGAGATGGCTGCAGTTGAGCTGGGCACCGCCCAGCATGGCAGCCCCACCGCAGCTTACGAAACTGGGCGCCGCGCGAGCCGTTTCCGCCCCCAGTGCCATGAAACCGGCAAGCGCCGAGGCGGCCCCAACGGCGAAAAACATCATTTGGTGATCAAATTTCATGTGATAGCGGCCCATTTCCTTCACCCGAGCCATTTCAGCGATTGCAATCCCGGCTACCTTGTTATAGATAACATGGATCATAAGCAACCTCATTATCAACACGGTCTGTCCTGATCATGCTCACACAACCAACCCTTGGCTTTGTACTGCATGACGTGGCCCGCCTCCTGCGCAAGCGTTTCGAGCAAAGGGCGCGCGACCTCGGGCTGACCCGTTCGCAATGGCAGACTCTCGCTTATCTGTCGCAGAATGAAGGCATCCATCAGGGCGGGCTCGCCGATATTATGGAAATCGAGCCCATCACGCTGGTGCGCATCCTCGACAAACTGGAGGCACGCGGCCTGGTCGAGCGGCGCCAGCATGCGGCTGACCGGCGGATCTGGCTGCTTTTTCTGACGCCCGAAGCCTACCCCCTTCTCACCGAAATCCGGGGTATCGGCGAGGTAACCCGTGGAGAGGCCCTGGCCGGCATATCGGACCAGGAACGTGTTCAATTGCTCAACACCTTAACAATTATGAAGTCCAATCTGCTGGAGGCCTGCCGCTTACCGGTCGATGGCAAAGAGGCAAGTCATGGCTGACGGAAGTAACAATGTTACGCGTATCGAAAATCGCGTCGCCCCCGACAAACCCGCAGTAGAGCAGCCCGGCGAAGCCACCCCCGCTTCCCAGGCGCCGGCTCCTGCGGCGCCGGCCGCCACTCCGGCCCCTAAGAAGAAGCGCTCGCTGCTGCGTCCGCTCCTGTTCCTGCTCCTGCCGGTCGCCGTGGTGGCGGGCGGCTATTATTACGTCACGGGCGGCCAGGTGATGGAGACCGACAATGCCTATGTCGGCGCGGCCACCGTGGGAGTCTCCACCGATGTCGCCGGGACGGTGATCGAGATCGACGTGCACAACAACCAGACGGTGAAGAAGGGCGATCTGCTCTATCGCCTGCGTCCGGACACCTACAAGATCGCGCTCGCCGGCGCGCAGGCCCAGCTCGGCACGGTGCGCAACCAGGTGGTGACGCTGCAGGCGAGCTACACGCTGGCTCTCGCCCAGATCGAGCAGGCCAAGGCGGACATTCCCTTCTTCGAGGCGCAATACAAACGCCAGCAGGATCTGCAATCGAGTTCGGCGGCCTCCAAGGCCCTTTTCGACTCGGCCAGGCATGACCTCGACGCCGCCAACCAGAAGGTGCTGGTGGCGCAGGCCCAGGCCCAGGCGATGCTGGCCCAGCTCGGCGGCGACGCCTCGCAGACGGTAGAGCAGAACCCCTTCTACCTGCAGGCGAAATCGGCGGTCGACAATGCCCAGCGCGACCTCAACGACACCGTGGTGAAGGCGCCGTTCGACGGCATCGTCACCAATGTCGACAGCCTGCAGGTCGGCGCCTATCTCCAGGCCTCGCAGCAGGCCTTCAACCTGGTCTCGACCACCGACATGTGGATCGATGCCAGCCCGAAGGAGACCGAGCTGACCTATGTCAAGCCCGACCAGGAGGTGACCATCGCCGTCGATACCTATCCGGGCGTCGAATGGAAGGGCAAGGTGCAGACGATCAGCCCGGCCTCCAGCTCCAGCTTCTCGCTGCTGCCGGCGCAGAACACCACCGGCAACTGGGTGAAGGTGGTGCAGCGCATCCCGATGCGGGTGACGATCGAGAATGATCCGAACAAGCCGCCGCTGCGCGTGGGCATGAGCGCCGAAGTCAGTGTCGACACCGGCCATGCCCGCGGCCTGCCCGACTTCGTGCAGGGCCTCATCGACCGCTGGCAAGGCAAGAAGACCGAGCCCGCCAAGGGCTGAAAGGCGGCGCGGAGCGATTCTGCCGCCTCGCGCATCCATGACATTTTACAGTAGGTTTTACGGACAAACCCTTTTTCTAAAAGATCTTTTCAAGGACAGCCCGCCATGAGTGCGTCCGCTACCGCCGCCCCCGGCAGGGCGCCGCTCGCGATCCCCGCCTTTGTGCCGGTCGCCAATCGCGGCGCCATCACGGCCTGCGTCATCCTCGCGGTGATCATGCAGGCGCTGGACACCACAATCGCCAATGTCGCCCTGCCCCATATCCAGGGCGACGTCGCTGCCAGCGCCGACCAGATCAACTGGGTGCTGACCTCCTATATCGTCGCCGCCGCGATCATGACGCCGCCATCGGGCTTCCTGGCCGCCCGGTTCGGACGCAAGCGCGTGCTGCTGTCGGCCATCATCGGCTTCGTGGTCGCCTCCATGCTCTGCGGCATGGCGCAGTCGCTCAACCAGATCGTTGGCTTCCGCCTGCTGCAAGGCTTCTTCGGTGCCTCGCTGGTGCCGCTGTCGCAATCGATCCTGCTCGACATCTACGCGCCCGAGGAACGCGGCTCGGCCATGGCGCTGTTCGGCGTCTCGGTCATGGTCGGACCGGTGCTCGGCCCCGTGATTGGCGGCTGGCTCACCGACAATATTTCCTGGCGCTGGGTGTTCTACATCAACCTGCCGATCGGCCTTGCCGCCATGCTGGGCGTGATGGCCTTCGTGACCGAGACCAAGAGCAACATGCTCGCCAGGCTCGACTGGCTCGGCTTCGGCATGCTCTCGGTCGCCATCGCCGCCTTGCAGATGTTCCTCGACCGCGGCGAGCAGAAGGACTGGTTCTCATCGGGTGAGATCCAGATCGAGGCGCTGATCGCCGCCTGCGCCTTTTATATCTTCCTGGTGCACACCTTCACGGGCGAGAACACCTTCGTCAAACCGCGCCTGTTCCTCGACCGCAACTTCTCGGTCGGCATGCTCTTCATCTTCGTCGTAGGCGTGACCTATCTCGCCTCGATGGCGCTGATGACGCCCTATCTGCAGACGCTGATGGGCTATCCCGTCGTCACCGCCGGCCTGGTCATGGGCCCACGCGGCGTCGGCACCATGATCTGCATGTTCCTGATGGGCCGCCTGATCGGCAAGGTCGACACACGTATACTCTTGCTGATCGGCCTGGGGCTGACGGCCTGGGCCATGTACGACATGACGGCCTGGACGCCCGATGTGTCGCAGACCCGCATCGTCGTCACCGGCTTCGTGCAAGGCGCCGGCCTCGGCTTCCTGTTCGTGCCCTTGACCACCGTGACTTTCGAGACCCTCAACGCGTCGCTCCGCGGCGACGGCACCGGGCTCTACAATCTCTCGCGCAATATCGGCTCGAGCGTCGGCATCTCGGTGGTTTCGGCATTGCTGACCGAGAACACGCAGGTCAACCACGCCAACCTCGCCACCTATGTCACGCGCTACAACCCCGCCATGCGCGAAATGGCGTCGACCCACGCCATGCATCCCTTCTCGACCAGCGGCCTGACCGCAATCGACGGCATGATCACCCAGCAAGCGACCGTCATCGCCTTCATCGATGACTTCAAGCTGATGATGATCATGTCGCTGGCGGTGATGCCGCTGGTCTTCCTGCTGAAGAAAGCCAAGCAGGTGCCGAAGATGGACCACAGCGCAGTGATGGAGTAGTGCTGGGAGCGCGGACGTCTCGGGCAGAATCCCGGGTGCGCGGACGTCTCGTCCGCATCTTGAACTGCAACGGTTGCGGGAGGGGAAGATGCGGACGAGACGTCCGCGCACCCGGGAATTAAACTGCCGCCCGCGCCTCCACGGCGCTGATGAAGCCCGCATAGCTCCAGGCGAGATGCTTGGCCGAGGTGTGCTCGCCCGTCTTGCGGTCGAACTGCTCGGACATCTCGCCATCCTCCGGCGTAAAGGCTCGGATGGTTTCGAGATAGCCATCGCCCCGGGCCTTGAGACGGGCGGCGGCTTCGGGATCCTCGGCCTTCAGCACGGCGGCGCGCAGATAGCAGAACTCGGCCGCGGCGTGGGTGGAGAAATAATAGGCACCCCCCGAGTAATACTCGTCGCCCCGGTAGCGACCGAGCGCCGGGCCGCGCCGCGCCGGCCTGTCATGATTGATGTCGTAGTCGGCCTCGAAGATGGCATCGAGCGCGTCGAGCGTCCTCTCCACCTTGGCATCGGCCGGCGAATGCGCGGGCGAGGCATCGGCGGCGTGGATGGCGGCGAGGATCACGGCGATGTCGAGATCCTTCGGCGTCGGCTTGCCGTCCTCGGTGAGGCGGGAGCGGTAATAACCGGGCTCGTGCTGCCAGTAATGGTCAAGCCGCCCACGGATATCGAGGGCCGCCGCGCGGGCCTGGTGCGCCGCCTCCGGATCGCCCTGCCCCGCCAGCCAGGCCGCCCCTTCTTCCAGCGCGGCGCATTGGAGGCGCAGCGTATAGTAGTGATGCGCCTTCTCCTCTTCCCAGATGTCGTAGCTTGGCTCGCGCCAATGGGCGAGCACGAAGCGGATATCCTCATCCAGCAGTTCGGAAACGGCATCGTCTTTCAGGCCGCCGAACGGGCCGCGGCTCCTGGCCCAGCGCAGCACCGTCAGCACGCGCGCGGCAATGCCGTCATATTGCGGCCGGTTCCAGCGCGAGATGTCGAGCGAACCATCGGGATTGACGCGGGTCTCGCCCCGCACCGATACGGCGGCGAGGTCATGGTCCTCGCGCACGAACTGCCGGAAATCCTCGGCAACGCCGTCGCGCCAGCTCTTGTCATCGACGAGATCGGCGCCGCGCAGCTCGTTCAGGTTGAGGCTGAAATTCACGAAATCGCAGAAATGCTCGCTGGCCTCCTCGGTCTCCACCAGCCTGAGCGCATCCATCACCACGGCCGAATCACGGTACCAGTGGAAGAAATAATCGGGGTCGGGATCGTAGGAGGCGGGCACGGGCGAAGCCACCACAGAGCCTCTCGCCGGCACGACGGTCTGGCCGAAGCCGGGGCGCGGCTTGGTGATACCAGTCGCAGAAATGCTGCGCAGCATATTGGCGACGGCGATGGGATATTGCCGCTCGATCCAGCGCTCCAGGCTTTCTGTCTCGCTCATCGCGTCTCTCCGATTCAGGCTGGCTGCAGGATTATCGCAAGCGTGACTTGAACAGAAGACATGAGGCGTTATGCAGGAAGAAGAGTTTCGTTCCCGCGGCCGCAGGCGGAGCGCCTGCGGTCCCAGGAACCAACGCGCAAGGACAACCCATGAGCCGGATCGATACTCTTCTTGCCAAGATGACGCTGCGCGAAAAGCTTGGCCAGCTCAACATGGTCGCCTCCGGCTATGCGGTGACCGGCCCCTTGCTCGGCGGCGATTCGCCCGATGCCATCCGCTCCGGCGATATCGGCAACCTGCTCAACATGGTAGGCCCCGAACATGTCAACGAGGTCCAGCGCATCGCCGTGGAGGAATCGCGCCTGGGCATCCCGTTGTTGCTCGGCTTCGACATCATCCACGGACACAAGACCGCCTTCCCGGTGCCGCTGGCGGAGGCGGCGATGTTCGACCCCGTGGCCTGGGCCCGCACGGCGCGCGTCGCCGCAGTCGAGGCCTGGAATGACGGCGTGGCGCTGACCTTCGCGCCCATGCTCGACGTCTCCAGGGATTTCCGCTGGGGCCGCATCATCGAGAGCGCGGGCGAGGATCCCTGGCTCAACCAGCAGATGGCGACCGCCAAGATCAAGGGCTTCCAGGGCTCCGACCTCTCGACCGTTGGGTCGCTCGCTGCCACCGCCAAGCATTTCTGTGCCTATGGCGCCGTGCTGGCCGGGCGCGAATATGCCAGCGTGGACGTCTCCGAGCGCAGCCTCCACGAAATCTACCTGCCGCCCTTCGAAGCGGCGGTGCAGGCCGGCGTCGCCGCCATCATGCCTGCCTTCACCAGCTTCGACGGCATTCCCATGACCGTGCATGAGCCCCTGCTCAAGGACTATCTGCGCGGCAAGCTCGGCTTCGACGGTGTCATCATCAGCGACTACAACGCCGTTGCCGAACTGCTCCACCACGGCGTGGCAGCCGATCTTGCCGAAGCCGCGGCTCTCGCCATCCGGGCCGGCGTCGACATCGACATGGTCTCGAACGCCTATCGCAACCATCTGCCGGAAGCGCTCTCGCGTGGCCTGGTCACCATGGACGAGATCGACGCCTGCGTGCGCCGGGTGCTGGTGCTGAAGGAAAGGCTCGGCCTGTTCGATGCGCCCTATCGGCGCGGCGCCGCCCCGCTGGCAGCCTTGGCCGGCAAGATCGACCACCATGAGGTGGCCCGCGATGCGGCGCGCAAATCCTGCGTGCTGCTCACCAATTACAACGACGCGCTGCCGCTCGCTGCCCATGAGCGCGTCGCATTGATCGGCCCGCTCGCCGAAGCGCAGGCCGACATGCGCGGTCCCTGGGGCGGCGCGTCGGTGGCCGAGGACAGCATCACCGTGCTGAAAGGCCTCAGCGAAGCGGTGGGCAGCGTCAGCCATGCCGCCGGCGTCAGCATCGACGGCAATGACACCTCCGGCATCGCAGCCGCCGTCGAGACGGCACGGGGCGCGGATACCATCGTGCTCTGTCTCGGCGAATCCGCGCCGATGAGCGGCGAGGCCGCAAGCCGCGCCCATCCGGACCTGCCGGGCAAGCAGCGTGAGCTTGCCGAGGCGATCCTGGCCCTGGACAAGAAGGTCATCGTCGTGCTCTTTGCCGGCCGTCCTCTCGCCGTGCCCTGGCTCTTCCCCAAGGCCTCGGCCGTGCTGATGGCCTGGTTTCCGGGCGAACAGGCGGGCCCTGCGCTCGCTGACCTGTTGACCGGCAAGGTCTCCCCCTCGGGACGCCTGCCAGTGAGCTGGCCGAATGCCGTGGGCCAGGCGCCGCTCTTCTATTCGCAATATCCCTCGGGCCGCCCCTTCAATCCGAACGATCACTACACCTCGAAATATATCGACGCGCCCAATGCGCCGGACTTCCCGTTCGGCCATGGCCTGACATATGGGGAGTTCGCGCTGTCGAGGCTGGCGGTGAGCAAGCCGGTCTTCGGCCCCACCGACACGATCGAGGTGACCGTAACAGTGACGAATACGGGCAAGGCCAAAGCGGAGGAGACCGTCTTCCTCTTCACTCACGACCTCGTCGCCAGCGTCTCCCGCCCTTTGCTCGAGTTGAAGGGTTTCAGCAGGATTACGCTCGATCCCGGCTCGAGCGGCACGGTCACCATCCCCCTGCCCGCCCAGGATCTCACCTTCCACGGCAAGGATCTCAAGCCCATGCTGGAAGCCGGCGATTTCGAGATCAAGGTTGGCTCCAGCGCACGGCGCAGCCAGATGCTGAACACCAGGGTGAAGCTGAAGCTCTAGGCTCGGCCCCCGGCAATAGCGATTGCGCCAGCCCAGACGGGGTGGCGTGCCTGGCTGTCCGGAGCGAAGCTTGGACGGAGCCAATTCTGTGTCTCTTTCGACACATCCCCATTTCGCGTTATACTCCGAAAATCGAAAAGTGGTGTTTACAGTACACATTTTCGTGACATGAATGGGAGGCCATAAAAAAACCGGCGCCACAATTCGGCCGGGGCCATCCAGTCACGGGAACCACCATGCGCTATCTGCCCGCCACCCTTGCGCTCGCCGCTTTGCTGGCCGCGTCATCCCTCGCCTATGCCGATTGCACCGCGGATTTCGCCGCGGTGATGCAGGCCTATCACGACGCCGGTCCTCGCAAGGTGGAGACCGAGCTCACATTCACCACCAGCAGGCCCGGCGAATCCAGCACTCGCACCAGCATCGCGAAGATCGTTCTGCCGGACGCACTGGACCTGCACAGCGAAGACAGCGGCAACCGCAATCAGCGCGATGCCATCCTAGTCGGCGGCAAGGGCTTCGCCAAGGTCGACGGCGGCTGGACGGCCCTGCCTGACGAGGCCATCGGAGAACTGCACACGCTCTTTCTTGCCGATGGCTTCATGGGCGAGGAGCCCAAGAACATCCAATGCCTGGGCGGCAAGAAACTGGGGCACAAGCCGGTGAGCGTCTACAGCTTCGAAATCCCCGGTTCACCGAAAGTCATGACGGTGACGTTCTATGTCGATCCCGCGACCAAACGCCCCCTCAAGGCCAGCGGAATGGCGGCGATGCAGGCCGGCGGCGAGGACATGAAGATCAGTTACACCTATGACCCGAAGATCAAGGTCCTGGCGCCGAACTGACGACGTTCCGGGCTTTCAGCGCAGGCGCTTCGTCATGTAGACCCGCTTCAACCCTTTCTCCTCGCCCCGGTGTGTCTCGACATAGCCGATCCGGGAATAAAGGCTGATATTCTCGGTCATCGCCTCATTCGTGTAGAGCCGGATAGCGGAATAGCCGGCATCGAGTGCGGTCTGTTCAGCCCATTGCAAGAGCGCCCGGCCGACACCGGAGCCTCGATGCGCGGGATCGACGGCCACATTGTCGAGGAGCATGGCGTCCGGTTCGGGAAGAAGAACGAGTAGGCCGAGGATCTGCCCTCCCTCCCCGATCACATGCACCCGGCCGGCGCGGATGAGCGCGTCGTAGTCATCGCCCATCGATCCGGGTTCGCGGCCGATGCGGGCCACGTAGTGCGAATAGGCAGCCCGGACCAGGACCCGGACGGCGGCACTGTCAGCAGGCGTGGCGAGACGGATCTCGTGGCTCCGATTCTTCTGGCTCCGGTTCTTCTGGCTCACGAGGCGACAGGTCCGCTCAACCCCGCACCATCACCGGGCCGCCCGCAGCCTTCTCGGCTTCGCTGAACCTGGCGGCGGCATAGAAGAAGCTGACGCCGCCGACCAGCAGGGCCACCTGGACCCACAGCGCATTATGCCCCGTCAGCAGCAACACCTGCCCGAAGGCCGCCACCAGCGACAACAGGAAGAACACCAGCAGGCTGTGGCGGCCCAGCACGATCAGCGGCTGCAGGATGCGCAGCGAGGCCAGCTTCGGCGAGATGCCGAGGCAGTAGATGAAGTAGGCCAGGCCCAGGAAGTGGGTCAGGCGGCCAAGGCCGAGATTGGTCTTGTCGAGGTCCAGCCAGTTATAGACCGCATCGCGCACGCCGAAGGAGAGCCCGAAGCCGTTAGTGACGACGAAGGCACCGGCGAACACGATCACGCTTGCCAGGATGAACAACGGCTTGGAGCGCACCAGCCGGTTCCGCTGCATGGCAAGGCCGGCGGCAATGCCGATCGCCATGATGAACTGCCAGGCGAAGGGATTGAAGAACCAGCCGCCGGGAATCGGCCAGTTGGGCAGGTTCCAGCCATAGAACCGGGTCAGCGCATAGAGCAGGGCCGAGGCCGCGAGCATCAGGCCGATATGGATGCGGGCCAGGTAGAACAGGCCCGGCACTACCACGATCAGGGCGATATAGAGCGGCAGGATGTTGAAATAGCCGAGCTGATGGCCGAGCGAGATGATGCCGAACAGGAAGGTGTTGGCGTCCTTCACGAACAGGTCGCGCCCATGCATGGCCATCAGCCCGGGCGCATGCCAGGCAATGGCGCCGGCCGCAAAGATGGCGATGCCGGCAAGTGACAGCAGAAGATGCACGCCGTAGAGCTTCACCGCCCGCTTGATCAAGGTGAGCGAGACGTCCCACTCCTTGCCGCCATTGAACTTGCGCCCATAGGCAAGCGCCATGGCAACGCCGGACATGAATACGAAGGCCTCGGCCGAATCGGACAGGCCGATATTGCGGAAGGTGATTGCCTCGAAAACGTTCCCCGGCATGTGGTTGATGAAGATCGTGCACAGCACGAAGCCACGCCACATATCCACCGAGACGGCCCGCTGCTTGGGCCTAGCCGCCTCCGATGCGCCCAGGGCCTGTTGCGAGGCCCTGTGTCTGACATCCGAGACATGCTGGACGAGGAGGCGCACGCCCTCACAGGCGCCGAAAATCACCACCGAGCTCAGGGCATAGAGCGCCAGTGCCGGCAGTTGTGCCGGCGAGAACCACAGGGTGTAGATCGGCTCGATGAAGAAATAGGTGGCGATGAACACCGTCAGCAGGATAGCGAACAGGCCCACGCCGAAGCCGAAGAAGATTTCAGCCAGCGCCACCGCCGGCAGGAACAGGAAATAGGAATAGCCGTGCCAGTGCAGCGGCCCTCTCAGCAGGCAGAATGGCGTAACGAGCAGGATCGTCAGCAGGAAGGGACGAAGGGATCTGGCGAACTGGGAAGGACCAAGTTGAATATTCATGAAATATGCCTTCCACTTCCTGACTTAACGCCACAGCATTGAAGCCGGGCTATAGAGGCTTCCGATGGAGGAAGCCTGAAACCGGTGCCCCGTTTGTGTCCTTCTTACCGGAACACATGTGACCCGACTGGGAAACACTTCGCCGAGTCCTGGAGCTTGCACATATGGTGATGCCCCCATCCTGTACGGGGGATGAACGAAATTAGAGGTGAAAAGTTGCACGGCGCGACGACGCTACTGTTGCTCCCTCGCAACGCCGGCAAAAAAAGTAAGAATAAAAGCTTTGTTAACCGAAATTCTGCCCTTACCCTTCTAATTTGTGACACAAGTTCGCGCCACTAAGGGGCGATCAATTTGAAGTGAGATGCGATGTCGCCGCGCCGGGGCCCCTTCGGGTTTCGTGGCCCGAATTCTGCATGATTTTATCTGATCGCGCACCGAACAACTCGAGCTCTGGATACGGTATGCCCTGGCCTGCTCTTGCAAATTCATCCCGGCTTTTCCGCGCTCTTCCGCGCCTGCTGCTCGGCGCGATGCTGGGATTGACCGCGCTTTGCCTGGTTGCGAAGGCGAGCACGCTTGAGGAAATGTCCTTTCCGAGCAAGACCTTGGGCCGCTCTCTGACGGTATCGGTCTATCGTCCCGATCTTCCGGCCCCGCCCGATGGCTGGCCGGTGCTCTATCTCCTGCACGGCCTCGACGGCAACAACCGCGACTGGTCGGCCCTCGCCAACATCAAGTCGACGCTCGACGGCATGATCAAGTCGGGCCGCATCCACCCCATGCTGGTGGTGATGCCCTCGGCCGGGAATAGCTGGTATGTCGATTCCGCAGATGTGAAGGGCCCGGGCAATTACGAGACGGCGCTGCTGAGCGACCTGCCCAACGCCTTCGAGAAGCGCTTCGCCCCGCATTGCCAGCGCAGCTCGCGGGCGATTGCCGGCATTTCGATGGGTGGCTTCGGCGCTTTGCGATTCGCGTTCAAGCGGCCCGACCGCTATGTCGCCGTCGCCAGCCTGTCCGGCGCCATCTGGCAGAACATTCCCACCTCGCAGGCGCATGATCCCTGGGCCGGCTCGACCGGCACCTATTTCAACCGCGTCGACCAGGCGACCGTGATCGGCGGCATCGACCTGCCGCCTGAAGGCGCCCATTTCGGCAGCGCCTTCGGCACGCCCTTCGATGCCCGTCGCTTCAACGATGCGAATGTCTTCACCCTGCTCGCCAGGCAGATCCAGGCCGGCACGCAGCTTCCCGCCATCTTCCTCACCGTCGGCGACAATGATAGCCACAATCTCTGGCGAGGCTCGATGGCGCTCTATGAGACGCTGATGGCCGACAAGGTGAAGATCGAGTTCCGCGTTACCGACGGCGACCACACCTGGTCGCTCTGGCGCCGTACCATCGAGGACGCGCTGGAGTTCGTCAGCTCGAAATTCGTGTCGCCCGATGCCACGCCGCTGGTCGCTTCTTCGCCCGCCTTGCCGAGCGCCAATGCCGCGGCGCCCAATCCGAAGATGGCCGGCGGCGAGACGATCGTGAAGTAGGGAGCTGTCATCCCGGACAAGCCGGATCGCAACGCGATGCGGCGCAGATTCGGGACCGGCGGCAGGATGAGCCTTATTTCTCACGGTCCCGCGGTCATGGCAGCGCTCCCCCTATTCCGGCAGGACGATGCCGAGCTTGGCCATCACGCCGCCATCGACCTTGAAGTCGGCGCCCGTGATGAAGCGGGCCTTGTCGCTGGCGAGGAAGGCCACCATCTCGGCGATCTCCCAGGGCTGGCCGACACGGCCGAGCGGATGGCCCTTGCCCCAGGCAGCGAGCGTCGCTTCAGCCGTGGAATTGCCCTTGTGGATGTCTGCCGCCAAGCGCAGCATCGGGGTGTCGACCGAAGCGGGGCAGACCGCGTTCACGGTGATGTTGTCGGCGGCATGGTCGAGCGACATGGCGCGCACCAGCGCGTTGATGCCGCCCTTGCTCGCCGTATAGGCGGCCACCGAGGATTGCGAGGCGTAGGACTGCACCGAGGACATGGCGATGATCGCGCCGCCGCCGCGCTTCCTGATCTCCGGCACGGCATATTTGGAGGCGAGGAAGACGCCCTTGAGATTGATGTCGAGCACGTCGTCCCAGACTTCTTCCGGCGTTTCCACGACGGTGCCATAGCGCTGGATACCGGCACAGCAGACCAGGATATCGACGCCGCCGAAGGCTTCCGCCGCCTTGGCCATCGCCGCCTGCATGTCGGCAGCCTTGCGTACATCGCCGACGAAGCCTTCAACATTGACGCCGAGGTCCTTGACGGCCGCCTCGGTGGAGGCCTTGTCATTGGCAACGATCAGCACCCTGGCGCCCCCCTTGGCAAAGCGGGTGGCGCAAGCCAACCCCATGCCGAGGCTGCCGCCGGTAACAACAACGGCTTTGCCGGCGAAATCGCTCATTGTTCCTCCACTCGAGGGTTCCCAGGGCAAAGCGCGTCTAAGCGTAAACACTGCCTTGCTCTAACTCTTTGTTTCGACGCGTCTTTGCGATTCTTGCCGATTCCGTCAAATCGGAAAACGCCTTAGCAGCCGCGCTCCACACGCAGGGGCCGCTGGCGTCAAGGGCATCTCTACCATCCGGGACGAGAAGGGCGGCGCTGGTGATCTGTTTCGCCCTGTATTCGGGACGACGCGAGTAGGCCCTCGATCGTTGCACACCGGCCGGCCGGCGGTGTCTGTTTCTCAGCTCTCTTCCATCGTCTCTTCCATCCTCTCTTCCGCCCTCTCGTCCGCCTGCCTCTCTGCCTTTTCCGCCCTCGCGCGGAGGCCGATGGTCGTTACCAGGACCTCGGCCATGAAGGCCATGAGGGCGACAAAGATACAAATGACGGCGAGACCGAACAGCGTGTAGAGCACGGCCCCCGATCCCGCCTCCCGCAGGGTGCCGATGAAGAGGGTCAGGGTTGCCGCGCAGGTCATGGCCCCGGCCATCGCCCCCATGCCGACGGCGACTTCGAGGATGCGCAGGCGCCGGCGCAAATAGGTGAGTTGCGCCGTCAGCTTAGCGGAGTTCCCGCCCGTCTCGAGCGCGCCCGTAACGATATGAAGCCGGTCGGCCACCCTTGCCAGACGATTGGAGAACACGCCCAGCAGGGCCGCGATGCCCGAGAGGAGGAAGACCGGAGTCAGCGCGATCTGAATGATGTGAACGACACTGGCGGCTTCAAAAGGCTCGTTGATCATCAGACCCGGATCTCCGTTCGCACTGCGCAGGGGCGCGTGCACGAGTGCAGATTACGACGCCTTGCCGGCCCCTCTACAGCCCACTGGCTCGAATATGTGGACCGGGCCGAGGCACTTCTGCAAGAGCTGCTGACAGTTGAAAATGGCGCCGTTGTTGCGCCAAGCTGACCCGCACTTGGCATCGCCCTGCAGTACACAGGGCGGGCGGGTGACAACGGCGGGGAAGGTTAAACCTTGAGGCCTTCCATGAAGTGTCGCCTCAGGAATGCAAAAGCAGCAAGAGGGGGGATGCTGGCGAGAAGACTCGCCGCCAGGGCCACGTTGGGACCGTAGGCAGCATAATTGCCCTGGAAGACCTGCAGGGCATTCATGATCGAACGAATTTCCGGCCGGTTTCCCAAAACCATCGAAAACAGCAGGTCATTCCAGATCCACGTGAATTGGAGAAGGAACAATGCAACGAGCGAGCCCGAACAGTTCGGCAGGATGATGGACCAGAAGATCCGGAATTCCTGCGCGCCGTCCATGCGCGCGGCCTCATCGACCTCTCGTGAGATCTGAGACATATGGCTTCTCAGGACCAGCGCCGGGAATGGCACGCATATCGCGGTGTAGAGCAGCAACATACCCCAACGCGTATTGAGTATGCCGGCATGCTGATATCCGAAAAACAAGGGAATGAGATACATCTGAAAGGGAAATATGGTTCCCAGAAAAATCAGCATGAACCAGAAGTTCTTGCCGCCAAAATTGAGCCTGGCAAGCGCAAAGGCTGCCATTGCGGCAAAGAAGACAGCCAATCCGGCGCCCACGACACCGTAAAGCGCACTGTTGAAAAATGCGCTTGCCATGTTCGCCTGGGTCCAGGCCTGCTCGAGATTGCTCCAGATTGGGCTCACGCCTTCAGGCAAGCTCAGAGCATCGTTGTGAGCATACTCCTCGGTGGTCTTGAAGATCGATATTGCAAGGTAGTAGAACGGCGCCAACCAGGCGAGCGCGCATATAAAGGCGAATACGAAAACCGCGCGACGGCCCATTCCGGTGCGGCGGACAGGAGGCTTACGGATGAGTGCCTCTTCGAACGGCGTGTTCTCGATCGCATCAGCCATGATCAACCACGCAATCTCTCTGCACGCGCCTGAAGCAGTGCCTGCACCCATGTAACGGCGATCGATATCGCTCCAAGAAACACGGCGATCGCGGCGGCATAGGCCCACGAGCCCTTATTGAAGCCGACAAAATACATATAGACCGACAGCGACAACGTCCTCTGGCCGGGATAGCTGATGCCCATGACCCACAACAGGTCGAAGGCGCCAAATCCGGCCAGGATGGAGAGCATCGAAACCACGAGCAGCGTCGGCGTCAGGAGCGGAAGCACGATGTACTGCAGCACCTGCCGGTTGCTGGCTCCGTCCATTCTGGCTGCTTCAATGGGATCTGTCGGAATTGCCGCCAGGCCGAGCAAGAGCAACACCATCACGAGCCCGACATTCTGCCAAACATAGGTGGCGATGATTGAGGGCATCGTCGTCTGGTCCGTATACAACCAGCCGGTGTCGACCGGATGGCCGCTGATCAGGCTGAGCACGGAATTGAGCACGCCGTGCGGCGCATAAACGTAGAACCAAATGACACCGATCGAGGTGGGTGCCAGCACTCTCGGCAAAAAGATGATGTTCTTGAACGTGCCTTCCATCGGAATGCCACGCAGCATGAGCGCGAGCACGAGCCCGAGGCCGACGGGAATGATGAGCGAGGCGGTAACCCACACGACTGTCGAGGTAAAAGCCGTTTCGAATTGCGGATGGTTGAGCAGAAGCTGGTAATTGTCGAGCCCGCCGAACTGATCGAGGCCCTTGAATCGCTCCCAGCGCGTGAAGCTCAAGTAAATATTGAAGGCTATGGGCAAGAGCAGGACGATGCTGGTGAGCAATACCGCCGGTGCCATGAAGAACAAAGCGATCCGGAAGTTGCGCCTGCGCACCGCACGTTCGGAGCGCTGCAGGTTTGCATAGCCCAGCTTCTCGATGATGGCTCGATCGTCGTCCGCGGATGCCATATTTTGCCCGTGCAAGCTGTTGGGAGGCGAGCCAGAAGACAGCCCGCCTCACATCAATCGGATGCTATTTCTTATGCGAGGCCCAATATTGCTTATGGAGAGCCTCGATATCGCTCATGACCTTGTCAGCCGTCGCCGGGGTTGGGCTGAGCATGAAGGAATTGAGCGCGGCCACCGACTCGCCCTGGAGCTCGGCCGGTACGGCCTCCCACCAGCGGGGATAGAGTTGCGTCGCCTTGTCCGAGGCGATCGCGTCGCTCACTTTCGATACCACGGCATTGGGAGGCGTCGCTTTGACGTTGCCCATGAAGTTTCCTGAAACCTCGCCCCACTTCGCCGCGGCGTCCGTGGATATCCAGCACTTGAGGGCGGTCATGACATCCGGCTTCCCTTTGCCGGCCACGGAGACCACCAGAGGCGAGGCCTCAAAAATCAGGCCAGGTCCGGCCGCCGGATCCACGTCCGGCGTAACGAAGCCGTCGAGATCCTTGCCGATTTTCATGCCGGAATCCTTCATGAGGCCCATGGCCCACTCGCCCATCAGGTCCATCGCGCCCTTGCCCGCGGCAAAGTCCTGAATTTCCTGGTTCGACCGAGGATCGGTGAAATAGCCCTTGGCGAACATGTCACCCCAGATCTGGAAGACCTTCCGAACCTCCGGGCCATCATAATGGGTCGTGCCGTCGAACAGACCGAGATAGGCCTTCGGATTGGTGCGGATCATCAGCTCTTCGAACCATATGAAGCCGCGCCAGCCATCTTGAGTGGTGGTCACGAAGGGCGTGATGCCTGCTTTCTTCAGCTTGTCGGCGTCACCCATCAGCTCGTCCCAGCTCTTGGGCGCGGCTGTGATCCCGGCCTTCTGGAAGAGTTCCGGGTTGTAGAACATCACCCAGCGATTGAAGTGCAGCGGCACCGCATAATAGTGGCCATCGATCTTGAAGGGCGCGCCGGACTCTTCCTTGAAATCGCCGCTCTTGAGCATGTCGGCCCAGACATCATCTAACTGGGCGATCTGGCCGGTGGCGACGAGATCGTCCCGAAATGTGGCGCCGCTCCACCAGGTAAACATATCCGGCGTGCTTCCGGACGCGATGGACGATTGAATGAAGGCCTTGTACTGGTCGGGCGGCGAATAGGCTTGCTGGACAATCTTGACGCCTGTCTTGGTGCCGCAAAGGTCGCCCACGGCCTGAAGCTGGGGTGACCAGAAGTTTTTATCGTGATTGAGGATCACATCTCCCGCATATGCATCGCCAACACCCGTTACTGTAACAGCTGCTGCAACCAACAGGGCCTTGTATAAGCTACGCTTCATGTCTGCTTCCTCCCGTTAAGTTCTTGTTTGCGTTTAGGTTACCTGTACCGCTGACGTCGATAGCGCATTGCCGCTCGCCGCATCGAAAAGGTGGACGCGGCCGATATTGATGCGGAAAGTCAATGTCTCGTCGGGCGACAC
This sequence comes from Labrys miyagiensis, assembly GCF_030160835.1. GTDB lineage: Bacteria > Pseudomonadota > Alphaproteobacteria > Rhizobiales > Labraceae > Labrys > Labrys miyagiensis. The sequence continues at coordinate 105,526 of NZ_BSPC01000026.1, read as the reverse complement.
CTCCCGCGGTTGTTGCATGCGAGCGACGGCCTCCTTGCCCGCGATGGTGATGAACAGGAGCGTTTCGTTGCCCAGCATTTCAGTGAGGCTCACGGGGGCTCGCACTTCCAGCGCGTTCGTGGGCGGCAAGCCATGCCCATCCGGTACGATATCCTCGGGGCGTATCCCCAGGCTGACTGGCTGCCCGGCCTCCAGATCCGTGAAGCGCTCCGGCGAAAGTGGCACCTCGAGCGTCCCTGACTGAAAATAGGATGTGCCGGATTTCTTCTCGATGACACCGTCGATGAAGTTCATCGGCGGGGAGCCGATGAAGCCGGCCACGAAACGGTTGGCGGGACGTTCGAAAACCTCCAGCGGGCTGCCGATCTGCGCAATCCGTCCATCCCTCATGACGACAATGATATCCGCCAGCGTCATCGCCTCGACCTGGTCATGCGTCACATAGATCGTCGTGACCTTGAGGCGCCGCTGTAAGCGCTTGATCTCCAGGCGCATTTGGCTGCGAAGCTTGGCGTCGAGATTGCTGAGCGGCTCGTCAAAAAGGAACACTTCAGGCTCGCGTACCATCGCACGTCCCATCGCCACGCGCTGGCGTTGGCCACCCGACAGGTTTGCCGGTTTGCGGTCGAGCAGCATTTCCAGGCCGAGAATACGGGCGACGTCGTCGACCTTTTGTGCGATTTCCTTCTGCTTCAGGCCGGCGAGCCTCAGCGAAAAGCCGAGGTTTTTGCGAACGGTCATATGAGGGTAGAGAGCGTAGGACTGGAACACCATAGCCGTTCGCCTCTCGCGCGAGGGCAGGTCGTTGGCCAGCCGGCCACCGATCATCAATTCGCCATGCGAAATCGTCTCGAGGCCAGCTATCATCCGAAGCGTCGTGGTTTTTCCGCAGCCGCTTGGGCCGACCAAGACCACAAATGATTGATCCGGAATGTCGAGGCTTATGCCGCGGACACCGACATGGTTCCCATAAACCTTGTAAATCTCCCGCAGCGATACCGCCGACATTAGTTGAAGAACCCTCCCTATCTCGATCCAGCATTGCCTCTGTACGACCAAACGCAACTGCGAATAGAAAAGTATTCCACTATAATGCAGAATAACGCATAATTATTACAAAGAATTCACCATAAATACGAGCGCATTTCTTTAGAGATGCACTATTATATTTATATGTTAACATTTCATCCCTCTCCTCATTTAGGATGCCCCAGGTAATATGAGGCATTCATCTTAAATCTTCTTCTCTTTAATTACTTTAATATAGAAAGTAGCTTGGGTCAATATAGGGTGGGCCAATGGCAGGTACCGCGCCAAGGCCGTTACGGGAGCTTCACGACTAGAGCATTTTGCGATTTGACGGCATCGACAAGAATCGCAAAGACGCGTCGAAACAAAGAGTTAGAGCATTACAGCGTTTACGCTTAAACGCGCCTTGCCCTAGGGATGAAGCTCCGGCTCAAGCAGTGTTACTCGGGATAAATCGAAAGAATTGTGATGCGCGATTGTCGCCGCCCCGATCGCGCAGTCAAACCTTCCAAGTTGTGACATGCGGATCTCGGGCGCGGTGACGCCGAAAAGTACGCCTGAGGCTATCGCCGCTTTCAGAGCTTCAGCGCGATGCCGAAAAATCGGCAGCATTGGACCACCGAGAATGATTACGGATGGATTGAATGCGCTGACGATCGAAGTAAGGCCGATCGTAAGGCAGCGCTCCATCTCCGCGACAGCCTCCTGCGCTGCTGGTTCCCCCGCAGCGGCCCGAGCTGCAACGTGCCCCGGCAGACTGCCTAGATCGCCATCCGGAATTTTGTCGGGACCATAATAGCTGCGCGCCAGTGCCCTGAGGTTGGTACAGCTTTCCAGGCAGCCATTGTTGCCGCATGAGCAGCGATCGCCATTTGTCTTCACCTTCACATGCCCCAGCAACCCCGCCGTGCCGTGAGCGCCCCTGAAAAGACGATTGTTGATGATGGCAGCGCCGCCCACACCTGTGCCAAGCCACAAATAAAGCGTGCAGATACTCGAAATTGCTGGCTGCGTATAAACTTCTCCAAAAGCAGCCGCATGCGCGTCATTCTCAATATAACACGGCGTCTTGATCGCCTTATAAAGAAGTTGTGCAAACTGTACATCATTCCAGCCAGCGGCGGGAAAGTTTATGACCATTCCATCCCGCACGACGAGAGCCGGAAGAGTGACACCGACGCTCATAAGTTTCTTCTTGTAGCGATCATCTCGCAAAAGATCCTTGAAATAGGCGGCAATTACCTTCACGGCCGACTGAGGCGTATGCGCGGGGGCGATCGCCATCTCGGTCGAAGTCACGGTCATGGCTGCCAGATCAATCAGCGCGAAGCGAACAGCGTCGACGGCGATTTCAACACCCAGGAAATAGGCGCCTTCCGCGTTAATGGCGAGGCCGACACTTGGTCTCCCAAGTTCCTTGGGCCCCCTCGCTTGCACCGCCTCCGCTTCCTTGACCAATCCCCGCTCGACGAGACGACTTATGAGGCGTGTGATCGTGGCCGGCGTAAGAGACAATCGTCGCGCAATATCGGCGCGACTCGCGACGCCCCGATTTCGAAGCATCGTAAGAATGCTCAATTCGTTGACGTATTTCGCTAGCGTTTGATTGGCCATACTCGCTTCACTGTAGTCGGTTAAATGCCTCGGACCAGCCAGCTGAAATTTCTCGAGCCGCTATTCGGCAGCTCGTGGGAGGGAAGCTTCCGTGTGAAGATCCTCCCTATAGGGCTTGGCCGTTGCCGGCAGTTCGCGCTTGATGAAATAGTTTTCATTCCGCAGCTGTCGCAGAAGGGCAGGAACCATCTCACGATAACCGGCTATGATGGACGGGTTGGCAGGAGGGAGGTCGTGCTTGATCAAATCATGCAGCTTCGGCAGCGCATGATAGGGAACCATTGGAAACATATGATGCTCGACGTGATAGTTCATATTCCAATATATGAAACGACTGATCGGATTCATATGAACGGTGCGGGTATTCAGTCGGTGATCCGTGACGTTGTCGGCAAGGCCGCCATGCTGCAGAAGCCCGACCAACGTAATATGCCAAATTCCGTAGATACGAGGTCCACCGATCAAAACAAGTGGAAGCCATGTACGGTATAGGATGGCGGCAGCGACAGCAACGATATAGATAGCAAGGTGTACGCGCGCCACAAGCACGGCTTTTGGCCGCTCCGCTTCAGGCGTAAAGGCTTTCTCGTCTTGTGAAAGTACGCCGAAGGCGTTGCGGATAATCGCTCGACCGAGATCCCAAAGATCAACCAAACCCGCGAAATTCAAGAGGACGCGTGCAAGGTCCGGAGGACGCATGACCGCGATCTCTGCATCGCGTCCGACGATATAGGTATCGGTGTGATGACGGGTATGGCTCCACCGCCAGATGACCGGGTTGCGCATCTCCATGAAACTGGCGATCTGGTAGACAGCGTCATTCATCCACTGTGTCTTGAACGCCGTGCCATGACCACACTCATGCCACCGGGCGTCCGATCCGGACCCGTACAACACCCCGTATATGAGAAAGAAGGGGACGGCCCACCACGAGCCCCATAATGCGACCCCGACCGCGCCGCTGATCGCCATTGCACCCAGCCACAAGATGGTGTCCCGGAGCGCAGGTGAATCGGAGCGCTGCATCAGCTCCTTCATGACTTTTCGCGGTATCTCGGTATGGTACCACTCGGCCGACGCCAGGCCAGTCTCCACGGCCGAGCGCGTACTGGTGCCGTTCAAGCTGTAATCTCTTTGCAAGCGGTCGCTGCGTTCCGGTGAAAGGCTCATGCAGCCCTCCTGTTTTCCAAAGAGCCGCGATATAATATCTTTCCAAAAGAAAATATCAAGACGATTTCCCGCGCAGTCCTGGCTACCGCACGCAGTGCCTCGCCCGGCGGGGCCATTGCGCAGTGTGCCTTCGACGTGGCGGTGAATCCGGCCAGCGCAAGACTATCGGGGACAGCCGGCCGGAGCCGGGTCCAACTGGACCTGAGGTCTAGCGCAGAACATCGCGCATGAATGCACCGGCGGCCGAAAGTGCGCGGCGACCGTCGTCCAAAGCGGCGTTCCAGACGGGCCAAGCATGGATCATATGCGGCCAGATCTCGAGCCGCACATCGACATCGGCAACGCCTGCTGCCTCGGCAAGGCGCGTGGCATCCGATAACAACGTCTCGGCAGAGCCAACCTGGATCAAGAGTGGCGGAAAGCCCCTCAGTTCGGCGAACAGCGGCGAGATCTGGGGCTCAAGCCGCTTAATCCCTGCCGGCACATAGGCATCCGCGAGCTCATCGAGATAGGTCTTGTGGATGATGGGATCGATGGCATCCTTGCTGGAGAGCGTCGAGCCGGACATGGTGAGATCGGTCCAGGGCGAGATCAGCCAGGCACAGCTGGGCAAGGGCTCGCCGACGGCGCGAAGGCGATTGATGAGCGAGAGCGCGAGATTACCACCGGCACTATCGCCACCGAGCGCGATGCGCTCAGCAGCGATGCCCTGCCGACGCAGGAAATGCCAGGCCGTGATCGCGTCCTCGTGCTGGGCGGGAAAGGGATGCTCGGGAGCGCGCCGATAATCGATGGCGAGCGTGCGCATACGCGCCGCGCGGCCGGCCTCCGTTACCAGGCGACGATGGCTCTTGATCGAGCCCGAGCAGTAGCCGCCGCCATGGAAGTACAGCAGCACCCTGTCCGTTTCGCTGCCCGGCGCGATCGACAATTCGCCGCGGACGCCGTCGCAATCGACACTTTCGCATTCTATGTCATCGGCAACCGGCCAGACTGCTCCCACCTCATCAAGCCGTTCACGGCGTTCCAGCCATCCGACCGGCCGCGGCTTGGAGGACAGCAGTTTACGGATGGCGTCAATTTCCTTGAGAGCTCGCTCGTGATCGGTCACCGCATGTTCCTCCATGAGCAAATTCCTACCTGGACGGGTTCGAGCGCTTGTGGGTCGCCCGCTTCCGAATCATTGAAATCCCGGAGCCTAACTGGAGCGGCTTGACTTCATCCGCGCTCGTGCTCGATTTCATAGCGGATTTCCGCTCAAATTAACTGAGGCAGATGCAGTCCTTGTACTCACATTATATGAGACTCTGCCCAGATTATTTGCGACACGCCCGCAATCATTGACGCTGGAGCAAGGCCCGTTTAGGCGCAAACGCCGCTTTGCTCTAACTCTTTGTTTCGACGCGTCTTTGCGATTCTTGCCGATTCCGTCAAATCGCAAAACGCTTTACCTCATTTTGTTTGAGACATATTCGGCACCTCGAACGCGAACGGGCAAACGCCGGAAAAGTTGCGGCTTGCAAGCGCGGCCACTTTTCAGGTAACCTAAATCCAAGGGGTTATTCGCGATTACCCCGTGAGGCGGCAGCCTAAAGATCGCGTCCATGCACCCTGGTTGGGATGGACGCCTATGCCGTCAAACACCGAAATCACCGCGTCGCAACTTTCTCGCCTTGTCGGCCTGCCATCGGCACCGGCCCTTCTCGATATCCGCACGCCCGAGGATTTCGACGCCGACCCTCGTTTGCTGCCGGCAGCCCTCCGCCGCGACTTCAAGGACGTCGATGCGATGGCAACAGAATTTGCCGGCCGAGACGTCGTTGTCGTGTGCCAAAAAGGGCTGAAACTCAGCGAAGGCGTCGCGGCGTGGCTGCGCCACCACGGTGTCAGAGCCGAAACGCTGGAAGGCGGCTTCGAGGCTTGGCGTGCGGCCAAGGGCCTGCTGGTCAAAACCGGAAAGCTTCCGCGACGCGATCAGGCGGGACGAACCGTCTGGGTCACGCGCGCGCGCCCAAAGGTCGATCGCATCGCCTGTCCCTGGCTCATTCGCCGCTTCATCGATCCCAAAGCCGTGTTTCTGTTCGTTGCCAGCGCGGAGGTATCGGCGGTGGCGGAGCGCTTCGCCGCGACGCCCTTCGACATCGACGGCGTCTTCTGGAGCCATCGCGGCGAGCGTTGCACCTTCGACACCATGATCGAGGAATTCGGGCTGAACTCGGAATCCTTGGCCAGATTGGCGGCGATCGTTCGGGCCGCAGATACCACTACTCTCGATCTGGTGCCGCAGGCATCCGGCTTCCTTGCCGCCTCGCTCGGCCTCTCCCGCATGTTCCGGGATGACCTCGAACAGCTCGAGGCCGGAATGCTGCTTTATGACGCCTTTTACCGCTGGTGCCGCGACGCGTCCGAGGAAACCCACAACTGGCCATCCGCATCGGGAACACGCGCATGAGCACGGCGGACGCACCTGTCCGCCCCGGCAGCGGACACACTCTCGAAATTGTCGCCTATTTCCTGCGCCTTGGAACCCTCGGTTTTGGTGGCCCCGTGGCGCTGTGTGGCCAGATGGAAAAGGACCTGGTGCAGGACAAGGGTTGGCTGACCAAGACCGAGATGCGCGAGGCGATTGCCATCAGCCAGTCCCTGCCCGGACCACTCGCAATCCAGGTTGGTATCTTCATTTCCTACATGCGGGGCGGGTTCTGGGGTGCCTGGGCTGGCGGCTGGGCCTTCATCCTGCCGAACTTCATCATTGTTGCGACCCTGGGTGCGCTCTATGTCCATTTCGGCGGGCTGGCCTGGATGACGGCGGTTTTCTATGGCGTGAGCCCGGCCGTCATCGCCCTGATCCTGCATTCGTGCTGGCGGCTCGCCAAGTTGGGAATTGACGACAAGGCCCAATGGGTGATCGCGGCGGCGGCGCTCGTTATCACCTTGGTATCAGGCACGGAAGTCGCCCTTCTCTTCATCGGTGCCGGCCTCGTCGGAATCCTCTATTACGGTTCGCTCTTCAGGGGCGGCAAGGCGCCCCCTACCCTGTTGGGTGTTGCCGTTCCGTTGGCTATAGCGGGAGCGCCCCAAGTCGCCACTCCTTCGCTTTTAGGCCAATTGTTCCTGTTCTTCATCAAGGCAGGCAGCCTCACCTTCGGCAGCGGCCTGGTGATCGTGCCTTTCCTGGAAAAGGGGTTGGTGCAGGATACCGCCTGGCTGAGCCCGCGCGAATTCCTGATCGCGGTGGCGATCGGCATGCTCAGCCCCGGGCCGGTCGTCATCACGGCCACCTTCGTCGGCTTTCTGGTTGCCGGCTTCTGGGGATCGGCGGTGGCAACAGTCGGCATCTTCCTGCCCTCGTTCCTGCTTATCCTGATCGCCGCTCCGATCCTGCGGCGTCATCGCGACAATCCGAACGTGCAGGGCTTCGTCAAAGGCGCCTATGCCGCCGCGATCGGCACCATCCTCGGCGCCTCTTTTCTGCTCGGCAAGCTCGCGATCGGTGATTGGCTGACGGCACTGATCGGCATCGTCAGCCTCGGTGTTCTGTTCCGTTACAAGGTCAGCAACCCGCTTCTGATCGGCGTGACAGCCGTGATCGGCCTGATCGCGTTCCAGATACTGCAGCCCACGTGGGTCTTTGTTCAGTGAACTGGCTGGGGGGACCGGAGACCTGTCTTGAATCAGGTCACGGCTTCTTGTCCATGGCGGCCGTAGAGACGGCCGCACTCGTTAGCGACGAGAATGTAGCCCCTCCGGAATCCTCTTGAACCCCTCCCCCCTAGGGGATAGGGATAGAGTCATGAAACACGCATCGCACCCTGAAATCATCGCCCGCCTCAAGCAGGCGCACGGCCATATCGGCTCCATCCTGACGATGTTCGCGGAGGGCAGGCCCTGCGTCGACCTCGCGCAACAGCTTCAATCCGTCGAGAGCGTCATCCACACGGTCAAGCGAACGCTGATCCAGGACCATATGGAACATTGCATCGCGGACGCCGTCGAACAGGGCGGTATGCCGGCCGAGCAGGCTTTGCGCGAATTCAAAACCCTTTCCAAATATCTGTGAGCGAGACCATGGCAGCGAAGCTTCTCGACTGGCTCGGCTTCGGCGGACAGGATCATGGCCATTCGCATGGCGCCCATGGCCACGACCACGGCGCCGGCGCCGGCGGGCACGGCCATACCCATGGCGTCGTCGATCCCTCCATCGCTACCACCGACAAGGGTATCTGGGCGATCAAATGGTCCTTTGTCATCCTGGCGATCACCGCCATCCTGCAATTGATCGTTGTCTTCACCTCAGGCTCGGTCGCCCTGCTCGCCGACACGATCCACAATGTCGGCGACGCGACCACGGCCATTCCGCTCTGGATCGCCTTCGTGTTGGTTCGGCGCCCGCCCACCTCGATCTTCAATTACGGACTTGGCCGGGTCGAGGATCTGGCGGGCATGCTGATCGTGCTTATCATCCTGTTCAGCGCCATCGTCGCCGGCTATGAGGCGATCGATCGCCTGATTCATCCCCAGGCCATCGCCCAGCTCGGCTGGGTGGCGGTGGCTGGTATCATCGGCTTTCTTGGCAACGAGATCGTGGCGATCTTCCGCATTCGCGTCGGTCGGCAGATCGACAGCGCTGCCCTGGTTGCGGACGGCTATCATGCCCGCACGGATGGCCTCACCAGCCTGGCTGTGGTTCTCGGCGCGATCGGTGTCTGGGCCGGCTTCCCGCTTGCCGATCCGATTGTCGGCCTGCTGATCACCATCGCCATCTTCGGCATCGTCTGGCAGTCGGCCCGTGCCGTCATCACACGTGCCCTCGATGGCGTCGAGCCGGGCATAGCCGACGAGATCCGCCATGTCGGCGAACATGTCCCCGGCGTGGAGATCGTCGACGCCCGGGCGCGCTGGCTGGGACATCGGCTTCATACTGACATCGCGATTACGGTCGACAAAACTCTGCCCGTGAGTGAGGCAACGCGCCTGGCCAACCAGCTGCGCGGCGAATTGATGGGTCACATGACGGCGCTGCGCACGGCGACCATCACCTTCGCCTCCCCGGATGATGCCAATGTGTTCGAAGTCTTGCCGCATGCTCATGGACATGATCACGCGCACGGTCATCATCATGCACCGGAACCGTTCAAGGTGTCCTCCCCACTAGCCACTGGGGAATTGAAAATAATCGATACGCCGGACGGAGAGCGCATGCTGTTGGATGTTTTCGACCATCGGGAGGGCTTGGAAGCTTTGGTCCGGATAAGTCGGCCAGGGGGTATGGTCGAGACCTTGCCACTGCGTCCGTCCCCACACAATCACCACGCTTATCTGAGCGAAGTAGCTCCGGCTGAGCCACATGAGTTTGAGGCAGTTCTGCACCTGTCCACGAAGGGGCAGTCCGAGATCATCCCCTTCAAAATGGTCGAACCCGAGGGACATCAACATTAGCGCGGCGAAGATCCTCGACCATAGGCATGATCACAGTCATACTGGCCATCACGCACCCGAGCCATGCGAGGTGTCTTCTCCACTTGTCATGGGTCGGCTTGAGATCATCAATACGCCGGAGGGCGAGCGGATGCTCCTGGAGGTCATCAGCCATGCCGAGGGTCTGGAGCCGGTTGTGCGGATCTTCCGTCCCGGGGGGGCGCATCGAAACCTTGCCCTTATTGCCCGCAGCGGGCGATCATCACGCTTTCATGAGCGAGGTGGCTCCTGAGGAGTCTCATAAGTTCGAGGTGGAACTGCAATTGACGGCTCAGGGGCAACAGGAAAACCTAACCATTTCAGATGAAGGAACCCGAAGGGCGCGTGCACCGAACGCGTCCTTTGCGACCGGCAGACCCGTCCCGGCAATCCGAGCCACAACGCTGGGCCATGGTTCGACCAGAAGAGGCAGGCCATGAAGTACGCAAACATTGCTCTGGCGGCGGGTCTGATCGGCCTGCCGACAACGGCGCTCGGAACGACCGATGTCACCGTTGTTACCACACCCGGCATCTGCACCGAGTTCAGTTTCGCCGGTAAGCATTTGCGGTGTTCGGCCCTGGCTTCCACGCACACCGATCATTCGCAACGCAGTGGCTTTACCTTCGCAAGTCTGGAACGTTCGATCCGGTTTGAAGGTGGGCAGGATATGACTCTGGCAGCCCACCGCTATTTGCTTATGGTCGATACCGTTATGGATGGTGACAAGTCATTTCCAGCCGTAGGGCAATGCACGGCTGAGTTGAGCGCTTCCAAGAGGCACGTGCTCAGTCTCATCTGTGAAGCGACCTTTTTGAGCGGCAAGGCGCGAGTCCTGTTCAAATCCACGGGTATGCCTAGTGTGCAGAAGCTTTAGTTTGCATGGGGTTCACGACGTTTCAGCCATCCGACCGGGCGCAGCTTGGAGGACAGCAGTTTGCGGATGGCGTCAATTTCCCTGAGAGCTCGCTCGTGATCCGTCACCGCATGTTCCCCTATGAGCAAATTCCTACCTGGACGTGATCGAGCGCTTGTGAATTGGCCGCCCGCTCGCTCGGTTACGATCGTTCAAGAGCGAGTACCGACAATCGCGCCGGGCGCGAACGCCTGATCCAATGCAGCCAGTTCGTCCTCATTGAAGGCGACGTCCAAGGCGCCGAGGTTTTCAGGCAATCGCGACCGGCGGCTCATGCCGACAAGCGGGACAATATCATCGCCCCGGGATAGCACCCAGGCAATTGCCAGCTGGGCAGGCGTCCGATGCTTCGACCTGGCCAGCCTTTCCAAAAAGCTGGCCTTTTCGAGATTTCTCCGCAAGGTCTCGCCCCGGAACCGCGCAAAGGACGTGGCGAGGGCTTCATCGACGACACCTCCCTGCATCGCGCCGGCGAGGAGGCCCTGGGTCACGACACCATAGGCGACCACGCCGACGCCCAGTTCGCGTGCCAGAGGCAACATCTCGCGTTCGATGAAGCGGCTTGCGAGCGAGTATTCGATCTCCAGGGCCGAGACCGGATGGGTGGCATGCGCGCGGCGGAGCTGGTCCGCATTGATCTCTGATACGCCAAGATAACGAACCTTGCCCTCCCTGATCAGATCGGCAACCGCACCGATCGTCTCCTCGAATGGCACGGATGGATCGGCGCGTGCCGGCTGGTAGAGGTCGATGTAGTCGACACCCAGACGCTGCAATGAATAGGCGGCGTAATTCTTGATCGAATCCGGTCGGCCATCCATGCTGAGGATGGCGCCGGTGTGGGTCCGCCGGATGCCGCATTTCACGCTCAGAAAAGCCTGATCCCGCCTTCCTCGAATGGCTTTTGCGACAAGAGTTTCGTTGTGACCCATGCCGTAGAAATCACCCGTGTTGAGCAGGGTTATTCCGGCCTCCAATGCCGCTTCAATGACCGCAACGCTTTCGCGGTTCCTGTCCGGCCCCGGTTGCGGCCCGCCTGTGATGTTCGACATCCGCATGCAGCCAAGGCCGATTGCGGAGACCTGGGGGCCATTATGGCCGAGCGATCTCATCTTCACCGCGCAACTCCTTCAAGGAACATGGCATGCAGCATACAAGGCCCAGGCTCCCTACGCTGTTGCATCCCAATGTGGGGAAAGACCTGGAGGATTGACGATCCGGCTGCCCAGTCGTGCCAGAGCGTGGATCTCCGCCATCTCCGCGGGGGCCAGTTCGAAATCGAAGATGGCGACATTCTCCCCCAGGCGGGCGGGATTGGTCGTCCTCGACAGGGCAACCAGGTCGCCCTGCTGAATCACCCAACGCAACACGATCTGGGCGATGCTTTTGCGATGGCGGGCCGCGATCTCCGCCAGCACCGGCTCATCGAGCACACGACCGATCGCCATGGGGCAATAGGCTGTCACTGCCATGCCCGCGCCGCGAGCGCCTGCAATGACGGCCGACTGGCTGAGAAAAGGGTGATATTCCACTTGATTGGTGACGAGCGGGACATTGGACAGACGAACAGCCTCGGCCATCAGCGTGCGATTGAAATTGCTGACGCCGATATGGCGCACCTTGCCGGCCCGGGCCACGTCGTTGAGCGAGCCGATCTGGTCGGCCAGAGGCACGGGTGAACCAGGCCAGTGCAGGAGCAGCAGGTCTATATGATCGGATCGAAGCTTTCGTAAGCTTTCATCGACCGAGGCCGCAAACCGGCCGGTCGGATAATTGCTGACCCAGACTTTCGTCGTGATGAAGATCTCGCTGCGGGCAAGACCGGATTGGGCGACACATTCTCCGACTTCAGCTTCATTGCCATAGATCTGGGCTGTATCGATGTGCCGGAAGCCGGCCTTCAAGGCGGCGGGCAGCATGCGCAGCATGTCGCCTCTGTCCATCCCATATGTGCCAAAACCCAGAACTGGAATCCGGGCACCATTTGCCGTCACTGTCTGCATGATGAGTCCTGATTGGATGAGGAAGCTTGACCCGAATCTTCAGCGGCTCACCGGCGCATCGAAATCGCGATCCGGGCCGACCGGTACAATGCCGTTGGGATTGAGCCAGGGATGGCTGCCGTAATAATGGCCCTTGATATGCTGGAAATTGACTGTCGGCCGGATATCGGGGTGCTGAAACAGCTCGCGCGTATAGGACCACAGCGCTGGGTAGTCGACGAGTGCACGGCGATTGCATTTGAAATGCCCGTAATAGACGGCATCAAACCGGACCAATGTCGTGAACAGCCGGATATCGGCCTCGGTCAAGGACGTGCCGACGAGATAGCGCTGGCGCGACAACCGCTCCTCGAGCCACTCGAGCGTTTCGAATACGCCTGCGACGCCGGCTTCATAGGCTGATTGCCGCTCGGCGAACCCCGCCTTGTAGACACCGTTGTTCAAACCCGAATAGACGCGATCATTGACCGCATCGATTTCTTCCCGCGCGGCCGAGGGATAGTAGTCCCCGCTCCTCGCGCCAAGATGGTCGAATGCCGAGTTGAACATCCGAATGATATCGGCGGACTCGTTCGAGACGATCGTCTTGCGCTTCTTGTCCCAAAGGACCGGCACCGTGACCCGGCTGGTGCACGTGGGATCGGCGAGCGAGTAGACTTGATGAAGCTTCTCGCAGCCATTGACGGTATCCGGCACGACGCCCGGTCCGAGCTCGAAAGTCCAGCCGTCCGAACCCATCAGCCAATGGACGACCGATATGTCGATCATGCCGGCAAGGCCTTTCAAGCTTCGCATGATCAAGGTGCGATGCGCCCAGGGGCATGCCAACGAGACGTAGAGATGATAGCGGCCTCGTTCGGCCTCGAAGCCTTCCCCGGCAGGAGAGGAACCGTCGGCGGTTATCCAATTGCGGAAAATGGACGGTTCACGCTGAAGGGCTCCCTCGACAAGAACCCGTTCCGGTCCCGTCCGATGCCATTGCCCGTTTATCAACTCACCCATGGGCTTGTCCTTCGCCAGGAACTGCCCGCCGGACGATCGGCGCGACCTCGCTGCCGAGCAGCGCGATGGAGCGTTTCATCGCCTCATGCTCCAGCGAGGCCGAACTCATCTGGAATGTTAGGCGGGAAACCCCGCCGAGCGTTTGGCTGGCCCGCAACATCTTGTCGGCGACGGTTTGGGGATCGCCAATCAGAAAGGCGCCAGCGGGGCCGCACATCGCCTCGAATTGTCCACGCGTCACGGGCGACCAGCCGCGTTCGCGCCCGATCGTCGTGAACATGTGCGCCCAGCCCGGAAAGAAGGCGTCCTTGGCCTGAGCGGTCGTCTCGGCAACGAAACCGATGGCATGGACGCCGACCCGCAGAGCCTGGGGCGGATGTCCGGCCCGCCGGCCTGCCTCGCGGTAGAGATCGACGAGAGGGCGGAAACGCTCATAATCGCCCCCGATGATCGCCACCATCAAAGGCAAGCCGAGCGTGCCCGCCCGCGCGAAGGATTGCGGCGTGCCGCCGACGCCCAGCCAGATCGGCAAGCGCTCCTGATGCGGCCGGGGATAGATGCCCTGCCCGGTCAGAGACGGACGAAAACGACCGGACCAGCGCACATGCGGATTCTCGCGGATCGCCAGCAACAGATCGAGCTTCTCCGCGAAGAGCGCATCATAGTCTGCAAGCGCAAAGCCGAAGAGCGGATAGGCTTCACCGAACGATCCCCGTCCGACAACGAGCTCGGCGCGACCTTGCGAGATCAGGTCGAGGGTCGCGAATTCCTGAAACACCCGCACGGGATCGGCGGCGCTGAGTACGGTCACCGCGCTGGTCAGGCGGATTGCCTTGGTCCGGGCCGCGACGGCGGCAAGGATGATCGCGGGTGCAGAATCCAGGAATTCAGCGCGATGATGCTCACCGATTCCGAAGACATCGAGCCCGACCTGGTCCGCGACTTCAACCTCCTCGATGAGATTGGCGAGCCTGTCCGCCGGCAATGGCATTTTGCCAGTGAATGGATCGGGCAAAACTGCCGCGAAACTGTCGATGCCAATTTCCATGATCTGGCCGTTCGAATACCAAGAAAATCTGCTCCAGGTTCGGCGTGCGAGGGTACCTGGGACTCAGGTTCCTCATCGATCTCGCAAAGCGCCTGTTTCGACAAGAACCACCTCTGCATCCCCAACAGCCTCGATGCGGATGACCCCCTCCTCAAGCACGGCAATCCCCTCGCCTGCTTCCACGCGCTCATCATTGACCAGAATCGAGCCTGTTGCAGGCACGAGATAAGCACTTCCACCGGCATGAAGAGCAAACTCGGTTGTCGTACCCGCAAGGAGCACCGCACCATAGACGTCCGCATTGGCGCGGATGGGCAGCGCTCCATCGATCGCGTTGCCGCTCGCAAGCGCTATGAACCGTCCCGAACGATCGCTCCTGGGAAAGGGTTTGGAACCCCATCGTGGTGCGCCATCTCGCTCCCTGGGGTGAATCCAGATCTGAAAAATGCGGGTCGGGACGAGTTCCTCGTTCCGTTCGGAATGGCGAATGCCCGTCCCGGCGCTCATCACCTGCACGTCGCCTGCCACGGTGCGACCGCGATTGCCGAGGCTGTCCTCATGCGTGATGACACCTTCACGCACATAGGTGATGATCTCGACATTCGCATGATGATGCAGCGGAAAGCCCGAATGGGGCGCTATCTCGTCGTCGTTCCACACATAGAGGCTGCCGACGGGGCCGTGCGCAGGGTTGCCATGCGAACCGATGGCAAAATGGTGCCGGGCCTTAAGCCATCCAATATCGGCGCCTGCGATTTCGTCGCGAGATCTGAGCTCGAGCATGGCGTTTTCCCTTCAGATACGATCAGTTGGAACGCGTGGCGACGATGTCGACGTCAACGCCGACCTCGAGCGCGACCCATTGCCCGCTGCTCCACGGCCCCTGGCCGACGCCGAAATCATTGCGAAGCAGGGTACCATGGCCCTTGGCATGGGCCGCGCCTCCGTCGAGGTCCAGGGTGAAGGGAAGGACGAACGGACGAGCGACACCGCGCAGCGTCAGCTTGCCGGAGGCTTCATAGGACCCCGTGCCTGTTTGCCGGATGGCATCCGCATCGAATTTCGCTTGCGGAAACTCGCCCGTGTCAAACCAATCCTGGCCCGGCAAGGCCGTATCGCGCTGGGCATCCCCGGTGGCCGCGCTGGCGAGGTCGACAGTCACACTGATATGGGATGTTTCGAGGTGATCGGGATCGAAGGCGATGACGGCGTTGTAGTTCGAGAACTTGCCCTGGAACGCAGCACCGGCCTGTACGCCGGAGAAACCGAGCGTGCTCTTGCCGGGGTCGAGTTTCCAGTCCGCGGCACTGGCAGGCATGGCCGCCGTGGCCAACAAGGCTGCCAAAGCCACGCCCGCAGAAATCTTCACTGGCAGTTTGGTGGATATCGTCATTGAGAAACCTCGTCGAGCTGTGTCGGATTGACCGGCGGCTTGCGGCGGCCAGGCAGCATCCGCAGCAGCACGTCGTCGCCGAGGATGAAATGATGGCGCAGCGCGGCCGCGGCATGCAGGCTCACCAACGCGATGAGCGCCCAGGCTCCATAGGCATGCACAGTCTTGAACACAGCCTCGACCGGAGCCTTGTCCGTCAGCGTTGACAGAAACGGAAGGTGCGGCCACGGCACGACGCCATACAGGACGGTTGGAATATTGAATACGGAAGCCGACACGAGGGCCCAACCGGTGAGCGGCAAGGCAAAAAGAAAGACATATAGGAGTAGATGCCCTCCGGCGGCAGCCATTCGTTCGATGGCCGGCATTGCCGTCGGCAGTTTCGGCGGATGGTTCATCAGGCGCCACGCCAGACGTAAAAACGCAGCCAGCAAAATGGTTATGCCGACCGACTTGTGAAGCTGGTAGAGCTGGAACAATCGCATCGGTGACAGCGTCAGATGCGTCATCGCCAGGCCCATGACGGCGAGTGCGAGGATCCCGAGCGCCATCACCCAATGAAGGATGATGGCGACCCAGGTGTATCGCTGGCTGGGGCGTGCCGGCGACATCACATCACTGCTGCAGCTTGAAGTTGCCGGCGATGGCGAGGTGAACCTCGTCGCCGAGCAGCGGCAGATACTGCTTCACGCCGAAGTCGCTGCGCTTGATCGTCCCTGTCGCCTCGAAGCCGACGGTGAAGGTCTTGTCCAGGGGATCGACGCCGGAACCGACGAGACGCGCCTTCAGCGTAATAGGTTTGGTGACACCGTGAAGCGTGAAATCGCCGACGATGGTCGCGGTGCCCTTTCCGGTCGACGTCACCTTGGTCGACGTGAAGGTGGCGTTTGCGAACTTTGCGGTATCAAACCACTGGTCGCCCTTGAGCTGGTCATCGAGCACGGAGACCGTCGTGAGGATCGATGTCTCAGGGATCGTGACATCCAGTTTCGCGGAGTCCGGCTTGGCAGGATCAATCTGCAAGGTTCCGGAAGCACCCGAAAAGAAGCCTGAGAAATCGGTGAAGCCGAAGTGGGAAATCGAGAAGGCTATCTGGGTATGAAAGGGCTCGACCTTATAGGTGCCCGCCTTGACGGCTTTCGGATCCTGCGAGGCGATCTGCGCCTGAGCATGAAGGGGTGCCGCGATGCCGAGAAGAGCCGCGACCGCGCCGGCGACGATGTAGGATTTCATTGCAAGTGTTTCCATTCGGATCGTTGAGGGATCCCGCTTTCGCGTTGCTGCGGGAAGCGGGCATTCGGCGCGCGCGATTCCAGCCGGAACCGCACGCACGGCTCCGACGAGGCGAACACGACAAAAGTGGGAGAGCGGTCGGGAAATCAGGCCGCCAGAGCCGCAATCTCCGCTCGCGCCTTGGCAAGAGCGGCGTCCTTTGCATCCGGACCAATGGCGAGGCCTTCAGCGCGAACAACGGTAACATCGGAAACGCCGATGAAAGCCAAAATGCCAGTCAGGTAGCTTTCATGGTGCTCAAGCGCCGCCGCCGGACTTCCACCGGTGTAGACGCCACCGCGAGAGGAGGCGATGAATGCCTTCTTGCCTTTTGGCAGCAGGCCTTCGGGGGCGCCGTTCTCGGCATAGCGGAACGTCTTGCCCGCGACGACGACGCGATCGATCCAGGCCTTGAGTTGGGACGGGACCGAGAAATTATACATGGGCGCGCCGATGACGATGATGTCGGCGGCCGAGAGCTCCTCGAGATAGGTGCCGCCGCTGGCGAGATCCTTGCCGAGGGCGGCATCCTCCACCGGCGTTCCCTGCCAAGCCGCAAGATGCGCGCCCGACAGATGCAAGGCCGCATCCGTCGCAAGGTCGCGATAGACGACCTCGATGCCGGGATGAAGCGAGGCCTTGCGCGCCACGATCTCCGACGAGAGGGCACGGCTGACCGAATATGTGCTGAGAATGCTCGAATCCAGATGCAGAAGCTTCATCGAACGGGTCTCCATCGCGTTTTTGCGTGGTGTGGATGGTTGGGGTGAAAGCAGGTTTTTGAGGTAGCGGAGCATGGTGAGGATCTCGCATGCTTGCCGCCATTCTGGATAGTCGGTATATTTCGATCCTATCCATCGGGAATTTCGATAGATTGGAACGGCAATGTTGGACGGCGTGTCTCTCGATCAGTTGCGAACCTTCATTGCCGCCGCTGACGAGGGAAGCTTCTCGGCCGCAGCCCGAAAGCTTCGCAGAGCCCAATCGGTGGTCAGCGACCTCGTCAGCAATCTGGAAGGGCAGATCGGTGTTGCCCTCTTTGACCGCTCGGCCCGTTATCCAAAATTGACGCCAGCCGGCGCAGCCCTGCTTGCGGATGCTCGCGGGATCGTTTCAGGCGTGGATTTCATGAAATCCCGCGCCAAGGGAATGGCAGCGGGCCTGGAGGCCGAGCTCTCCGCCGTCATCGATGTGTTCTATCCCATCCAGGCCATTACGGAGGCCGCCAAGGATTTCAGGGTGCGTTTTCCCGGGACACCCTTGCGGCTCTATGTTGAAGCGTTGGGCGGGGTGTACCAGCCTGTCCTCGACGGCCGCGCCAGCCTCGGCATTGTCGGTCCCGTACCGACGCCACCGGCCTCCATGACCAGCGAAAGAGTATCGGAAGTGACCTTCCTCATGGTCGCGGCCCAAGACCATTCCCTGGCTTCCTTCGAGGGGATCATTCCCAAGGCCGAGCTCGCCAAGCACGTTCAGCTCGTGCTGACGGACAGGTCCGAACTGTCCGCGGGTCAGGAGGTCGGCGTGATGTCGCCATCGACCTGGCGTCTCGCAGATCTCTTCGCCAAGCACGCCTTCCTGCTCAATGGTCTGGGATGGGGGGGCATGCCGCTCCATGCCGTGCAGGCGGATATTGCCAGCGGCCGCCTCGTGGTGCTGGAAATCGAAGATGTACCGCCCGGCGGATTGATCTTGCCGATGTTCGCCGTCTATCGGACGGCTGATCCGCCCGGTCCGGCTGGCCGCTGGCTGATCGAGCGCCTGAAACAGTGCCCCGGCAAGCAGGCATCCAGGCCTCAGGAGCATCAATAGGGTCCAAGTGCGTATGTTGCGGGTGAATGTCTCCTCAAGCCGCGAGAAGGGTGACTGGGGCCATCGCAACTACCGATTTCGTAGCCCAGAACACGCCGCACAACCCTGGCGCGTTTGTTGCGAAAATGTCTCATTGTCCGTGACTTAGCCGAAACATCAGACCTTTCGTCCGCCCGGCCATTGACCCGATGCGGGCGAGCTTCCTAGATTGGAAACTCGGCTACTTATTTGATTTGTGTTTTCGACTTTAGGTTCCAGTTCGTATCGTGGTGCGGAGTCGTTGCTGATGCCAACGGAAGATCCGCAGCGGCTGGCATCACCTGGCAGGATTGGCGATGGATCTCCTGATTGCACGGCGTTTTCTTGTCTCCAACGCATCCATCGCTCGCTGTCTGCCCCTGCGGGCCCTGATGTTCGCTGCCCTGCTTGCCTCGACGACCCTGCCTCTGTCGGTTGCACCAGCCTCGGCTCAGATGCCCGGTGGGCCGCCGCCGGCCATCGGCTTCATCGTCGCCAAGAAGACGCCGATCACCCAGACCCAGCAATTCATCGGCCGCATCGAGGCGGTGAACCGCGTCAACATCGTGGCCCGCGTCACGGCTCAGCTCGAGGAAACACCCTTCACCGAGGGCGCCGAGGTCAAGAAGGGTGATGTGCTCTACCGGCTGGAACGCCCGCCCTTCGAGGCGCTGGTCGAAGCCAACCAAGCCACGATCACGCAGTATGAGGCGCTGCTGCGCAATGCCAAGCTGACCACGCAGCGTGCCCAGCAATTGTTGGCGACGCCCGCCGGTCAGCAATCCTCGGTCGACAGCGCGCTGGCCCAGCAGCAGGCCTATGAAGCCCAGATCCTCGGCGCCCAGGCGCAGCTCAAGACCTCCCAGATCAACCTCGACTACACCACCATCACCTCCCCGATCGACGGCAAGATCGGCCGCACGGCCGTGACCGTGGGCAATGTGGTCACACCGACCTCGGGCACGCTGACGACCATCGTCAGCCAGGACCCGATGTATGTCACCTTCCCCGTGCCCTCGCCCCAGTTCCTGGACCTCGGCTCCTATTACGCCGGCAAGGGGGGATTCAACTCGGTGCGCATCAGAGTGCGCCTGCCGGACGGCAAACTCTACGGCCCCGAAGGCAAGCTCGATTTCGTCGATCCCTCTGTGGCGTCAGGCACCGATACCGTCAATCTTCGCGGCCAGATCCCCAACCCCATCAATCCCGACACCAAGCCGGGCGATCTCAACCGTCGCCCGCTCGTGGACGGCGAATTCGTCACCGTGCTGCTCGAGGGCGCCGAGCCGATTCTGGCACTCGCCATCCCACGCGCCGCCGTGCTGAGCGATCAGCAGGGCAGCTATGTCTATGTCGTCGGCGATGACAACACCGTCTCCCAGAGGCGCATCACGCTTGGACAGACCACTCCCGCCATCGCCACCGTTTCGGCCGGCCTGAACGAGGGGGACAAGGTGGTGGTCGACGGCATCCAGCGCGTCAGGCCGGGGGCCAAGGTTACGCCATCCCCTGCCCCCGATGCGCCGGCGGCGACCAACGCGGCCGGGCAGTAAGCCATGTTTTCAGCTATCTTCATCGACCGGCCTCGCCTGGCCATCGTCATTGCCATCGTGATCACCCTTGCGGGTGCACTGGCGATGACGCGCAT
Source organism: Labrys miyagiensis (assembly GCF_030160835.1). GTDB lineage: Bacteria > Pseudomonadota > Alphaproteobacteria > Rhizobiales > Labraceae > Labrys > Labrys miyagiensis. The sequence goes on along the minus strand of NZ_BSPC01000026.1, from coordinate 85,144 downwards.
TGCCGTGGAGCAGTTTCCCAACCTGGTGCCCCCGCAGGTCCAGGTCTCGACGACCTATCCGGGCGCTTCGGCTGCCGTGGTGGAATCCTCCGTGGCGCAACCGCTCGAAGCGCAGGTCGTCGGCGTCGACAAGATGATCTACATGAAGTCGACCAGCGGCAATGATGGCAGCTACAGCCTCACGGTCTCCTTCAATCTCGGCACCGATGCGGACATCGACACCGTCAACGTCAACAACCGCGTGCAGGCCGCGCTCTCCAAGCTGCCGCAATCCGTGCAGCAACAGGGCGTGACGGTTCAGAAGCGCTCCTCGGCCATCCTGCAGTTCCTGTTCCTCTATTCGGAGAGCGGCAAGCAAGACCCGCTGTTCATCACCAACTACGCCACCATCAACGTGCTCGACCGCCTGTCGCGCATTCCCGGTGTCGGGCAGGCGAGCCTCTTCAGCCGCCAGAACTATTCGATGCGCATCTGGTTCGATACGCAGCGCCTTACCAATCTCGGCCTGCAGGCGTCCGACATCGCCAATGCCATCGAGGCGCAGAACGTGCAGGCCCCGGTCGGGCGCATCGGCGCGCAGCCGGCGGCCGCCGACCAGCAGCTCCAGTTGAACCTGCAGACACTCGGCCGCCTGGAGACGCCCGAGCAGTTCGGCAACATTATCGTCCGCGCCAACCCGGACGGCTCCGTGCTCCGCGTGAAGGACGTGGCGCGCATCGAAATGGGCGCCCAGAGCCTCGACACCACGTCGCGCCTCAACGGCAAGCCGGCGGTCGCCATCGCGATCTATCTGTCGCCGGGCGCCAATGCCGTGCAGACGGCTGCCCGCGTCACCGCCACGCTCGCCGACATGCAGACGCGCTTTCCTGAAGGTCTGAAGGCACGCGTCGTCTACGATACGTCGGAATTCGTCTCCGATACGATCAGCGAAGTGATCTGGACACTCGGCGAAGCCTTCCTGCTTGTCGTGGTGGTCGTCTACCTCTTCCTGGGAAGTTTGCGCGCCACCATCATCCCCGCCGTCGCCGTGCCGGTATCGCTGATCGGCGCCTTCGGCATCATGCTGGCGCTCGGCTATTCGGCCAACACCGTGTCGCTGCTCGCCATGGTGCTCGCCATCGGCGTGGTGGTCGACGACGCCATCGTGGTGGTGGAGAACGTCGAGCGCGTGATGGAGGAAGAGCCCGATCTCAGCCCGGCCGACGCCACCAAGAAGGCGATGACGCAGATCACCGCGCCGGTGATCGCCATCTCGCTAGTGCTGCTCTCGGTGTTCGTGCCGGTCGCTTTCATCCCCGGCCTCACCGGCCAGCTCTTCCGCCAGTTCGCCGTGGTGATGACTTCGGCCATGGTGATCTCGGCCTTCAACGCGCTGACGCTCTCGCCGGCGCTCTGCGCGGTGTTCCTGCGCCACTCGCGCAAGGGCCCGATCATGAGCCGCGTGCTGGGCGGCATCGACAGGGTGCGCAACGGCTATGCCGCCGTCGTGCGCCGGCTGGTGCGCATCCCCATCTTCAGCCTGATCGCCGTCGCGGTCTTCGGAGGCGCCATCTATTACGCGGCGCAGCCGAATGTGACACCGACCGGCTTCGTGCCGGAAGAGGATCAGGGCGCCTTCTTCGTGGTGGTCCAGCTCCCCGATGGCGCTTCGGTCAACCGCACGAAGGGAGAGGTCGAGAAGGTCGAGGCTATCCTCAAACAGATGCCGCAGATCCAGGATACGCTCGCCATTGTCGGCTTCTCGATCCTCGACGGCGGCGCGCAGCCCAATGCCGCCTTCATGGTGGCGCGCCTGAAGCCTTTCGCCGATCGAAGAACCGCGGCCGATTCCGCGCAAGCCCTGATCGGCAAGGTGATCGGCCAGGCCCAGGCGATCAACACCTCCTCGGTGTTCGCCTTCAACGTGCCGCCGATCATCGGCCTCTCCACCTCGGGCGGCTTCGAATATCAGCTCGAGAACCTCGAGGGCGCCAGCCCGGCGGCCATGGGCAGCGTGATGAACGGCCTGATCGCCGCCGCCAATCAGGATCCGCGCCTGTCGCGCGTCTTCTCCACCTTCACCGCCACCAACCCCTCGATCTATCTCAATATCGATCGTGACAAGGCGCAAGCGCTTGGCCTCAACATGGCCGATGTCTTCAACGCCCTGCAGGCGACGCTCGGCGGCGCCTATATCAACGACTTCAACCTCTATGGCCGAACCTGGCAGGTGAACCTGCAGGCTGAGGCCACCGACCGCAGCGACATCGACTCGATCTGGAAAATCTATATCCGCAACCGGGCCGGTGAGATGGTACCGCTGCGTTCGATCGCCTCGATCTCGACCCAGTTGGGGCCGCAGACCATCAGCCGCTACAACAATTATCGGTCGATCACCGTGAATGGCTCGGCGGCGCCCGGCGTGGCCTCGGGCACGGCGCAGCAGGTGATGACCGAAGTCTCCGCCAAGACACTGCCACCCGGCTATGGCTTCGAATGGACCGGCACCGCCTATCAGGAACATGAAGCGCAGGGGCAGACCGGCGTGGTGCTCGGCCTCGCCGTGCTGTTTGCCTTCCTCTTCCTGGTGGCACTCTATGAGAGCTGGACCATTCCGATTCCCGTGCTGCTCTCGGTGTCGATCGGCGTGCTGGGTGCCTTCATCGCCATTCACTACATCCCGCTGCTGCTGATCATGTTCGGTGCCATACCGGCGCCGCTGTCGCTCGACATCTACGCCCAGATCGGCCTGGTGGTGCTGATCGCGCTGGCGGCGAAGAACGGCATCCTGATCGTCGAGTTCGCCAAGGAGCGGCGCGAGGAGGGCCTGCCGATCCGCGACGCCGCCATTCTCGGCGCCCGCATGCGATTCCGCGCGGTGATGATGACCTCGATCGCCTTCGTGCTTGGCCTCCTGCCGCTGGTCGTTGCCTCCGGCGCGGCGATGATCAGCCGCCGCGACGTCGGGACGCCGGTGTTCGGCGGCATGATCGCCGCCAGCCTCATCGGCATCTTCCTGATCCCGATGCTCTATGTGTTGTTCCAGTCGGGACGCGAAAGTGTGAAGCGGCGCTTCGGCGGCAAGCCGCCGGCGCCGCATGATCCGCCCGCACAGCACGATGGACCGCCGGCGCATTGAGCCGCAGCTCCGGCACTCCAAACCCTCGTCTTGCGCCACCGCAACGGGGGCTTTCGTTTGATTGGGTAGCTACATGGGGTTGACGCCCAACGGACCGCTGGCCGGCGCAGATCGATCGCGGCGGTGAGGCCGGCAAGGGTCAATTCGATGCCGTCGTCCTAGTCCATATACAGATGCTCTTTCCTGTCACCACTGTGACTTAACCTTGCTTCATAGTTTGGCCGAGATGCTGGGTGGCGCCCATCGCCACCTCGTGATTAACAAAGATTAATACAGCCGATCCGACCGTGGGGAGCGCTTTATCCATTGCCAGCGACATGCTCGGACAATCTGACAATACAACTTATGCGGGAATTAATTTTCCCATCGCGGATGCCTCGCGTTCTCACGCCATACACAAGCTAATACTTTTGAGGTAATTCATTTTCTAACTGGCCCTCGAAAGGTGCAATTTCATCCTCTTTCATCGATCCAGTTGATTTTCGATCAGATAAATTCAAACCTTGACTGTTCCCTACGTGACCACGTAATTCCTTGATAGTGCTCAATATAAAGACACACCCATTTGACTTACTCAATAACTCAAGGTTTTGATTTGTGCTGAGCCCGGCGCATACCAGTCTTGGATTGCCAAATGACACGGGGATCGAGCCCATGGCTTCTTTCGATCCCCTGGTGCCGACGATATTCCACGAGCCCTGGTGGTTGAGTGCCGCCACAAAGGGGCGGGCGGAGGTTGTCGAGGTTACCGAGGGCGGGCGCACCGTGGGTCGCCTGCCTTACGTGATGGAGTCCCGACTTGGGCTGCACAGCAGCAACATGCCCACCCTCACGCATTTCCTGGGCCCGGGGATCAATGACGGCGCGGGAAGCGAGCCCAACCGCTTCGTAAAGCGCCAGTCGATCACGCGCGATCTCATCCAGAAACTGCCACAGCTTTCCTCTTTCCGCCAGAAGATGCACCGCGGCGTGAAGGATGTGCTCGCCTTCCAGGCCGAGGATTTCCAGGTCACCGTCCAGTTCACCTTCGAGGTTCAGCCTGCAGCGCACGACGTGCTCTGGAAGGGCATGCGGGACAAGACGCGCAATGTCATCCGGCGCGCAGAGGAAAGCCATCGAGTCTCCAGCGCGATGGCCCCCGAGGCCTTCTTCCGCTTTTACGCCACCAATCTCAAGGCGAAGGGCGAGAACGCGAACATCGACTTTGCCACCTGCGAGGACGTCGCCCGCAAGGCGCTGGACCGTGGGCGCGGCCATTTCTGGGCCGCGATGGACGAAAAGGGCACGCCCAAGGCCGCTGTCTTCTGCGTCTGGGACGCAAAGCTCTATTACTACATGCTCTCGACGCGGGCGCCCGACAGCGGCAACGGCGCCATCCCGCTGCTGATCTGGAATGCAATGAAGAGCGCGGCCTCGATGGGCCTCGTCTTCGACTTCGACGGCGTGGCCAATGCCGGCTCGATCCTGCTCTATTCCGGCTTCGGCGGCATGACCTCCCCCCGCTATATCGTGATGAAGTCGAGTGCCTTCTACAAGACGCTGCGCGAGATCCGTCGCGTCAATCCGGATCTCTCCAACCGTTTCGTTTGAGCGGGGGTGGGAAGAGGCGTGGCCCGACCGTGACTATGCCTCCCTGGGGCCATCCTTGCGGATGCGCAGCAGCGTGAAGAGACGGAAGGGCGCGATCTGCCGCTCTTCGACGATCGCGGCATCGGGCTGCTCCCTGAGCCAGTCGCCCACCACGGCATAGGGGAAATAGGGCCTCCAGCCGAGCCAGGCCCCGGCGCCCGTCAGGCGTTTTTCCAAGTCGGAGCGCAGCCCCGTCTCGGCCGAGAAATGACCGAGGATCACCATCTCGCCGCCCGGCCGCGTTACCCGCCACATGTCGTCCAGCACGCGGTCGGGCTCGGTGGCGACGCTGAGAAGATAGGGCGCCAGCACGACATCGAAGCTCGCATCCTCGAATTCGAGCGCGCCGGCATCCATCAGGCGCAGCGCCTTGACGTGGTCGAGCCCCTTATGCACGACCCGCGCGCGGGCAAGATCGAGCATGGGCCGTGCAAGATCGATGCCGATGATCGTGCCGCCGCGCGGCAGCAGGCCAAGCTCCAGCCCCGTCCCGACGCCGGCGACCAGCACCCGACCCTTGGCAGGAAGCGCCTTGGCCACAGCTCTCGCGGCGGCCAGGCGGCCGGGATAGAAGGGCCAGTCGAAGATGAGATCGTAAAAGCGAGCCCAGCGATAATAGGTCCGTGCGGTGGAGGGTTCAGCAGACGTCTGCTGTTCTTGCCGTGCCAAGTCCATATTCACAGGACACCCCCCTTGATTTCGAACAGGTCTTGTCGCCGTCCTTGAAACACATCGTCATCAGCCGGATTATCCCCGAAGGGTGGTACGCCTTCAACCTTTTTGCAACCCGCGCGGTTCCCCAGCCGCGTCATCAACCTGGGATCAGCACGCTCCCTATCGGCCTAAAATACTGAACCTACTTATTTTTCTGGTGCAAGAGTATGGGCGACAGAAGCTGGAACTCAACAGGGGATCGACCGGCGCGGCCTGCGGGCTTGCATTACCGGAATCGCACGCGAGGCCCTGAGCATGCCGTCACCGGTAAGTCGATGAGGCTGTGGCCTGGGATCGCAGACCTCTCTGCCTGCTCTTGGAACCTCGGCGCTTGATGATAAGAAGAGCAGGCAAGGATGCCTGCGATTGTCTATTCGAATCCTATCCTGAAAGCTTAGCTTTGGGGTGCCTCCAGCTCGGTGGCCGCCGAGCTGGAGGCGGGAGGGGACGGGTCGTGCCTGCGATCATCGAAGGACTGACTTAGGAGTCTGACCACCCCTCTCTTTTCCATGAGGCCTGAACGGATACCGGCTTAGCACCGGAGACAAGCAGAGGACTTGGAAAAGATGTCTAGCAGCCTAGCACAGAACGTCGGCACCGATATCGGCAAAGATTATCTGGATGTCGCTCTCTTCCCAGCCCAGGTGATCAAGCGCTTCGACAACACCCCGGCGGGCCATCGCGCCCTGATTGCCTGGCTTTCTTCCTGGATTGTCGAGCGTGTCGTATTCGAAGCCACCGGGGCTTACCATCGCCACTTCGAACGGGCCCTCAATGCAGCCGGCCTTGCAGCCGTCAAGCTCAACCCGCGCCAGGCCAGGCGCTTTGCCGAAGGCATTGGCAAGCTGGCCAAGACCGATCGCATCGACGCCATGACCTTGGCTCGCTATGGCCATGCCTTCCAGCCGGAACCGACCCTCATCGTCAGCCAGGCCCTTGATGAGATGAAGCAATTGGCCGCAGCCCGCGATGCCCTGATGAAGATCAAAGTGGCGACCCAGACCCGCCAGCAAACGGCCGAACTGCCCCTGATCAAGCGCCAACTCGCCAAGACACTGGCCCTGACCGAAGCGCAGATCAAGGCCATCGACGAGGAGATCGCCAAGCGGGCCGACAAGGACCCCGCCTTCAAGCGCAGAGCCGAAATCCTCGACTCCATCCCCGCCGTGGCACCCATCACCGCGCACGCCATGCTCATCCACATGCCCGAACTGGGCACCCTGTCCCCCGCTCAAGCCGCCAGCCTGGCCGGGCTCGCCCCTGTCCCACGCGACAGCGGCAGCAAAAATGGCAAGCGCTTCATTCGCGGCGGAAGAGCCCTTCTGCGACGAGCCCTCTATATGCCCATGGTCTCCGCCATCCGATGGAACCCAGATCTCGGCGCCAAATACCAAGCCATGGTCGCCGCTGGAAAGCCCAAAAAACTCGCCATCATCGCTATCATGCGAAAGCTCATTATCCTCGCTAACGCTCTCTTGCGAGATAATCGTAGTTGGACACCGAAACCCGCTTGACCGAATACGGATACTTCCAGGAAAGAGGAACCGCCATGCCTGCGCACAGGATCGCCGTCATTGGGGGCGACGGCATCGGCCCAGAAGTGGTCGAGGCGGGCCTGCGTGTGCTCGACGCTCTGGCTGGTGCCGAGCCGGGTCTTTCCTTCGACTTCACCCGCTTCGACTGGGGCTCGGACTACTACCGCCGCAATGGCTGCATGATGCCTGAGGACGGCCTTGCGCGGCTCGAGGCGTTCAACGCCATCTATTTCGGCGCGGTCGGCGATCCCGAACTGCCCGACGACATCACGCTCTGGGGCCTGCGCCTCGCCATCTGCCAGGGCTTTGACCAATATGCCAATGTGCGGCCGACGCGGCTGCTGCCCGGCCTCAAGGGTCCCTTGCGGCCGGAACTCGGCGCCGCGATCGACTGGGTGATCGTGCGCGAGAATTCCGAGGGCGAATATGCCGGCGTCGGCGGGCGGGCCCATCGCGGCCTGCCGATCGAGGTGGGCATGGACGTCGCCGTGTTCACGCGCGCCGGCATCGAGCGCATTGCCCGCTTTGCCTGCGGTGTGGCGATGTCACGGCCGCGCCAGCTCCTCACCGTGGTCACCAAATCCAATGCCCAGCGCCATGGCATGGTGCTCTGGGACACCGTGGTCCGCGAGGTGATCCGGGACTACCCCGACCTTACCGTCGACTGGATGCTCGTCGATGCCATGACGCAGCGCATGGTCAACAAGCCCGGCACCATCGACACCGTGCTCGCCACCAATCTGCATGCCGACATCCTCTCCGATCTTGCGGCGGCGCTCGGCGGCTCGCTCGGCATCGGGGCGACGGCCAATATCGATCCCTCCCGCCACCGCCCCTCGATGTTCGAGCCGATCCACGGCTCGGCCTTCGACATCATGGGCAAGGGCATCGCCAACCCGCTCGGCTCGTTTTGGACGGCGAGCCTGATGCTGGATCATCTCGGCGAGAAGAGCGCGGCCCGCAGGCTGATGTCGGCCATCGAAGTGGTAACTGATCGAGGCGAGGTGCTGAGCCCCGATCTCGGCGGCACGGCGGATACAAAGGCAGTGACGGATGCGGTGATCGGTGTAATCAAGGGCGAAAACGGCTGAGGTTTTCCCGGGTTCGAGAACGAAGGCCGCTTGCTTGTATGGCGCAACATCCGCCCCAGCCGCGGAGCTGGACTGTGAAGCGGATGCGGCTCGTGCGTCTTACCTTCAGATCGAATCACCAAGAATCGCAAATGCTTTTGATGCCAATGCGCCCACTTGGAAATCCGCTCCTGCCTGAACGCATCTTGCTTTAGGATGCCCGCGCCGGGCGTCAAAGCACCGACCGACGCCTCCAAATCCGTTACCCCGCATGGGAGCAACATATGGACAATCCACAAGTTGGCTGGATCGCCGCGATCATTCTGGGCGGCATCGCAGGATGGCTCGCCGAAATGTTCATGAAGAGCAATATGGGCCTCATCATGAACATCATCCTGGGCGTCGCCGGCGCTGCCCTGGCAAACTTCCTTCTCAATCTGCTGCATATCGGCATCGGCGGCGGATGGATCAACTATCTGATCGTAGGCTTCGTCGGCGCCTGCATCCTGATCGCCCTTGGACGAATGTTGCGCCGCTAAGCCCGGCACCACGAGATCGAAAGCGCCGTCCCATGGGGCGGCGTTTTTCATTGGCTTATCGGAGCACAGTTGGTGCGTCCCGACGCTACGCAGGTGAGCTCGTCATTCTTCTCCTTGAGCTCGGTGAACACCCAGATGCAGGCGCCAACGAGCAGGACCACGAAGATCAGGGCGGCGACGGTGGCGCGATCGTTCGACTCGGGCGGCTTGTTCTTGTCGGCAGGCATGACTGCCCTCTCGTACAACGGATCCGGCCCCTTCCAGCGACAGGCTGGTTGCCCGAGAACGCCGGCGATTGCAACCGGGATCTTGTTCGCGATCCCTGTCCTGCGCCTGCCAGGGTAACCCCTCTTGTGAGAAAAACTCACTTAGCCGTCCGGACGGGGGCATCGTCGGCCAGCGCGATCTCGCCGGCTTCCCAGCGCCGGATCACTTCCATCAGTTCGGGCGAGCGCGGCTTCACCTTGGGGTTGTCCTTATGCTTGGCGAAGGAGCGCGCCCAATCGGCATAGGTGCCGTCGAGCAGGCCTTTCGGCATGGCCATCACGGCGCCGTAGCGAACCAGCAATTCGAGTGCGGCCGGCTTGTCGAGCCGGATCGTCTCGAAGCTGAAGCTTGAGCCCGCATCCATCACCCAGGTTTCGGGTGTCACCCGGCCGCTGGCGAGCAAAGCTTGCAGGGTCTTGAGGTCGTCCTCCTGCATCGCCTTATAGGCGGCGCGGCTGTCGTCCTGCTGCTGGGGCGTGAGCGCACCGAGCGCGGCAATCTTGTATCTGCCATAGTCGCTGCGGCCGTCGCCATTCTCGATCACCTCGAAATCGGTGACCAGGGCCAAAGCCTTGCCGCTGTCGTCGAGCCCCCAATAGGAGGCGTAGAAACCATCGCCCCAGCCGCTCTGGAACACGGCGACGTTTGCCGGGTCGGGCGCGAGCGGGCGATGCATGACATGGTTCTCGTTGTCGCCGCTGAGCTCATTGGCCAGGACGTCGTCGTAGTAATTGTCGTAAGGCCGGGACGAGTTCTGCTGCCTGGCCTTCTGCAGGGCCTCGCGCGTGGCCATCGCCTTGGCGGCCTCCACATCCATGAAGCAGCCGAGCCCGGTATCGACGGGATAGCCGAAGATCTCGTCCGGCTTCAATGTCGCGGGATCCTGGCCCGGCAGCACCGCGATCTCCCAATGGGTGACGGTGCCGGGTGCCAGCCGCAGCAAGGCCATGGCGATGCGGCCCTGTGCTTTGTAGAGCATTACCGGATAGCGGCCCGGCGGCACGGCGCGCGCCAGAGCCTGCCGGTCGGGCTGCACCAGGGGATCGGCAACGACGATATGCCCGGTCGGCGCCTCCAGATCGCCCAGGGCGAGCGGCTCGATGCCGCGCGACGCCAGATCCGCGGCTGGCAGCGCGGTGATGGCAAGGTTGCCAAGCGTTGCCGGCGGCAGCTCCGCACCTATGGCAGGACGTAAAGACACCGCCAGAGGCAGAAAGAGAGAGAAGGCCAGCCCCGTCCATCCTGAAGTCTTCGGCATCCCGTTCGGCTCCTCGGCACCTGTGCTGCGCACCATAATGGAGGAAGCGCCCTTGTCGACAGGCCCTCGCCTATTGCGGAAACTTCCTGACCGCCGACGCCGTGGCGATCGGCATGCCCTTTGCGTTCAACGCCGAGACAGTCCACTCATAATCGTGGATCTGCGGCGGGGGTGGATGCGGCCCGTCGAAATTGCTGGCCTTGAGGCCGCCGCAGGGAATGGAAACACTGCGGCCAGCAACCGGATAGTCGCCCCCGCCATGCGGATAGCTCGGCGCCTGGTGGTCCCGAAGCCGGAAACGCAGGATCGCCGTGCCGGCCGGGATGCCGGTGACCTTCGTGGCCGGCGTGGCGGTGCCGCACCAGGTGAAGGACACTGCCATCTTCGCCGGCGCCGCGTGAGCTGCCCCACCTCCCCAGGCGACCAGGACGCAGCAGGCCACCGCGATCGAAGCCGACATTTTCATGAGTGTCTCCATGAGCTTGCGTGGCGAAGCACACACGGCAATAGTGTACCACTCATGGGGTCCTGTCCCTATCGCCGCGGCAGCAACTTGCATGATGAACGTCAAGGGCGAAGTCGCCCCGCCCAAGGCGCCGAGGGCCGACACCCATCGAGCGGACGCCAAAAAAAGGGAACGGGCCCGATCTTTCGATCGGACCCGTGCTGTGAACCTGCTGTCTTGTGATGGAAGCGGGACATCGGGGAGCGGGTCTTCAGCCCCGGCTCGTTCCGGAACCGGCGTCGCCAAAAGCCGGGTCTGAAGACCCGCCCCCGAAAACGACCGCGCTCAAACGCTCTCTATGCGCGATAGCCGTCCGGATTGGCCGATTGCCAGCGCCAGGTGTCCTGGCACATCTCGTCGAGGGAGCGGCGAGCCCGCCAGTTGAGCTGGCGTTCGGCCTTGCTGATCTCGGCCCAGATGGCGGCGATATCACCGGGCCGCCGTTCGACCAGTCGGGACGGCAGGTTCCGGCCGCAGGCGTGGCTGAAGGCGGTGAAGAGCTCCAGCACGCTGCGGCCCTGGCCGGTGCCGAGATTGTAGGTATGCACGCCGACCTGCCCCTTATGGGTGCGCAGCGCCGCCACATGGCCTTCCGCCACATCGAGGACGTGGACATAGTCGCGCACGGCCGTGCCGTCGGGCGTGGGATAGTCGCCGCCGAAAATCGGCAGGTAGTCGCGGCGCCCCACTGCGACCTGCGCCAGATAGGGCATGAGATTGTTGGGCACGCCCTGCGAATCCTCACCGATCCTGCCGCTCGGATGGGCACCGACCGGATTGAAATAGCGCAGGATCGTCAGCGACCAGTCGGGCTCGGCTCGCGCCAGATCTTCCAGGATGTGCTCGATCATCAGCTTGGTGCGGCCATAGGGGCTGACCGCCGAACGCGGGCTGTTCTCCGTCACCGGCATCTGCTTGGGCTCGCCATAGACCGTGGCCGAGGAACTGAAGATGAAGTCGCGCACCCCGGCTTCCTGCATGGCGGCCAGCAGGTTCAGCGTTCCCGTGACATTGTTGCGGTAATAATCCAAGGGCTTGGAGACCGACTCGGACACCGCCTTCTTGCCGGCGAAATGGATCACCGACTCGATCTTGCGGCTGCGCAGCAGTTCGACCATCAACGCGATATCGCCGATGTCGCCAACATGGCATTCCGGCGTCTTGCCGGTGAGGCTGCCAATGGCTTCAACCGCCGCAAGTTTGCTGTTCGACAGATTGTCGAGAATGACCGGCGTATAGCCACTCTCGATCAACGACACACATGTCAGGCTGCCGATATAACCGGCGCCTCCGGTTACCAGGACATTCACGCGCCACCCTCGCCTCTTCAACCCATCATGCCGACGGCCCGCCGCCGCCTGCATTGTTCTCGCCCTATGATCTTACCAAATGAGTGTTCGATTCTGTACCAAATCGAACATTGCAGGCTGCTCTGTGCAGATTGCAAATGTCATCGAATCGCATCTGCTTCAACTCCCGCTCTTGCTACGTGTTCCCGCTCGAAAAGTCCTTCCCCTCTTCTCAAGAATGCTTCAGCGGGGTCGTTTTAGCCGAAGGCGGCCCCGTCTTTCGATGCGGGGCCGCCTGCGCTTACTTTCTAGCTTGCATAATAAGCCTGAAATGCCTTGCCGCGATAAGCCTCACTCTGTCGCAGGGCCGATGGCTCGGCACGGTTCAACAGGATGCCGATCAGCCGCTCGCGGATCACGTCGGAGCTGGAGAGCGCCTCCAGAACGAGCTTGCGGCTGCTGCTGCCCCATTCGGCGACATAGACGAAGCCATCGACGAGATGGGCTGCAGCCTTGGCGTCGACGACAGGCATGAGAGCCGCAAAGTCGACGAAGACATAGTCATACACGTTGCGTGCCTCGGTCAGGAGGCGGTTCATCTGGGCCGAGCCGAGGATCTCGGCGGCGTTGACAGGCCGTTTCTCGGTCACGCAGGGCAGCACGTCGAGGCCCGAATTGCTGCGTGTCTGCACGAGATCCGCAAGCCGGAGCGGGTCCGCCAGAGCCTCCAGAAGGCCGTGGCCGGCGTCCCGGGCGAACGCCGAGGTCGCGGCCTTGCGGTGAAGGTCGGCGTCGATCAGAAGCGTGCGGTGCCCCGTGCTCGCCACCAGGCTGGCAAGATTGCCAGCGATGGTGGTCTTGCCCTCGCCCGGTATGGCCGAGACGATGCCGATGACCCGGACATCGCGGGTGAGACGGATGCCGTCGATCGACACCTTGACGTTGCGCAGCGCCTCGCTGAAGCGCGAGAAGGGCTCATCCAGCACATTCTCGCACACGGTGGCGGCGGCGAGCGATCGACGATCGCCCCAGCGCTGCCCGTCACGCAGCCGGCGAAGGCGGCTCTTGCGGGTGATCTTCACGGCAGGCGCCGTGCCCAGGCACTCGAAGCCCGTGCCGCGTTCCACTTCGTCGGAGCTGCGGAAGACATCGGCCGTCAATTCACGGGCCAAGGTGGTGCCCGCACCGGCGAACAGGCCGAGCATCAGGCCGGCGGCAATGAACAGCAGCGTCTTCGGCGAACTCTTGAACAGAGGCGGCGTCGCCAGGGTGATGATGCGGGTGTCCGTCACCGGGGCGCTCTGCTGCTGGATCGATTCCTGGAACTTCTGCAGGTAGCTGTCATAGAGCGTGCGATAGGTGTCGGCCGAGCTCTCGAGATCGCGCAGCTTCACCTGGGCGATATTGCTGGTGTCGTTCTCATCGACCAGGCCCGCCATGCTGTCGTTGAGCGACTTCTCGCGCGCGACGGCGATGGCATAGTCGCTGGCATAGGCGGCCGCGATGCGCTGCACCTCATTGGCGATGGAATTGCGCAGTTCGCCCATCTGGTCCCGGAGCTTCACGGCAGCCTGGTGATTCGGCCCGAGGCGCTGGGAGAGGCTGGCCTCCTGTGCCGACAGGTCCAGATACTGAGCCCGGAGCCGGGTGATGACGCTGTTGTTCAAGGCATCCGTGACCGTGCCGTCGAGCAGCGAATTGCCCTCGACATGCTGGATGCGGTCGAGCCGCGCCTTGGCTTCGGCGGTGGCTGTCTTGGCGACCACGAGCTGGCTGTTGAGGTCGGCGAGCTGCTGCTGGCTCATCAGCCCGCGGCCGGTGTCGACGATGTTGCTGGTGCTCTTGAACTGCTGGACGGCAGCATCCGCTTGGGCGGCCTGCGTCTTCAGTTCCTTGAGGCGATCCTGCAGCCAGGTAGCGGCGCGCCGGGTCGAGTCGACCTTGGAATCGAGGCCCTGCGCAATATAAGCATCGGCGACGGCGTTAGCGATCCGCGCCGACTTGTCGGGATCCTCCGAGGCGAAGGCTATGTCGATGACATAGGTCATGCCCACGCGCTTGATGGTCAGGCGCTTGGCGAAGGTCTCGACGGCAATACGCTCGGGCGTATCGTCGGCGCTGGCGGCACTGTCATCGGAGCTGAGGCCGAGAGCACTCTTCAGGCCGGCGATTGCCTTGCTGGCCTTCCACATCAGCACGCCAACCGCGCCCTTGGGCGGGCCGACGAATTCCTGGTCATGCGCCAGGCCGAGTTTCTGCACCACCGTGAGAGCGATGCTGTCGGAGGTGAGCACTTCGGCCTGGCTGTCGACGAAGGAGCTATCGACGGCGACGTCGGACATGATGTCCTGCTTCTGCAGGAACTGGTTCATGCGGGTGTCGAGCAGGATACTCGATGTCGCCGTGAACATCGGCGTCGCCAGCGCGACATAGACAGCGGCGAGAGCCACGCCTACCACAGCGCAGGACATGATGAAGAACCAGCGCCGGCGAAGGGCGTTCACGAGATTGCCGAAGCCGATCGACGCAGGCTCGTCCATGCCGAAAGCGTTTTCCGCCGGGAGCGGAAGGGAACCATTTCGCGTGAGCATGTTGCTTTCTTTTCCGGTTGCTCTTTGAAAGAGGTGTTCTGTCTGCAAATTTGGGCCATTGCGGCCGCCGGGCTGGTCAGTCGTCGCCCGGCAATCGCGTGGGATCGGGAATGTCGAAGCTTCCCACCCCATCGGCGCTGGGCGGATGGAACAGGGTCAGGCCGTCGCCGACGCGGTTCTCGACAGCGGGCGAGGCGAGATCGGTCGGCCCGGTGGCATCGGGGGGATCGTCCAGCATCAGTGTCTGCCGGTAGGCATCCAGGAGATCATGCATGGGGAGCCTCGAGGCCCATTTGTCAACCCGCTCGGCAATCGAACCATCCGCGGTGCGGCAGACCGTCACCGCCCGCGCGAGCCCGAGCCCGATGGCCGCTTGCTGTTTCTTGTCAGCCCGCGGCAGGATCAGCTTGAGCACATCGAGATCGCGCGAGTGCGTGGCCGCGTACTGCATGATGAAGACGCTCAGGCTGTAGCTGCTCATCTGCTGGCGAAGCAGGAACGTCGGATTCTGCATGAAGCGATGGGCCGCATCGAGCGTGAGGCGCTGGCCCTCTTGCGGCTCGCAGATAGCCCAGGCCGGACGCGCCGACGTCAGGACGGAAGCCGAGATCACGAGGGCGAGGACCAACTGGCCTGCCTTGCCGCAGGCGAGCCGCCGTCGAAGGGGTTTCAGGGCGGCGAAAGGTGCGGGTGATATCCTCACGAGCGGCAATGTTCCCTTGGCTGGTATGTGGCATTCCAGGTGGCCTTCGAGCCCCCCGACGGTCCCCCCCAGCGCTCGGTCACAATCCCTTGCGCAACGACACAATCATCTCAGACAAAATGCTGCATTGCAAGATAAAATGAAAACTAAACGAAGAAAATAAAATACAATCTTATCAATAATTCAAGACATAGCTCCGCCTTAAATTAAAAATATCTCATTTACTTTACTAATTACTTAAGTAATTACGACTTATATGTACGCGTCAATTCAAATTTTGTGAAAATTTAAATTTGATATTTTTATGTTGCATTGCAAAATCTTTGTAGACCTTGGGACGCAGTCGGCTTACTGTCCTGCACTGAAGGGCAGCTTGGCTGCAAGCGCTGTGGCTGTTTCTATGCCTGGCAGCATCGGTGCAAAGGCCCTCTCGAAGGTCGATCTTTAGGCACAGGAGTAAGCAATGCGGATTTGCATGGTTGGGTCTGGTTATGTCGGTCTCGTTTCCGGCGCGTCGTTCGCGGATTTCGGGCATGACGTCGTCTGTGTCGACAAGGACGAGTTGAAGATCGCCCGGCTGCGGGCCGGCGAGATCCCGATCTATGAACCCGGCCTCGACACGCTGGTCGAGGAGAATGTCGCCTCGGGTCGGCTGACCTTCTCTTCGGATATCGCGACCGCCGTCGCCAGATCCGAAGTGGTGTTCGTCGCGGTCGGCACGCCCTCGCGCCGCGGCGATGGTCATGCGGACCTCTCTTACGTCTACGCCGCCTCCCGCGAGATCGCGGGGGCCATCGAGGGCTTCACGGTTGTCGTCACCAAGTCCACCGTTCCGGTCGGGACTGGCGATGAGGTCGAGAGGATCATCCGCGAGACCAATCCGGAGGCCGACTTTGCCGTGGTCTCCAACCCCGAATTCCTGCGCGAAGGCGCCGCCATCGATGACTTCCGCCGCCCGGACCGCATCGTCATCGGCACGGAGGACGAACGGGCCCGCGAGGTGATGTCTCAGGTCTATCGTCCTCTCAGCCTCAACCAGGCGCCGCTCGTCTTCACCTCGCGCCGGGCTTCGGAGCTGATCAAATATGCCGCCAACGGCTTCCTCGCCATGAAGGTCGCCTTCATCAACGAGATCGCCGATCTCTGCGAGCAGGTCGGCGCCAATGTCCAGGACGTCGCCCGCGGCATCGGCTTTGACAAGCGCATCGGACCGAAATTCCTCAATGCCGGCCCGGGCTATGGCGGCTCCTGCTTCCCGAAGGATACGCTGGCCCTCGCCAAGACGGCCCAGGATGCCGGCACCCCGGTCCGCCTGATCGAGACCACCGTGGCGATCAACGACCAGCGTAAGCGCGCGATGGCCCGCAAGGTCGTCGCGGCCTGCGGCGGCGATATCCGCGGCAAGACCATCGCGGTGCTCGGCATCGCCTTCAAGCCGAACACCGACGACATCCGCGAGGCCCCTGCCCTTTCCATCGTCCAGGCGCTCCAGGACAATGGCGCCCGCGTGAGGATCTACGATCCCGAAGGCATGAAGCACGCCGCCTCGGTTCTCGACGATGTCGCCTTCACCCAGAGCCCCTATGAGTGCGCCGAGGCGGCCGAGGCTCTCGTCATCGTCACCGAGTGGAACATGTTCCGGGCCCTCGACTTCGAGCGCCTGCGCGGCATCATGGCGGCACCGGTGCTGGTGGACCTCAGGAACATCTACCGCCGCGAGGAAGTCGCCCGCCACGGCTTCGCCTATTCCTGCGTTGGGCGGCCCGACGAAGAAATCCACTCCGAGAAGCCGCAGCGCCAATCGGCGGCGTGAGGTCGGGATCGGACATTCGAGGGCGGGACGGTTTCGGCTGTCCCGCCCTTTTTCTTTACCTTGCCGTTAGGAGCCCTTCGTCCCGCCAGCTCTTCACCAGGAAATCGGCTCCCTCGGCGGTGAGATGGCCATAGTCCCATTGCACGGGAACTTCATCGCCGACCGCAGTGCGGCAGGCCTGCGAAAGCTGCGGGCACAGGGTCTGGTAAGGCGAGAGATAGACCACATTGCGATGCCCCGCGAGAGCCGCTTTCACCATCGCATCCACCGCGCGGGGTTCGTCGCTGCGCTGGCTCACCAGCAAACCGGGCGTGTTGGCGAGAGCGGCGTGGGCGAGTACGCGTGGCAGGGCATCGCGATATTCCACGATCGGGCCGGAGACATAGATGCGCGGGACGCGGGTCGCGAGGCGATCGACCGTCGCGACCAGTAGCGGGACATCCTCGGCCTCCCAACGGGCGGAGAGGACGACCGCGTCGAGCCCGCCTTTCGCCGCCTCCTCCTCGAGCCCGCGCTGCATCAACGCCAGGCATGTCGGATGGCCCCGCCCGCCCAGCACCGGCTTGCAGCCCGAGGCCGTCATCTGGAGGATGGAGGTCCCAGGCAGTTCGTCGGCCAGCCCGCGCCACAGATGCGCGGCATGGCTGTCGCCGATCAGCAGCATGGCGGGCTTGCCGGGTTGGCGGGCAAGGCAGGTGCCGGCATCGAAATCGGCGAGCGCGTTGGCATGTGAATCGAGGAAGCAGGTGCCGCGGCGATAGACGGCCTCATCCTCGTAGTGAACGTAGCTCGCGAGCTTGACGACACCGGCCGGAAAGGCGCCCGCAAGCCCGCCGGATGCGAGGAGCCCCAGCCAGACGGCAACCAGACCGGCAACGCCGCCCACCGCCGAGAAGCGCAGCACGACGGGCGATGCCGCCACTGCCCTGCGCTGGAAGGGCTGCTCGATATAGCGCCAGGACAGAGCAGCCGCCGCAAAGCTGAGCACCAGAAGCAACGCTCCTTCGCCCAGCCCGACCGGCCGTGCCGACCAGATGCGGAAGAAGATGATGATGGGCCAGTGCCAGAGATAGAGCGAATAGGAGATCAGCCCAATGAAGACGAGCGGGCGCAGCGACAGGAGGCGCCCGACCAGCGTCGGTCCCGAGGTTCCGGCGTGGATCAGCAGCGCGGCGCCGATGCAAGGCACGAGCGCGCGTTCGCCGGGGAACGGCATGTTCTTGTAGAAGAGCAGGCAGCCTGCGACGATCAGGGCGAGGCCGAGGGCCGCCAGCGCTTCGCGCAGCCAGGCCCATTCGATCTTCGGCACGGCGCCGAGCGCGAGAAGGGCCCCGACGAGAAGCTCCCAGGCCCGGGTCGGCGCCATGTAGAAGGCCGCGACCTGGTGGGAGCGCACGAAGATCACCGAGAGGACGAAGGAGCCAAGCGCCAGAAGGGCGACAACAGGCATTGTCCAGCGCCGGCCGGCTCCACCGAGCACCCAGAGCAGCAGCGGGAAGACAATGTAATATTGCTCCTCCACGGCGAGCGACCAGGTGTGGAGCAGCGGATTGCTGTCAGCCGCGACGTTGAAATAGTCCGTGGCGGACATGAAGTAGAAATTCGACGAGAACAGCGCCGCCGCCAGCCCGCTCCTTGAGAAGTCGAGGATGTCGGGCGGCAGAAGCAGCGCCACCGCCAGGATGCTAGAGGCCAGGAGCACGGCGAGCAGTGCGGGAAAGATGCGCCGGATGCGTCGGTCGTAGAAGTTCAGCAGGGAGAAGGTTCCGGCCTCAATCTCGGATTGCAGGATGCCGGTGATCAGAAATCCGGAGATGACGAAGAACACGTCGACGCCGATATAGCCGCCCTTCAGCACCTCGCTGCCGAGATGGAAGAACAGCACCGGCACGATCGCCAAGGCGCGCATGCCGTCGATGTCGAGACGGTGTCCCGCCGCGGTGGCAGCCGGCGCTACGGCCTTGGTGCCGGTTGCACCGGCGGGAAGGTAGCCGCGATGTTCTGCCAGATCCGTCATTCTAAATGCTCGGCCTCCTGGGGCGGTGATAAGCGGGATTGGAGTGGCGGTCTCCGACCGCCATCGCCCTATCCGACGCACGTAACGGTTCAAGATGGCGGTCGGAGACCGCCACTCCCTTCACCCCTTGGCCGCGAAAGCCTGGGCCATGGCCTGCCGCATGGGCTTGGGCTTCAGGTCGCCGTCGAAGGGCAGGCCGCGCGAGAGCTGGCCATCAGGCCATTTGTAGTCGGGGTAGTTGGAGAGCCAGGAATAGCGGTCCGACAGGCCCCAGGTCAGCACGCCCAGCATGGCGGGGCTCGCGAGGGAGACATCCATGAAGCTGCGGGTGATGGCGGCCACATCGGCATCGCGCTCGGCGATATCGGCGGGGCCGCCCCGGTCGGCGACATCGAATTCCGTGACCATGATCTTCAGGCCGAAGTCGGCGACATCGCGCAGGAAACGGGCATAGATGTCTTCGTTGAAGCGGGCCTTGTAGGGCTTGAGATGGCCCTGCACACCGAAGGCATCGATGGGGGCGTTCTGCTTCTTCAGGCGCTCGATGACCTTGAGAACCGCGGTCCGCCGCTGCTCCTGCCAGGAGGCGTCCATCTCCACATCGTAATCGCCGTAGAACAACAAGGCGTTCGGATCGGCCTCCCGCGCGGCATGGAGGGAGATCGCCATATAGTCCTCGCCGAAGGCCTGGTACCAGGGCGACTTGACGCGCAGCCCATCCGGATGGCCTTCCGGTGGTTCGACCACCTCGTTGAGAACGTCCCAGGAATGCAGCCGCCCGCGAAAATGCTGGCAGGAGCGGGTGATCATCTGCGTGAGCAGGCTCTCCGAACGCGTCTCCTGCAGCCTCGCCTCGAGCCAGGGTGGCGTGCCGTAATACCAGACGAGCGTATGCCCCCTCATCTTCAGGCCGTGCTTCATCGCGAAGGCATAGAGGGCATCGCCTCCGCCGAAATCGAACTGCCCCTCGACCCGCTGGACGAATTCGCGCTTCAGCTCCCATTCCGGCACGATGATGCCGGCCTCGGCCGCGACGAGGCTGGCGAAGGAGGGATCGGCGGCGATGCGGTCGCTGCCGACGGCGCAGCCATAGAGGAACCCCTTGGCCGCGGCATCGCTGGCGAGGGAGCCGGTTGCAGCAACAGCCGGCCCCAGCCAGTTGGCGGATGTCAGGCCGAGGCCGGCGGCAAGAAGGGTGCGCCTGCTGATGTCGGTCATGCCGATTTCTCCGTTCCGACGGTCGAGCGCCGCCAGCTTCGGATGGCGACCACCACATCGGCCCCGTCCCGGTAGATCCGGCCGGGCACGACGATCTGCGCCAGCACCACCATGGCGAGGCGTGGTCCGTAGGCGCCGCTGGTGACCGCGGCGAGATAGAGGCCGAGGGCGGTGAAGGGCCGTGCCTTGAACAGGCTCTTGGCGACGTGCCAGCCGCGATAGCCGAGATAGGCCTGGCGCGAGATCAACGGCCTGAGGTCGTACAGCCATTTCAGGTCACCGCCCTCCATCCTGGTGTTCGACAGCCTGCCGGGATCGGGGCCGTCATACCAGACGACCCCCGGCCGATCCGCCATCTCGAAACTATAGCCGGCGAGTTCGAGCCGGATGGCGAAGTCGGTGTCGTCGCCATAGCGCACGTCCTCGCGATAGCGCACCTTTCGGGCAGCCTCCGTCGGCACCACCAGGCCGCTCGTCTGCACGAAACCGCGTTCGCACATCAAATAGCTCGCCATGGTCTCGCCCTCGCGGATGGCCCGGTGCGGCTTGATCAGGTAGCCTTGCGGCCCGCGATAAGCCCTGACGGGCGCATAGGCGATCAGGCCCTGCGTTCCCCGCACGAGTTCGGCCATCGCCTCGAGATGGTGCGGCAGGAAGGTATCGTCCGAATCGAGGAAGGCGACGAAATGGCCACGCGCCAGATCGATACCGCGATTGCGGGCTGCACTCGCTCCAGCGTTCTTCTGCACCACCAGGCGCATCCGGGAATCCGCCACGGTTGCGATGCGGGCGCAGGAATTATCGGTGGAGCCATCGTCGACCACGATGATCTCGAAATCCTGAAAGGATTGCTTCAGCACCGAATCCACTGCGTCACGAATGACGCGGGCCCGGTTGTAGACCGGTATGACAACCGAAAAGAACGGCCTCATGGGGCACCGCCCGATCCGGCGAGATGCAAATGCCGCGTGAGGGCAGGCGCCGCGTTCACGAGCGCCAACCTCAAAACTGAAGGGCTTACGAACCGACTCCTGGATTCCCTTCGCCTCGCCCTCTGGCGCTCCGATCGCCAGTCCGCTCCCAAGCAAGGCTTGGGAGGATACGGCTGGGGACGACAGCTCGTGTCCCCAGCCCAACGATTTAGTCTCATTATATGAGCGTTCAAACCTGTGTCCCCCTCCGGATCAAGCTTGCTGCTTCTTGCGGCTACCTATGAGTTGGACGACGACATCGGAGAACCGCCGATAGAGGCCGTCCGGCACGAAAATCTGGACGAAAACGACGCCGGCAAGCGGCGGCGTGTAACAAAAATGCGTAAGTGCGGTGAGATAGAGCTTCAGCGCCCTGATCTTGCTGGTCTTGGCCACCCCCTTTGCGATGTGCCAGCCCCGATAGCCGTGATAGGCCTTGATCGAGATGATCGGCTTCATTTCCTCGATCCAGGGCAGCAATTGTGCACCCTTGCGGGCGGCCGAGACGCGGCGCGGATCGAAGGCATCGTTCCAGATCGCACCGGGCTGCGCGGCCATCACAAAGCGGCAGCCATCGCGTGCGAGGCGGATGGCGAAGTCGGTATCCTGGCCGAAGGGCATGCGGTCACGGTAGCGCACGCGCTTGGCGATCTCGGCGGGAACCACCAGCGTGCTGGTCTGCAGGAAGCCGCGCGAGCAGCACAGATATTCCGCCATGTCCTCGTTCTCGCCGATGGCCCGCGGCGGCTTCAGGAAGGTCTTGCCATTCTGACGGTCGACGATCACCTGCGCATAGGCGACGACATTGACGCGGCCGGCGAGGAGGCGGTGCATGGCCGCCAGATGGTCGGGCAGGAACACGTCGTCCGAATCCAGGAAGGCGATGTAGTCCCCGCGTGCCTCGTCGATGCCGCAGTTGCGCGCGCTGCCGCCTCCACCGTTTTCCTGCCGGACATAGCGGATGCGATCGTCGGCGAAGGCCGATACGACGCTTTCGAGATCGTCCTTCGAGCCGTCGTCGACGACGATGACCTCGAAGTCCGCAAAGGTCTGCGACAGCACCGACCGCAGCGCCGGGCCGATGATGTGGGCGCGATTATAGGCTGGGATCACTACCGAGAAGGTCGGTATCGGGTTTGGGCTCATCGAAGTCATTTCATCAGCCTTTGCCGTGTCGGGCATGGTCACGGGGTTGGGTGCAATCCAGGGGATCGCGGCGTGGGCTCACTGGCCCACTGCCTTGCGGGCCTTGAAGGCCGCGGCGATCGCTTCGCGCATCGGTTTGGGCTTGAGGTCGCCGTCATAGGGCAGGCCGCGCGACAATTGTCCATCAGGCCATTTGCGGCTGGGATCCATCGACAGCCAGGAATAGCGATCGGAGAGCCCCCAGGTCAGCACGCCGATGGTGGCGGGGTTGTCGAGCGACACATCGAGGAAGCGCCGCGTCAGGCTGGCGATGGCGGCATCGCGCTGAGCCGGATCGGCCGGCCCGGGGTGATCGGTGGCATCAAGCTCGGTGATCATGATCTTGAGGCCGAGCCCCGCGATGTCGCGCAGGAAGGCCGCGAAGATTTCCTCGTCGAAATGCTCCAGGAAGGGCTTGAGATGGCCCTGAACGCCGAAGCCATCGATCGGAACGCCCTGCTTCTTGAGCTTTTCGAGCAAATTGAGGATGGCCGTGCGCCGCCCGCCCTGCCAGGATTCGCGCATCTCGACCGAATAGTCGTTGTAGAACAGGAGTGCGTGCGGATCGGCCTCGCGGGCGGCGTGAAAGGCTGTGGCGATATAGCCTTCGCCAAAGGCTTGATACCAGGGCGAACTGGTCTGCAGCCCATCGGGATGGAGGAAGCCGGGTACGACTGCCTCGTTGACGACATCCCAGGAATGCACTCGCCCACGGAACCGGCCGCACTCGCGCGCGATCATGTCGGTGAGCAGGTTTTCGCTCGGATTGTTGCCCAGTTTCTGCTCGAGCCAGGGCGGCAGAGCGCTGGCCCAGACCAGCGTATGGCCGCGGAACTTCTGGCCGTTCTTCGCCGCGAAGGCTGCCAGCGCCTCCGCGCCACTGAAGTCCCAGGCGCCCTCCTTCTTCTGCACGACATATTGCTTGAGCTCGCGCTCGGGCACCAGGATCCCGGCCTGCTCGGCCACCAGCGCCGCAAAGGGCGCATCCGCCGCCAGGAAATTGCTGGAGGCGGCGCAACCATAGAGAAGGCCCTTCTGGGCCGCGAGCTGGCGCAGCGAGGGCTCGTCGGCACGAGCCGGCTCGAAGGTCGCCAGGGCCGCCGCCGCGAGGGTACCGGCCATGAATTCGCGTCGTGAGACAGATGCGCTCAAGAGTCTATTCCTTTCCGCGATTGTCGGCGCGGGTCGAGGTGAAGAGAGGGCGAAATCAGGGAAGACGCGATTGGCCCTGGAGCGCCTGCTCTGCCAATGGCCGCCGCGGCGCCCGATCGGAGACAGTGCGGATCCAGCTGCGCAGCGGCTTCTCCACGAAGCGGAGCGAGACGGCGGCCAGGAGCAAAGACAGGGCGACGCTGACGGCCATGGTGGCAAAGCCGGCCGGCACGCCCTCCCCGAGCAGGTGCACGAAGACGGCCTGGACGCGGCTGAGCAGCACGATCGCGACCAGCGCGTGCAGCATATAGAGGCTGTAGGACAGCGAGCCGAGCCAGCGGAAGATGGCGGTCGAGAGAACGGCCCGCGCATAGCGGTTCTGGATGATCGTCAGCACCAGCAGCGGCACGAGAAACACCGCCGCCATCTCCAGCGTGGGATGGATGGCGAGGACGATCATGCCTGCCAGCGTCGCCACCAGCAGGATGGCCGAGGAGAACCATTCAAGCTTCGAGAGCTCGTAGACCGCGATACCGGACAGAAAGAGCAGGAGACCGTGAACGAGAGACAGCGGTCCGTTGGTGACGGGCCCCACTGTCGAATAGAGAAGAAAGGCCAGCAGCCCCAAGACCGGCAGCGCCGCGAGAGCGAGATATTGGCGCCGGAAGAGCGGCAGGCAGAAGGGAAAGAGGAAATAAAGCACCCATTCGACGCTGACCGACCAGGACGGGAAATTCCAGGTGCGATGATCGATGGCCGGCCCCTGCAGCAGGAAGAACGAAGCGATCGCGGCCTGCCAGGAATAGCGTCCGTCATAGCTCAGAAAGCGGTCGGTATGCCAGATCGCCGGCAGCAGCAGGACCAGGAGCAGCAGCAGCGACAGGAGATTGACGGGATAGATCCTGGCGAAGCGGGCGAGGATGAAGTGCCGGTAGTCGCGCCAGCCGACACCGTTCCGGAACTGGCCGGCATAGACGTAGCACATCACATAGCCGCTCATGGCGAAGAAGATATCGACGGCGAGCCAGCTGTTGAGCGCGATGGGGACGTGCTGCTCCGAGAAAGCCCGGACGGTATCGATCCCCATGGCGAAGTGGAGATAGACGACCTGCAGGGCCAGCAGCCCGCGCAGGCCATCGAGCTGCGCGACGCGATCCCTGGCCGGCGACGCGACGACGGACGGGGAAATCGTCTTGCCGGGAAAATTCATGCGTAGTGTTCCTTTGCGTCTCGTACCGCTTCGCTCGCGCCTATGAGAGCGGTCCCTGGCTTGGGATCGAGCCCCGCAGGCCGGCGAGTTGCCGGGTTCGCCGCGGGAACCGGCCTCGGCTGGGGGGCGCGAGGGCTGGTACGAGGGTCAATTCAGCTGGCGGCGGTGCGGGGATGGGCGCAGCGCCGGGCTCGGCGCGCATGGTCGCCTTGTTGTGGACCATGCTGATCGCGATGACGACGAGCAGCCAGATCTGTTTGTCGAGCGAGAAGAACTGCGACTCGGTGAAGTTGGCGAGCAGCCCGTAAAACCAGATGCTGAAGCAGAGGGCATAGAGCCTGGCATCGCGTGGGCGGACCATGAAGAAGCGGCAGGCCGGCCAGATCACCAGTGCGAAAATGGCAAGGGCGAAACCGATCAGGCCGGTCGAGGCCAGCACCTCGATATAGCCATTGTGCGACTGGATGACCCCGAGCACGAATTTCTCGGTCGCCACCGTGAAGATCGGCGAGTTGTAGCCGATACCGTAGAAGGAGCCGAAGCCGGACCCCAGCCAGAGATGCGATTTGATATAGGTCCACATCGACAGCCAGATCGCTACCCGGCCGGAGACGTTGGCCGGATCGGTCAGGAAGGCATGGATGGTGTCGTGTTCGCAGAGAGCCAGGATGACGAGATTGGCCAGGACATAGAGGGTAAGCCAGCCGAAGGCCTTGCCGCCCCCGCTCTTCGAAGCGAGGCTGCGATAGCCATAGCCGATGAGCAGCACCAACACCGCCAGGGCGATCGCCGATTTCGACTTGGTCCCGATCAGGAAGATGGCCGAGCAGAAGAAGAGGAACCAATCGAGCCGCCTGCCCTTGTCCAGGCCCACATGCATGAAGACCATCAGGGCGACGGTGGCGATCGGCCCGGCCGTGTTCTTGTGCCAGAACACGCCGCGCCAGGCGCCGACGACGGAGGGATCAGCCTCGTTGCCCGGATGCACCGCGAAGGAAAACAGCGGAATGAAGCTGAGGCAGACCGCGATCAGCGAGACGACCATCGCCAGCCCGAGAAAGACGTAGAGGACCTCGATGGTTCGCCTGGTGCCGATCAACCGCACGATATTGGCTGTCGAGAACAACAGGATGCAGGTGAAGATCGAGCGCCTCACCGAGGCGCCGGGGTCGATCGCCCATAGGAAGCTGAGAATGCACCAGGCGCAGGCCAGCAGGTAGGGAATGGAGATCGACAGGAACATGGCCCGCCAATCCGAGAGCAGGACCCCTAAAAACACGCTGACGAAGATCGTGAGATGGATGATCTGCGTGATATTGTCGCCCTGATCGCTGACCAGCAGCCGCTTGGCATCGAAGAGCGCGTCGTCATTGGGCGCGCCCGCTTCGTAGTTGATCTTCACCACGATCATGTAGAGTGTGAGGAAAAGCAGCGCCGAAAAGAACCTGTAGAAAAGCGAACGGTCTGCCGTCACCGGTGAGGACGGTTGCTGCTTCGCGGGATTTCGTAGTGTTCGCATCAGTTTTTCCATAGCGTTTTGCGATTTGACTGAAACTGCAAGAATCGCAAAGACGCGTCAAAACAAGGAGTTAGAGCAATGCGCGGTCTCGTGTGGACGCGCTTTGCTCTAGGTCCGGGCGACAAGAAGGCCCGTGCCTTCGAGGCTAGGGTGCCTTACCTTCAGATTGAATCGCCAAGAACCGCAAAATTCTTTTGATTCCAAGGCGTTAAACTGGAGACCGCTCCTACCTGAAAGCATTTTGCTTAAGGTGAGACCGGTGCCGGCGAGAACGGCTTGCGCCTCAACAGGCGCGACAAGGCTTTTCGAACGGGGGCGTCGAAATAAACGTCCAGCGCAATCGCGATCGCGATGAGAGCCGCCAGGAAGGCCAGGCCGATATAGGGAACCATCGCCCGGATCGTCTCCGCTCCGGCCAGGGATGGAAAGGCCGAGTAGAGCTTGAAGAGCGGAAGGTGCAGCACATAGATCGCGTAGGATGCCGATCCGAAGCGCAGCAGAGCCGCATTCCAGTTATTCCCGCCCGTCAGATTGGTGCTGAAGACGACCAGGCACGGGAAGACGACCAGCACGCAGATGAGATCCACCGCCATCCTCGCCGCCCCATCGGCGGGGATGGCGAGAACGAGCACCAGCAGCAAGGGCGCCAGGATCACGGGCAGGTTGAGCGGCATGCGCCGCCACAGACCGGTCCTGTAGATCACGATACCGACGGTGTAGGAAAACAGCACCCGCGGGAACCCCGTTACGAAGGTCGTCCGCTTGTAGCCAAGGTCGAGCGAGCCGAAATACAGGGCCGCCGCGACCAGCAGCAGAAAAGAAACGCCGATCACCACCAACAGATGCCTGATCCGCATGGATTTGAGCACCATCGCATGACACACATTGGCAAAGAGCTCGAAGAGCAGTGTCCAGGACGGAAAGTTGAACGGAAACATCTGCGGGTCCGCTTCGGTAATGCGGAACGGCAGGGGAATGAAGAACAGTCCCGCCAGGATGGTTATGAGGAAGGCATTGGAATTGAACGTGTCCGTCATCCTGCTGCTCAGGACGAAAGCGAGCGCACCGATGCAAAGCGCGGCGATGTAGAGAGGATAAAGGCGGATCGCCCTGATCTGCATGAAGCGAAAAGTCGTCATGCCCTTGTCGAGACGCTCCTCATAGGCGCTGGCGATGACGAAACCGCTGAGGACAAAGAAAAAATCGACAGCCAGATAGCCGCCCGCAAGCGTAGGGCCGCCAAAAAGCAGGTTGGTATGGCGCTCCGCCACGACGATGGCGGCAAGGCCACGCATCACATCGAGGATATGGAACCGCTGCGATTGAACGACGGGCTTCACTTGAACCCTCCCGGGTACGCGGCCTGAGATGATGAATTCCGGTCCATGAAAGCTGCCTATCCCGCCTTTTCCAGGCGCGCTGTTTCCTGGCCGTGTTTGATGAAACGGCTGATCTCCTCGACGACATCGGCGTTTCTAGAGCCGAATTTGCGGGCATAGACGGCCGGTCCGGCACCGTAGTCGTCGATTAGACCGAAGGAGGGATGCAGGAGTTGCGGCAGGTGGCGGTCCCGAATGAAGCACGGAGCATCGTTGGGATCGGACCAGTCAGTGTAGACATTGCCGCGCTTGCAGCGGTCGAGGAAGGGCGAATTGCCGAGAATGGTTTGAAAGAAGCTTTCATCCGGTATCCGGACATGCCGAAAGAAGTTCGCCAGCCCCGGATTGGCTTTCACGGTCTTGCGAATGTGTTCGATCGCATCGGCCGAAAGGCTCCACCATTGGCTCCCGGCATAAAGCTCGACGCCGTTCAAATGCTTGCCGGGATTGCGTACCGGCAGGCGGCCGATCAGGCGCATGAGAGGGCCGAAAGCCTTGCGGTAGAGCGTCTTGGGACGGTGCCACCCCTCGAAGAAATAGCAGGTGAAGCGGTCCATCCTCTTGTTCAGGCCAGGGTGAGGCACTTTGACGAGGTTGATGTGCTGCGCCTGCCCCTGCTCGAGGCCGTCATGGATGTCGCGCGCACTGCGCAAGGGAAAATGGCTGCCGCTCAGCAGCGTGTAATAGCTGAATGCGACGTCCGACGTTGCAGCGCTCTCAAGCGTATTCAGCGTCGCCTGGACCTGGCTCCAGCCGCCCCAATACACCGCGACCCGGTCCTGCACGAAGGCAACGCGCGGGTGTGACGCAAGATCCGCGAACGCGACGATATCCGATTTCGCATCGATATGGACATAAAAGCGGGCCCACTCCCCGTCCAGGGCGCCGATGAGGCGCCGGAGGTGCCTCGGGTCTTCATGCGCCAAGATCAAATAGGCATGATTTTTCATGCTCAGGGGCCTTTCTGTCGACTGCACGCGATTGGCTTCGGAGACCGGGAAGCGGTGTCAGGTGGGTTGCGGCCTACCGCGCAGCAGGCGCTTGATCATGAGCAGTTCCGCCATCGACAGCAGCCACTCGCGATTGATCAGCCAGCTGCTCGCCAGATAGACGAGCGTGCCAGCCGCGCCACCGATCACCAGGCGCGGCAATGCGCCGTCGACGAGTTGGAGAACCAAGGCGCCCACCAGTGCCGCACACAGGGTGGCGATCGCCGGCAGCAGCAGAACGGTATGATATTCGGCAAAGCTCGCGCCGCAGGATGGCCGGACGAGCGCAATCCAGAACACCGGAATTAGGATCACATAAAGGATGGTGAGCGCCGTCGGGATGCCGAGGATACCGAAAGGCGCGCCGAGATAGACGAAAACGAAAACGGCAATGGCGACGCTGAGAGCCGAATAGGTTGCTCGCTTGGTCTCGCCGGTGGCGAAAAGCAGGCTGCCAACGGGGTTGCCGACGGACCTGACGGCTCCCCAGGCGGCGAGGACGCGCATGATCGGCCCCGACGCCGCCCATTTGGGGCCCAGCGCAATCGCCACGACCTCTGGGCCGAAGACGGCGAGAAAGGCATAGATCGGGAAGTTGACCGAAGCGGTCATCCTCATCGCCTTGAGATAGACCGACTTCACCCTCTCCTTGTCATGCGCCACGGAGGACAGTAGGGGAAAGCTGACGCGCGTAACGATCGGGTTCACCACCAACATGATGCGCAGGCACAGATCGCGGGGCTGGAAGTAGTAGCCGAGCGCCGAACCGGTGATCAGGCGCCCGCCCAGCACGATGTCGCCGTTGAGCGCCACGGCGTTGAACATCGAGATGGCGACGACATTGGACCCAAAGGCGACGAAGCGCTTGGCCGCCTTCCAGCTGAAGGAGAAGGATGGGCGCCAGCCATCGGCGAGCAGCAGCCAGGACAGGACGGTAACGCCGGCGACATTGACGAGGTTGCCGACCACGATGGACATGGCGCCGAAGCCTGCCAGCGCCGAGATCACGGCGATGGAAAAGCCCGCAATCGCCGATGCCATATCGATCTTGAACAGCACGTCGAAGCGCAGGTTCTTTTCGGCCATTGCCCTCTGCTGCTGCCCGAGCGCTGTGACGAAAAACACGGTGGAAGCCACGAGCACAAGCGGAACGAGGCGCATGTCGCCATAGAACATCGCGATCAGCGGGCTGCCGGCGGCCACCACCAGCGTGACGACACCGCCCATGAAGACATTGAGCCAGAACAGGCTGTTGAGCTCTTCCTTCGTGACATCGCGAAAGCGGATGAGCGCGCTGGAGATGCCCATGTCGGTGAACACGATGCCGATGCCGACAATGGTGACGGCGATGGCGACCTGGCGGAAATCGGCGGGATCGAGAATGCGCGACAGCGTCACGATCTGCGCGAAGGCAATCGCGGCCCGGCCCAGCATGGCCATGCTCGTCCATCGGATCGCCGAGAAAGCGGCGTGGCGGATCGTCATGATACTCCTTGCAATCGAAAGGTCGTCCCGGCGCGGGCCGGGGGCCGACCGTCAGTTCTGGGCCGTCTTCTGCGTGCCGGCATGGCCGGTGCTGAACAGAGCGGGCGCGATGCGGGAAACGATCAGCTCGGAGCCTTCCGGGGTCAGATGGCCGTAGTCGAACTGGATCGGCTTGTTGTCATCGGTCCACAGCGTGCAGGTACCGGCCGGGCAGATGGCGTCATAGACCGAGACATAGTCGGCGCCGGTCTTGGGCACGGCCTGCGCGAACAGCCGGTCGGTCTCCTTCACGGCGGAAACGCGATGGGTGGCCACAAGGGCCTCGTCCTTCTCGTAGAGGCTTTTCGCCAGCACCCGGGGCAGCGCCACATCGTAGAGGACGATGGGACCGAGCACGACCACGCGCTTGGAATAGCGCTTCAGCTCGGCGATCTCGCGCAGCAGGCCGGGCAGGTCGGAGTCGACCCACAAGGCCGACAGCACCACCGTGTCGACAGGGTGGCGCGGCAGGAAATCGTTGAAGACGAACTTGACGAGATCGGTGCAGCGCTTGTCGCCATAGGTGTCGAAAATCGGCTTGCAGCCCGAGGCACTGACCTGGAGGATGTTGACGTCCTTCCCCTCGGCGAGCATGCCCGGATACATATGCGCGGCATGGCTGTCGCCGACCAGCAGATAGTTCGGCTTCTTGTCGGACAGGGCCAGGCAGGAATCCTGGCGGTACATCGAGAACTTGTTGAACTCCGACGTCAGGAAGCATTCGCCTGTGCGGTAGCTCTTGTTGGCGTCGTAATTGGCAAAGGCCGCCACTTCCTCGACCTGCGGCGGAACGCGCCAATAGGCCGAAGCGGCCGGCGGCACGAGCAGCGAGGCGATGAGCACCGTCACCATGCCGAGACTGGCATAGCCGAGGGTGCGGACAGGCGCGGTGCGATAGGGCCTCACCCGGAACGGCGCCTCGATGAATTTCCAGGACAGCGCCGCCAGGCCAAAGCTCAGCCCGATATAGCTTACGCGGGTGGTGAGGTTGTGCGCCTCATGGACCTGGTTGCCGAAGACCCAGACCGGCCAGTGCCAGAGATAGAGCGAATACGAGATCAGGCCGACGAAACGCACCGGCGGCAGGCTGAGCAGCCGGCCGACCATGGTCTGCAGGGAAGAGCCGGAGGTCTGCAGGGAAGAGCCGGAGTGGATGAGGAGGCAGGTGCCGAGGCAGACCGGCAGGGCGCCCAGCCCCGGGAAAGGCAAGGTGTTGTTGAGGAGGAAGATGCTGCCCGCCACCAGGATTAGCCCGAGCACGGCGAGCGCGTTGGCAGTCCTCGGCGAGGACAGGCGCGGCACCACCCCGAGCGAGAGGAGCCCGCCAGCCAGCAATTCCCAGGTACGGTACTGCACGAGATAGAAGGCGGCCGAGGCGTCCTGCTGCACCATGAAAACGGAGGCGGCAAAGCTCAGGGCGGCTACAACGGCAAGGATCGTCAGCACCGTCCTTCGCGACAGATGGCGCATGAAATAGAGCGCCAGCGGGAAAAAGACATAGAACTGCTCCTCGACCGACAGGGACCAGGTGTGGAGCAGCGCGTTGAAATCGCTGCTGGTGTCGAAATAACCAGCCTGGGCATAGAAATTCACATTCGAGACGAAGAGCAGCGAGGAAATGGTGTTGCGGATGACGGCGGAGACTTCCGAGGGCATCAGGATCAGGAAGGAGGCCGCCAGCACGAAGGCATAGACGGTGAACAGCGCCGGAAAGATGCGGCGCACGCGTCTGTTGTAGAACTCGACCAGGCTGAAGCGGCCCCGCTCGATGTCGGAGGCGACGATCCCCGTGATCAGGAAGCCGGAGATCACGAAGAAGATGTCGACGCCGACGAAGCCGCCCGGGAAATAGCGCGCAAAACCGCAGTGGTAGAGCACCACCGAGACCACGGCGACGGCACGCAGGCCGTCGATATCGTTGCGATGGAAGGAAGCAGAAGCTGTCATCGGTCAGTCCGGGTAAGCTGCGACGCGCGGCGATGGGATGGCGGCCTCGTCCTGGCTGCCCACGGCAGGCGGAAAGCCATAGGCCTCGATCATCGCGGCGATCTGGATATCGTTGCCGTCCTCGCCGACGACATTCTGGTTGTAGAGGGCAACGTCCTGGCCGCCGCGCCAGAGGATAAAGCGCCTGATAGGGCCCACCTTGCGGAAGCGGGCGCCGTTGAGGGCCGCCATCCAGAAGAGCCAGATGTCGTCGCCCGTCGGGCAATAGCGGCGGAAGAGGTCCTCGCGCATCGCCTCGGCGGGAAGAATGCCGGGGCGGTAGAGCACCCCGCCGAGGCCGGTCGGGAAGGTCGACAGCGAGGACGAACGATCGGGCGTGTCGAATTCCCAGGTACGGTAGGGCGCCGGCAGACCGTCGCCGCGCAAGGCGATGCGATGGCCGCGATGGCAGAGCACTTCCCGGCGGCCGGGATCATAGGCCGCGATGAGATCCTCGAGCCAGGTCGGCCAGTAATAGGCATCGTCATCGGCCGTCACGATCACCGCATCGGGATGGGCCGAGAGCGCTGGAATGATCTTCTTATAGGAGCGCAGGTCGCTGCAGGCGCGGATCGACAGGCCGTGGGCGCGCAGCTCCAGCACCGCCGGAGGCAGGGCCGCCATGTCCTTTTCGGCGATCCAGAGCTCGACATGATCTGGCCTGACGCTTTGCATCAACAGGCTCTTCAGTGTCGCCGCCAGGGTCGGGAACCGGGGCGGATAGGAGGTGAGCGAGAGCACGAGCGGATGAGGAAGGCCGCTCGTCCTGCCCTGCTGCCCGCCACGCCTGCGCCAGCGCAACGCCACCCGGAGCGCCGTTGCCTCGGACACGATGTCCCGGAGGGCCTGCTTGGCCGCCTCGAACATTTTACGCAATGCCATCGATCCCTACAGGCCGGCCTTGGAGGCGAGCGGAGTGCTGCGCCCCGGTGAAAGATCGCTCTCCCTGCCCTGCCCCGAAGCGGCTGATACCGCGCCATACTCACGGTAGCGCAGGCCGAACAGCCCGGTGATTTCGCCGAGGGAACGGGCCACCAGCGACAAGGCCTCCATGCGCCGTCCGGCCCGGGCGAGTCCTGGCAGGACCGTCAGAGCGGCGAGACCCAGCCTTCCAAGCGCCTTGGCCAGCACGATGGGACGGCCGAAACGTCCGTAGCGCCAGCGCAACTGCACCAGGGCGTTGGTGCTGCCGATCCGGAAGGACCGGCGGAAGATCCAGCGAGGCTGCAACCGGCTCGCCGGCACGTCCTCATGCATGACAGCAGCGGCGGCCCAGGCGAAACGGGCACCCATCGTTTTGGCGCGGGCGAAGAATTCCATGTCCTCGCCACCGGTCAGGCCGAGGCGCAGATCGAACCAACCGGGGCCCGTCCGCTCCAGGATGGTGCGGGTCAGCAGCACGTTGCAGGTACCCCAGACCATCTCGGATGGACCGTCCGCCTGCTCCTGGCGATAGAGCTTGAACGTCCTGGCCCAGGCCGGCGGTTCGACCGCGAAATCCGGCAGGAGCGTGCCGCCGACGATATCGGCCCCGCTGCGCTGCTGCATGGTAAGCAATTCCTCCAGCCATTGCGGCTCCGGCCATTCGTCATCGTCGAGCAGCGCCACGAATTCGATATCGGGCGCGGCCAAGGCAGCGGCAAAGAGAGCATTGCGCACCTGGGAAACCCCGCGCTCGCCGACATCGATGCTCCTGATCTCGAAGCGGTGCCCCGGTGCGAGAAGGCGAACGACCTCCCTGCCCTGCCCACCAGCGGGATCGTTCTCCGCCACGAGGATTGAGATCTCGGCCTCGGTGCGAAGCTCGCCGAGACGGGCGAGCGCCTTCGCCAGGCCCTGGGGCCGGCGGAAGGTCGGGATGAGGATCAGGCCGCGACGCATCACAGAACGGGGCTCGTCTTGAAGGAGGCGGCGCCCATGGCGGCGCCCGGCTGGCTGCGCTTCAGCCGATGTTCAAGCAACATCATCGAAAGGTTCGCGGCGGCCTGGCCGAGGACGATGCCGAGCAGCGAGTAGATCGGCGCGGCCGCCAGGACCAGGCCGACAACCGCCACGATTGCCAGCGCGGCGCAGACGACGCCCCAGATCGCCAGCGGCCTGAACCATTGCGCGGCCTGCAGCAGGATGCTCGAGGGCATCGACCAGCATTGCAGCAGCGAGATCACCGCCCACAGGCTGAAGGCGATCGATAGCGACCCGAGATCATAGGAACTCTTGAACAGCAGATGCGGGTACCAGGCCAGCACGGCAACGCCCGCGGCGACCGTAACGGACCAGACGCACAGCACCGCCACGCGGAAACGCAGCACGGCGCGCAGGGCCTCGGCGAGATTCCCATCCGTCAGATAGCGGGCCATGGCGGGGCGTTCCAACTGGGTGAGCGAGGTGAGGGCAAGGGCGATCGGCTTGACGAAGAGCGAGGTGGCCGCGATCGGCGCGAAGGCGGCGGGCCCGGCGCAGAGCGTGACGGCATAGGCATGGGCGTTGGCAGTGGCCTCGGAGGAGACGACGCCGAGCAGCGTCCAGCGCGACTGTTCCCGCCATACGCCGCCATAAGGCCACAGCGATCCGGACCAGGCGCGGCGGAACTGCTCCATCAGGAAGCCGCTTCCGAGCGCGGCCAGACCGGCGATGGTCGCCAGGCTGATTGTGAGCGCCCCCATCGCCAGCGACAGACCCATCAGGCAGGCTGCGCCGAGGATGGCGACCAGGGCAAGGGAATAGACGAGATCGGATGCCGCCGCCTGGATCGGCCGGTGCAGGGCATAGAGATGGGCGCGACCGAACCAGCGGATCATGGCCAGGAAGCCGAGCAGGGCGAAAAGCCAGGCCTCATGCGTGGCGCCGAGGATCGCGGCCGCCCCGCCGCAGATGGCGCCCCATCCGACCGAGAACAGCAGGTTGACGGTGAAGAAGGACAGAGCCTGCGCGGGCTGAAGGACGGCGCCATTGAGGTTGACCGTGTAGGGCGTCGAGATCAGGGCGTTGGAGAGGCCATAGCCGAACTGGACAAGGCCGAGCACGAAGGCGAACTGGCCGAAGGCGGCCGTGTCGACGAAGCGCAGGAGTGCGAGCTGCAGCAGGAACTGCGCAGCCGCCGCCGTGCCCGGCGCCGAGGCGGCGAGCCCGTAACGGATGAGGCCTGAGGCCTTGGGGTTCACGCGCCGGCCCCGCGGGGACGCGAACTCGTCTGCGTCAGTAAGAGATAGATCGCCACCGGATTGGTGGTCACGTAGCGCCAGAACAGCTTGCGCGGATTGGTGAGGAGGCGGTGCAGCCATTCGAGCCCGGCACTCTGCATCCATCGAGGCGCGCGCGGATAGTTGCCGGCAACATAGTTGAAACAGCCACCGCAGGTGACGAGCCATCCGGCCTTCAGCCGGCCGCGGTTGCGCACACAAAAGGCCTGCTCGTTCGGCTTGCCGAGGCCGATCCAGACGATATCGGCGCCCGAAGCATTGATCGCCTCGCAGATGGCGGCTTCCTCGCCCTGAGCAAAATAGCCGTTCCGCCGCCCGACGATCTGGAGGTCGGGATAGAGCGCCCGCATCCGTGCTTCGCAAAGCGCGTTCACCTCCTCCGTCGCCCCCAGCAGGAAGAAGCGCAGCCCCGCGCGGCTGGCGAGTGCGGCGGCGTCGTGAAAGAAGTCCGTGGTGGCGCTGCGCTCGGGAATAGGCGCGCTGGTCAGGAAGCGCGAGGCCGCAACGATGGCTTGCCCGTCGGCATGGACGAGATCGCCGGCAGCGAGATCCCTGCGAAAATCCCGGTTCCAGAAGGCCAGCGCCAGGGCATGGCCGTTAACGTCGAAGACCAGCTTCGGCGTCGAGGCGCCGGAGCGGGCGGCCAGGCAATCGCGCAGCATCAGATTTGCCATGTCCTCGCGTGACAAGCGCGCGGTCGCGACGCCGCCCACCAGGACGGTGTTGAGGCTTTCCATCGGAATGTTTCCTGGAATTGGGGTGGCGGTCTTCAGCCCCTTCGGCCGGCCGAAGGGGCGGGACCGCCATGCCTGGGATGCGAGTCTTTTGCCGGCGAGGAGGATGGCCTCACCACATCGGCAAGAGCCGATGTGGTGGTGGAGACTGCCACTCAGTGTTTGGCTCGTCCGGCTCAGTAAGTGTTGTGACTGACGGCGGCGCTTTCCGAAATCGAATAGGCGTTCGAGGTAATGGGGCTCAGAATGTTGAGGAACTTGATCAGATCCGTCGATGGCGACTCGGACACGAAGATCAGGTCCTTGTCCCTGATGTTGAAACTGTTGGCCATGAAGAAGTTATCACCCTTCCTGAGGTCCACCGTGTAGACGGTCGGCACGAGATCGCCCTTGTATTGGGAGACATCGACGCCCGCCGCCATGAGGGTGCTGCGGCGCTCGACCCGGAAGAGGAAGACCTCCTTCGGATCGGCCCTGGTGGTGTCGAGGCCGCCCGCCTTGGCGATGGCCTCGGACAGGCTCATCGTATCGTCGTCGAAGGAGAAGCGCCGGTTGTTGGTACCGCCGATCGAGCCGGGGCTCGGGGTGGCGCCCAACACCATGAACACCTTCTGGTCCCGGGTGAGGTAGATCACGTCGCCGGGGCGCAAGGCCACATTCTGGCTGGGGTCGCGGATGATGGTGGACATGGAAGCACGCCGCGTCACCCCGTTGCGCTGGATGGTCACCGTGGTCTCATAGGGCGGATTGCGCGGGCCACCGGCCCGGGCGATGGCATCGAGCAGCTTGATGCCGCCGGGATCCATCGAGAAATGCTGGGCCTGGTTGACCTCGCCGAGAACGCTGATGTCATTGCCGCGATGCTCGACCACCGAGACGACGACCTGCGGCTCGATGGCGCGCGACTTGAGGCGGCTGGAAATCTCGGCGGAGATCGACCGCGTCGTGCGCCCAGCCACATGCACGGGACCGTCGACATAGGGGATGGTGATCACGCCGGAACGGTCCACCTGCTGGTTGGGGATCTCGACGAAATTGCCGGAACGCGATCCCGCCTCCTTGGGGATGAACAGGCCGCCCGACTCCGCCTCGAAGATGGTGACGCTCAGGATGTCACCAACGCCGATGCTGACGTCCGGACCGGTGCCGCGTGCCATCGACGTGAAGCGGGGCGTGGCCGACAAGGTGCCGCGATTGGCTGCGCCGAGAGAGGCCGGGTTGAGGGCGACAAGCACATAGGGGATGGCCTTGGGGACATTGGATGCCGTGACCGCAGCGTCCTGGCGCACCGCCGCACCGGTGGGTCCGTCCTTGGAGACCATCGAGCATCCAGCCAGACCAGCCGCCAAACAAACCGCCAGAGCGCGGACGATGTACTCTTTTGCGTTCAATGTACTGCCTCTCACAAAGCCCAGCCGCTCATGCTTGCCTGCACGGCGACGTGGTACGCCTACTCATCGAGTTCCCTGTCCCTGCCGAAGATTGCATTGCCCCCCAACGGGCGGATGACAGTGCTCCGCCTTCTGTTGGCGATACTCGGGGACGCTGCCCCCAAGCTACCGCAGTCCGGGTGAAAACAGGTTTCACCCGGATAAAATAGAAAGTCCAAACGCCGCAGCTTCAGGCCGCGACGAGATTGCTGCGCTTGACCTCGGCGTAGACGGACATGCCGAACAGGCTGAGCAGAAGGTTGACCCGGCCGCGGGCGTCCAGCGAGACGACCTCGCCGAGGACATCCGCGAAGGGACCGGCCAGCAGACGCACCCTGGCGCCCGGCTGGATCGGATCGGTGAACTTGACCGTTCCGTCAGGACCGATCGATTCGAGGATGGTCTCGACGATGCCCGGGCGCGCCGGCACGGGGCGGTCCCCGCTCATCACGAGATGGCCGACGCCGCGCGTTCCGTTGATGGACCGCCATGCTGTCACCGCCGGGTCCATGCGGATGAAGATGTAGCCCGGGAACAGCGGATCGATAGCCTCGACCACACGCCTGGCGTGGCGCTTGGTGACACGCAGGCGCGGCAGCAGGAATTCGAAGGACTGGGCCTTGAGGTTCTCGGCCGCGACCAGTTCCTGCCGAGGCAGTGTGGTCGCGGCGAACCAGCGCATGTCCAGTTCAGCATTCATCGGGGTCGCCTCATTTCGGGGTGATGCCGATATCTCGGGCCGGAGGCCGCTTTGCGGTCGGCCGTTGGGCGTGCTTGTTGGACGGTTCGGTCAATAGGCGGCCCTGTCGTGGAAGGCCAGCAAGGCGGTCTTCGCAACGATGTAGAGGTCGAGCCGCAGGGAGAAATGGTCGATGTACCAGAGGTCGTGGGCGACACGTGCTTCCATATGCTGGACGGTCGGCGTCTCGCCCCGGTGGCCGTTGATCTGTGCCCAGCCGGTGATGCCCGGCTTGACATGGTGGCGCATGGCATAGGTTTCGATCAGCGGATCATACTGGTCGTCGTGAGCCTGGGCATGCGGACGCGGACCAATGAGCGACATGTCGCCCGCCAGCACGTTCCAGATCTGCGGCAGCTCGTCGAGGCTGTGCTTTCGCAGGAAGGCGCCGAACTTCGTCACCCGGGGATCGTGGCGCTCTGCCTGCCGGACGACGGCCCCGTTTTCCATGACGCGCATGGTCCGGAACTTCAGGATCTCGAAGGTCCTGCCCGCAAAGCCGCGCCGATGCTGGCGGAACAGGATCGGCCGGCCCGAGGTGACCAGGACACCGAGCGCCACCATGCCGAGAAAGGGCGCCAGCAGCGGCAGGGCGATGCCGGCGATGGCGATATCGACCGCACGCTTGGCGGCGCGCTCGCTCCAGGTCAGCGGGGCGCGCTGGATCTCGAGCCCGGACAAGCCGGCAAGATCGACGGGCCGGGCATTGTGGGCGTCAAAGCCGAAGGTGTCGGGCAGCAGGGTGACCGGAACCGGCACGCGGCGAAGCAGGCTCTGCAAGCGGGTGAGCGCATTCTCCATCTGCCAGGGCGCCATGACATAGATCACGTCGCAGCGCGAGGCGGACACCGCCAACCGCGCATTCTGCACGGCCTTGGCAAGGACCCCCTCCCGCATCTCTTCCGAGCCGGTGAGGCTGCTGGCGGGGATGGAATAGAGGCCGGATACCATGATGCCCCGGGAGCGCATGCGGGAGACCATGGTGTCGGCGTCGCGCCGTTCGCCCAGCAGGATGAGAAACGCCGAGGAGACCACGATCTCGTGGCGTCGCAGACGCTGGCGCAAGGCATCGAATATCGCGAACCGGGCGCCGCAGGCCAAGGCCAATCCTGGCACAAATGCAAAGAGCATCCCGCCGCGAGAGTAATCCGCGCTTGTCTGCGTCATGAAAGCCTCAATCATGACGACCAGGAAGCCCAGCATCCAAGCCTGTAGATAGGTCGAAAACTGGCTCCGGAGCGATATCAGGTTCTGAAACTCGTAGCTGCGACGCACAATCAGAAAGAGTACGGCCACAGTACCCGATTCGACCGCAGCCTTGAGAAACGAAGAGATTCCCGGGTTCGCGCCGGTAGAGAAATATAGGTATATAACCGGAGTAAAGGTGATAGCAGCCAAGATTAGTATCAGATCTATGCCTGCCATTGTGACACGAAGGCCATTCTCTGAAAAACGAAATGGTCGTGATGATCCAAATTCAGCAAGTTCGGCAGCCGTCGCGAGGGATTTCTGCTGGAACATAATTACCTCTGGCGTCGTACAGTTGCGTGAAATGAGCGCCCCCGCGTCCAAAATCCCACCCTGGAATAGGGGAGATCTCGGATGCCCTCATTTCAACTTTCAAGCGAACCCTAGCTGGGTTGGTCTCTCGTGTCCACCCGTTCGGATTTCTGATATACGCCTTTTGGGTATAAATCTGCGCAAAAGGAGTGCTATTTCAACGATCGTCATACCCCTTTTTCGCTTAACGATTGTGCAACGCAACATGAAATAAGATTAATCTTGCGAAGAACTGATTAAGGAATGAGCTTCACCATGTGGCGAAATGTCGCGACTCCACAATTGCAATCGAGAGCATCAAAGTTGCAATAAAAATGCATTTTTGCAAACATTACGGACCGCTGAGTAAACCTCTCTTGCGAGGCCCGCCTCAATGGGCCCCGCCAAATAGAAGCAGGGATCCGTGCCCCCGGGTATCACCGATGCCTGTCCGGTAGGTTCGGACCAGGACTTCCCGGGTTATCGAGAAGACCTGCTGGCGTAGCAATTTCCGCAGGCCGGCAGAGTTTTACAAAGTTTTGAAAGCAAGAGGCGCGCTCCATTTGACTCCGCTTTATCAGGTCCCTATCCCTGCTTTGTTGGCGCTATTCGGATCTCCTGACAGAAGGACGCCAGGCCAGGGAATTGGTGCCATGAATGCGCTCATAGCTGCTTTTGTCCTGCCGCTTCTCCTGGGCCGCTTCTTCTCCTTCCTCGCTTTCGCAATCGTCTGGCTGGTGGGCATGATCGTCTACGCCGTCTGGCTGCTGCCTGGCGATCTCTCGACATCCCAGAGCATCCTGATGGTGATCGCCGCAGGCGTGCTGGCCCAGGCCGGCTATTTCGTGAATATCTTCATCCGCTCAATGCTGGGCGACGGCGGGCGGGGCCGGTAGCGCCGCATTCTCTTCGCAAAGGCGCGCTATCCACTCTTCGGCACGACGGCCCAAGGCCTCTTTCTCCAAAACGTTTTGCGATTTGGCGGAATCGGCAAGAATCGCAAAGACGCGTCGAAACAAAGAGTTAGAGCAAAGCGGCGTTTGCGCCAAAACGCGCTTTGGTCTAGCGCAGTCCCACATAGGATCTTCCCTCCTTCCGAGGCATTCATGGCGACCCATCGACTCGACGCGACCTCCTGGCACAACACGCTCGGCTCCCATGCGCCCGTGCTGCGCTGCGCCGATGGCGACACCGTCGTCACCGGCACCATCGACGCCATCGGCTACGACAAGGACGGGGTGCGACGGGCCTCGCCTCCCAATCCGGTGAACGGGCCGATCTTCATCGAAGGCGCCGAGCCCGGCGATTCGTTGCGCGTCGAGATCATCAGGATGACGCCGACGCGTGGCACCGGCTGGACCAATTCGGTGCTGGCCAGCAATGTCGTCGACCCCGATGCCGTGCGCAGACTGCCGCAGCCCGAGCGTGTCACCTGGCTGATCGACCGTGAAGCGCTGACGGCGCGGCTGGAGGCCCCGCCCGAGGGCCTCGAGAATTTCGTGCTGCCGCTCGCGCCGATGATCGGCTGCTTCGGCGTGGCGCCGCGCCATGGCGGCGCCATCTCGAACGCCACCAGCGCCGAGAATGGCGGCAACATGG
This sequence comes from Labrys miyagiensis, assembly GCF_030160835.1. Classification (GTDB taxonomy): domain Bacteria; phylum Pseudomonadota; class Alphaproteobacteria; order Rhizobiales; family Labraceae; genus Labrys; species Labrys miyagiensis. The sequence continues at coordinate 43,722 of NZ_BSPC01000026.1, read as the reverse complement.
ACTATCGCGGTTTCGGGCCCGGCACGACCGTCTGGTTCCCCGTGGCCGTGCCCGGCGCCCTGTTCGCCCTGGGTGACTGCCACGCCGTGCAGGGCGATGGCGAGATCGTGGGCACCGGCATCGAGACCACCTTCGAAGTCGAAATTCGCCTGCATGTCGAGAGGAAGCGCAGCATCACCTGGCCGCGCGGGGAAACCGCCACCGACATCTTCACCGCCGGCAACGCCCGCCCCCTCGACCAGGCGCTGCAGCACGCCACCACCGAAATGCTGACCTGGCTGACCACCGACTACGGCCTCTCCCTCACCGCCGCCAGCCACCTGATGGGACAGGTCGTGCGTTACGATGTCGGCAATGTCTTCGATCCCGCCTATACGATGGTGTGCCGCATCGCCAAGAAATGGCTGCCGGTGAAGCCCTGACGCGAAGGTCCGCCCGCCCGGCCCGGCTTTGCCGGCTCGGGGCGAGCGAGCCATTGAGATGTTGGCCGGCGATGATACGGGGTGACCGGCACTGCCGTCGTCGAATACCTTACCAATCGGTGTTCCATTGGATACAGCCAACCAACGGCTTTTGAGCAATGCTCCAGCAATCGGGGGGCAGTGCCATGAAACAGTGGAAGTTCCTCAGACATTTCGGATTCGCCGAGAGGAGCCAGGCGACGCTGCCTGGCCGGCATATCTCTCAATTGACCACGTTCGATCTGGAACGCTGCGGACTTGGTCCGGAGCGGGACCACGCTCCGGTCATCTGGACCCATGCCACAGACTATGGCTGGCAGGTGGAGCGATCCTGCTGGGACAGGAAGAGAGATACGGAAATATAGATCGGCGGAGGACTCTCGAACAGGGTCTTCCGCCGATAATGGGCACGGGGTCTCCTTTGGAACAGCTCTCCAATTGGGGGAAGCGTTAACGCAGCGTGACTCCTGGGGCTCCTCATTGTCCGCAATTCAATTATTTGGTTGAGAGCACTCGGTATTCGTGAAACCTTTCGGATTGGGGGGTTCCGTCAAATCACATTGCGTCGGCGCCCGCAGCAAACAGTATCGAGTTCTGCCTGAACGACTTTCGCGACCGGTCGAGCAGTGCACTGGTCACGGTAAGCCAAGACGATCTCGTGGAGGACGTCATGCCGCGCCCAGACAACCCGGCTCGCCGACCGGCGGCTATAGTCGGTGTCGCGGCAGAGCGGCGCAACCTTACCGTGCTGTTCGTCGATATCGTCGGCTCCACGGCCTTGGCGACGCGAATGGATCCGGAAGATCTGCGCGAGATCCTGCGCAGCTTCCAGCGCTGCTGCCGCGAGGCGATCGAGAAATATGACGGCTACATCGCGCGCTATGTCGGCGATGGCCTGCTCTCCTATTTCGGCTTTCCAGTTGCGCACGAAGACGATCCCGAGAGGGCCGTCAACGCCGCGCTCTGCGTCCTTGCTTCGGTTTCCAGCCTGTCGTTTGCCCACAACACGCATGTGCAGATCCGCTGCGGCATTGCGACCGGCCTCGTCATTGTCGGCGACTTGATCGGCGAAGGCCCGAATTCCGAGTTCGCACTCGTCGGCGAGGCCCCCAATCTTGCAGCACGGCTGCAGGAGCATGCGGGCCCGAACCAGATTCTGCTGGCGGAACAGACGCGCAGCCTGATCGGCGAATCCTTCGAACTGACCGATCTCGGCGATCGATCGGTGCATGGCTACGACAAGCCGGTTCGCGCCTGGCGCGTCATCCGGCCCAATGTCGTCGGAAGCCGCTTCGCCGCCTATCGTGCCGCGCAATTGTCGCCATTTGTCGGGCGCGAGCGCGAGCTCGCGACCTTGATGGAGCGCTACGAGCGCGCAAGATCGGGCGACGGGCAGATTCTGGGTATCTGCGGTGAACCGGGCATCGGCAAATCGCGGCTGGTCGCCCATTTCTCCGATCGGCTCAAAGGCGATCCTCATCGAATCCTGCTCTTTCAGTGCTCGCCCTATCACAGGAGCAGCCCCTGGTATCCCGTCAGCCGGTTCATCGAGATTGCGGCGAAACTGGACCGCACGGTCTCCAACGACCGCAAATTGCCGAAATTGGAGGCGTGGCTGAAGGGAACCTGTGGCGGCGCCTGGCGCGAATGCGTTCCCTTCCTCGCCGCGTCGATGTCGCTTCCCAATCCGGAGCGTTACCCGGCCTTGGATCTTGCGCAAAAGCCGCAGAAGACGCAGGCGCTCCTGTCGCTGCTGGATCTGCTCCGCAAGGACTCGGCGCGGCAGCCGGTCGTCCTCATCGTGGAGGACCTTCAATGGATCGATCCCAGTTCCCTGGAGCTTCTGACCCTGCTGGCGCATGACCTCAGAGACCTGCGGGTCCTGACCATTCTCACCTATCGGCCGCAATTCGTCTTCCCCTTCGGCTCCAGGCAGAGTTTTGCTTCCTTCGTCCTCAATCCCCTGGAGAAAGACGAAGCGATCCAGCTGGTACAGTCGCTGACGCCGGACAATTCGCTTCCCTCCACGATGATCGAACGGATCGTCCGCAAGACGGACGGAATTCCGCTTTTCGTGGAAGAGGTCACCAAGGTAGTACTGCAGGACGCGGACACCAGCCAGGATGTCGCTACCATTCCGGCGAGGCGGGTTCGCTCGGTCCCCGAAACCCTGCACGATTCCCTAATGGCCCGCCTGGATCAGGTCGCGCCGATCAAGGCGGTTGCCCAGATTGCCGCCGTCATCGGCCGCGAATTCACGGCCAGCCTGCTGAAGGCCGTCGCTCCCCTGTCGGCCCAGGCCGTGAAAGAAGCCATCGCCGGCCTGTCGCGGGTAGGCCTCCTGTTCGAGACTGGACAAGAGGCGGGGGAAACCTTTGCGTTCAAGCATGCCCTTTTGCGGGATGCGGCCTATGCAAGCCTGCTCCATGTCGAGCGCTTCAAGCTTCATGTCCGCATCGCGGAGTCGTTACGCCAGGATTTTGCAAACCTGGCCGAGACAACCCCCGAACTCATCGCCCATCACTACGCCCAAGGCGAGGAATACTGGCAGGCGGCCAATTACTGGCTGAAGGCAGGCACGCAGGCGAGCAAACGCTCGGCCTTCATCGAAGCAATCGCGCATTTGCAGAGCGCGCTGGGCGTCTTCCACCATCTGCCCGAAAATGCCGATCGGGACGCGCTCGAACTGAAGATCCAGAATTCCCTCGCCAACGCCCTCATCGCCGCCAAGGGCTATGGGGCTGGTGAAACCATCCAGGCTTTCAAACGGGCACGGCAACTGTGCGAGAGGGATCCGAATGGCTCCACGATCCTCGCCGTTCTGAACGGCCTCGTCGGCATTCACTACATGCGGGGAGAATTCGAACAGGCGCGCTCCGTGGCGCAAGATCTTCTGCAGCGCGCCCAAGACCAGCAGAATGCAACTGCAATGCTGATGGGGTATCGCATTCTCGGCATGTCTCGCTTTGCGATGGGCGAGTTGAGAGAAGCAAAATTGGATCTCGAGAAGGCGATCTCCCTCTACGATCCGGATATACACGCACCATTGGTACTGATCTATCCTCACGATTTCAAGGCAACGTCGCAGGTTTATCTTGGTCTAATTCTCGTTTTACTTGGTGACATTGACAATGGCCTTGGTCATTGCCACGAAGCGCTGGATTATGCCGAAAAGCTAAACCATTCCCATACGCGATGCTACGTCCTGGCATTTGTGGCCGGCTGCTATCTGGTGGCCGGAAAGGCCGCGTTGGCCTTTCCGATCGCCGAACAGACCATTGCATTGGCGACCGATAGCGAATTCCCACAATGGGTGGCCGGCGGCTTCATGGTGCGTGGGTGGGCGCGGCTCGAGCTGGGCAGGCTCGAAGGCGCGGTCGAGGATATTCGAAACAGCATTCGCGGACTGGAGCAAACCGGCCGACTTGTCTGGAGCCAGTTTGCGCACTTGCTTCTCGCCCGGGGCCTTGCAGAAACCGGCCAGCATGCCGCGGCCATGGAACTGATCGAGGACATCGTCGAGCAGATCGGCAATTCCGAAGGCCGCTGGTACGCAGCCGAGGTCCGGCGCCTCAGGGCCGACCTGCTGGCCGCCGCAGAGGCGCCGCCGCCGGATGTCGAGGCAGACTACGAGACCGCAATCGCCATAGCGGCCGAACAGGGGGTGCTGATCTGGCACCTGCGCGCCCTGAACGCGCTTGCCTCGTTCTGGCGAGCGCATGGGCGGCAGGCCGAGGCGCGCGACAGGCTTCTGGCCTTCCGCCACGGCCTGGAAGGGCAGGTCTCGAGCTCCGAAAGGCAGAGAAGCACGGCGCTGCTCGCTTCGCTTGATGCCAAAGCCCCGTTCTGAGGAGCGATCCCATGTCAATGAAAGGCCTTGAAGAGCTGGATTTCGAGGAGCGCTATTACAAGGACGACCCGCAGCTCGAGATGGAAAGCATCGACGAATTCATCGTCATGATTTCCCAGGTGATCGGCCAGCACTTCGATCGTGGCGAGCGGCCGGCCCGAAGGGATGCCCATGCCTTCGATATGGGATGCGTGCGGGCATCCTTTGTCGTGGAGAGCGATCTTCCCGCCGAATTGCAGCACGGCGTTTTTTCCAGGCCCGGGAAGAGCTACGAGGCCTGGATCCGTTTCTCCAACGGAAATTTCTTCCCCACCAGCCCCCGCTCCCCCGATGCCAGAGGCATGGCGATCAAGCTCATGGGTGTCGAGGGGCAGAAAATATTGCACGATGAGCAATTCACCCAGGATTTCATTCTGATCAATCACCCGAATTTCTTTGTGAATGATCTGAAAGATTACATCGAGGTACTGAGGAAATACCTTGAGGGAGGCTTCTGGAAGCAATGGGTCCTGGCGCCCCTGCGCCTGCGATCGCTCCGGCTGATCTGGATTGCCCTTCGCGTCAACCTGACAATCGCGTCCAGTCCCCTGGCCAGGCGCTACTGGTCCATGACGCCTTACAAATTCGGCGACGGCAGCCCGCCCTATGCCGTGAAGTACACCGCCATTCCCGAACTGCCGATACCTGGTCTCCTCCAGAGGATCCGCAACGTCCTGGCCGCCGGTTTCACACCCCAGCGCGCCATGCAGGCAATGCTCAGCCGCAACGAGGACGTACGGTTCAATTTCTACATTCAGCACTTCGTCGACTCGCACAGCACGCCCATCGAGGACACCAGCGTCGAATGGAGAGAAGACGTTGCACCGATCCATCGCGTGGCGCGGATCGTCATCCCTCGACAGGACATCATGTCCAAGGAACGCGGCGAGGATTGCGAAGACCTGTCCTTCAGCCCCTGGCACTCGCTTCCGGCCCATAAGCCCCTGGGGCTCATCAATCGCGTCCGGAAAAAGGTCTATCTGGCCATCAGCGACCGCCGGCATGCCTTGAACGGGGTCGAACCGCGTGAACCGGTGGTGAGGGAACCCGAGGAAGTCCAGTGAACCGCGCTGGGTCTGCCGGAGGCATTTTCGTTTGAGTCACGCCGCGATGGCGAACTCGGTTTCTTGCGCCCAATAGCGCTCTTGCCTCCTACCGCCTCGTGGCCTGATCCAGAGCCTTGAGGAAATCGGTGGCGTGCGCCAGCCTGTCGGTCAGCTCCTCGCCTGCCTTCGTTTGGGCCCTGGTCATCTTGTGTTGCAGCGCCTGGGCATAGAAACGGTTGAGCGGCGACAGATTGTAGAGCGCGTAGGCGACAACGCGGTTCCTGGGCACGCTGAGACCGTAATCATACATCGCAGCCAGCGAGGACTGGCCGACGGGGTCCTTCAGGGCGGCGGCCTTGCGGTACCAATCCATCGCCAAGGCATGGTTCTGATGCACGCCCTGCCCGCTCTCATACATCAGGCCGAGACTGGTCTGCGCCTCCACCACCCCCTGCTCGGCGGCCTTGCGATACCATTGGATCGCGATGCCATCGTTCTCGTCGACGCCCTCCGCTCCGGCATACATGTCGCCCAGCTTTTTCTGGGCCTTGGCATCGCCCCGTTCCGCCAGGGGGCGCCATTCGCGAAGCGCGGCGTCGAAATCACCCTTGTTATAGGCGGCCTTCCCTTCATCATAGCCAGCCTGTGCCAGCGTGCACGCCGTCACCACCAGCAGCGCAGCCGATGCCGCTCGTGCTGACCATCGATATCGCGTGCGCATTCCCTTCTCCGTCCCGCCTCGATCGCCACGAACCTTAAGGCATTTCCCGGCATTTCCCCTGTGGCAACCTGCCGCGATCAAGCACGCCCAGCGTGGCGTCGGCCACCGAACCAATCGCCGTGCCTCTCCCCGGCGTCCGTCTTCCTCTGCCCCAGTACGGCCATGGCGCTGATCGCTCATCGCGCATCCCTCCACGTCGGCGCATGAAATCCGACAGGCGGTGGGACATTTCAGCAATAAACAAGCAACATTGGCGAAACACCGAACCGCTATAAGCCAACATTATGCAATGGGAACAGGACGATGGGACCATGGACTGATTTTATTGGCTCGATGATCGTAGTAGGGCTTATGGTCACCCTATACCTTGTCGCCATATTCTGACGCTCGGACTGACTAGACCGCTCGCTACCCATCCCGTCCGCCGTTTGGCCCGGGAGAATAAACGTCCTCTATTGCGTGCAACCCAGATTGACCAGATTGGCAAAGGACGACAGGCAGGGCTGTTCTGATGCGGATCCGAGAGGGGCGCGGCGAGCGATCTGTTACCGGCCGCCCTGCCCGGTCAGTTTTCCCGGTAGCGGACAGCAGCGCAAGGTAGAAGCCGCGCTCCCCGGATCGGCGGCACCCTCCCCCCGCGGTCGACAAGGAGGGCACGAACCGGACGGCTCCCGGCGATCGAGATGGCAGCGAAAACCCCTGTCGAGCAGGCCACGAACAGGCGGCATCGGCAAGGTCCCCCTCTCCCTCGCCGCGAGAGCAAAATGCATTCGGGCAGGAGCGGCGTTCCAGCTTAACTCGCTGGTAGCAAATGCATTTTGCGATTCTTGGTAATTCGCTCTGAAGGCAAAACGCTCTCGCGGTACTCAAGAGTTCACCAAAGAGGATTATTTTGCTATCATTCCTTCCGACGGATCCACGGAAATTAGATCCGTCAAGACGGGCGAGCCCGAAGACTCAGCCCAGGGCCTCCAGGGGCCCAAGTCACCATCGAACGCCGGATTGCCAGGCGTGACTTTGGCGGCTTCAGAGCAAACCGCCGCTTTGCCGAAGCCTTATGCGTGGGCATTCACTGTCCTGGAACGGCAATATGCGGGGCGCTCGCCAATTGCGGGGACCGCGCATTTGACAACCGTCATGAGGCGATGAACTGGCGCCTATATGCTCCGTGCCGGCGCGCGGGTCGGAGGGCATCTCCCGATAGTCCGTGCTACTGTTCTAAAAGGAGATCGAGCTTGCGTCGCAACATCCGCCAACGGATACGAAGCCGTGCGGCGATCATTCGCCCTGCCTTTCCCAAGCCACGCATCTTCCATCTCGGCGGCTCGGGATCTTCTAGCCGTTCGCAAAAGATCAGAATGGCTACAGCGGCCATCGCCATCAAATGACCTGCCGGCAGCGACACGGAGAACAGCATCAGCCCGCCGCACGATCCGACACACCAGACGCCGCGCGACCAGCCAAAGCGAAACGCGTCGAGATCGGCCTTCAGTCCGAACACTTGAAGAGGAGGCTTGTCGTGGCACCTATTCAGGCACCGTTGCTTGAATGGAGATGCCTGCCAGACGAATGCCACCAGGCCAGCCACAATCGTCGGAATATATGATTCAGGTGCCAATGCCAGATACGCAAACGTAGCGCTTGCCAGCGCCACCCCAAATATCATCCATATGCCAGAGTAGCCGGCCACGAAAAGCGCGATCGATCTCGTTCGGCGGCATCTGAGACTGGTGAAACGGATGTGATGGATCTCCGGGACTATCAGCGGAGACATCATAGCAACCAGCATCAGCGCCCACCCCACGGCGAGCGCCGACGGCGGGTTCAGCGCCAGCAGCAATGAAGGCGATGCAGCTATGGTCGCGCCGCCGCTGCCGGTTGCCGAACAATAGACGCCCAGACCTTGAACGTGCATGCCCGGCCCGACCGCCAGCGCGCTCCATGCGAGTGCGCTGAGCGCCATTACCGGATAACGGACACGTGCCACTTCACGGGCGATGTCAATCATCCTTCCCCCTGATCCGCCTAGTGGGCCTGTCGGTAAATGCTGATGCGCCCCACCGTAATCGGAGTGCTTTCAGGGATGGCTCTGGAGGGCACCAGACTCACATACAGTGTGTCGAGATCGAACGCTTGGCCGAGGTGCAACTGATCGATCACTTTGGTGATGTCGAGCGTAAAGCTCATACCCTTGCCCCCGTGCTTCCCGGCTGGTTCGCTGGCCTCGCGCAGGCCGAACAGTCCGATCGAGCCGGCGCTGAGATGCCGGAATTGAGCGGGCTTCCCGCCTTCCGGCATGTTGATGTAAACGCTGATAACGCCGCCGATCTTACCGACCACGTTGTCCAGCCGAAGGAGCACCCGGTCGGGAGGCGCGGCCTGCGAGGCGCCCTGCAGGCTCGCGACCACCTTGTTGCGAACCCCGGTATCGAGCCTGACAGGCGCGCGGGCGCCTGCCCCATTCACCACGACTGAGCGTTGCGTGGCGCCCATCAGTTCAACTTTGTTTCCGGGTTCCACGTTCTCGATTCCCCCGATTGCGCCAGCGGCGGGAGCCTTGCGCAGGGCCGTCAGGCGCGCGGAGAACGCTTGCGCCGCGGTGACCACACCCGTCGGAGCGCTCAGCTCCTCATAAGTATAGTTGAGTTTACCGATGTCGGTAACGTCGCTCGGTGTGAAACGCCACCATGAGCCATCCTTGGGCATTTGGAAATCCGGCTGCCCGTTGGTAGTCGGGCCGAAAAGCCAGTTAACGCTGTTTGGGTTGTCCTTCTTCAAGGTAACGTTCCAGATCGCCCAGAGGCGATCGATGTTGGCGTGATGCAAGTAGAAAACCGGGTCGAGACCGGCCATGAGCGGATCGCCCATCAGCCCCTGCTCATTATTCTGATCGTTCCCCTGGAAACCACCAATATAGGAGTGCACCAGGTTATGCGGATTATTCTCGAGGTCTCCGGTGGCGGAATCGAAATGTTCAAATCCAGTCTGGCCACCGCCGAAGGAGTTGGTATAGGCGGTGTCCGACAGACAATCCGCAGTAACGACGCCGAAATCGAAATCCGAGTTGGGATCCTGCGGGTGAGCGTTAACGCCGGCCTGTGTCGGAACAAAGATGACGCCGTCGCCGTTCGGGCCGTAACGAGCATTTACAAACAGCGGATTCGGAGATCCCGGTATGTTTGGCGGCACATTAGGTGGCAGTTGGGCCGCCTGCGGGAAGTTCTGCTCCAAAAACGCTGGCGGGATATTGAACTGATCCGGGGGATTCTGCTGTCCGAAATAGTTCCAATACGGCAATGCCCAACTTGATGGTCCGCCTAGCGAAATGATGTCTTCGCGGACTTGATTCTCCAGGGCGATGAGGTAACCGCGGTGCCAGGGCGGGAAGTACCAAGTTGCGTGCTGGCATTGGCTCCAACCCCTCAAGTCGGGAGAAGGCAGCGGCGGCACCTGCGGCGGGGCGGTAATGCCACCCCACTCAGGGCCATCGCCATGAATCGCGCCGAAGTACCACCAGCTCTTCGGGTCAGTGATGCTGCGCTGCATCATCTTGCCGACACCGATCGCGTACCAGAGAAGATCAGAATTACCTTCAAGGGTGCCGCCATTATCCCAAGCGTTATTTCGTGTGAATGTTGCTGCCATTTGAACTAGCTCCCTTGGAGAATTTGTCACATTCGATCCACCCTAGGCAAAGTCATCCACCACGCTCTAAGGTCTGATCAGCCCACCGGTAGTCCGTATTGATGCTAGCATTGAGCATGCGAAAGGAATGGTGCCACTATTATACCCTTAAGTTCATCCTACCTTGTGTGCAAAATGCCTTAATCCACCTCTCGTATTTATCAGGCAATTATCTCATCGAGAGGGCAAGTTACTGTTGCTGGAATTTCACTATGCACAGGAGGTTTAGGATAATACTGGGTCGTTTGCTGCACTAAGCGAGCCGCCTCTTCGCCCTTAAGCAGTCGAATAAGCTCAAGCGCTTCATCAAGGCCCGATGAGATACCGCCACCAGTGAGACGATTGCGATCGAGATGAAAGCGAGGGTAACCGTCCGCAACCACTACGTTTGGAAATCGCTGAAGCAAGCATGGGATAACCGCCCAATGCGTTGTCACCTTGTACCCGTCGAGTAGCCCTGCCGCGGCGAGGAGAAGGGCCCCTTCACATACCGAAGCGATGTAGCGTGCGGTCTTACTTTGAGCGATCAGGAAGTTGAGGTAAGCGCGGCTGGGATCTCGCATCAAACGACTGAGGACGGCGGGTTCACCACCCGGTGTCCAGAGGACATCGCCAGTTGGAGCATCGCTGAACGCCTTGTCCACGTGCAGAGCCAAGCCACTATTACTGGTGACAGGCCCTGCCCGTTCGGCGACCAAGAGCACGTCCAACTGCGCCCAGTGGAACATTTCGTAGGGACCCGTCACGTCCAGGAGATCGACGCCATCGTAAACTGGCATCACAATCATCTCTCTCTTCCGCTTTGGCATCGATGTCCCTATGTAGTGTAATGTACTACATCCGCGTTTTAGTGATTACAAAGCTTGATAAACCTTCCATGCGATCAGCGTCATTTGCAATGACGCAGCTTACACTGTAGCTATGAACTACGTGAGCTTATCCAACTCTGTCGACATTACAAGAAATATTATGCCAGAACGCGGCCAACGGCCATTGTGACTGTCTCCTTACCGTCGTGATCCCCTTTGGAATTCAAACAGCCAGTGTACGCACGGCTCAGCAAGGAGAGAGCGCTGTCCGTGCGCAACACTTTCAATAAGAACTCCATTCCGACGCCAGGACTTGTTGCGCTGCCGAAAGATACAAGACAGCTCATGTTCCCTTATCAGGCATGACTAGAAGACTGGCTGAGTCGGAGGGTGTTGTGGATCCTGAGGATTGATATTCACCTCGTAGTCCAAAGGCCTGGTTGTCATAACCTTCAAGCGGCCGTCCTCAATCTTGAGGGAGTAAAGTCCTGCCGACGCTCCCCTGGGGGGGACGCATGCCGCCGTCTCACCAACTCGGCGGGTTTTCGTATCGATCGTTCTAAAAGTGCTGTGCTGGTAATCGATATTAGCCTTGGTCATCAGTGCTGTACCGACAGCGTTACCGAAACCCGCGTTCGTATCTCGCACACAAGTACCATGATTGCCGACCTTGCGCGAAGTCACGTCGTCATAATGGCAGGATCCATCCCGAGACTTTGACCACATCTTGTGAGCGTAAGAAAATGCGCCATTCTCATATTTGATGAATGCCAGGGCCAAGCACTGGTAGTGCCCCGCGGGCCGCATGCCCCGCCGGTTGACGTTTTTGACTTCCCCATAGTAAACCGGATCACCAGCGTCCTGCGCCCAAAAGCGGAGACGCGAGGCAATTTCATTTGGATCCGTTACTGTCTGAGCATGGGCTACCGACGCCACGCATAAGAATAACACAGCCGAAACAATCGCTTTCAGCATCGAACCGTCCCCTCTCATCACATTTCATTGACCTTCCACTCGAGCATAAGCAGCTCGGCCGCTAGGAGGCCGTGCTGCAATGCCGATAGCAAGGATGACAAATCGCCGTATGGTGTAGGTCGTCAGAACGATTGTGCTCATCTTTCAAGGCCTCTCTCTCGACGATCTCGAAGATAGAAATCCGTTTCTCCAGAAAATCGAACACGATCAAGATACCTGAAATATCACTATTAACTAATAAACCTCAGTGCACTCAAAGTAATAATTCATTATTATTCAGTATTAACGTCTAGAGTGTCGCTTGAAATTTTATCACAAGACTGAACGGCAAACCCTCCTTGGAGAAACGGCAATCGGACTTTTAATTATGGACCTTTAAAAGGATACGACGATCGCGTGACGAGACCGTGATTCTAACACACCTATGGCCTCTTACTGCCATGTTCCGCTGAAGTTTCACGCAGTTATCCCACATAAGACTTCCAAGGCTGTATCTTGAAGTGCCGATGGCGGTTAGATCTTGGCGCGGTGAACAGACGGTTGATGGCCCGAAAAGGTCTCCCCCTCCCCTTCAATATTCTGCTCTCTTCAAACTATGAATATCACGAATGGAGAGCAATTTCTGCAGTCATTGGCGAACCCGGTCAAACCTTTGCAGCATCTGACCACCGCGGGCGGGTAACGTCCGCAACCTGCCGGCGCCTGAATCCACTCCCACGCGTTTGGAGCTTCTCCGAAAATTTCTGCCAAAGTATGCCGTGACGGTGTATCGTTGTGTGTGCAGTCAATCGGGGTCTTGCTATGGCTACAATCGAGAATTCCCTGAATATAACCGCCGCAAATGACGTGAGCGCACAAAATTCGGCCGGTCCCATCCTGCAGGCGTTCGACGCGATCGCGGCAAAGGGCGGCGATCTCAAGGAAGTCGCTGTCAAGCAATTCCAGTTCATCATGAGCCATATTCGAGGCGATGGGCTCCCCTTCTTTGAGGAGCTGCGCGACTTCCGGCCAATATTTCGAACCCCCATGGCCACGCTGGTCTCACGCTTCCGCGATGTCGAGGAGATTCTCCATCGTGAGACGATCTTTACCGTCAGCCGTTATCTGCCGCGAATGACGGGCGTGATCGGCCCATTCGTTCTATCACAGGATATTACGCCTCGTTACGATCATGATGTCTCTGTCATGCATCTTGTCGTGCGGCGCGAAGACCTGCTGCGCGTGAAGAATATCGTTGCGGCGGTCGCTGACGAGATTGTCAGCAATCTGTTTCAAACGGGCGAGCCCGTAGACATCGTCCAGACCCTCACCCGCAAGGTCCCGGTTCGGCTGGCGGACGAATATTATGGGTTTTCAGCCGCCGTTGACTCACAAATGATGGTTTGGGCTCGGGCCTGCTTCCGGGAGTTCTTCATCAATCTTCTGGACGATCCTGCAGTTCGCGCGCCTGCCGTGTCGGCCGGTGCTGAGATGCGCGAGCGTTTCAACACCCTTCTGGCAGAGCGCCGCGCACCGGGCGCAGTGGCTAAGGACGATGTATTTGGCCGCCTGTTGCAGCTGCAATCAGCGGGCGAGGTCGCTGGTCTCGACGATGAAGGCATATACCGCGCCTTGATGGGCCTCTTCATCGGCATGGTTGAGACGACATCCCAGGCCGTCGTGCAATCTCTAGCGATACTTTTCTCCAAACCCGATGCCCTCGCCAGCGCCGTTTCCGCTGCCAAAGCCAATGACGACGAGGGGCTCGCGCGCCTGGTCTTCGAGGCGCTCCGTTTCGCCCCGATCAATCCCATGATCGTTCGGGTCACCCAGGAAGACTATCTTCTTGCTGCGGGCGAGCCCCATCAGACGCTCATTCCCAAAGGTACGATGGTTTTCGCGCTGTCTTGGTCTGCCATGTTCGACCCGCATGTCGTGGCGGCGCCGCAAGAGTTCCGGCTCGATCGGCCGGCTAACAATTATCTGCACTTCGCTACTGGCATGCACGCCTGCTTCGGTCGATACATCAGTCAGATTCAGATCCCACAGATCATAAAGCCCCTGCTAAAGCGCGCGAATCTGCGCCCAGCGGGGCCACCGGCCTATGACGGCGCGTTCCCGGACTCGTTCAAGCTCGTGGCAGGTTCCTGAGGCGCTCAATAGGTCTTGAGGAATTCCAACAGGGCCATGCGGTCTGACTCGGTCAAGTCCGTGCCCCAGATATGCCCGCCATTGCCATCGCCGGTGCGCGAGGTGTCGACGAGACAATCCTGCCTGTCGCAGGATCTGGTCACGACGAAGCCGAGCTTGACCGGGTCATAGTTGCGTGCGCCGAGCGCAAACGTTTTGGGCCGCTGATCGGGCGGAAGCAACAGGTCGTACAATGTCGGGACCGATCCGTTGTGAAGATAGGGCGCCGCTGCCCAAGCTCCATAGAGGGGCCTCGCGGCATAGGGGCCGTAGGGTGATTGCGTATCGAGCAGGGTGTCTCGCCAGGCAACGCTGCCGCGCCGGGCGAGGTCCTCCATCATCCGCTGCCGCGCCGCATCAATTCCGCCAGTTGCATAGGCCTTTTGCTTGATGCCATCCACTGCGGTTTGCACGGTTCTGGCAAAGGAATTACCAGTGAACGCCGCGCCAGCTTTCACTCCAGCACAGTCTTTGAGAAGCTCGGCGTCTGCAGCTGTATAAGATTTTGGCTCGACCGCAAGAGCGCCGATATCGGGAACTGGACAGGAGATTCGCAGCGCCGCGGTCGCATCCGTCCCAACTGCCTCCGGTCGCATGCCGCGCAGCTTGATCAGGCCGGCTGAGGTGCGTTGATCACTCCCATATTCATGGCAGCTGGCGCAACGAGTCTTGAATATCTGCTCGCCAGAAGCCGAAAGGTCGGGCTTGACTGCGCCAAAGGCTGCCGCAGGCCAGCGCGGAGGATCGATGTAATAGGCGAGCCACTCCAGCTCGTGCATATTGCTTAAGGGGATGGAACTCTCGAACAGTGAACTCGATTTCGCGGGATCGAGAATCACGGTGGCACCCGCGCCGAGCGTCTCCGTGACGTTGCGTTCCATCACCGTATTGGTGTCGATCGTCCATTCGACCCAATCATAGTCCTTGAAGCCCCAAACCTGCGGGAATTTCTCAGGTTGGTCGCGATAGTACTCCACCGCTTGAGGCGGTTGCGCCTTTTGGGACCACAGCGGCGGGAATTTTACGGCGGCGTCGAGCTTGACCAGGTTCGCTGTGTTGACCTTGAAGCCACCCTGCGAATCTTCTTTGCGCAGCCGCGTCAGGATGAAATTGCGCGTGCCATCAAACGCATCCAGCCGGCCGAAGCCGGACGTCGCATGTTCCGGGTCCCGCTGCGCCTTGGCGATGCCGATGACGTCGATCAGTTCCCTCCGCGCATCCAAAACATCACGGCGCATCAAAACATTCACACCGTAGTAGACCAGAGTTGCCGGTCGCACCAAAGGTGCGGCAATGCCATAACGTTCGTAATCCTGCCGTCCAAGGCGCTTGAGCGCCCGCCACAGCTTGCCTCGATCGTTCAGCGTGGCCGTGAACGCGTCGACTGCCTGAGAATAGAACAACTGCATGTTGAACATATTTGGCGCGCCGTCGACGCGAACTGTCTTGCCGTTGTGGCGCAACTCGCCCACATGGCAGGCCGCGCAGGTGATCCCCGCAAATTCCATGCCGAAGGTGAAACTGTTGGAGGACAAGGTGAGGCCTACTGGCAAGCCGTCTTTGTTTGCGGGATCGGGTAACAGGCCAAAACGCCCGAGATCCTCGACGAACGGCTTGGTAGAACCTGAATCGGCAACGTCAACGGCGGTCAGAAAGGTCCAAGGCAAAATCTCGGAGCCTTGCGAGAGGTGATAGAAACTCTCCTTCTGAGCCTGGGTCAGTCCGTTGTCGTAATCGGCGACAATTGCAGGATCAGGACGGTCGAATTTGACCTCCAACGTGTCGTCAAACGCTCCGAGGGCGACCGGGATCGCGTATAGGACAGCGACTACGAGGTAGAGGCCGGCAACGATCGCCAGCACATAGGCGAAAAAGCGAGCGATCCTCATAGTGATTTTCCTTCTACGATGCTTGGAGCAGCGCGGGGTTTCGCGATTTAGCCAAACCCGTCACTTAAAAAGAAACACCCTAAGGGCACCCCAGAGAGCCTTCGGATCGAACTGGCCTTGAAATACCTTCGGTGGTGCGGGACCGCGCTTTAGCAACTGATGGACCGCTTCCCACGCCGTCCGGGCAGAATACTCGATGGTAAATGCGATATCTTTCGGAACCTCGATGTATTGGCCGATAAGCCCAAGGTTGGTTGCCCCCTCGGGAACCACTGCGGGCCTGTCAGCCCGGCCGCGCGGCAGCCAGATGTTGTTCACAAAGGGCATGTCGCAGGGAATGCAGATGGACGAGGCCATGATCTCTTCCTTCTGGTCGAACCGCAACTGCTGCAGCACCTCCGACAAGATTTCCTCCCCGGTGCAGGCATCCATCCGCTTCTTCACGAAATCGCCGTTGCGTTCCGGATACAAGCCATAGCCCCACCAGACATGCGTGCCAGGGGGCTGACCGATCACTTCAGGCTGGTGAAAGATCGTCACCGACAGCACCCATCCCGAGTCCTTCATGGTTAGGAGTCCGCCAAGCCCCGGCTTGCTGAGGGTCAATTTCGAAAGTTGATCGACGAATGAAGTCTCAGTCGTAGTGACCGTGAATGACACCCAGCGGGAAGTGGGCTTCTGAGGCCCGAAATATAGTTCGGGATTGCCGAAACCCGGACGTTTCTCCGCCAGCCGGCGCCAGAGTGCCGATGATCGTCCGGCGGTCTGCGGGATTGGCGGCTCCTTCATTGAACCCACTGACATGTTCTCGACCTGTGATCCGAGCGTGGCGAGCACGATATCCTCGGGTCCGATGACGGCCGATTGTGCCGCACCGTCCTGTTCGAAATCGATCCGATTGACGGTTATACGGTCGGGCGCCGGATCGAGGCCGAAGTCCCGTACAAAGGCGCCAGCCAGAAAGTTCACACCGCGAGGACGCAGCCAGGCGACCAATGGTTCGATGAATGTCTGGTACTGGCACACGGGCGTTCGCAGAATGTGCTTCATATCCGAAAGATCCGGGAACAAACCCAGGGCGCGGTTCATGTAACGCCGGAATTCTGCTGCGCTATGCTCCGGCAACGAGCCCATAATCGTCGACCAAAGCCACCAGAATTCGGTATCGAAAAACTCTTCGCGAAAGAACTCCTTGATGAGCCGCCCGTCGAGATGTGACTCGGGCGTCAGGGCCAGTTTCACCAGGTCGAAGGCATCGCGCATGTTGAGGCCGAAATGCGGGCGGCGAAGGACAGCGCCGTTGCGATCGATGATGTGCACCCGGTCCTGGAACATTTCGCGGTCGTTGAATGTGAAGAATTCATCCTTCACTGAAATATCGGGATTGAGAGTAGAAGGAATTCCCTGAAGCAGGTCGAATGCGCAGACGAATTTATCATCGAAGACAGAGCCGGGCAGGTTGTAGCCGGTCTCTGCCGTGCCGCCGAGGAAGAACCCGCCGCCCATCTGCCGTTCCGCTTCGTAGATGATGATGTCCTTTCCGGACACTCCTGCGTTGCGGATAAGATATGCTGCTGCCGCGAGTCCTCCGAACCCGCCACCGACGATATGCGCTTTCATCAGGCTCCCCCAAAGACCTTGGGCTTGAGAAGGTTTTGCCAACTCAAGCACGCTCATCAAGAAATGGATCTCAAGCCTCGCAAAACCCGCGCCCCCCGTTCGGCACCTTTTCCATGCCGCCAACAGTTAGGATCGGCCTCCGTCCTCGAAGTGCCCAGGCAGCATACACTAAACCGTCCATAGTCGAAGATACTATAGGTCGTGGCTAGCCTCATGATGAGGACATCTAAATTCGCTGTCTTCTCATTATACACTCATCGGGACCTCTGCGAGATTCACCCGATGGCAACAATTGTCGGGCGGAATGCGAGCCGCCGGTTTCAAGACGCCCAACGGATAATATTCGGGACTCTCGGCGTGACCCCGGCGTGACGGCGCTGTCAAACCAACTCCAGGCTGGGTCCGGCAAGTGCAAGAAGGCCAAACCGAACCTTAGCTTAGGCTGCGGGAGCCTTCTACTTGGCCAAGGCAGACGAGAGCCTCCATAGGCGCTAACTCAAGGCCCAAATGCGCGACGACTCCTTCCCCGACTGTGGGGAAGTCGCGCACACAAGTGTGCGCTGGGACGAACGTCTCTGCTTGCAGACTTCTCGGCTGACGAGGGGGCGCCCCGAATTCAAGTGACTGTGGATCTGGATGTGGACGGCGATGAATTTCTGGAGCGCCTTCGTCCGACGGAATTTAAGCATCGCCGCCTCTCGACGTCGAAGGGTTGGTGTGCGTTGTCAGCCCGATTGTCCGCCGTTGTGACCTGTAAGCCTCAACCTGACAAACCGCTTGCACTCGGGCGAGGTCCGTATCCAGGCATGACAGTTCCCTCGGTCCGGCTACATTCCGACGACGAGAGCGCCTCCGCTGAGACCGGCACCCGCCGCCGCCAGAAGAATTTTCTCGCCCGGCCTGAACGGCTCCATGCGATGGGCGAGCGAGAGCGAGAGCGGGATCGTCGCGGCGGAAGAGTTGCCGTATTCGACGATCGTCTTGACGATTGCTTCATCCGCAATGCCGAGGTTTCGCCCGACGGCGTCGAAAATGCGGGCGTTGGCCTGATGCGGAACGAACCGATCGATGTCCTGCGGCTGCATTCGGGCCGCTGCGAGTGCGTCCTGCGAGCAGGCAGTCATCATCTCCACGGCCTTGCTGAACACTTCACGGCCGTCGGTGATCGTCATCCGGGTCTGCTCGAGGTCGAGGCCGCCATGAAATGGCGTGTTGCTACCTCCGGCGGGAATCTGGATCAGGCCGTAGCGCGAGCCGTCCGAATCCACCGAAGCGCCGAGAATGCCCCGATCGGCGTTGTCGCACGGACCGATCACCATCGCGCCGGCGGCGTCGGCGAACAACACCGCGCTGGCGCGCTCGGCCGGATTGATACGGCGGCTCAGGATGTTGGCGGCGATGACAATGGCCGCTTTGCCGTGCAGGCGGGTAAATCCGTCCGCGAACATCAGCGCATAGATGAAGCCGGCGCAGGCGCCGGTTAGATCGATCGCGCCGGCGCGGCTCAGTCCTAGCCGATGGGCGACCAGCGGCGCACTGGGCGGCAGGAGGTGATCGGGCGTCGAGGTGGCAAGCAAGAGCAGCCCGATGTCGCCGCGATCGATGCCGGCATGCGCCAACGCCATGTCACCGGCATGCGCGGCCAGGCCCGACAAGGTGTCTTCGTCCGTTGCCCAGAAGCGCGACCGTATCCCGGTCCGCCGCTCGATCCAACCAGCTTCGAGCCCGAGGCGATTTTCGATTTCCGGGTTCTCCACCTTTCGCGCGGGCACATGATGACCGAACCCGAGAATGCGCGACGACCTGCTCATGGCTTCGAGCCGAAGCGTTCGCCGGCCTCCTCAATGGCATCATGAAGCCGGTCCAGCTCGTCGCCGGTGATGCAATAGGGCGGCAGAAGGTAGAGGACGTTGCCGAGCGGACGCACGAGCAGGCCGCGCTCGAGGAAGAAAGCGCGCAGCTTCGGCCCGATCTCGGCCAGATAGCCGCTGGAGCCGGTGCGCAGATCGAGGGCCGCGATCGTGCCCGTCTTCCGGCTATCGGTAAAAAAGGGATTGTCGCGAAAGCGTTGAAGCCCGGCAGCCTGCTTCTCGCTCAGGACCGCGATCCGTTCGGCCACCGGCTCGTCGCGCCAGATCTCGACATTGGCGAGTGCTGCCGCGCAAGCAATCGGATTGGCGGTGTAGGAACTCGAGTGGAAAAACGTTTTCTTCCGGTCCGTGGAATAGTGGGCCTGGAAGATCACGTCGGTGGCAAGCGTGGCCGCCAGCGGGATCGCCCCGCCGGTCAGGCCTTTGGAGGTGCACAGGATATCGGGAGAGATGGATGCCTGCTCGCAAGCGAACAGGGTTCCGGTGCGCCCCCAGCCGGTCATTACCTCGTCGGCGATCAGCAGCGTGCCGGAGGCTTCGGCGATCTTCTTCAATTCGGTCAGAACCCAGGCCGGATACATCAGCATGCCACCGGCTCCAAGCACGAGCGGCTCGACGATCAGCGCGGCTGCGTGCTGGTTGCGGGACACTGCCTCGAACCGGTCCAGCGTTTCCTGCTCGCGCCCGGCGGCCGGGAAGGGAATGGTGTCGACCTCGAACAGCAGGGGTTCGTAGGCGGCGTTGAACACGCCGCGGGCACCCACGCTCATCGTGCCGATCGTGTCGCCATGATAGCTGTGTTCCATGACGACGATGCGCGAACGCGGCGCACCGATGTTGCGGAAATAACCGAGCGCCATCTTCAGCGCGACCTCGACGCAGGTCGAGCCGCTGTCGGAATAGAACACCCGGTCGAGGCCGGGTGGAGCAAGGCCGACAAGCGCCTTGGCCAGGCGTTCGGCCGGCTCGTGGGTAAAGCCCGCGAAGATGATCTGGTCGAGAGTCGACGCGGTCGTCTCGATGGCCTTCATGATGCGGGGATGGCGGTGGCCATGGGTAATCACCCACCAGGAGGAAATGGCGTCCAGGATGCGTGTGCCGTCGGCCTTGTGGAGATAGGCCCCTTCCGTCAAGACGATTTCAGGGATGGCGGGCTCGAGCGCGTGTTGGGTGAACGGATGCCAGACTTGAGACTGCGACATCATTCGCCTCCGGCCATCGAGCCGAGATCGAAGGCAGCAACCATCGCGTCTCTGAGCGTTTCGCCTGTCAACGGATCGAGGTGCGGCAGCCTGCCAAGCTGCCGCACCTCGCCGAATTCCGCGATTGTCCTTTGCGTATCGGCCACCTCTTCGCCGATGAAGGCGATCCCGATGAGCGGGATGGAGCGAGCTCGCAGCGCCTCGATCGACAGCAGCGTGTGGTTGATTGTGCCGAGCGTGGTGCGGGCGCACAGAATGACCGGCACACGCCACTGCGCGAAGATGTCGATGAACTTTGTCCGCCGATTGAGCGGTACCATCAGCCCGCCCGCACCCTCGATGACGAGCGGTCCTGGCACGGCCGGAGGCGAAAGAGCGGCCGCCTCGATCGAGACGCCATCGATCTCGGCCGAGCGATGCGGCGAAAGCGGACTTTGCAAGCGGTAGGCTTCCGGCAGCACGCGCCCTGACGGCAGGCCGGCAAGCCGCGCAACCACCTCGCTGTCGGTCTCGTCGTCGAGGCCCGACTGCACCGGTTTCCAGTAGAAGCCGTCCAGCAGACCGGCGAGCCCGGCCGAGAATACCGTCTTGCCAATTCCGGTATCTGTTCCGGTGACGACGATGCGCTTGGTCATGGCGAAGCCAACACCTCGACGAGCGCCTCCATCATGGCGGAAATGTCGGCATCGTCGACGTTGAGCGTCAGCGAAATGCGCAGGCGCGAAGTGCCTTCGGGCACTGTCGGCGGACGAATGCCGCGTATGTCGAAGCCGCGGGCCTGCAGTGCCGCCGCCACGGTCATCGTGCGCCTGACGTCGCCGATGATAAATGGCTGAATCTGCGAGCCGCTGGGCGTCACACCGCAGCGCTCGGCCAATTGGCGGCCGGCGAAGGCGACATTTTCATGCAGCCGAACACGTCGCATGGGCTCGTCGGACAGCATGGCGAGCGCTTCGCGCGCCGCGACCGCCATCAGCGGCGATGGCGCGGTGGCGTAGATGAAGGGCCGGCAACGGTTGACGAGATAGTCGCACAGCGTTCGTGGCCCGGTGACGAGTGCGCCGGACGCGCCCAGCGCCTTGCCGCATGTATGGAGCGCGACAATGTTGTCGCGGCCCTCGAACGCGGCGGCAAGGCCGCGACCGTCCGGTCCCCAGACGCCAGTGGCATGCGCTTCGTCGACAACAATGAATGCTTCGTGCCGATCGGCAAGGGCGACGAAGCTCTCCAGCGGCGCGTAATCGCCATCCATGCTGTAGAGGCTTTCGACCGCGATCCAGATGCGGCCCATGCCGCCTTCGGCGCGCCAGCGCGCAATTGCATCTTCGGCGGCATCGACGTCGTTGTGCGCAGCCAGCATGAACCGGGCACGCCCGGCCTGCGCGCCCTCATGCATGCTGGCATGGGCGAGTTCGTCCAGGACCAGCAGGTCGCCCTTCTGCGGCAGGGCGGTCAGGAGAGAGAAGTTGGCGATGTACCCACTGCCGAAGAACAGCGCGCGGTCGGCTCCGAAGAACGCTGCTGCGTCCGCCTCCAGTGCCTCGTGTTCCGGCGCGTTGCCGCGCAACAGCCGCGACCCGGTGGCGCCAACCGGCGTGCCTCGCGCAATCGCCGCCGCAACCGCTTCGCCCAGTCTCCTGGAGGCGGCCAGTCCAAGATAGTCGTTCGACGAGAAATCGAGCCCGGCGCGCGGCGAAAGCGTCCGCAGCCGGTCCTTGCGCGCCAGTCCCTGCAAAGTCGCGTCATAGCGGGCAAGGAGCTCCCCGTTCATTGCGCCTCGAATTCCATCGGCTCGATACCGAGGCGCCGGAACAGCAGACCATCCTTGTCTTCGCCGGGATTGCCCGCGGTCAGCAGCGTGTCCCCGACGAAGATCGAGTTGGCACCCGCAAAGAAGCAAAGAGCCTGCATCTCGTCGGTCATGGCGGTGCGACCAGCGGAAAGACGGACGTGCGATTTCGGCATCATGATGCGCGCCAGCGCGATCACGCGTACGAATTCGATCGGCTCGATGGGCTTGGCGTCGGCAAGCGGGGTGCCGGCGATCGGAATCAGCATGTTGATCGGAACGCTTTCGGGATGCTCCGGCAGATTGGCCAGCGTCACCAGCATGTCGATCCGGTCCACCGGCTCTTCGCCCATGCCGACAATGCCGCCGCAGCAGACTTTGATGCCGGATTGACGAACATGCGCGAGTGTATCGAGCCGATCCGCAAAGCTCCGCGTACCGATGATCTGGCCGTAGTAGCGTTCGGACGTATCGATGTTGTGGTTGTAATAGTCGAGGCCAGCCTGTTTCAGACGAGCGGACTGCTCAAGATCGAGCATGCCGAGCGTCATGCAGGTCTCCATGCCGAGCGCTTTCACGCCCTCGACCATGGCGACGACCGCATCCATATCGCGCGCCTTGGGGTTTCGCCATGCAGCACCCATGCAGTAGCGTGTGGCACCGGAATCGCGCGCCTTGGTCGCCTCGGCGATGACGCGCTCGACCTCCATCAGCTTTGACGCCTTCAACCCGCTTTCGTGATGGGCCGACTGGCTGCAATAGCCGCAATCCTCCGGACATCCGCCTGTCTTGATGCTGAGAAGGCGGCTGAGCTGGACCTTGTTGGGATCGAAATTCTGACGATGAACTGTCTGCGCCTGAAACAGCAGGTCATTGAAGGGCGCGTCGTGCAGAGCCTGAGCTTCTTCCAGGGTCCATACCCGGCCATCGCGGGGGGGTTGAACTTCAGGCGGGGTCCTTTGCGAAATCGCTACGTGCATTTCTATGCTGTTCCCCTTGCGTTGTGTCGACGTAGACGCCCTTGAGCCTGATGGATCGCGTCGAGAAGAGACCGATATCGATGATCGGAGCGTTGGGTGTCAACAGCCGATGGAGATTAGATCGGCGCCGGTCGCAGCGACGGCCAGCGCCGTGCCGGGCATGATCCTGTCCGACGCCTCGGCGATGGCCCGGCCGGCAGAGCGAAGAACGACATTCGGAGCAATGCGGGGGTGATAGGGTGGTACAGGCTGGCGACCGTTCCTTCTTCCTTTGCCTCGCGGCATTGCGAGCGGTCCGGCTGGTGAGGACAGGACAGCTGCCACTGCCAAGCCGAGCAGTAATACGTCTCGCCAAAGTATCCAGGTTGGAGGCGGCCCGTGCTGTTCTGAGCCGAAGCCTCATGGCCCCTAATGCATCCTCCGACTGCTACCAAGCAAAGCTCTGGATGGAGTTTCTAATTTCTCGCTTTCGAGGCCCGCGGAACACCGATGTGCTCTTTCTTGGCTAAGAAGCCAGTGCTACTATGCGTGTGCGGCGAGTAAATTCGCTGCCGGACTTGTTGTGTCGATAGCCCCGTTACTCGACTCGTCTTCGTCTCGTAACAAAAAGGAAACACCCGTGAGGAACTTCATTATCGCAATGGCGCTCGCCACGTTTGGCTTGATGGCCACCGTCAGCGCCCCGCAGGCAGCGACGGCGACTCCCAAAAAGCCGGTTCACCATTACCATCATCACTATCATCACGTGGTGCATCATCATCATCATGTGGTGCATCATTACGTGGCGCCTCCCCACAAGATGTAATCTGATACGGACAGCCCTAGGGGGCGCTGTGCCACGCATCGAGGAGACCCGGCTCATGTCGGGTCTTTTCGTTTATGGAGAGCCGTACCGGCGCCTGGACGAGGTAAGGTTTGCTCAGGATCGGTTCCGTCTGCAGCCATTGCAGCGAATGCGCCGAGAAGCCTCATTGTGCCAGTATGGCGGGGTCGCACTCCGCCATACGCGTCTTGAAAAATATGAAAATTTAATGTGTCGGCCGGCGATGACAGCTTTCGCCTTAACTTTTGCCCCAACATTTGAGCCCGTCACAGCCGCCCCTCGATGAATGATGCAGTCGCTGGGAGACCGCGATACATTGGGAAAGGGCAACGTCTTGCCAATGATACAGGATGGTCTTGGAGCAGGTGTTTCAATGGTCACAGTGAGCAAGCGTCCGAACGAATTCGTCGATTTCCTCAGAAATCCAGGTTTCCGAACCAATGCCGGCATGGTTGCCCTAGACACCTATATGGGAATTCACAGGCCCGAGTGCAAAGGTCCGATCCTGTTCGACGCACTGACGGCTACAGGTATTAAAGACACCGATAACGGGAAAACAGCATTCGAGGCGTCCTGCGAGGGCATGAAATATTCTCAAGAAGAATGGAGAATAATGCGCAAGGGCCAGGGCTTTTACGAATGCTACGTCCGACTCTGGAATTGGCTGTGGGACAACCAGGAGCAGCTGCGCGATAGCAACAATGTTTCGCTGAAGGCGATCTATTCTTTCTACTTTGCACCGTGGAATGATCTCGATCTGCCCTATCGGCAACTCGGTCTGCCAGTGCTGTCGCTGTGGCGGTTGGAAAATGCCATCCAGCGCATGATGCATGGAAATTATTTTGGCAATGAGTGCATCGGTTTTGTCTCCAATTATCTAAGGTGGACCGGCGTTTGGGAATTCTACATGGGCATTGCGAACGGGCAGTGGAGCAGAGAGTTCGAGATTCCAGTCAACAAGCCAGATGAAATCGCCGTACTCAACGTTCTTGAATGGGCAGACAACAGCCATGTTGCGATTGTCGACCGCGTCAACTCCGTCAATGTGCAAAACGGCATATCCAAGGTCGATATTGATATGTGCCAGTGTTCTTCAGGTGGCCCCCGTTATGACAAGGGAGTAGTCCTTCAAGCTGGCGAATTCACCGGAAACGCCAGGGTCTATACGCTCAGCGGGAATGTTCCTGTGCAAGGTAATGTTTACGTTCGCAAAAAGCGCAGCTTGGTTTTCCAAGCTTCATAACACTAGGGCATCCAAGCTCAGCGATTAGGCGACCGGCAGGATTATCGTGATAATCTCTCGGCGAGCTCTAGAGCAAAATGCGTTCAGGCAGGAGCTGATTTCTAAATTAACTTACTGTTATCAAAAGCATTTTGCGATTCTTCGCGATTCGATCTGAAAGTAAAACGCTCCAACAGGCAGCCGCGGTTGGGTGCAGACATCCTGGCTGGTCCCAGCGGGTAGCGCCGCAATAGCCCGGAGGGTATGGCGGCGCCACGCCAGCCTAAGGTCGCAGTGACTGCGATGGTGCGGCATGGGGTTGGGCCTACCCATGTTCAATCTCGTTTGTGGGCACGCCAGAGAGCCCGACCCGCGACAGTGAACAAGCAGATGACGATTAAGCCGATCAGGTTCAGTCCTGCCATCTTCGCTCCATCCTATTGAAGGGGCTCTCAAGGCAGAAATATCCGCGGAGCGGTCCAGACCTCTGACAGCGGGAGACGACCGGTTACAGGGGTAACGGCTCTAGCGCGGATGGTGGTCCGATGAAAGGAGCGAGCCTGCGGCATTGGTTCGGAAAACGGGGCTCTCCACGGCAGCGCGGCTACCTGTCTGTTGTGAACGTTCAAGCCGCCAATTTTTGCGGGTGCAAGTGAATGCACGCGAAGCATGGCGAAGCTCGAAGAGCCGCTATCACGGGCGTTCTTGGAGATTCCGAAGGCCGACGAAGTCCGGCGAATAAAGAAATGGTAGCGAGGAGTGGACTCGAACCACCGACACGCGGATTATGATTCCGCTGCTCTAACCAGCTGAGCTACCCCGCCACAGGGCCCGGATGAACCGGAATGGCGCGGGTTATGAAACGCCGGGCCGGGACTGTCAAGCGTTTGGGGCCGGAAATCTTTTCCCCGCCCCGCTTTGTGGACAACCGCTTCGTCAGGCCTTGGCGAGGGCGCCGAGCAGGCCCTTGTGGATGGCCTCGTTGCCGGCAACGATGTCGCCGGTCTCCAGCATGGTATCGCCGCCCCGGAAGTCGGAGACGAAGCCGCCGGCTTCCCGCACCAGCACGATGCCGGCGGCGAGGTCCCAGGATTTCAGCCAGCGCGAGGCGAGGCCGTCGAGGCGGCCGGAGGCGACATAAGCAAGCTCCATGGCGATCGAACCGAGATTGCGGCCGCCGGCGACATGGCCGAGCACGGCACCGAGATCGGCGATATTGGCGCCCTGGTGGCCATGGCCGAGATGCATCAGCCCCATGCCCACGAGCGAATCCTCCATCAGGCGGCGGCCGGAGACGCGCATGCGGCGGTCATTGTGGAAGGCGCCCTTGCCGCGCTCGGCGACGAACAAATCCTCGGTGGCCGGATTGTAGACGACGCCGGCTACCAGC
The DNA here is from genome assembly GCF_030160835.1 of Labrys miyagiensis. GTDB lineage: Bacteria > Pseudomonadota > Alphaproteobacteria > Rhizobiales > Labraceae > Labrys > Labrys miyagiensis. The sequence goes on along the minus strand of NZ_BSPC01000026.1, from coordinate 17,182 downwards.
ACGCCCTCGCGCTCCAACGCTACTGACGTGGCGAAGAAGGGCAGGCCGTGCAGGAAGTTGGTGGTGCCGTCGAGCGGATCGATATGCCAGCGATGCGTCTTGTCGGCCCCTTCGATGACGCCCGATTCCTCCATCACGAAGCCATAGCCGGGACGGGCCTTCTCCAGTTCCTGGTGCAGGGTGCGCTCCGCCTTCTTGTCGGCAATGGAAACGAAGTCGCCGGGCCCCTTGGTGGAAACCTGCAGGTTCTCGAGCTCGCCGAAATCGCGCTTGAGACCCTTGCCGGCCTTGAGCACGGCAGCAACCATCACATTCATCAACGGTGAACGCAGCATCACGGAACTTTCAAATAACGGGCGCGCGACAAAGCACGCGGGAGGGCATGAATTGGAGGAGGCCTGTCTAATGGAAAACGGCGGGGGATTGAACGGGAAAGTGAGGCCAGCCGCGAAAAAGGCGCGGCGCGCGGACAGGGTGTGGGAAGAGGCCGTCATTGCGAGCGCAGCGAAGCAATCCAGGGGCCGAGGGGCCGTGTCCGTTGCCCCTGGATTGCTTCGCTGCGCTCGCAATGACGGTAGTGTGGCCGCCCCTATAGGCCAGAAGTCCAGTTGCGGGAGGACGTCAGCGCCCACCCTCACAGGCCGTGATAGCGCGCGCCCTCCATGGCCGCCGCCTGCACCTCCGGCGTCTGGCGGTTCATGAACTCGTCGAGCTGCTTGTCCTCCAGTCCGGCCGCCTTGGCGAGGATGTTCCACATGCACGCCAGGATCGGATTGGGCGCGAGGCCGACACCGGCCGCATACATGCGCGCCAGGCGGTTGCGGGCGATCGGGGACCCGCGCTCGGCGGCGCGCTCGAACCAGTCGCCGGCGAGTTCCTGGTCCTCCTGCACGCCGTCGCCATTGAAGAGGGCGATGCCATATTCCACCATGCCATCGAGATCGCCGGCATTGGCGGCGGCCTGGAAGAAGTCCGCGGCCTTCTTGGGATCGGCCGGCACGCCCTTGCCTTCCTTGGTCAGGATGCCGAGGGAATAGAGCGCATCGCCGTTGTTGGCGATGGCCGCCTCGCTGAAGCGCTTATAGGCGGTGGCATAGTCCGGCGGCCCGTTGCTGGGCTTGAGCGCGATGATGCCGAGATTGTACGAGGCCTCCGGCACCATCATCCCGGCCGCGCGGTTGAGCAGCAGCATGCCGCCCGCCTCGTCCTTCGGCACGCCGTCGCCCAGGAGCTTGATCATGCCATAGGAGAAGATGGCGTTGCGGTCGCCGCGCTCGGCGGCTTCCGAATACCATTGCGCCGCCTTGAGCTTGTCCTGCGGCACACCGAGACCGCCGGCATAGAGCTGGGCGATCAGCGTCATCGCCGCCGGGTCCTGCGCGGCGCTCACGCGCTTGGTCGCCTCGTCGAAGGCCTTGAAGTAGAAGCCGCGCTGGAAGGCGCCATAGGCCAGATCCGGCGGGGGCGCCCCTTCGACAGGCTTGAGATCGTCGCCGTCCGGGAGTGATACAGCCGACCGGAGCAGGGTCTCCGCAGGCTTGGCATCATCAGGCGAAGGGACGACGTTGGTCGGGAGCGTCCCGGTCCTGGGCAGCAAGTCGAGCGGCGTCGGCCCACCGGCGGGCGAGGCGGTGTCCGCGGGCTGTGTCGTCGCGGCCGGATTGGCGGCACCGGCTGGCTTGGAGGCGTCGACCGGCTTGGAACCGTCGACAGCCGGCGCCTGGGCTGGCGTGGCGGCGTCCACGGGCTTGGGAGCATCCGCGGGTGCTGGAGCGTCAGCCGGCTTGGCTGCATCGGCGGGTTTGGCTGCATCGGCGGGCGCAGCGTCTGTTGGCTTGGCCGTGTCGGCGGGCTTTGAAGCGTCGACAGGCTTGGCGCTGTCGGCAGCTGGCTTGGCCATGTCGGCAGGCTTTGCCTGATCCGCCGGCGGCGCTGGCGCCTGCTGCGCGAACGCGGCCTCGTGCACACAGGCGAGGACAGCCGGCAGCGCCAGCGCGAGGACAGCAGCGGCAACGCGCCCCTTCATGCGTGGTCCCTTTGTTTCAGCACCCGGTCGACCAGGGCGACAGCCTCGGCCGGGCCCTTGTCGTGGTCCCAGACGGCATTGCCCAAGGCGATGAAATCGGCGCCGGCATCGGCGAGCACCGGCACGGCGGCAAGATCCGGCGCGAAGGCGACGCAGGGCACCTCGAACAGCTCGGCCCACCAGCTCGTGCGCTCCACCACGCCTTCGAGCGGCGGCAGGCGGCCATCGCGATTGGGCTCGCCGAACATCACATAATCGACACCCGACTCGGCGACCGTCATGGCGTCGTCCTTGGAACGGATGCCCCCGGCCCCGACAATGCGTTCGGGCTTGAAGCTCTCCAGCGCGTCAGCGAGGCCCTTGCGCCCGTCGCTGAGATGCACGCCATCGGCGCCGGCGCGCGCCACCACGGCCGTCCAGCCACTGACCAGCAGGGCAGCGCCGGCGCCCTGTACCGTCGGCGCGATCTCCTTGATCAGCTTCTTGGCGCTCTGGTCGTCGCCGGCCACGGGCGTGAACAGCACGCAGGCGACCTCCCCTGCCCCCAGCGCCGCCTTGAGCGCAGGCAGGAACCCCGCCACGTCGTCGACGGCGGGGGTGACCAGATAGATCTGGACGGGCGGGCGAGGCGGACTATCGGCCATGCTGCTTCCTAGAGCAAAGCGCGTTTACAAGTAAACACTCATTGGTCTCTTCATCACAAGCCGGCGCGAAATCGGCATGCCGGTCAAGGTCACCGGCATTTCCGGCAAAGATGCGGCAAGCGGCGCTCAGGCGCGCAGGATCTCGACGCCCGGCAGAGGCTTGCCTTCCATCCATTCGAGGAAGGCACCGCCGGCAGTCGAGACATAGGAGAACTGCTCGGCGACCTTGGCATGGTTGAGTGCGGCCACCGTGTCGCCGCCACCGGCAACGGAGAGCAGCTTGCCCGCCTTGGTGCGCTTGGCGACATGCTTGGCGGCTTCCACCGTGCCATGGTCGAAGGGACGCAGCTCGAAGGCGCCGAGCGGGCCGTTCCATACCAGCGTCTCCGCCTCGTCGATGGCGCCCTTGATGCGCTCGATCGACTGCGGGCCGGCATCGAGGATCATGCCGTCATGCGGGATCGATTCCAGGCCATAGGCATGGCTCGGCGTATCGGCGGCGAAGTGATAGGCCACCACGGCGTCGACGGGCAGGATGATGGCGCAATTGGCCTTCTCCGCCTTCTCCAGGATGGAGCGGGCGGTATCGGCGAGGTCGCGCTCGGCCAGCGATTTGCCGATGCCGACGCCCTGGGCGTAGAGGAAAGTGTTGGCCATGCCGCCGCCGATGATCAGGGCATCGACCTTGGCCACGAGATTGCCGAGGAGTTCGAGCTTGGTCGAGACCTTGGCGCCCCCGACCACGGCAACGACTGGGCGCCTGGGCTGATCGAGCGCGTGCGAGAGCGCCTCGATCTCGGCCTGCATAGCGCGGCCGGCATAGGCCGGCAGGAGATGGCCGAGGCCTTCGGTGGAGGCGTGGGCGCGATGGGCGGCCGAGAAGGCATCGTTCACCCAGATATCGCCATTGGCGGCCAGCGCCTTGACGAAGTCGGGATCGTTCTTCTCCTCGCCCTTGTGAAAGCGGGTGTTCTCCAGGCAGAGGATGTCGCCGGGTTGCATCGCGGCCACGGCTTTCTCCGCCACCTCGCCGATGCAGTCATCGGCAAAGGCGACAGGGCGCTTGGCGATCTCGGCGAGCTTGGCCGCCACGGGCTTCAGGCTTTCTTTCGGGTCGACGCCCTTGGGACGGCCGAAATGCGCCAGCAGGATCACCTTCGCCCTGGCGCGCGAGAGTTCGAGGATGGTGGGGATCACGCGCTCGATGCGGGTGGCATCGGTGACGGCGCCGTTGTCCATCGGGACATTGAGATCGACGCGCACCAGAACGCGCTTGTTCTCGACGTTGAGACCATCAAGGGTGCGAAAAGCGCTCATGCCTGTCCTTGTCCATCCATTTTTCGGCGCAGTTTGAACAGCGCCCGCTTCGTTCATCAACGGGCGAGCAATAGACCAAGCGCGGTCGCGGTGCCAGCGCGGAAGGTGATTTTGGTTGGCGGATTTTTGCTAAAGTCCTGGCAGTTAGCGGATGAACAAATGATCTGCTAGGGCAGATCAAGGGCCGCGATGACCACCGATACCGACGTTCTGAATTCTGGCATGACGACATAATCAGACGAAAACGGCGCCCCGGTTTCCCAAGGCGCCGTTTCCAATTCAGTTCAAGCGTTAAGCTCAGATCAGGCTGGCGAAATGCACCGCCGTGTCGGCCATGCGGTTCGAGAAGCCCCATTCATTGTCGTACCAGCTCAGCACGCGCACGAACTTCTCGTCGATGACCTTGGTCTGGTCGAGCGCGAAGATCGAGGAGTATGGGTTGTGGTTGAAGTCGCGGCTGACCAGCGGCTCGTCCGTATAGGCCAGCACGCCCTTCAGCGAACCACGCTTGGTGGCCTTGATGATGGCTTCGTTGACCTTCTCGACGCTGGTGCGCTTGCGGGTGTTGATCTTGAGATCGACCACCGAGACGTTGGGCGTCGGCACGCGGATCGAGGTGCCGTCGAGCTTGCCCTTGAGGTCGGGCAGCACCAGGCCGACGGCCTTGGCGGCGCCGGTCGAGGTCGGGATCATCGACAGGGAGGCCGCGCGGGCGCGGTAGAGGTCCTTGTGCATCTGATCGAGCGAGGGCTGGTCGTTGGTGTAGGAATGGATCGTGGTCATGAAGCCACGCTCGATGCCGAAGGCCTCGTGCAGCACCTTGGCGACCGGCGCCAGGCAGTTGGTGGTGCAGGAGGCGTTCGAGATCACCATGTGATCCTTGGTGAGCTGGTCGTGGTTGACGCCGTAGACGACCGTCAGATCGGCGCCATCCGCGGGGGCGGAGACCATGACGCGCTTTGCGCCGGCGGTCAGGTGGGCGGCGGCCTTGTCGCGGGCGGTGAAGATGCCCGTGCATTCCATGGCAATGTCGACGCCGAGCTGGCCATGCGGCAGCTGGGAGGGATCCTTGATCGCGGTGACCTTGATCTTCTGGCCCTGGACGATGATCGAATCGCCTTCGATCTTCACCTCAGCCGGGAACCTGCCGTGGATGGAGTCATAGCGCAGCAGATGGGCATTGGTTTCCACCGGCCCGAGATCGTTGATCGCAACGATCTCGATATCCTTGCGCTTGCCTTCGACCACGGCGCGCAGGATGTTGCGGCCGATGCGGCCGAAGCCGTTGATGGCGACACGAACTGTCATCCGACTTTTCCTTTTTTCTCTACCTTCGAATTTGGCGTCCCGGCATTTCCCAGCAGCCTGATTACCCGTTCTCGCATGGGAAATGCATCAAGCAAAAAGAGAAGCACTTTCCAGATCGGTACGACCGGGAAGTGCCCGTGGACCTGCGTCAACCGTTATGGCGGCGCAGGGCGGTCTCGGCCACGGCCTCGGCCGTGATGCCGAAGTGGTTGTACAGATCCTTGATCGGGCCGGAAGCGCCGAAGCCGGTCATGCCGACAAAGCCGCCACTGGGTCCGATCACCGCATCCCAGCCGAAGCGCACCGCGGCTTCCACCGCGACCTTCACCGGCGTGTCGCCGATGATCCTGGCCTTCACATCGTCGGGCTGGGCCAGGAGCAGTTCGAGCGAGGGCACCGAAACCACGCGGGTGGGTACGCCGCGCTGGTTGAGGATGGCGCGGGCGTTCATGGCGATCTCGACTTCCGAGCCCGAGGCGAACAGCGTCACCGCGGCCTTGCCGCCGCCGGTGCCGGCCAGTTCATAGGCGCCCTGGGCGCAGAGGTTCGCCGGCGTGGCCTCGCGCAGCAGCGGCAGGTTCTGGCGGGTCAGCGCCAGGATGGTCGGACCGTTGGTGCGCTCGAGCGCGAGTTGCCAGCACTCGGCCGTCTCGATGGCGTCGCAGGGACGGAACACGCGCATGTTCGGGATGGCGCGGCAGGCGGCCAGATGCTCGACAGGCTGGTGGGTCGGGCCGTCTTCGCCGAGGCCGATCGAGTCATGCGTCATCACATAGACCGGCGAGGTGCCCATCAGCGCGGCGAGGCGGATGGCGGGGCGGGCATAGTCGGTGAAGATGAAGAAGGTGCCGCCGGCCGGCACGAAACCGCCATGCAGATAGAGGCCGTTCATCGCCGCGGCCATGCCGTGCTCGCGGATGCCCCAATGGATATAGCGGCCCTTGAAATCCTTCGGCGTGATCTCGACCAGGCCCTTGGCCTTGGTGTTGTTGGAGGGCGTCAGGTCGGCCGAGCCGAGCACGAGTTCGGGCATCACCTCGACGATGGCGTTGAGCGCTGCCTCGGAGGATTTGCGCGTGGCCATGGCGGTGGGGGTGGCGGCCAGGGCCTTCTTGTGGGCGAGGATGGCCTTGCCGAGCTTGGCCGGGCGCTCATGGCCCATGCGGCGCTTGAACTCGGCCTGCTTGCGCTCGGACAGGGTGGCGAAGCGCTCTTCCCATGCCGCGCGGACGGCAACACCCCTGGAACCGGCTTCGCGCCAGGCCTTGAGGATGTCGGCGGGCACCTCGAAAGGAGCGCCTGTGATGCCGAGATTTTCCTTGGTGAGCTTGGCTTCTTCCGGACCGAGCGGCTCGCCATGGGCCTTGGAGGTGCCGGCGCGATGCGGGGAGCCGAAGCCGATGGTGGTCTTGCAGGCGATCAAAGTGGGCTTGGAGGACTTCTGCGCCGCCTCGATGGCGGCAGTGATGGCATCCTGGTCATGGCCGTCGACATGCACGGCGCGCCAGCCGGCGGCCTGGAAGCGCTTGACCTGGTCGACCGAGTCCGAAAGCGTCAGCGGGCCGTCGATGGAGATGCCGTTGTTGTCCCACATCACGATCATCTTGTTGAGCTTGTAGTGGCCGGCCAGCGCGATGGCTTCCTGGCTCACGCCCTCCATCAGGTCACCGTCGGAGGCGATGACGTAAGTATAGTGGTCGACGACCTTCTTGCCGAACTGGGCGGCCAGCATCTTCTCGGCGAAAGCGAAACCGACGGCGGTGGAGATGCCCTGGCCGAGCGGGCCGGTGGTGGTCTCGATGCCGACGGTGTGGAAATTCTCGGGATGCCCGGGGGTCTTGTGGCCAAGCTGGCGGAAATGCTTCAGCTCCTCGACCGTCATGCCGGGGACGCCGGTCAAATAAAGCAGCGAATACAACAGCATCGAGCCATGGCCGGCCGACAGGATGAAACGATCGCGGTCCGCCCAATGGGGCTCGGCGGCATCAAATTTCATGAAGCGCGTGAACAGAACAGTGGCGACGTCAGCCATACCGAGCGGCATGCCGGGATGGCCCGATTTGGCCGCCTCCACGCCGTCGATCGCCAGGCCACGGATGGCGTTGGCCAAGCGGTTCTGCATTTCGCTGAGTGCCATGGAAAGTTTCCTGGTGAAATCCGCCGGAAATTGGCGAAAAGGGCGTCGGGTTCTTAGCACCTCATCCCCGACTGTCAATGATTGCCGGGTTTTTGCACGAAATTCGTCGGAAGCCCTACCGTCAGCGCCACAGAATGGTGCTATTGTGAGAATCAGGGGAGCGCGCCCGGCCTTGGCTGCCGGATCGTTCTGCGTTAGCTTTATACTTTGGAGCCAAAGTCAGCCTTTTGATGATTCGAACCCGGGCTGTCATAGCGAAAAAGAGTGAGTACGCCCTTGTCTGTGGATACTGCCTTGCACCGTCTCAATACTGCTTTAGCCCAGCTTGAAGAAGTAGCCGAGCATCGTGCAGAACTTGATCGTACTATCGCCGGGCACCGTATCGAAGTGCAGGCCCTCTCGGAAGATCGCAGCCGTCTCGCCATGGAACTTGACGCGAGCTACGCTCGTTTCTCCACCCTGGAGACGGCCAATCGCGATGTGTCGCGTCGGCTTGACCAGGCGATGGACTCAATTCGTCACGTGCTTGAGCCGCAGGACCGCTAAGTTATGGCCCATGTATCCGTCACCATTGCGGGACGCGCCTATCGCATGGCTTGCGACGAAGGGCAGGAAGAGCATTTGCTGGGCCTCGGCCGGCAGCTCGATGCCAAGATCGATGCCTTGCGCTCTTCCTTCGGCGAAATCGGCGACATGCGGCTTGCCGTGATGGCCGGCATCATGGTCGCCGACGAACTGGCCGAGATGCAGCGCCGCGCCGCCGCCCTCCAGCAGGACCTCGAGGATCTGCGCCAGACCCGCGACGGCGCCCTGCAGCGCGAGCAGCAGACCCAGATGCGCGTCACCCAGGCCCTCCAGGATGCGGCCCAGCGGGTGGAGAAGCTCGTCGACTCCCTGTCGAAGACGGGGGTGTGACTGGGAGCGCGGACAGGATGTCCGCGCTCCCAGGATTCTTCTCGTCCCCCACTAGCGCAACCCCCTCCCCATCCTTATTATCTCTCCGCGGTGCTGCCTGGTTCGTCAGGACAACTGTATCCCCGGGGCCATACGACTCCCAAGGGAGCTGTCACTGTCCTTGCCCGTGGGCTTGGGCATTACGGCGCCCACCTACATTAGTAGGCGCCCGGGATCGAACCGTCCAACGGCCGAGGTGGCCCGCTCCTTCCTTTTTCGTGCGTCTAATGACTTCCAGCGATCACAAGACCCATCTGCGCCAGAAGGCGATGGCGGCGCGTGCCGAGATCCGCGGCCATCAGCGCCAGGCAGCGACGGCGAGAGCCGCGCATCACGCCTTGAGCCGCCTGAAATACACCAGCGGCGTCGTCGGTCTTTACGAAGCCTTTCGCGACGAGATCCATCCCGGCGAAATCGCCGAGCGCCTGCACCATGCCGGCCGCAAGCTCGCTTTGCCGACAACGCCGAAATATGGCCAGCCCCTCACCTTCCGCGCCTGGGCCCCCGGCGATCCCTTGGTGGTGGGACGCCACAACATCCCCGAGCCCTCGCCCGAGGCCGAGGAAGTGCATCCCCAGGTGCTGCTGGTGCCGCCCGTCGCTTTCGACCGGCGCGGCTACCGCATCGGTTATGGCGCGGGCTTTTACGACCGCACCATTCCCCAGTTGCGGGCGATCCATCCCGTTTTCACGCTTGGTTATGCCTTCGCCTGCCAGGAAGTCGAGTTTCTGCAGGCCGAGCACCATGACGTGCCGCTCGACGCCATCGCCACCGAAAATGAAATCATAACCGTGTCGGGGCGTTGAGATGCGCATCCTGTTTTTGGGCGACATCGTCGGACGCACCGGCCGCAACGCCGTGATCGAGCGCCTGCCGGGCCTGCGCGAGGACTGGAAGCTCGACGCCGTCATCATCAATGGCGAGAACGCCGCCGGCGGCTTCGGCCTCACCGAAGCGATCTTCGACGATGTGGTGAATGCCGGCGCCGATGTGGTGACGCTCGGCAACCATTCCTTCGACCAGCGCGAAGCCCTCGTCTTCATCGAGCGGGCGCCCCGCCTGATCCGGCCCGCCAATTATCCCAAGGGCACACCGGGACGCGGCGCCACTTTGGTCGAGACCAAGGCCGGCGCGCACCTGCTCGTCATCCAGGTGATGGGCCGCATCTATATGGACGCGCTGGACGATCCCTTCGCCGCGCTGGAACGCGAGCTCGCCGCCTGTCCGCTGGGCCTCGGCGCCGATGCGGTGGTGGTCGATGTGCACGCCGAGGCCACCAGCGAGAAGCAGGCCCTCGGCCATTTCGCCGACGGGCGCGCCAGCCTCGTCGTCGGCACGCACACGCATGTGCCCACCGCCGACCACCAGATCCTCAGCCATGGCACCGCCTATATGTCCGACGCCGGCATGTGCGGCGACTATGACAGCGTGCTCGGCATGGACAAGGAAGAGCCGATCCGCCGCTTCATCCAGAAGACGCCCGGCAACCGCTTCGAGCCCGCGACGGGCGAGGCGACGCTGTCGGGGCTGGCGGTGGAGACGGACGACCGGACGGGGCTGGCTGTGAGGATCGCCCCGGTGCGGATTGGTGGAAGGCTGTCGCAGGATGGGCCGGGTTTTTGGGGGTAGGACGGGGCGGGGCATTGGGAATAGATGCATAGGGGCGTTAGACGCAGCGCACGCTCCACAGGGCACTGACGGCAGCTTCGCGCCAGGAGCGGACCCCAAGACCCTTCATCTGCGCCAATGGCGTCTACCGAGCTGAGTACTATGATCGCAATCGTTTTGCGGTTATTTGAAATGACACCGTAGCGAGCCCCTGCGACCATCTCAGCGTATCCCGCCGAAACCAAGGGCGAAATGTTCACTCGGCTGCATGAGCAGTGCCAGTCAATTCGGGGATCAATTCGTGAGCACAGCGACACCAGAATATATTATGCACGTTGGTATGGGCTTTTGGGCATCCAAAACGCTCTTAAGTGCTGTTGAACTAGGCGTGTTTAGTACTTTGGCCGATGCACCCGCCGACTTGCCGACACTTCAAAAAAAACTTGCGCTGCATCAGCGATCAGCCCGCGACTTCCTCGACGCGCTGGTGGCACTCAAGTTGCTGGAGCGCGAGAACGGTATTTACAGTAACACTGCGGACACGGACCTGTTTCTCGATCGAGCCAAGCCAACCTATATCGGCGGTATCCTGGAGATGGCGAATGCCCGGCTCTATGGCTTCTGGGGATCGCTCACAGAGGCCGTGCGCACCGGTGAATTGCAGAACGAGAGTAAGGGTGGAGGAGAGAACATCTTTGAGGCGTTGTATGCCGATCCGAATCAGTTGCGTGGGTTTCTGCGCGCGATGAGCGGAGTAAGTGCGGGTGCGGCCCACGCCATTGCCAGCAACTTTCCTTGGAGAGACTACAAGACCTTCATGGATCTTGGGGCAGCTCAGGGCATGGTACCCGCCACTCTCGCCCGCGCCCATCCCCACCTTACCGGCATCGGCTTCGACCTTCCCCCGGTGAAGCCAGTCTTTGAGGAATTTATTGCTCAGCGCGGGGTGGAAGATCGCGTGCGGTTTCAAGGAGGAAACTTCTTCGAGGACCCTCTGCCGAAAGTCGATGTCATCGTCATGGGTCACATCCTCCATGATTGGGACCTTGCCCAGAAAAAGATGCTCCTCGGCAAGGCATTTGATGCTCTTTCGAAAGGCGGCGCAGTCGTCGTTTATGACGCTATCATCGATGATAATCGTCGTGAAAATGCTTTCGGTCTCATGATGAGCTTGAATATGCTGATCGAAACTAGCGGTGGATTCGACTATACAGGGGAGGACTGTCAGGCTTGGATGCGCGAAGTCGGATTTTCAAAAACGTGGGTCGAACCACTTGTTGGCCCGGATTCGATGGTGATCGGATTAAAGTAGCTTATCGAGGCGCGCAACTTGCCGATCGGATACGTCACATGGTGCACTGTCACCGTAATTCTGGCGGTGCAGATCGCGCCGGTGCGGATTGGTGGAAGGCTGTCGCAGGACGGGCCGGCGTTCTGGGGGTAGGACGGGGGCGGCTTTTTTCGAGAGGCGCCTTCCGCGTATTGAATACGCGGCAATGGCTCCTTCCACACTACCTCGCGCAGCGCGCCTAAAATCCCGACCCTCTCGCAACCTCCGCCGAACTCGCTGTCCGCACCGTCGCGGGCAGCTTCTTGCTCAGACGCTCGACGATGAGTTGCCCTTCAGCCTCATCCAACCCCACTGCCAAATAGATGGCTCGCGCACCATAGGTGAACTTCACGCTTCCGGTCTTGTTGCCACCCAGAAAGGGGAGCGACATCTGGCCGTAGCGGCCATTAAGGCTGAAAACCGGAGAAGCACTGGCTGACAGGTCGCTGATCGCCGTGCCGCGATAGAGCTTGCTTCGCGTGAAACCCAGCATGCAGTAGCTGACCTCCAAATCGGAGCCGACCGAGCGGAGGATTTCCGCCCCCGTCGACATCCAGCCCAGGCTGACGAGGACAAAACCTTCGCCAAGCAGCCATCCGCAGAGCCAGAAAGCCAGGAAAGGCTGGAATGGGCGCGACAAGAGATTGTGCATCGCCGTGGCGCCACCGATTGTCCAGCCACAAAGCCAGACCAGCAAGAACAGCATGACAAAGGCGTTGCGTTGAGGCGGAACTATGATCTGGTCGTAACCATCGACGGTTTCAGTACGGAAACGTGGTGCTTTGATCTCTTCATATTGCAAGGACATGGCTTGCCCGGTTCAAGCGGAAACGGGTACCGGAGTAGCGCCCTATTGAGTATCCGCCGAGGAAATTTAGCGTGGATCACATGATTCGTCGGATGTTGCCGAATGTATTGCCGCGATGAGCAGTACTCATTACGAAATTACGGTGAAAGTGCATGTAATTCGGTGTCAAATTAAATGCACTGTCACCGTGATTCCGCTACTTCGCCGGTGACGCCGTGTTCGACCTCCTGCTTGTCGCGCCAGCGGTCCTTGTCGCGATTCTTCAGCCAAAAGATGCAAGCCGCGGTGTCGGGCGGGTAGATCTCCCGATATTCCTTCGTGATGACGTCGCCGCCGTTCTGCGTGATCTTCACAGCGTCGTGGCTGTAGCCGATGGCTCGCTGGTAGAGGCTGCGCTCGACTCGTTGATCAGCAACGGCCTTGGCGACCTTTACAGCCCGGCAAAACTCGGGATGCTCGCCACGCCACCGCTCCACAGTGCGAATGCTGACCTCGAAGAAATCCGCCAGCTCAGCGTCCGTTGCGCCCAACTTGCAGAGCTTGGCGGCCTGCTTGGCGAAGGCCGGATCGTACTTCGTCGGGCGGCCGCCCGGGTGCTTGGCGCCGCTCTCCGGCGCTTCGTTACTGTCGTCAGCCATTGGGGACCGCCCGGTTGATGGGGCGCCTTCTGGATATGAGAATCCAACCTGTCGTTGCCTCCAAGGATCACGGCAACGTCACAATGTATTTGAGATGATCTACGATTGGGCGCGGGGGCCGATATAAGCCAAGGGGGGACACAATGGACTTATTACCGGCGTTGAATTACGGCGTCACCGGCTTAGGCGGCATTTCGGCTATCTTGTCTTATTATTTGCTTAGGCAAGATCGCCGCAACACCATGCCAGTATATGTCTTTATGGTGTTTTCTCTTCTTATAATGCTTTTAGGTATTCTGTCCCAGAAAGAAACGACCACTATTCAATCAACTAACGCCAGCCTCCGAGATCGAGTCGTGGCGCTCGGTACAGGGAACACCAAGCTGCAGGATCAAGTCGCAGCTCTCACCTCTGATAGGGAAAAGGTCAACGCGAACTTGAGCGGAACTGTCGCATCACTGAATAAATGGACAGGCTATGTTTCGGCGCTTCCGTGTCCTGCCGATGCGGATCTGAAAAACCCCACCAACGACAAGCCAGAAGCCATGGCCTACCAAAAGGCGATAGATAACATCAAGGGCGCGATTTCCATTACCTCGGCGCCGATTACAGTGCCAGCAGCACCCAAACAATGATCCCGAGAGCAACCTGTTGATCTAATTGGACTGCTCAAACTTGAGCTGAGCGATTTGCCGATCCTGGTGAGATTGAAGCGACGTTAAGGGCGATCATCCCTGCAAGGTCGGCATCTCACCTTCCGCTGTTCGACCCATCGGCGTGGCCGGCAGGACTTCCCCGGCTGTCGATTGGAATTCGGACGATCGCTTGCCGCCTTGGTCTTTACTGGGCTGAGTGTTGATCAAGCGGACAGGACTCGAAACCTGCTGCGGACATCTCGATGCCCGTTGGTGCCGCACGAACCATCAGAACCGATAATTCACTCCGACACGAGCAATATTGATATGATCATCAAAGCTATGCCGATAAGGGATCAACGTGTTGTTCCCAAAGAATGGTGACTTCGCCTGAGAAATGTCCGAGTAATTGAGGCCTACGTAGAGGTATTCCGCCTTGATTGACCAATGGTTGTCAAAAGCATACTCGACTCCACCTCCAGCAGTCCATCCAGCAATAACATCGCTCTGAGAAAAGAGATCAGGTCCGGATTGAGATATTCCGACTGGAATACTGGTCGTTTCTTTAACTTTCGCCTGCACTATTGCTAAACCACCGGTCGCGTAGAGCATGATTTGACCGAATGAATAACCAACGCGCGGACGGACCGTTGCGAGCCACGGCGTTTGCTCGCTAATAGAGTGGGTACCTGCACCGGCCCCAGGCGTCGTGAAACGGTTTCGCCGACTTGTATCAAGGCTCGTTGCGCTGATATCGGCTTCCACACCGAATACCCAGCTGTTCCATTGGTAGTTATAACCAGCTTGCAATCCACCAATTACGCCAGAACTATTAGAACTTCCAGTTCCGGCCGCAGAGATAGCCCGCGCATCCCGAGTAATAAAGAAAGGAAATCCTCCTCCAGGAGTATAAAGCCTATTCTTATAGTCGGCCCATGTTCCGCCTATGTTGGCACCAGCATAAAAGCCGGTCCACGAAAACGCAGATATACTTGGAGAAACCGGTTCGGTCGGCTGCATTGCCAAATCCGCAGCGACCGCGGAGGTGCTTGCCAACAAGACAAGAGCATAAATCGCCGAACGAATCATGGAATTGACACCCCACCTTCCCCTCTAAGGAAGATTACTCCCACGAAAAGTCATTTTTTGCTGTTACAAATCTGCAACACTTCAGATTATTTAAAAGTATGGCCACACCCCCGGCGTTCACCAGCCTTAAACCGGACCGCTGGGGACCCTAGAGCATCAGTTTTATTTCATTGGGTGTGAGTTCGGACTCCGACACTTCAACCCTTTGATTTCAAACAAGGTGCGACAAGACATATCGCGAACGAGTTTCTGGTGCAAAGGCCGTACTGGATAACATTGTTCACGGATTGTCTCAGGGCAAAATTGGCCTGCCGCGGGAGGGACCGAGCCTCCTGGAGAAACCGGGCGAGGGAAGCCGATCTGCTCTGTGGGATATGGTCGGCGAACCAACCGCACATCTCATCGCCCGCGCGCCACCCCATCGGCAATCACCCGAGCGCCTGCCTTGCGTTTGATCTCGTCTGGAGTCATCGAAGTTCACCCGGTTGATGGGGCGCCTGCTGGTTAGGTGGAAATATCGGTATGATGCAATCTGGGGCCCAAGGAGCGGCGATGTACTGGTCGAGGTTCTTGCGATTGTTCGCCGGTTGGGTGACGGGGCTGGTCGCGATGTACCTGATATTGAGGTTTGGCGAGAGCGGTTGGAACCGCGAGCATCCCCTCTTGGGCACGTTGACAATACTCGCTGGCGGGGCAGTTGCCTTCGGCCTGCTAAAGGTAGCTCGAAGAGTGTTTCGCCGCTGAGAATTTCGCCACTCGCGAAGCAATTTGCCGATCTCGACGAGATTGAACCGGTATGAAGTGAGTCTCACCGCCCTCGCCGGGGACCGCATCTCATCTTTTCGTTGTTCGGCCGATCGGCGTGGCCGTCAGGACTTCCCCGGCTATCGAAATTGTGGGTATGATTTGGTCTGGGCAACTCAGTGAGCGGTGCGGCGATGACCTGGTCGAAGGTCTTGCGATTGAGCGTTACAGGGGTGCTCATGTTTGCCGTGGGGTACCTCATATTGAGGTTTAACGGCGGCCCTTGGAACCGCGAGCATCCTATCGAGGGTACCTTGGCGCTACTCGCTGGCGCCGGAATTGGCGCCGCCTTAGTGCATGGGGCCCGATTACTGTTTCGGCGCCTTATGTTTCGCTGATCCCAGCGGGCGCAGGGCGCATGTGCTAGCTTCCTCCCGCGATCACCAACGACGGGAGTCAGGAATGTCAGACGAGAAACTTACGGCCTACTATGGCGCCCCGTTTGTGCCAATCCCGGCGAGCACCAGCGGAGCAGGGATCGAAATTGATGCCGCTCTCAGAATGGCTCATGCAGCCGAATACACTGCGGCGCAGCTCGGGATCATTGCTAGGGCAGCGGAGAAAATCGAAGCTCACTTGTCAAAGATCGCCGGCAGCAATCCCGAAGGGCTTACTCTCGCCGAAATGGTAACTGCGTCCTTCAAAGAACCCGATCAGGCCTAGGTCCCGATACAAAGCCGAGCTGCTGCTCACGAACTCGCGATAAACATGAAGCAAATGTCACTCAGGGAATCTCTCAGCGATCGGTAGCTTTGCTGCATATCGCCAACCAGGATTACCCCGATGCAGACCGAACCGCTTCCTGTGCTTTCTCAGCACGACTATCCCAGCTTTTATCAACTGATGCCTAAGCAGCTACCCGAGGAATTCAAACACTGGGAATACCTGCACTGGTCCGAAAAGGTCCGGCACGAGGGCATGCTCCATATCGTGAAAGAGCAACCCGTCTTCAGCGCGGAATACATCGTCTATTGCCGAGAAACCGGCAGCGATTACAATCTGACCAGCCTGCGGAACTTTGCAATCGTCAAGGCCAAGCGGCAGGAAGGTCGGTGACATCCGGCGGCACCAAATGCACTGGGCATCAAAAAGCCCGGCAGCTCTCGCCCCGGGCATTCGTCTTCACCCTGGGATAACGGAAGTATCAGCTTCCGTTATCGAAATCAAGCCGCTTGCCATTTCGCAATCGCCTCCTTCACAGCTTTCAGGGCCTGCAGCAGATCCTGGTGCCAGCCGGTAGGAATATGCTCGTTCAGGACGACGGCGGCCTGCATCGCCATGTGCCCTCCCCGCGTCCTACGGACCGCGAAGTCGAGATACTCGAACCGCCTCACCGCCTTCAGGATCCGGCGCAGCTTCTCTGAGTTCTGAGCAGCCTGGGACAGGTTCAGCTGTTGCCGCAAGCAATCGGACAGCCGCATCTCGGGCAGCAGCTCGCCGTCGTTGGCGATGAGATCGGCCAGCATCGTTTCGTCGTCCAAGGGTATCACGCACAAGGTCTGCAATCTCCCTAGGCTTCGGACCTCGACGATTACTTCTACTCACCAGCCCCTCCATACCTCCGGCGCCGATCCGGCGCCTGAACGTCACTCACGGCCTTCTCTTGCCGAAGCATTGCCACTTGACCCATCATAGCAAGCTTGAGCCTCAGTTTAGGAGATGAACAGAAGACAGCTTTTGGATATTTGTCCAGCTGGTCCAACCTCTGACACGGTTCATAGACAGAATGGCGGCTTTTCCGCCATCACTGCGGGGAAGCAGACCTGCAGCTTTCGTGAAGAGTTTCGGGCGCCGGCAGGCGTACGAAAGTCCCCGAGGAAGGAACCCGCGGGCCACAGGTCGATGGCTATGGAGATTTCGGATTTCGGCTGCTGTCGGCGATGG
>NZ_BSPC01000025.1 GCF_030160835.1 Labrys miyagiensis | reverse complement strand
GCTAAATCGGGCGCTTCTTCTGGCGAGTAGTGAACGGGATAGCTAAGGGCTTCTTGACCAATAGTGAAATCAGGCGCCGCGTCGGGGCTATGGTCGACAAGAAGATTTGTCTCGAACCGCAATTCCTGAGCGGCGCCGGAAAAGGACACCTCAGCCACGCAGTTCCCAAAGACGTCGTGGGACCATCGAATCGCGCTTTGGGTCGGCCAGACCCGAAAGGAGGAGGAAATCAGCTTCTGATCGAAGCTGTCACGCGGTCTGAACATCAAGCGATGTGCGGCAAAAGTAACCGGACGCCTGTAGCGGTACGTCGTCGTATGGACAATTCGATATAAGCTCATCGGTCTCGCGATCGTTCAAGAGCGGGACTAGCTTCGCAATCCGTTCGGCACCTGGTCAAGGTCGGGGGGAGGGTGAGCCGGACCTAGTTGCAGTCCTTTGCATTCCACCCTCGACCCCTGCGCCACCGCGTTCGAGAATGCACCCTGCACTCCGGATTCCAGGCTTGTTATCAAGGCTCGATTGGCCAGCTTGGCCGAAAGCTGCCGACGTCTCCCAAGGCGTTCACATCATTTTGGCTACCTGGATGAGAGCTGACGAGGAGCTCTCGATCCTAATGTCTAGCGGCAGGCTGCACATAACGTCTCTTATAGGCGGGTGGCTTGGAAGACGGCCATTTGCGATGGGCCCTTCACGGATTTCCTTTCGCTTTGCCAACAGCGCAAGTGGTCGTCCATCTTGGCCCGCTGCCCTCTCGTCGCGACGGCGCTCGCCCAGAGGGCCCTCTTCATTGGGTCGACGGAGGGCGCGCCAAGCAGCAGTGCAAAAACTGGTTCGTTTGTGGATGCCCGCCCGTTGTAGGGCATCTGTCCGCCTCGACAAATGGGAACATCCGCAGGAACTCTGAAGATGGTTGATTCAAAGAAGCCTGACGCACCGCAGCCTTTCCCGGATGAAATCAAAAGAGGTGCCAGGCAGCGCTCTCAAAAGGAAAATGACCGAAGTAAAAAGTCCGAAAGTCGTGCGGCGGAGGTGGAGGCCAGACTCGTGAACAAACGGCACGCTCTTTCAATGTAGCCGTGGTTGAAATATACGACCATAGCAGCATCGCAGCGAGAAACAGGCGAGAAGTGATGCGACTCCCCCGAAGAAACCGCGCCGGGATTAGCTGGCTGGCTTGATCAGCGTAACCGCCAGATCGATTATTTTCCAGCCGGCAACGCGGGCGAAACACGCCAGACTTTGTTTCCAACGTCATCTGCCACGAGCAGGGCGCCCCTTCGGTCGAGCGCAACACCCACAGGTCGCCCTTGGGCGTTGCCGTATTCGTCCAGAAAGCCCGTAAGCACATCTTTCGGGCGGCCCGTCGGATGCCCCCTTCCGAATGGCACGAAGATGACCTTGTACCCGCTGGGCGGATTGCGGTTCCAGGAACCATGCTGGCCAATGAAGACGCCATGCGCACCGAAGGCCAATCCGAGCGAGGCTGTGTGGGGGCCCAAAGCATAATCGGGTGCAATGGCTTTTGCCACCAAGTCTGGCCGCGGTGGTTGCGGCCTGGGATCGACGTTTTGCCCATAATAGGAATAGGGCCAGCCATAGAACGCTCCCTCGCGCACCCCTGTCATATAATCGGGGACTAGATCGCTGCCGAGTTCATCTCGCTCGTTGACGGCGACCCACAACGCCCCTGTCCAGGGTTGGATGCCCATTCCCACCGGGTTGCGCAGCCCGGAAGCGAAAATCCTATGGTTCCCGGTCTTAGGGTTAACAGCCCAGATCGCGGCGCGACCGACTTCGGCAGCGATGCCGTTTTCGCCAGCATTGCTATTGGAGCCGACGGAGACGTAAAGCGTTTTGCCATCCGGACTTACGATCACATTTTTTGTCCAGTGATGATTGATGGGCCCCGCCGGTAAATCTGCAACCTTCAGGCCTGGCCCGTCGATACGAGTCTCTCCGATATGAAATGGAAACCGAACCAGTGCGTCGCTATCTGCGACGTAGAGCTGATCGCCGACAAGCACCATGCCGAACGGCGAATTGAGGCCTTCCACCAGGATATAACGATCATAGGTCTCCCGACCGGCATGCGACCGCAGCAGTGAAATGCGGTTGGCGCTGGGCGTGACCGCCCCGGCTCGCTTCATCACGAGTTTTGTAATCCATCCCTTAATTCCCTTGGAATCGTCAGGCTTCGGGGGCGCATTGGTCTCGGCAACCAGGATATCGTCGTTGGGGAGCACGTAGAGCCAGCGCGGATGCTCCAGCCCCTCCGCTATTGCGGTCACACTCTGCCCCTTGCCGGCGATTGGCGCCCCGCCAGACGGCCAGCCACGGGCGGGCGCGATCTTCAATGTCGGCAGCGGCGTGATTTTCTGCGCCGGCAATTGCGGGAATGGGCCTGTCCCGGCTGCAACCGATAAGGTCGCGTGGTCTGCGCACGACGTCAGCGAAAGCGCGGCGATGATGAGGTCAGCTACCGAAAATCCGGCGGACGTTCTTCCAGTACCGATATGCCTATGTCTCGCCATAGCCGGTGATCGCAGCGTTTGGCAAGTCATTCGCCAACCCTTGCCCCGCATTCCTTTAACCAATCCGTGCATTGGAGCGCATGGGGCCGCAACGTCGTCATCGATGGATGTATGAGTCACGGGCATGCAACCGAACAGTTTAGAAGGCCCGAGTCAAGCTAACCCAGGTCGGCGGGCCCACGGCTTAGTGATTGGCCGCCGGCGCTCGACCAGGATTTGTTCGCTCGCCATCACACCGTCATGGGCGCTGATCCATTCGTGGATCGAGGGGGTTCACTCCGAACGCCCCATAGTAGGTATCGACGGCACGAGGCCGATCTGGGTTATGCCAGTCCCAATCATGGTCGGCAGTGTATTTCGGAGATCCGCGAAGTTGCTCTTCGGTAACGCCGACCTGATAACCGCCGAGATCGGTTTTGTAGGTCAGCGAATTCCAGGACAGTGGATAGTGATCGTTTCCTATCCCGAGGAAACCACCAAATCCGAGGACCGCATATGATGCCTTGCCGCTCAACTTGTCGATCATCACTCGCTCGATGGAGCCGATGCGCTCGCCGTCCGCGCCATAAACCGCGGTGCCCTCCACCTTGTCGCTACCGATCAGGTTGCCGACTTCGTGCTCTTCAACTGCCATGTGCACGCCTCCCGTTGAAACCCGGTAAACGCCGCTTGCATTAAAGCGGTTCCAACGGTTGGGGGAGGTGATAGATTTCTGGGATCCTCACACAGGCACGTATGTTGGGGCAAAACTTAGGGCGAAGGCAGACGCCGACAGGAACTGGCTCTGATGATAGCCAAGGCCGAACCCCTGCTGCATGACAGCGAATCCGAGGTCATCATCTGCTCGACGGTCAGCATGTGGAGATCCGCGGCGTTGGCTTCGCGGGCGTGAAGGGTTCTGCCGGTGGCTTCGGCCTTTATGCGGAGCTCTTTCGGGGAGCCGGCGATCAAGGTCATGGTGGCAGAAGCGGTTCATCAAGCGATGCTGCTCGAAAACGCCATGCGACAGGTTCGTTCGGAGAGGGCGTTGGTAATTCTGCATTATGCACCCATCCTAGCGACGCCGGTCGGCGAGCCTGCGGAGATCTATCCTTTCCTGGGCTCCTCGCGCCTCGCCGAAACCATCGACCGCTTCACCGTCAGCGCGGTGGTACACGGCCACGCCCATCGCGGCGCCTATGAAGGCAAGACGCCCGGTGGAGCGCCCGTCTACAATGTGGCTGCTCATGTCGAGAAACCGACGGGACGACCCTATGCCCTCCTTGAAATCTAAAGCCGGTTTTCACGGCACCGCGCTCGGTGCCGGCTAAGAGGCCCTGAGAACCCAAAGCGGAGGCCGGCCTAGCACACTATGGCGAGTAACAGATTTACCTGCATATTATTGCAACAGGGGAAAACTCTTATTTGGCAAAGACGCTATATACAAACTGGACGGCCGAGATTGATGGGAAGCTGTTTTCCAAAGCGGGACCTGCTCCGAACCGCACGATGATCAACATAGATCGGGCCTCACGCTCAAACAGCCTGCGTGTTCCGGGGGAAACCTGCGGCCAGACATTCTTCTCGGATGCTTCTCCGCACCCTTGAAGATGGGGACGGCTCAAGCAAGCATCCGGATATGCGGTTCTCGATCCCAATAGCGTTTTGCCGCGGCCGCCACGAACGTCGGGCCGATCACCATCACGCCCTCATCTCGCGCGATATTGGCCTTATCGAGCAGCGCGGCCGCGCCGGCATCGTAGCCGATCGCTTTCAGGTGGCCGAAAGCATCAATCACCCATTGTATTGCGGCGCCATCTTTGCCGAGGGTCCCTGCACCCTCGGTGGAAAGAAGCAGAACGATTGCGTCGAAGAGCTGCGAGGGAGAGCCGAGCAACTGCCCGTGAATGGGCGCTGTCTTCCCATCGGACAGCCTTGCCCCTCCCTTTTTCGGCGCGACAAGAAATGCCTGGGCGCCGGCCTTCCCGATATCGGCCAGGATGCGGGCGAGCGCAGCCGCGTCGCTGCCGTCGTTCACGAGAATTCCGATCTTTCGCCCCTTAAGCGTGTCCTTCATGTTCTTGTGAATCGACAGGGCAGCGCTTGGCTTCAACTCGACCAGCTTTGCTCCTGCCTCGCTCTTCGCCGGCAGCGGAATGCCGAGCCCATCCGCGACGCGCTTGGCTAGGCTCTCATCGACATTGCGCAGATTGGCCACCATGCGCGGCGGGATCTTCTCCAGCTCCACCTTCGACAACTCAAACACGAAGGACGAGGCAATGTGAGCCTGCTCGCTGACCGTCTGCGAGAGCCAGAAGAGACGTGCCTGGCTGTAATGGTCAGCGAACAGCTCGGCCCGAGCCCTGAGCTTGCCGTTTCCCGCGCGATCCTCCAGGGCCGCAGTGGATTTGAAGCCGGTCACCGGGCACTCGCGCGGCCCACCGGCTTCGCCGTGATCGTCGAGACTGTTGGGTTCGTAATTGGCACGGCCCTTGGGCACCTGCATTTGCATCATGCCGTCCCGCTGAAAGTTCATCATCGGGCATTTCGGCGCATTGATTGGAAGCTGGTAGAAGTTGGCGGTGCCAAGGCGCGATTTCTGGGTGTCCAGATAGCTGAAAAGACGCCCCTGCAGCAGCGGGTCGGCTGTAAAGTCAACGCCCGGAACGATATTAGCCGGGCAGAAAGCCACCTGCTCGGTCTCTGCAAAGAAATTGTCGGGGTTGCGGTCAAGCACGAGGCCCCCCACGGTCCGGAGCGGCACGACCTCTTCAGGTATCAGCTTGGTGGCATCGAGAACGTCATAGGGCAGGCTCCTGGCGAGTTCTTCGTCGAACAGTTGCAGGCCGAGGTCCCATTCGGGGAAATTACGGCTCTCGATGGCCTCGAACAGATCCCGCCGATGATAATCATTGTCGGCGGCCTGGAGCTTTAGCGCCTCGTCCCATAGCGTGGATTGTATACCGAGCCGGGGGCGCCAGTGGAACTTGACGAAAGTGGCCTTGCCCTCTTCGTTGACCAGCTTGAAGGTGTGGATGCCGAAACCTTCCATCATGCGAAAAGATCGGGGCAAGGCTCGATCGGACATGGCCCACATCAGCATATGGGTGCTCTCCGGCATGAGCGACGCGAAATCCCAGAAGGTGTCGTGTGCACTTCCCGCCTGTGGGTAGGCGCGATCCGCTTCCATCTTCACCGAGTGAATGAGATCCGGGAACTTGATAGCATCCTGGATGAAGAAGACCGGGATGTTGTTGCCGACGAGGTCCCAATTGCCTTCCTGCGTGTAGAATTTTACGGCAAAGCCCCGCACGTCCCGGGGCGTGTCGACGGATCCGGCGCCGCCGGCGACGGTCGAGAAACGCACGAATACCGGGGTCTTCTTGCCCTTGCCGCGGAACAGATCGGCTTTGGTCAGATCCGTGAGATCGTCCGTGAGTTCGAAATAGCCATGGGCACCCGATCCCCTGGCATGGACGATGCGCTCGGGTATGCGTTCGTGATCGAAATGAAAGATCTTCTCGCGAAGCACGAAATCTTCCAGCAGGGCTGGCCCGCGCGGCTCCGACTTAAGGCTGTTCTGATTGTCGGAGATCCGGATACCCTGATCAGTGGTGAGATGTCCCTCGGCCCCATGGCTGCCTTTCTCCGGCACGTGCTGATGGGTTTCTCCGCCCTGACCTCGACGGGTGTCAAATTTTCCAGCCTGTGCCATGCCCATTCCCCAATTTTGAAATCTTCGAAGATCTCAGGAAACCGAGCCTGTCTCGTGAAAGTTCCGGCGCATGTGCCGTCCAGCTCCGGACTGGCTGAATGGAGGCGCCACGGGGGGGGCAGTATTTCATCTGGCGCGGGCGGCCTCGGATATATCCTCAACGATCAAACATCCGCACGCGCGGCAAAAATGGCTTTCTTCGCGGCCATTCTGGCGCGTCGTTGCTTGTCGATCCAAAGCATGACAGGGCCCGATGAGGTTCCGTGTATGACCATCGAACCCAGGACGACGAAGGATGTCAGGGCCAGGAGCCGGTCAAACTCGGTGAAGTCGCCGCGGCCTCCGGCATAGGCCATGTAATAGAATGTCCCGAGCCCCCTGATCCCAAAGAAGGCGATGAGACCGCGCGCCTGCCAGGGGATCTTGAGCCCCACGAGGCTAACCCATGCCGTTAGCGGGCGAACCATCAGCAGGATTACAACAGCAATCGCCACATCCGTCCACGAAAGGGCGGCGAGCCCGCCTGCTGCGATGGTGCCCCCGAAGATGATCATCACGATCACCATCAGCATGCGTTCGATTTGCTCGGAAAAGCCTTCGAGGTGGGAGTGAAAGCCATGCTGCCGGTCGCTGGCGCGCAGGATGACGGCCGCAGCGAAGACCGCTATGAAGCCATTCCCGTGGATGAGCTCCGTAACGCCATATGTCGAAAAGGTCATGCCGACAGCCATCAGCCCGTCCTCCGTCTTCGCCACCTCGATTCTGGGGAGACGGAAACTGAGCCAGGCGAAGACGCGCCCCGCAATCATCCCCAAGACCAGTCCGCAGCACAGCTTCCAGATGACTTCGTAGGTCAGCCAATGTCCCCATCCCACCGAGGAGGGGGCTGTGGAAAGGGAAACGGCCAGGACGACGAAGGGGAAGGCAAGGCCATCATTGAGTCCGGCCTCGGTGGTCAGGGCGAAGCGAGCTTCTCCGCCCTCCTCCTCGCCGGGCGGACCAACCTGCATTTCCGCGGCAAGCACGGGATCGGTTGGCGCAAGCGCCGCGGCTGCGAGCAGGGCCGCGGACCAGGAAAAGCCACCCAACGACCGGCACAACAGCATGATCGCAAGAATGGTCAACGGCATAGCGATCAGCAAGAGCCGCCCTGTCGCCTGCCACCGCCGCCAGTCAAAGCTGCGCTCGATCCGCAGGCCACTGCCCATCAAGGCGATCAGGATGACGAATTCGGTAAGATGCTCGAAGCTGCGACGATTGAAGATGACGTCCGCCGGCGGGACGAGCCAGGATTTCGGATAGGCGAAATAGCCTATCATGAGAGCGATGATCGGTAGCGACAGGGGAAGGCGGCGGAGCACAAGCGGCAGCCATGCCGTCAAAAGCACCACAACCCCAAAGCCGAGCGCGAGCGCTGCTGCCACATCGAAAGATTGTCACATAGGGAGAGGACGTGTGCGAAGCCGATTGGTTCCTGCGGCGACCACTTGCCGCGCCGAACCAGCATTTGCGCGTCGACCTGGGGACAGCTGCAGGCAGAGCGTCGGAACCCCTCTGCCCATCAGGGGTTGATGCTTCGGCGGACAGAATCGGCCTTGGCGCATTTCTCACCAACAGGAGCCTGAACGCGATGGAATTCACCATCAATGGGCGTCCCTACGTCGTAGATCTCGATATTCGCACGTCGCTGCTCGATCTTCTTCGCGACCACATTGCTCTTCCCGGCACGAAGAAAGGCTGCAATCAGGGCGCCTGCGGGGCCTGCACCGTCCTGGTCGATGGCCAGCGCATCAATTCCTGCCTCGCCTTGGCGGTACAATACCAGAACCGGCAGATCGTCACGATCGAGGGGCTCGGCACTGAAGCGGCCCTGCACCCGATGCAGCAGGCCTTCATCGACCATGACGGCTTCCAGTGTGGCTATTGCACGCCGGGACAGATCTGCTCCGCCATCGGTCTTCTCGACGAAGTGAGGCGCGGGATTCCGAGCGTGCTGACGGCCGATCTGAAGATGCCGGAACTTGCTATCAGTCGGGACGAAATTCAGGAACGCATGAGCGGGAATATCTGCCGCTGCGGTGCGTATAACGGCATTGTCGAAGCCGTGCAGAGCGCTCTGTCGGAGGGCGCGGCATGAATGTCTTCGGTTTCGAACATGCGCGCACGGGCGCAGATGCGGTCAAAATGCTCGGCTTGCATCCGGGCGCCAAATATCTCGCGGGTGGCACCAACCTGGTCGACCTGATGCGTGAAGGTATTGAGCAGCCGGACCTGTTGATCGACATATCCGCACTCTCTGAGAAGATCGAGCTCTTCGGCGACAGGCTCGTCATTGGCGCCGGCGTCAAGAACACCGACCTTGCCGCCCATTCCGCGATCCGGGAACAGTACCCCGTCCTGGCGCGCGCGGTGCTGGCAGGCGCTTCGCCCCAGATCCGCAACATGGCGACCGTTGGCGGCAACATCCTGCAAAGGACCCGGTGCGCCTATTTCTATGACAGCGCCAGCCGCTGCAACAAACGGCATTCCCGGCGCCGGATGCGACGCTCTCGAAGGCTTCAACCGCTACCACGCCATCCTGGGCGCGTCGTCGTCCTGCGTGGCAACCCATCCGTCGGACATGTGCGTGGCCCTGGCGGCGCTCGATGCGGATGTGCATCTGCTCGGGCCCGCCGGTGCGCGCAGGGTGAAGCTGGTCGATCTGCATCGGCTTCCGGGCGGCCGGCCCGACCTGGAGACCGAGCTTCGCAGTGGCGAACTCATCACGGCCGTCGAACTGGCGCTTCTGCCTTTTGCCAGACGATCGACCTACCGAAAGGTCCGGGATCGCTCGAGTTATGCCTTTGCGCTGGTGTCGATCGCTGCCGCGCTGTCCGTGCGCGAAGACGGCACCGTCGACGCCATTCGCGTGGCGCTGGGCGGCGTGGCAGCCAAACCGTGGCGCGCCTATGCCTTCGAGCAGGCCCTGGCCGGAAAACCCGCCATCGAGGCGAACTTTTGCGAGGCGGCGGAGGCCGAGCTCGCAAAGGCTTCCGGCCTGGCCCACAACGCGTTCAAGATCGACCTCGCCAGGAGCCTTCTGGTCTCCACGAAGATGGAACTGAGCGGGGAGAACGTCGCGTAAGCATCCTGCAGAAAGCCATTGTCACGGCTATCCGTTTCCTGCCTGACAGGGCGACGGACCCGCTTCTTCGCTCGGACCGGGAGATCGGCCGGCCGATCGCGCGCGTCGATAGTGTGCTCAAGGTGCGGGGGCGGGCCCGCTTCGCCGCCGAAGTGCCGCTACACGATCTGAGCTACGCCGCCTTCGTTCACGGCACGATCGCCCGCGGGCGCATCGACACGATTGATACGGCGCAGGCCGAAGCGGCGCCGGGCGTGCTGCTGGTGATGACCTACAAGAATGCACCGCGCATGCCGGCGCCACCCATGATGATGGAGGATGCCAAGGGGGCGTCGGCGAGCAAACTGCCCGTCATGCAGGATGCGACGATCCGCTGGAATGGCGAGCCGGTGGCGGTTGTGGTTGCCCAGACCCAGGAGGAGGCCGACGCCGCTGCGGGGCTGGTGCATGTCACCTACCTCCAGGAACCAGCGGCAACGTCCCTGGATCTGCAGCGGCAAAAGGCGCATCCGCCCAAGACCATTCTGGGCGAGTCGCCGCGCATCGAGATCGGCCGGGCGGAGCGAGCGCTTGCCCGGGCGGTGCATGCCGTCGACGAGACCTATCGGACGCCCCGACACAATCACGCCGCCATCGAGCTCCACGCCGCGACGGTCTCCTGGCAGGACGACACCCTGACCGTGCATGACGCGACGCAGATGGTCAATCTGACGCGCTCGAGCTTGGCCGCCGTGTTCAGGATACCCGAAGCCAAGGTGCATGTGCTCTCGCCCTTCGTGGGAGGAGGGTTCGGCAACAAGGGACTGTGGAGCCATCAGATCCTGGCCGCCGCCGCGTCGCGCATGCTGGGCCGGCCGGTCAGGATTGTCCTGTCGCGGGAGGGCGTCTTCCGCATCACGGGCGGGCGGACGCTCACCGAACAGAGAGTGGCGCTGGGTGCGACGGAAGATGGAACGCTGGAGGGTCTCATCCATACCGGCATTGCGGGCATGACCACGCACAACAACTGCCCCGAGCAGTTCACGTTTCCGGCGCGGCATCTCTATGCCGCAAAAAACCTCCTGCTAGCCCAGGAGGTGGTCGATCTCGACATGGTGGCCAACACCTTCATGAGGGCACCCGGCGAGTCGGTCGGCACCTTTGCGCTCGAATCCGCGGTGGACGAGCTTGCCGTGGCGATGAACCTCGATCCCGTCGAGCTGCGCCGCAGGTTCGAACCTCGAAAGGATCCAACCTCCGGCCGGGCCTTCTCCTCCCGTAATCTGGTGGAGGCCTATCGGCGTGGCGCCGAGCGCTTTGGCTGGGGGCGCCGCAACCCCGTGCCGCGCTCCCAGCACCAGGGCGAATGGCTGGTTGGTTATGGCGTGGCGACGGCGACCTATCCCTACTATCGAGTGCCCGGCGGGGCCGCGTCCATTCGCCTGACCCAGGACGGCCGGGCCATCGTTCGCATGGCAAGCCACGAGATGGGAATGGGCACCGCGACGGTCCAGTCCCAGCATGCGGCGGAAAGGCTGGGGCTGCCGGTGGAGGCCGTGACGTTCGAATATGGCGACAGCGACTTTCCCTCGGGAACGCTCGCCGGCGGTTCCTCGCAGACCGTCTCGATCATTGCCGCGGTCACCGCGGCGGCGGAGATGCTGACAGGCGAATTGCTGAAGCTCGCCGGAAACGACTCTCCCCTGGCGGGACTCAAGCCCGCGGAGGTCGAAGGCTGGAACCAGGGCATCCGCCAGCGCGACAAGCCTGAGAATTTCGAAAGCCACGGGTCGATACTCCGGCGAGCCCAGCGCGAGGATGGCAGTGTCGAGGCGGCAGCGCCCATGCCCCTCAAGGCGCAGAAATATTCTATGCACTCCTATGGCGCCCAGTTTTGCGAAGCCTGGGTCAGCAAGCAGACTGGGGAAGTGCGGGTGAAACGCTGGCTCGGCTCCTTTGATACCGGCCGTATCATCAATCCGAGGACCGCGGCGAGCCAATTTCGCGGTGGCATCATCATGGGTCTCGGCCTTGCGCTCATGGAGGAAACCCTGTTCGACGAGCGGACAGGCCGGATAATGTCCCGCTCCCTGGCTGACTACCACGTGCCTGTTCATCTCGATGTTCCCGAGATCGATGTGCTCTGGACAGACGTTCCGGACCCGCACAGCCCCATGGGCGTCCATGGTATCGGGGAGATCGGTATCACCGGCGTAGGCGCTGCGGTGGCAAATGCCGTTTACAATGCCACCGGCAAGAGAATTCGGGATCTGCCTATTACGCTCGACAAACTTCTCTAACGGAGAATGGAACGATTTTCGAAGTGGAATGTTGTCAGCGCAGTTCTGCTATAAGCGTGACTGTTCACGGGCCGGGGAGACAAAGATGCGCTTCATTCTTCTAATCATCGTCATCATTCTTCTGCTCGCTGCTCTGCCTACTTGGCCCTATAGCGCAGGTTGGGGTTATTATCCCTCAGGGGGCCTTGGTACTGTTCTCGTCATCGTGCTGATCTTGATCGTTCTTGGGGTCATATAGAAAATCAATTCGGCATCGGGAGCAGCGCAACCTGACGCCTGAGGAGGTCGATTGTGCTGATGTCCTCCTCGGATTGCGATCCGGCGTTCGGTGTAGATCTCGGCCGTCTCCAGTAATGCGAAATGTCCGCATCACGCTGACATTGTCAGGCGTGAGGCGCCGAGGTTGCCAAGCGGTTTCAGTTCAATCCGGGATCGGCGGAAGACCACTATCACGCCGTCAACCGCGCCTTGCGCTCTTGGGAGCGCCCTGACTTCTGGCGCAAGCTTCAATCTCAGGCGATTAAGGCAGATCTTTCCTGGAAAAGGAGCGCCAGGCAAGGAGCGCCAGGCAATATGCCAGAATTTATTCCCGGGTCCTCAAATCTGGCCTGCCGTAATCAACCTGGCACGTGAATGCTCAGAGCGATTTAGGACTATGCCCAGAAGTTAATTCTGCGCACTCTGGGGGCCGTCGGCCGCCTGATCCACCGCCCGGACGACGATATTCTGCTCGATCATGCGACAAGGCTTGTCGGTGGTCATGAAGGCGATGTCGGAGGCGTCGCGCCCGCTGCCGATACGCACCAGGCCGCCCACGGGAGCAAGGCGCGTAGGGTCGACGAGCCACCAGGCATTCTCCAGATAGACCTCGAGGACGGCGTGGAAATCAGGCGGCTGCAAGTCGAGGGCGTAGGCGCTGACGGCCCGTGCCGGAACGCCGATGGCGCGGCAGAAGGTGATCGCGAGATGGGTAAAGTCCCGGCAAACGCCGGCGCGATCGACGAAGGTTTCCAAAGCCGTGGTTTCCGCATCGCTGACGCCATGCAGGTAGTCGATGTGACGATGGATCCAATCGAGGACTGCGAGGACTCTCGCGACGCCGTCGCCCTGCTGAGGGAATTCGCGCTGCGCGAACCTCATGAATCGATCGGAGGGACAGAACCGGCTGGGCAGGAGAAAAGGGAAGGCGAAGTGCGGGAGTTCTTCCCAGGAATGTTGTCGCCCTTGCGCCGGTAACAGGGGGCGCATCCGGTTCTCGATCGTCGCGCGATAGGTGATCCGCGCAGGGCCCGAAAGCACGCATCGCAGTCGCCGGTCTCCCTCCAGATTCTTGTCGAGCGTCAGCGCCGCATCCGGGTCAAATACCAAACTCTCGGAGACAATGTCCTGGTCCCGGCTCTGCGAGGCCTGGATGGAGATGAGAACCTGGGTGCTGCTCGCAAATTCGTAGACAAGACTTGCCTCGATTTCCAACCGCATGAAACCTCCTTGGGCGCGGCAAGCGCATCATTCAACGAGCTCGCCGCAACCGGGTTCCTCTCGGAAGGGCGGCAGGTCCCTTACGGAAGAAGGGCCCAAAGTGGCCCTTCCTGCGCCAGCATCCGAGGTCAACTGCGGGCGCCGGCCTCGCGTCGACGCGAGCCAGGGAGGTCTCAGGTCGCCGGCAGGTCGTCTCTGATCCGGCCGCCGACGGTCGCCATGTAAGAGGCGGAGAAGCCGCCGATCAGCAATCCGACGAAAGCCCAGAGCGCAGCGTATATAGCGGCCTTTCTGGCGGCATCGGCAACGGCCTTTGCCTTGTCGGCCGCCTGCTGGGCCGCCGCCTTTGCCTTGGCCATCACATCGTCAAGGCGTTTGCCGGCATCGGCCTGGCTGAGCCCGGTCTGACGCGCAATGACTTGCGAAATATAGGTCCTGTCATCGTCGCTGAGCTGGCCACTGGCGAGTGATTGCGTGACGATGCGGCCGACTTCAGCCTTCGATGCATCATCGTTGCGGGTCTCCGCCGGGGCCTGCTGGGCGCGGAATAGCATATCGTTGAAATAGGCATTGAGGCCGCCGTTGCCGGTCGCTGAACCGGCGGCATTGGCGGCCGCACTGGTCAAGGCCGCGCCCGTCTGAGCAATGCCGCTTACGGCTGTCGACAGAATGCTACCCACCAGACAGGCCGAGACGATGGTTCCCACCGCCCAGACCAGCATGCCATGCGCGGTATCCCGGAAAAACACTTCGTCGGTGTGGACGCCCACCCATTGTGTGCGCAAACGGCCAGCCAGGTAGCCGCCGACCGCATAGGCGAAGAGCGGGATGGCGAGCGACCAAAGGATAGCGAGAATTCCTACGGTAGTGGTGCTGGCCCCGGAATTGGACCAGGGCGAAATGGAGACTAGGCCGATGCCGGTTCCCACAATGACGAGAAGCAGGAAAATAACCGTCGCGGCAGCAGCACCGGCGATGATCGCCCCCCAGGAAACCGCCGAGTTCGACGACTCGACTTGTCCTGAGAGAGCTAGATCGGTGTTTGTCATCGCTGACCTCCTAAAGCGTTTTACGATTTGACGGAATCGGCAAGAATCGCAAAGACGGGTCGAAACAAAGATTTAGACCAAAGCAGCGTTTATGTTTAAACGCGCTTTGCTCTAGTGATAAAGCAGCGCAATAAGGATGATGATTGGGATGGGCACGCCGAGCAGCCATAACAATATTCCTCGCCCCATAGCTCTCTCCTTCACGATGGAACTGTTGAAGATTTCAGGTTCACAGGGCGCGACAGCAGAACTCGCCTCCCTCTGCGGCTTAAACTTGATCGGTGCTCGGTAGTTCCGGGACGCTGGCTACTTTTCAGATTATTGAGTTGGCAAATGAGTCCGCTGGCCGGCGGCCATGAGCCCATTGCCTCGGCGCCCCTCGCCGGTACGAAACCTTTCCCTCCTGCGCCGGTTGAACCGGCTGACTTCCGAGGAAAAAAGGAGCGTCTCCGATGAGACAGGATTCAAACCCCACTATTCCGTCCTTCCTGAGCGCGAAGGAACTCGCGGCGAGCGAGGGCCTGGAGCCTCAGAACGAGCAGGCGCAGAACCAGGGAGAGGGGGCGCCGCCTGCCCGGATCCAGGACAACCAGGAGATCGAGCAGCGCATTCGCGAGAAGGCCTATGAGATATGGAACCTGGAAGGACAGCCCGAAGGCCATGATCGCGAGCATTGGGAGCGAGCGACTGTGCTCATCCATCAGGAGAATTCTCAGTCCCCGACGCCGGCCGGCTAGAAGGCCGGAACCTTCCCAAGCCTAGTCGACCGGGTAAATCCCATGCAGCACCGTATCGAAATGGTCCTCGATCTGGGCAGTGCAGGGGCATGATCGCAGGCGTAGAGCACCCTCGTGCTCGACGATGAAGACGCCGCGGCGCGTCGAGACCAGTCCTTCTTTTCTGAGATTTTGCACGACCCGCGTGACAAAGGTTCGTCCCACACCGAGCAAGTGCGCAAGCTGTTCCTGCGTCATCTCGATCTCATTGCCTTTCGTGCGGGCCACGGCAGCAAGCAACCATTTGGCGGTGCGCTGCGAAATCGTATGCGTCGCATTGCACGCAGCGGTCTGGAATATCTGGGCCAGCAGGCAGTCGGAATAGCGCGAGAACCAGTGCCGGAGGGCGATCGAGTCAACCTTGGCCTGTTCCAGCGCGCTGGTCTTGATGAGAAGGAACTTGCCGGGCGCGCGAACAAGAGCCGTGGCATAGGCTGGCACATGAACAAAAAGCCGGCAGGAGCCGGGTCAGTTTGCTTAATGGCGGATCACTCACGGGATGACTTCCGATTTCGCCTGCTATGATTTCTGACCGTCGATCCTCTCACCTTCTTCCACCGTATTGGCGTTTATCTGGAACGATTTTCCCTCCAAAATCTCGTCTCTCGATTTCTGCTCCGCAGTTTGATCGACGAGTGTGGCAACAAGCCGAAGAAGCGCCTGATGTTCAGGACCATTCCCTCCGGAGGCCAGAAAATCACGAAGGGTTAAGAAAGAAAGTGCCGCACCAGAAGGACCGTTGGCCTGGTGAACAATCATGGGAGATCCATCAGCCGGGTCCCTCGCAAGGGACCAAAGGTCGCCGGTCGGACTACGATATAGTTCTCTTCGAAGATCCATCTGCGCTCTCCCGCGTCCCATGACTGCTTAACTCAACGCGACGTCGGCAACGCAGGTTCCGCCGAAGCACCTCGATGCCACGGGTCTCCGTTAGCAACGATGTAATTTCTTAATCGAAGGAATCGAACGGCAGCTTCCATGGAGGCGTCTGGATCGCGCGAGTCGCTATTATCAAGGACGCTATTTCTTAATCGAGGGAACTGGACGCTAGCTTGAAGGTTGCTCTCCCTTCTAACGATGAAATGGAGAAAGCAATGAGCAGCACGACTGACAAGATCAAGGGCGCCGCCAATCAGGCTGCCGGTACCGTTCGCGAAGGCGCGGGCAAAGCCGTCGGCAACAAGGAGATGGAGGTTAAGGGCGCCGCACAGAAGGCAAAAGGGAAGATCCAGGAGGGCGTCGGTAAAGCCAAAGACGCTGTGAAGAAAGCGATCGACTGAGATATCGGGGCTCGAGTTTCATCGGGCCCCCTTTTTGCAATGGCCCAAGATGATCTCCATAAACCGATCTTTAATGCTGGATTATGCCAAGCAGGCATCGGAAGCAGTCGGTACGGACTTTGCTCTTGATCGCAACGTCTGTGTTGCCTTCAATTATCTCAAGGGGCGAGTTTTTCCCTCTCCGCTTGTGCCGCTTGCGAACGGGTCATTGGCGTCTCAGGACGGATTAAAACTCGGCTATGCCGACAATTTCACGGCATCCATTGATGCCGTCGACCAGCTACGTGTCGCCCTGTTTCCGGCGAGCGTCTTGAATGTGAGTCTGGTGGCCACCCCAGACCGGCACTATGAATGCATCATCAGTGCACGCAGCGCTCGCAGTGCTTCGATTTCAGAGTTTGCCCAAAGCGCCACGGAACCGCGTGTTCGCCTCACTGCCCTCCTGAAGCTGGCCTCGGTCGTTGACTCGGTGCCCGTGCTGAGCTAGGCCATCAATCGGACGAGAGTTGGAGCGATCAACAGCAGTATTGCGGGGTAGCTCGATCATGGCCCCCTTCATTCAGCAATGGCTGCCAGGTCGTCCGTGATTTCCCTGATGGCATAACTTCAGAAGTGCGCGGAACAAGCAGGCTGTGGCGGTGTTTGCGATGCATGAAGGTTGCGTCAGAACATCAGCCGGCGGTATTGCTCGTCGAAGACGAGCCAATACTGCGGATGTTAGTCGGGGACTTTCTCGCCGAGCTGCAAATAACCGTCATTGAGGCCTATGACGTCGACTCAGCTGTGGCAGCTTTAGAGCGATGTCCGGACATCAGGATCCTGTTCACCGATATCGATATGCCGGGCTTGCTGGACGGAGCTGACTTGGCGCTGCAAGCGGCCGAGCGCTGGCCGAAGCTGCATCTCTTCCTGACTACGGGAAAAAGGATGCCTGCGCTGAGCAGGATGCCGGTGGGCTGCGAGTTCATCCCCAAACCATACGACTTGGATAAGCTGGGAGAGCGCCTCCGCGCCATTCTTGAAAACGAATAACTACTAGCGCGGAACGACCTTTAGCCCAAACTGTTTGCTAACTATGAGATGGACCGCAAAAACGACTTCGCGAGGGCTGTTCGTAGGCACGCCGCTAATTCTATTTATTTGAGTCCCGTGTTCACTCTGGCGGCAAAGTCAAAAGGCTAGATGTTGGGGACGTTATCACGTTCAAGTTGAGCAGCGGTGCTAACATAGACGTCACCATTTGCGGGACATCGGCCCACGACATCTTCCTTGAGAACGCCAACGGCACCACTTGGCGCATGAGCCTCACGCATTGGAACGAACCCAAGTCTAAGTCGGGTCGCGTTGGCTCATTTTCGGAATGGACAATCAGAGCCAGGGCGTAGAGGAACACCAGGTGGCCAGAGGGGGAGTTCGCACGCGGTTGGGACGAATGTTGGGGTAATTCGGAAGCGCCTATCATAAACCACTGAATGATATGATTTAATTCCATACTTGTTGCGGACATCCTTCCGCCATACTACCTCGCCTCCCCGAATTTCAAGCGCTTGGCCCTTATTGTAAAACCTTATTTGGGCGTGTCGTGAATGCCATGAAGCGGGCAATAGACCATCTCCCGTCAGGTTGGCGGCGAAAGACGTCGATGCCTTCTTCGGTTGTTGTATCGCGGGCGCCATTGGCCTCGGCCCTGAAGGTCCAGGTGAGCCTTACCACGGCCATGTCTCCTTGAAGAAGTATCTCGTGAATGTCGGGACGGTCGTAGTGCAGGCGAAGCTTGTTGCTGGAGAAAAGCCTGGTGAAGTTAGCACACATGGTCTGGTGCGTGCCCTGCAGCACCTCTGGAATGGAATAGAGCAAATCCAGCGCAAAGAGGTCGCAAGCGCCTACGGCGTCGTGCGCGTTGAAAGCCATCGTCCACTGTTCGAAGCGTTGGATGATGGTGCCCTTATCAGATGCAGGGTCTGCAATTCCTGAAGATGCCATCAGTGCGCTGAACGCTGCAGCGAAGACCGTCTTGAGAACCTGGTTCATTCTTTTCGACTTCGATCACGCAGAAACTATGGCGACTTAACACGCGGCGCGATGCTTTCCCATAACTCAGCCGAGCGCATGCGTAAACATTCGGCATGCGACGGGACGATTGCTAAGGTTTTCGCCATCTAGTTGTGAGCTTTCAGGAGGTTGTCCATCCGGTCTGAACCGAGGAAGCTGAGGTTGTTGAAGCTTCAGTTTTCCAGGGAGAGACCGGATGAACAGCCATAAGAATGCCCTTCTGACGCCTCGCGGTCGAGAGCCTATGGTGCGCGCGGTGGTGGATGGCGGGTTGAGCAAGGCGGTGGTAGCGCGCATGTATCAAACCACGCCGAAGACGGTTGCCAAATGGGTCGAGCACTTCTGCAGGGACGGCGTGGCGGGCCTGCGTGATCGGTCCTCGAAACCCCTTTCATCGCCGAGCCAAACCACGCGAGCCACCTGCGCGG
Source organism: Labrys miyagiensis (assembly GCF_030160835.1). GTDB lineage: Bacteria > Pseudomonadota > Alphaproteobacteria > Rhizobiales > Labraceae > Labrys > Labrys miyagiensis. The sequence continues at coordinate 5,310 of NZ_BSPC01000025.1, read as the reverse complement.
CCGTCGAGGCCTTGCGCCGTCAGCGCCACACCGGCAAGCACATCGCGGCGCAAGTGGGCGTTTGCCCCGCCACCGTCAGCCGTATCCTGCGGCGGCTGAGACTGAACCGGATGCGTGATCTGGAGCCCGCCGAACCCGTGCGCCGCTATGAACGGGCCAGCGCCGGCGAGATGATCCACATCGATATCAAGAAGCTTGGTCGTTTCGAGAAGATCGGCCACCGGATCACCGGCGATCGCACCGGTCAGAGCAACAGCCGCGGCGTCGGCTGGGAATTCGTCCATGTCTGCATCGACGACTATTCCCGCATCGCCTTCGCCCAGATCAAGCCCGACCAGAAGGCCGACAGCGCCGTGTCTTTCCTCAAAGCCGCCGTGGCCTATTACAAAAGCCTCGGCGTCACCGTTACCCGTGTCATGACCGACAACGGCAGTTGCTATAAGGCCTTTGCCTTCCGCCACGCCTGCACGGATCTGGGCATCAAGCACATTCGCACCAAGCCCTACACCCCCAAAACCAACGGCAAAGCCGAGCGCTTCATCCAGACCGCTCTCAGGGAGTGGGCTTACGCTCAGGCCTATCCAACCTCACAACGCGGCGCCCAAGAGCTTCCAATCTGGCTGCATCGATATAATTGGCATCGCCCACACGGCGGCATAAAATCTCAAACTCCTATCAGCAGACTCGGCCTGTCCGAGGACAACCTCTTGAGGCTCCACAAGAAGCGCGGTCAGGAGCGATCGGGCTCGCCCGCTGCGGGGCGAATCTTCCTGCCGCGTCCCCTTCCTGCGCGGTTAAGGTCGAGATCGAGATTGACGAATGCCGGAGACCGAGACGCTCTAAGCGATCCGCCAAATTCGTCAGCAAAGACGACGTTGGGATCTGAAGCCATTCCACGCGGATGTCGGCGTCCACCAGCGAAACTCCCGGGCAGGCTCGCCTGAATCCGGCATAAGCTACGCTAGCAAACCGCGCCAACAGATCGCTTTCATCATCTGGTACCTCAAACGTACCCTTGAATAACGCTGCCTGGCCGCGTGAGACGATAAACTGAAACAACATGACAATCACCCATACTCAGCACACTAGCACAGCAAGATTCCGACGTATTAACATAGATCAAGTTTGGAACGACGAAGGCAAAACCGGAAGAATAGGTGAGAACCGCCCAAGCTCATATAGGGAGATAACAACATGAACAAGCTTTTCCTTTCGGCTCTACTTGTAAGCAGGCAAGGCAAGTGACTTTTGCGCGCTAGTTGTGGCGGGCTCGAATTTTAGCTCCCCCTCTGCAGTTGTGCGCGGCTCTTCCTCCGGCCGATTTGGATGCAACTCAAGTGCATCGCGCAACCTATCAGGCCTAAAAGCAAATGCCGTAACCTAGGTTAGATCGCATAAATTATCGACAGTGTAGGCTTTAGAAGTGGGCATCAAATAGGTGCCGCAGGTCTCGGCCAGGATGTCTGTCCCCAACCGCGGCTGCCTGGCCGAGATCCCATCCGATGCTCTAGCGCGGCGTTTAGGCGCTGGCGCCAGTGAGCAACGTCACCCTCAATAACCAACACCGCCCTAGTGAGCATTAAGGCCTAATGCTACGGCCTTGGTAAAAAATAAGTGCTTGAAGTTATCTATATCGCGTGGCAAAGCGTGTGTCGCGAATTGTATATAGATCAATCTATGCTCATTTTGGATGTTGCAGATGGCTCGATTTTTCTTTCATGTTCAGGAGAGCGGCCGACGTATCGAAGACCTGGAGGGCACAGAAGTCCAAGATCTTGCCGCCGCCAAGCGCCTTGGACTTGCCGCACTCTGCGAATTGATTACAGAACAAGTTAAAGACAGAAAGCTTGAGTGCGGAGGCCGTATCGAGATCGAAGACGAGGACGGCAAAGTCCTTCTTGATCTCTGTGCGCAGTGCGCCATTACCATCATGCCGCCATCTGACGCTCAAGAGCGACGCTGTCCTTAAGATGAAGATAAGCGCTATTGAAGTCGCCGGCTCGCTTCAGAGCAGCCCAGTCGAGGATCGATAATTTGTTGACCACCAAACGGATCAGGCCATCCGCCCGCATGCCCTGTAATGTACGGTTGACATGCACAACTGTGATGCCCGTGGTGGCCGCGATCTGATCCTGGTTCAAAGGCACATGATAGTGGCTTGTTTCGCCAATCGCCCGCTCGCGTAATGCCAGCTCGCAAAACAGGTGCGCGATGCGTTGACGGGCGGTGCGTCGTCCAAGATTGAGAAGCCACTCGTGAGAAATGGAGGCGTTAACGAAGGTATCGGTCCATAACGCCCGTGCGACGGGAGGATGAGCCTCGGCAAGTGCCATGAGTTGGGAGCTCGGTATCCATGCCACCGTTACAGACGTGAGGGCCTGCACGCTGTGGTGCGCCAACCCGAGCAGGCTGTTTTGGAGATCGACGAGGTCTCCGGCGAGATGCAGCGAGAGGATCTGCATCTCTCCAAGTGATGTTGCCTTGTGCCGATAGATGAACCCCTCAAGGAGCGCCCAACAAATATCCGTCCGATCGCCTTCGTGGGCAAGGAAATTACCCTTCTCGAAGTTGGTGTATCGAAACGGCAGCGCGAGAATCGCTTCGCAATCTTGGTTGGATAACGTTGAGCGCGTCCGAAGCTTGTTCAGGACGGGCGCGAGACTATGGAAATGCATGGACATCAGATGTCTCCGAGGATCGAGGCACGCAATTTGTCCTGCCGCCGGCCCGCGCCCGGCGACCAGTGAAACAGCCCAACGTGGGTTGCAGACTTTTGGTTCCCCAAACAGTGAACAATCTGAAGGTGATTTTGAAAAAACGTTATGTTTTGCAATATATAACGCGAACATAGAGATGAAATACTTAAGTATATCCTATGTATTTGATAGCTTAGATTGATTTTCCTTCAACTGTAGATGAAGATATTGCATTGAGATAGGCTGGTGCTGGGTCGTCGCACGAGGTTTATTAGGAACGATAGCTTCATCCCTCAAGAAGCGGCGTCGTGTCGTTAGGTTCCAATTCAGCTGATCCCTTGCACCATCTTCTCGATAACAGCATGATCATCCGAACATCCTGGCCAAATCGACTGATCTCGCGGGCCCACCAATTAGGTGACAGGCAGCTTCCATCCCGACGAGACACGGGCCAAGACTACCGAAGAAATTGAGAAGGACCTTGTGCCAAAGAAATCGGCGAACGGCGACCTCTCCGCAATCCTCAACTGCGTGCAATTGAAAGTCGTGTCTTGCGGGATCCAAACCAACAGCGGCAACAGAGATGTGGACGCCCTTTCTTTGGGTGACTTCGACATCGATGGCCAAACGATATTGGTACCGAGATGCCGCGCGCTAGAGGCGTCCCATCATACAACCGACCCTATGGGGACGGCCCCTTGGCAAGCGTATTCTTCGGGAATGTCTGTTTAGCGATTGCGGTCATATGTCCGTCCTGTCGCTGCAAGGCTGAAACCCGCTGGCCATGATGATATCCGCTTTTTCCGGCTTCTCGTCAGCTCCGCGCGCTCGAAGCGCTGGTCGGGGTACGGAATATCCCGACCGGCGGTTCGTCGGGAGTCCATCACCTCGTTGCGCGCTTGCCAAACTCCTAAGCTGGGCGTGGCGGGATGCCTCGATCAATCCGCCGATAGCGCCTTGTGCGGCAAAGTTCGCCGGTTGTCATGGCCGCCGTAAGCATACGTTCCGTCGGCTCGCACAGTACCGATCTCCCTATGTTACGATGAATTCTAGGAGTGGGCTTCCAATTCCTGTATGAGATAGTTGACGGGCTCCCAGCGGCCCCCTGCAGTCACACCCTCAATACGAACCCGAGGACTTCAGCACGGCTGGCACGGTCTTGGCGATGATCGAGAGATCGCGCCAGAAGCTCCACTCCCGGACATAGCGCACATCGAGGGCCACGCGGTCGTGATAGGAGGTGTCGTTGCGGCCGCTGATCTGCCACAGGCCCGTCAGGCCGGGGCGGACGCGCTTGTAGTCCTCGATATGCAGGCCGTAGCGCACGATCTCGTCCCGCACGATCGGCCGCGGGCCGACCAGGCTCATGTCGCCGAGGATGATGTTGATGAGCTGGGGCAGTTCGTCCACGCTCGACTTGCGCAGGAACCTGCCGATCGGCGTGATGCGCGGATCGTTCTTGAGCTTGTGGGTCTCCTCCCACTCCTGCCGGGCGGCTTCATTGTCCCGCAGATGAGCGCGCAGGGTGAGATCGGCGTTGACGACCATGCTGCGGAACTTGAGGCAGGGAAAGCTCTTGCCGCCGAGGCCCACGCGGTTGTGGCGGATGAAGAGAGGGCGGCCCTGGAGGATCAGCAGAGCCCCCGCCATGGCGGCGATCAAAGGCAGCAGGAAGATCAGGGCAGCCGAGGACACCGCGACATCGAATCCCCGCTTGCTGAGTTGCGCGACCTTGCGTGGCAGGGTTCTATTGATATTGCCATTGCCGCGACTTTCGCCCCGGGCTCCAGCAATACCGGCGTCAGAATTTACGCCAACCGGCTCAATTGCCACATTGTTATCCTCTACAGAAAGTGGGTCAACGACGACCTGGCTCGGGCGAACTTCGCAGCGGATTTGTCTAACGGACACCGACGATTTAAACGCGCCGGGTCATATGGCGCGGAACCAGACTGGTGCGTACTATGATGGAACTTCGCTCGTGCACAAGCTTACTTAACCTCAGTCCCATGCATTTGGAGACCAACGCAGCGGGTGGCGATGTATTCTGCCAGTTAACATTTTGCCACCCCCGACGCCCTCACCTATGTTGGTTCAAATGAGGAATCCTGCAATCCGCACTCTTTCCATTGTGTCGCCTCAGCAAGCGCTCACAAACTGGACGGATTGCCCATGCGCTCGGGGACCGATGGGAATGATTTGTGCGCTCAGCTACGCCTTCCTGATCCAGCCGCCCTACCCCTCGGCGCCAGCCTGCTACGCCTGATCAACGACGGAGTGTCGCACGTGATGTGACAAAAACCCCTCGATACCGGGGCGCCGTCTTGGTTATCCAGGCGTGCGAGCTCGATGCTCAAAACACTCGGCCACAACAAAAGATCAGCGGTAAAAATTATTGCCGCCGAAGAAGTCTTGAAGACTCTGAAGCGCGATGTCGCCATCCGCCCGTTCTTCCACCAGTACCAGAATGGCGGCGAACCTGTTCCCGCCGCAGGCACGCACCTACATCTTCTCGATCTTGCCAGGATCGAGCCTGCCCCTCACCAGATCCCACAGCGCCAGCAGATTGCCGACAAGCCGGCCGCGCCGGTCGGCCCAGGGCTCGGGATTGAAG
>NZ_BSPC01000024.1 GCF_030160835.1 Labrys miyagiensis | reverse complement strand
TGCACCACAGCTACCGCCCCGAGGCACTCAACACTTAAGGTGCACCAGTGAGCGGACAGGATGTCCGCGCTCCCGGTTACGCCGCGGCGGCGGCCGAGATCCAGCGCGAGAGCTCGCTCTTGGGTGCGGCGCCGAGCTTCTGGGCGGCGGGCTTGCCGTCCTTGAACACCATCAACATCGGGATCGACATCACGCGGAACTGCGAGGCGATCTGGGGATTCTCGTCGACATTGAGCTTGGCGATCTTGACCTTGCCGGCCATCTCGGTGGCGATCTCGTCGAGCGCCGGCGCGATCATGCGGCACGGCCCGCACCACTCGGCCCAGAAGTCGACGACAACCGGCTCGGAGGACTTCAGCACATCGTCCGCAAAGGACGCATCCGTGACCTTGATCGTGTTGGCACCCATTTGAGAATTCTCCACTGCGGGAATGGCGGAATCGCCACGCAAATATCCGTTGCCTGAAGCTAGGAACGCGGGGGCCGGGCGTCAAGACGAGGATGGCCCTCTCGCGCGAATGTGCACGGCTGCCATGCGGATTCGGGAGAATTACGGGCGGAATTCGTGGAAACTGATCTCGGTTGGGCGAGATGAGACGCCAAAAAATCGCACGAGTCGATTGCGTCCCCTCGCCCCGTTCTTACGGGGAGAGGAGACTTCGAGGGCGCGGCTCCTTCTCAGCCGTCTCATCTCGCTCAAGCGGGTGGGACGTGGAGCCGGTGAGTGTTCACGATCCCGCGACACTTCAATTCTCGGCGGACGGCATCGGGAGGCGGGTCTTCAGACCCGGCTCTTGCCCGTACCGCCTCACGAAAAGCCGGGTCCGAGGCCCCCGGCTCAGCTGATCTCAAGCTGCGTCGAGGCGATCCCGTGGCTGCGGATGAGCTGGTAGAGCGCGGCGGCATTCTTCGGGGCGAGGCGGATGCAGCCATGGGAGGCGGCCTTGCCGAGATGGCCGACCTCGTAGGTGCCGTGCACCGCATAGCCGCCCTTGAAGAAGACCGAATAGGGCATCGGCGAATTGTGATACTTCTTGGAATAATGCATGCGCTGCAGCGCCTTGGGCTGGTAGGTGCCGCGCGGCGTGTAATAGCCCTTGCGCGCCGTCGAAACGGCCCAAACCGCCTCGACATTGCCGTCCACGATCACGGTCATGCTCTGGGTGGCGATATCCACTTTGGCGATCACGCCCGCCGCGGCCGGCGCCGCTTGGAACAGGATGCCCGCAAACAGGGCGAAGAAAACGGCAATCCAACGATACTTGGCAATAAGTCCCAGGGCAGGCATGACAGGGCTCCTCGATGTGGCTCACTGACATTCGCCGTTCTGGGCTGCCGCCGCCATGCGATTTGGCACAGGCCGCGTTCGGAATCCCGAAACGATCGAGCTGAACAAAGCATGAATCGGGAGGGCTAATTTTTCGTTGTCGTCCGCCCCTTGTGCGAGTCCCATTTTGAATCACAGCATGGAGGCTGCCGCCGGCCGGAAGACAGGTTAGGATCGGCGAACGAATCAAATTCGCGGGAGTCTCCATGCACCGTCTTGTTCGGGCCGTCCCGTCCCTGAAGGGGTGCCTGCCGCTCATCTCCCTTCTGGCCGCGATGGGAAGCGCGCCGGTCCTGGCGCAGGACGTCACCCCGCCCGGCTACAAGCTGCCGCCGCTCGCCACCGTCACGCCGGCGACGCCCGCCAAGCAGCTCTTCGGCCGCAAGACGACGCCCGCCAATCTCGGCCTCAACTCCATCGGCTTCTACGCCAAGGGCTGCCTTTCCAACGGCGTCGAGCTGCCCGCCGACGGGCCGACCTGGCAGGTGATGCGCCCCTCGCGCGACCGGGCCTGGGGCAATCCGGTGATGATCCGCTTCATCCAGAAGCTCGCCAACCAGGCCCCCCGCGTGGCCGGCTGGCCGGGCATCCTGATCGGCGACATCGCCCAGCCGCGCGGCGGGCCGATGATCACCGGCCACGCCTCCCATCAGGTCGGCCTCGACGCCGACATCTGGCTGACGCCGATGCCTGATCACACGCTCTCCAGGCAGGAGCGCGAAACGATGAGCGCCGTGATGATGGTGCGAACCGACAGGCTCGACGTCTCCCGGGCCTGGACCCCGGGCCAGATGGCGATCATCAAGGCTGCCGCGCAGGACCCGCAGGTCGAACGCATCTTCGCCAATGCGGCGATCAAGAAGGCGCTCTGCCGCGACGCGGGGGCCGACCGCGGCTGGCTCTCCAAGGTGCGGCCGATCTACGGGCACGACTATCATTTCCACGTGCGCGTCCTGTGCCCGGCCAACAGCCCGACCTGCAAGCCCCAGACCCCACCGCCGGCCGGCGACGGCTGCGGCAAGGATCTCGACTACTGGTTCTCGGACGCGGTGCTGCACCCGAAGCTGAACCCCAACCCGCCGCCGCCCCACCAGATGGTCCTGGCCGAACTGCCGCCGGCCTGCCGGCAGGTGCTGGCGGCGCCGTGAGGGTCGGCGGTCGGCAGGCCATCACCCACCCCTCACGCAGCGCGGTGCATGTGGTAACGCCAAGCGTCGCTTGATATCGCCACCCACCACGCTCACAGTGCCTCATACGCACGTGTTGCGTGCAGGCGCCGGGGGTGCCGTTGATGGGGAGCGAGCATGGGCACCGATCTCGGGCTGGCGGACGTTTTCGTGATCTTGTTGATTACCATTGGCCCGCTCAAAGCGGCCATTGTCTATGCCAAGTTGACAGCCAAGGCCGACGCCGCCTTCAAGCGTCACGTGGCCCTCAAGACGGTCACCGTGGCTGCCATCGTCTGTCTCGTCTTCGTCTTCGCCGGGCAATGGTTGCTTGGTGTGTTCCACGTCTCGCTGCCGGCGCTGAAGATTGCCGGCGGCCTGATCCTCCTGCTCTTTGCGCTCGACATGGTGATGGGCGGCGAAAAGAAGGTTGATGTCGGCGACGCCCTGCCTTCCGCCGATATCGCCGTCTACCCGCTCGCCATTCCCATGATGGCAACGCCGCAGGGCCTGGTAGCGATCACCACCATCGTCGCCACCAAGGACAGCATCGGCGAACTGATCGCCATGGCGGTGATGGTGCTTGCCATCATGGCCGTCAATCTGGGGGTGCTGCTGTCGGCCGACCGGTTGCTGAAGAAGGGTGGCGGGGGCGCCATGGTGGTGGTCGGCAAGGTCGTCGGCCTGCTGCTGTCGGCGCTCGCCGTCCAGCTCATGATCTCCAGCTTCCGCGACCTCGGCGTCATCGCTGCTGCGACCGGGGCACACTGATAAGCGAGGCGGCCAGCCCCGATGCGCCGGCCGCCGTCAAGCCGGCGCCGGTGCAGAAGAACCCGTTGCGGCGAACCGCCCTGGTGGTCGTCCTGATCGCCATTGTCCTGTTTGCGCTTTCGGTCGTGATGGAGCGGCTGCCATCGCCTGCACTTTCTGCCTCGCGGCCCTGCTGTGGCCCGGCGCGAGGCCAGTGGTAGCAAACTAGAAGCTGGCGTACTCGCGGTTATTCGTCCCCATGTCCGGCCTTGGCCTGCAGCCAGTCCGACAGCGCCAGCAGCACGCTGGACAGCATGAAGACGACATGGATGCCGACGAGCCAATAGAGGTCGCGGTCCGTCAGTTTCTCGATCTGCATGAAGCCCTTGAGCAGCTGAATGGCCGAGATCAGCACAATCGAGGCCAGCAGCTTCAGCTTGAGGCCGGCGAAATCGACCTTGGTCATCCAGGACGGCCAGGTGGTGTGGTCGGTGCCGTCGATACGGGACACGAAATTCTCATAGCCGGAGAAGATCACGATCAAGATGAGGCTGCCGAGCAGCGCCAGGTCGACCATTTCCAGCGCGCCGACGACCGTCTCCTCCCCCGACAGGTAATAGGACCCCTCGATATAATGTAAGAGTTCCTGGCCGAACTTCAGCAACACGACGAGGAGCGCGATCACCAACCCGATATAGAACGGCGCCATCACCCAGCGTGAGGCAACCAGCCCGCGTTCGATCCATTTTTCCATTTGGCTTCCCAACCCGATTCAGAATTCGGGCGCAAAATAGAGAGGGTGGGCGGGAGAGGGAACCCGTGCTTGCCAATTTGTAATCTGGGGGCTGGGAGCGCCGGCTTTCCAGCTAGCTCTTGGAAGCGCAGCGTTTGGGTATGCCCGAGGCCGCGACGTCCCGCTGCTTCAGTAAGCGGCGACGGTCGATGCGTTCCTGGGACCGCAGGCGTCTCGCCTGCATCTTGAACCGGTTCGTGTGCAGACAAGGAAGGGCAGGCGAGACGCCTGCGGTCCCAGGAACGCCTCCGACGTTGCGCTTAATCCTTCACCCTGACGATCTCCACGCCCGCCATCGCCTCCGGCACGGCGCGCGGCTTTTCGATATGCACGCGCACCGCCTTCACCAGACCGAGCGCCAGGCAGCGCGTGGCGAGGCGCTCGGCGAAGGTTTCGAGGAGGTCGACATGTTCGCCGGCGAGCTCGCGGGCGATCTTGGCCACCCTGTCGTAGTCTACCGTGCCGTGGATATCGTCCCGGCCGAAGCTTTCGCCGGCGAGCGTGAGCTCGACATCGACGACCAGCGGCTGCGTCACGCCCTTCTCATGGGCGTAATAGCCGATATGGGCGTCGAGCGTGAGGGCGCGCAGGAAGACGCGGCTGTAGGGGCGGAGTTCTGTCATCCGCCGTGCTTGCCACACTCAGCCGGGGAAGGCCATCGCGTCAGCGTCTTTTGCTTGCACCGCCTCGCCATTCAGTGGGTTGTCGGGGTCCCAGCCATAGAGGGTCTCGCCGAAGCGCATGTCGCGCGCGTCGAGATGGATGAGACGGCCGGTGAGGCCGGTGCCGAAGCCGACGATCTCGCGGATCGCCTCCAGCGCCATCATCGAGCCGAGCACGCCGGCAAGCGCCCCGAGCACGCCCGCCTCCGAACAGCTTGGAATGGCGCCGGGCGGCGGCTTCTGCGGGAAGAGGCAGCGCCAGGTGGGATTGGGCTCGCCCTCGGTATTGCGCTCAAAGGGGCGCAGCGTGGTCAGCATGGCGTCGAACACGCCGAGCGCGCCCATGATCAAGGGCTTGCGGGCATGAAAGCAGGCATCGGAGACGGCATAGCGCGTGTCGAAATTGTCCGAGCCGTCGATGACGAGATCGTAGTCCGCGATCAGGCCGGGCGCGTTGGCGGCATCGATCCTGAACGCGTGCGGCGCCACTCTCACATGGGGGTTGAGCCGGCCGATCGCCTCAGCCGCCGTCTCGACCTTGGGCCTGCCGATATCGGGCGTCGCATGGATGATCTGGCGCTGCAAATTGGAGAGCGAGACCGTGTCGTCGTCGACGATGCCGAGTGTGCCGACGCCCGCCGCCGCCAGATAAAGCAGCACCGGCGCCCCGAGGCCACCAGCCCCGATCACCAGCACCCGCGCCCGCATCAACGCCTGCTGCCCGGGCCCGCCGACCTCGTGCATGACGATGTGGCGCGCATAGCGCTCGAGTTCTTCGGAAGAGATAGACATGAGCTAAATGTAGGCGCGCGGGAGATGGGGCGCAATCACTGGGAGCGCGGGCATCCTGTCCGCTCTTGGAAACGCACCCTTTACCGAGAAGCCGCAGCGCCAGCGGAAAGCAAGAGCGGACAAGATGTCCGCGCTCCCAGTATCCTTCTGTGTCCCAACGAGTATGATCGCGCTTCAAGAATCAGCACCCAGGATGAGGCTTCCATGACTTCGGCCCCCCGCGCACCCGGACAAGGCGATCACGTCTTCCTGGTCGACGGCTCGTCCTTCATCTTCCGGGCTTATTTCCAGTCGATCAACCAGGACGCCCGCTACAACTACCGCTCCGACCGCCTGCCGACCGGCGCCGTGCGGCTGTTCTGCAACGTGCTGCACAAGATGATCAAGGAAGGGGTGATGGGCAAAAAGCCCACGCATCTCGCCATCATCTTCGACAAATCCGAGGATTCCTTCCGCAAGGAAATCTATCCCGACTACAAAGGCCACCGCCCGCCGCCACCCGAGGAGCTGGTGCCGCAGTTCCCGCTGATGCGCGATGCCGTGCGCGCCTTCGGCCTGAGGCCGGTGGAGCAGATCCGCTACGAGGCCGACGACCTCATCGCCACCTATTGCGTGATGTCGGTCCGGGCGGGCGCCGACGTCACCATCGTTTCGGCCGACAAGGACCTGATGCAGCTCATCCAGCCGGGCGTGGTGATGTTCGATCCCGCCTCCGGCGACCAGAAGGCCAAGGGCTCGCGGCCCGAGCGCCTGATCGGCGAGGCCGAGGTGTTCGAAAAGTTCGGGGTCACCCCCGACAAGGTGGTCGACGTGCAGGCGCTGGCCGGCGATTCCACCGACAACGTGCCCGGCGTGCCCGGCATCGGCGTGAAGACGGCGGCACAGCTCATCAACGAGTATGGCGATCTCGAAAGCCTGCTTGCCCGCGCCGGCGAGATCAAGCAGGAGAAACGCCGCGAGAACCTGATCGAGCATGCGGGCCTCGCCCGCATCTCGCGCGAGCTCGTCAAGCTCGTCACCGACGTCAAGCTGGAGACGCCGATCGAGGACCTGATCGCCCCCGGCCTCGATGCCAAGGGCGCCATCGCCTTCCTCAAGGCCATGGAGTTCTCCACCCTCACCCGCCGCATCGCCGAAGATTCCGGGCTCAATCTCGACGACATCCCGCCCGACGAGAAGCTCAAGATTCCGGACAGCGACTTCTCCGTGGCGCCGGCCCGGCCCGCGGCCAAGGCGGTAATCGACACCACCGGCCTGCCCGTACCTGCCGGCCCGGCCGATGCCGGCACGCCCGCGGCCTTGGTCGAAAGCGTCAAAGCCGGGCTCATCGCCATCCCCTTCAAGACCGATTCCTACGAAACGATCGGCAGCCTGGAGGCGCTCGATGCCTGGGTGGCGAGGGCGCGCGAGCAGGGCTATGTCGCCTTCGACACCGAGACCACCTCGCTCGATGCGCTGCAGGCCGATCTCGTCGGCTTCTCGCTGGCGCTGGAGCCGGGACACGCCTGCTATGTGCCGCTGCGCCACCGCGACAAGGCCGATCTCTTCGGCGGCGGCACCATGGCCGGCCAGGTCGATCCCGTCGAGGCGGTGAAGCGGCTGAGGCTGATCCTGGAGGACCCCTCCATCCTCAAGATCGGCCAGAACCTCAAATATGACACGCTGGTGATGGGCGAGCAGGCCGTGAAGGTGGCGCCCTACGACGACACCATGCTGATGTCCTATGTGGTCGATGGCGGGCGCGGCAATCACGGCATGGACGAGCTTTCCGTGCGCCATCTTGGCCACAAGCCGATCGCCTTTTCCGAAGTCTGCGGCTCCGGCAAGTCGCTGATCGGCTTCGACCAGGTGCCGATCGAGCGCGCCACCGCCTATGCGGCCGAGGATGCCGACGTGACGCTGCGCCTGTGGCTGCTGTTCAAGGCCCGGGTGGTGGCCGAGGGCATGACCACCATCTACGAGACGCTGGAGCGCCCGCTGGTCACCGTGCTCGCCAACATGGAATCGCGCGGCATCATGATCGATCGCCAGATCCTGGCGCGCCTCTCCGGTGAATTCGCCCAGAGCGCGGCAAGGCTGGAGGCTGAGATCCATGAGCTCGCGGGGGAGACCTTCAATGTCGGCTCGCCCAAGCAGCTCGGGGACATCCTGTTCGGCAAGATGGGTATTCCCGGCGGCAAGAAGACGGCGACCGGCCAATGGGCGACCTCGGCCCAGATCCTGGAGGATCTTGCCGACCAGGGCCTCGAGCTGCCCCGCCGCATCGTCAATTGGCGCCAGCTCACCAAGCTGAAATCGACCTATACGGACGCGCTGCCCACCTATGTCAACCCGAAATCGGGCCGGGTGCACACCTCCTATTCGCTGGCGGCGACCACGACGGGGCGCCTCTCCTCTTCCGAGCCGAACCTGCAGAACATCCCCGTGCGTACCGAGGAGGGCCGCAAGATCCGCACGGCCTTCATCGCCGCGCCTGGCTGCAAGCTGATTTCGGCCGACTATTCTCAGATCGAGTTGCGTGTGCTCGCCCATGTCGCCGACATCCCCCAGCTCACCAAGGCCTTCGACGAGGGCGTCGACATCCACGCCATGACGGCCTCCGAAATGTTCGGCGTGCCGGTCGCCGGCATGGACCCCCTGGTGCGTCGGCGGGCCAAGGCGATCAATTTCGGCATCATCTACGGCATCTCGGCCTTTGGCCTCGCCAACCAGCTCTCTATCCCGCGCGAGGAGGCAGGGGCCTATATCAAGAAATATTTCGAGCGCTTTCCGGGCATCCGCGACTACATGGACCGCATGAAGGCCGAATGCCGGGCCAATGGTTTCGTTTCGACGATCTTCGGCCGCAAGATGAACTTCCCTGCGATCGAATCGAAGAACCCGTCCGAGCGCTCCTTCGTGGAGCGCCAGGCCATCAACGCCCCGATCCAGGGCTCGGCCGCCGATATCATCCGCCGCGCCATGGCGCGCATGGACCAGGCGCTGGTGAAGGCCGGCCTCTCGGCCAAGATGCTGCTGCAGGTGCACGACGAACTGGTGTTCGAGGCGCCGGAGGAAGAGGTCGAGGCGACGCTTCCGGTGGTGGCGCGGGTGATGGAAGGCGCGGCACTTCCTGCCCTCGCGCTGAAAGTGCCGCTGCAGGTGGACGCCAGGGCGGCGCATAATTGGGAAGAGGCGCATTGAGGGGCGCTTCCAAGTTCGAGAAGGGCGCGCCGCGAAGCCTCCCCCACGAAGCTGGGGGAGGTGGGCCGGCGAAGCCGGCTCGGAGGGGGTGTGGCCAGGAAAGGGCGCAGGAAGCAGTAACTCAGTCTCGCTTCGGGCGCTTTATTCTGACCACACCCCCTCCGTCATTGCTTCGCAATGCCACCTCCCCCAGCTTCGTGGGGGAGGCGAGTCGCGCCTCGTCCTGTCATGTCTCCTCCCAGCCGTGATATCGTCGTCTTCTCCTGCCATTAATCCTTTGTAATCCGCCCCATTTCGGGCTGGTTCTTGTCCGATCCCACCGATGCTCCCACATGGGAGGCGTTGCGGCCCGTCTCCGGGCCATGGCCGCGAAGGAGATTTCAGGATGACCCCGAACGAGAAAACCCTCATCGAGGATCTGTTCAACCGGTTGCGCACCGCCGCTCCCAGCGGGCGCGATGCCGAGGCCGAGAGCGCCATCGCGGCTGAGATGGCCCGCTCCCCAGGCGCGGCCTATGCCCTGGTGCAGACGGTCCTGGTCCAGGACCAGGCTCTGCACGAGGCCCATGACCGGGTCCAGGCGGCGGAAACCGCGGCGCGCGAGGCCGCCCAGCAGGCTCCCCAACAGCCCGAGCAGCCCCAGCGGCCGCAATCCTTCCTGGAGCGTGCCGGCTCGGCCCTCCAGGGCTTCGGGGGCCAGCGCGACCGCCCGCCCTTCCAGCAGGCACAGGCGCCCGAACAGCCTCAGGCCCGCCAGGGCGGCGGCTTCCTCTCGGGCGCCCTGCAAACGGCGGCTGGCGTCGCCGGCGGCGCACTGCTCTTCGAAGGCGTGCGCTCGATGTTCGGCGGTGGCGGCGATGGCCTGCTCGGCGGCGGCAACAGCCCCTGGGGAGGTGGTGGCACCACCGTCAACGAGACCATCATCAATGAAGGCTCGGACAAGGACCGCGACGACAACACGCGCGACGCCAGCGATAACCGGGACAATGACGATCGCAACGACGACAATGTCCAGGACGCCAGCTATGATTCGGATGATGACAGCTTCGACGACGGGCCGGATGGCTCGGACGACGACAGCTGGGTCTAGCTGGGAGCGCGGACATCTTGTCCGCCTCTTGAACTGGCACGTTTAGAGAAAGGGGCTCTGGCCATATCGCTGGCTGGAGCCCTTTTTGAATCGTTATCGTTTCCAAGTGGCGGACAAGATGTCCGCGCTCCCAGTTACACCCCCGTCTTCTCGAACCACCAGCGGCGGCGGAACCAGACTTGCTTTTGCCGGGTGCGCGTCATCTTGAACACGCCCGACCAATTGCCCGGAATCGTCCAGGTGCCCTCGATGCGCGTGCCCTTGTCCCGGACCATGCCAGCATAGAGGATCTCGAGCCGGTGCTGATCGGGAGCGCCGACATAGACCTTGGAGAAATGCACGGCATCGCCCGAGCGCTCGCCGTCGAGATGGCCCTGCATCTTCTGCTCGGCGCCCCCCGCGACGCGGTTGATCTCGCTGGTGGTGCCGGTGACCAGGCCCTCGAATTCGATCAGGCTGGCCTCGAAGGGCACGGGTTCGAAACGGGCGGGATAATAATAGGTGCCCTGCCAGTCGCCGGTCAGAAGTTCGGATGCATCCCCCAATGCCCACCTCGGTGCCTGAAGCAATGGCACATCGATAACCCGCGGCGTAGATCACGCAAGGGAAAAGGAAAGTGGAAAGGCGCGAGGAGCCTCCCCCACGAAGCTGGGGGTATCGCGCACACTCCGTGTGCGCGATACCCCCAGCTTCGTGGGGGAGGCCCGCGTCACGCCCTTATCGGCCGGGTCAGCCCCTCAGAGCCCTTCGAACAATGCGCTCGAAATATAGCGTTCGGCGAAGGAGGGCACGACCACCACGATAGTCTTGTTGTCCATGCCCGGGCGCGCGGCGAGTTCCAGGGCGGCAGCGACGGCAGCGCCCGAGGAAATGCCGGCGGGAATGCCCTCGATGCGGGCCAGCAGGCGGGCGGTGTCGAAGGAGGTCTGGTTGCCCACCGTGATGATGTCGTCGATCACCGAGCGGTCGAGCACGTCGGGCACGAAGCCGGCGCCGATGCCCTGGATCTTGTGCGGGCCGGGCTGGCCGCCGGAGAGCACCGGGGAATCCTCCGGCTCCACCGCCACGATCTTCAGGTCCGGCTTGCGCGGCTTCAGCACCTGGCCGACGCCGGTGATGGTGCCGCCGGTACCGACGCCCGAAACGAAATAGTCGATATCGCCTTTGGTGTCGTTCCAGATCTCCTCCGCCGTTGTGAGGCGATGGATCTCGGGATTGGCGGGATTGCGAAACTGCTGGGGGATGATGGCGCTCGGCAATTCCTTGACGATCTCCTCGGCCTTGGCCACGGCGCCGCGCATGCCCTGCGCCGCCGGGGTGAGCACGAGTTCGGCGCCAAGCAGCGCCAGCATCTTGCGGCGCTCGATCGACATCGATTCCGGCATCACCAGGATCAGGCGGTAACCGCGGGCGGCAGCGACGAAGGCCAGCGCGATGCCGGTATTGCCGGAGGTTGGCTCGACCAGCACCGTGTCGGGCTTGAGATGGCCGCTCTTCTCGAGGGCATCGACCATGCTGACGCCGATACGGTCCTTCACGCTGGCGATCGGATTGAAGAATTCGAGCTTGGCGAGAATGCGTGCCTTGACGTTCTTGGCCTTGGCGAGGCGGTTGAGCTGCACGAGCGGCGTGTCGCCTATGGTCTCCGTGATCGACTGATAGATGCGGCCGCGGCCGGGCACATGGGCATTCGCCATGGGATTTCTTCCCTCGTTGAGAAATTGAGCGGAATTCAACATTAATCCATTTATTTGTCGAGATTAATATTGAACCACAATTTCATTAAGTTAATTAGATCGCAAAATCGATATTGGTGGCCGTGCCACCGAAAACCTGCTTGCGCTCCGCCTCGCGGCAGAGATCCTCCACCGTGATCTCATCGAGCTCGGCCAGGAAGGATTGGGCGGCCTGGTCCACTGCCGGTGCGATGACCTGGTCGACCAGGGTGGAGACCGGCGAGAGCTCGTCGTCGCTCGAATCGGTCATGGCCGCGCGCACGATGTCGCCGGCGGTGATGCGGCGACGCTCGCGGGCGAGTTCATAGCCGCCGCGCGGGCCGCGCACGCCCTTGAGGATATTGTGGCGCACCAGCGCCTGCAGAAGCGTTTCGAGATGTCGCGGGGGCAGCGCATGGCGGGTGGCAAGAGCCTTGGCGGCGACCGGCGTCGGCCTGGAGTGGTGGGCAATATCGACCACGGCGGCAAGACCGAGCAGGGAACGACGCGAAAGCAGCTGCATAACCGAAAACCTCTCAAACCCTGGAGCCAAGCGCGTTTCGAGGAAACGCTACCCTTTTCCAGCTCTTTGTTTCGACGCGTTTTGTGAGTCCCGGCGATGCCGCCAGATCGAAAAACGCCAGGCTTACTTCACCGTCACGGTGCCGGTCGAACCGAAGCCGCTGCTGCCCCTGGCGGTCGAATCGACCTCGGCCGTCTCGACCAGGACAGACAATGTCACCGGCGCGATGACCAGTTGTGCAATCCGCATGCCATGCTCGATGGCGAAGGATTCCGCACCCAGATTGATCAGCGCGACTTTGACCTCACCGCGATAATCGGCGTCCACCGTGCCGGGTGCGTTCAAAACGGTAATTCCGCTTTTCACAGCCAATCCGGAACGAGGGCGCACTTGTCCTTCATAACCTTGTGGAATTTGGAACACCAGCCCGGTCGGCACCAGGGCACGCATCATCGGTTGAAGAACGAGCGTTTCACCGGCCGCAAGGGCCGCCATCAGGTCGAGCCCGGCGGCGCCCTCGCTCTGGTAGCTCGGCAGAGGCAGGTCGGCGGCGTGCGACAGCCTGAGGATGGGGATGGAGAGAGGCGAAGTCATGGCAATCCTGTCGCTGGGGGGGGGGCGGGTCTTCAGACCCGCCTTCTGGATAAAACGATACGTCTGCATGAAGAAAAAGCGGCCGGGTCTGAAGACCCGCCCCCCGAGCGTCACGCCCCCGCAAGCTTCGCGATATGCGCCACCAGCGCCCGGGCCACCGCGTCCTTGTCCATGTCGGGCCAGGTTTCCACGCCCCTGGCGGAGACAAGATGCACGCGGTTGCGGTCGCCGCCCATCACGCCGCTTTCGGGCGAGACGTCGTTGGCGATGATGAGGTCGCAGCCCTTGCGCGCGAGCTTGGCCTTGGCGTGCTCAACGACATGCTCGGTCTCGGCCGCAAAGCCGACCACCAGCGATGGACGGCGAGCGGCATCATGGGCAATGGTGGCAAGGATGTCCGGGTTCTCGACCAGCGAGAAGCTCGGCGTGCCGGCCTCGCCCTTCTTGATCTTCTGCGCCCCGGCATCGGCGACGCGCCAGTCGGCCACGGCAGCGCTGAAGATCGCGATGTCGGCCGGCAGGGCCTCCTCCACCGCTTCCAGCATCTCGCGCGCCGTCTCGACCGGCACCAGCTTGACGCCGGGCGGGGCGAGCAGGGCGACGGGACCTGAGACCAGCGTCACCCGCGCCCCGGCCGCCAGCGCGGCGGCAGCGATGGCATAGCCCTGCTTGCCGGAGGACCGGTTGGCGATATAGCGCACCGGGTCGATCGGCTCATGCGTGGGCCCAGCGGTGACGAGCACATGCTTGCCGGCAAGCGGCAAGGCCGGCAGCAGGGGCGTATCAAGCCGCACGCTGACCGGCAGCGGGATGAAGGTCGGCCCCGCCAGCGCCCTCTCGATCGCTGCCACGATCTCCAGCGGCTCGGACAGCCGGCCCGGCCCATACTCGCCGCAGGCCATCTCCCCGTCATTGGGCCCGACGAAGGCCACCCCGTCCTGCTTCAACTGGGCGATATTGCGCTGGGTGGCCGGATGCAGCCACATGCGCACATTCATGGCGGGCGCAACCAGGACCTTCTTGTCGGTGGCAAGCAGCGTGGTGGAGGCAAGATCGTTGGCAACGCCCTGCGCCATCTTGGCGAGGAGGTCGGCCGTGGCAGGGGCGACAACCAGGAGGTCGGCATCGCGCGACATCTCGATATGGCCCATCTCCGCCTCGTCGGTGAGCGAGAACAGGTCCGTATAGACCTTGTCGCCGGTGAGTGCGGAGACCGAGAGCGGCGTCACGAAAGCCTCGCCTGCCTTGGTGAGGATGGCGCGCACATCGGCGCCTCTCTCGCGCAGCCGGCGGATCAGCTCTAGCCCCTTATAGGCCGCGATGCCGCCGCCGATGACGAGGAGAATACGCTTGCCCGGGAGAATGGAAGACATGGCAGGATCCGCGTGAAGCCGAGATCCAACACATAGACAGGGGAAGAGGGGGATTCAATCTGGGAGCGCGGACGTCTCGTCCGCTCTTGAACCACGAACGTTGCAGAAAGGACACCTCGGACGACGTTCGTTGCACCTCACACGGGGACGTTCGTGGTTCAAGAGCGGACGAGGACGTCCGCGCTCCCAGCATAACGAACAGGATCACCGCCCCTCGGATCGGGCATACCCTGCAGGACCTGCCGAGCAATGGCGTCGTAGTCGCCGTTGAAATGATGGCCGCCCGGCACGGCGATCACCTCCACCTTCTGCGGATCGACATCGTTGCAGCCGGAGCGCTCACCCTCCTCCATGCCGCGGAAGCACTGCACATGCGGGCCGCTGATGGCGGCAACGGCGGGGATGGTCGCCTGGCGCCCGCCGGTGACCTTCATGAAGCCCACCGCATAGTCGGCTTCGCGCGACAGGCCGAGCAGCGAGACCTCGCTGACGCGGGTGCGCAGATCGTCCGGCAGATGCGCATAGACAGTGGCGGCGATGTCGGCGCCGAAGGAATAACCGACCAGGATGATCGGCCTGTCGGCCCGGAACGGCGCCACCATGCGCTGGATGGTCTCGGCCACCTCCTCGGGCGTGCGCCTGTGGATGAAATAGGCCAGGCTGTTGAGGCCGATGGTGGTGACGCCGGCGCGGGCGAGCCCGTTGGTGATGCCGTCATCGATGCCCCACCAGCCGCCATTGCCCGAGAGCATCACCGCGATCGGCCCGCCCTCGTTCTTGCCGTCGACGAGGACGACCGGCAGGTCGCGCAGGGCGAGGGGCACATTGGAATTGTCGGGCGCGCCGAGCCCACCCCAGACGCTGCCGAAGGCGCCCGGGAACCAGCGTGGCAGCACCCGGTCGGTGAAATAGAGACTGGCGGCCAGCGCGAGCAGGATGGCGCCAAGGTGGCGAAGGGTGAAGATCCGGATCATGGCGGCGGCACGCAAAACTGCTATGTGGCGTTGTGTTCCGTGAACATGGCACGACAAAGGCGCGACATGGCACGCCCATGCCAGCCGGGTCTCATTTCATACAAATATCGGTGATGATCCGGGAAGAATGGGCCTCTCCGAGGCGGCGAAGGCCCGGGGAGATCCTCAGCGCGGAGCGAGGACCATGACCATCTGGCGTCCCTCGAGCGCAGCGTCCGACTCGACCTTGGCGATCAGGCCGGTGTCGTCCTTGACGCGATTGAGCAGGCGGTAGCCGATTTCCTGGTGAGCCATCTCGCGGCCGCGGAAGCGCAGCGTGACCTTGACCTTGTCGCCTTCCTCGAAGAAGCGCCTCATCGCCTTCATCTTGACGTCGTAGTCATGATCGTCAATCGCCGGGCGGAGCTTGATTTCCTTGATTTCGACGGTCTTCTGATTCTTGCGGGCCTCGGCGGCCTTCTTCTGCTCGTTGAACTTGAACTTGCCGTAGTCCATGATCTTGCAGACCGGCGGCTCGGCGTTGGCAGCCACCTCGACCAGATCAAGCCCGGCCTCGAAGGCCATGGCGATGGCAGCTCTCGTATCGGTGACGCCGCGATTCTGGCCGTCCTGATCGATCAGCATGACATCGCGGTTACGAATCTCCTCATTGATGCGCGGTCCATCCTTGGTGACCGGCGCGTTTGTCCTCATAGGGCGACGAATGGCGGTAAACTCCTCTACCGTTGATGTAATTTGGGCAAGCAGACAGGTTCGCATCGAACCCCGCGCCCGGATGCGGGAAGATGTTGCCGAAGCGGTCGGAAGTCAACGCTTTGATTGCATTTACTGCGATTTTCTCACGACGGCCCGTTACTCTTCCCTGAGCTTTCGGCTCTCGATCAGCAATTCTGCATAGGCATCGAGCGTGGCATTACACATCACGTCCAGCGAGAAATGAGCCTCGACATGCGCTCGGGCACGCGCGGCCAATCCGTCGCGCGCCGAAGCGCCCAATGTGAGCGCCTCCATCAGCGCTTCGGCGAGGGCATCGGCGTCCCCCACCGCGGTGCGCCATCCGGTGCGCAGATTGCCGACGATCTCCGGCGGGGCGAGCACGGTCTCGGACGTCGCGCCATGGTCGGAGACGACGACGGGGCAGCCCATGGCCTGCGCCTCCACCGCCGTGCGGCCGAAGGCTTCCGGGCTGGTGGATGGAATGGCGACGGCGGCGGCGGAAAGATAGGCTGCCGGCATGTCGCTGCAATGGCCGACCAGCAGGACCAGACCCTTGAGGCCACGCTCGGCGATGCGGGCGTTGAGGTCGCTGACATAGCCGTCGCGCCCCTGGGCGTCGCCCGCCAGCACGAAGACGGTATCCTCCAGGCCCTTCTGCTTCATGATGGCGGCGGCATCGATCAGCACGCGCTGGCCCTTCCAGGCGGTGAGACGGCCCGGCAGCAGCACGATGCGCTGATGCGGCGCGATGTTCCAGGCCTTGCGTAGCGCCTCGACGCGCTCGAAGGAGACGGAGGCGGGCGTGAAGGCCGTCAGGTCCGTGCCGCGGTGGATGACGCGCAGGCGCTCTGCCGCCTCCGGCCAGTTCTCCTTGATGGTGGCGGCGGTGAAGTTGGAGTTGGCGATGACGATATCGGCCTCCGCCATCACGCCGTTGTAGCGCTTCTTCCAGGCGCTCGAAGCCGAATAGGCACCGTGATAGGTGGTGACGAAGGGCAGCTCCAACCGCTTGGTGGCGAGCCGTGCCGACCAGGCCGGCGCCCGTGAGCGGGCATGGATGAGGTCGATCTTCTCCTCGCGCACCAGCCGTTCCAGCCGCTTGGCATTGCCCCAGATGCGCAGGGGATTCTTGGTGGAGGCGTTGAAGGGAATCCATAGACCGCCGCGCGCCTGCAATTCGCCGACCAGGCGCCCGCCCTCCGTTGCGACCAGGGCGCGGGCCCCGGCCCGCGTCAACGCATCGGCGATGTCGATGGTGGTGCGCTCGGCCCCGCCTGCGTCGAGGGCCGGGATGATCTGCAGCACCGTGATGCCGGCAAAACGCTCCTCCTTCGGCCGGCGGGCCGGCGGGCGGGAGCTGCGCAGAAAATCGGGAGAGGACGCTGGTTGTTGCGGCATAGTTCTGCTTATAGAGCGTCATTCTTAACGAATGAAAGATGTTGCAATGGCCAAAGCCAGGTTGCTGAGAGGTTTTTTGCAGCAGCTTTTACGGGAATGTCAGAAGGAAGTGACTGCATGATTAGCGATCCCGGCATGATCGAGCTCGGCGAGGACACCTCGGCCCGGAAAATTGCCTGGCGCCACCAGTCCGGGCGTGGGCCGGACGTGGTCTGGCTCGGCGGCTTCCGCTCCGACATGCTGGCGACCAAGGCGACGCATCTGGCCGAATGGGGCGCCAGGCACCATCGCGCCGTGACCCGCTTCGACTATTCCGGCCACGGCGAATCCGGCGGCCGATTCGAGGATGGCACCATCGGCCTGTGGCTCGAGGATGCGCTGGCGGTGATCACCAGGGTGGTGAAGACGCCGCCGATCCTGGTCGGCTCCTCCATGGGCGGCTGGATCGCGCTGCTTGCCGCCCAGCGCCTCGCCGGCACGGCGTTGGCGCCCGCCGGCCTGGTGCTGATCGCCCCCGCCGCCGACTTTACGCAGACGCTGATGTGGGACCGGTTTCCCGAGGCGGTGAAGCGCGACATCCTGGAGAAAGGCGCCTGGCTGCGCCCCTCGGCCTATTCGCCCGAGCCCTATCCGATCACCCGGGCCTTGATCGAGGAAGGCCGCAATCATCTTCTTCTCGGCGGCATGGTGAAAACCGGCTGCCCCGTGCACATATTACAGGGAATGGAAGATCCGGACGTGCCCTGGCAGCATGCCATGACCCTGGTCGAGCGCCTGGCGGAGGACGATGTCACGATGACGCTGATCAAGGATGGCGACCACCGCCTGTCGCGGCCGCAGGATCTGGAGAAGCTGATCGAGGCGGTGGAAAGCGTTGCGCCCAAATCGCAGCTGCTTCTATAATCACCAGTGATCCTGGCCGGCCTTGACCCGGTCGTTGGAGCGGAGAGAGAAATGTTCATTCAGACCGAGGCGACGCCGAACCCGTCGACCCTCAAATTCCTGCCCGGCCGCGAAGTCCTGCCCGAAGGCAGCACCCTGCACATGACCAATGCCGCCGAGGGCGCACAGTCACCGCTGGCCGAGAAGCTGTTCTCGATCGAAGGCGTGGCCGGCGTGTTCTTCGGCTCGGATTTCATCACCATCACCAAATCCCAGGCGGAATGGCAGCACCTCAAGCCAGCTGTGCTCGGCGCCATCATGGAGCACTACCTCTCCGACGCTCCGATCCTGCGCGAGCATGCCGTGACCAACGGCGCCATGGGCGAGGAATTCTTCGACGAGGCGGATGAGGAGACGGTCGAGACCATCAAGGACCTGCTCGACACCCGCGTGCGCCCGGCCGTTGCGGCCGATGGCGGCGACATCACCTTCCGTGGCTTCCGCGAGGGGGTCGTCTATCTCGACATGAAGGGCGCTTGCTCCGGCTGCCCCTCCTCCACCGCGACGCTGCGCAACGGCATCCAGAACCTGCTGCGCCACTTCGTACCCGAAGTGCAGGAAGTCCGGGCGGCGTGAGGCGGCAGGGGCGGTCTGAGGTCCTTGTATCGGTGAAAGTCGCGTAACCCCTCACCTTTATCCTTTCCACGTAAACGGGGCGAGGGGGCATAATCGCCGCGATTTGTTCTGCAACGCTTCATCTCGCTCAGCCGGCCGAGCGAGATGAGTCTTCCCAGGCTTAGGCCCGCCTTCGAAGTCCCCTCGCCCCGTTCTTACGGGGAGAGGATTGAGGTGAGGGGCTGCGCGACACCTGAGAGCAGAGCTCCGGTCGAACGCTGAGCCCTACCCCTCAATAATCATCCCAGTGGAACAGGTCCGGATGCTCGCGCCGCCACTCCGCCTGGCGCTCGCGATGCTCGCCCAAAAACTCACCGAAGGCGATGCAGGCGCGGCGGCTGCCGGCGTCGCAATCGGCGTGCAGGCGGTCGAGCTGGCTGAAATAGGGATCGTAGATCACCGGGGCCGGACGCACGACCGGGGGTGGAGGCGGCGGCCGGTTGGCGAGGGCCTGGCCGATTAGCACGCCGCCGACGGCGCCAAGCGCCGCGCCGCCGACAAAAGCGCCGGTACGGCCATCCGCGGCGGAGGCCGGGGTGCCCGCAAGGGCGGCACTCAGGCACAGGGCGGCTACAGGAAGGGTAAATCGCATCATCACGCTCAAGGGAAACTCCTACATACGCACCCCAGCGATGAAGCCACCCTACCCAGTGCAACTTAATGCTTCATGAATAGTAATTTCATCGATATAAATTGCTTCTCACTCATAACTACTGATCAATACAGCGAGAAGCATTCCATTTACATTCAAGGCAACGGTGTCAATATCTGCCACATTGACGCCATACTGCTTTTCCGCCGATTAACCACGCTCAGGCTATCAACCCCTGCATCGGCTTCACGGACCCAGAGTCCGCGAAGACCTTGTCGCCAAGAACAGCCGCCGAAAGACCGAACTGGTCGGCGAGCAGTCCCTTCAGCACGCCGCGTACATCGCAGGTGGGAGCGAGATCGCGGCCCTGGTAGAGCTGCGCCTCCTTCAGGCCCGGCCAGTCGGCGATCACCCGCCCGCCCTTGATGGCGCCGCCGGCGAGCAGCACCACCGTGCCGGTGCCGTGATCGGTGCCGACAGTGCCGTTGATGCGCGCGGTGCGGCCGAACTCAGTGATGGCGACCACCGCCGTATCCTTCCAGCGCTCTCCGAGCCCGGTCTCCAGGGCCGCGAAGGCGCCGTCGAGGCCGCCCAGCAGCATGGCGAGCCGGCCGGTGGCGCCCCCCTCGTTGACATGGGTGTCCCAACCGTCGAAGGCGAGCGCGGCGACGCGCGGGCCATCATCGGCGGCGATCAGCCGCGCCGCGCCCTCCGCCGCCTGGCGCATGCCGGCGGCATTGTCGAGACCGCCCTTGCGGCCCATGCCGGCCATGCCGTCGCCGGCCGCCATGCGGCCGGCCTCAAGGCCGTGCTGCAGGGCCGAGGCCAGCACGGGATCGCGGTGATTGTAGAGGTCGAGCACGCGGTCGGCGAGGTCGTCGCTCGGATCGGGCAGGGTCTGCGGCGCCCACCCGAGCACCGGGGCGGCGCCGCGCATGACCAGCGGCGTCGACGGGCCGACGGCAAGGCCGCCCTTGAGGCCCACCCTGTCACCGCTCGGCAGAGCCGACAGCGCGCGGTTGAGCCAGCCGGTGGCGATATGGCCGGGGCCGGGATAACCGCTCTCCAGCACGTCCTGCCCGTCGAAATGCGAGCGGTCGCGATAGCCCGTGGCGGCGGCATGCACGACCGCCGCCTGCTTGGCCTGGAACAGGCGGGCGAAATTCGGCATCGCCGGGTTGACGGCGAAGAAGCCGTCGAGCGGCAGGGCGGGATGCGGGCCGTTCAACGCCAGGGCGATATCACCATGCAGCCCGGCATAGTCGGGATCGCCCACCGGGCCCACGGTCGAGAGCCCGTCAAGCGCTCCACGCAATACAATGACGACGAGGCGGGGATCGCGGCCGTCGGCGGCGCGGGCAAAGCGCGGCAGATAGGCCCAGGCGAACAGGGCGCCGCCACCGAGCAGCACGGCGCGACGGGAAGGATGGGGCATTTCGCAAAGCAGGGCCATGATCCTATCTCCGTTGGAATTCGGGTGCCATGAACAGCAGCGCCACGGCCTGCTGGCGCGACTCGGCCCTGGCGATAGCCTGGCGCGTCTCGGGCGAGGCGGAGGAACCGACCACCGCCTCCAGCACGTCGTTGGGTTCGCCGATGTCCTTGATCTGGCGCGCCGCCTGCCAGGCGATGTCGAGCCGCATCTTCATGCCGGCGGGCGAGGCATGGGCGTCGGCCGTGTCGGGGAAGCCGTTCGGTCCGGGCGGCTGCCACAGCGGCTCGCCCAGCATGTTGAGCCAGTTGAGCGTCGGGCCTGGATCGGCGCCGGCTGCGGAACCGACAGCGCGCCGGATGGCCAGAGTGTAGTCGAGGGGCGAGCGCATCTTGGTCAGGGGCTGCGACCAGGCTTCCGGCAAGTTGATCAGCGTGACCGCGAGCGCCCTCAGATCGCCATCACGGTCGGTGAAGACCTTGGCGAGCTGGGCCACGGCCGAGGGCGGCGGATCGTCGGCGATGAAATGGCGTGCGAGCTCGGCAGCGATATGCTGGGCTGTCGCGGGATGGCGGGCGACATCGCTGAGCACTGCCTCGGCCTGGCCCATGCCGCCGGCCGGATAGGTCTTGCCCATGAAGACCTCGTCGCCTGGCTCATGCGTGTTGGCATTGAACACGAAGGTGCCAGGTTCGCCGAGGCGCCCCTCGCGCCCGGCCATCATCCAGCCGGTGAGGATGCGCGCGAAAGCGGTAACGTCTGCCTGGGTGTAACCGCTGCCTACACCCAATGTGTGCAGCTCCATAATCTCGCGGGCGAGGTTCTCGTTGAGCCCGCGGTTGCGGTTCTTGCCGGCCCGCGAATCCGGGCCGATCGACTGCTGGTTGTCGAGATAGAACAGCATGGCCGGGTGATGCTCGACGGCCAGCAGCATGTCGGCGAACTGCCCCAGCACGAAGGGACGGATGGCCTCGCGCTCGAAGGCCCCAGCCGAAGCGCGGACGATATTATCCTTCGCGATCGACACGCAGAAATGGTTCGACCAGAAGGCGACGAGGCGCTCGACGAAACCAATCTCGGCCCCCAGCGCCTTGTCGAAACGGGCCTGCGCCTCGGCCCGGAACAGCTTCTGTTCCACGGAAGGCCGGGGCGGCTTGGGCTTGTCGTTGCCCGACATTGCCTGGCTTGGCATGGCCTGCGCCGTTTCCGGGCTCATGGCGAGCGCCGGCATGGCGGCACCGGCATCGGCTGCCGAGACGGCCATGCGATCGCGTTCCATCTTGCGCTCCATGGCCTCGGCCATGCTTGCCTGAATGGCCGGCGTGCTGCCGGGCAAATCCCCGGCCCCGGGAAGGCCAACCGTGATCAGGGCGATGTCCGGCGTCGCAAGCTCCGACCTGAGGAACCCGCGCGGGTCGTTGCCCGGCTTGGCGAGGTCACCCGGGCGGGCGCCGAGGCCGAAGCGGTTGAAGGCGACCAGGGCCGCATCGGGATTGGAGGCGGATACTGCCACGTTGGACCTCGATTGCTAACCTGGGGGTGACAGCCGGGCGCCGCCATGGGATCGCCCGGCTCAATAAGGCGTATCAGTGCCAGCGGCCGTAATAGCCATAGGGCCGGTGCCAGCCCCAGCCGTAACGGACCGGGTGGCGCCAGCCCCAGCCATAATAGACCGGCGCGTTCGGGACACAGCGCCCCCAGGGATTGGGGTGCCAGCCGGGACCACAGCCCCAGCTGATATCCTGCACCACGGCAGGACCTGCAGGCGTGGCGGGCGCAAGCGGCATGGCGGAGGCCGCACCGGCCGTCATCATCAGGCCGCCAAAAGCCGCGGCGGCAAGGCTCAGAGATCTGATCAACGCACTACTCCATCGGTTGATGAAAGGGGGAGACGGGTATCGCCTCCTTCATTCCTTCAACGCAGCGCTTGACCCGATCCGTCGCCAGTCAGGGTGATTTTTTTGGAGGCGGCAGATGGCGTGCCAGTCCTTCGGCCAGCAGGAGCCGCACGCCCGGCGAACTCGCCGCGGCGAATTCGGCGATGCGCTGCTCCACCTTGGCACGCACGGTGACATCGGCGGTGCGGGCACGCTCGAGAGCAGCCGAAAGCGCGGTCGCATCGACGGTAGGCTGCTTCAGAAGCTCGGCAGCATCACGTCGGGCCTGCTGGCCATCGAGGATGGTCTGGCGATTCTCCTGCCGCACGGTGCGCAGGGCTTCGCGGAAGGCATCGCGCTCGGCTGGCGGCAATTCCTGGGCGGCCGCCTGCAGGGAACCGCCGGGCAGCGGCGTGTGCATATGGACCCAGACCGCTCCGCCCGCCAGGCATCCGAGCAGGAAGACGTTGAGCACGACCGAAACGATCAGGGGAAGACGGGAACCGGCCACGATCAGAGATCCTCCTCCGCTGCCGGCCGCCCCGGGCCGACATCCCCGAAGGCGGTGGTGTTCGCATCGAAGACGGCATGCTCGGGCCGGGCCACCGGGGCGAGCACCGTCACCAGCACAGCGCCCGCCAGCGCGCCGGCGACGCCGACGCCGGCGAGACCGAAGCCCGACCACCACAGCCATACGCGTCGCCGCCGCGCCAGTCCCGCCTTGCCATCCTGCAGGATGCGGGCATGGAGGCCGGCGGCCGGCGCAGGCACGGCATAGCCGTCAAGCAGCGCGTCGAGACGGCCTGCCCGTGCGAGAATGGCCTTGCCCTCCTCCGTGAGGGCGAAGGCTTGCGCCAGCGCCCGCTCCTTCTGCGGCCAGCACTGCAATTGCCCGCCATAGGCCATCGCGAGGGCCTCGAAATGCCCGGCATCCATTCGTCCTGCCAACTCAGCCATGGCTGTCGTCTCCCCTCGGCAGGGCCTGCGCCTTTCGGGATCGGCCCCGCAGCGGCGCCGCGGCCAGTTCGCGCTCGCGGCGCTCGAAGGCCTCCTGCCGAGTCTGCCGGCTGTTGCTCCAGGCTGGACCCCAGCGCTCGACGATACGGCCCAGCGCGATATCGAGCCGGCGCGCCATGTCGAGGATGGCGCGCCCCTGCGCCTGCCTGGCAAAACGGTCACCATCGGCGCGCTCCAGTGGCGGCCAGTTCCGCAGCTCGCTGCCATAGGCGGCGGCAAGGGCGGCAAAACGGTCCGCCGTCATCATGTCCAGCCCCTTATCCATCGTTCTCATCCCCCATCAGAAGCGTCTGCAACGAGCGCCGGCCGCGCGCAAGCAGGCTTTCCAGCGCCTCGATACTGACATCCATCACCGCAGCCGCCTCGGCATTGGACATCGTCTGGTAATAGGTCAGCACGATCGCCTCGCGCTGGCGTGGAGCGATCGCCTTCAGGGCCCGCTCGACCCGGAGGCTGTCATCCTCATGCCGCTGGGCTTCGGCATGATCGCCATCGGCGATCTCCGGCAGGTCCTCGCTCGTCCATTCGCGTCGGCGGCGCAACCGGTCGTAGCAGAGATTGAGCGCCACCCGATGAACCCAGGTGTCGAAGCGCGCCCGCTCGGTGCGCCAGCCTGCGGCGTGGCGCCAGATCCGCACGAAAGTCTCCTGCGCGACGTCCTCCGCTTCCGCAGCATCGCCCAGCATACGCCTGGCGAGCGCCAGCAGGCGCGGCAGCTTGCGGGCGACGAGGGCCCGCATGGCCGCTTCGTCGCCCCCACCGATGCGGCGAACCAACTCCTCGTCCGGATCGGGAGCCATAGGCTGGCGAACCCCCAATGGTCATGGCGTCTGTCCGTGCATCACTGGTCCTGCTTGGCAGCGGATTTGTGACCGGGTAGTTCGTTCCCCGTCAGCACCCCATCCTTGTTCTTGTCCAGCCGGGCAAACCGCTTGGCGAGGAAGGCATCGAGTTCGCCATGGTCGATGAAGCCATCGTGATTGGCGTCAATGCGGGCAAAAAGCTTGGCCGGATCGCCCTTTGCCTTGCGTTTGGCAGCGAATGCCGTCCATTCGGCCTGGCTGATCTTGCCATCGCCATCGGTATCGGCAGCCATATAGGCCTTTTCCCGCTGCGCCTGGAACTGTGCCAGCGTAAGGCTGCGCTGTCCGGCCGGCGTCGCGGAAGCATCCGGGGTGGCGGGCGCTGGGGCCGCGGGCGCGGCCGGCGCAGGCGCACTCGGGGCGGGTGCCGGCGTGGTCTGCGCGAGGGCCGGGCTGGCGGCGGTGGTCAGGACAAGGGCAAGCAGCAGGGGACGGATCATAAGGCTCTCTTCGCGGTTGGCACGTCCCGGGAGGGGGCGGGCTGGGATCCAGCCTTTTAACGGACCCTCATGACGAATCCGTCGATCCACTGTGAAGAAATTCAGCTGACCGGCGGAGACGACACTTCATGGCTCTCGATATAGAGGCGCAGCGCCGTGGCAGCATTCAGCATATGGGCTCGCATGCGACGCGAGGCCGTCTCCCCATCCCCCTCCGCGATCGCCTGCATGATCGCCTCGTGTTCGTCGGTGGAGCGGTTCAGCCTTTCGGCATGGCGCAGCTGCGTGCGCCGGAAAGCGCTCAGCCGCGCCCTGAGCGCGATCGCCTGCTCGGCGAGGAAGGCGTTGTGGGTCGCATGGTAGATACATTCGTGGAAAGCTCGGTTGAAGCCGTCATAGGCATCGAAATCGCCGCTGATAACCATGGCGCGCGAGGATTCGTGCAGCTCGATGAGGCGGCTGCGCTCCAGCGGCGTCATGCGATAGGTGGCGAGCCTCACGCACATCGCCTCGATCTCAGCCATGGTCTCGAACATGTCCATGATGCGCTCAGGCGTGAGGCGGGCGACCACGACGCCGCGGCGCGGGCGCATTTCCACCAGGCCGCTGACCGCCAACTGGCGCAAGGCCTCGCGCACGGGCGTGCGCGAGGCACCGAAGCGGTCGGCAAGCTGCTGCTCGTCCAGCGCCGCCCCCGCCGCCAGGAGGCCCGAGGCGATCTCGTCCGTCAGTGCATTGCGGATGCGGTCGGAGATGAGGCTCCGGCCATCGCCACTCTCGTCATCGCCGTCGAATGCCTGCATCATCGCCTGCCCTCGGTATCATCGTCGCGGAAAAGCGCACAATAGAGGGAACTCCGCCGCAATCCATGCCTTTGCATACAGATACCCCAGATATCCACTCTCATGCATACACAAGACCGATCACGAAGCTGTTACGCATCCTGGGATTGACACTCCTTCCTCTTATTGCATACAAGGCAAGCCATAAATTGAAGCACTGCATACAAGGAGCGCCAAATGGCCGACTGGAGTACGCAGAGAACAATGCTGGCCGAACGCCTCGCCGCAGGGCGCGCGCACGCAAAGGGGAAGGCGGTTGCACCCGAAGCACTGCCCGCCTTCCTCGAAGCCGTGCTACGGCCCGGCGACCGGGTCTGTATCGAGGGCGACAACCAGAAGCAGGCGGATGTGCTGGCCGTGGCGCTCGCCGGGGTCGATCCCACCCGGGTGCACGACCTGCATATGGTGCAGTCCGGCGTGGTGCTGCCCGCGCATCTCGACCTCTTCGACAAGGGCATCGCCAGCCGGCTCGATTATTCCTATTCGGGCCCGCAATCGGCGCGCATCGCCCGCATGCTGTTCGGCGGCAAGATCGCGCTTGGCGCCGTCCATACCTATCTCGAACTCTTCGCCCGCTATTTCATCGACCTCACGCCGCAGGTCGCCCTGATCGCCGCGGTGAGCGCCGATCGCGAGGGCAATCTCTATACCGGTCCCAACACCGAGGACACGCCGACGGTGGTCGAGGCGACCAGCTACAAGAGTGGCCTCGTGATCGCGCAAGTGGCCGAGATCGTCGACAAGCTGCCGCGCGTCGATATCCCCGGCGACCTCGTGCATTTCGTCGTTGAGGCCGGGAAGCCCTTCTATGTCGAGCCTCTGTTCACCCGCGATCCGGCGGCGATCACCGAGACGCAGATCCTCACCGCCATGCTCGCCATCAAGGGACTCTACGCGCCCTATGGCGTGCGCCGCCTCAACCACGGCATCGGCTTCAACACCGCCGCCATCGAACTTATCCTGCCGACTTTCGGCGAGAAGTTGGGGCTGAAGGGCAAGATCTGCACGCATTTCGCTCTCAATCCACATCCCACGCTCATTCCCGCCATCGAGGCGGGCTGGGTCGAGCAGGTGCATTGCTTCGGCTCGGAAGTGGGCATGGAGGATTATGTCGCCGCCCGCCCGGACGTATTTTTCACCGGCCCCGACGGCTCGCTGCGCTCCAACCGCGCCTTCTCGCAGACGGCCGGACTTTATGCCTGCGACCTGTTCATCGGCTCGACCCTGCAGATCGACCTCGAAGGCCACAGCTCCACCGTCACCACCAGCCGCATCGCCGGCTTCGGTGGCGCGCCGAACATGGGCTCGGACCCGCGGGGCCGGCGCCATCCCAGCGAGCCCTGGCTGAAGGCGGGCGCAGAGGCCGATCCGGAGAGCTCACCGGCCTTGAGGCGCGGCCGTAAGTTGGTGGTGCAGATCGGCGAAACTTTCGGCGAGGGCAATGCCTCGCTCTTCGTCGAGCGCCTCGATGCGCTGGAACTGGCCGACAAGCTCAAGCTCGATCTCGCGCCGGTGATGGTCTATGGCGATGACGTCACCCACATCGTCACCGAGGAAGGCATCGCCAACCTGCTGCTCTGCCGCGGCAAGGACGAGCGCGAGCAAGCCATCCGCGGCGTTGCCGGCTATACCGAGATCGGCCGCGCGCGCGATGCCGGCATGGTGGAGCACCTGCGCGAGCGCGGCGTGATCCGCCGGCCCGAGGACCTCGGCATCGATCCACTCGACGCCGACCGGAGCCTGCTCGCCGCCCGCTCGATCAAGGATCTCATGCTCGCCTCCGGCGGGCTCTACCGGCCGCCGAGCCGGTTCCGCAACTGGTAGGCGGAGGCCAGACCCATGGAAAAGCTCAGTTTCACCGTGAAGGCCACAAGGCCCGCCGGCGGCACCCGCCGCCAGGTCCTCACCGGGGTGGTTGCCTCCGGCAATCTCGAAGTGCTGGCCGAACGCATCCTGCCCGCCGATACCTGCACGGTCGACATTGCCACCGCCGCCCACGGCTTCGGGCCGGTGTGGCAGGCCGTGGTCGCTGATTTCGCCGCGCGACGCGCCGCCGGGGGCCTGCATCTTTCCATCAATGACGGGGGAGCGCGGCCCGACACGGTGGCCCTGCGGCTCGCCCAGGCCGTTCGCCTGATCGAGGAGCCCGAAGCATGACCGGTTCCAGCCGTCCCCTGAGCTGGTTCGAGGCCAGCGCCCGCCAGCGTCTTGCCGCTCTCACCGATCCCGGCAGCTTTGCAGAGATCATCGGCCCCGAGCAGCGCGAGATCAGCCCGCACCTTGCCTTGTTCGATCTGCCCGAGCAGTTCGACGACGGCATGATCATCGGCCGCGCCACCCTCGGCGGCCGGCCCGTTCTGGTGGCGGCCCAGGAAGGCCGCTTCATGGGCGGCGCCTTCGGCGAGGTACATGGTGCCAAGATCACCGGGCTGCTGCGCGCCGCCACCCCCTTGAAGCGGGACGTGCTCGTGCTCTTCGACACCGGCGGTGTGCGGCTCCAGGAAGCCAATGCCGGCGAGCTCGCCATCGGCGAAATCATGCGGGCCCTCGTAGAGCTCCGCTGCGCCGGCGCCCGGGTGATCGGCCTGATCGGCGGTCGCGCCGGTTGCTACGGCGGCGGCGGGCTGATCGCCGGCTGCTGTTCCACCCTGATCGTCTCCGAGCAGGGGCGCATCTCCGTCAGCGGCCCCGAGGTGATCGAGACCAACAGGGGCGTCGAGGAATTCGACTCACGCGACCGCGCCTTCGTCTGGCGCACCATGGGCGGCAAGCATCGTTATTTGATCGGCGGCGCCGACATCTTCGTCGACGACGAGGCGACCGCCTTCCGGCAGGCGGCGCTGACAGCTCTCGACCGGCCAGTCCGGCTCGATCTTGCGATGCTCGCCGCCGAGCAGCGACGGCTCGAACGGCGTCTGCAGAGCTTCGGCACGGCGCGGGACGGAACAGAGGTCTGGTCGCGCCTCGGCATTGCGGCCCCCGCGGATATTCCCGGTCTCGGCACACAGGATTTCCTGGGCACCACCGCAGACAAGAGGGAGACGGCCGATGACGCTCGCTGACATCCTCACTTCGCTGTTCCCCGCCGGACATAGTGTTGCCGTCGCTGACGGCCTGATCCGCGGCGCCGCGCCCTTGCCCGGCGGTGGTACCCTGCATGTGCTCGGCATTGCCGACGAGGCCCCGCTCGGTGTCGAGGGCGCGCTCACCCTTGCGAGCCATGTGCTCGACATCGCCGGCAAAGGCGATGGCGCGCCCCTACTGATGCTGATCGACTCCGCTAGCCAGCGCATGAGCCGGCGTGACGAATTGCTGGGCCTCAGCGAATATCTCGCCCATCTCGCCAAGGCCTTGCTGCTGGCCGAGGCGCAGGGCCATCGTACCATCGGCCTGCTCTATGGCGGCAGTGCTGCCGGCGCCTTCATCGCCACGGCGCTCGCCACCGGCACGCTGGTGGCCCTGCCCGGCGCCCATCCAGCCGTGATGGACCTGCCCTCGATGGCGCGCGTCACCAAACTGTCCCTCGATGTCCTGAAGGCGAAAGCCGAATCGACACCTGTCTTCGCGCCCGGCCTGGACAACCTCGCCAAGACGGGAGCCATCCATGCGGTCTGGGATCCGGCAAAGCCCCTCGCCGGTCAGCTTGCCGATCTCCTGGCGACGCCGGTCGAGGCGGACCATCGCGACCGGCTCGGCGCCGAACGCGGTGGACGGCCGAAGGCGGCCGCCGTCGCTGAGCGCGTGATCGCCGAGGTGGGCCATGACTGAGACCCTAACCCGCCACACCATGGTGACACCGACTGCTGCGGCCTGGGCCGCCCTGCTGGCGGCACGGCCGGACCTTGCGAGGGAACCACTTCTCGCACGCTGGGGCAGTGCCGGCTATCCGCTGGTGGCTCGCCGGCCGGCATGGGAGGACGACGCCGGCGCTGTCCCGCTCGGCCTGCCGCTCCCGCCCTCCCAGGGCAAGCAACGCATCGCTGTCAGTCTGAAGCCTGGCGATATTGCTGGCTCGGCCCGTCCGCCACTCCTGCGCGATGCCGCCAGCGCTGCGCCCGCCGCCTGGCAGGCCTCGATCGTCGCGCTGCTCCGGCTCGATCCCTCCACCCGCTGCTTCGGCAGCCTTGCCTGGCAGCATCTGACAGCCCTTGCCTATGTCAGCGACAGCTCGGATCTCGACCTCTTGTGGGACCTGCCAGACGCCGACGGCCTCGATCCCCTGCTCGACGGCATCGCGGCGATCGAGCGGTGTGCCCCGATGCGGATCGACGGCGAGATCCTCGCCGCGGCCGGTGGTGCCAATTGGCGGGAGCTGTGGCAGCGGGGCGAAGAGATCCTCGTCAAGGGCCGAACCGAAGCGCGCCTGATGGCGCGCGCGCGGTTCCTGGCGGGAGAACGGCCATGACCGCGCTGCTGCAATATCACAGCGCGCCAGCCTCCCGCCTGACCAGCATCGGCAGCCTGGCCGCCGATTGCCTGAAGCTGGAAGTGGCGACCTATCCCAAGCCCGGACTGGTGAGCCATGTCGACAACGGCGCCCACCACGACATGGATTTTGCCCTGCTGATCCGCGGCGCCAAGACGCTGGAACCCTGGTTCGACGATCTCGCCGCGGCGGGTGCCGCCGGCGCCGGCATGGACCGCCTGCGCGCCATCGGCATCGAGGCCGAGCGTGCCATGCTGGCCGCTACCGGCGGCGTGAATACCCATCGCGGCGCCATTTTCGGGCTCGGTCTACTCTGCGCCGCTGCTGGCTTCCGGCAGGCTTATGCCATCCCCCTGCCGCTTGGGCGGATCATCGCCGAGCGTTGGGGCGA
Organism: Labrys miyagiensis; assembly: GCF_030160835.1. Lineage (GTDB taxonomy): Bacteria > Pseudomonadota > Alphaproteobacteria > Rhizobiales > Labraceae > Labrys > Labrys miyagiensis. Next base: position 235,045 of record NZ_BSPC01000024.1, on the reverse strand, counting down.
AGCGATCCTCTCCGGCCCGCTACCGCTGCGCAGCCACGGGGCCGAAGCCTGCCGCCGTCATGGCGTCGGCGGCGCAAGGCTGGAAGCGGCGCAGGGCCAGCCTGCGGTCTATGACATCGCCTTGCCGGCCCTGCGCGCGGGCCGCGCCGCAACGGGCAACGAAGAAGCTGCCCGCGTGCACGCCTGCTTGGCCCTGATCGCCGCTGTCGCCGATACCAATCTCCTGCATCGCGGCGGGGCCACCGGGCTTGCCTTCGCCCAGCGGGAGGCGCGCACGTTCATGGCGGCTGGCGGCGTCGGCCAACCGAACTGGAAGGCGCGTGCGGCCGCCATCCACGACGCCTTTGTCGCCCGCAATCTCAGCCCCGGCGGCTGCGCGGATCTCCTTGCCATGGCGCTGTTCGTCGACAGGGAGGAGGCGTGATGCTCGCCCTGCTGTGCAGCGGACAGGGCTTGCTGTCGCCCACCATGTTCGATCTCACGGCCGGCGAGCCGGAGGCCGAACCCGTCTTCGCCGCGGCACAAGCGCTGCTCGGCCGCGATCCGTGCGTCCTGGTGCGAGACCATGATGATCCGCTGCTGCACGCCAACCGCCTGAGCCAGATCCTCTCCGTCTCGGCGGTGCTCGCCCTTCACGCCTGCATCGCCGCCGCGCTGCCGCCCGCCTTCGCAGTGACTGGCTACAGCCTCGGCGAGATGGCGGCCTGGAGCATCGCCGGCGCCTGGAGCGCCGAGACCGCCCTGCAGCTTACCGACCGGCGCGCCCGCGTCATGGACAAGGCCGGCGGCGGAGAGGGTCAGCTCGGCTATGTGCGCGGGCTGACGCGGCAGGCCGTCGAGGCGCTGGCCAGTCGCCATGGCTGTGCCATCGCCATCATCAATCCAGACAGGCTCTTTGTCGTGGGCGGGGCGCGGGCCGATATCACGGCGCTGTGCCGCGAGGCGGAAAGCGCCGGGGCGGCGAAGGCGGCCCTGCTCGATGTGCATATCGCGTCCCACACACCCCGCCTTTCGCAAGCCGTGGTGCCGCTCCGCGAGGCGCTCGAGGCAAGCGCAGCCGCCGACCCCAAGCCCGGGTGTCTGCTCCTGGCGGGCAGCGATGGCAGCCGTGTCTTCAAGGCCGCGCATGCCATTCCGCAGCTCGCCGCGCAGGTCGCCCAGACCATCGACTGGGCCGCCACCCTGGAGGCTCTCGGCGAAAGCGGGGTCGACCGCATCCTCGATCTTGGCCCGGGCCAAGTGCTTGCCGAGATGGCGCGCACGGCCCTTCCCCAGGCGCGCTGCTATGCCGCCGATGGCTTCCACAGCCTCGAGGGTCTGCGCGACTGGCTTGCAACGGCCGGAGGGGGGTGAAGACGACGCGTTTCCCGCTGCCGCTCTTCGGCGCGCGGCCTTTCCATTGCGCCACACTGCATTCGACAATCCATTCATTTCCGAAGGAACAAGATCATGTTGATGAACAGACGTACTTTTTCGACTGCCCTGCTGGCCGGTGCCGCGGCTTCGCTGATCTCCACTCGCGGCATGGCCGCCATTTCGGCGCCGGTGAAGGCGCGCAATGTCGTGCTCGTGCATGGGCTCTTTGCCGATGGCTCCTGCTGGTCCGAGGTGATCGCCCGCCTGCAGGCCGCCGGCCTCAATGCGACCGCCGTGCAGAACCCCCTCACGACCTTGCCTGAAGCCGTCGCCTCGGCCCAGCGCGTGCTCGACCGCCAGGACGGTCCCACGGTGTTCGTCGGCCATTCCTTCTCCGGCATGATCGTCACCGAGGCCGGCGTGCATCCCAAGGTCTCCGCCCTCGTCTATGTCGCGGCGCGGGCGCCGGATGCCGGCGAGGACTACACGGCACTGGCCAAGACCTATCCGACGCCGCCTGCCTCCGCTGGCATCGTCTTCGACGGCGACGAGGGGCGCCTCAGCGAGGAAGCCTTCCTGCGCGATTTCGCCGGCGACCTGCCCGAAGCCAAGGCCAGGGTGCTTTACGCGGTGCAGGAGCCCTTCCACAAGGCACTGCTCACCGGCAAGACCGCCAACGCGGCCTGGCGCTCCAAGCCGAGCTTCTACGCCGTGTCGACGGAGGACCGCACCATCAACCCCGACCTCGAACGCTTCATGGCCAAGCGCATGGGCGCCAGGACCATCGAGGTCAAGGCCAGCCACCTGGCCCTGATTTCCCACCCGGAGGAGATCACACGGCTGATCCTGGAAGCCGCCGGACAGGGGTGATCCAGAGCGCGGGGAGGCAGCTTCGCTGCCTGCCTGTTTGCATCTCAGTATACTGGCACGGATGAAAGCGTCATTCCGGCCGTAGCGAAGCGAAGAGCCGGAATCCAGGAACACCACCTTGGGAAGACTGCGTTCTTGGATTCCGGGTCTCCACTCACAAGCTAAAGCTTGTGAGGATACAGTCGCCCGGAATGACGTCGCATGTCCTTCGCCCTGAAGGATAACGCATACGACTCTAATGCAGCTTGCGCCGCCCGCTCGGCTCCAGCGGCCGGAGACGGTCAGCCGCGTCGCCGTGGGTCGCTTCGAGGGGCTGGCGCTGCGGATCGGCCTCCGGCGCCTTTACGGCATCGAAGGCATAATCCTCGATCTCGGAAGCGTAGGGCTGCCTGTGTTCCCGCTTTGCCTTGACGCCCTTGATCTGGACTGCGCTTTGCAACCGGGCGACCTTGCGTTCCCTGACCATCTGCTCCCCTTTCCTGCTGGTGTCCGATCCCGATGACAGGCCACAGAAGGGAAACGTTTCCGCGGCAATCCTGTTCCGGCTCACGCCTCCGCCAGGCAGCAATTGACATCGGCCACCGGCCCTGCGATGCCTATGGTGAGATCGATCTCATGCCGGATCGCACGAAGTGGGGCAAGGCCACGTGGAGGGCCGTCTGCTCCGGGAGGAACGTCCTTGCTGCTGCAGATTGCCCTCGACAAGCCCGAGCACCTCGCCTGGCTGCCGCGCCTGAAACCTTACGCCGACATCATCGAGATCGGCACGCCGCTGCTCAAGCGCTTCGGCATCGGCGCCATCGCCACGGCCCGCGAGCTCTGCCCCGATATTCCCGTGCTCGCCGACACCAAGACCGTCGATGGCGGCCAGTTCGAGGCCGACATGGTGTTCAGCGCCGGCGCCGCCCTGATGACGGTGCTCTCCTGCGCTGCCTCCGCCACGCATGAGGCCGTGGGGCGGCGGGCCGAGCATTTCGGTGCCAGCGTGGTCCTCGACACCATCACCCAATCGGGCGAGGCCGAGCTGCTGCCGCCGGAAGCCCGTTTTCCGCCGAGCTTCGCTTATGTCGCCGTGCATTCGCCCACGGACAGGCGGCTTGCGGGCGATGTCTCCACCGCCCATATCGATGCCGTGCACCAGATGCACCAGCGCGGCTTCCGCGTCTCGCTCGCCGGCGGCATCGGCCCGGCAACGCTGGAGGCCGTCATCGCCGCCGCGCCCGAGGTTGTGGTGGTCGGCAGCGCCATCACCGAAGCCGACACGCCCCAGGAGGTCGCCCAATGGATCAGCTCGAGACTCCCCCAGCGCGGCCTTGGCTGGCCGTGGGACAGGAAATAACCGGCCTGCTGGAGCGCATCGATCCCGCCGCCTTCGCACGCGTGGTCGGAGCCTTCGAACGACAAGGCCGGCGTTGGTTCTTCTCGGGCCAGGGCCGCTCCGGCCTGTCGGCTCAGATGGCGGCGATGCGCTTCATGCATATCGGCCATCAGGTGCATTTCCTCGGCGAGGTCACCGCGCCTTCCGTACGCGCGGGCGATGGGCTCCTGATCATCTCGGGCTCCGGCCAGACGCCGGTGAGCGTCGGCTTTGCCGAGATCGCCAAGGCCGAGGGGGCAGAGGTGATCGCCCTCACTCACAAGCCCCAGAGCAAGCTGGCCGGCATCGCCGATATCGTGCTGCCCGTGCCGGTGGAGACAACGGCGCAGTTCGGCGGCAGCCTGTTCGAGCAGACCTGCCTGATCCTGCTCGACGCCGTGATCCTCGACCTCGCCTCCCGCATTCCCAACGCTCACAAGCTGATGTGGCATCGGCACACCAACATGCAATGAGCCGCGATGAAGACGGTCTTGACCATCGGCGATGCCATCATCGACGTGATCGAGCAGCCGGATGGCACGTTCCGGACCTATGCCGGTGGCGCCGGACTGAACCTCGCGGTGGGCCTGGCCCATCTCGGCCTCGATTCGGCCCTGCTCAGCCGGGTCGGGGCCGACCGGTGGGGCTTTCGCCTGCAGCGCTATCTGCGCGACAGGCAGGTCCGGCTGATCGGCACGCCCAATGTCGAAGCCACTGGCAGCGCCACCTCGCGGCGCCTGCAGGGCGAGCCCTCTTATGTGTTTTCCAGTGACCTGCGCCGGCGGCGCTACATCGTCGGGCCCGAGGCGCAGGCGGTGCTGAACCAGGCCGCGGCGGTCGCCGTCAACTCCTATCCTTTCGAGAATGCCGCCTCTATCGCCGACCTCGTGGCCCGCCTCGGTGCGGCATCGGGCCTGGTCTTTGTCGACCCCAATCCGCGGCCGGACCTGATCGCCGATATCCAGCCGGTGCGCGAAGGGCTCGCCGCGGTCACACGCCAGGCCGATCTGATCAAGCTCAGCGAGGAGGACGCCAGGCTGATCTTCGGCAACACGGGGCGGGAGGCGATCCACGGCCTGTTCGGTTGGGGTGTCGACACCATCGTCCTCACCCAGGGCCGCAACGGCGCCACCCTGTTCGCCCGCAACGGGCTGATGATCAATGTGCCGGCGTGCCCCGCCAGCAAGCCCGTCGTCGACACCATGGGCGCTGGCGATGCCACCCTCGCCAGCCTGATCGCCTTCTGCCTGGAACGGGGTATGCCCGATGACGCCGAGGGCTGGGGCGCTTGCCTCGAGCGCGCCATGCAGATCGCCGCCGCCACCTGCCGGACCGAGGGGGGCGAGTTAGCCCTGCCTGAAAATGGAGCGGCCGGCCCGCTGGCAAGGACAGGCGCCAGGTTCTAAGAGAATTCGGGAGGCGGGTCTTCAGACCCCCAATAGCGCCTGCTCTCCGGAGGGTAGCAGGCTCGAAGAGGAAGCATGGCCAACACCACACTATCCAGCGACGAACGCGAGGCCGAAGAGGGCAGCCGCCCCGCCCGCCTGATCGACGTCGCACGCCTCGCCAAGGTCTCGCGCGCCACCGCCGCCCGTGCCCTCGGCGGCTATGGCTTCGTGGGCAACGAGACGCGCGAGCGCGTGACCGCCGCCGCGCAAAAGCTGAACTATCGCCTCAACGAGGTCGCCCGCGCCATGCGCGCCGGCAAGACGCTGGCGATCGGCGTCGTCATCGCCGATATCAGCAATTCCTTCTTCGCCGCCGCCGCGCGGGCCATCATCGACACCTGCGCGGAACATGGCTACCAAGCTCTGATCATCAATACGGACGACGACATCGCGCGCGAGATCGAGGCTGTGCGCGTGCTGGCCGAAAAGCGCGTCGATGGCCTGATCGTGGTGCCCTCCTCACCCGATCACAACGACCATCTGCGTCGCGTCGGCGAACTCTCGAGCCGCCTCGTCCTGCTCGACCGCCGCATCACCGACATGCCGGCGAGCACGGTGACCACCGATGACCGCAGCGGCGCGCGCGATGCCGTTGAACTCTTCATCGCCCGCGGCCACACCCGCATAGGCCTCCTGGTTTCCACCGTCGCCGTCCGTTCCCACGGCACGACCCTGCCCCGCCGGGCTGTCTCCACCGTGCGCGACCGTGTCGCCGGGGCAAGAGAGGCGCTGCGCGAAGCCGGTCTGGAACTGCCCAACGCCTGGGTGCGCTACACCCGCAATGACCTGCCAACCGTCACGCAGGCGGCGCTCTCCATCCTCGGCATGGAGCCACGCCCGACCGCGATCCTGGCGACCTGCGAGGAAATGGCGGTCGGCGCCATGGCCGCCTGCCGCGAGCTCGGCCTCACGATCGGCAAGGATATCGCCCTGATCAGCTTCGATGAATCGCCCTGGTCACGGGTCCTGACCCCGGCCATCTCCGTGGTGCAGCGCCCGATCTACGAGATGGGCAGGGCAGCCGTCACCACGCTGGTCCGGCAGATCCGGGGCGGGGTCGCGCCGCAGGCGATCGAATTGCCGACCGTGCTGGTGGACCGCGAGTCGGTTTTCGATCTCACCGGATAGGCCTTTGCCGTTGACAACCCCGCGACAATCGGGGACAAAGTTTAAAGTGGGACGTGTAAAAAAACATGAGATCGATCTCACAAAAGGGAGGTTACCATGAAGACCATCAAGCATCTTGCTGCCGTGGCTCTGACGGGCACGGCCATTGCCCTGGCCGCTGGCGGCGCGGGCCTCGCCAAGGACGTGAAATCGGTCGGGATTTCCGTGGGTTCGATGGGCAATCCCGGCTTCGTGATCATCGCCAACACGGCGACGCAGCTGATCAAGAAGGCCAATCCCAACGCCCAGGTCACCGCTGTCGGCTATGACTACGACCTCGGCAAGCAGTTCAACCAGATCGACAATTTCATCGCCGCCGGCGTCGACTTCATCCTCCTGAACCCCGGCGATCCCAAGGCGATCACGCCTGCCATCAAGAAGGCACAGGCCGCCGGCATCCCGGTCATCGCCTTCGACACCGTGGCCGACGGAGCGGACGCCGCCATCACCACCGACAATGTCATGGCCGGTCGCATCTCCTGCCAGTACATCGCCGACAAGCTGAGCGGCAAAGGCAACGTCATCATCGAGAACGGCCCGCAGGTCTCGGCCGTCGTCGACCGCGTGGTCGGCTGCAAGGAAGTTTTCGCCAAATATCCCGACCTCAAGGTCCTCTCGGACGATCAGGACGGCAAGGGCTCGCGTGACGGGGGCCTCGCGGCGGCCCAGGGCTACCTGACCCGCTTCCCGAAGATCGGCGCCATCTTCACCATCAACGATCCGCAGGCCATCGGCACGGCGCTCGCCGCCAAGCAGGCGGGCCGCGGCGAATTCTTCATCACGTCCGTGGACGGTTCGCCCGATATCGAGGCGGCGCTGAAGGATCCCGGCCTCGACATGATCAAGGCCTCGGCCAGCCAGGACTTCTACGCCATTCCCAAGACAGCCGTTGAGATCGGTCTCAATCTCATCAACGGCAAGAAGCCCGAGAAGGCGCTGATCCTGATCCCCTCCGCCCTCGTGACGCGCGAAAACGTCAACGAATACAAGGGCTGGAACTCCAAGCACGACGACTGAGCCAAAGCGTTTTGCGATTTGCCGGACTCGCTTTCTCCCGCACGGGAGAAGGCGCTCCCAAAGAGGGGTGGGGGCCTGGATATGGCAGCGTGACACATCGATCGGTGGGCGACCTTCCGGATGTGACAGCCGCACGTTCCCAGCTAGGCCCTCATCCCTCTGCCGGGGAGGACCGGCCCCTAAAGGAAAGCCCAACCCGTGACCGCGCTTCGCAGCGAGACCCTGGCCTTCTTCGGGCCCAACGTCACCAAACCGACCTATGACCGCAGCCGCCTGCAACCGGGTATCGTGCATCTCGGCGTCGGCAATTTTCATCGCGTCCACCAGGCGCTAGTGGTCGAGACCTGCCTGCACCATCCCGGCCATGAGACTTGGGCGATCTCGGGCGTCGGCCTGCTCGACAGCGCATCGTCACGGGCGAAAGCCGAAGCCTATCGTCGCCAGGACAATCTCTACACCGTCACCGAGCTGACCTCGCCGACGCCCAGGCAGACGCAGATCGTCGGCGCCATGGTCGAATATCTCCACGCTCCGGCCGATCCCGAAGCTGTGCTCCGGCGCCTTGCCGATCCCCTCACACGCATCGTCTCGCTCACCATCACCGAGGGTGGCTACAATATCGACGAGGTCACCGGCGAGTTCCGCCTCGACACGCCGGATGTCGCCAGCGACCTTGCCGGCCAACCACCGAGGACTGCCTTCGGCTATATCGTTGCCGGCCTCGCGCGCCGCCGCGCCGCCGGCCTGCCGCCCTTCACGGTGATGTCCTGCGACAATCTCCAGCGCAATGGCGATACCAGCCGCAAGGCGGTGCTGGGCTTTGCCCGCGCCTATGATCCCGGCCTCGCCGCCTGGATCGAGGTGAATGGCGCCTTCCCCAACTCGATGGTCGACCGCATCGCCCCCCACGTGTCGGAGGAAGACCGCAAGCGCATCGTTGCCGCCACCGGTGTCGATGATCTCCTCGCCGCCACTTGCGAGACCTATACCAAATGGGTGGTCGAGGACCGTTTCAGCGCCGGCCGTCCACAATTGGAGCTTGGCGACGTGGTGTTCAGCGACCAGGTCGGCGCCTATGTCGCGGTGAAGGGCCGGCTCTCCAACGCCGCCCATATGCTGATGTGCTATCCCTCGCTGCTGATGGGCGCGCGCTTCGTCGACGAAGGCATGCGCGATGCACGCATTCCCCGCCTCCTCCGGAATTTCTGGGACCTCGATTCCCGCCGTCTCGTCGAGCCGCCCGCGGGATATGACGTCGAAGGTTTCACCGACAAGGTGATCGAGCGCTTCGCCAACCCCGCCATCAAGGACACGCTCTTGCGCGTGGCGGGCGACGGCGCTTCCAAGATCAATGTCTTCCACGGCAGGACCATCGGCGAGCTCATCGCCCGCAAGGCCGATCTGACGCGCGAGGCCTTCCTGATCGCCTGCTTCGCGCGCTATCTCGGCGGCGTCGACGACAAGGGCGTGTCCTATGAGATCTTCGAGCCGCAGATCGGCGCGGAGGACTGGCAGAAGCTGCGCGCCGGCGGCCCGATGGCGGTGCTCGACATCACCGCTTTCCGCGGCCTCGGCCTGAGGGAGAGCCCGGCCTTCGCCGAGATTTACCAGTCCCTGTCGAAACTATTGGCAGAACGGGGAACTGCTGCGACACTGGACGCAATTATGGTCTGACCAATCGAACTCGCCGGCAAGAGCGGATGGGAAGGGAGAGGTGGATGAACGCTGCGGACACGCACCCTTTTCTAGAAATGCGCAATGTTTCCAAGACGTTCGGCCGGGTGCAGGCTCTCAGGAACGTCTCCCTTGACGTTCGGCTGGGCGAGATCCATGCCCTGATGGGGGAGAACGGCGCCGGCAAGTCGACCCTGATGAAGATCCTCTCGGGCGCCTATGTGCCGGACGAGGGCTCGGAGATCCTGATCGATGGGCAGAAAGTGGCGATCAATGGCCCAATGGCCGCCAAGCAGCTCGGCATCGCCATCATCTACCAGGAGCTGGCGCTCTCGCCGAACCTCACCGTCGCCGAGAATATCTATCTCGGCCGAGAGCGAAGCAAGGCCGGCTTCGTCGACCGCGGCGCCATGAATGCCGGTATCGAGGGCTTGCTGCAGCGGCTCGGAGCCACCTTCACGGCCCGCGACAGGGTCCAGGATCTGTCGATCGCCGAGCGGCAGCTGGTCGAGATTGCCCGCGCCGTGCATGCCCACTCGCGCGTGCTGATCATGGACGAGCCCACCACCACCCTGTCCGAGCGCGAAACCGAGCGCCTGTTCGCTCTGGTGCGGCAGTTGCGCGGCGAGGGGCTCGCCATCGTCTATATCAGCCACCGCATGAAGGAGGTCTACGAGCTTTCCGACCGTGTCTCCGTGCTGCGCGACGGCACCTATGTCGGCACGCTCGACCATGCCGACATCACCCCCGCCGCCGTCGTGCGCATGATGGTCGGGCGCGACCTCTCCTCCTTCTACAAGAAGGAGCATGACGCCCATCAATGCCGCGGCCGTACCATCCTCTCCGTCAAGGACATCCGCGATGGCGGGCGCATCCAGCCCTGCTCCTTCGAGATCCACGAGGGCGAAGTGCTCGGCATTGCCGGCCTGGTCGGCGCCGGCCGCACCGAGCTCGCCCGCCTCGTCTACGGCGCCGATCCCAAGGTGTCGGGTACCGTGAGCGTCGATGGCAAGGAGGTTCACATCAAGACCCCGCTCGATGCCCTCGACGCGGGCATCGCCTATCTCACCGAGGACCGCAAGCTGCTCGGCCTGATGCTCGACATGACGGTCTCCGAGAACATCAATCTGGGTGTGATCGCCCGGGACTCCCTGCCCGGCGGCCTGCTCAATCTCGGCAGGGCGAAGAAGCGCGCTCTGGCGGCGATCCAGGCCACCGGCATCCGCACGCCGACCCCCGATGCAACGGTCGGGGGCCTCTCCGGCGGCAACCAGCAGAAGGTGCTGCTCTCCCGCCTGCTCGAGACCAAGCCGCGCGTGCTGATCCTCGACGAGCCGACGCGCGGCGTCGATATCGGCGCCAAGTCGGAAATCTACCGCCTGATCGACAAGCTCGCGCGCGAAGGCGTCGGCGTCGCCGTGATCTCCTCCGAACTGCCGGAGATCGTCGGCATCTGCGACCGCGTGGTGGTGATGCGCGAAGGCCATATCGCCGGCGAACTCGGCGGCACCCCCGGGGCGCAGCCGATCAGCCAGGAGAACATCATGGCCATCGCCACCTCGGCGGCGAGCAGGGAAGCAGCTTGAGGCCGGCTCGATAGCCGGGCGACAACCAGTACCAGACAGGACAGTGCGATGACCTCAACCAACACGTCCGCCACGGACGCCCAGCGCCGCAAGGTCGTTCTTGCCGGTACCCTCCGGGCGCTCGGCATGCTGCCGGCCCTCCTCCTGATCGCGATCCTCTTCCAACTGCTCTCGGCCTATGTCGAAACGGGCGGCCTGTCATGGAGCGCGGGCCGCTTCATGTCCTGGAACAACCTGTCGATCGTGGCCCAGCAGGCCTCGATCAACACGGTGCTCGCCGCCGGCATGACCTTCGTGATCCTCACGGGCGGCATCGACCTCTCGGTCGGCGCGGTGCTGGCCGCCGCGGCCATGGTGGCGCTGATCGTCTCGCTCATCCCCAATTGGGGCATGATGGGCCTGGTCGCCGCTCTGGTGACAGGTGGCATCCTCGGCCTGATCAATGGTGCGCTGATCGCCTTCCTGCGCCTGCCGCCCTTCATCGTCACGCTCGGCTCGATGACCGCGGTGCGCGGCCTCGCCCGCCTGCTCGGCGAGGACAAGACGATCTTCAACGCCAGCCTGCCCTTCGACTTCATCGGCAACGGCTCGCTGTTCGGCATCCCCTGGCTGATGGTGATTGCTTGCGCCACCGTGATCATCTCCTGGCTGATCCTGCGGCGCACCGTGCTGGGCGTGCGCATCTATGCCGTCGGCGGCAATGCCGAGGCGGCGCGCCTGTCGGGCATCAAGGTCTGGTTCATCCTGCTGTTCGTCTATGGCATGTCGGGCCTGTGCGCCGGCCTCGGCGGTGCGATGTCGGCGGCCCGCCTCTACGCCGCCAACGGCCTGCAGCTCGGCCTCACCTATGAGCTCGACGCCATCACCGCCGTCATTCTCGGCGGCACCTCCTTCGTGGGCGGCGTCGGCTCGATCTGGGGCACGCTGATCGGCGCCCTCATCATCGCCGTGCTCTCCAACGGCCTGGTGCTGATCGGCATTTCCGACATCTGGCAATATATCATCAAGGGCCTGGTGATCATCGGCGCCGTGGCGCTGGATCGGATCAGGATGTCGAGCGGCGCAACGCGGACGTAAGGGTGTGCCGACCTGCAGGTCGGCAATTCTTTCTCAAAGGGTACCGTTTCCGTGCCGATCTGGAGATCGGCACACCAATCACCCCTTCTTCGCCCTCTTCGCAGCCTGCTTTGCCGCCCGCTCCATGAAGCGCTTGTCCATGCGCTCCTGCGCCTCGGGCGAACCGTCGTGGAAGGTGCCCAGCCATTTGTCGATCGGGATGGCGCCGTCCGTGTAATTGCACTCGAAATATTTGTGGTGGAGGTAGTGCTCATAGGCGTGGGTATCGATGGCCGAGCGCTCGCCCACCACGATCTTGTCGAAGCCGACATGGCCCTGCGCCGGCACCAGGCCGAGATGCTGGAGATGGAAGATGGCGTGGAAGGGGTGCGAAGGCACGATCCAATGGATGAACACGCCCGAGAAATAGAGCAGGTGCTCGACCGGATGCATGGCGAGCCCCGACCAGGGCCCCGGATTGACATTGTTGTGGTGCAGCTTGTGCACTGAATGATAGAGCGGCGGCCAGTGGATCATCCGGTGCACGAGATAGAAATGCACCTCCCGGAAGAAGGGGATCAGCAGCAGGATCACCGTGCAATAGACCGGATGCTCGGCAAAGCTGACATAGGGGATATAGCCATTGGCGAAGGCCCAGAGTGTCAGCACCTCATAGGCCGTCCAGATTGGCACGCCGCTACCCAGCGTCCAGATCATGTTGTCTACCGTCTGGTTGCCGAACAGGAAGACGGGATTGCCGGTCGAGGGCCATTTGGTATTGTATTTGAAGGCGGTGCCTTGCCTGCGCAGCCAATAGAGCCTGAGATGGAAGGCGCCAAACACTGCCAGCACGATCAGGGCGTTGCGAATGAGAAGGAAGAGGATCCAGCCCGGCGCAAAGCTCTTCATCTCGGCCATCGGCGGCGTCAGATAGAGCCAGAAAACCAGGCTCAGCGCGGCGTAGCCGAGATTCCAGGGCAGGATGTAGCCGGGATAGCCGAAGAACCAGCGCAGGAAGCGCCTGGGCTGGGCGGGCCAGACGAAGACGGGCGGATATTCCAGGAATTTGAGAGGCTTCCAGTCCCCGCGCTTGTCGCGCTTGCCATAGAGCGTGTCATCCATCCCTGTGATCCCGGAGTCTGTCGCCAACGTCCTTGCAAGGCAGGTTATCGCGCAAGGAGTGGAGAATACAGGGTGTTGTCGCACCCTCTCCGGAGGAGCGCGCCCCACAGCCCATTTCTGGTAAGCTCGAAGCCGCGCCGTCTGCATTTCCGATGGCTGGCATGGAGCACAGGGGAGGCAGCCATGGGCCGATTGAGCGGGAAAGTTGCCGTCATCACGGGCGCCGCGAGCGGTATCGGACTCGCCACGGCGGAGCTGTTCGTCGAGGAGGGCGCCCGCCTCGTCATCGCCGACCTGCAGGACGGCAAGGGCGAGAAGCTGGCCGAGCGGCTCGGGCCCGCGGTGGACTATCGCCATGCCGACGTTACCCGCGAGGACGACATCGCCGCCCTCATCGCGCATGCCATCCATCGGCACGGCCAGCTCGACGTGCTGTTCAACAATGCCGGCGCGGCCACCCCCGGTGGCTCGATCGCCGACATCTCAGCCGCCGATTTCGACACCGGCCTGGCCGTCTTGCTGCGAAGCGTCTTCCTGGGCATGAAACATGCCGCCCCGGTGATGCGGGCGCGCAAGAGCGGCTCCATCCTCTCTACCGCCTCGATCGCGGGCGTCGGCGCCGGGCACGCCTCCCATATCTACAGTACGGCAAAGGCAGCGGTGATCCACCTCACCAGGGTGGTGGCCAACGAGCTTGGCGAGGACAATATCCGCGTCAATTGCCTCTGCCCGGGCGGGACGGCAACGCCGCTCTTCGGCCGGGCGGTCGGCCTGGATATCGAAGCGGCCGACCGCAGCGTCGAGCTGATGAAGACGGTGCTCGCCCCCAACCAGCCGATCCCACGGGCGGGCCTGCCGGAGGACGTCGCCCAGGCCGCGCTCTGGCTTGCCAGTGACGAGGCGAGTTTCGTCACTGGCCAGGCCATCGCCATCGATGGCGGGCTGACCCTCGGCCGTCGCTGGTCGGCCGCCATGGCAGGCTGGACCCAGCTGGGGTCTGCGCTCGACGCCCTGCGCTAGAGGCGCGACTTGCGCTTGTGCTGGCTGACCTCGGCACCATCCTCCGGGTGCAGGAAGAAGAAGCCCGGCAATGAGAGGAGGGGGATGATCGCCATCAGGAGGAAGACCTCGTGGAAATGCTCGGGTGTCAGCGCCGAGCCGTCCCAGGTGACGATGCCGAGGAACATGGCGCCGAGCGACACGCCGAAGCTGACGCTGAGCTGCTGCAGCACACCGCCGAGGCTGGTGGCGCTGCTGAGCTGGGCCGAGGGCATGTCGGCATAGGACAAGGTGTTCGAGGTCATGAACTGCGAGGCGCGCGCCAGGCCGAACAGGAAGACATAACCGGTGATCAGGAGGCGCGGCGTATCGGCCTGCATCAGCGCAAAGCCAGCAACCAGGGCCGAGCCGACGACGGCGCTCCAGAACAGCACGGGACCGAAACCAAACAGGCGCAGCATGTGCTTGGAGACCGGCCTCACCAGGAGCGAACTCAGGGCGCTGACGAAGGTGATCGAGCCCGATTCGATAGCGCTCATGCCGAAACCCACTTGCAGCATCAGCGGCAGCACGAAGGGCACGCCGTTCAAGCCCACACGGCAGATGCCGCCGGCCAGCGTGCCGACGCTGAAGGATCGCAGGCGAAAGAGCGTGAGATCGACGGCGGGATCGGGCACACGCCGCGCATACCAGCCGAAGGCGAAGAGCAGCAGCACGGAGGCCACGAGCACCGCGACAACCCAGGGAATGGCAATCATCGGCCGGCCAACATTCTCGATGCCGAACTGAAGGAGGGCACACGCGGCGCCGACGATCAGGAAGCCGAGAAAGTCGAATTTGACGTCGCGGCTGCCATGGATGTCGCCGACATAGCGCAGCGCCAGGATGATGCCGAGCACGCCGAAGGGCAGGTTGACATAGAAGATCCAGCGCCAGGACAGATAATGGGTGAGGAGACCACCAAGCAGCGGCCCGATCACCGGGCCGATGATGGCGGGCAGCGTCATATAGGTCATGGCGGTGACGAGTTCCTTGCGCGGGAAGCTGCGCAACAGGATCAGCCGGCCGACCGGCGTCATCATCGCCCCGCCCAGGCCCTGCAGGACGCGCATCGCCAGCAGCATCTCGAAATTCTGGGCGATGCCGCAGAAGGCGGAGCTCACCGTGAAGATGGAGAGCGCCAGCACGAAGATCTGCCGTGCGCCGAAGCGGTCGGCGAACCAGCCGCTGACCGGGATGAAAACGGCCAGCGCCAGCACATAGGCGGTGATGGCGAGGTTGAGCCGCACGGGTGTGGTGTCGAGGCCGCCGGCCATCTGGGGAATGGCGGTGGCGATGATGGTGGAATCGAGCTGTTCCATCAGGAAAGCGATGCCGACCACCAGCGGAATCAGCAATCTCAGACGGGAATCGCGCTGGACGGCGAATTCCTCTTCCCCGGGCATGGCGTCGACGGATGGCATGCCCGGGATTTAGACGAACGACCTGAAGCCAACAACCTACCAATGCGTGAAATTGCTCCTCATGCAGCCAGCCGTCGGGTCCATGGCATGCCACGCTGCCGGCCAGAAGGAAATCCTCCCAGATTCACGCTGTTTTCACGCAGAAATTCTATGATATAATTGAAATCTATATTTGCTATCTTGGTAATGCTGTAAGGAACGGTCTGCGGCACAATCATATTTGACGCTCATTGGCGGACTGCACGACATGGCGCGCGAGCCCGAAAGCGCGGCGTGGCGGAAACTGGTAGAGATTTCTGCTGCGAAGACACTGCGAATTCATCCGATTCCGCCGCGGATCAGTTGCCCGAGGCTTTGAGCTGGTTGCCGTCGCAGCCGTCTGACGTTGGGAAATGGAGGGGACCGGCGTGCAGGAACTCACGGGGGAGCAGATATCCCAGCTTTCGAGGGCGTTGACGAGGACGGTCAATCTCAACGACCTCAAGGACTTCGTCTATATAGCGACAGGCGATCAGCTGGATGTCTATTGGGCCAATATCGCCAATCCGCTGATGGTTGTCCTGCGCGACCTCCTGACCCGCCTCGAGCAGGAAGGGCAGACCGTTCCCTTCCTGAAAACCGTCTATGCCAAGCGCCCGCACCGGCAGGATATCCGCGACTTCATTGCCGCCCTGGCCCCGGAAGCTGCTGTCGACACCCTGGCGAGCCCCGTGGATTTCGTCGTGCAGGACGGCGCTAACCGCAGCACGCAGCCTGTGGCCGAAAGACTGGCCCCGGGCCTGCAGCGCAACATCAAGCCTCATTTGCACCTGCTTGACCTGCGCCTCTGGTCTGCCGGCCTTACGGAGGCGAGCCGGCGGGTCTGCCGCATCGATATTGCCGGCAGCCCGGCCGGCACCGGCTTCCTGGTCGGCCCCGCAGCCGTGCTGACGAACTGGCACGTTATCGAAAAACCCATTGCCGAGGGCAAGCAGGCATCCATCTCCTGCCGGTTCGACTATGCTCGCCAGACCGACGGCTCGTTCGATCCTGGGGTGGAGATCGCGCTTGGGGAAGGCGGCCTCCTGCACCACCGCCCCTATGCGCCGGCGGAAGTCTCGAGCACGCCCGACCAACCGCCGCCGCTTGCCACCGAGCTCGACTTCGCCCTGCTGCGCCTCGCCAAATCCGCCGGCAGCGAGCGTGGCTGGTTCGCCCTGCCCGAGCGCGACGAAGCCTTGCCGGAAAAGGCGCCCCTGATGATCGTGCAGCACCCGCATGGCGGCCCGATCAAGCTGGCGATCGACACGGAGGCCGTGTTGCCGACGCCCGGCGCACCGGAGCGACCGCGCCTGCGCTACGCCACCAACACCGATCCCGGCTCGTCCGGTTCGCCTTGCCTCGACATGGACTGGCAGCTTCTCGCCCTGCACCACTTCGGCGACCCGGCCTGGAGCGAGCCGAAGTTCAACCAGGGCATCCCTGCCGGCCGCATCAGGGCGGATCTCGTCGCCAACGGCCATAGCGACAGCCTCTCCGCCGGAGGCTGAACATGCCCGACCCCGCCCTGCCCTCCGAAAGCATCATCGCCCTGGCCAATGGCGTCGGCGATCTGTGCACCTTCCGGGAGCTCGGCGACCTCACGCTGGTGTGCAACGACGAGCCGATCACCGGCATTTCCTTCGAGCAGCAACCTCAGCGCGACATTGCTCGCGACTGCATCGATTGGGCGGTGAAGACCGGCATCCTCACCAATTTCATCGCCTGCGTGCTGTATTCCAAAAGCAAGGATCCCGGCTTTCCTCCCTTCCAGGCTTTGGTGAAGACCGTGCTTCCCGGCGCGCTCGATGCCGCGCCCAGCGTCCAGCCCCAGGTCTACGCCGTGGTCTCCGGCATCAGCCACCTGGAGGAACTGATGAAGAGGGACGAGGTGCGCGGCCAGCTCGCGGCCTCGCGCGACAAGCTGACGTCGATTACCCAGAGCATCAACCTTCTGGTGATCTACAAGACCCTCCACGACACGCTGCATCGCCTGCAGACCACGCAGACCCGCACGTTGCTGCAGGCGGCGCTCACCTCCGTCGATGACCAGATCAGTTCGGAAATGATCGCCGCCTATATTGGCGCCACCAACCGCGCCGTCACGGACATACGCGGCCTGATCACCGTTCCCGAGAAAGCCATGCTCCTGAACGGCTTCGACCAATCCTGGATCGATATCCTCAAGCAGTCGGCCAGCAAGTGCCAGGACGGCCTGGACAACGGTCTGCCGGCCCGCATCCGCATTGCCTTGCGCAGCATCGCCATCATTCTCAGCGAGCAGTCGCCACTCCTCAACAAATACATCTTCAATTCGGCCAACCGCCTGCCGTTCGCCGATCTCGCGGCCGCCCTTGGCAGCGTCAGTGGGCTCGACAAGCTCTATGCGGGCGCACTCGACCCGGCAATCGCCGCCATCACAGAACTGCGCAAGAACCTCATCGACCGGGTGACGGCCCATGACCGCCTGCAGACGGTCGAGCAGAACCTTTCCATCCTTGCCGAATGTCTCGACGATTCCGCCGATCTCATCCTCGGCCAGATGGCGGAGTTGTGGCCGGAAACCCGCAGCTCAGCGCTCAGCACCAACGGCCTCGATCTCGGCCCGGCCACCTATGTCATTGACCGCAAGGACAGCGACCGTGTCGACGGATGCCTTCTCGACATCGAGCGCATGCAATCCGACCCCGCACTCGCCGCCAAGGTGCCGGACCAGGTCAAGGCACTGAAGAGGGCGTTCTTCATCTTCCAGAGCAAGGTTGGCTCGCATTTCTTCGAGGTAGACAGCAAGTTGAAATCGGATTTCGACAGCACCGCGCAAATCAGCAACCGTCTCCAGGCCGTTGTGGGGGCCTTGCCATGAAGAAGCTATGGGGGCGGATCCGCTCCTTTGACGCATTTGCCCCTGCCAGCCACGAAGCGGAGGCTCGCCGCCATGGATGACCCGGCCCTCCCCTATACCGGCCTCACTGCCCTGCGCGCGGAGCATCTCGCCCTGCTGCGCGAATGGCGTGCAAGCGAGGGGCGGAACAGGGACACTGTTTCCTCCTTCCGGCGAAGGGTCGTCGCGACGGGCGCTGTACTGGAACAGGAGGACGACCGCAGAGCGGTGCAGGACATCCTCGAATATTGGAGCGCCCAGCTCCTCGCCTCTTCAGAGAGCGAAGCTTTTCCGGATCTCGATCTCGAGCTCGCGCCCTTCGCACCCGGGGCCAGCCTGCCAGAGCAGGCAGCACCCAGCCCTCCCGCTCCGCTCCCGCCGCGCTCATCGCCAGCCCCGGCACAACAGCCGCCCTCCCCCGCCAGGGCCAGCAGGCGCCGGAGGACGCGCCTTAGGCGGTGGCTGTTCTGGATCCTGGTATTGGCCGCCTGTTTTGTCATGACCGCCCTCTGGCTGGGTTCACGATATCGCGCTCCCCTGCCCGGATCCGATGTCGGGGGCGATAAAGGCTACGACAGCCTCCAGAGCATGATCGCCAGCAACGGGCTGATCGTGGCCGCTCTGTTTGGCCTGGTTGTGCTCGCGGCCCTCGCCTTCCCCTGGCGCGCCTCGGTGTCCAAGCGCGCCTTGAAGAGCGCCGGCGGCCCCGAGACCATCAACCCGCGCGAACAGATCCGTCTCAGCGCCCTTGCCCGGCAGTGGCGCGAATCGGATTATCTTTCAGGCTATCTGCTCACGGGCGTCGCGCTGGAGGAGGCCTCCGGTTATCGCCGCAAAGATCCCGAAATCGAGGAACTCGTCGCCGCCAGCGAAGCATCCCAGCGCCGTACGCTGTTCATCCAGCGCGGCTTCTTCGCGGTCTCCTTCCTGCTGATCCTGCTGGCCGCCGCGGCGAGCTACCTCATCAAGGAAACCGAAGCCAGCCGTCGGGCGGCCGTTGTGGCAATGCGCGCCCGCCAGCATGCCGAGAGCCAGACGGCCGATGCCCGCATCCGGGCCAGAAAGCTCAGCGATCTCCTGAACCTGGCAGTCCAGGACCAGGTGGACAGCAGCCGCCGCATGAAGGACCTTCAGGCTGAGCTCGACCGTATGAAAGCTTTGCTGGCCGATGCCCGGAATACACTCGATGCCGTCAGTGCCACCCCTCCCCAGGCGGATCACCAAAAGACCGCCGTCGAGCTGGCGGCGACGCTGACGCAAGCGCTCAACCGCTACGACAGTTACGCCCCCCCTCCTGCGCCGGCCACCCTGACGGCGGGACAGCAATTGTTGGTGAGTACCGTCCTGATCGACTCACCGGACGAGACGCAGCGCGACAACGCGGTGCGGCAGCTCAAGGATGGCTTCCAGGGCACGGCTCTACCGACTACCGACCAGGTCCGAATCTGCGACACCATGGTGGGCATGCTCATGCATCCCTCGGTCGACGGACTGACGCAGACCGGTCTCGCCAATCTGCTCGAAGTGCTGGCCGCGGTCCCGCCTGGCAAATGGGCTCGGCCCGAATGGATCGATGCGCGCGCCGGCGCCCGCCGCGCCTCAGCCTGGCTGCTGAATCCGCCGGCTGAACCCGTCCCGCCGGCCAAGGCAGGGAAGGAAGCGTCCCCCGTGATCGTGAAGAACGCCGTCGATGGCGGGGCGCGCCTGACCCTGGCCGCGCAGAAGCTGTTCGCCGAACTCAAGCACAATATCGGACTCGAACCCCCGCCCGGCCAGTCCGTCTTCCTGCAATTCGCCACCATGTCGCCCGACGAGGCGGCGGCCGTTGGAAAGGCCATGACGGTGCTGGGTTGGCGCGTTCAGGGCACGGAAAGCGCCGACAGCGCAAAGGGCATTGACGAGGTGCGCTACGGCTCGCCGGAAGACGCCGGCACGGCTGCCCTGCTGGTCGGCGACCTCAGGAAATACGGCCTCTCCCGGATGAAGCTTGCGCCGATGAACCTCACCATCAAGGCGGGCACCCTGGAGATCTGGCTCGACGGCGGAACGGGCAAGGACCAATGAACAGCGTTTGCCCGGCAGGCTGCGGGCGTCGCGCCCGTCCTCATGAAGTCGGTGTCCATGGGAGGGCGGACACCCTCGTTCCCTACTTCCCCTCCGGCCTGAACGCCTCCAGCAGGCTGCTGCGGATGCTGTCCTGGCGCTCGGAGGAGATGATCTTCGCGCCGGTCAGGTCGGTGACGTAGAACACGTCCACCGCCTTTTCGCCAAAGGTCGCGATATGGGCCGAGGCGATGTTGAGGTTGAGCTGCGAGAGCGCGGTTGTGAGGTCGTAGAGGAGGCCCGGACGGTCGAGGCCGGAGACCTCCACCACCGTGTGACGGTTCGACCATTCATTGTCCACCACCACGTCGGGCGCCACCTGGAAGGCCTTGTGGCGCGGCTTGACCGAGATGGCGCTGCGCTTGGCCACGGCATCCGGCAGGCGGATGGTACCCTGCAGGGCCTGTTCCATCGCCTTGGCGATGCGCCCGGCGCGGCGCAGTTCGTCCTCGTCGCGGGGGAATTCGCGGGAGACGAAGATGGTGTCGAGCGCCAGGCCGTCCGTGGTGGTGTTGATCTGGGCGTCGACGATATTGGCGCCCGAGGCGGCGCAGGCCCCCGTGATGATCGAGAGGAGGCGCGGGTGGTCGGGCGCCAGGATCGTCAGCTCGGTCACGCCCCGGAAGGCATCGGTATCGACCTCCGTGCCCAGGCTCTCGCCGCGCTCCAGCACGGAGCGCACGAAGCGGGCATGGCGCAGGCGCCGCGGCAGGTCCACCCTCAGCCAATAGGGCGCGTAATGCTTGGCGATATAGGCCTCGATCTCCTCGCCGGTCCAGTCCGTCATGCCGGCGCGCAGCTCCTCCTGCGACAGGCGCACGCTGGCGCGGCGATCGGCATTGGAATGGCCGCCGGCGAGCACCAGTTCGGTCTCCCAGAACAGCGAGCGCAGCAACTGGCCCTTCCAGCCGTTCCACACGCCGGGGCCGACCGCGCGGATATCGGCGACTGTCAGGATGAGCAGCAGCTTCAAGCGCTCCAGCGTCTGCACGGCGCCGGCGAAGGTCTCGATGGTCTTGCGGTCAGACAGGTCGCGGGACTGCGCCGTCATCGACATTACCAGATGCTGCTCGATCAGCCAGGAAACCGTATCGGTCTGCGCCGGCGACAGGCCGAAGCGCGGCCCGAGCTTCTTGGCGATCCTGGCGCCGGCGATCGAGTGGTCCTCCGGCCGCCCCTTGGCGATGTCGTGCAGGAAGGTCGCGACATAGAGTGCCGTGCGGTTCTGGATCGTCGGCATGATCTCGTTGGAGAGCGGGTGCTCGTCAGCCCCGTCGCCACGGTCGATGTCGGCAAGCTCGCCCACCGAGCGCAGGAGATGCTCATCCACCGTGTAGCGGTGATACATGTTGAACTGCATCATCGCCACGACCTTGCCGAAATCCGGGATGAAGCGGCCGAGCACGCCGGTTTCGTTCATGCGGCGGAGCACGGTTTCCGGTGCGTTGCGCGAGGTGAGGATCTCGAGGAAGAGGCGGTTGGCCTCCTTGTTCTCGCGCAAACCCGCGTTGACCAGCTTGAGCGAGCGGGTGACGAGACGCATCGCGTCCGGATGGAAGGCGAGGCTGTGCAGGTCGGCGAGATGGAACAGGCGGATCAGGTTGACAGGGTCGTGGGCGAACACCTCGTCATTGGCGACGTTGAGCCGACCGGTCTCGATGACGAAATCCTTGGTGCCGGTGAGCGCCTGGCGCTGCGAGCGGCGAAAGGGCGCGATGAAGCGGTCCAGCATCGCCTTGGGCTTGGCCTGGCGCTCCTCCAGCGCGGCGCAGACGATGGCGGTGAGATCGCCGACATCCTTGGCCACCAGGAAGTAGTGCTTCATGAAGCGCTCGACGCCGCGCAGGCCCCCGCGATCGGCATAACCCAGGAAGCTTGCGATCTCGCGCTGCAAGTCGAAGGTCAGCCGATCGTCCGGGCGCCTGGTGAGGAAATGGATGGCGCAGCGCGTCGCCCAGAGGAAATCCTCGGCCAGGACGAACTGGCGATATTCCCGCCGCGTGAACAGGCCGGCCTCGACCAGAGCGGCAGAATCATGCACGCGATAGACATATTTGGCGATCCAGTAGAGCGTGTTGAGATCGCGCAGGCCCCCCTTGCCTTCCTTGACATTGGGCTCGACGCGGTAGCGCGAATTGCCGGCCTTGACCACGCGGTCGTCGCGCTCGGCGAGCTTGGCGGCGACGAATTCGGCGGCCGTCGACTGCACCAGTTCCTTGTCGAAGCGCGTGGCGAGGACCTGGGCGAGCGCCATGTCGCCGAGGATCGGCCGCGCCTCCAGGATGGTGGTGCGAATGGTCATGTCGGTGCGCGCGAGGCGTAGGCACTCGTCGATCGAGCGCGTGGCGTGGCCGACTTTCTGGCCGAGGTCCCAGAGCACGTAGAGAATCGCCTCGGTGACGCTCTCGCCCCAGGCCGTCTGCTTGGCCGGCAGCAGGAACAGCAGGTCGATATCCGAACCGGGCGCCAGCGTGCCGCGGCCATAGCCGCCGACTGCGACGATGGCCATGCGCTCGCTGGCGCTGGGGTTGTGCGAGGTATAGACGTAGCGCGTCACATAGGCATAGGTGGCGCGGATGATCTCGTCTTCCAGCCAGGACAGGCGCTGGGCGCAGGCCGTGCCGAGCCGGTCCTCCTGGAACCATTGACAGACCTTCTCGCGCCCATCCTTCAGCACCAATTTGAGCAGGCTGACCACGGCCTGGCGCAGGGCATCGGCATGGCCCTCATGCTCAAGGGCCAGCGCATCGATCTCGGCTTCGAGCGCCATGCGGTCGATGACGAGATTGAATTCGCGGTCGGGCTTGTCGAGCATGGGGGGTCCTGGGAACACTCCTGGGAGCGCGGACGTCTCGTCCGCTCTTGAACCTCGCCGCTACAGAACCAGGCGCGACGGCGGCGGCGCACGAGGTCCTGCTTGGTGGAGGTTCAAGAGTGGACGAGACGTCCGCGCTCCCAGTCACCTCTTCTTGTCCGTATCTCGTTTGGCTTTCAAGGAAAACAAGGCGTCGAGCGCCTGGCGCGGCGTCATATCATTGGGATCGAGTGCATCGAGTGCCTCGCCGAGTTCGTCCTTCTGCTTCACCGCCGCTTGCGGCGCCGGGCGCGGTGCGGCGGCGAAGAGCGGCAGGTCGTCGACGAGCTTGGCGGTGGGTGCCTGGCGGTCGGTGGCCTCGAGCTGCGCCAGCACGGTGCGGGCGCGCTCCACCACCGCCGCCGGCATGCCGGCGAGCTTGGCGACCTGGATGCCGTAGGAGCGGTCGGCGGCGCCCGGCACCACCTCATGCAGGAAGACGACGTCGCCATGCCATTCGGTGACGCGCATGGTGGCGTTGGCAAGGCGCGGCAGCTTCTTCGTCAGCTGGGTGAGCTCGTGATAATGCGTGGCGAACAGCGCCCGGCAGCGATTGACGGCGGAGAGGTTCTCGATTGCCGCCCAGGCGATGGAGAGGCCGTCGAAGGTGGCGGTGCCGCGGCCAATCTCGTCGAGGATGACGAGGGCATGCGGGCCGGCCTGGTTGAGGATCGCCGCCGTCTCCACCATCTCGACCATGAAGGTCGAGCGGCCGCGGGCAAGATCGTCCGCCGCGCCGACGCGCGAGAACAAGGCGTCCACGGCGCCTATATGGGCTTTCCTCGCCGGCACGAAGGAGCCGATCTGCGCGAGCACGGCGATGAGAGCGTTCTGGCGCAGGAAGGTCGACTTACCGGCCATGTTCGGACCGGTCAGCAGCCAGATCGCACCCGACTTCTCGCCCGTCAGATCGCAATCATTGGCGACGAAGGGCTTGCCCTCGCGCTTGAGCGCCTGTTCCACCACCGGGTGGCGGCCGCCCTCGATGGCGAAGGCGAGCGAGGCGTCGACCAGCGGGCGGGCATAGTTCTCCTCGTCCGCCAGCACGGCGAGCGCCACGATGACATCGAGCAGCGCCAGCGCCTCGGTGGCGGCGCGGATGGCGGCTCCGTCGGCGAGCAGGGCCTGCGCAAGATCGGCGAACACCTGCAGCTCCACCGCCAGCGCGCGGTCGGCCGCCGAAGCGATGCGCGATTCCAGGGTCGAGAGCTCGGCGGTGGAAAAACGCATGGCGCCAGCCATGGTCTGGCGGTGCACATAGGTCTCGCGCAGCCCCGGCTGCAGGAAGGCCTCGCCCGCCTGCTGCGGCACCTCGACGAAATAGCCGATCATGTTGTTGTGCTTGATCTTGAGCTGGCGGACCTCGCTCTCTTCGGCATAGCGCGCCTGCAGCCCGGCGATGACGCGCCGGCTCTCGTCGCGCAGGGCTCGGGTCTCGTCGAGCTCGGCGCTGAAGCCTGTTCGCACGAAGCCACCGTCGCGCTTGAGCAGCGGCAGGTCTTCCTGCAAGGCGGCCGTAAGGCGCGGTGCCAGGCTCTGGTCGGGCCGCGCAAGCGCCGTGAGGATCGCGGCGACGACGGGCGGCAGATCGGTCTGGCGCTGCAGCAGGCCCTCCAGCAAGGCGATTCCGGCAAGCCCCTCGCGCAGGGCGGCGAGATCGCGCGGGCCGGCGCGGTCGAGAGCGAGGCGCGCCATGGAGCGGGCGATGTCGGGCGCCGATTTCAGCCGCGTGCGGATCTGGCCGCGCAGCAGGGCCTGCTCGGCGAAGAAGGCCACCGCATCCTGCCGGGGCATGATCGCCTCAGGCCTCACCAGCGGACTCGCCAGCCATTGCGCCAGCAGGCGCCCGCCGCCGGCCGTCACCGTGCGGTCGATAGCGTCGAACAGCGAGCCCGAGCGCTCGCCGCTGGTGGTGCGCAGCAATTCGAGATTGGTGCGCGTCGCCGCATCGATGGCCATATGGGCGCTGGCGCCATCGCGCCGGAGCGGATCGAGCGCCGGCTTCTGGCCGACCTGCGTGCGCAGGATATAGGTGACGAGCCCGGAAGCGGCGACCAGCTCGGCGCGCGAGAAGGTGCCGAAACCGTCGATGGTGCCGACGTTGTAGAAGGCGGCAAGGCGCCGCTCGGCCTGCGCCCCGTCGAAGACGTCGCGGCCGACCGGCGTCACCGCCGCGCGCGTCTCGCGCCAGAGGGAGCCAAGCTCGCCGTCCTCATATACGCTCTCGGCCAGCACGATCTCGGAGGGGTCGAGCCGGGCGATTTCGGCGGCCAGGCCCGGCGCATCGGCTTCCGACACGCCGAACTCGCCGGTGGAGATGTCGGTGAAGGCAAGGCCGAAACGCGCCTCGTGGTCGGAGATGCGCAGCCGCGCCACTGCCAGCAGGAGGTTGGCGCGCGTCGGCTCGAGCAGCGTCTCCTCGGTGATGGTGCCTGGCGTGACCAGGCGCACCACGCCGCGCTTCACCACCGATTTCGAGCCGCGCTTCTTGGCCTCGGCCGGATCCTCCATCTGCTCGCAGACGGCGACGCGATGGCCATAGGCGATCAGACGCTGCAGATATTCATCCGCCCGCACCACCGGCACGCCGCACATGGCGATGTCCTCGCCCTGGTGCTTGCCGCGCTTGGTGAGCACGATGCCGAGCGTCTTGGAGGCGACCTCGGCATCCTCGAAGAACAATTCATAGAAATCGCCCATGCGATAGAACAGCAGGGCATTGGGATGGCCTGCCTTGATCTCGAGATATTGCGCCATCATCGGCGTGACGTTCTGGGCGTCCGCCGGTTCGAGCTTCTGGGGCGAAGTGGTCATGGCGGGACGGTAGCAGAAGGCGGGAGGCGAGGCACGATTCGCGGGGGATGGGGCTGTGGATAGCGATAGCAAAAAGGGCGCGACCTGAGCCTCCCCCACGAAGCTGGGGGTATCGCGTCGCACCTCGTCCTTGTTGGTCGCGCCCTGCCAACTTCGCCCTCCAACCTCTCTAATTTGTCATCTTCCCCTTCCTAGACCCCTCCGCCTTCTCGCGCCTATGATCCTCCCAGGGAGAACGCAGAAGGACGCCGAGCCATGAACCGTCTCACCGCGAAGGATTTTCCTCAGGAACTGCTCGAACTCTATGATTTCTATGCCCATGGCCGCATCACCAAGCGCGAGTTCCTCGACCGTGCGGCCAAATACGCCGTCGGCGGCCTGACGGCGGCGGCGATCCTCGCCTCGATGAGCCCCAACTACGCGCTGGCCCAGCAGGTCGAGTTCACCGATCCCGACATCGTGCCCGAATACATCACCTACCCCTCGCCCAACGGCAACGGCACGGTGCGCGCCTATCGGGTCAAGCCCGCCAAGGCGACCGGCAAGGTCGGCGGCGTGGTGGTCGTGCACGAGAACCGTGGCCTCAACCCCTATATCGAGGATGTCGCCCGCCGCCTGGCCAAGGCGGGTTTCGTGGCGCTGGCGCCCGACGGCCTCACCTCCGTCGGCGGCTATCCCGGCAATGACGAGAAGGGAATGGCGCTGCAGAAGAGCGTCGATCCCGTCAAGCTGATGAACGATTTCTTCGCCGCGGTGGAGTTCCAGATGGCGTCAAGCGATGTCAATGGCAAGGTCGGCATCGTCGGCTTCTGCTATGGCGGCGGCGTCTGCAACGCCGCGGCCGTCGCCTATCCCGAACTCGCCGCGGCGGTGCCCTTCTATGGCCGGCAGCCGAAAGCCGAGGATGTGCCACGCATCAACGCCCCGCTCCTCCTTCATTATGCCGGCCTCGACAAGGGCATCACCGATGGCTGGCCGGCCTATGAGGCGGCCCTGAAGGCCAACAACAAGGTCTATGAGGCCTATATCTATCCAAACGTCAATCACGGCTTCCACAATGATTCGACGCCGCGCTACGACGAGGCGGCGGCCAAGCTCGCCTGGGAGCGCACGATCACCTGGTTCAACCGCTATCTGGCTGGGTAGACGTTGGGGGGCGGGTCTTCAGAGCCTGACCGGAAAGTCGACGGAACCTCGACTTTTTGTCATTGCCGGGCTTGTCCCGGCAATCCAGGGAAGCGCAAACGTCGGAAAGGCGGAGTCTGGATACCCGGGACAAGCCCGGGTATGACAAAATCTACGCCTCCCTCGGCTTCTTAACAACTTTTGAGTCAGACTCTGAAGACCCGCCCCCCGGGTGCGCCATGCCGGCATCTACCGTTGCGCGCCACGCAGGTCCATTGACATCATCCGTTTCCACTGCTCCCTAACGCCACGATCGGCTCGCGTAGGCACCTGGAAAGGCGGGAACAGGCATGGATCAGCACATCACCTCGGACATGAGCGTTTCCGCCGTTTTCGACGCAGCTTCGGAAGCCGAGCGGCGAATCGCCTTTCTTGCCGGCTACCTGAAGGCTTCGGGCTGTCGCGCTTATGTGCTCGGCATCAGCGGCGGCGTCGATTCGATGACCGCCGGTCTGCTGGCCCAGGCCGCCGTCGAGCGGCTGCGCGGCGAGAGCTACGAAGCGCGGTTCATCGCCATGCGCCTGCCCTATGGCGTGCAGGCCGATGAAAGCGATGCGCAGGCCTCCATTGCCACCATCCGCCCGGACCGCGTGGCGACCGTCAACATCAAGCCGGCGACCGATGCGATGATGGCCGAGCTCATGCGCGATGCCGGCGACCTCTTCGAACTGGACCGCGCGGATTTCCATCTCGGCAACATCAAGGCGCGCCAACGCATGATCGCCCAATACGGCCTCGCGGGCGCCGTTCGCGGCCTCGTCATCGGCACCGACCATGCCGCCGAGGCGGTGATGGGCTTCTTCACCAAATTCGGCGACGGCGCGGCCGACATCCTGCCGCTTTCAGGTCTCAACAAGCGCCGGGTGCGGGCGGTCGCCGGCCATCTCGGCGCGCCAAAGGAGCTCGTCTTCAAGGTGCCGACGGCCGATCTCGAATCCAACGCGCCGCTGAAGCCGGACGAGGATGTCTATGGCGTCAGCTATGAGGAGATCGACGATTTCCTCGAAGGCAGGACGATCACGCCGGCCGCCCGCGAGCGCATCCTGGCGACCCACCGCGCCACCATGCACAAGCGCGCCTTGCCGGTGACGCCGGACGATTTCGAAGGGTGATCCGGGTGCACGGGCATCTTGCCCGTTCTTGGAAACGATACGCCCGAGGTCAAGGGAAGAACGGGCAAGATGCCCGTGCACCCGGACGTCGCCATTGACGCCGCCCCCTCGCGGTGCCACTTGAGCGCCATGACCTCCTCCCCCCAAGAGCCCGGCTTCGGCGTCTATGTGCATTGGCCGTTCTGCCTGGCCAAATGCCCCTATTGCGACTTCAACTCCCACGTCCGCCAGAGCGGCGTCGACCAGGCCGGCTATCTCGATGCCTATCGCCGCGAGATCGCTTATATGGCCGCCATCGCGCCGGGGCGGACCGTCGACTCGATCTTCTTCGGCGGCGGCACGCCCTCGCTGATGGAGCCCGCGACAGTCGGCGCCATTCTCGATGCCATCGGCGGGGCCTGGACGATAGCCCCCAATGTCGAGATCTCGCTCGAGGCCAATCCCACCAGCGTCGACGCCACGCGCTTCGCCGGCTATCGCGCCGCGGGCGTCAACCGCGTCTCGCTCGGCGTCCAGGCCATGAACGATGCCGACCTCAAGCGTCTCGGCCGCATGCATTCGGTGGCGGAGGCCATGGCGGCGGTCGAGATCGCGGCGAAGAGCTTCGAGCGCTATTCCTTCGACCTCATCTATGCCCGGCCGGACCAGCAGCCCAATGACTGGCAGCGCGAGCTCGACGAGGCGATCGACCGGGCGGCCGAGCATCTGTCGCTCTACCAGCTCACCATCGAGCCCGATACGATGTATGAGCGCCTGGTGGCGGCAGGCAAGCTGATCCCGATGCCGGACGAGGAGGCCCGCGTGCTGTTCGACATCACGCGCGAGACCTGCGAAAAGCGCGGCCTGCCGGCCTATGAGATCTCGAACCACGCCCGGCCCGGCGCCGAGTGCCGGCACAATCTCGTCTATTGGCGCTATGGCGAATATGCCGGCATCGGCCCCGGCGCGCATGGCCGCCTCATCGACGCGAGCGGCCGGCGCCGCGCGCTCTCGACCGAACGCAATCCGGAGAAATGGCTGGCCGGCGTCAGGGCAGACGGCCATGGCCTCATCGACGACCAGACCCTCACAGCGGATGAGCAGGGCGACGAGATGCTGCTAATGGGCCTGCGCCTCGCCGAGGGCATCGACCTCACCCGCCTTGCCCGCCTGCGCGGGCGCGGCGTTTCCGAGGGTGCTCTCGCAACTCTCGATGCCAGCGGCATGATTGAGCGCGACGGTTCGCATATCCGCGTCACCCGCGCGGGCTTTCCCCTGCTCGATGCTGTCATCGGCGAGCTCGCAGCCTGAGTGGAGCGGCGCGCCTTCGACGGCAACAACACCGGATCTCCCCGATGACCGCTACTTCCGCCCGCTTCGGCTCCTATGAATTCACGGTTCTTCGTGACGGCATCTTCGAGACTCCGAAGGAGATGCTCGCCCATCTCGACGGAGAGGCCGCGCGAGAGAGAGTGCTCGCGGCCTGGCCAGGCGAGAAGGTAGCGTTCGACGTCAATTGCTTCCTGTTGCGGGGGCCTGACGGCCTTACTCTTATCGATGCCGGTACCGGCACGGCCTGGGGCCCAAGCCTTGGCAAGGCGCGGCAGGCCCTGCGCGATCTCGGCATCGAGCCTGCCGCGATCGACCGCGTGCTCCTCACCCATCTCCATGGCGACCATGCGCTCGGCCTGTTCCAGGATGGCGGGGCCTGGCTGCCGCAAGCGCAGATCCTGGTGCCCGAGGCCGAGCTTGCCTTCTTCACCGACGAGACGGCCAAGGCCTCGCTGCCAGAATCCCGCCAAGGCGCCTTCAAGACCGCCGCCGGCCTGCTCGATCTCTATCGTGGCCGGCTGAGCACGATCGGCTCCGGTCCCGTGCCCGGCGTGACCGATATCGAGGCGGTGCCGTTGCCGGGCCACACGCTCGGGCAGATGGGTTATCGCCTCGGCAGCGGCCCGGACGCACTGCTGATATGGGCCGACGCGTTGCATCTCATCGACGTGCAGACCGCCGATCCGAGGGCCGCCCTCAACTTCGACCTCGACGCGCACATGGCAGGACGCACGCGCCTCGCCATGCTGGAGCAAGCCGCGATGGAGGGCTGGCTGGTGACCGGCAGCCATGTCAGAGGCCTCGGCCGCATCACGCGCAAGGACGGAGCCTTCGCCTTCACGCCCGTCTGACCCTAGAGCGAAGCGCGTTCAAGCGTGAACGCTTCTTTGCTCTAACTCTTTGTTTCGACGCGTCTTTGCGATTCTTGCCGATTCCGTCAAATCGCAAAACGCTTTATCGCGCCGTGCGCAACCGCCTCAGGATCGCCTCCGCCACGGCCGCGTAATCGCCGTCGAAATCATGGCCGCCGGGGCGCGGCACCCGCGTGGCGCGATCGAGCACCGGCAGACCGCAGGCCTCGCCATCCGCGACGCCATGAATGCAGAGCACCTTGTGCTTGGGCAGGTCCCTGACGGCGGTTTCAACCGGCACGTCGTCGGGTGCTGGAAAGTCCAGCATCTCCCAGATCGAGATGCTGAAATTGGCGGCCGGCTGCAGGCCGATCAGGGCAATGAGCTCGGTCCGACGCCGGGTCTGCTCCGGCAGGTGCTTCCAGGCGAAGGGCAGGGCGTCGGCTCCAAAGGAATAACCGGCCAGCACGAAACGGGGGGCATGCCAGGCCCGGCCGTAAAAGCCGAGGATGCGCTGCAGATCCGCGGCAAGCTTCCCCGGCGTGCTGCCGGAAAAGAAATAACGACGGGAATCGAGGCCGATCACGCTGACGCCGGCCTGGTTGGCGCGAGCAGCCACCGTTTCCTCGAGATCACCCCAGCCGGTGTCGCCCGAGAGCAGCAGCATGAGCGTACCATCGGGCCTGGCAGCCTTGTGGAGCTCCAGCGGCAAGCCGAACGGATCCTCCTCGGCATGGCCTGCGACGGGCGCGAACAGAGCGAAGGCGAGGAAGAGGATGGCGAGGAGCGCAGGGAGAGCACGGGCCTTGGTGGCTCGACCTCCAGGTCGACCCTCTTGGAAACGCCGTTCCAACCGAAAAAACCAGGGCCGATCTGGAGATCGGCCCACCGGCGCGCGCCCTTCACCCGGGTCTGCGAAATCCCTCACGAGGCAAGCGCCGCGGCCCAGGGCTCGATCAGCCCGGCATGGAGAGAAGCGCTGAACACGCCCTTGTCGATCGAACCGATGGTCTCCTCGTCGAAATCGACCTCGATATCCAAGGAATGGCTGAGCGAAAGCTGGCGCAGATACTCGATCAGCGCCATGGCCGCTTCGAAGTCGCGCTTCTCCGCCTCAATGGCGCTGCCGGCGATGGCCGCCCGCACCTTGAATTCGACGGCGCATTTGACGACGTCATCCGCCTCGTCCTCGAGGTATTTGTAGGCATCCGGCTGGCCGAACGGCCACGTCATGCCATCGGCGAATTCCTCGACGTCGTCGAGGAGTTCGTCGGCGGCATCCTCGTCGGCCAGTCCGAAGAGATGAAAGGTCAGGGAGTGGATCTTGCGGGCGGCGCTCATGATAATCTCATCTAGCGCGTCTTACCTTCAGGTCGAATCACCAAGAATCGCAAAATGCTTTTGATGCCAATGCGCTAACTTGGAAATCCGCTCCTACCTGGACGCATCTTTGCTTTAGACGCCACTGCTGACAGGCAGATGTCAGCAGCAGCGGACTATGAAAGGCCTACCCCGAAGCACGGAAAGGAACAAGCCATGGCTCTCAAGGGCAGCTGCCATTGCGGCGGCACGCGGTTCGAAGTGGATGCGGCGCCGGAGACGGTGACGCGCTGCACCTGCTCCTTCTGTTCCAAGCGCGGCTCGCTCTGGGCCTATTACACGCCGGAGCAATTCCGCCTGACCTCCCCGCCGGAAGCGATCGCGACCTATCGCTGGAACTCGAAGACGATCCAGCACCATTTCTGCGCCACCTGCGGCTGCGGCACTTTCACCGAGACGCCAGACTGGTCGAAAGGCGAGCCCGATTTCGAGCACCCCAAGATCAGCATCAATGCCCGCCTGTTCGACGATTTCGAGCTCGAGGCCGTGCCGGTGACAGTGATCGACGGGAAGAACTTGTGGTGAGACAGGAAAGGGATGTTTTGCCTTGTACCGGAGCCTTCTTTCGGTGCGGCGAGATGAGACATCCGAGGACGACGCGCGCCTTCAAAGTCCCCTCGCCCCGTCCTTACGGGGAGAGGATGGAGGTGAGGGGCTACGCAGCATTGGAAGAATTATTCTCATAAATAAATCAATAAGATATGATGGAGGTGACGATCGCTGCGAGCTACAGAACGCCAATCACAGAACCCTGCGCCGCCCCTCACCTCCATCCTCTCCCCGTAAGAACGGGGCGAGGGAGCGCAATCGGCTCGCCTCGTCCTGAAATGGCTCATCTCGCCCAACCGAAGAGTCTGTGCCTCAGGCCGAAGCATAACGCTCCTGCCCATCCACCCGCAGCGGCGTCCACATCGAGATGTCGCGCGGGGCGGTGAGCAGGTCCGGCAGCGCTTCGTGCCAGGCCGCACGATAGGGGCGATGCAGTTGCACATCGAGCACCTCCTGGTGGTCGGCCCAGGTCTCGTGCAGCAGGAAGCGGCAGCGGTCGGCCGGGTCGGCATGCAGGGTGGCATTCATGAAGCTTGACTCGTGGCGCATGGCGTCGAGCACGCCAGTCAGCAGGCCAAGAAAGCGCTCGCGCTGGTCCGGCCTGACGCTGAATCCGATCACATAGGTCACGCTCATCTCATTCCTCCATCCGATTGCCATGCGGACGAGGGTAGGAAACGGGGCCGCAAACGCGATTACCTCGCACGTAATCGCTTCGGTCCGCGGCAAGCGGCATCCTCACCTCATCGCAAGCAAGGAGGATCCGATGACCGCACCATTCATAGAAATCGCCGACGGCCACCAGCTTTTCATCCGCGACTGGGGCAAGGGGGCACCCGTGCTGTTCCTGGCCGGCTGGGGCATGGATTCCACCTGCTGGGGCGCCACGATGGCCGCGCTCAACACACGGGGCCTGCGCACCATCGCCTATGACCGGCGCGGCCATGGCCGCTCCACCGATCCCGGCCGCATCGACTTCGACCTGATCGCCGACGACCTCGCTACCGTGATCGAAAAGCTCGACCTCCATGATGTCACCGTCGTCGCCCATTCGAGCGCGGCGGGCGAAGTGCTGCGCTATGTCAGCCGTCACGGCCCTTCACGCCTCGCCCATATCGTCATGGTCGGCGGCCAGGGGCCGTGCCTGGTAGCGGGGCCCGACAATCCCTACGGATTGCCGCGTGAGGCGCTCGAACAGGTCATGGCCAGCCTGCATGACGATCTTCCCGCCTGGCTCGAAGCCAATGCCGAGCCCTTCGCCCCCGGTGCCAGCCGCACTGTCATCGACGGGCTGCTCGCCATGATCCTGAACGGCTCGCGGCGCGTGCTGCTCGACCTCCAGCGCGCCATCGTCGAGGCGGACTTCCGGGCCGAGGCGGCGGCGCTCCGGCTGCCGGTCACCCTCATCCATGGCGACCGTGACGCCTCCGCCCCGCTCGACCTGACCGGCCGGCGCTATGCGGCGCTGATCCCGGGCGCGGAGCTGGTTGTTTATGAAGGCGTGGCGCATGGCGTGATGGTCACCCATCCGCACAGGCTGGCGGCGGATATCGCTCGGGTTGTGACGGGAGCAGTGGCGAAGGCGGCGTAGCCTGGGACCGCTGGCTTTCCAGCCGGCACCTTGAACATGGCATCGTGAGGAAAGGGCGCTTGCCGTGACGGCGGCGCCCTTTCTTACGAAGTCAACGGTTCCAGAGCCGGCTGGAAAGCCGGCGGTCCCGGCTAGATCTTCGGCTGTGCGCAGCCCGCCGGCAGCGCCGCATTGCCGAGCCAGATCTCGAAGGTGTTGGGGCGTGAATCCTGCGCCCCGCTCCAGCTGGTCGAGAGGTCCTTGGTGGTGAGTTGCAGGCCTACCGTCGAGAACAACTCGGTGAGGGATTCGGCCCGCTTGCGGTCGGCGATCTTGAAGTATCGCAGCTCGTTCGCCTCGCCCGACCATTTCACCGGGATCACCGAGGGAAAGGTGATGCCGGCCTTGTCGCTGTCCTTCAGCTCATCGAGCAGGATGCCGGGGCAGGCCCGCTGCCCGTCATTGAGGACATGCACGAAGATGCGGCTCGGCAGGCGCGCCGTTGCCTCCTGATAGGCGTCCTTCACCGAGCCGTTGGCGAGCGAGGCCTTCTGGATGGCGTTCTCCAGAAGGGGCAGCAGGTCGCGGTCGGAGGAGGAATTGGCATAGTCGAGCTGGGCGGTAATGAATTCCACCGGCACCTTGTCGTTCTTCAAGAGATATTCGAACATGGCGATGCCGTATTTGCGCTTCTCGGGCGCGGCATCCGTCATCATGTCGATCATGGTGCGCAGGTCGGTGAGATTCTGCTGCCAGCGCGTGTAATACCAGCCGATACCAGCCACCGTGAGCGGGATCAGGGCTGTCGACACCAGTTGAGGCAGGATTTCGCGCCAGGGGCGAGGGAGAGACATGGCGGCACTCTTCAAGCGAATCGCCGCCACTATGCCCCGCGGGGGAAGGCAGCGCCAATCCGGTTGAATTGGCGCCGTCCTGATCGCGGATCGCCGCTCAGACCACGCTGAGGCGAACGTCGAGGTTCTTGCGGGTGGCTTCCGAATACGGGCAGACGATATGGGCCTTGGCGACGAGGTCCTCGGCTGCGGCCTTGTCGATGCCCGGCAGAGAGACGGCGAGCGCCACATCAAGGCCAAAGCCCGTGCCGTCGTCGCGAGGGCCGATGCCGACCGTGGCCGTCACCGTGGCGTCAGCCGGCAGCGTTACCTTCTCCTTGCCGGCCACGAAGCGCAGGGCGCCCATGAAGCAGGCGGAATAGCCGGTGGCGAACAGTTGCTCGGGATTGGTGCCGGGATTACCGGAGCCACCCAATTCCTTGGGCAGCGACAGGGTGACGGAGAAATTGCCGTCGAGCGTGCCGGCATGGCCGCCATCACGGCCATGGAAATCGGACTTGGCGGCTGTGGTGTAAAGGACTTTCATCGAAACCTCCTTAAGGATTTGACACGGCCTATATCGCACAGGTTTATATCGTGTGCGATATTTATTTTTGCACAGAAAAGTTTGCACGGATGGTTCCGCGACTCTGTCGTATGCGATAAGATTTCAACGATATGGAAAAGTTGGCCTTTTGTTCGAAGATGCCGCTTGCACCATAAGGAGTGTTTTACGAGTCTGACGGAACCGCCAGGAATCGCAAGACGCTCCGAAACAACGTGCTAGAGCCGGATTAGGTCCCAGCCTTAACGCGTTTTGCTCAAGGAGGTCGCGATGGAATCCGCTCCACTGCTGCTGGAAAACCAGCTCTGCTTTGCCCTCTACGCCGCCAACAATGCCTTTGGCCGCTCCTACAAGCCGCTGCTCGACCCGCTCGGGCTGACCTACCCGCAATATCTCGTGATGCTCTGCCTGTGGGAGAAGGATGGGCTCAAGGTGGGCGAGATCGGCGCCCGGCTCTTCCTGGAGACCAATACGCTCACCCCCCTCCTGAAGCGACTGGAGGCCGCCGGTCTGGTGCGGCGCCAGCGCGACAGCAAGGACGAGCGCCAGGTGCGCATCAGTCTCACCGCAGCCGGCCGCGCGCTGCGCGAGAAGGCCGTGGCCGTGCCCTCGCAGATCGGCGCCGCCACCGGCCTGGAGACAGGGCAGGCCGGATCGCTGAAGGATTGGCTCGACTGGCTGCGCGAGGCGCTCGACGCCAATCATAGGAAGGAAGAGAAGGCAGGGTAGGCTTCGGACCCCTTGGGATCGCAGGCATCTCTGCCTGCTCTTGGAAACGTGGTGCTTGCAGGAAGAGAAGAGCAGGCTATCGCCACAACTATGGTTGTGGCTGAGATGCCTGCTATCCCAGGGATTATCCCGCCTTCTTCCACACCAGGATCGCCGCCGCCAGATCCTCCAGCGCGCTGCCGATCGACTTGAACAGCGTCACCGCCTCGGCGCTGCTCCGCCCCTTGTGCCGGCCATGGGCAAGGTCGGCCAGGGTGGCGCGGATGTCGTCCCGCCCGATCAGGCCCGCACGGATGGCGACGGCGATGTCGCCGCCCTCGGTCAGCGCGCTTGGCGTATCGATGAAGAGTTCGGCCCGGCGAACGGCCTCGTCATCGGCTTCCCGCATCTGCAGGTTGAAGGCGCCAACGAGATCGAGATGCGTGCCCGGCTTCAGCCAGCCCCCCTTCACCAGCGGCAGGTTCGATAGCGTTGCGCAAGAGACGATGTCGGCGCCGCGCACCGCCTTTTCGAGATCGGGCTCGTAGCGCACCGGCAGGCCCCGCTGCGACAGATCGGCCGCGACCTGTTCGGCCCGCTCGGCGCGGTGGTTCCAGATCGTGACCTCGCGGATCGGCCTCTGGCTGGCATGGGCCTCGATCAGGAAGGGCGCCAGCGCGCCGGCGCCGATCATGGCGAGAGTCGCGGCATCCGCCCGCGCGAGAAAGGTGGCGGCAAGCGCCGAAGCGGCCGCCGTGCGCCAATGGGTGAGCCGCGTGCCGTCGATCGCCGCCAGCGGCGCGCCTGTCTCACCGGACATCAGCACATAGGTGCCGAGCACAGCCGGCATGCCGCGCGCGCCATTGGCCGGAAAGACGTTGACGAGCTTGGTGCCAAGAAAGGCGCCGGGACCGGGCGCATCGCCGGTCCAGGACGGCATGATCAGCCCGGTGGCGGCGGAGGCGCCGTGGCCGATCTCCAGATGCTGGCGGGGCGGCGTGACGAAATCGGAGGCGAAAGCCTCCCTGAGCGCCTCGACCAGTTCGGGGAAGGTCAGAAGGGCATCGATCTCGTCAGCGGTGATGACGCGCATGGGCGCTCCGGGATGATAAGGGTGACAGAGTCGGACTGAAAATTCGTGAGCTCGCTGAAGGAATCGCAGATTTTGTCATACCCGGGCTTGTCCCGAGCACCCAGCCGCCCCCTATCACGTGTTCGCGCTTGCCTGGATTGCCGGGACGAGCCCGGCAATGACAAAAGTCGAGATTCCGACGCTCTTTCGGTCAGGCTTGCGCGAGAACTGTAATGCCAGGAGCGCCCTCAGAAGGGCACGCTCGAGGGCAGCATCGTCTGGCCTTCGCGGCTGTCGCCGCTATTGGCCTGGCTGCGCAAGCGGTCGATCTCGCTGCGATGGCGCTCGACCTCGCCCTGCGCCACGCGGGCAGCGCGGCGGAAGCGGCCTTGCTTGAACCAGACGGTGAGGCCACCGAGAATCATGCCGACCAGCAACACGCCGAACAGCACCAGGAACATCGGCAGATGGAGAGTGCTCTCGGCACTGCCCGGCCGGGTCGGGTCATAGGAGAGGTCCACGCCCTGCGCGATCCACTGCTTGTTCGCCAAGGCGAAACCCGCGACGACCGCCAGGGCCAGGATCAGGATGAGATAATAGAAAGCGCGTTTCATGGCCTGCTACCAGTTCAGCTGTCTCGCGGTCGAACTCGTCGCCACGCTTATACCTTGGCCGGGGTCTTGTTCAGACGCAGCCGCATATCCTTGCCGGTCTTGAAGAACGGCACGAATTTCTCCTCCACCGGCACATGGGCGCCCGTGCGGGGATTGCGACCGATGCGGGCCGGGCGGGCCTTCACTGAGAATGCCCCAAAACCACGCAGTTCCACCCTGTCGCCCTTGGCCATCGCACCGGCGATCTCATCGAGAATGGCGTTGACGATATTCTCGATGTCGCGCTGATAAAGATGCGGATTGGCCTCCGCGATTTTCAGAACCAGTTCGGATTTGATCATTCTTGTTCCCGCCAGTCGCCGGACTTGTTGAATTCTTATTGCTCAGCCCGAATCGCGCCGATCCCTTATGCACCGGCACGCTTCCTGGACCAAGCCGATGACAGTTCACAGAGTCCCGACAGACCGCGGGACATCGACCCCTCAAGGGTGCCAAACCGAGACAAGCCCGTCAAGCGCGCCTGGCTGGGTTTCGGGGGCGGCGCGGATGACATCGCCCAGCGATTTCAGCCCGACGCTGTCGGCGAGCCAGGCCGCGCCCGCCTTGGCGAAGGGGAAGGAGGAACTCACCGAGGGCTTGTCCCAGTCTTCCACCGGCAGGTCCTTGGCCACCGACTTGCTGGTGTTGAGCCAGGTGATGGCGGTGCTCTCGTCGCCCATCTCGTCGATCAGCTTGAGATCGAGCGCCTGCTTGCCGGTGAAGATGCGCCCGTCTGAGACGGCGGCGAGGCCGGCATCGTCATACTTGCGGCGGTCCTTTACGAGATCCTTGAACCAGCCATAGGTATCGTTGACGACCGAAGCCAGCGCCGCCCGCGCCTCCGGGCTGGTCGGCGTCACGCCATCGGGCGCCGCCTTCAGGGGCGAGGACTTCACCGCTTCGACGGTGACGCCGATGGTGTCGAGCAGCTTGGAAACATTGGGATATTGCACCAGCACGCCGATCGAGCCGACGAGCGCGGAGCGCCGCGCCACGATATGGTCGGTGCCGATGGCTGCCATATAGGCGGCCGAGGCGCCGAGCCCGTCGATGACGGCGACTGTCGGCTTCTTGGCCGAGAGCTTGCGCAGTCCGTCATAAAGCGCCTCGCCGCCGGAGGTGGTGCCGCCGGGCGAGTTGATGTCGACGATCACACCAGTCGCAGGCGAGGCGGCGATCTGATCGAACAGCTTCAGATTGGCCGTCTGGTCGCCGACGAAACCATCCAGCTTGATGCGGGCGATATGCGGCGCGCGATGCTGCAAGGCGCTGGTGCCGATCAGGGCGAAATAGGCGACGATCAGCGCAAGGGCGAGGAATAGGAAGGCCAGCACGCGCCAGACGGAAAGCTT
The DNA here is from genome assembly GCF_030160835.1 of Labrys miyagiensis. GTDB lineage: Bacteria > Pseudomonadota > Alphaproteobacteria > Rhizobiales > Labraceae > Labrys > Labrys miyagiensis. The sequence continues at coordinate 196,119 of NZ_BSPC01000024.1, read as the reverse complement.
GCGGCGCAAAACGCGCCTGTCGACCAGGAGGTCAGTCTCAACGGACATCAGGAATACCTTGAGGGTAGATCGTCGCGAAACTAGCCGAGTGTGGAGGGTGCGGCAAGCGTGGGGGACCGACAAGTCCCTCGCGCCACGGCTGAGCGAGATGAGACGATGCAGAATTGAACGCGAGGGGCTTCGATGCCGCGTCTCTTTCTCAACTGCTTCATCTCGCACAGCCGAGGCGACGGGCTCTCTTACACCAGCATCACGAATTTCAGATCCGGCCGCGTTGTCGGATTGAGCGTGATCTGCTGCAGTTCCACCGGTCCGCGCCTGGGATGGTTGAAGCGCCGGGCGCCGCCTTCGCGGCCGACCACGCTGTGAACGGGCCAGGCCTCGGCGAAGAAAGGGCTCGACGCGATCAGGCTCTGCACCAGCGCCTGCATGGCCGGCTCCTCGAGGTGATGGCCGTAGTCGATGCGGAACTCGGCGATCACCCGTCGCGCCCGTCCCTCCCAGCCGTCGATCAAGAGCTGGGCCGCCGGATGGAGGAAGATGAAATGGAGAAGGTTGCGGTCATTCTCGCCATCGAGCCAGCCGGCGAAGAGCTCGGCCGCCGCGCCGTTCCAGCCGAGTGCGTTCCAGAGGTGATCGAGCACATAGGCTGGGCCTGAGATCGTTTCGAGGGCCACGAGCAAGGCCGAGGGTGCGGCGGGTTCGGCCCCGGCGCTCGCATGCGGATCGCGCTTGCCGGCGAGGTCGAAGAGATAGGCGCGCTCGGCCACCGAGAATTTCAGCACATTGGCGAGCCGGCCCAGCGCATGGGCGGACAAAGAAATGTCGCGCCCCTGCTCCAGCCAGGTATACCATGTCGTCGAGAGGCCCCCGAGCTGGGCGACTTCCTCGCGGCGCAGTCCCGGCGTCCGCCGCCGGGCACCGCCCTGCAGCCCGAACAAAGCGGGGGACAGCCGGGCTCGCTGCGAGCGCAGGAATTCTCCCAGCTGCTGGCGGCGGGCCTGGTCGGTTTCGACGGTCATGGCAGCTTTCATACCAGGATAAAATTGGATCTGGTACCAGTGTATTTGAGAATTTAGAGCTCTTCCAGTGTTGTCGCACCGGTCTCCCAAACGGTCCCGCGTCGATCTCCGGATCGGCGCGGCAACACGGCCTCACATCATAACCTCATGGAGACTGTCATGGCCCGCTCGGCCAATCTGGAAACCCTGGTCGCCCATCAATTCGGCTCGCAGGCGGCAGCTTATGTCGCCAGCCCCGTGCATGCCCAGGGCGAGGATCTCCGGGCCATGCAGGCCGAAGTCGAGGCCGTGAGGCCCGCCGCCGTGCTCGACCTCGGCTGCGGCGGCGGCCATGTCAGCTTCGCCGCCGCGCCCTTTGCCGGCATCGTGACGGCCTATGACCTCTCGGCCGACATGCTGGCCGCCGTCTCAGCGGAAGCCGCCAAGCGGGGCTTGAGCAATATCGTCACGCAGCAAGGCTCGGCCGAGCGCCTGCCTTTCGCCGACTCCAGCTTCGACATGGTGATGAGCCGCTTCAGCGCCCATCATTGGGGCGATGTGCCCGCCGCCCTGCGCGAAGCCTTCCGCGTCGCCAGGCCCGGCGCCACTCTGGTGTTCGCCGACGCCGTCGCGCCCACCGCCGTGGTCAACGACACCTTCCTGCAGAGCTTCGAGATGCTGCGCGACCCGTCCCATGTGCGCGACTATTCGGTGGCCGAGTGGCAGGCGATGCTCGCCAGCGCCGGCTTCAGCGTCAAGGATATGCAGATGCGGCGGCTCCACATCGATTTCACCTCCTGGATCGCCCGCATGCGCACACCGCCTGTGTTCGTCGAGGCCATCCACGCCCTGCAGGCGGCCGTATCCGAGGAGGTGCGGGCCTATTTCGAGATCGAGGAGGACGGCTCCTTCACCTTCGACACGGCGGTGTTCGTGGCCCGCCGATAAGACTGCGCTCCTCCCGTGGTGGACATGGGAGGAGACCATGACCTTGCCAAGGGGTGGCTGCAAATGCGGCGCCATCAATTCATTGTCTATGACGCTTCCTGCTCAGGCCTTCCCGGCGCCCCGCATGAACGGACTTTTGCCTCGGTGAATGCGGTGGTCCGGCGCCTGCCATTGGCTTGAAACCGAGATGGCATGATCGCAAGATCACGTCGATCTGATGCACCACCTTCAACCACACGACTTATGACACCATGAGCGAGGCCGTCTTCCGCGATGCGGTCGCCGAAGCCGAGAAGGTCGCGCCTTGCGCCATCGGCCAGAGCCTTTCCGGGTACACGGGCATCTTGCCCGTTCTTGAATCGCCATGCCCATGGGATGAGAAAGAACGGGCAGGATGCCCGTGCACCCGGAAGCCATTGCCGCCACACCCTGACCTGTGATATTGCGGCGCAAAATCCGAACAGACATCTCGCAAAGCGCCAGCCGGAAGCGGTTAGCTGGCGCAGGAACCCGGTTTTACCATGCAACTTCGCAATATCGCCATCATCGCACACGTCGACCATGGCAAGACCACCCTCGTCGACCAGCTGCTGCGCCAGTCCGGAGCCTTCCGCGACAACCAGCGCGTGGCCGAGCGCGTGATGGATTCGAACGACCTCGAAAAGGAACGCGGCATCACCATCCTGGCCAAGGCGACGTCGATCGTCTGGAAGGATACCCGCATCAACATCGTCGACACCCCCGGCCACGCCGATTTCGGCGGCGAGGTCGAGCGCATCCTCAACATGGTCGACGGCGCCATCGTGCTGGTCGACGCCGCCGAAGGCCCGATGCCGCAGACCAAGTTCGTCGTCTCGAAGGCGCTGAAGATCGGCCTCAAGCCCATCGTCGCCATCAACAAGGTCGACAAGCCCGACGCCCGCCCCGGCGAGGTCGTCAACGAAGTCTTCGATCTCTTCGCCGCGCTCGACGCCACCGACGACCAGCTCGACTTCCCCATCCTCTATGGTTCGTCCAAGCAGGGCTGGATGGCGCTTGCCGCCGATGGCCCGCAGGACCAGGGCATGGCGCCGCTGTTCGATCTCGTCCTCCAGCACGTCAAGCAGCCGACCGTCGAACCCGGCCCCTTCCGCATGCTCGGCACCATCCTGGAAGCCAATCCCTATCTCGGCCGCATCATCACCGGCCGCATTTCCTCCGGCGTGCTCAAGGCCAACATGCCGGTCAAGGCCATCGGCGTCGACGGCACCGTGGTCGAGCAGGGCCGCGTCTCCAAGGTTCTCGCCTTCCGCGGCATCGAGCGCCAGCCGGTGGAAGAGGCCGAGGCGGGCGACATCGTCGCCATCGCAGGCCTGACGCTTGGCACCGTGGCCGATACGTTCTGCGCGCTTGAGGTCACCCAGGGCATCGTCGCCCAGCCGATCGATCCGCCGACGGTGTCGATGACCTTCACGGTCAATGACTCCCCGCTCGCCGGCACCGAAGGCGACAAGGTCACCAGCCGCGTCATCCGCGACCGCCTGCTCAAGGAAGCCGAGGGCAATGTCGCATTGAAGATCGAGGAATCGGCCGACAAGGACTCGTTCATCGTCTCCGGTCGCGGCGAATTGCAGCTCGCCATCCTGATCGAGGTGATGCGCCGCGAGGGCTTCGAGCTCGGCGTCTCGCGTCCGCGCGTCGTCTTCCAGAAGGATGCCGACGGCAACATCCTCGAGCCGATCGAGGAAGTGGTGATCGACGTCGACGAGGAATTCTCGGGCGTGGTCGTGCAGAAGATGTCGGAGCGCAAGTCCGACATGATCGAGATGCGCCCCTCCGGCGGCAACCGCCAGCGCCTGGTGTTCTACGCGCCGACGCGCGGCCTGATCGGCTACCAGGGCGAATTGCTCACCGACACGCGCGGCACCGCCGTGATGAACCGCCTGTTCCATGAATATGCGCCGTTCAAGGGCGAAGTGGCCGGCCGCCGCAACGGCGTGCTGATCTCGACCGACGCCGGCGAGGCCGTGGCCTATGCGCTGTGGAACCTGGAAGATCGCGGCCCGATGATGATCGAGCCCGGCTGGAAGGTCTATCAGGGCATGATCGTCGGCGAGCATACGCGCGAGAACGACCTCGAGGTCAATGTGCTCAAGGGCAAGAAGCTCACCAACGTCCGCGCCTCCGGCAAGGACGAGGCCGTGCGCCTGACGCCCCCGATCAAGATGACGCTGGAGAAGTCGATCGCCTGGATCCAGGACGACGAACTCCTCGAAGTGACGCCGAAGTCGATCCGCCTGCGCAAGGTCTATCTCGACCCCAACGAGCGCAAGAGGCACGACCGTTCCAAGGAAGCGGCGGCGTAAGACTGGGAGCGCGGACATCACAGCGACATGCTTGCATGTCGCGATGTCCGCATCTTCCCCTCCTTCAGACGCGGCGTTTCCAAGATGCGGACAAGATGTCCGCGCTCCCCGTTACAACCCGCTGAACCAATTATAGCCCTGGTCTTCCCAGAAGCCGCCAGGATAGTCGTTGGTCACCCAGAGCTCGTTGACATGCTTGGGGTTCTTGAAGCCGAGCTTGGTTGGCACGCGCACTTTGATCGGGAAGCCATATTTGCGCGGCAGGGTCTTGCCAGCGAATTTCGTGACGATCAGCGTTTGGGCATGCAGGGCGGTCGGCATGTCCAGGCTGGTGACATAGCGATCCTCGCAGCGGAAGCCGACATAGCGGGCCGACAGATCGGCGCCGACGAGACGCAGGAAATCGGCCAGCGGCGGGCCGCTCCATTCGCCGATGGCGCTCCAGCCCTCGATGCAGACATGGCGGGTGATCTGCGAGCGCGTGGGCAGGGCGTCGAGGCGATCGAGTGTCCAGGCGGACTTGTCGGCCACCAGGCCGCCGACGGCGAGCTGCCAGTCAGCCACGTCGACCTCGGGCGCGTCCTCCTCGCCATAAAAGGCGTTGAAGGGGAAGGGATCGGTGATCTCGGCACGGCTGAATTCCGGCGCCAGGCGGTCGGGACTGAACAGGCGCGCCTGCACCCAGTCGTTATAGGCCGAGACCGTGCGCAGCAGGACCTCCGCCGACGAGCTGTCGGTGACGGAGCAGCCGGTGAGCGCCACCAGCGAACCGAGCCCGGCCATCTGGCGTAGGAAGAGACGGCGCGAGGGGGCGGGGAGGAGCTTGCCCGCGTCCTTGAGGAGAAGGCCGGTGTCGATACCGGAGATGGGGCGTTTGAGCATGGGGATCTCCTGTTCCCGGGTGTCTCCCGGGTGCGCGGACGTCACAGCGACATGCTCGCATGTCGCGACGTCCGCATCCTGGACACACTGCTGTTGGGGGACGGGAAGAGGCGGACGAGACGTCCGCGCACCCGGGACGGCGGTCCCAGGCATCAGCGCCCCGTGACCATCGCGCGGATCGTCCTCGGCACCAGCAAGGCCATAGCGACATGGATAAGGATGGAGCCGACGATCCCCGCCATGGCCAGGAAGTGCACGAGCCGCGCCCCCTGGAAGCCGCCGAACAAAGCCGTCAGCCCCTGCAATTGCACCGGCTTCCAGATGGCGAGGCCGGACAGCATGATGAGACCGATCAGCCCGAGCACACCGGCATAGAGCAGCTTCTGCACCGCGTTGTAGTGAGAGGGATCGGCATGGGCGAGCCGGCCGCGCAGCGCGCTCGCAACATCGGCGAGGATCTCGCGCGGGCGGATCGGCCAGAGCTTGCGGCGATAGCGCCCGGAGAGCAGGCCGTAGCCGATGAGGACCGTGAAATTCAGGGCCAGCACCCACATGGCGGCGAAGTGCCAGAGCAGCGCGCCGCCAAGCCAGCCGCCCAGCGTGAGAGCCTCGGGAAAGCGGAAGGGCAGGATGGGCGAGGCATTGTAGATCTGCCAGCCGCTGGCGATCATCACCATCACCGTGGCCGCATTGGTCCAGTGGGTGATGCGCACGAGAAGGGGATGGATGGCGGGTGCGGCCATGGCGATGACCTCGCGGTGTTGGTGCGTTGCGCGGTGGACGGGACGCGGCGTTTCTGATGCCCTGTTCTGGCCACACCCCCTCCGACCCGGCTTCGCCGGGCCACCTCCCCCAGCTTCGTGGGGGAGGCCTGGGTGCGGTGCCCTTACGGCATCAGCACCTTGTCGATGGAATGGATAACGCCGTTCGACTGGATCACGTCATAGATGGTGATGTCGGCGGTGCCGCCCTTGGCATCGGTGATGGTGATGTTGTTGGGGCCGTTCAGCATCGCGGTGAGATCCTCGCCGGCCAGCGTCTTGAGTTCGGCCTTGCCGCCGCCCTGCTGCACCATCTTCTTGAGCGTCACGAAGGTGAGCTTGCCGGGCACGACATGGTAGGTGAGGATCTTGGTGAGCGTGGCCTTGTTCTCAGGCTTCAGCAAGGTATCAACCGTGCCGGCAGGCAAAGCGGCGAAGGCGGCGTTGACGGGCGCGAAGACCGTGAAGGGGCCCTTGCCCTGCAGGGCATCGACCAGGCCGGCTTCCTTGACGGCGGCGACCAGCGTGGTGTGATCGGCCGAATTGACGGCGTTCTGTACGATGTTCTTGTTTGAATACATCGCCGCGCCGCCGACCATCACATCGGCGTAGGCAATATTCGCAGCGAACAGCGAGCCCACCAGGCTGGTGGCGAGCAGCAGTGATTTCATAGACATCGGGTTCTCCTTTGGACGAAGGCAAGCCTTCTCTATCGCCGAAGAAGATATTCTCCGGCCTTTACATCATCTGACTTTCGGGGATCATCACGCTTGACCAGGTTGAACAATGTGCGTGACGGTCGATGTCTATACGGAGCAGATCCGTCATCGGTTCTCTGACGCCGCAATTTTTTTCTCACGGCTTCGTGAGCGGCCGGCCAGATTCTGCCATGCCCATAAAAAAACCGCCGACCTTTCGGCCGGCGGGTGAAATGGAGTCTCTCGCGGATCAAGTCTCGTGCCGCGTCAACGGCATGAGCGGACCTTCGCAGGCGGGTTTGTCGAGATTGTGGCGCGCCTACCAGCGGTGCCAGCGATAATTATAATGCGGCCGTCCGTACCAGCCGTAATATCGCGGATACCCGTAATAGACGCGCTGATCGGGGACGCAGCGCCCCCAATAATTGGGGTGCCAGCCAAAGCCGCAGCCCCAGCGTATATCCTGCACCAGGCCGGCGCCGTCGGCGGTCTTGGGTGCCAGGGGCATGGCCGAGGATGCCGATACGCTGGCCGTCAGCGCACCCAGAGCGAGTGCCGCAGCAAGGACGAGTTTCATTGCCTTCACTCCGAAAAATCGGCGGCCCACACGCCGCCGGGCGATATGATCGCCAGGAACCCGACCCAGCCCGATCATCCTGTCCGAGCGGACGGGCGGATTCAGTGCCGTGTGGCACAGGGCGTTTTGGGGGGCGGGTCTTCAGACCCGGCTATCTCGTTGCGTGCAGGCGAAGTGGCGGGTCTGAAGACCCGCCCCCCAATTTGGGGTCCTACGATACCGGGGTCCAGATCACCTGCTCGATGCGGCTGGCGCCGGTGGCCAGCATGGCGAGGCGGTCGAGCCCGAGGGCGATGCCGCTCGCCTCGGGCATGATGGCGAGCGCGGCGAGGAACTCCTCGTCGATCGGGTAGCGCTCGCCATAGATGCGCTGCTTTTCGTCCATCTCCGCCTCGAAGCGGCGGCGCTGTTCGACGGGATCGGTCAGCTCGCCGAACGCATTGGCGAGCTCGACACCGCAGGCATAGAGCTCGAAGCGCTCCGAAACCCGGGGATCATGAGCCGTGCGGCGGGCCAGCGCAGCCTCGACGCTGGGATATTCATAGAGGATGGTTGCCTGCCCCTGCCCCAGATGCGGCTCGATCGTCTGCACCAGCACGCCAGAATAGATGTCGGACCAGGTGTCGTCCTCGGCAACCCGCACCCCCGCGGCTTGGGCGGCGGCGGCGAGCGCGTCACGGTCGCTGGCACCGTCGGTATCGAGGGTGGCGAGCAGGTCGATGCCGGCGAAACGCTCGAAAGCCTCGGCGACGCTGAGCCGCTCGGGCTCGGCGAAAGGGTCCGTCTCCACGCCGCGCCAGGAGAAGCGCCGGCGCTGTCCCGTTTCGGCGGCAAGCGCCAGGAGGCGGGCGCAATCGGCCATCAGCGCCTGGTAGGGCTCGCCGGCCCGATACCATTCCAGCATGGTGAATTCGGGGTGGTGGGTGCCCGTGCGCTCGCGGTTTCGGAAGACCTTGGCGAAGGTGAAGATGCGCTGCTCCCCGGCCGCCAGCAGCTTCTTGCAGGCGAATTCCGGAGAGGTATGCAGATAGCGCCGATGGACGGAGAGATCGGCATCGACGAGGTCGGTGGCGAAGGCATGCAGATGCGTCTCGTTGCCGGGCGAGACCTGCAGGATGGCGGTCTCGACCTCGGTGAAGTCCCTTACGGCGAAGAAGGCGCGCAGGCCCTCCAGCAGCCGGCTGCGGCCGAGAAGGAAGGGGCGGCGGTCCTGGTGGGCGAGGGGATGCCACCAGGGGCTGGGGCCGGGGGTCATGGCGGCATCCCTGATCGTTGCATTGGTAAGGGCGGCGCGTCATTCCGGCCGCAGCGAAGCGAAGAGCCGGAATCTATGAACACGACCTTGGCAGGGTGGTATTCATAGATTCCGGGTCTCCTTTCAGTCGCCCGGAATGACGCGCCGTGTCTACCTTCGAATGCCTCTTGCTGATCGCCCCTACCATGCCCACCTTCCCGATCCGGGTTATGATGCAGCCTGGACCCTGATTCGAGCATGATTTCGCTGTTCCGACGCACGCTGCCGCCCGAGCCTGCCCATATCGAGGTCAGGATTGGGACGACCACCTATCCGGTCGCCGTGAGGCGGCTGGCTTCGGCGCGCCGCTACACGCTGAGGGTGCGCACGGCGCAGCGCGATATCGTGCTCTCCATGCCGGCGCGCGGGAGCCTGGCTACCGCCAAGGCCTTTGCCGACAAGCATGCCGGCTGGATCGCGCTGAAGCTCGCCAAGCTCGCGCAGGACGTCACCTTCATGCCCGGCGCCCTGGTGCCCTTTCGCGACGTGCCCCACCGCATCGAGCACCGGGCCGAAGGGCGGGGCACGGTGAAGCAGGAAGCGGGCAGCCCGCCGGTGCTGGCCGTGCATGGCGACATCAAGCATCTGCCGCGCCGCCTGACCGACTGGCTGAAGAAACAGGCGCTGAAGGAGCTGCAGGCGGCCGTGACGCGCCACACCCAGGCGCTCGGGGTCAAGCATGGGCCGGTGAGCGTCAAGGACACCGCCAGCCGCTGGGGCTCCTGCTCCTCCACGGGCGCACTCGCCTTCTCCTGGCGCCTGATCCTGGCCCCGCCCTTCGTGCTCGACTATCTCGCAGCCCATGAGGTCTCGCACCTGAAGGAGATGAACCACTCCCCCCGCTTCTGGCGCCTCTGCCGCCAGCTCTGCCCGCGCACCGAAGAAGCCAAGGCCTGGCTGAAGGCACATGGCGCGGGGCTGCACAGGTATGGGTGAGGGCTTCCTCACGCCAGATGGAACACGCGCTTCATAATCTGGCGAAGGCGCTGGAAGCCTCCCCCACGAAGCTGGGGGAGGTGTCGCGACGAAGTCGTGACGGAGGGGGTGTGGTCAGAATAAAACACGGGAAACGTCAATCTGAGGTCACGTTCCGAGTGCCTCACTCCGCCCACACCCCCTCCGACCTCACTTCGTTCGTCCCAGCGCACACAAAGTGTGCGCGATACCCCCAGCTTCGTGAGGGAGGCTTTGCGTTGCGCCTCGTTCTGGAATTCCTGAAGACCTTCCCTCCAAATCTCAAAACACCAGCGGCCCCAACTCCCCGGCAAAGCGGCGCACCCAGGCTTCGCCCCGGGCGGTGAGTGGATCGGAGGGAATTCGCCGTCCGCTCGGCACCAGCCCCAGCCGCAGCGCCGCCAGGAGCTTGCCGTGCAGCACCAGATGTTCGATGCCCTGCATGGCGAAGGCGACAAAGGGCAGGAGGTGGCGGTAGAGCGCCTCGGCCTCGACGTCATTGCCGGAGCGCATGGCGCGCTCGACCCCGCATTGCAGGTCGATCAGCTCGATGCCCGGGATCATGCCGTCGACCCCCGCCCGGTAATTGTCGGTGAGTTCCAGCCCGGCGCGGCCGTTGAACACCGCCATGCGCCGGTCGAGCACGTCGATGAGGTGGCCGACCGCCAGCGCGCTCGCCTCCGCCTTCACGATGCTGACATTGGGATGGGCGTCGTTGAGTTCCACCAGCTCCGCCGGGGACAGGCCGACGCCGAGGAACTCAGGCGCGTTCTGGATGCCGATGGGAGCATCGACCGCCTCGGCCACGGCGCCGAAATAGCGGATGAGCTCGCGCGAGGAGATCGGCGGGCGCGGCGGCTGCAGGATCAGCCAGCCGGCGCCGGCGGCACGCGCCGCCCGGGCGCTCTCGATTGTCTCGGTGAGATTCGGCTCGCCGACAGTCACGACAAGCGGGGCGCGGCCGGCGAGATCGGCATGGGTCCATTCGATCAAGGCCCGCTTTTCGGCGCGGGTGAGCTTGTTGGCCTCGGTGGCGAGACCCAGAATGGCGACGCCGGCGGAACCGGCCCTCAGCGCTGCCTCGATCTGGCGCGTGAGAGCGCTGCGCCGGAGCGCGCCCGCCTCATCGAAGAAGGCGTAGAGCATCGGATAGGTGCCGCTCGGCGTCACACTGCCTTCCCTCCCTCATGATCCGTTCAGATCGGAGGAAATGCCCGCGAAAACGGTACTTTCCATCACTCCCCGTCACAGCGATCACGGCCGCTTCTTGCTTGTTCTGTCAGTGCCCAAAAACCTTGTCAAACGAATTTTGGTCTGACAATTTAGGCTTCTGCGCCTGCTAAGATCCTGCAGCAAAACCCAAAAATCGTTTGAGAAAAATCCCTTGGGGAGGAATGAATGCCGAAGGAATTCGAGCGCCGCCGCGTCGGCAAGACCTCGCTGACCGTGCCGACTTTCGGCTACGGTTCGGCGCATCTGGGCGAACTCTACAACCTCGTCACGGAAGAAGAGTCCAGGGCCACCATCGACGCGGCCTGGAATGCCGGCGTGCGTCTCTACGACACCGCCCCCTGGTATGGCCTCGGCCTCGCCGAGCATCGGCTCGGCTACAGCCTCCGGCAGCGGCCGCGCGACGAATACCAGCTCATCACCAAGGTCGGCCGCATCCTGGAGCGGCCCTTCGATCCACCGACCTTCAAGTCTCAGATGTGGCTGGGCGGCATGAAGTTCCAGCACCGCTACGATTACAGCTATGACGGCATCATGCGCTCCTACGAGCAGTCCATGATGCGGCTCGGCATGAATACCATCGACGCGCTGGCCATCCACGACCTCGACGCCGCCTATCAGGGACCGGATTTCGACTATCGCAAGAAGGATCTCGTGCACTCGGGCATCAAGGCGCTCGAGGAATTGAAGAAGCGCGGCGAGATCAAGGCCATCGGCATGGGCATCAACACGAAGGAGGCGCTGGAGACGGTGGCGCCCCTGGTGGACCTCGATTTCGTGCTGGTCGCCATGCCCTACACGCTGCTCGACCAGGGCCCGCTGCATACCGGCATGGCCGACTGCGTGAAGCGCGGCGTCAGCGTGATCATCGGCTCGCCGCTCGCCTCCGGCATCCTCGCCACGGGCTCGGGCAGCACCTCGAAATATGGCTATGCCAATGCACCGGAGGAGATCCAGAAGAAGGTGCGCGACATCGAGGAAATCTGCCGGGCGCATGACGTGAAGCTGCCGGCGGCGGCGCTGCAATTCGTGCTGGCCCATCCGGCCGTGGTCTCGGAGATCCCCGGTGCGGTGAAGCCGAGTGAGGTGGAGGCGAATGTCGCCTCGCACCACGCGCCGATCCCGAAGGGGTTCTGGGCGGATCTAAAGGCGAAAGGGTTGATCGACAGGGATGCGCCGACGCCGTGAGGGGGAAGGGCGCGGCGCCAGCCTCCCCCACAAAGCTGGGGGAGGCTTCACGTTGCGCCCTACGTCCCTTGTCTCACCACTCGAACGCTTCCACCACCTCGCGCTTGCCCACCACCATCGCATCCGCCACCAGATGGAACGGCGCCACGTCCACCGCGCTTTCGCCTCCGTCCAGCAGTCCGGCGAAGCGCTCATAGATGCCTTCATACTCGGCCATCGGCTCGGACACGGTCATCACCCCGTTGACCGCCAGCTTCGAGCCGCCGTCGATCAGCGTGAGCGTGGTGCCGTCTTCGGTCTTGATCTCGATTGTCCAGGTCTGGTCGCCCGTCTGGCGCCAGTCGAACTCGGCCGTCAGCGAAGCGCGCGGCACTCCGGCGCTGGAGGAGAAGGTGAGCGAGGCGGCGATCGGCGTGTCGCGGTTGGCGGGATAGGCGAGTGTCGCCGCCGTCACGAAGAAGGGTTCCGGCGCGATCTCGGTGAGGATGGAGAGCGCGTTGATGCCGGGATCGAACACGCCGAAGCCGCCTGGCTGCCAGATCCATTCCTGGCCGGGATGCCAGCGCCTCACATCCTCCTTCCAGGTGATGGCAAGGGAAGCGATCTTCTTGCCTGCAAGGCGCTTCTTCGCCTCCGCCACGCCCTTGTTGTATTGCGAATGCCAGGTGGCGAAGAGCACGCAGCGCCGGGCCGCGGCCTGACGCTGCAGATCGGCCAGTTCGCTCACCGTCGGCGCCGGCGGCTTTTCGAGCAGGACGTTCATGCCGGCATTGAGCGCCTCCAGCGCCACGGCATGGCGCACCGCAGGCGGGGTGCAGATCGCCACGGCATCGAGGTCGGGCATGGCGGCATAGAGTTCGGCCGGCGTGCGGAAAGTCGGCACGCCGGGCTGCTCGATGCCGCGCTGGCTGACCAGGGCAGCGAGGCGGAAGGCCGGGTTCTTGGCAATGACGGGCAGATGCTGGTCGATGGCAATCTTGCCCACGCCGACGATCGCGATGGAATGCTGGCTCATGCGTCTCCGCCCTGTCCTATTTGTCTGTCAAATACAGCGTTCAGCTATCAGCAATTCGTCGCGTCGGGAAGGGGCTCTTCCGGGTGCACGGGCATCCTGCCCGTGCATCGGAACTTACATCTTCTCCGGCACGTCGATACCAAGCAGCCAGAGGCCCTTGGCCAGCACGGCGCGGGCGAGGCCGCACAGGGCAAGACGGGAGGCCCGCTGCACGTCGGTATCGGCATTCAGCACATGGCAGGCGTCGTAGAAGCGGCTGAAGCTCTGGGCAACGCCGAAGATGTAGTCGGCGACCTCGTTGGGCGCGAGGTTGCGGGCGGCAGAAGCCACCACTTCGGGCAGGCGGGCGCATTCCAGCACCAGGGCGCGCTCCGTCGGCTCGGTGAGGACGATCGCACCCGGATGGATCTGGCTCAGCTCAGCCTCGTTCAGGATCGAGCCGATGCGCACGCAGGCATATTGCACATAGGGGCCGGTCTTGCCCTCGAAGGTCACCATGCGGTCGGCGTCGAAGATGTAGCCGGAGATGCGGTAGGAGGAGAGGTCGGTGAACTTCACCGCCGCCAGGCCCACCTGCCTGGCGAGTTGCTCGCGGTCGAGCGAGGGATCATCGCCGCGCAGCCGCTCCCCGGCCTTTTCGATGGCCTCGCCGAGCAGGTCCTTGAGCTGGGCGACGCCGCCCTCGCGTGTCTTGTAGGGCTTGCCGTCGGCGCCGTTCACCGTGCCGAAGCCGGCATGAACAAGCTCGACACCCGGAGCGATGTCCGCCTTCTCCGCCGCGCGGAAAACCTGGCGGAAATGCAGTTCCTGGCGCTGGTCGACGACATAGACGATGCGCCTGGGATCCTGGTCGCGCACGCGCGCCACGATGGTGGCGAGGTCAGTGGTGGCATAGAGCGCCGCCCCGTCCGACTTCTGCAGGAGGAGCGGCGGCAGTGGCTTGGCCTCGCCGGGCGTCGCGACATCGATGATGAGGGCGCCCTGGTCCTCCACGGCCACGCCCTTGGCGACCATGTCGGCGATCATGCCGGGGATCAGCGGCTGCACATCGCTCTCGCCGAGGAAGAGATCGAAATGGGTGCCGAGTAGGTCGATATCCTCGCGCTGGGCCTTGAGCGAGATGTCGCGCAGCGCCTGCCAGATCGCCGTGGCGTCGGGATCGCCGGCCTGCAGGGCGGCGGTGGCGGCGCGGGCGAGTTCCATGCGGGCGGGATCGGCCTTGGAGGCGGCGGCGGCTTCCGGATAGAGGCGCTGCAGATCTTCCATGGTCAGCGCCGGCGTGGCGCCGAGCGGCAAATCGGGCCAGCGCAGGCGGATCTCGGAGATGAGCTGGCCCATCTGCAGGCCCCAATCGCCGAGATGGATGTCGGAGACGGTGTGGAGGCCCTGGGCGTCGAGGATGCGCCGCAGACTCTCGCCGATCACCAGCGCCCTGAGATGCCCGACATGCAGCGGCTTGGCGACGTTCGGCCCGCCATAATCGAGCACCACCGTATCAGGCGGGAGCTGGACGATATTGAGGTCCGATGATGCCGCCTGTTCGGAAGCGCACTGGGCCAGGAAATCGTCGGCGATGCGCAGGTTGAGGAAGCCGGGGCCGGCCACCGAGACGTCCTTGAACGCCGGGTTCTTCCTCAGCTCCACGGCGATCGCCTCGGCGAGCTCGCGCGGATTGCGCTTCATGCCCTTGGCAAGCGGCATGGCGCCGTTGCACTGCAGATCGGCGAGATCGGGCAGAGTGGAGCGGGTGGCGCGGGCGGTTTCGGTGGGCAGTCCGCAGGCAGAAAAGGCGATCGCCAGGGCGTCATCGACGAGGCGGTTCAAAGAGGCAGACATGCGGACGCTTTCCATCAGTTAGGTCAGCGTTCGCAGTAAGCAGCTTGCCGGCTCCAGGCAAGCTTTTCGGGTGATTTTTGCTACGGAGTGGCGGTCTCCGACCGCCAGTCTGGAAAAGGGGTTTGTGCGAAGAGAGTAGATGGCGGTCGGAGACCGCCACTCCAGAAGCACCTCAGAACCGCCCGCCCACGATCTTTATCGGGCGTCCCGGATCGATATAGGGGCCAGAGCCGGCATGCTCCTCGCCCTTGTGACTGAGATCGGGCACTTCGCGGAGATTGTCGAGCGCGGCAACGGCGTCGATGATGTCGTTGCCCTCGGGATTCTCCGGCACCAGCGTAAACTCGGCGGTATTCTCCTGTATCACCAGCTCGCGGGCCATGTCCCAGTGCAGAAGCTCGCGGCCCTCGGGGCAGCCTTCCAGCTCCCATAATTCGCGGGCCTTGTCGCGGATCTTCTGAGTGAGGTTTTGCGTCATCAACTTCTCTCCCGGTCTGGGGTGGTAAGAGAAAACGCCCGGAACCTCGAAGGGTTCCCTCCCAGGGCGTCTCGAAACCGCCGACGCATGGCGGCTGTCATATCCGTGCTATCCCTTGATCCCTAAGGCAAATTGCGTCCGGGCAGAAGCGGATTTTCAAGCTAGCGCATTGGCGTCAAATCGCAAAACGCTTTAGCTGAAATCCGGGATTCTCACCTTCGCCCTGGCGCCAAGGCGCGCCTTGTGGCCGATGAAATGCGCGGTCTTCTGGAAATCCATGCGTGCCATTGCCGGTGACATGCCGCAACTCACCGCGATGCGTTCAGCTTCACGATGCAGGTCGAGGGAACCGCCCTCCAGGACGGCTCTTGCAATCAGCGCTTCGACTTTTTCGGCATAAAGCTGGGGGCGCAGCGGCAGATGCTTCGGCATCGGTCTCTCCTGAGGATGAAGGCAAAGAAACGACTCGGCGAAAACGCTACGCAGCCTCACCACCAAACATGGCGGAGATGGTTCGGTTCCGTGCCCAAAGCATAATTTTTTGATGACAGTTCATGGCCTGAGGGTCCAGACCACCGTCCAGGGCGCGAGGGCTGCTCCGACCTTGTGCCCCTCGATCCAGACGGGCCGGCCTTCGACCACCTCATCCAGCAGCCTGGGCGTGGCGCTGAGGTTGAGAGCGACGGTCAGGACCGTGCCGCTCTCCCCCTCCCACCGCACCTCTACCACCCCCTGCTCGCCCACCTTATAGCGCCCGCCCTGCACGAAATCCGGAATCAGCGGCACGATCTTGCTGACCCGCACGGCCAGGATGCGCCGATACCAGGCCAGCATGTCGGCATGGGGCGCATCCTCGCGCTCGCGCCAGCGCAGCTTGGCCGACTGGAAGGTCTGCTCGCTCCCCGGATCGGGGATCGTCGCGCGGGCTTCGGGCTTGGCATATTCGGGGAAGCGCGAGAACTCGTTGCGGCGCCCTTCCCGCACCTTCTCGGCCAGCTCGGCGTCGACGTCGCAGAAGAAGGTGAACGGCGTCGAGGCCGCCCACTCCTCGCCCTGGAACAGCATGGGGATCTGCGGCGCCAGAAGGTAGATCGCCGCCGCCGCCCTGACTGCCGCAAGCGGATGATTGTGATGGATACGGTCCCCGGTGGCGCGGTTGCCCACCTGGTCATGATTCTGCAGGAAGGCAATGAAGGAATCCGGCGGCAGATGGGCCGAAGCCTCGCCGCGCGGACGCCCGCGATAGGGCATCCTTTCCCCCTGGAAGGCAAAGCCCTCCGCGAGCGCCCGCCCCAGCAGGCGTGGGCGATTGGTATAATCGCCGTAATAGGCCGAGTTCTCTCCGGTCACGGCGACATGCAGGACATGATGCATGTCGTCGTTCCATTGCGCGGTGAAGCCCACCGCTTCGCCCTCGCGCCGGGTGAGCCAGCCCGCCGAATTCTCCTCATTCTCCAGGACGAGATGGATGGGCCGGTCGGCAGCGACGGTGCTCACGGCTGTGCGGATTTCATCGAGGAGATGGAATTCGCTGGAGTCGCGGATCTCGTGCACGGCGTCGAAGCGCAATCCGTCGAAGCGGAATTCCTCCAGCCAGTAGAGCACATTCTCGATCACGAAGGCCCTGACCTCGGCGGAGCCTTCGTCATCGTAATTGACGGCGGCGCCCCAGGGCG
Organism: Labrys miyagiensis; assembly: GCF_030160835.1. Classification (GTDB taxonomy): domain Bacteria; phylum Pseudomonadota; class Alphaproteobacteria; order Rhizobiales; family Labraceae; genus Labrys; species Labrys miyagiensis. The sequence continues at coordinate 179,236 of NZ_BSPC01000024.1, read as the reverse complement.
TTTCATGCCGCTCTGTAAAGACGGGCGCGTAGAGCGGCTGGTAATTCCCCTCCGAGCCATAATGGTTGTAGACGACATCCAGCATCACCGAGAGGCCGAGGCCGTGTGCCGTGTCGATGAAGCCTTTCAGGTCCTCCGGCCTCCCATAGGCGGCATCCGGCGCGAAGGGCAGCACGCCGTCATAGCCCCAGTTGCGGCGGCCCGGGAAATCGGCCACCGGCATGAGCTGGATGGCCGTGACGCCGAGCTCCGCGAGATCCTCGAGCCGGCGGGCCGCACTGGCGAAGGTGCCTTCCGGCGTGAAGGTACCGACATGCAGTTCATAGAGCACCGTCTCGTGCCAGGGCCGCCCCCGCCACGCCGTGTTGCGCCAGCGATAAGCCGCGGGATCGACCAGTTCGCTCGGACCGTGCACATCCGCGGGCTGGAAGCGGCTGGCGGGATCGGGCACGGCCTGGCCGTTTTCCAGCACGAAACAGTAGCGGCAGCCGAAGCCGGCCGTCGTCTCCAGGCTGTGCCAGCCGCCATGGCTCTGCATGGGCAGCGTTGTTCCGTCGAACTGCAGGCGCACCGAGCGCTGCTTCGGGGCCCAGAAGCGGAACACGACCCTGCCGTCGCGGACGAAGGGCCCGAAGTGCGGAGTGCGATGGACGGGAAGTTCCATCATCGCCGCGATCTCCGGACAGCAGTGGGATGTACCGGCATCAGCACGGCGGCAGGCAGATCCGCGAGCAGCATGGCAACGTCGATCCCCTCGGTCCCCGCCGTGATCTGGCGTCCGGACAGTATGTCGCAATAAAGGGGGCGCCGCGAGGGCAGCGGCAACAGGCCGCCGGCCGCGCCGCGGCTGGGAAAGCGCGCCGCCGCCACGATGATCGAGCCCTCGCCATGCTGGCGTGAGAACGCGATGAGGCGCTCGTCCTCCAGCTCGATCGGCTGGTACTCGCCTTCGGCGAAGAGCGCAGCGTGTTCCCGGCGCAGGGCCAGGAGCTTGGCGGTGGCGGCGAGCTTGGCGCTGCCATCCGCAAGGTCGCAGGCGGCGATCGGCTGCCCGGCCCCGCCGAGCCGGCTGCTGCGCCAGACCCAGTCGACCGGGCGGCGATTGTCGGGATCGACCAGGCTGAGGTCGAAGCCTTCGGCGCCCTGATAGAGGTCGGGCACGCCGGGCACGGTGAATTTCAGCACGGTCTGCACCAGGCTGTTGGCGGCGCCGAGCGGCAGGATGCGCTCCTGGAAGGCCGTGAAATCCGCGAGGAACGCCTGATTGGCGAAGGCCCCGGCGATGAAGGCGCGTAGCCCCACCTCGTAATCCTCGTCGGGCGCGGCCCAGTTGGTGTGGACCTTGGCCTCGCGCACCGATTTCAGCATGGCGGCCTGGATGCGCTCCTCGAAACCCTCCAGTGACCCGGACTCGAGCGGCCAGGCGCCGACCAGCAACTGGCAGAACAGGAAGATGTCGTTGCTGTCGGGCATTGCCGCGCTGCTGCCCAGCATCCCCTGCCAGCGGAGCACGGCCTCGGCGAAATCAGGGGCGATCTCGCTCAGCACCGCGAGCCGGGCCCGGCAGTCCTCACCGCGCTTGGTGTCGTGCGTCGAGGTGCCGAGCATGGCGCCCGCATGGCGAGCGCGATTGGCGGCGTGGAAGGCCGCGACGCTGCTGCCGAGCCGTCCGGGATGGCCGCCGACCTCATTGGCCGCCACGAAGCGGTTGTAGCGGTAGAAGGCCGTGTCCTCCACGCCCTTGGCCATCACCGGGCCGGTATATTGCTGGAACTTCATCGCAAAGCGCAGCACATCCTGGCGGCTGAAGCCGCTGCCCGGTTTGGCGACCGCCTCGCAGCTCAGCACGGAGAACAGGAAATCGAACACGGACCGATCGATGCCGCTCCCCGTGCGGCGCGCGCGGGCCACGGCATGGCCCAGCTCTACGAGATCCGTCTTGCTGGCGCCGGCCGGGTCGACATAGGTGCGGTAGACCCGGAAGCCCGCCACGATCTCCCGCAGGGCGCGCTGCAGCACGTTGCGGGTGAAATCGGCGGTGCGTGGATTGGAGCGGGCGATACGGGCCGCCTCGCGCGCCAGGCCGCCGAGCTCGCTTGCCATCTCATCTTCCATGATGGCGAGCTTGCACTCGCGCATGATGGCATCGAAGGTGCGGCTTTCGCCGCTGAAGCGGCGATAGAGCTCGCTCAGGCGCGGTTCGCCGGCCTGGTCGATCAGGAGATGGGTGAGCAGGTTGGCGAATTCGTAGCCGGTGGTGCCATCCACCTGCCAGTCCTCGCGCAGTTCTTCGCCGGGGCCGAGGATCTTCTCGACCACGAGATAAATCGGCTGCGGCGCCTTTTCGCGCAGGCGCAGGCAATAGGTCCTGGGATCGAGCAGCCCGTCGATATGGTCGATGCGCAGGCCATCGAGCGTGCCCTGCCCGATCAGTTCGAAGACGAGGCGATGGGCGTGATCGAACAGTTCCTCATGCTCGATGCGCAGGCCTGCGAGGTCGGAGATGTTGAAGAAGCGGCGATAATTGATGTCGTCGGCGGCGACGCGGAAGAAGGCCACACGCCAATGCTGGTCGGCGATCAGCCGGTCGAGCCGCAGCCAGCTTTCGACATCGCCTGCTTTGCCGGCAAAGCGAGCCACGCCCTGCGCGACGGCGGTCGCTGCCTGCGCATCCTCGGCCACCAGCGCCGCGAGCTGCGCCTTGAGCTCGCGTACACGGCGCTGCTCGTGGGGGCGGAAGCCGGCAAGATGCGAGAAGGCGTCGCCCAGCTTCTCGAGCTCGGCATGAGCGCCGCCGAGGATGCGGACGTAATGGCCGGGATAGACGGGCAGCTTGTGGACGCCATGCGCCCACACCGCCAGCTCGCCGGCCGCCTCGTCGAAGCGCAGTTCCAGGCCACCATCGGCAAGCACCGCGCCATACTGGCCGCCGAGCACGGGAATGAGCACCTTGCCGGCCAGATGCGGGCCTTCGGGCTGCCAGTCGATATCGAACCAGCCGGCATAGTCCGAGGCCGGCCCCCATTCGAGCATGTCGAGCCAGAAGGGGTTGTCGGCCCCGCCGACCCCCATGTGATTGGGCACGAAATCGAGGATGAGGCCGAGCCCGTGGCTGCGGAAAGCCTCGCTCATGCGGGCGAAATCCTCGGACGTTCCGAGTTCGGGATTGAGGGCGTCATGGTCGACGATGTCATAGCCATGCGTGCTGCCCGGCCGCGCCTTGAGGAATGGCGAGGCATAGACGTGGCTGACGCCCAGTTGCGCCAGATAGGGCGCGAGCGCGCCGGCATCGGTGAAGGTGAAGCGGGAGTTCAACTGCAGGCGGTATGTCGCCCGCGGAATCGGGCTCTCGGCTGTTGCCATGAGGCGTCCTTGTCGGATCCAGTCGGAGGAAAACCAGCGGAGCGGCGAAAGGTTGCCTCGTGCCACAGAAGCGGCCCGAGCACCCAGATGCCGTCCACCGGCCAGGACGTTTGCTAAAGCGTTTTGCGATTTAACGGAATCGGCAGGAATCGCAAAGACGCGTCGAAACAGAGAGTCAGAGCAAGGCAGTGTTTACGCTTAAATGCGCTTTGCTCTAGTATACCGATACCAGCCCGGTAATGCCAAAAAGGTCGAAGTCGCGCTGCTCCTTCGATCCCGCACTGCGGAAAATCCCTGCTCCACTGCCGGAACCTTATCCGCGACCGGACGTTTTCCCGACATCCCACCATCAAGGAGATTCCCATGGATTGGAACCGTGTCGAAGGCAATTGGAAGCAGGTCAAGGGCAAGGTGAAGGAGCAATGGGGCAAGCTCACCGAAGATGACCTCGATGTCGTCGAAGGCAAGCAGGACCAGCTCGAAGGCAAGATCCAGGAACGCTATGGCATCGCCAAGGACAAGGCGAAGGCGGAAGTGGAGAGCTGGTATAGCCGCCAGCAATGGCACTGAGGCCGGCCCGATCGATGGGTCTGGCCGGCAATGCCGGTGAGCCTCAATCTTATCCCCGGATGCGACGGCGCATCCGGGGTTTCGTTTGGGAAGACCGGCCTTTCCAGCGGTCCCGATTTCGGGAATAATGACTCACTGTGTAATGCCCGTGGTGTGGATAGTCCCCAAGGTGACTTGGTCCTGCTTGCGGAACGGAGCGGTATGCACCGACCTTCCCAGGCACCTGCGGCTCAGCTGATGGTGCATCGCGATGCCCCGCCGCACGAATCTCATTCTCAACGCCGATGGTAACGGGGCCGCGCGCCACGCCAAGAGTCGGGCCCTCGGCCGCGCTGCGGAATTCGAGGTGATCGAGGCGGCATCCGGCTTCGAAACCCTGGTGCTCGTCAAGGAAAGGCGGCCCACCTTGGTGCTGCTCGACGTCAAGCTGCCCGACATGAGCGGTTTCGATGTCTGCCGCATCATCAAGCAGGATTACCCTGAGACGCTGGTCGTGCAGACCTCCGCCTCTTTCGTCTCGGGGCGTGACCGCACGCGTGGCCTGGAGGCGGGCGCTGACTCCTATCTGGCGCAGCCCTGCGAACCGGCCGAGCTGGTTGCCTCCGTGCGGGCACTGCTGCGGATCCGTGCGGCGGAGATGGCGCTGCGCGAGAGCGAAGCCAATTTCCGCACCCTGGCCGAGAACATCCCGACCCTGTGCTGGATGGCCGCCGCCCATGGTGGCATCTACTGGTACAACAAGCGCTGGTATGATTATACGGGCCGTACGCAAGAACAGATGAGGGGCTGGGGCTGGCGCTCCGTGCATGACCGCACGGTGCTGCCCGCCGTGATCAGGCGCTGGCGCAAGTCGCTGAAGACAGGCACGGCCTTCGAGATGGTGTTTCCCCTGCGCGGCAAGGACGGCCTGTTCAGGCCCTTCCTCACCCGCGTCGCACCGGTGACGGATGACAGCGGCCGCATCATCCGCTGGCTCGGCACCAACACCGACATCTCCAAGCAGACCGAGGTCGAGAACAAGCTGCGCGACCTCAACGAGACGTTGGAGCAGCGCGTCCAGAGCGAGGTCGCCGCCCGTGTGGCGGCCGAGAACAGCCTGCACCAACTGCACAAGGTGGAGGCGCTCGGCCAGCTTACCGGCGGCATCGCGCATGACTTCAACAACATGCTGGCGGTGATCATCGGTGGGCTGACCCTGCTCAAGCGCAAGCTGGCGCGCGGGCAGACGGATGTCGACCGCTATATCGACGGCGCGCTGGACGGCGCCGAACGAGCGGCCGCCCTCACCCGGCGCCTGCTCGGCTTTTCGCGCCAGCAGCCGCTGACGGTGGAGCCGGTGAGCGCCGACGCCATGATCCACGACATGACCGACCTCCTGTCGCGCACCTTGGGCGAGCACATCCACATCGCCACGGTGCTTGCGCCCGACAGCTGGGTAGTGGAGACAGACAGGAGCCAGCTCGAAAACGCCCTGCTCAACATGTCCGTCAATGCGCGCGACGCCATGCCCGATGGCGGCGAGCTGCGCATCGAGACTGCCAATGTGATGCTGCCGCGGCGCCTGGCGCAGGAGTTCGGCATACCCGCCGGTCCTTATCTCAGCGTCGCCGTCACGGATACCGGCACCGGCATGTCGGACGAAGTTGCCGCCCGCGCCTTCGATCCCTTCTTCACCACCAAGGGAGTCGGCAAGGGCACGGGGCTCGGGCTCAGCCAGGTCTTCGGCTTCGTGCGGCAGACGGGCGGGCATGTCACCATCGACACCGCACTCGGCAGCGGCACCACCATCCGCCTCTATCTGCCACGCTCAGAGAGGGTCGAGAGCCAGAAGCCCGAGTTGCGCACTCCGCTTGCGACAGTCCCCGGCCAGTCTCATGAAACCGTGCTGGTTGTGGAGGACGAGGACAGGGTGCGGGCCATGGCGGTGGGGGCGCTGCAGGGCCTCGGCTACAATGTCGTCGAGGCCGCCTCCGCCAGCGAAGCCCTCGATGTCGTCTCGGCCGGGCAGCCGATCACCCTGCTCTTCACCGATCTCGTCATGCCGGAAATGAACGGCGGCGAACTCGCCTCCCTCGCCCTTGCGCGGGTGCCGAACCTCAAGGTGCTCTTCACCACCGGCTACGCACCCGACGAGAACGGAGACGTGCAGGTCAAGGGAGCCGACAGCCGGCCGCTGCACAAGCCCTACTCGCTGGAGCAGCTATCGCGGCGGGTCAGGGCCGCGATCGATGGCTGAAGTTTTGGAACGCCTGAGGGGCGTTGAAAAAGAAGTGAATCGGCAAGCCGGTGTTCAGGGAGTAGAAGAGGCGCGCCGCCTGAAGCGCTTATTATGGTCATCCCGGACGCGATGCGGCATGCAATGCCGCTTCGCAGATCCGGGATCGCGAAAAGCGCCTTCTCTTCGCGCGATCCCCGGACCAAGCAATTGTTTGGTCTGTCTGCATCGCACCATTGCGTGGCGCAGTGCGCACGGGATGACCATAAAGGCCTTCACCTGATTTCTCTGGACAAACATAGAACGACTATTGACTTTCGTTCGTTGCCGTGTTTTATTCCCTAACGGAATGAGGCGTCAGCGGCCGGCGTCTGTACAACCCGGCCCCGAACGCCTCCATCCACCCCGACAGCCTGTCCAAGCGGGTAGGCGTATGGCGGTCCTGCTTCTTTCGAAGCCGGCCTCCAGGGGTGACGAGCGGGACAGACGGGATCGGCACCCCATGGAAGTGCCCTGTGATCCCTGGACGGAGCGTGACGGGCTTGAGCCCGGCAACGCCTTCGTCCCACGTCCCGCCGATGCGGTGAAGACGGCTCATGCCACTGTCCGGCCAGGACTGCAGCGCTGAGCCCCTTCACCGAGCCGGCTGGCTCAGGTTCGGATGGTCCGTGCCATCCGCTCCCGGCTCGCCTCCGCCTTCATAAGGCGGAAAAAACAGGTGGTCTTGCGCGCCTTGTCAGCGTGCCGGGCAGCCGGAACGGGGCGATGGCGGCCTGCACCGACAGTGCGGCCTGCATCTTCCATGATCATGCCTTCACGGCTGCCCCGCAGCCGCCATCGCCCGGTCTCCTCATCAACCCAGCCGGAAAGGGCGTGGGAACGAGAGCGTTTGCGCGTTGTGGTGGGAAAGCAGCGGAGGCAAGAGAGTCTGACGCCTGGGGATCGTTGAGAAATCAGTGCTTGAAGCACGACGCGGGATCTTCCCAGGGGGGAAGGGAAATCGGCAGCGTCGTGCTTGAAGCACTTATTTTTTAACAATCCCCAAAGGTACAAAAAAGGGAGGAACACCGGCTCCTCCCTCGACTACTCTATGGATGAATGGATGATGTGCGGCGGGAGCGAAGCTCAACCGCGAGGCGGCAGCCGCCGGGAACGCCTGGCGATAACCCTGACGCGGGCAAGTTCTCGGGTCCGCGTCGCGTAGACGGTGCACAGGCCAAGGGCCAGCAAGGTCGAGAAGATGGCAAGCAGGTCATTCGTCATGTCACGTACCCCTGATATTCCTTCAAATCAGTATCGTTTGCCGGATAGATAACGCGCCAATCGGCACTAAGTTCAGTTACAATTTCCTAAGAATTCGAAAATGCCCTTGTTCTTCCCCTAGAGCAAAGCGCGTCTACACGCAACCGCCCATTGCTCTAACCCCCTGTTTTGACGCGTCTTTGCGATTCTGGCAGGTTCCGTCAAATCGCAAAACGCTACAGGGAATCATGCATTTGCCATCAGCAGCACCAGCAAAAGCAGGATGAGAACCACGGCGCCCGGCTTCCAGTCGAGCCCCTTGATTGCCGCTCCCACAATCGCCGCCACGATAGAGGCGCCGATGCCGAGGGCTGCTGTAAACCACATATGCGCAGTCCCGCCGATAGCAAGGCCGACGGCATGGGAAAGCAACATAAAAATGACGATCAGCGTCAGTCGCAGAAAGTCTTCATAGAAATGCTTGTGGGTTGAGAAATCGTCCGAGGGCTTGATTGTCTTTGCCATGACAGCCTCCCTGAGCGGTTGGGATTGTGTTCCTTCTACTCCTCCCGGTCCGGTTGCGGATCGGGAGGTTGCGGCTCCTCCTGCGGCGAGCCGGGCGGAATGCCCGGTGGCTCGCCCGGCGAGATGGTGTCGGGTGTCGGCGCCGGTATTCCGACCGGCGGCACGGGCTGCGGCACCTCGAGGGGGGTCGGCGATTCGAGGGGACCAGGTGCAGGCCCTTGGGGTTCGGTCGGCATCGGCGCTTCCCCTATTTACGCTTATCGGGCTGCCCCTCGGCACTCGTCGAAACGAGGGGCGCCTTCCGATCGGCCCGCGCCGCCGGCCGTTCGGAAGCGTGCCCGTGGTTTGGGGCACGGGTGAGGGAAACAGGATCGCTCGCCGGAAAACTCTCGGCCAGGGACCTGTCGAGCGCCTTGTCGAGTTCCTTGTCGGCGCGCTTGCCAGGTTTCGTGGACATGGATGCGTCCTCCGCAAAGGCGGGGCCTATTCAGCCGCAACCGCGTAGTTGAAATCGGGAACTTCCTCGGTGGTCACCTCGAAACGGCGCAGGATATGCGGGCCGAAGGATTGCAGCATCGGGATATCCATGGCGTCGCGCCCGCGCGCCACCAGGATGCGGCCGATGCGCGGCACATTGTGGCGGGCATCGAACGTGTACCAGCGCCCGCCGAGATAGGCTTCGAACCAGGCATTGAAATCCATCGGCGCCGGATCAGGCGGCACGCCGATATCGCCGAGATAGCCGTTGCAGTAGCGCGCGGGAATGTTGAGGCAGCGGCAGAGCGTGACGGCCAGATGGGTGAAATCCCGGCACACGCCCACGCATTCCTCGAAGGTCTCCATCGCCGTACGGGTGGCGCGGGCAGTCTCGTAGCCGAAGGTCACGCGGTCGTGCACGAAGTCGCAGATGGCCTGTACCTTGGCCCATCCCCCCTCGATGCCACCGAATTTCCACCAGGCGAAGGGGGCGAGCAGGTCCGTCTCGCAATAGCGGCTGGCCAGCAGAAAGGGCAGCGTATCGGTGGGCAGGGCGGCCACGGGCACCAGCGGTGCGTCCGGCGCCGAGACATCCGGTTGGCCACTATCGGCGATGACGCCATGGCAGGACAATTGCGTCACGCCGGCTCCTATCGCGATGCGGCGGCAGCGATTGCCATAGGGATCGGTGAAGCCGTCGACCCTTGCCGGGCCGCTCACCAGAAAGGGATGTTCGAAGACGATATCGCGCCGGCGAGCCGCCTCGACATCGAGCGCGGTCAGGAGCGTGGTGGGCTGGGCCGTCTCGATCTCGATGGTATAGCCATAGCGGATATGCATGGTCGAACTCCGGATGACGGGGCTGGGGCAGCCTTTCATGAGGGCTTTTGAAGCGGCAGCCGGCTGAATTCAGCTCCGACGCCGCATTTCATGGCAGGAGAACAGCCATATTTGCGGAAAGTTCCCGGGAATCTGCCGGAAAGCCATCACATCCGGCGGGAAATCCGCCGCGAGGCGGAAGGCGGCCCCTACTTTGCCGCCGGCGCGAGGGCGAGTTGCGGCTCCACTTCGCCGTTCGCCTCCGCGGTGTCGGTCCTGGCGTTCAGCCCCCAGGCGCCGAGATGCGTGCTGTCGCGCGGCGTGGTCTCGGTCGCTTCCAACTGCATCACCAGCCCGGCCAGGATGCGCGATTGCGGCGGCTGGCGCACCGCCCTGTCCGCCACGAACTCGAATTCAAACCGGCCCTGCTCGCGATCGGTGATGCCGATACGCAGATGGAGAGCCGCCCCCTCATGGAGGATGGCCGAGGCCCGGTCGACGATCAGAAGTCCGAGCGGGATGGCGCGGTCGACGGGCAAGGCGATATCCGTCTGGCCCCTGATGCCGATCTCCTGGCCAGGCCGGCACAGCAGCCTCGCCACCGCGGCGATGACGTCGCGCAGGAAGGGATCGATGGCGACAGGCCGCATCGCCCCTTCCGCCAGGGCGCCGCGATAGGCTGCCGACAGCACGTGCACGCGGCATTCGGCCTCGCACAGGGCCATGCGTGCGTCGCCGCTGTAGGAATTCTTGGACAGGCCGATATAGCTCTGCACCACCTGCAGATTGTTCTTCACCCGGTGGTGCAGTTCACGCGTCAAGGCGTGGTTGGCGGCGAGCGCGTCCTGGAGGTGGTGCTCGCGGCTCTCCTGTTCCCCCACCATATCGTTGAAGGCCACCACGACATTGCGGATGTCGCTGGGCATGGCCTCGCTGAGCGCCACGCGGCCCCAGCCCGAGACGCGCCGGGCGCGCGAGGCCGATTCGATGCCCTTCAGCCATTGCACGAGGTGGCGGTTCATCACGCGGACAAACACCGCCAGCAGCAGGACCAGCGCCAGCAGGGGCGCCAGCAGGAGGAAGACGAATTGCGAGCGCGCGGCCTGGAGATCCTTGTCGCGGAAACTCGAAATGACGAAGAGGTCGCGATCGCCGACCGGCAAGGCGTAATAGATCCGGCGCTCGCCCGCGCTACTGACGGCGGACCAGTGTCGCCGCGGGAGGGGAAAAGCGCCATCGGGCGGCAACCACCCCCGGTCCGTCGCCGCACGGCCGCGCGCAAACACGATCTCGTCCTGGGCCGTCGACAGTGCGGTGATGAAATCGGGATCGCTTTCTCCCAGATTGAAGACGCGGTCGAGGGCTTCGGGCGCGACGACGAGCAGGGCCTCCCAGTCCTGGCGCGCGCCGTCCGGCCCGGCAGCATCAGCCCTTTCCCGGGCATAGACGATCAGCTTCCGCTTGCCGGCCATGATCATCGAATCATATCGCCCCTCGACGGGGGCCAGAACCGCCTTGGACCTGGCGAGGTTCTTGCTGGCCTGCACGGCGAGCACCGACGACAACTCGGCCTGTGTCAGCGACGGATCGCTGGAGACGAGGCAGGATTGGCCGCCGGGGCCCAGGATCAGGAGGGCCTGGTAGCCGTCGAGACCGCGCACACTCGCATTGCCGGCCGTCTGGCAGGACGTTTCGCTGGTGCGGGCGATACCTTCCCTGGCCGAGACGATCAGGCCCCGCAAGACGCCGACATACCAGATGCGCATGCGGATGGCGAAATTGCCGGCCGTCTCCGACTGCCGCGCCGCGATGGCATTGACGGCACCCCGATAGGTCACCACCGCGGTGGCCACGGTGATGGCCCCGATGGGAATGGCGATGATCAGGAAGAAGGCGACTAGCCTCGCCTGCACCGTGTCGAAGGCGAGGCGGGGCCACCGGAGGGGCGAGGCGCCGGGCGGATCGCTCACGGCAGGGAAGACTCGCTGCCGGACACCCGCAAGGCCGCCAGCATCTTGGCATCGGGGCCGGTCTCCTCGACACCGCTGGTCGAGAGCATCTCGGCAAGCCTAGTGCGGGCGCGGTTGACGCGGCTCTTGATCGTGCCGAGCGCCACGCCGCAGATCTCCGCCGCCTCCTCGTAGGAGATGCCGGTGGCGCCGACCATGATCAGCGCCTCGCGCTGCTCCTCAGGCAATTGGGCCAGGGCGGCCTGGAAATCGGCAATCTCCAGGTGCCCTTCCTGGTTGCCATGCACCGCCAGGCGCTGGGCATAGGTGCCCTCGCTGTCCTGCACCTCGCGCGAACGCTTGCGATAGAGCGAATAGTAGATGTTGCGCAGGATAGTGAAAAGCCAAGCCCGCATATTGGTGCCGGGTTCGAACTTGTCGGCATTGGCCCACGCCTTCAGGAGCGTGTCCTGCACGAGGTCATCGGCCAGGGTAATCGATCCAGAGAGCGAAGCGGCGAAGGCTCGCAGGCTCGGGATGTGCGCGATCAGCCCGTCCTTGAAGCTATCGCCGCTCATCGCTCTTGTCCTCCGCAGCTTTCCTCTCCTGATCCTCGAGCTGGGCGAGGAGCATCAGAAACCTGTCTGGAACGGGAGCCCGAACAATCGACTCGTAATGCGCTTGCAGGGAGCGTGCAACAAACTCTTGGATCTGCGGATCAAGCTCGGGGGCTACGACCACATCCGTCGAATCCTCGGCCGGCTCTTTCGTCTTGGACATCGCAACCCCTGTGAAGCGGCCCTGGGCCACGCTAGATAAACGTCCGGCGTTACTGTTCCCGCTTCACGAGACCCTGCAATGCCACCTCTCGAAACGCAGCGGACATAGAATCGTTCCACTGCTTTGAAAAAATAAATAGATTGTCAGATCGGCTTTTTGCGTGCTCGTTTCTTACTATGCTAAGGAGCCAAATTCATGTCGATCGCAGCTGAAATAGCGCCTCAACTGCCTTATCTACGGCGGTTCTCCCGTGCCCTGAGCGGGACCCAGGCGAGCGGCGACGCCTATGTGATCGGTACGCTCGAAGCCCTGGTGGAAGACCCCGCCTCCTTTCCGCGGGATATCCCGGCAAGGCTCGCCCTCTACCAGGTCTTCCTGAGATTGTGGTCGTCCATGGCCGTGAACATGGAAGCCGTTACCTCGACAGTCGAGGACGATAGCCCTGAGCAGCGCCTCGAGCGCCTTGCGCCACGCTCACGGCTGGCCTTCCTGCTCACCACCATGGAGGGGTTCTCCGCCGACGAGGCCGCCACGATCATGCGCGTCGACGAAGCGGAAGTGGCTTCGCTGGTTGCAGAAGCAACCCATGACATCGCCCAGCAGATCGCCACCGATGTGCTGATCATCGAGGACGAGCCGATCATCGCGCTCGACCTCCAGTCGATCGTCGAGGAGCTCGGCCATTCCGTTGCTGGCGTGGCGCGCACCCACAAGGAAGCGCTGGCGTTGGTCGCTGCCCACAGTCCCGGCCTGGTGCTGGCCGATATCCAGCTCGCCGACGGCAGTTCGGGTCTCAATGCCGTGAATGATATCTTGACGACGGTCGATCTGCCGGTGATTTTCATCACCGCCTATCCTGAAAGGCTGTTGACCGGCCAGCAGCCCGAGCCCACCTTCCTCATTACCAAGCCCTTCCGGCCCGAGGCCGTGAAGGCGACCATCAGCCAGGCCCTGTTCTTCAACAAGCGCGCCAAGCGCAAAGCAGCCTGACTTTTCAAAGTGTTTTGCGATTTGACGGAATCGCAAAGACGCGTCGAGATAAAGAGTGAGAGCAAAGCGCGTTTACGCCTAAGCGCGCTTTGCTCTAGGAAGCGCAACCAAGGAAAAGAAGAAGGGCAGGATCCCAATCCGGGGATCCTGCCCTTTCGTTTGGTAAACCACACAGTCTCGCTCAGGCCGCTCGTTCGGCAAGCCCGCGCACCTGGCTCACCAGGTAATCGGGATCGAAGGGCTTGCTCACCAACAGGCAGTCGAAATAGAGCTGGTGCCTCTCGGGCAGGCCGAAGCCGGAGACGAACATGATCTCTAGACTCGGCCAGCGTTCGCGTGCCTTCAGCGCCAGGTCATAGCCGTTCATCGGGCCGGGCATGCGCACATCGGTAATGAGCACCTTTACATCCCGGTTGGTGGCGAGAATATCGAGGGCCGCTTCGGCCCGGGCCGCCTGCAGCACGTCAAAGCCGGCTTCTTCGAGAATATCCGCTGTGATAGCCCTGACATCATTGTCGTCATCGACAAGGACGACTTTAGGCTCAGCTTGCGCGTCCATCGAAATAACCCTTTCATAGCTGCGTTCGGTGGGCTCTGCGAAGCTCGGCGCTTTCACGGCAACATCCTCTCACTCGTCCAGACTCAGCCGACGCCATATTGGGGTCGGCAACTCCTCTTGCCCGAACGCCCCACACTGCCTTTTGTTCCCCGCGGAAGGAGCATTTGACGAACCTGCCATCCAGACGGACAAAGTCTTGTTCTTGCTGGACCTTTCAATACGCCGGACCGAGGAGGACCTTCGGGAACGCAGGGCTCTCGAAGATCTTCCGTCGGCAGAACGGGCTGTGGCTACACGGTGCCTTTTTCGAGCGGCTGGGCCATCATGGCGATGATCTTCGCCTCGAACGTGCCCATATCGAACGGCTTCGCCATCACTTCGTGCGAGCCATCTCGATCGAGCTCAGGGGACTGCTCGTTTTCATAGCCGGTGAGAAACAGGATCTTGAGGGCGGGGCGAGCGTCGCGGGCCAGACGAGCAAGATCCCATCCGCTCATCCCCGGCAATCCGATATCCGTAACCATCAGGTCGATCGTCTGCTCGCCTTGTAATATTGGCAGCGCAGTATTGGCATCCTTGGCCTCTAGCGTAGAATAACCAAGATCATTGAGGATGTCGACGACAAGCATCTGAACCATATGCTCATCCTCGATGACAAGAATTGTCTTTCTATCGTTGTCCGCCATGAATCAAACCTCATTCTTGGTGGATGACAGATGCAAAACGCACAAAATGATTGCTTTGTTCAAAAATAACGCTTGCCCCTTTGTTGCGAACCTCGAGAAACGGATATTCGCGATCCGCTAGCACGAACCTGGCCGCGCCGATTATGCAGAAGAAATCGCGACTTAACGGCGCCATTCTAGGACGGGCACACCCTTGCTGTCTCGCCGTCAAAAAAGACAGGCTCAGTCCACCCGTTCGAACAAGACCAGGGAACGGCCCTGCAGATCGTAGTTCTCACCGATACCGATATCCGCTTCCGGCAGGCCCGGATCGTCGGTGGCGATCAGCCGCTTCCAGGCCGAGCCATCATAGCAGGGCGGCAGCTTGAACGGCACGGGATCGTGATGGGCATTGAGCAATATGAGTAAGGTGGCGTCGGAGCCGCGCTTGCGGATGCCGCTCGCCTGGGCGCGGCCGTCCAGGATCATGCCGAAGCAGGAAAGCTCGTCCGGGTCATCCCAATTGGCCTGCATCATCTCCTCGCCGCTGTGATGGATCCAGGTCACCTCGCGCACGTCGATGGCTTCGTTGGTGCGTTCGCCGATGAGGAAGCGCGAACGGCGTAGGATCGGGTATTTCCGGCGCAACTGGGTGAGGCGGTGCACGAAATCGACGAGGCCTCGGTTCTGCGCGGCGACCTCCCAATCCACCCAGCTGATCTCGCTGTCCTGGCAATAGGCATTGTTGTTGCCCTGCTGGGTGCGCCCGAACTCGTCGCCGGCCAGGATCATCGGCGTGCCCTGGGAGAGCAGCAGCAAGGCCAGCATGTTGCGCTGCTGGCGTTCGCGCAGCGCATTGATGCCGGCATCATCGGTCGGCCCCTCGGCGCCGCAATTCCAGGAGCGGTTGTCGGAACTGCCGTCGCGGTTGTCCTCGCCATTGGCCTCATTGTGGCGATCATTGTAGGAGACGAGATCGCGTAGGGTGAAGCCGTCATGGGCGGTGAGGAAGTTCACCGAGGACCAGGGCTTGCGGCCGCGATGATCGAACGTGTCGGGCGAGCCGCACAGCCGCGGCGCCAGGGCAGCCGGCCGGGCCTCGCCGCGCCAGAAGTCGCGCGCGGTGTCGCGATAGATGTCGTTCCATTCGGCCCAGCCCGGCGTGAAACCGCCGACCTGATAGCCGCCGGGGCCGACGTCCCAGGGCTCGGCAATCAGCTTGACGTTCTCCAGCACCGGATCCTGGCCCACCGCCTTGAGGAAGCCGCTGTCGGGACTGAAGCCGTCCAGCTCGCGCGCCAGGATGGTGCCGAGATCGAAGCGGAAGCCGTCGACATGCATCTCGTTCACCCAGTAGCGCAGGCTGTCGGTTACCATCTGGATGACACGCGGATGGCTGAGATTGACGGTGTTCCCGGTGCCGGTGTCGTTGATGTAGTAGCGCTTCTGCTCCGGCATCAGCCGGTAGAAGGACGCATTGTCGATGCCCTTGAAGGATAGCGTCGGGCCCAGCTCGTTGCCCTCGGCCGTGTGGTTGTAGACGACGTCGAGAATGACCTCGAGCCCGGCATCGTGGAAGCGCGCCACCATCTGCTTGAACTCGGCCAGCACATTGGTCGGATCCGCGGCATAGCGTGGATCGGGCGCGAAAAAGCCGATGGAATTGTAGCCCCAGTAATTCCTGAGGCCGCGGTTGAGCAGATAGTCGTCATCCACGAAGGTGTGGACGGGCAGGAGCTCGACCGTGGTCACGCCGAGCGCCCTTATATGCTCGAGCGACTGGATCGAGGCGAGACCGGCATAGGTGCCCTGCAGGCGTTCGGCGATGTCGGGATGGCGCTTGGTGAAGCCCTTCACATGCGTTTCGTAGATGATGGTCTGGTCCCAGGGCACCAGCGAACGGTTGCCCGGCCAGTCGAAGCGCGAGTCCACCACCATGCATTTGGGCACGAAGCGTGCGCTGTCACGCTTGTCGAAGGAGAGATCCCCCTTGCCCAGCGTGTAGCCGAATACGGCCGGGTCCCATTTCAGCGTGCCGAACAGCGAGCGGGCATAGGGGTCGAGCAGAAGCTTGTGGGGATTGAAGCGATGGCCGGCCTGCGGCTCATAGGGCCCGTGCACACGGTAGCCATAGAGCATGCCGGGGCTGACATCAGGCAGATAGCCGTGCCAGATCTCGTCGGTGAATTCAGGCAGTTCGATGCGCTCGACCTCATGCTCGCCGCTGGAATCGAACAGGCAGACCTCGACCTTGGTGGCATTGGCCGAAAACAGCGCGAAATTCGTGCCTGACCCGTCCCATGTCGCCCCGCGCGGATAGGGGTGGCCTTCACGGATTCTCGTCCTGCTCAGATAGGTCATGCGGCGGTCCTTCATGCGGGGGTACCGACTCAAATGCTGCGCTCTCCGAATGGTTCCAGGCGCTGCAACAGTTTGCTGCACTGCAGCGTACACCCCCGGCTTTGCATTTTCCAACCTTAATTGAACACACAAAGGCAGCGGAACCTTGGCGGGGCTCATGTGTTGAGATGACAACTCGATGACCATGTCGAACAACCAACCCCGAGAGTAGGGAGGAACTATCATGGGACGTTCTGTTTTGCTCTGGCTCCTTGGTGTGCCGATTCCAGTGATCATTCTTCTTTATTTGTTCTGGCACTGACCCTGCGAAAGAACTGTGAAAGATCATCCCACATCTTCAAAGCCGAAGATCTTGCCTTTCTCCGTGCACCGTGATGAAGGCAATGTCCCGCGCCTGGGAGACTCCGCGTCGGCCATGGCGCCGAGCCGGTCGATGAGACAAGGCCAGGGCCATGCTCCGGAGGGGCGCGACCAGCAAAGGTCGCCACGCGGTGATGGAGCCGCGCTGAGAATCGAGGATTACGGCCTTATCGGGGATTGCCGTACGGCTGCCCTGGTCGGGCGCAATGGCTCGGTGGATTGGCTCTGCTGGCCTCGTTTCGACAGTGCCGCTTGCCTCGCCGCCCTGCTGGGCACGCCCGAGCATGGACGCTGGACGATCGCGCCCGCCGATCCGGCCTACCGCGTCGGCCGCTCCTATCGCGGCGACACCATGATCCTGGAGACCACCTTCGAGACAGAGGGCGGCTCCTTTATGGTCACCGACTTCATGCCGATCGGCGAAGATCGATCCTCGCTGGTGCGCATCGTCGAGGGGCTGAAAGGCACGCCCTCCATCCGTATGGAGCTGCTGTTGCGCTTCGACTACGGTTCTTCCGTGCCCTGGGTGACCCAGTTGCCCGAAAAGGGCGGCATCGTCGCCATCGCCGGTCCGAACCTCGTGGTCCTGCGCTCGCCGATGCCGCTGCATGGCGAACACCTTGCCACAGTGGCGGAATTCATGGTCGAGCCCGGCGAGCGTGTGCCCTTCGTGCTGAGCTACGGGCCCTCGCACCTTCGGCCCCCGATCCCTCTCGATGCCGGGCAAGCCCTCGCCGACACCGAAAAGTTCTGGCTCGACTGGGCCGGGCGCTGCCGGGTGGATGGTCGCCAGGGCGCGGCGCTCCTGCGCTCGCTGCTCACCCTGAAGGCCCTCACCTTCAGCGAGACGGGCGGCATGGTCGCCGCGCCCACCACCTCGCTGCCGGAGCTGATCGGGGGCGAGCGCAACTGGGACTACCGTTTCTGCTGGCTGCGGGACGCCGCGCTCACGCTGGTGGCCCTGTTGGCCGCCGGCTATCAAGAGGAGGCTTCGGCCTGGCGCAACTGGCTGCACCGCTCCGTCGCGGGCAGCCCGGAAGACCTGCAGATCATGTATGGCCTTGCCGGCGAGCGTCGCCTCACCGAGCTTGAGATCCCCTGGCTGCCCGGCTATCGCGACTCCCGGCCGGTGCGCATCGGCAACGCCGCCTCGGTGCAGCTCCAGCTCGACGTCTGGGGCGAATTGGTGGACGCGCTGCACCTGGCCCGCGAAGGCGGCCTCGATGCCTCCACCGACGCCTGGGACATCCAGCGCGCCGCCGTCGAACATCTGGAGGGCATCTGGCAGGCGCCGGATGACGGCATCTGGGAAATCCGCGGCGCGCGCCGTCACTTCACCCATTCCAAGATCATGGCCTGGGTCGCCTTCGACCGCTCGATCCGCGATGCCGAAAAATATGGCTTCGAAGCGCCGCTCGAGCGCTGGCGCGTCATTCGCGGCGAGATCCATGCCCTGGTCTGCGAGCTTGGCTTCGACAAGAGCATCGGCAGCTTCACCCAGACGTTCGGCTGCCGGGAGCTCGACGCCAGCCTTTTGCTGATCCCGGAAGTCGGCTTCCTGCCGATCGAGGATCCGCGCGTTGCCGGCACCATCGCGGCGGTCGAGCGGGAACTGGTGGTGGACGGTTTCGTCCGCCGCTACCATACGCGCACCCGCGCCGACGGGCTGCAGCCGGGCGAAGGCGTGTTTCTCGCCTGCAGCTTCTGGCTGGTGGATGCCTGGCAGCGCCAGGGCCGCGAAAAGGAAGCCCATGCGCTGATCGAGCGGCTGCTTGCGCTGCGCAACGATCTCGGCCTGCTGAGCGAGGAATATGACACCGAGCGCGGCGAGCAGACCGGCAATTTCCCGCAGGCCTTCTCGCATCTCAGCCTGGTGCGCTCGGCGCTGAGCCTGCACCTCCAGATGCCCGCCCGCCATCTGTTCAGCAAGGCGGGTGCCCCGGGGCGGGGTCCCGGGACACCGTCATAGCCAATTCAAGGCCCGCGATGTGCCGATCTCAAGTCCGGCACACCCTTTCTTGGGAATGAGAGGCTGCGACCCTCAGCGGCCAGCAGCCAGGTCCAGCGAAGCCACGCCGGCGGCCAGGTCGACGCCTTGTTGGGCCTGAGCCGAGAAAGGCTGCAGGGTAAAGGAGCGGTCGAAGCCGCCGACCAGCGCATTGGCGCCGCCGCCCACGCCCACCGTCGCCGAAGCGCCCACGCCGACATAGCTGCCGGCCAACGCGCCGCGCGGGCGGCCCTGGCTCGGCGCGAACACGCCCCAGACCAGCGTGCCGCGGTCGGTCTTGCCGATGTCGAGGCCGAATTTGCGGATGGTGCCATTATAGCGTTCGGAATAGCCCCGATTGGAGCGGAAGACGCAGCTCATCTGCTTGGACGAGGTGACGATCAGGCCCAGGCCGCCAGAGACGCTGCAGCGCAGGACCCCGACGCGGGCATTGGCGGAGGCCGGTGAGGCCGAAGCGGCAAACGCCGCGAGCGCCGCGCAGCCAAGAGCAACGGGAATACGCATGGTCCATCCTTTCATGAAATCGATGAGAAGTACCTGGTCGTGAACCGGTCGGGCCGCGATAGGTTCCGGCGATGCCCCGCGGAACCTTGTCCGGATGCGCACGTTTGACGTCGTGGGTTGGCCAGTTTCACTCAAAGCGCGTATGACAGGCGCATCTCACGGACGGCGCGCGGGGGCCTTGATGGAAGATCGTATCCTTTCCAAACCGGCATTGGCGACCGAGCCCCTGGTGAGCGATCCCGCCGAAGCCACCAGGGAGGACACGCCCTCCCACGTCGATCCCCGTACCGTCATCCAGGCCTGCCTGCTGGCGCTGGCGCTGCTGACCATGGCCTATGTCGCCTCCGACATTCTCCTGCCGCTGGTCCTCGCCTTCGTCCTGAAGCTGCTGTTCCAGCCAGCGATGCGCCAGCTCGACCGCATCTCGGTGCCGCGCGGCCTCGCCGCACTCTTGGTGATCCTCGCCTTTTTCGGCCTGATCGTCGGGCTCGGCGCCGCGGTGGCCGACCCGGCGAGTGGGTGGGCCGGGCGCCTGCCCGAGGGCCTGCCCCGGCTCCAGGAGAAGCTGCATTTCCTCTCAAGACCGATCCAGACCTTCCAGAGCTTCATGCATGAGATGGGGACGAGCGGCGATCCCGGCATCGACTTCCTCGGCACCCTCTTCCGCGGCACGCAGCATTTCGCCAGCGGCTTCTTCGAGACGATCCTGATCCTGTTCTTCCTGTTGATGTCGGGCGACACCTTCCTTCGCCGCACCGTGGAGATCCTGCCGCGCTTCAGCGACAAGCGCCAGGCGGTCGAGCTCTCGCAGCAGATCGAGCACAACATCTCGATCTATCTGGTCACCATCACCTTGATGAACACGCTCGTCGGCATCGCCACCGCCTTGATGATGTGGGCGACCGGCCTCGGCGATCCCATCCTGTGGGGCGTGTTGGCCTTCATCCTCAATTATGTGCCGATCATGGGCCCGGTCGCAGGCGTCGCCATCTTCACCTTCGCCGGCTTGCTCAGTATCGAAGGCACGCTGGCGGCCTTCATGCCGGCCGGAGCCTATCTCCTGATCCACCTGATCGAAGGCGAGATCGTCACGCCGATGCTGCTGGCCAGGCGCTTCACGCTCAATCCCGTGCTGGTCATCCTGTCGCTGATCTTCTGGTTCTGGGCCTGGGGCGTGGCCGGCGCCATCCTGGCCGTGCCGATGCTCGCCATCTTCAAGATCGTCTGCGACGGCATCAAGCCGCTGAACCCGATCGGGCATTTTCTGGAGGCGTAACGGGGCGGGCCTTCGGGTCGACACGGAAGCGCCACGACGCCGAGAAGGGCACCTTTGGTGTGCCGGTCTTCAGACCGGCAACTTGCCACACAAGTCCAGGGCATGCCGGTCTGAAGACCGGCACACCGAATTGGCCCCCTACGGCAGCATATCTCTCAACCGCAGCCGTGCGATTTCCCCGATCTGCTTCAGCGCCTCGGCGAATTCCTGGTCGCGGTCGTTCTGCAGCCGGCGTTCGAAGCCCGCCACGATGTCGGCCTTGCTGCGGCCCTTGATCGCCATGATGAACAGGAAGCCGAACTTCGCCTTGTAGGCGTCGTTGAGCTCGGTGAAGCGGGCGAGTTCGGCCGGGGTGAGCTTGTCGAGACCGGCGGAAGCCTGCTCGGCGGTGGAGTCCTCCGTCAGCATCTTGGCCTGCGCGAGACGCCCGGCGAGGTCGGGATGGGCCATGATCAGGGCAAGCTTGTCCTCGTCCGGGGCCGCCGCCAGCACCGCCGCCAAGGCGGCATGCAGGCCCTCGGCCGTATCCTCCGCCGGGCCAAGGCCCTTGTCAAAGGCGCCCTCGGCGATCCAGGGCGAATGCTCGTAGACGCCGCCAAAGCGCTCGACGAACAGGGCCCGCGGCATATGAGTGGGCCGGTAACCGCCCTGCGGCGGATGATGGCGAATCCAGTGCCGGGCAATGTCGAGGCGTGTGGCGAACCAGACGCCCTCATGGCCTTGCGCGTAATCGAGGAAGCGCGCCAGCGCCGCCGCCCGCCCCGGCCGGCCGACGAGGCGGCAATGCAGGCCGATGGAGAGCATGGCCGGGCGCTCGGCGCCCTCCGTGTAGAGAGTGTCGAAGCTATCCTTTAGATAGGCGAAGAACTGATCGCCGCTGTTGAAGCCCTGCGTCGTGGCAAAGCGCATATCGTTGGCATCGAGCGTATAGGGCACGATGAGATGCGGCCCTTGTGGACCTTCCACCCAATAGGGCAGCTCGTCGGCATAGGAATCAGCCGAATAGAGAAAGCCGCTGTCTTCCATGACGAGCTTGAGCGTATGGTCGGAGTTGCGGCCCTGGTAGAAGCCGAGAGGGCGCTGCCCCGTGACCTGCTTGTGCAGGCGGATGGCCGCGGTGATGTGGTCGCGCTCGTCCTCCTCGCTGAAATCGTGATAGTCGATCCATTTCAAGCCGTGGCTGGCGATCTCCCAGCCGGCGTCCTGCATGGCCGTAACAGCCCGCGGATTGCGCGCCATGGCCGTGGCGATACCGAAGACGGTGACCGGGATCCTGCGTTCCGTGAACAGGCGATGCAGGCGCCAGAAGCCGACGCGCGAGCCATATTCATAGATCGATTCCATGTTCATGTTGCGCTGGCCGGGCCAGGGCAGGGCATTGACGATCTCGGACAGAAAGGCCTCCGAGCCGGCATCGCCGTGCAGCACGCAATTCTCCCCGCCTTCCTCGTAGTTCACCACGAATTGCAGGCAGATGCGGGCCTTGTCCGGCCAGGCGGCGTGCGGGGGCTTGCCGGCATAGCCGACGAGATCGCGGTCATAGGCGGCATCGGTGGCCGCGGCGATTGTCCTGGGGCTCATCGCTCATGAACCGCGATAGGTGGAATAGGCAAAGGGCGAGCAGACCAGGGGCACATGGTAGTGGCCGTCCTTGTCGGAGAGGGTGACGCGGATCGGCACGACGTCCAGGAAGTCGCCGGCGCTGGCAACGTCCTTGCCGCGGAAATAGGCACCGATGTGAAAGATCAGCTCGTAGACACCGGGAATAAAGGCCTCGCCCGCCATCAGGGGCTGGTCGGTGCGCCCGTCGGCATTGGTCGTCACGGTGACGACCGGAATCCGGCCGCCGGATGCCTCCAGGCGCTGGAGTTCGATGGTGACGCCAGCAGCCGGTTTGCCTCGGCTGATATCGAGAACATGCGTGGAAAGCCTGCCCATTTCGCTTCATCCCTGTCGGTTTCGGTTCACCTGCAGCAAAGCGCGCTCAAGCGGAAGCGCCGCCTTGCTCTCGCAAAAGGTTTTGGTGACGATAGCGAATTCTCAGCCGGCTATTTCCAAATATTTTGCGAAGATGTTTCGATGTGAAGGGCTCTTCTGTCGAAGCCCGTTCTGCTGCTTGATAGGTTCCATCAGGCCTCGCCCTCGGGCAACGGATTCGGGCCTGACGGCAAGGGGCCGAGCCGCGCGAGCTCGGCGGCGATATAGCGCCGGCCACGCTCCACGAGCAGGTCGGCAAAGGCCTTCACCTTGAGCGGTACGAGATTTCGCGTCGGATAGAGCACCGCCAGCGTGGCAGGCGGCGGCGGATTGGCGGTCAAAACGGGGACGAGACGACCTTGGGCAAGCGCATCGGCGATTTCGAACACAGGTTTGAGCACGATACCGTGGCCATCGAGGGCCCAGTTGGTGAGCACGTCGCCGTCATCGGCGTCGAGCGAACCCTTGATCGGCACGCTGATCTCCTCGCCGTCCTGGCTCAGCGGCCAGCGGAATTCGCGCGAGCCGGGGAAGCGCAGGAGCAGGCACTGATGATTGGCCAGGTCCGCTGGCGTCATCGGCATGCCAGCGCGCTCGATATAGTTGGGTGCGGCACAAAGCACGCGCTCGGCATCGGCGATCTTGCGCATGATCATCGAAGAATCGGCATAGGTTACGAATTGAAGCGCGAGATCGCAGGATTCGGCGATGATATCGAGCCGGCGCTCAGAGAGGCGAAGCTGCACGTCGATCTGGGGATGCTTCTCGCGATAGGCCGCCGCCGCGCTGGCCACCAGGCGCCGGCCGAGACCGAGCGGTGCGGCCACGCGGATCGAACCCAGCGGCATGGCGCCGAGTTCACCGATATTGGCCTCGGCCATGTCGATGGCATGCAGGGCGTCGATGACATGGTCGTAAAAGATCCGGCCCTGTTCCGTGAGGCCCATGTTCCGGGTCGTACGGTTGAACAGGCGGCAGCCCAGATGCGTCTCCAGGGCCTGGATGCGCTGGCTGATCACATTGGCGGAGACGCGCATGCGCCGGCCGGCTTCTGAGAAGCTGCCGGCTTCGACGGCGCGTGCGAAGGAACGGAAATTTTCAAGCATGGCAGGCAGTTCCTTGGGGCCTGTTAGAGAACAGAGAGGACGAGCGAATGGGGCAGCCAGCCCTCTTCGACGCGCCTGGCACTAGATCTGGCGGGATTCTTGCCTGTCCGTTTGAGCGGCAGGCGGCTCTTGCACAGTTGGGGAACAACCAGGCACCAGGCCATCCACCGCGAAGCGGCGGGCCCAAGGTGCCGAAACGAACGGGAGAACGGTACCAATGTTGATGACCCTGTATGAGTGGGGCAGTTTGCTCCTGCGCTGGACCCATGTCATTACGGGCATAGCGTGGATCGGCTCCTCGTTTTACTTCATGCATCTGGACGCCAGCATTCGCCGCACGCCGGACATTCCGGAAGGCAAGGGGGGCGAGGCCTGGGAGGTGCATGGCGGCGGCTTTTATCAGGTGCGCAAATACCTGGTTGCGCCGGACTTCCTGCCGGAGGAGCTCACCTGGCACAAATGGCAGTCCTATTCGACCTGGCTTAGCGGCTTCTGCCTGCTGCTCTGGGTCTACTATGCCCAGTCGAGCCTGTTGCTGATCGATCCGAGCGTGCGCGAATTGTCGCCGCTGGCCGCCTTCTGCATCGGCATCGGCGGCCTCGCCATCGGCTGGCTGTTCTACGATTATCTCTGCAAGTCGCCGATCGGCAAGGATGACACCAGGCTGGCCGCCATCGGCTTCGCGTTCGTGGTGTTCATGGCCTGGTTCTTCCAGCAGATGTTCTCGGCCCGCGGCGCCTTCATCCACACCGGCGCGCTGATGGCGACGATGATGTCGGCCAATGTGTTCTTCGTCATCATCCCCAACCAGCATAAGGTGATCGCCGCCCTCAAGGCCGGGCAGGAACCCGATCCCGCGCTCGGCAAGGCGGCCAAGCAGCGTTCGGCGCACAACAACTACCTGACCCTGCCCGTGCTGTTCCTGATGCTGTCCAACCATTATCCACTCACCTATTCGAGCCCCTATGCCTTCGTGGTGGTGGGCGCCATCCTGATCGCCGGCGCGCTGATCCGTGTGTTCTACAACGAGCGCCACGCCGGCCGTGGCGACAAATGGTGGACCTGGGTGGTTGCGGCCCTGCTGGTCTGGGGCGCCATCTCGCTCAGCGCCTATTCCTCGCCGGCCTTCCGCGATGCCTTCGACCTCGGCGCGCTGGAAGCCCCCAAGACCACGGATACGGTGCTCGCCAGCACCGTGCCTCCCCAGGTCAGCGACGTGCTTACGCGCCGCTGCACCGTCTGCCACGCCACCACGCCGGTCTGGCAGGGCATCAACACGCCACCGAAGGGTATCCTGCTCGACACCCCCACCAATGTCGCCCGCAACGCCCATGAAGTGCTGATCCAGGCCGTGATGACCCACGCCATGCCGCCCAACAACGTGACGGAGATGACGATGGACGAGCGGCACGTCCTCAGGGACTGGCTGCTGAAAGGTGAGGGCAAGACGGCGGGAGCTGATGGCGCGGTGAAGGTTGCGGTACGTTAGCTTGAAGAGCACCGCGCGAAAGCCTCCCCCACGAAGCTGGGGGAGGTGGCCGAACGAAGTGAGGTCGGAGGGGGTGTGGCCAGGATAAAGCAAGGGAAGCGAAATCTTAGCTTGGCGGTTCCCTCGCCCTTTTCTGCCCACACCCCCTCCGTCACGACTTCGTCGCGACACCTCCCCCAGCTTCGTGGGGGAGGCTTGGCGTAGCGCCCTATTCTGAGACGCCGAGCCCGTCGGCGGCCCACCTCCCCCAGCTTCGTGGGGGAGGCTTTCGCGTTGCGCCCTTATGCTGCCCCCCCGCCCCATCGCTTACCCCAAGACATCCGCGAGCGCGCAGGCCACCACTTCGGTCGCCTTGTAGAGGTCCGGCAGAAAGAGCCGTTCATCCGCCCGATGGGCGTTGGCTTCCTCGATGGTGCGAGGACCCGCGCCGTAGAGCACGATCGGGATGTTCTTGGCCGCATAGTGCCGGGCATCGGTGTAGAGCGGCACGCCATTCGTCGTGACAGGCACGCCCATCACCTGGCTTGCCTCGCGGCACAGCGCCTCCGACAGGCGCTCGGAACCCGGCAGCGGGGTCAGCGGCTCGGCCAGGAGAATGCGACGCACTTCCACCTTGGCGGCGGGCGTCGCTTGGGCGGCGCCCTCGATCACCCGGCGCAGTTCTGCTTCCACGGCATCGCCCTTCTCCTCGGGCACCATGCGGCGGTCGAGGCGGAAGGTGACGCGGTCGGGTACGACATTGGTGTTGATGCCGCCATGGATCAGGCCGACGGTGAGCTGCGGCGCGCCGATGCCCGGCACAGCCGAGACACGTGTCGCCAGCGAGGCGCGCCAGGTGTAGAGCGCACCGAGAATGTTGGTGGCAGCCTCCAGCGCGTCGACGCCGGTCCAGGGCTTGGCCGCATGGGCCGAGCGGCCATTGACCTCGACTTCGAGATGCAGGCAGCCATTATGGGCATTGACGACGGCATAGGAGAAGCCGGCCGCGAGAGCGAGATCCGGCTTGGTCAGGCCCTCGGAGAGTAGCCAGGCCGGGCCGATCTCGCCGCCCGCTTCCTCGTCATAGGTCAGGTGCAGTTCCACCGTGCCCTTGAGTGGCTTGCCGAGCTGCTCCAGCGCCAGCAGCGCGAAGCCATAGGTGGCGAAGTCGGACTTCGACACGGCGACGCCGCGGCCATACATCCAGCCATCGACGATCTCGGCGCCATAGGGGTTGTGCGTCCAGCCTTCGCCGGGAGGCACCACGTCGCCATGGGCGTTGAGGGCGATCACCGGCCCGTCACCGAAACGCTTGCGCACGATCAGGTTGGTGGCCGAGATCATGCCGTGCTCGCGCACCAGCGCCTCCGGCACGACGTGGCGCTCGACCGTGAAGCCGAGGCCCTCGAACATGCGGGCGGCGCGCTCGGCATGGGCGGCGCAGTCGCCGGCCGGGTTGTCCGAAGGCACGCGCACGAGTTCGGCCAGGAATTCGGTCTGGCGCGACCGCTCTGCCTCGAGATGGGTCCGGATGCTGTCTTTGATGGTCATGTCAGTCTCGTTCAGGCTGCAAGCTTGGAAAGGGAAGAGGGCAGGCGGTTGAGGAAGCCGATGAGAACATCCACGGCAACCCCGACATCGTCGGTGCGCACCGCCTCGGCGGGATTATGGCTGATGCCCCCCCGGCAGCGCACGAACAGCATGGCGATCGGGCACAGGCTCACCATGGCAAGGCCGTCATGGCCGGCGCCGGAGGAGAGCAGGCGTTCGGGCAGGCCAATGCCGCCAAGCGCCGCCGCGAATTCGCGGATCAGCCCGGGATCGCAGCGCGCCGCCGGCTCCTCATAGGTCTTGGCGAGCGCGACCTTGACATTGCGGCGCGCGGCGATGGCCTCGAAGCGAGTCGTCAGTCCGGCAATGGCGGCAAGGCGATGGCTGTCGTCGGGGCTGCGGATATCGATGGTGAAATGCGCGCTGCCGGGGATGACGTTGACGGCGCCGGGCTTGAGCTCGCAATTGCCTACGGTGGCGACGAGATCGTCGGATGCCGCCGCCGTGCTCTCGATGGCGAGGATCATCTCGGCCGCCGCCGCGCCGGCATCCTGGCGCAGGCCCATCGGCACGGTACCGGCATGGCCGGCCTTGCCCTCGACCTCCACCTTGAAACGGCTGGCGCCGTTGATGGCGGTGACCACGCCGACCGGCAGGTCCTCTGCCTCCAGCACCGGCCCCTGTTCGATATGGACCTCGACATAAGCCAGCGTCTTGCTGCGGTCCCGGCCGAGATGGGCAACGCCGTCGGGATTGCAACCGAAATCGAGCAAGGCCTGGCGCAGGCTGATGCCGGCCTTGTCGACCGCGTCGAGATTGGCCGGTTCGAAGGTACCCGCAAGCGAGCGCGAGCCGGTGAGCGTCACGGGAAAGCGCACGCCCTCTTCGTCGCCGAAGGCAGCGATCTCGATGGCGAAATCGAGCACGGCGCCGGCCGCATGGAGCGCTGCCACCGCCTCGATGGCGACGACGACGCCGAGATTGCCGTCATAGCGCCCGGCATTGCGCACGGTATCGATGTGGGAGCCCAATATCAGCACCGGCGCATCCGGCTGATGGCCCGGATAGTGGCCCACAAGCGTGCCGGCATCGTCGACCTCGGTCGACATGCCAGCCTCTTCCATCCAGCCGCGCACCAGCACGATCGCCCGGCTGTGTTCCGGGGTGAGATAAAGCCGGGTCAATGCGCCGAGCTCGCTGGTACAGGTGGCAAGCTCGTCGAGCCGCTTCATCACACGCGTGCCAGCCGGCGTGCCGGGCCTTTCAAGAGACCGTCTCATGACAGTCGAACTCCTTCGGGCAACACCAGTACAGCCCTGAAATCATTGACATTGGTCAGGGTCGGACCGGTGACGATCTGGTCCCCGATCATACGGAAAAACGTGTGGGCGTCGTTGTTGTCGAGGCTGGCGACCGGGTCGATTCCGGCCTCGCGGGCGCGCCTGAGGCTGCAGGGCGCGATCACCGCGCCGGCCGCCTCCTCGGCGCCGTCGATGCCGTCGGTATCGCCGGCAAGCGCATGGATGCCGGGCTGACCGCCGAGCTTGACGGCGAGCGAGAGCAGGAACTCGACATTGCGCCCGCCCTTGCCGTTGCCGCGCAGAGTCACCGTGGTCTCGCCGCCGGATATCAGCACGCAGGGCGAAGGAAATGGCTGGCCGTGCACGGCGACGTGACGCGCCATGCCGGCCATGACGATGCCGACGTCGCGCGCCTCCCCCTCCAGCGCATCACCCAGAATGATGGGAGTGATGCCGGCCTTGCGGGCGATGTCGGCCGCCGCCAGCAACGATCGCTGGGGTGAGGCGATGAGATGGGCCTCGCTGCGCGCCAGCCTGGGATCGCCGGGCTTGGGTGTCTCCTCCAGCGCCGCCCGCAGATGCGAAACGATCGGCTGGGGGCCGTCGATGCCGTAGCGGGCCAACACGGCCCGGGCATCGGCGAAGGTGGTGGGATCGGCGACCGTCGGGCCTGAGGCGATGGCGGCGAGGTCATCGCCCGGCACGTCGGAGATCACCAGGCTGACGACGCGGGCCGGATGGGCCATGGCTGCGAGCTGCCCGCCCTTGATGCCCGAGATGTGCTTGCGCACGCAGTTGATCTCGTCGATCGGCGCGCCGCAGCGCAGCAGAGCCTTGTTGATGGCCTGTTTGTCGGACAGCAACAGCCCGCCCGCCGGCAAGCTGAGCAGCGCCGAACCGCCACCCGAGATCAGGGCAATGACGAGGTCGTCCTTGCCGGCCCCATCCATCATCGCCATCATCCGCGCCGCGGCCTTGACGCCGTTGAGATCGGGCACGGGATGGCCGGCCTCGATCACTTTCACCTGCCGGCAGGGCACGCCATGGCCGTAGCGCGTTACGACAATGCCCTGCAGCGGGCCAGGCCAGACATCCTCCAGGGCCTTGGCCATGGCCGCGGCCGCCTTGCCGGCCCCGACCACAAAGGTGCGCCCCTTTGGCGGCCTCGGCAGGAAGGCGGGTATGCAGCTTGCCGGCGTCGCCGCAGCGACGGCCGCCTGGAACATGGATTGCAGCAGCGCCCGTTCTGGCATGGGCGGACCTTTCGTGAGTTGCAGCAATGAACGCACAAGAAGCGGCGCATGGACGCGACGCCGGGGTCTACCTTCGCCCTTAGCCCTTCACGGGAGCGCCGATCTCGTGATTGGCCATCAGCTCCAGCGCCTTGACCATGCCGGAATGGTCCCAGGCGGCACCGCCATGGGCGACGCAGGCGTTGAAGAGTTCCTGCGCCGTGGCGGTGTTGGGCAGGCTGACACCGAGCTGGCGGGCGCTGTTGAGGGCGAGGTTGAGGTCCTTCTGATGCAGGGCGATGCGGAAGCCCGGCTCGAAGGTGCGCTTGACCATGCGCTCGCCATGCACCTCGAGGATACGGGAGGCCGCAAAGCCGCCCATCAGGGCCTGGCGCACGCGGGCCGGATCGGCCCCGGCGCGGGAGGCGAACAGCAAGGCCTCGCCCACCGCCTCGATGGTCAGCGCCACGATGATCTGGTTGGCGACCTTGGTGGTCTGGCCATCGCCATTGCCACCCACCAGCGTGATGTTCTTGCCCATCTTCTCGAACAGGGGCTTGGCCTTCTCGAAGGCAGCCTCGGGGCCGCCGACCATGATGGTGAGCGAGGCGGCCTTGGCGCCGACCTCGCCGCCGGAGACCGGGGCGTCAAGATAGTCGCAGCCGAGTTCGTTGATGCGCTTGGCGAATTTCTTGGTCTCGACCGGCGCGATCGAGCTCATGTCGACCACGATCTTGCCGGCGCTCAGGCCCGAGGCAATGCCGTCCTTGCCGAACAGGGCGCTTTCGACATCCGGGGTATCGGGCACCATGGTGATGACGAGGTCCGCCTTCCTGGCGACCTCGGCGGGGGTGGCGCAGGCGGTGCCGCCCGCCTTGGTCAGGGCCTCGGGCACCCCGCCCAGGGAGTTGAGGAAGAGGGTATGGCCGGCCGCGATGAGATGTCCCGCCATCGGGGAGCCCATGATGCCAAGTCCGACAAAGCCGATATTCATGATGAGGATCCTGTCTGGAGAAGAAGAGTTCAGATGAGCGCGGCCTCGCGGAACCAGCCGAGGCCGGCCTGCGTGTCGCCCTTGGGCTTGTATTCGCAGCCGATCCAGCCGGCGTAGCCGAGCTGGTCGAGGTGACGGTAGAGGAAGGGGTAGTTGATCTCGCCGGTGCCCGGCTCGTTGCGGCCGGGATTGTCGGCAAGCTGGACATGCCAGATCTGCGGCAGGAAGCGCTCGATGGTGCGGGCGAGATCTCCTTCCATGATCTGCATGTGGTAGATGTCGTATTGCAGGCCGATATTGTCCGAGCCGGCCTCCGCGATCAGCTCCGCGGCCTGCCGGGTATTGGTGAGGAAGAAGCCGGGAATGTCGCGGACATTGATCGCCTCGATCACCAGGCGGATGCCGGCGCGTTTCAGCTCGGTTGCCGCGTAGCGAATATTGGCGACGAATGTCTCCTTCGCCTCGGCCGGATCGACGGCGGACGGCGCAATGCCGGCGAGGCAGTTGATCAGGGTGCAGTCGAGCGCCCTGGCATAGTCGATCGCCTGGGCGACGCCCTCGCGAAATTCGTCGCGCCGGCTGGGCAGGCAGGCAATGCCGCGCTCCCCGCCCGCCCAGTCGCCGGCCGGCAGATTGTGCAGCACCTGGCTGAGCTTATGCCTGCGCAGGGCGCCGACGAGTTCTTCCTTCGCATAGGGATAGGGAAACAGGTATTCGACGGCCGTGAAACCGTTGCGGGCCGCCGCCTCGAAGCGCTCCATGAAGGGCACTTCGTTGAACAGCATGGTGAGATTGGCGCAAAAGCGCGGCATGGCTGAGTGTCCTGTGGTGTTTCGGTCTTGCAAATCACGGGGAGGGCGGCGTGGCCCCTCACCTCAATCCTCTCCCCGCAAGCGGGGCGAGGGGACTTCGAAGGCGCGGCTCAGATTGAGTGGTGGTCATCTCGCGCGACGGTTGCCGCCCCCCTCGCCCCGTTTACGGGGAGAGGGTAAGGGTGAGGGGCTGCGCAACGCCTGCCGATTTGATGGCCCCCCTCAATCCAGCAAGGCGATCGCTGTCGGTGCGTCCTGGGCGTCCTGCGCCAGGTCCTCGAACTCGGTGACCTTGTCGAGGTCGGTGCCCATGGCGACATTGGTGACACGTTCGAGGATGACCTCGACCACCACCGGCACGCGCAGATGCGCCGCCATCTTCTTGGCCTCCTCGAAGGTGCCGAGGAGCTTTTCCGGATCGGTGACCCGCAGCGCCCGGCAACCAAGACCCTCCACCACCTTCACATGGTCGACGCCATAGACGCCCAGTTCCGGCGCGTTGATGTTCTCGAAGGAGAGCTGGACTTGGAAGTCCATGTTGAAGCCGCGCTGCGACTGGCGGATCAGGCCGAGATAAGCGTTGTTCACCAGTACATGCACATAGGGCAGGTTGAACTGCGCCCCGACCGCCAGCTCCTCGATCAGGAACTGGAAGTCGTAGTCGCCCGAGATCGCCACCACCGAGGCGCCGCGATCCGCCGCGCAAACACCGAGCGCCGCCGGCAGCGTCCAGCCAAGCGGCCCGGCCTGGCCGCAATTGATCCAGCCACGCGGCTTGTAGACATGCAGGAACTGCGCGGCCGCGATCTGCGACAGGCCGATGGTCGAGACATAGGTGGTGTCGCGGCCGAAGGCGCGGTTCATCTCCTCATAGACGCGCTGGGGCTTGATCGGCGTCTCCGTGAAGTGCGTCCGCCGCAGCATGGTGCGCTTGCGCTCGCGGCATTCCTCGAGCCAGGCGGAGCGATCCTTCAGCGCGCCCTTGGCCTTCAACTCGCGGGCGGCCTCGATGAAGACATCCAGCGCCAGGCCGGCATCCGAGGCGATGCCGTAATCGGGCGCGAAGACACGGCCGATCTGCGTGGGCTCGATGTCGACATGCACGAATTTGCGGCCCTTGGTATAGGTCTCCACCGTGCCCGTGTGGCGATTGGCCCAGCGGTTGCCGATGCCGAGCACGAAGTCGGAGGCGAGCATCGTGGCATTGCCGTAGCGATGGCTGGTCTGCAGGCCGGCCATGCCGACCATCAGGGGATGGTCGTCGGGAATGGTGCCCCAGCCCATCAGCGTCGGCACGACGGGGACGCCAAGGAGCTCGGCGAAGGTGACGAGCTTGCTGGAGGCATCGGCATTGATGATGCCTCCGCCGGCCACGATCAGGGGCTTCTCGGCGGCCTGCAGCAGGGCCATGGCCTTGTCGATCTGGGCGCGCGTCGCCTTCGGCCTGTGCACCGGCAAGGGCTCATAGGTTTCCGGATCGAACTCGATCTCGGTCGTCTGCACATCGAAAGGCAGGTCGATCAGTACAGGGCCGGGGCGGCCGGAGCGCATCAGATGATAGGCCTGCTGGAAGGTGCCGGGCACCTGCGCCGGCTCCATCACGGTCACCGCCCACTTGCACACCGGCTTGGCGATGGCGGCGATGTCGACGGCCTGGAAGTCCTCCTTGTGCAGCCTGGCGCGGGGCGCCTGGCCGGTGATGCACAGGATCGGGATGGAATCGGCGCTGGCCGAATAAAGCCCGGTGATCATGTCGGTGCCGGCCGGGCCGGAGGTGCCGATGCACACGCCGATATTGCCTGCCTTGGCGCGGGTGAAGCCCTCCGCCATGTGGGAAGCCGCCTCGACATGGCGCGCGAGCACATGCTTGATCTGGTTGCGGGGGCGCAACGCCGCATAGAGCGGGTTGATGGCCGCTCCCGGCACGCCGAAGGCACAGGTCGCGCCTTCCTTTTCCATGATGTGCACTGCTGCTTCGGCCGCGGTCATGCGCGCCATCGGCGTTCTCCTTGCATCGGGTTCCTGAGCCGGACGGCATGCTCCGTCCTTCGATGCCTAAGGATTGCGCAGGCGCATCAATTAGTCCAATATATGGTTCGGTATAATCAATATGTGAAAGCTATAGATAGGCCCGCCATGGAGCTTCGCCATCTGCGCTATTTCATTGCCCTGGCAGAAGAATTGAGCTTCACGGCCGCCGCCCAGAGGCTGCATATCTCGCAACCGCCCTTGAGCCAGCAGATTCGCGATCTTGAACATGAATTGGGCACGGTGCTGTTTTTGCGCACAAGCCGGAAGGTGATGCTCACCGAGGCGGGCACGGCTTTCCTGGCTCACGCCCGCAGCATCATGGCGAGCGCCGAGCTGGCGGCGACGCAGGTGAAAGCCATCGGCCAGGGCATGACGGGCGCCCTCAACGTTGCCGCGACCGGCTCGATGCTGCTCGGCCCGCTGGCGGCCCTGATGGCCGAATATCAGCGTCGCTTCCCCGCCATCGTCATCGGCCTGCACGAGATGGCGCCCGATGCCCAGCTCACAGCGCTTCTGACCCGCGCCGTCGATGTCAGCTTCCTGCGCCTGCCACCGGCGGATGCCGAGCTGACGCGCGAAACGGCCTGGCGCGAGCCGGTGGGCGTGTTCCTGCCGGCAGGCCACCGCCTCGCCGGACGCGGCGCCATCGCCCTTTCGGAACTGAGCGAGGACGGCCACGTCTTCCTGCGCCTGCGCGATTCGACCTTCGCGGACTATCTGCGCAAATGCTGCATCGAGGCCGGCTTCATGCCGCGCATCACCCAGCAGGTGATCGAAGCCTATTCCCTCACCAGCCTGGTCGCAGCCGGCTTCGGCGTCGCCCTTGCCCCACGCAGCGTGAGCGCCCTGTCGCGCCCCGAGGTCATCTACCGCGACCTCGTGCCCCCTGCCCCCGCCGCCGATGTCAGCATGGTCTACGCGCGCGACCAGAGCCCGGTGCTGACACGTTTCCTCTCCTTCGCCCGCCGCTTCCTGGCGGAATGGCGGGCGAAGCAGTAGGCCGGCCCTTGGTCTCAAGCCTTGACGGCCCTTGAGCGTTTCATCTCGCCCAACCGCAGTGTTCAGCGGAGGAGGCTTTCAGGCGCCCCGCTGCCTCGGCTTCTTCTTCTCGCCCATCACATAGGTCTCCTCCACGGCCCGGTCGTCGCCCATGGTGACCAGGATGAAGAGTTCCTCGGCGAGCGTCGTCACCGTCTCCATGCGATGCGCCATGGCGGGGGTGGCGCGGGCATCGAGCACCACGGCGTCGCATTCATGGCCTGGCTCGAAGCTGCCGATCAGATGATCGAGGCCGATGGCGATGGCGTTGCCGCGGGTCATGGCGTGGAAGAGTGCGAAGGCATCGAGGCGGTGCCCAAGCAATTGCTGCACCTTGTAGGCCTCGTTCATGGTCTGCAGCATGGAATAGGAGGTGCCGCCGCCAATATCGGTGGCGACGCCGATGCGTACCGGGCGCTTGGGATCGCGCGTCGCCTGCCAGTCGAACAAGCCGGAGCCGAGGAAGAGGTTCGAGGTCGGGCAATGCACCGCCACGGCGTCGGCATCCGCATAGCGCTGGCGCTCGCTCTCGCTGAGATGGATCGAATGGCCCATCAGCGATTTCCGGCCGAGCAGGCCGTATTTCTCATAGATGGCGGTGTAGTCGGTGCAATCGGGATAGAGCCGCTTGGCGGTGGCGACTTCCTCCAGGTTCTCCGAGATATGGGTCTGCACCAGGCAATCGGAGTGCTCGCGTGACAGAGTGCCCGCTGCTTCCAACTGCTCGGGCGTTGAGGTGATGGCAAAGCGCGGGGCGATGGCATAGAGCTGGCGGCCGCGGCCGTGCCAGCGTCCGAGCAGCGCCTTGCTCTCCTCATAGCCCGAACGCGGCGT
The DNA here is from genome assembly GCF_030160835.1 of Labrys miyagiensis. Taxonomy (GTDB): domain Bacteria; phylum Pseudomonadota; class Alphaproteobacteria; order Rhizobiales; family Labraceae; genus Labrys; species Labrys miyagiensis. The sequence goes on along the minus strand of NZ_BSPC01000024.1, from coordinate 144,229 downwards.
GTCGGTGAGGGCATCCGGGGCGTAGCGGTCCATCATCACCTTGCCGGCGGCCATGCGAGTGTTGCGGCGCTCGGACTCGGCGAAGAAGGCCTCGGCCGAGGTCGCATGCACCGAGCAGAAGGCAACCGCCGTGGTGGTGCCGTTCGACAGAAGCTCGTCGAAGAAGAAGGCCGCGCCACGCGCCGCATGGGCGGGATCGCCGTATTTCTGCTCCTCGACGAAGGTGTAGGTGTTGAGCCAGTCGAGCAGTTGTGCGGCCCAGGAGGCGACGACCTGCGTCTGGGGCATATGGATGTGCGGATCGATGAAGCCGGGCACGATCAGCTTGCCGGCATGGTCTTGGATCTTCGCCGCGGCCGGCAGTTGCGGGCGCAGTGCCGCCGTCTCGCCGACAGCGACGATCCGGCCTGCCTCCAGCACCAGCAGGCCGTCCTCGATATGGCGCACCGCTGCCTCACCCTGCTCCTCGGGGCGGCCGACAAACCAGAGCAAACGCCCGCGCAGGGCGGTATCGGCACGCGAAAGATCCTTCACCGTCAAGATGTTACGTCCTTCTGACTGGAGCGCAGCAAGCCCGGAGGGGCCGTTTCCGGGAGCCATCTCGGCACGAGACACCCCCGATCATGAAGCGCACCATAACCGCTTCATTGTCAGCGCATTGTCACATTTTATGTGGAAGTCCTTCATATCACGCGCCTCTACCGGCACGGGCGAGGTGGGTGGATTATGGTCTCAACAAAGAGGCCAACATTAAGCCCAACAAGAACAACAACTTCGGGGGAAATCGCCGGCAAGGGAGGCCGACCCGATCCCCCCACACATACCGATCCCATTGCGATCGGCCGGGCCATCAGCCCCCAGGCATGTTCGCCATCAGGAACATGCCGTGTTCACCGAGCAAGGCGCGCGAATGCTGCCGGCTCGTCTCAGTGCCTTCATCGACTGTGCCTTGAGGACTCGACGCTGGGAATCCGGCTGTCTCGCCTCGCCCTAACCTCATGGATGATCATGCGCCGGACCATCAAATTCCTCCTCAATGACCGAATGCAGACGCTGGAAGGGTTCGACCCGACCTTGACCCTGCTCGACTGGCTTCGCAACGAATGCCGGCTGACGGGCACCAAGGAAGGCTGCGCCGAGGGCGATTGCGGCGCCTGCTCCGTGCTGGTGGGCCGGCTGCGCAATGGCGAGCTGCGCTATGAGGCGATCAATGCCTGCATCCGCTTCGTCGCCATGCTGGATGGCTGCCATGTCGTGACGGTCGAGCATCTGAAGAAGCGCTCGGGCGGCCTTCATCCGGTCCAGCAGGCCATGGTCGAGCTGCATGGTTCGCAATGCGGCTTCTGCACGCCCGGCATCGTGATGTCCCTCACCGCGCTCTGGCTCGGCCATGATACAGCGCCGTCACGCGAGCGCATCGAGGAGGCGCTTGCCGGCAATCTCTGCCGCTGCACGGGCTACGGCCCGATCGTCGCCGCCCTCGGCCGCGCCTATGAGATCGAGGCCCCCAGCGCCGACCGCCTGGCGGTCGAGCGCGCCGATGTCGCCCGCAAGCTCGGCCTCATTGCCGACCGGCAGGTGGTCGAGATCAGCGACGGCGAACGCACCTTGTTCGCCCCCGCCACGTCAGACCAGCTCGCCGACCTCGTCGCCAGCCATCCCGACGCCACTATCGTGGCCGGCGCCACCGATGTCGGGCTGTGGATCACCAAGATGCTGATGCGCCCGGCCAAGGTCATCGCGCTCGGCCGCGTCAGCGAACTCGATCGCATCGAGGACAAGGGCGACCGCCTTGTGATCGGGGCGCTCGCCTCGCTGCGCGATGCCCGTGAGGCGCTCGGTGCCCTCGATCCGCAGATCGACGAGATGCTGCGCCGCTTCGGCAGCGAGCAGGTGCGCAATGCCGGCACCGTCGGCGGCAATGTCGCCAATGGCTCGCCCATCGGCGACACGCCGCCCCTCCTCATCGCACTCGACGCCAGTGTGACGCTGCGCCGGGGCACCGAACGGCGCACCGTGCCGCTGGAGAAGTTCTTCATCGCCTACAAGAAACAGGACCGCCAGCCGGGCGACTTCGTCGAGGAGATCAGCGTGCCCAAGCCCAAGCCCGGCGCGCTGCTGCATGTCTCCAAGATCTCCAAGCGCTTCGACGAGGACATCTCCTCCGTCTGCGGCGTCTTCCGCCTCGAGCGCGATGCCGGCGGCAAGGTCACCGAGGCGGTGCTCGCCTTCGGCGGCATGGCGGCAACGCCCAAGCGCGCCGCCGCCGCCGAAGCCGCCCTTCTCGGCAAGGTCTTCGACCGCGCCAGCGCCGAAGCCGCGGCTGAGGCTCTGGCCACCGATTTCACCCCCCTCGACGACTGGCGGGCCAGCGCACGCTACCGCGCCACCGTCGCCGCCAATCTGATCCGCCGTTTCCAGGCCGAGACCGCCGCCGGTGCCGTGCACCGGGTGGCCGGCATCCTGCAGAGTGACGCCCATGCATAAGCCCATCTTTGCCTTGAACCGCGACAGCATCACCGGCGGCGTCTACCAGTCGACGCGCCATGATTCCGGCCACAAGCATGTGGCGGGCGAAGCGTTCTATATCGACGACATGCCCGAGCCCGCCGGCCTGCTCCATGCCGCGCTCGGCCTGTCGCATTGCGCCCATGGCCTGATCACCGGGATGGATCTCTCCGCCGTAACCACCAGCCCCGGCGTCGAGGCCGTGCTGACGGTGGACGACATCCCCGGTGTCAACGATGTCAGCCCCTCCAACCACCATGACGACCCGATCTTCCCCGAGAAGCGGGTGATGTTCTACGGCCAGCCGCTGTTCGCGGTGATCGCCCGCACCCGCAACGAGGCGCGCCTCGCCGCCGCCAAGGCCAAGATCACCTATCAGCAAGAGCCGCCCGTACTCACCATCGCCGAGGCACGCAAGGCGGGCATGGACTATGTGGCCGAGCCGATGTCGCTCAACCGCGGTGATGTCGAGACGGCGATGGCCGCTTCGCCCCACCGCATCAAACGGTCAATGAATCTCGGCGGCCAGGAGCATTTCTACCTGGAGAGCCATATCGCCCTCGCGATCCCCGGCGAGGATGGCGACATCACGCTCTATTCCTCCACCCAGCATCCCAGCGAGATCCAGCATTCGGTCGCCCATGTGCTCGGCGTACCCTCCAATGCCGTCACCGTCGAGATCCGCCGCATGGGCGGCGCCTTTGGCGGCAAGGAGACTCAGGGCAACATCTTCGCCGCCATCGCGGCTCTCGGTGCGCGCAAGACCGGCCAGGCCGTCAAGCTGCGCCCCGACCGCGACGACGACATGGTCGCCACCGGCAAGCGTCATGATTTCGTGATCGACTACGAAGTCGGCTTCGATGACGAAGGGCATATCCTCGCCGTCGATATCGTCTTCGCGGCACGATGCGGTTTCTCGGCCGATCTCTCCGGCCCCGTGACCGACCGCGCCCTCTTCCATGCCGACAACGCCTATTTCTACCCGCATGTGCGCCTCAACGCCCAGCCCTGGCGCACCCACACCGTGTCGAACACCGCCTTCCGCGGCTTTGGCGGCCCGCAAGGCGTGATCGGCGCAGAGCGCATGATCGAGGAGATCGCCTACGCTCTCGGCAAGGATCCCTTGGAGATCCGCAAGCTGAACTTCTATGGCGAGAAGGGCAATCTCACGCCCTATCACCAGACAGTGGAAAGCGATCTCTCGGCCGAGATCATCGCCAAGCTCGAGGCCTCCTGCGACTACCAGGCCCGCCGCGCCGCCATCCGCGAGGAGAATGCGCGCGAGAATGCAAAGGGTGGCCTCTTCCGGCGCGGCATCGCGCTGACGCCGGTCAAGTTCGGCATCTCCTTCACCAACTCCTGGCAGAACCAGGCAGGCGCGCTGGTGAACGTCTACGCCGATGGCTCGGTGAGCGTAAACCATGGCGGCACCGAGATGGGCCAGGGCCTCTACATCAAGGTTGCCCAGGTGGTGGCGCAGGCCTTCCAGATCGACCTCGACATGGTGAAGATCACGCCGACCACCACGGCCAAGATCCCCAATACGTCGCCCACCGCCGCCTCCTCCGGCACCGACCTCAACGGCATGGCCGCCCTCAACGCCTGCAACAACATCAAGGAACGCCTGGTCGCCTTCGCCTGCGACAAGTTCCAGGTGCCCGAGGACCAGATCGAGTTCCTGCCCGGGCGTGTGCGGGTGGGCAATCGCGAAATCGAGTGGCCCGACTTCGTCAAGGAAGCCTATAGCAACCGCATCCATCTCTCCTCGTCCGGCTTTTATCGCACGCCCGATATCCATTGGGACCGCAAGGCCGGCCGCGGGCGCGCCTTCTATTATTATTCCTACGGCGCTGCGGCCTCCGAGGTCACTGTCGATACGCTCACCGGCGAATACCGGGTGGAGCGCGTCGACATCCTGCACGACGTCGGCGCCTCGCTGAACCCGGCCATCGATATCGGCCAGATCGAAGGCGGCTTCGTGCAGGGCATGGGCTGGCTTACCACCGAGGAATTGTGGTGGGACGCCAAGGGGCGCCTGCGCACCCATGCGCCCTCCACCTACAAGATCCCGGTCGCTTCGGACCGGCCGCGCATCTTCAACATCGAGCTGTTGAACAAGCCCAACCACATGCCCTCGATCCACCGTTCGAAGGCGGTGGGCGAGCCGCCGCTGGTGCTGCCGATCTCGGTGCTGCACGCCCTGTCGGACGCGGTGGCAAGCGTCGCCGACTACAAGATCTTCCCCAATCTCGATGCGCCCGCCACGCCGGAGCGCGTGCTGTTCGCCATCGAGGCCTTGCGCGCGAAAGCACAGGACCAGGAAGGACATGGCCATGGTTGACCTCGAAATCGGCGCCCTGCTCGCTCGGACGGAAGCGGATGGCCGGCATGCCGTGCTGGTGGAAATCGCCTCGGCGCTCGGCTCGACCCCGCGCGGCTGCGATGCCCTGATGCTGGTGACGGAAAGCGAGATGGCCGGCACCATCGGCGGCGGCCATCTCGAATTCCACGCCATCGACGTGGCGCGCTCCATGCTCGCCGAGGGCAAGGACACCAAGGCCGGCCTCGCTGCCCAGAGCATGGACCTGCCGCTCGGCCCGATGATGGGCCAGTGCTGCGGCGGCCATGTCACGCTGCGCTTCGAGCCGGTGACGATCAGGGTCGCCGCCTGGCTCGGCGACCACGAGGCTGCCTTGATGGAGGCGCGCCCGCCCATCCTGGTCTTCGGCCTCGGCCATACCGGCCGGGCGCTCGCCACCATGCTTTCGCTGCTGCCCTTCGCCGTCACTTTGGTCGACGACCGCGAGGACATGCTCGCCGGTTTGCCGGAGAACTGCCGCATCCGCCATCTCGAGGATCCGGCGGAAGCAATCGCTGACGCACCAGCGGGCGCGGCCTATGTCATCCTCACCCACAGCCACGCGCTCGACTACCGCCTCACCGAGGCCGCCCTGGAGCGGCGCGATGCCGCCTATGTCGGCATGATCGGCTCGCGCACCAAGCGCAAGCGTTTCGAGGCGCAGTTCCTGCGCAATTCCGGCACCAACGCCATGCTCGCCGACCTTACCTGCCCGATCGGGGGCGCCGATGTCGATGACAAGCGCCCGGAGATCATCGCCAGCCTCACGGCCGCCGAGCTGATCCGCTGCTTTGCCCAGAGGGCGGCGCGCCTGCAGCGGACAGGCCGGTCCCAGTTTGCCGACGCCACCACAGCCAGAGCGGGGTGACGCCGGACAGATCAAGCTCAGACCACCAGAGGAAACACCCGCGTGGCAGACCCGCGCCCGCATCCATCCAACCGATCCATCAGCCTGCTCGAGCAAAGGGCGATGCGAGATCCACCGAATAAGGGGGACGTTTGATGACTACGCTTGCAAATACCAACAAGGCCGCCAGCGCGGCCAATGGCACGACGGCCAGAATACATCCCGTCGACGAGGTCCTGCCGCTGCCCAAGCTCGCGGCCTATGGCTTCCAGCATGTGCTCGCCTTCTACGCCGGCGCCGTGCTGGTGCCGATCATCGTGGCTGGGGCCCTCAAGCTCAGCCCCGAACAGCTGATCCATCTGATCAATGCCGACCTCTTCACCTGCGGCATCGCCTCGATCATCCAGTCTGTCGGCTTCTGGAAGATCGGCGTGCGCCTGCCGCTGCTGCAGGGCGTCACCTTCACCGCCGTCTCACCAATGATCGCCATCGGCCTTGCCGCGGGCGGCGGCACGCCGGGCCTGCTCTCGATCTATGGATCGGTGCTGGTCGCGGGTCTGTTCACCTTCGCGGTGGCCTCCTACTTCGCCAAGCTGGTGCGCTTCTTTCCGCCCGTGGTCACCGGCTCGGTGATCCTGATCATCGGCGTCGCCCTGCTGCCGGTTGCCGCCGCCGACATCGTCGAGAGTCCCATGGGCCCGATGGCGATGCAAAGCCCCGTTCTGCTCTCCAATCTTGCCTATGCCCTCGGCACACTTGCCATCATCGTCGGCATCCAGCGCTTCTTTACGGGCTTCATGCAGACGGTCGCGGTGCTGCTTGGTCTGGTGATCGGCACAGCCGTCGCCTTTCTGCTCGGCAAGGCGACTTTCCCCGATGTCGGCACCGCCGGCTGGGTCGGTTACACAATGCCGTTCTATTTCGGCCTGCCGACTTTCTCGATCACCGCCATCCTCTCGATGATCGTCGTGATGATCATCACCATGGTGGAGACCACAGGCGACGTTTACGCCACCGGCGAGATCGTCAAGAAACGCATTACCTCGGATGATATCGGCCGCGCCATCCGCGCCGACGGCCTCGCCACCTTCATCGGCGGCGTGCTGAACTCCTTCCCCTATACCTGCTTTGCCGAAAATGTCGGTCTGGTTCGCCTCACCCAAGTCAAGAGCCGCTGGGTGATCGTTGCGGCCGGTGTGATCATGATCATCCTCGGCTCGCTGCCCAAAGCTGCGGCCATCGTCGCCGGCATTCCCCTTCCAGTGTTGGGCGGCGCGGCGCTCGCCATGTTCGCCACCGTGGCCGTGGTGGGCATTCAGACCCTCAGCCGCGTGGATTTCAACAACCACAACAACATCGTGGTGGTTGCAACCAGCGTGGGCCTTGGCATGCTGGTGACGTCGCAGCCTTTCGTCGGCAGCGCCTTCCCGGAATGGGCGCAGATCATCTTCGGCTCGGGCATCACGCTCGGCGCCCTCTCGGCGATCGTGCTCAACATCGTCTTCAACCATATCGGTGCCGGGCATGGCGTTGCCGTCGCCGGCAGGCCAGGCGGCAAGCTCGTCACCCTGGCGGACGTGAATGCGATGTCTCAGGCCGAATTCGGCGCCACCTTCGGCGGCCTGGTCGAGAAATCGCCCTGGGTGCTGGAACGCGCCTATGCGATGAAGCCCTTCGCGGACACCCTCGCCCTGCGCTCGGCCTTCCATGACGCCCTGCTCACCGGCACGCCCGACCAGCAGCTGCAGCTCATGAACTCCTTCGCCGATCTCGGCAGCGAGGCGGAAGCGGGCTCCTCCTATATGCAGGATCACGTCCATGCCGGCCTCGATGTCCTCGATCACGACGAGCGCAACGATGTGCACGATCTCGCGGTGGCCTATCGCAAGCAGTTCGGTTTTCCGCTGATCGTCTGCGCTCCCGAAGTCGAGCGATATGAGCGGGTGCTGGAGACCGGCTGGTCGCGCATGGCGAACTCACCGGCTGTCGAGCGGGCCGCCGGCCTGATCGAGATCGCCAAGATCGCCAACCACCGCTTCGACAAACTGGTGGCCAACGCCAACCCGATCGCCTCGGCCCAAGTGCCGCAATTCGTCGAGCGGCCGGCCTGATCCATAGACGCCAAGCAAAGGAGCCCGGCGCAGTCCTCGCGCCGGGTTTTTCATTACGATTATGTGACAGTTTTGTGACAAACAACACCTAAACTACGCCCGATGAAGGTGTTGTTTATGACAAAGCCGTGACGCATGGTCTGCGCGATTCTTGCCAAATCCTATATAGAGGACAGACTCGTGGGCGATGCGAAGAAAAAGATTTACGAATATCTGATTGAAGGAGCGACATCCGGACTGACTGACGACGCGCTATACAGCTTCATTATCAAGAAAGTGCCGAAGGCCAACAGCAAGCGCATTGTGCGTGCCGGTTTCCTGGCGCTCAGCGACCCATCCTTGACTGACCGCACCATTCTGAACGTCATCTATGCCCTTGCCATCAAGCATCGCCTTGCTGGAGACGCCTTTGAGGAAGAGGCTGACAGCGGCGATAGCTCCACGGAAATGGCCGAGACTTCTGCTTCCAAGACCGAAGGCGCCACCGCCACCGGGAAGAAGCGGAAGAAGTAGGCAGGCCACCCCGCGCCTGGGGTGGCACCGGCTATGATGGGGCCGAACTATCTGCCAAAGAGCGACCGTGCGGCGTTTTCGCCGAGCGACCTGTAGCTCTCCCATTGATCGTCGCCGAAGAACTGGTCGATGGTGCTCTCATTGGGAAAATCCGGATGAGTCACGGCATAATTCGTGACATCGGCCGGCACGGCCGGCGCCAGATTGGCTTTGACGAGCAGAAGCCAGCTCACCTTCTCCGAGTCATCCTCGTATGTAATCCGTGCCAACGCCCCCACGACGGACCCGTTGCGCTTGGTCTGGTCAAGCCGGCCCAGCCTCTCAGGATGGATGATCAGGGCCGTGATCCAATTCGGGATGGCTGTGCCGAACACGCGCCATGAAATCGCGGCTCCCGGAGCTGGCTGGGGATCGAGCCAGTCGATTCTTGCATTGAAATCGAGCCGAACCTGCCGCTCCAGGATCGAGAGGTCGTCGAACCGGTAATCCCTATCCTGGCCCGCATCCACGGCGACGATAAAGGGCAATCTGCGGCGAATGAGTTCATAGAGGCCGGTGTTGTCGAAATGCCCGCCGTCGCTCAGATACCAGCGTCTTGCCGACGGCCCTTCGAAATAGTCGCGCCATTCCTCGAGAATCATGGCTTGTGTGGCGAAGATGACCGAGGGCAGCGACTTGATGCGCCGCCACAGGTTCGGCGGATAGCGGCTCGGCCGCCTGGAGGCGGGGATTCCGCTGTTCCACCAATAGCCCAGCCGGAAATTGAACAGGCCGAGCAGAAGCGATTTCGGCAGCGAGCCGGTGCGTCCGGCCCCCGTCGACAGCGATGCGGCCGATATGGCAATCCAGCGGCCCAGGCTGAGCTGCTCGACCGATGCCGTCTCACTGTCGGTTCTCGCGAGGACGTGGAAGGCGTTCGGATCCGGCGCAACGGGCAGGGCGCGCACCTCGGCCCATTGGCCGGACGGGTCTGCGTTGCGCTCCCAGAGCGCGTGATATTGCCGGCCCACGCTCAACCCCACCGGTCCGACGCACATCGGCAGGCCCTTGTTCTGCCGAAGCTGGCGGCCGGAGATATGGTCGACCGTCTGATTGACGCAGACACTGACCAGATGCAGCGGTCCACCGCTTTTCTCGGGATGATAATTGCCGAACGACTGATCATCGTCCTCGTCCGGCACCTGGACCGGGACGGGGCTGGTGGCTCCCACCGGATGCACACGCCGGTCGTTCGAGGCGCCGAGGAAGGTGCGGGCCAGTTGCTGGGTGAGTTGCTGCTGGAGCGACGACAGGTTCACGAAATTGATCGCGCGGCCGAAGGCGACCGAGCAGCCTAGAGCCGCGGCGACCGCCCAGATGCCGATCCCGTGCCCTGCATCGATGGCCGCATGTGCGATCGCGTCGATGGCGAAGAACAACGCCGTCGCCAGCACGAATACCACGACGGCGAGCAGGGCCTTCCCGGCCATGGCACGCAGTGGCGACACGGGCGGAGCGTCCTTGGGCAACAGGATCATCGCAACCCTGCGGGCAAAAGGCAGAAACGAGGTGACCGCAAGCAGCAGGCCGCCAATCATGGGCGCGATCGAGATGCTGAACGCCGTACGGGCGAATGTATCGATCAGCACGAAAGCGATGGCGGCGGCGAGCAGGAACAGGAAACTGCCGAGCGTACGCGCCAAGCGGTTGCGATAGAGCGTCGCCAGGCCCACCGCCCTGTCCTGCTGCTGACGCCCCCACCCGCTGCTTCGCGTCCACGCCGCCTTGACGATCGGTTGCTCCGATGGCGTGCCCCAGCGGACCGCCTCCTGCCACAACCAGGCCAGCACGAGGATGCCGATGACCAGCAGCCCCCACCAGCCGAGACCCGCAACGCTCACGGCCGTGATCGCCGCGATCAACAGGGCGCTCCAGGCCAGCAGGCCCAGAGGCGCATATTGCGATCTTCGCCGTCCCGAGGGGGTCAGCCAATAACCGATGCACAAGGGCAGCACGCCCAGCGCCAGCACCGCCGCCGGTATCCACCACCACGGCGAGAGCGGGACACCCCAGATCGTCCAGCTCCCGGGAACCGCGGGCAAGGCGCAGTCCGCGATCAGCCGCAGGCCGCCGAGCACACCGAAGAACAGCAGGCCGATACAGAAGAAGACCGAAACGAGATTGCGGATCAGCACGGCCAAGCTCGTTTCAAGGTCGGACAATCCGGCGCCAGCCAGATAATCGGCATGGCGACGCAGCCACCAGATCTCCGGCGCATTCACATCCTTGAGGATCGCCTCGACCTTCGCGAACTTGTCGCCGCCATAGCATTTCAGGCGGGTGAACAACCGTCCGAGGAAGGCACCGGCAAAGCCGCCGCCCGATACCGTGGACATGAAATCGATCCGCCGCAGCATTCCGGTGGCGGCCAGGCCCTGCAGAACGCCGAGCGAATAGGTCGCGCTGCGGATGCCGCCGCCCGACAGCGCCAGGCCGATACAGTCCTCGGGCAATGTGGTTGCAGGCTCCGTCGGTGGGTTCGGGCTTGGTTTGACCACTTCGCGACGGGCCTGGATGGCTGCGCTTTCGCGGCACTCGACCTTGCTGGGATAGGCCTTCGAGTCTGCGAGGATCACGTCTGCTGCCTTCTCCGCTATCATGAAAGTCGGCACCACGATGAAATAGCCGGGAATCCGCGGAAACACCGACGCGTCGACCACCCTCAGGCCGCGGACGCCGTGGACACGGAACGCGCTGTCGACGACCGCTCTATTGTCCGTGAGGTTTGCGACGTCCTCTTGCCAGCGGTCTGCGCCAATCTTGCAGGTGCCGCAGGCATGATGGCCCCACGCCTCGTCTTCGATCCATTCGCGCAGGGCGCGGGAGTCATTCCCCTTCTTGGGGCCGGGTTGGATCTCTTCCGCAATACCCTTGATCTCGCCATTGATCTCGCGCAGCCGTTTGATCACATCGGCGATCGCCTCGCGATCGTTGATCCCTTTCTCGGGCGATTCAGAGAAGGAGTGGAAGTTGATTTCAGGCACATCCAGCGCGTTGGCTGTCCTGAGGGTCACCGTGCCGAGATTGTTGTCCGTATAGGCCTTGAGAACGACCCAGCTCCAGAATTTGCGCTCATCCTCGCCAGCTCCAATGGTGCGCTTCAGCAATTGCTGGGACCAGCCATGATAATAGCCGCGAAAGGCAGCCGGCACGCCGAGAACAAGGTGATCGGGATTCGGCAGGTTCTGGTTGCGGCTGGACGACACCAGCAATGCCAGGGCGGAACCATTGATGGTGTAGAGGCCGGTTCTGTCCCTCAGCCACTGCGCACGGTGCGGGTCATTCTTGTCTCCCGGAATGAAGGTGGCGCCCTTCAGAGTGGCGAACTCCTTGTGCATCTTGGTGATGACGCTGACCTCGTAGCGATCCTGGAGATTGCGGCCGACGCCAGGCAGATTGATCGGGGCCGCTATCTTGTGGCCCCTCGCGTTCCGAAGGCTGCGGATACCCAGGCTCTGCAGTTGCCCGACATCTCCGATTCCGCTCAGCATGAGCAGTTGTGGCGAGTTGAAGGCGCCACCGCTCACGATCACCTCGCGCCGGGCGAAGTATTGCTCGGTGCCCTGTGAGATTGCCGAACCGCTCTTGGGACTTGCCCTGTAGAGATGCGCGCCACGTAGGACCTCGACGCCAATGGCCCTTGGCGAGGCCCGATCCTTGTCCCGATCAAAGACGAGGCGTGTCGCATGTGCGCCGGTCAGAAGCACCAAGCGGTCGGGATGCATGCCTCTGACCTTGAGAAGCCATTCGCGCAGGCCGGAACGCTCGCTGCCATCCGTGCCGATTGGGATCAGGCACAGGCGGGCGCGGTATTCCAGGAAGCGGGCATAGTTGGCCCGGACATTCGGATCCAAAAACTGCACGATCTGCCAGCGGACAAGCGCACGCCACAGAATCCGGCGCTCGACCTTGCTCTTCAATGATGCCCACAGCACATCCCAAAGCAGCCTGAGCAGGATGAAATCGCGCCGCGCGATGCCGACGATCACCAGCGGATCGATAAAACTCGTCGGCTGCCATCCCCTGGAGCCATGGCCGTTCGGATCAAGCTGAAAGCGCGGAGCGATCAAGGTCGCAAGCCACTGGACCAGCCACAGGATCCCGCCGAGCAGGCGCCCAAAAAATCCCTTGTAGACCTGGTAGTAGAGGCAGCGCTCAAGGCGTGGGAAATAGCCTTGCATCGTCTCGGAGCGCCAGGAATCATCACCCGTCAGATCCGCGAGGCTGTCCCAGTCCGAGTCGTTCGGACGAACGAAGACCATGGCGTGATGACATGTGCAGCCGCCCAAGGCCGCGGCACGCGGATAGAAGATACCGCCCTTCCCCCCACTTTGTGCCGGATCGTCCCGCAAACAATATTTGGTGCTTCGCTTCTGCCTCTCATCATCCTCGTATTGGCGGACGGAGAAAGCCCAACTGGTCACTGGATCTTCTGTTGCGGCGGCATTGTAGATAGGGACCCTGTGAGCTTCCGAGTGCTCGTTATCGCTGATCGGATCGACGCCCGCCTCGATGACCAGCACGCGCTGGCCGCCGAGCGCCAGCCGCGCCGCCAGCGGGCCACCGCCGGCGCCGGACCCGACGACGATATAGTCGAAGGGCGTCGTATCCGGGTTCTGCGCCTGCTGCAGGCTCTGCGCCACTTGTTCCGCTTGCCTCATTCCCCGCCCCTACCTGCCCCGGTTCAAAGAGTCTTCAGAAAGGCCTTGAGATCTTTCTTGTCGTCGTCGGTCAGGGACTCGGCGAACCAATGGCCGCGATCGAGCACGAAATCGGGGCACTTGCTCGCGCGCATCAGCGGAATCGCCGCTTCCTTGCTGAATGCCCACCACGCCCTGTCGTCGGTCAGGCCTTTTTTGTTGATGCGTAATATGCCCCGCGTTATCCCGAACGCCGCCTCGGCAAGGTCTCCCGTCGATGCCGCAGGATTGACGTTCATCAGCAGGCTGATGGGCGTGCCTTTCGGGATGGGGCCGACCCTGAGATCGCCCTCTTCTCCCTCAATGAAGTAATGCACGTGCCAACCGGCCACGGCGGTCAGCACGAGGAAGGCGAAAACGACGATCCGGCCTGGCCAAACTCCCTGCAGGAAGGTCCACAGGAGAAGGGCGCCCAGGGCTGCCACGATCGGAATAAGCCACAATGCGTGGTAGATCGCGCCGATCCCCGACAGATAGAGGAACGCGCCGCTGGCAAAGGCTGATAGCGCCAGCAGGAATCCCCCATGGCGGCCCCGCGCTACGAAAAGCAGCAAGATCAGAGCCAGCCCAAGACCGACCCACAGATACCAGGACAGGAAGGAGACCCAGCACGAGCCGATGATGCCCTCGAAGAGCGGCCGGATGAACCGCGCAGGAAAGGCGATCCAGCTCGTCTGCGTTGTCCGGTAGATGAAGCCCGGGTCACCTCCGGTCAGCTCCTTGTCGGCCCGCAGGTCTCCCGCATGCGGATACTCGCCGTTGCTGCGCCTGCTGTTCCAAAGCAGCTTGTCGATACCGTCGTCGAAGGCCTGGAGCCGCCCATTGATGGACGGATCGCCCGTGAAGCGGCCGAGCGAATTGTCGTGCAAATAAGGCCCGGTCGCCCACAGGCTGATCAGTGAGGGCGGTCGGTAATATCCCGGACCTCCGCCTGGCGGGGTGTAGGAATCATTGTTCCCCCAACTGTCCACGGGCTTGCCGGAGAACGGGTTGTAAAAGCGTATCTCGCCGACCGCGGGAAGGTGTTTGTAGGTCTCGGACGAGAAATTGTCCCACACCTGGCCACGCATGCCGTTGGTGGAGACGGCCCGGGCGCTGTTGGTGCCTACGAGGGTCACCGGCACCCTTATGTCCGTCGACAGGAAGTTGTCCTTGAAGAAGGAGGCGCCTGATGCCGTTGATAGATCGGCCTTTTTCTTGATCTGATCGACATAATCCACGTAGGGCTGGCTGCGAACGAACCCTTCCCAGTCGGCAAAATCCATTGGCAGCGTCAGGGTGGGGGGTGAGACTCTGTCGGTCGGCTGCCCCTGCTGCCAGTTTGGGGCGAATTTCAGCCTGAAATTGTCGGGTTGCTTGCTGGAGTGGCAGATCGCGCAGTTCGCCAGGAACACGTCGCGGCCACGCGTTGCCTTGTCGTGCTCCGCATCGATGATCGGCTTGCCTTCCCTGGTGTCCGCAAGATGCATCGGCTGGGTGACGGTGGCGCCGGTCTCAGCGTTTCGAAAAGTGAAGAAGGAAACGAGGTAGGGGATCCGGTATTTGTCGCCAGTGCGCCAATAGACGGAGTCCTTCAGCGCGGAGGCAATCGAGAACGGGCTCTGCGGACGGAAACCGATGAGGGTGTTCTGGACCCTTCTCCACTCTTCCGAATAGGCGCCGATATTGAGGTAGACCCGCGACAGCGAGCCGAACAGGCCGACACTGTCGGCGCCGTCCACGATAGCGCGCGGCACGTGGCGCGGATTGGCGTCGAGACCGTCGACCCCCCGATTGGGGATCAGAAGATTGGCGGGCCCCTGCCATTCCGGCTTGTTCTCGTCGGCTCGTTTCAAGCGTGCGGGGACATCGAAGATGGCGATGATCGAATTGGGGTTGTCGATATGATCCGTGCTGACCATCGAGGGGTCGACGGTACCGGGTTGCTGGCTTGCCAGATATTGATGGAGAAGACTGTCTGGCCGGGTGAGATTGCCGAAAGTGGCGTTCGCCCGCCAATACTGGTTCCCGATCGTGCTGGAAAGGTTCTCCCAACCTGGCTTCTCGGGATCGGCGGGCGGATTGAGCGGATGCGGCGAAACATGGCAGAAGGCACAGGACATGCTGACACGGAAGGGCCGCACCAGCTTCGGATCGGCATTGATCTTGGGATCGCCATAATAGGCGCCTCCCGTTTTCTCGACCCGTTCGTTCCAGTAATTGCGTGCGGCCTCCGCATCCTTCGTATCGCCGAAGAAATTGGGATTTGGCATCAGCCGCAAGCCGAGAACCCCGCTTAGATAGCCGTAGACGATTGGATTCAGCCCGTCCCTTGGTAATTGACTGACCACGCGCTTGTAGAGTTCCGCGTCACCGGGTTTGAAGGGGGCACAGCCCTCTGACGAGCCGTTTTGCGGCAGAGAGGTTATGGCCGGCTGGCCGAAGAGAACTTGATTGTCGTCGACCTGGTCGATGTAAAGGCCGAGGATGGTCTTGCCGGGGTCGTACTGGGCCTTCATGCCAGGCTGGTTGATCAGGCCCTTCTCCGCGAAACGCCGGTCGCGCCGCCGGGAATCGACGAGGATGAGAAAATCGTCCACCCCATAGCCGTGCTGCGCGACCCAATCCCAGAAAGCCTCGTTGCCTTCGCCCCACAGCATCCAGGTGTTCTTGCCGCGTATCGCATTGTGGGCTTCCTCAGAGATCGCGCCATGCTCGACGTAGCTGAAGGGCTGCGGCACGCCATTGGGGCCGGCGATCATGTCGACATTTTCAAAGACGTTACGCTGTTCGGCCGGGAAACAACCCTCTCCCCGCTTGCCGACTGGCGTACCGGCTTCGGTCATTCCGCCCTGGGCTTCGTCGAGCGGCGCATTGGGGTCGACTGCGTCGGGTCGTATGCCCGGACTCGCCCGCGACAGCGGCTGAATCGAGGCCGAAGGAAAATCGACTGGCTCCGCCATCGCGGCGGGTAGCGTCGCGGCCAGCCAGAAGAACAGGAATAAAACCGTCCCAGCAATTCTCAAGGGGGGCATGTCGCGTCCCTCGCCCATCAACAAGAACAGCACTCCTCGCCAAGACTGGAGGTCCTGGTGAATTATTCGCGATGACCAGACGCGGGGCTCGCGCCTGGCAACAGGTTCCGATGGCGCAATCCAGGTAAGAGGCTGCTTGAATGCCTTGCTACCTATACGCTATCATCAATAGTAAAGATGATCAATGGCAATTAACACGAGTTACAATATCCAGAAGAATTTCGATGTGGCCACACAACAATCAATACTCTGCTTTTATACGTGGCACTTTTCTTGAGCGCCAAAAGCAGATTACGATACAGGTACTTCAATACCTGTATGTATCGATGAGATCTTAGAGAACCTAAGGTAAATCCTGAATGACGGACTTACCATTACGTCCTCGGCTAGAGCGTTTTGTGTTTTGACGGAATCGGCAAAACGCAAAGACGCGTCGGAAAACAAAGAGTTAGAGTAAAGCTGCGTTTCTACCCAAACGCGCTTTGCTCTAAGGTATTGGCTGTCGCTGCATAGGCCGCAAAATCCCCCTTTGCAGACCCAGGACCAATCCCTGAGCCCGGCGTTTCTTGCTCGACGGAGATGAAGCGCTGCCTCGCTTCTTCGGCACCAAAGACCCTGTGACCTCACGGAGCAGGCCGGCTCGGTTATGGTGGGTCAGGCCCCCCGACCTTCGACCCACATCCAACCAGCTCACGGCCGGAACACCCGCTTCCCTCCTACGTTATCCCCTCTCGGGAGGTACCAGCCCATGGCGATGCACGATCTGCGCCCTTACCATTCCAAGCGCGATTTCTCCGTGACACGGGAACCTGCGGGCGATTCCGCTGTCGCCGCCTCCAACCAGTTGCGCTTCGTCATCCAGAAGCACGACGCCACGAGGCTGCATTATGATCTCCGCCTGGAGCTTGGCGGCGTCTTCAAATCCTGGGCGGTGACCAGGGGACCTTCGCTCGATCCTGCCGACAAGCGCCTTGCCGTGGAGGTCGAGGACCACCCGCTCGACTATGGTGATTTCGAAGGCACCATTCCCAAGGGCCAGTATGGCGGCGGCACGGTGCTGCTGTGGGACCGCGGCACCTGGACGCCGGAGGGACGCAAATCGCCGGAAGAGGCCCTGGCCGGGGGCGACCTCAAATTCACCCTGCACGGCGAGAAATTGCAGGGCAGCTGGGTGCTGGTGCGCATGAAGCATGACCGCGAAGGTGACCGCACGCGCACCAACTGGCTGCTGATCAAGCATCACGACGAGGCCGCCGTCGCCGGAAAAGGCGAGGCTATCCTCAAGAAGGACAAGTCCGTGGCCTCCGGCCGCTCCATGTCCGCTATCGCCGCCGGCACGGGCCGCGCTCCGACGCCCTTCATGACCCGCGGCCTGGATGGAGCGGCGAACGCCGTCTGGGATTCCAGGCAAGGGCTGGCGGCGGACAAACGCAAGGCCAAGGGCAAGCCGCCCGAAAAGGCGAGGACAGTCTCGCAAATTCCCGATTTCGTGTCTCCCGAGCTCTGCCAGGTGGTCGAACGCCCGCCTTCGGGCGAGGGCTGGATCCATGAGATCAAGTTCGACGGCTATCGCATCCAGCTGCGCAAGGCCGGCGGCACCGTGAGCCTGCGCACCCGCAAGGGCCTCGACTGGACCAGGCGTTTCGCCGCCCTCGCCAAGGCCACCGAGCCCCTGCCCGACTGCCTGATCGACGGCGAGGTGGTGGCGCTCGACAGCCATGGCATACCCAGTTTTGCGGCCCTGCAGGCGGCCTTGTCGGAGGAACGGAGCGAAGATCTCGTCTTCTTCGCCTTTGACCTCCTGTTCGAGGGACAGGAGGACCTGCGTGCCCTGCCCCTGGCGGAGCGCAAGGAGCGCCTCCATGCCCTCCTCGCCGATCACGACGCCGATCCCGCCCTGCGCTTCGTCGAACATTTCGAGACGGGGGGCGATGCCATCCTGAACTCGGCCTGCAAGCTCTCGCTGGAGGGCATCGTCTCCAAGCGCCTCGACGCGCCCTACCACTCCGGACGCCATGGCGACTGGACCAAGGCGAAATGCCGGGCCGGCCATGAGGTGGTGGTGGGCGGCTGGGCGACGACCGACGGCAAGTTCCGCTCGCTTCTCGTCGGCATCCATAGCGGCAGGCATTTCGTCTATGTCGGGCGCGTCGGTAGCGGCTA
Source organism: Labrys miyagiensis (assembly GCF_030160835.1). Taxonomy (GTDB): domain Bacteria; phylum Pseudomonadota; class Alphaproteobacteria; order Rhizobiales; family Labraceae; genus Labrys; species Labrys miyagiensis. The sequence goes on along the minus strand of NZ_BSPC01000024.1, from coordinate 125,975 downwards.
CGGAGCCAAGGCCGTAACCAGCCTGATGCCGAAGCTGAAGCCGCTCGAGACGAAGGCTTCGCCCTTTACCGGCGTCGGCGCGCCTCGCCATGCGCCCGGTGTGCACTGGACAAAACCCGAGCTGGTTGCTGAAATCGAATTCGCCGGCTGGACCGGCGACGGCATGGTGCGCCAGGCGGCCTTCAAGGGCCTGCGCGAGGACAAGCCGGCCGACGAAGTGGAGGCGGAAAAACCGGTGCCACCGGAAAAGGCGGATCTAGCGGAGGCGGATATATCAGTGACGTCGAAGCCAGCAAGCAAGACCAGCAAGCCCGTTATCGCCGGCGTGGCGATCTCCCATCCCGACAAGGCGCTCTGGCCGGATGCCGGAGACGGCACGCCCGTGACCAAGGAAGACCTTGCCCGTTATTTCGAGGCGGTCGGCGGCTGGATGATGCCGCATCTCAAGGGACGGCCATGCTCGATCGTGCGGGCGCCCGACGGCATCGAAGGCGAGACCTTCTTCCAGCGCCACGCCATGCCCGGCACCTCCAACCTGCTCGAGCTGGTGAAGGTCGAAGGCGACAAGAAGGCCTATCTCCAGGTCGACCGCGCGGAAGGGTTGATCGCGCTCGCCCAGATCGGCGCGCTGGAGCTGCATCCCTGGAACTGCCGGCCCGGTGAGCCGGAGGTGCCGGGGCGGCTGATCTTCGACTTCGACCCCGGCCCCGACGTGCCCTTCGCCACCGTGGTCGACGCCGCGCGCGAACTGCGCGAGCGCCTCGATGCGCTCGGGCTCGTCGGCTTCTGCAAGACCACCGGCGGCAAGGGCCTGCATGTGGTGACGCCTCTGGCCAAGCCGGCCCGCAAGGCGCTCGGCTGGGACGAGGCCAAGGCCTTCGCGCGCGAGGTCTGCGCCCAGATGGCCGCGAACTCGCCGGAGCGCTATGTCATCAAGATGGCCAAGGACATCCGCGGCGGCCATATCTTCCTCGATTACCTGCGCAATGACCGCACTGCGACGGCGGTGGCGCCGCTCTCGCCCCGCGCCCGTCCCGGCGCCACCGTCTCGATGCCGCTGACCTGGAACGAGGTGCGCAGCGACCTCGACCCCAAGGCCTTCACACTGCGCGCGGTGCCGGCGCTGATCGCCAAATCGAAGGCCTGGGCAGAATATACCGACAGCGAGAAGCCGCTGGCGGATGCGATCAAGAAGCTGGGAAGCATTGGAGGCCGATAGACGGATGATGAGATCGTTCGCCGGGGAGCGTCATTCCGGCCGTAGCGCAGCGAAGAGCCGGAATCCATGAACATAGCCGCTCAAGGGTAGTGTTCATGGATTCCGGATCTCCCTTCGATCGTCCGGAATGACGCCTGGACCCCTCTTCGTTTGAAACCTGAGAGCACCCCCATGGCCGTGCGCACCTTCTGGAAGGGCTACCTCAAACTCTCGCTGGTGACCTGCGCCGTGGCGATGTCGCCGGCGACCTCCCAGTCCGAGAAGCTGCGCTTCCACACCCTCAACCGCCAGACCGGCAACCGGGTGCAGAGTCGCTATGTCGACGCCGTCACCGGCAAGCCCGTCGCCGAGGAGGACGAGGTCAAGGGCTATCCGCGCGGCGAGGACGACTACGTCATGCTGGAAGACGAGGAGATCGAGGCGGTGGCGCTAGAATCCACCCGCACCATCGATATCCAGACCTTCGTGCCCGAGGATTCGATCGACTGGATCTGGTACGACACTCCGCATTACCTCGTGCCCGACGACAAGGTGGGCGAGGAGGCCTTCACCGTGATCCGCGAGGCGATGCGCGCCTCGAAAGTCGCCGGCATCGCCCGCCTCGTGCTCTATCGCCGCGAGCGGGCAGTGATGCTGGTGCCGCGCGGCAAGGGCATCGTGGTCTGGACTTTGCGCTATGGCGACGAGGTCCGGCGGGAGGACGACTACTTCGCCGGCATTCCGGAGGAAAAGCCCGATCCGGATGCCAGGGATCTCATCGACAGGCTGATCAAGGCCCGCAGCCTTGCCTGGTCGCCCGCGCTGATCAAGGACCCGGTCGAGGACAAGCTCAAGGAAATCATCGCGGCGAAGAAGAAGGGACGGAAGGCGAAAAAGCCGGCGTCGGCACCACCGCCGAGCGAGGGCAATGTTATCAACTTGATAGACGCGCTGCGGAACAGTCTGAAAGGGAAATAGTTCCGGGTGCACGGGCATCCTGCCCGTTCTTCCTCTGCTGCAAAGCGTTCCGTTTCCAAGAACGGGCAGGATGCCCGTGCACCCGGAATTCACGCCTGATGCGTGACAACCCCATCGCAGATCGTCACCAGCGGTCGCAACGCGGCGATCTCCCCATGTGCCACCGCCTCGATATCCCCCGAAAGCACCACGATATCCGCGAGGTAGCCCGGCTTCAGCACGCCCTTGCGGTCCTCCATGAACTCCACGAAGGCGCCCTCGCTGGTATAGGCGGCGAGCGTCTCCTGCAGGCTGAGGCGCTGGTCGGGCATGTCCTCCCGCCAGGGCCTGCGCGTCATGGCGTCGTGGATGCAGCTCAGCGGTGAAAGCGGGGAGACCGGCCAGTCCGTGGCGAAGACGATGCGGGCGCCGGCATCCTTGAGGGTGCGCCAGGCGAAGGCATGGGGCCAGCGCGCCGGGCCGATGCGGCTCAAATAGGGCTCCAAAGGCAGGCCGGCGGAGCCGGGCGGGTGGGTCGGCTGCATGGAGGCGACGGCGCCGAGCTCGGCAAAGCGGGGAATATCGGCTGGATTTACTACCTCGATATGCTCGATGCGGTGGCGGCTGTCGCGCGCGCCATTGGCCCTGCGCGCCGCCTCGTAGCCGTCGAGCACCAGCCGCACGGCGCCATCGCCGATGGCGTGCACGGCGACCTGCAAGCCCAGCCTGTCAGCCTCCACCGCCACTTGTGCGAAATGCTCCGGCGTGAACAAGGGTTCGCCCTTCCAGTCGGGCTGGTCGGCATAATCGTCGACCATCACCGCCGTGCCGGATTCCGTGACACCATCGGCGAAGACCTTGACGAAATCGCTGCGCAGCCGGTCGCCGGTGAAGCGGGCTCGCCAGGCCACCCCCTTCTCCTCGATCATGCCGAGCGGCATGAAGTTCTTCATGTGGAAGGGCATGCGCACGCGCACCGGCAGGCCACGCTCGCGCTCGATCTCCGCGAGGATCTCGAGTTGGTAGAGATTGCCGTCCATCGCCTGCACGCTGGTGATGCCGAGCTCGGCACAATAGGCAAGGCCGCGGCGGATCAGGGCAAGGTCCGAGGCGCGCTCCTCGGCGGTTACATGAGCGGGATCGCCGCCTGTGCCGATGCCGAGATGATCTCGGCCGGCGGTGATGCCCATCTCCGCCACGGGATCGATGGCATTGGCCTCCTTGAGCTCGCCCGTCGCCAGCCCGTCCGCGCCCATGACGATCTCGTTGCCGACGCCGACATCGCGCCCTTCCAGGATGCCGGCCGCCTTCAGCGCCGCGGTGTTGGCCCAGGCCGTGTGACGGTCCGGCGCGAACATCAGGAAGGGCCGGTCGGGCAGAATGGCATCGAGATGGTGGCGGGTGACCTTTTCCGTATCGGACAGGATGGTGTAGTCGGCCGACAAACCCACCAGCAGGCCAAGATCCGGGTTCTGCGCCGCATAGGCGTCGACCGCCTCCTTCAGCGCCGAAAAACCCTTGACGCCGAACAGGGAGAGCTGCGTCAAGCTGACGGAGCCGCCAAAAATATGCATATGCGCTTCGTTGAAACCCGGCAGCACCGTGCCCCCATGGGCATCGATGTGCCTGGTCCCGGGCCCCGCCAGCGCCAGTATCTCGGCCTCGCCGCCGATCGCCACCAGCCGGTTGCCAGCCACCGCCAGCGCCTCCGCCCTCGGCCGCGCCGGGTCCATGGTGAGGATGCGGGCGTTATGGATGACGAGATCGACGCGGTCCGGCATGACGCCCCCTGAAATGGTGATGCCAGTCATAGGGCAGGAGCCTGAGGGTTCAAGTGATTCCTCCCGCCTTCTCACCGCAGCGGCAGCCACAACGGGCTCTTCCAGGCTTTCAGCGCCTCGAGGAACACCTGCAGTTTGGCGGGCATGAAACGCCGCGTGGGATAGACGGCGTGGATGAAGATTTCCGGCGAGGACCATTCGGGCAGGAGGCGCACGAGCTCGCCGCTGGCAATCTGCGCGTCGCAATAGGTCGAGGGCAACAGTCCCACGCCGTGCCCTCTGTAGGTGAAGGCGCTTACGGAGTGATGGTCCCTTGTGGAAATAGGGCCCGAAACGGCTTGCTTGACCGATTTCCTGCCGCTGATCAGATGCCACTCGGCCTCGTTGTTGCGGCCGTTCAGCAGGACGCATTGATGATCGCGCAGCTCTTCAGGTCTGGAGGGCAGGGCGCGGCCCCTAAGATAGTCCGGCGAGGCCACGAGATAGCGAACGCTGCGTCCGATGCGTTGGGCCACGAGGGTTGAATCGCTCAACTCCCCGAAGCGAAGGGCGATATCGACGTTCTCGGCGATCAGGTCGAGGAAGAGATTGGTGACGAACAGGTCGACCTGTATGCGTGGATAGGTCTTCAGGAACGACGACACGAACTCGTAGAACGGCTCTTGCCCCATGATGACCGGCGCGGAGATCTTCAGGAGCCCCTCTGGAACCCTCTGCGCCTGCGTCAAAACTCGTTCGGCATCGTGGAGATGGGCGAGCGGTTCGCTGCATTGATTGAAATAGGCGCGCCCCTGCGCCGTCAGGCTGAGCTTGCGCGTCGTTCTTTGCAGCAGGGTCACGCCGAGCTGCTGCTCCAAAGCGGTCACCTTCCGGCTGACGGTCGAAACAGGCATGCTGAGTGCGTGGGCGGCGCGGCTGAAGCTTTCCAACTGCGCAACCTTCACGAAAACGGCAATGTCGTTCAGATCGGTCATGAGATGATTTTTGCATGCATGCAAAAGAGATTCCAGATCTTTCCATCTAATCGAGGAATGGTACTTCGCTCATATTGCCTTCCGAGCTTGAAGCGCAGCTGTGACGCTGCTCCAACCCAAATGGAGAGTTCCATGCAAGAACGCAAAACGGTCCTGATCACCGGTGCCTCGCAGGGCATCGGTGCGGGCCTCACCAATGCCTTTCTCGAACGGGGCTACAATGTCGTCGCCACGTCGCGGCGGGTCAGCCAGTCCGACGAGATCGAGCAATCCGACCATCTGGCGCGTATCGACGGCGACATTGCCGATGCCGCGACCGCAAAGGCCGTGGCGGAGACGGCGGTCAGCCGGTTCGGTTCGATCGACGCGCTGGTCAACAACGCCGGCATCTTCTTCACCAAGCCTTTCGTCGACTATACGATGGAGGATTACCGCAGGCTCACCGCCACCAACCTCGAAGGCTTCGTGCATTTGACGCAGCTCGCCGTCCGGCAGATGCTCACGCAAAAGAGCGGGGGCAGCATCGTCAGCATCACCACCCCGCTGGTCGATCATCCGATCGCTGGCGTGAACGCTTCGGTCGCCATGCTGACCAAGGGCGGCATCGAGGCCGTCTCGAAGAATATCGCGATGGAATATGCAAAGGAGGGAATCCGCGTGAACACGGTCGCCCCAGGCGTTGTCGATACGCCGCTGCACAAGGACAATCCGAAGGACTTCCTGCGGACACTGTCGCCGATGCACAGCATCTCCAGCGTGCAGGAAATCGTCGATGCGGTGGTGTTCCTGACCGAAGCTCCACACATAACCGGGGAGGTGCTGCACGTCGATGGCGGCGCACATCTGGGCAGATGGTGAGCCGGGGCAACGCGCCTGCCGCAAGCGCGGAAAAGCGGCTGGAAGACAACGGCATCGTGCTTCCTCCTCCTCCGACACCGTTCGGGGCCTATGTCGAAGCCGCGCGGATCGGCAATCTTCTGTTCCTGAGCGGCATGCTGCCGGTCGTCGGCCACGAGCCGCAATTCATTGGGCGCGTCGGCGGCGAGCTCAGCGCCGAGGATGGCCGCAAGGCCGCGGAAATCGCCTGCCTCAGTGGCTTGTCGGCCGCCCGGGCCTATCTAGGCTCGCTCGACCGGATCACCGGCGTCGCCAAGCTGGGCGTCTACATCGCCACCGAGGGCGATTTCCGGGATCATCCAAAGGTCGCCGACGGGGCCTCCGATGTCCTCGTCAAGGTCTTCGGGACTGAAATGCTCTCCGGGCGCATCGTGCTCGGCCTTGCGAGCTTGCCGCTTGGCATGCCGGTCGAAGTCGAACTCATTTTCGAGATCGCACCGTAGGGCAAAGCGCGTTCACATGTAAACGCCCACTACTCTAACTCCCTGTTTTAACGCGTCCTTGCGATTCTTGCCGATTCCGTCAAATCGCAAGACGCTTTAGCGGAGGCTTGCCGGGCGGTTCGCCGCCGCGCAGCGGGCCGCCAATCCCCCCAACCAGAATCATCTGGAGTACACGGATGAGCAAGCATGCCCACGCAGATGGGATTTATCCCTTCCCGGCTGTGATGCAGACGCGGACGATCGAAACCAACGGTGCATCCATTCACGTACGCGTCGGGGGGCAAGGTCCAGCGGTCGTCATGCTGCACGGCTTCGGCACAACGGGCGACATGTGGGGTCATCTGGCGACCGCACTCATTGAAGACCACATGGTTGTCGCACCCGACCTGCGTGGGTTGGGCCTCTCGTCAAAGCCTGATGGCGGCTACGACAAGAAGAATCAGGCGGCGGACGTGGTGGGCGTCCTGGACGCCCTGGGTGTGCGTACGGCTGAATTGGTGACGCACGACATCGGCATCATGGTCGGCTTCGCAGTTGCCGCCGCCTACCCCGAGCGCGTGAACCGATGGGTGGCGATCGATGCGCCGCTGCCCGGCGTCGGGCCCTGGGATCAGATCAAACAGGATCCGGCCATGTGGCACTTTGGCTTCGGTGGTCAGGACATGGAGCGCCTGGTCGCCGGCCGCGAGCGTATCTATCTCGACCGCTTCTGGAACGAACTTTCCCGGGACCCGAGGCGGTTTGATGAAGCGAAGCGCCAGCATTATGCGACGCTCTATGCGCAACCTGGCGCCATGCGAGCGAGCTTTGCCCAGTTCCTGGCGTTCAGCCAGGATGCGGCCGACAACAGGGCGTTCCTTGCGCAGGGCAAGCTTCAGATGCCGGTCTTGGCCTTCGGGGGCGAAGCGACTTTCGGCCCCATGATCGGCGCGGTGATCCGGTGTGTCGCCGATAACGTCGAAGATGCGATCATCCCGGATTGCGGGCACTGGATCACGGAAGAGCAGCCACAGGCGACGACAGACCTGGTCGTTGACTTCCTGCATCGCCGTTCGTGAGCTGGCTAGCGTCGCGTAATGACGCCGATATCGACCGGGCGCCCTGGCATCCTTGGGTTTGGCGGGCGCCCGGCCTATCTTTCATGCGATCGACCCGCAGGAGGATGCCGTGAAATATCCCATCCATTACCGGACTGTCGATATCGACGGTCTGTCGATCTTCTATCGCGAGGCCGGTCCGCACGGCGCGCCTACCCTGCTGCTCCTGCATGGCCTGCCGTCCTCGTCGCGGATGTTCGAATCCCTGTTCCAGCGCCTGTCGGACCGCTACCACCTCGTCGCACCCGATTACCCCGGCTTCGGGCACAGCGACGCGCCTGATCCGAAGGCTTTCGCCTATACGTTCGACCACATCGCCGAGATCGTCGATCGCTTCGCCGTCAAGCTCGGCCTTGTCAGCTACAGCCTCTACATGCAGGACTATGGCGGGCCGGTCGGCTTTCGCCTCGCTTTGGCGCATCCGGAGCGGATCGAGACCCTGATCATTCAGAACGCGGTGGCGCATAATGAGGGCCTGGGCAAGAACTGGGTAACGCGGCGGGCGTTCTGGGCCGATCGTGCCAGCCATGAGGCGGCGTTGCGAACCAATCTCCTGTCGCTGGAGACCACGCGGATCCGCCATGTCGGTAGCGATCCCAAGATCGAGCGCTATGATCCGGATCTATGGACAGACGAATTCGCCTTCCTCAACCGGCCCGGCCAAGGCGAGATCCAGACGGAACTCTTCTACGACTACCGCACCAATGTCGCGTCCTATCCAGCCTGGCAGGCGTGGATGCGGGAGAAACAGCCCCGCCTGCTGGTGGTCTGGGGCAAATATGATCTCTCCTTCGAGATATCGGAGCCCGAGGCCTACAAGCGCGATGTTCCTTCCGCCGAGGTCCATATCCTGGATGGCGGCCACTTCGCCCTGGACACGGCCGCCGACGAGATTGCCGGGCTGATGGACGCCTTCCTGCGGAAATCCGCCTGACGCCGCCGGCTTTCAGCTCAGGCCAGCCCTGCGGCGATGGCCGCCGCGACGTGCCTCGCTCTGTCCGTCTTCGGCCACGCCAAATGGAAGGCGAGGCGAGGTGCATCCGGCAGAGGCAGGAGGCCGATCTCCCTGTCGAGCGAGGCGATGGCATCGCGCGGCATCACAGAGAGATAGCCATGCTCCAGCATCAGGTTGACGATGATCGGCAACGCATCGACTTCGACCTGCTGGCGGCCGGCCGGTCCGGTGCGGACCAGCAGGGGATCGAGCACCTCCCGGATGCGCTGCCGCAGGCCGCTGCGCAGGCTCGGCACCGCAATGAGATGGGTCTCCAGCAGGGCTTCAAGGCTGACGCCGGATGCGAGCGCCGCTTTCGGACCGGCCAGGACGAGTTCGGAGGAGAACAGCTCGCGGCTCTCGAAGCGCCTGTGCTGCATGGGCGTGTCCATCAGGGCAATATCGAAGCGTCCGGCCCTCAGGCCCGCCATCAGGTCCTCGGCGGTGGTGGCGCTGACAAGAAGATCGTGCGCGACCCTGTCGCGTCGCCATGCTGCCACCAGGCGGGCGAGGCGAGCGGCGAGGCGGCTTTCATGGCCGATCGGGATGATGGTGCCGAGCCGGATGGTTCGCGTGGCGCGGGCGAAGCGCCGCTGGGCCGTGGCGGTGAGGCCGGCGACTTCCTCGACCAGGACCTGGGCGATCTCGCTGAGGCGCAGCCCCTCCGCCGTAAGCTCGCAGCCCGTGCCCGTCCGCTGCAACAGGCGGCAGCCGAGCAAGGTTTCGAGCCGGGCCATCTGCCGCGACAAATGTGGCTGTCCGAGCCCGAGCGCCTGGGCGGCGCGGCGGATGCTGCCGCTGCCGACCACGGCATTGAAATGGGCGAGCGCGGCAATCGGGATGGCATGATGGGCAGCCCAGTGCCGCACCGCCTGCGCCGGTGCGCCACCCAGCGCGGCAAGAGAAGCGAGGCTGTCGAGCAGGCCGGCCGAGGAGCCCGCCAGGGTCTCGCCGGCCAGAGTGAGTGCGAAGGTGCCCTCAGTCCGAAGCGCCAGCGGCATGGCGAGCTCCCGTTCGAAACGCTCGAAGGCATCGGTGACGCTGGCCGGCGCCCGTCCCAGCAGCCGGCCGACGCCGCGGATGGAGCCTTCCTGCAGCACGGTGAGGGCGATGGCGAGGGTAGCGGTGTCCATGAAAGTGCCAGGCAGAATCCGGAAGCATAGGCCGTTCGGCTTTTGGCATATCCCGCGGGGCGGCAGCGCACAATAAGGTCCTGGCGGGGAGCAGGGCTCCGAATTCGGGTTAGCGAGGGCGCGGAAACGTCATTCCGGGTGACTGTATCCTCACAAGCTTTTGCTTGTGAGTGGAGACCAGGATTCCATGACCACCATCCTATGAGGACTGTGTTCATGGATTCCGGCTTTCCGCTTCGCTTCAGCCGGAATGACGAACCCAGCCGTCCCCACCCTCGTTAACGCGAATTCTGAGTCCTGCGGTACGGAGGAACTGTCGATGGCCGATTTCGACCTCGCGCTTGCCGGCACGGTGATTCTACCCGACCGCATCATCGAGCGCGGCTTCGTCGCCGTCGCCGATGGCAGGATCGCGCTGGTGGGCGAGGGGGAGCCGCCGGCCGCCCGCGACAGCCATCGCCTGCCACGGGCGTTGATCCTGCCTGGCGCCATCGATGCGCAGGTGCATTCGCTGTCCCAGCGCGGCCAGGAGGATTTCCAGTGGTCGACGCGCTCGGCCGCGGCCGGCGGGGTGACCACCATCGTCGACATGCCCTATGACGAGGGCCATGTGGTCTCCTCCGCCCAGGCGGTGCGCGAGAAGGCCGCCCATGGCGAGGCCACCGCCCGTGTCGACTTCGCGCTCTATGGCACGGTCGATCCCACCGAGGGCGCGCAGCGCATCGGCGAAATGGTCGAGGCAGGCGTCGCCGCCTTCAAATTCTCGACTTTCGGCACCCATCCCACCCGCTTTCCCCGCATCCCACCGGCGATGCTGATGGACTGTTTCGCCGCCATCGCGCCGCATGGGTTGACCGCCGGCGTGCACAATGAGGATCACGAGACGGTCGAGGCCTATATGGCGCGCACCAAAGCCGCCGGCATCACCGATTGGCGCGCCCATGGCATGTCGCGCCCGCCGATCGCCGAGCTTCTCGCCATGCACACCATCTATGAGATCGGCGCTGCCACCGGCTGCCCGGCCCATGTCGTGCATTGCACGCTCGGGCGCGGCTACGACATCGCCGCCGCCTACCGGGCACAGGGCTTTGCCGCGACCATCGAGGCCTGCATCCATTATCTCGTATTGGACGAGGAGAACGATGTGCGTCGCCTTGGCGGCAAGGCCAAGATCAATCCGCCGATCCGCCGGCGCACCGAGGTCGAGGCCCTCTGGCGGCATGTAGCCGAGAGCAATGTCACGCTGGTCTCCACGGATCACGTCAGCTGGTCGGAGGATCGCAAGTCGAATCCCGACATGCTCGCCAATGCCTCCGGCGTGCCGGGGCTGGAGGTGATGGTGCCGCTCTTCGTCGCCGGCGCCCTGAAGCGGGGCATTCCGTTGACCATGGCGGCACAACTGATGGCCGCAAACCCGGCGCAGCATTTCCGCATCGCCGACACCAAGGGCGCGCTCACGTCGGGCCGCGACGCCGACATTACCGTGCTGACGCCCGAGCCCTACCGCTATGATGCAGCGGCGAGCGGGCACAATGTCGTGGGCTGGAGCCCCTATAACGGGCTTGAAATCCCCTGGCGGGTCAGCGGAACCTATCGGCGCGGCGAGCTCGTCTTCGATGGCACGAAGGTACTCGCCGAGCCAGGGAGCGGACGTTTCATCCAGCCGCTTCAGACCAAAGCGCAGGAGTGACCATGCTGTCCCGCCCCACCATTGCCCTCGGCGAGGCACCACTCAGCCTGGACGATGTCACCGCCATCGCCCACCGGCGGGCCGGGGTCGAGCTTTCGCCCGAGGGTCGGGCAGCGGTGCTGCGGGCTCGTGCCGTGGTCGACCGCCTGGTGGACCAGGGCATTCCGGCCTATGGCATCACCACGGGCGTCGGCAGCCAGAAGGACTTCGGCGTCAACCGCGAGGCCATCGCCCGCTACAACACTCTGATGATCACCGCCCACGCCACCATCGCGCCCGGGCCGAACGCTTCGGCGGAGGTGATCAGGGCGGCACTGGCGATCCAGCTCGCCCTCTTTGCCAAGGGACGCTCGGGCGTGCGGCTCGAACTCGTCGAAAGCCTGCTCGCCCGCCTCCAGGCGGATGACCTGCCGGCCGCGAGATCCGGCTCTTCGGTCGGCGCCTCCGACATCGTGGCGATGAGCCAGCTTGCCGTGCCCCTCATCGGCAAGCAGGGCGTGGCGCCCGGCGGCAGCGGGCCAGCGCCGCTCGACGGGCTCGCCGCCAAGGAGGCGATCTCGCTGCTCAACTCCAACAGCCTGATGCTGGCGGAGGCGACGCTGGCGCTCGCGGAAGTCCGAGCCCTGCTCAACGCGGCGACGCTGGCGGGCGCCCTGTCGATGGAAGGCTTTCGTGGCAATTTGCGCTCCTGGCGCGAGGAGGTCGATCTGGCGCGTGGCCAGCCCGGGCAGATCCGCTCCGGCAGGGCGCTGCGCGAAGCGCTGGCGGGAAGCCGACTCTGGCAGACGGGCGAGGCGCGCTTCCTGCAGGATCCGCTCAGCTTCCGCTGCATCCCGCAGATCCATGGCGCGGCGGAGGCGGCCTATGATTTCGCCCACGCCATCTTCGAGGCCGAGTTGTCGGCGGCCTGCGACAATCCGCTGATCGATGCCGCCACCGGCGCCTTCCTCTCGCATGGCAATATGGAGACCAGCGCCTGCTGCCTTGCCATGGACACGCTGCGCCAGGCTCTCGCCAAGCTGATCGAAGCCTCGGGCCAGCGTATCCACAAGATCCAGTGGCCGGGCTTCACCGGCCTGCCGACCAGCCTCGCTGTCGAGCCGGGCGCCATCGGCGGCGTGCAGTTCCTCAATCTCGGTCACCTCGCCGGTGCCAATGTCGGCGCCGTCCGACAGGCGGCCTTCCCGGCCCTGCTCAATTATTCCGGCCAGCTCGACGACGGTGTCGAGGATGTCGCCGGCAATGCGCCGCAGTCTGTGGCCGAGACGGTGCGCAGCCTGGTGCCGGCCTGGAATGTCGTCACGCTGGAGGTGGCCTGCGCCGTCTGGGCCGTGCATCGCCGCGACGTGCCGCTGGAAGCCCTCGGCAAGGGTCTGCAGCCCCTCGCCCGCGAGATCCTGGCTTTGCTGCCCATCGGCCGCGAGGGCGAGGCGATCTTCGATCTCGGCCCGCTGGTCGAGGTGGTAAAGGCGGCCGCCGGCCTGCCCGCGGGGGAGAAGTGATGGCTGACCAAAGCTTTCGCGGCACCCTGGAGCGCCTGGCCGAGTGGGGCGAGTTGCACACCGTCGAGCGTGAGGTCGACCTCCGCTTCGAACTCGGCGCGGTGCTCGGCCTGCGCCAGCACGACAAGCCGCAGCTCTTCGCCAAAGTCGCGGGGCATGAGATGAAAGTCGCCGGCAATGTCATGAATTCGCGTGAGCGCATCGCAAGGCTGCTGGATACGGATCGGGCCGGCCTGCCCGGCCGCATCCTCGATGCCCTCAGGAGGCAGATCCCGCCTGTCACGATCGAGACCGCGCCCGTGCAGGAGGTGGTCCACCATGCGCCCCTCGACCTTGCCGCGCTGCTGCCCGTGCCGACTTGGTTCGAGCATGAGACCGGGCCTTACATCACCGCCGGCGTCATCGTCGCCCGCGATCCCGAGACCGGAAGGCGCAATGTCTCGATCGCCCGTCTCAGGCTCGACGGCGGCGGCCGGGTGATGGTCGGCATCGCCAGGAACCACCATCTCAATCTTCTTGCGGAGAAGGCGAAAAGTCTCGGCCAGCGCCTGCCGATCGCGGTAGCCATCGGCAATCATCCCGCCGTGCTGCTGGGCTCGCAGATGTATCTCGGCCTGGGCGATGACGAATATGACGTGGTCGGCGGCCTCCTCGGCGAGCCCTTGCAGCTCGTGCGCTGCCTCACCGTGCCGCTGGAAGTCCCCGCCGGCGCCGAGATCGTGCTGGAGGGTTTCATCGATGCCGGCGACCTTGTGCCGGAGGGCTCGGTCTCGGAATTTCACGGCTTCTACGTCAATTACGGACCGGGCACCGGCGGCGCCATCGGCTGCGTGACCCATCGGCGGGACGCGGTCTACCAGGCCATCCTGCCGGGCTATGCGCCGGAACATTGCTTGCTCGGCGCCGTCGCCATCGAGGCGGTGTGCTGCGAGGCGCTGAAGCGCGTGATCCCCGCCGTGCGGCGCGTGGTCGTCACCGATGGCGGCATGGGGCGCCTGCACGCGGTGATTGCCATGCACCGCCCGCGCCCCGGCGAGGGCAAGCGCGCGGCGATCCTGGCGATGGGACAGATCAACCTGTTCAAGCTGGTGATCGTGGTGGAGGACGATGTCGACCCGGAGGATGCGGCGGAGGTCGAGTGGTCGCTGGCGGCGCGCTTCCGGGGCGACGAGGACCTTATCGTGCTGCCCGGCATGAAGGCCGACCGCTGCGATCCCGTGCATCAGAGCATGACCGTGACCAAGATCGGCCTGATCGCGACGACCCGGCCGGGCGATGGCGAGCGGGAGAGCCGTTCGGAATTTGCCCGCGCGCCGGCCGAGGTGCTGGCGCGGGTGCGGGCAGAGCTGGGGGAGTATTGAGATCAGATGCCGGTAAACGCAAACGAAGGTCGAGCAAGGCGCGGCACTCCTTCCCCGACTACGGGGAAGGTGGCATTGCGCAGCAATGACGGAAGGGGGAGGGTGGCGCAGGCTTCAAAGGCCCCCTTGCCCGAGCGTCGCGCCGCTCTCCCCCTTCCGGCGCTACGCGCCACCTTCCCCGCAGTCGGGGAAGGATTGCGGCGCGCCTCACGATTCAAGGTGGCGTTTCCAAGAGGCCGGCAGGATGCTGGCGGTCCCAGGAGTGCCCTATGAGTCGGCCCAAACGCCTCATCGTCGGCGTCAGCGGCGCCTCGGGCTTCGATTATGGCGTGCGCATTCTCGAAATGCTGCGCGGCGAGAGCATCGAGACCCATCTCGTCGTCTCGCGCGCCGCCATGACGGCGATGGCGCATGAGAGCGAGATAACGGTTGCCGGCCTGAAGGCCCTCGCCGATCACACCTACGACAACCGTGACATCGCCGCGCCCATCGCCAGCGGCTCTTTCCGCACAGCCGGCATGATCATCGCGCCCTGCTCGGCCAAGAGCCTGGCCGAGATCGCCATGGGCACGGGCGGCACGCTGATCGCCCGCGCCGCCGATGTGGTGCTGAAGGAGCGCCGCCGCCTGGTGGTGCTGTTCCGCGAGACGCCGCTGCATCTCGGCCACTGCCACAACATGCTGCGCCTCACCGAGATGGGTGGAATCGTCATGCCGCCGGTGCCGGCCTTCTACCCACGGCCGAAGAGCCTTGACGAGATGGTCACCCATACGGCCGCCCGCGCGCTCGACTTGTTCGATCTGGAGATCCCGATGGATGGGCGCTGGAAGGGAGGCTGACATGCCGGAAGACCGCCTCTGGCAGGACCTCATGGCCCTTGCCGAAATCACCGATCCCGCGAAATCTTATACGCGGCGCTGCTTCACCGACCGCTTCCTGGAGGGCCGGCGCTGGCTGGAGCGGCGGTTCGCCGAGGCAGGGCTCACCACAAGGCTCGACGAAGGCGGCAACCTGATCGGACGGCTGGAGGGTGGGGTTTCGGGCCTCAAGGCGCTGGCGATCGGCTCGCATTCCGACACCGTGCCTTCGGGTGGCCGCTTCGACGGGCCGCTCGGCCTCCTGGCCGGGCTGGAGGTGGTGCGCCTCCTCAAGGACCGTGACGTCGCCCTGCGCCATCCCCTGGAGATCATCGACTTCCTGTCGGAGGAGCCGAGCGACTATGGCCCTTCCTGCATCGGCAGCCGCGCCATGACCGGCTTTCTCGATGCCGGCATGCTCGGCCTGCGCAACCCCGCAGGCGAGCCGCTCCAAGAAGCGATGACGCGCATGGGCGCGCTGCCGGAGCGGCTCACCGCACCTCTGCGCAACGACGTCGCCGCCTTCCTCGAGCTCCATATCGAGCAGGCGCGCGTGCTCGAACAGGGCGGCCTCGATATCGGCTTGGTCACCGGCATTGTCGGCATCGCAAGGGTGGAAATCGAGTTCACCGGCTCGGCCGATCATGCCGGCACCACGCCGTTTCATCTGCGCCAAGATGCGCTGGTGGCGGCGGCCGACCTCATCCTGCAGGCCCGCCGGCTGGGCGAGCATTTTTCGCGCACGCGCAACGGCTATTTCATCGCCACCACCGGACGCATCGAGGTGCATCCCAACGCCTCCAATGTCGTCCCGGGGCTGGCGCGGCTGATGGTGGAGGCCCGGGCCGAGCAGGCCGCGCATCTCGACGCCTTCCTGGAAGAACTCGCGCTGGCCAGCCTCGCCGCAGCCTCTGCTGCCGGTGTGGAGCGCAGCGCCTTCCGTCCGATCTCGCGCTCCGAGCCGTCGCCCTGCGACGGGCGGTTACGCGATCATCTGGCGGCGGCTGCGGGCGAGCTATCGCTGAAAACGATCTCGCTCGCGAGCGGCGCCGGCCACGATGCGGGTTTCATGGGGAGGATTGCGCCCATGGCCATGATCTTCGTGCCAAGCCGGGAGGGGAGGAGCCATTGCCCGGAGGAATGGACGGAGCCGGCCCAATGTGCAGCCGGGGCGCGGGTCCTGTACGAGGCGGTGCGACGAATCGATGGGGACATCGCCTTCGGGTGACGGGCGGGCCTTTCGGCTGCGAGGCCACGCGCATGCGAAACGCGCATTGCAATCCGGAATTTCTGATATATGAAAATCTAAGATCATATTTCATTTTTCGGGGCAGCCCATGCCGTTCATGCAGCCGCTTTGGTCTCCAGGCGCGCAGATGGTCGCCGCAACGCCTCTGGCAGATCTTGAAGCGCCCCATGTTACGGTCGTCGGCGGAGGCATCCTCGGGCTGTCCTGCGCGCTGCATCTCGCCCGGGCCGGCCGCTCGGTCCGCGTCCTCGAGGCAGCCCGCATCGGTGCCGGGGCATCGGGGCTGAACGGCGGGCAGGTCATCCCGGGCCTCAAATATGACCCGGATCAGCTGCTGCAGCATTATGGCGAGAAGCGTGGTGAGCAGGTCATCGATTTCGCGGCCTCGACAGCCGATCGGGTTTTCGATCTCATCGCCGCCGAAAAGCTCGACATTCCCTGGCAGCGCAAGGGCTGGATCCAGGCGGCCCATACCGAGAAGGCCGCGGAACTCGCCTGGCGGCGGGCAAAAACGTGGACCGGGCGCGGTGTCGCTGCGCGTGCGTTGTCGCGCGACGACGTCGCGACCTTGACGGGCGCCGAAGGCTATGTCGGCGGCTGGCTCGACCCGCGTGCCGGCGTCATCGATCCCCTGGCCTATACTCTGGGCCTCGCCAAACTTGCGGCGCAGGCGGGGGTTCTGATTGCCGAGGACGCCAGAGCCTTGCAACTCCGCCGAGATGGCGCGCTCTGGCGCATAAGGACAAGCACGGGCGTGGAACTGCGTTCGAGCCACGTCATCGTTGCAACCAATGCCTATGCGGACGGGTTGGTGCCCGGCCTTGCTCGTACGCTCCTGCCGCTACACTCCTTTCAGATCGCGACCTTCCCGCTTGAACCGTCGGCCCTGGCGCGGATCCTGCCCGGCGGGCAGGCCGTCTCGGATTCGCGGCGCATCCTTGTCTATTATCGCAAGAGCCCCGATGGCCGCTTGATGCTGGGCGGCCGCGGCTCGATGGCCGAGCCCTCGCAGCCGCGGGCATGGGCGCATCTCGAACATGCCCTCGTCCGCCTGTTCCCTGGCCTGCGCGGCCTGGCCATCGAGAAGCGCTGGTTCGGGCGTGTCGCCATGACGCTCGATCACCTGCCCCATCTGCACCAGCCGGAACCGGGCCTGACGATCGCTGCCGGTTGCCAGGGGCGCGGCGTTGGCCTGATGACGGCGCTCGGTCCCAGGCTCGCCGATTACGTCCTCTCCGGAGATCCCCGGACCCTCCCCTTCGATCTCACGCCCATCCGGCCCATCCCGCTTCATCGCTTCCGCCATATCGGCATGGGGGCGGCGATCGCCTGGTATCGGTTCCTCGATGCACTCGATCGCTAGAGCAAAAAGCGTTCAGGTGGGAGCGAATTTGGAAATTAACTCACTGGTATCAAAAGCATTTTGCGATTCTTGGTGATTCGATCTGAAAGTAAGACGCTTTAGTTGTCGCGATTGACTTTTTTCATAAATGTGAAAATTATCGTCTCGTTTCACGGCGCGATGTGACATGACGGTCGCTTCCTCATCCCTGCCATCGGCCCGTTCTCGAAACCGGACCTGGCTGTTCAATGTCCTCATGTTGCTTCCGGGGGGCTTGGCGACCTGCGTGCTGGTGCTGTTCGCGCTGGCGATCGTGCTGATGCTCGGCTTTCGCCTCAATGACGGCTCGCTCCTGGGCAGCGGCTTCACGCTCTCCAATCTCGCCAGCGCCATTTCGGATCCGCTTTATGCCGCCGTCCTCCTGCGCTCCCTGGCGATCGCCGGCGTCGTGACGCTTGCCACCGTGGTGACCGCCTATCCCGTGGCCTATTATCTGGCATTCCATGCCGGCGCCCGGCGTGGCCTGCTGCTCTTCCTGGTCACCCTGCCATTCTGGACCAGCTATCTCCTGCGTGTCTTTGCCTGGAAGATCGTGCTGGCCTTCAACGGCGTGCTCAACTCGGTGCTGCTCGGCACCGGCATCTTGTCCCAGCCGAGCCTCGCCTTCCTCAATACGCCCGCGGCGGTGGTGGTCACCTTGGCGCATGCCTATGCCGCCTTTGCCATCCTGCCGATCTATGTGGCGCTCGAGACGATACCGCGCTCACTCCTCGAGGCGGCGTCCGATCTCGGCGCGCATCCCTTCGCCCGCTTCCGCCGCGTCGTGCTGCCCTTGTCGATGCCTGGCGTGCTCTCCGCCGCCCTCGTCGTTTTCGTGCCGACCGTCGGCGACTATGTCACGCCCGCCCTCGTCGGCGGCCCCTCCAGCACCATGATCGGCTCGATCATCCAGGCTCAGTTCGGCAAGGCCAATGACTGGCCCTTCGGCGCCGCTGTCTCCACGCTGGTCATGCTGGTGATCGCGGCAGTCATTCTGCTGGTGGCCATGGCCAGCAGGCGTTTCGGACGTCGATCATGAACAGAACCGGGTCTGAGCAGGGCAATCGCTGGCTGGGCGCCTATGTGGGTGCCTATCTCATCTTCCTCTATTTGCCGATTGTCCTCATCCCGCTGTTTTCATTCAACGATTCCATTCAGATCGCCTTCCCGATCAAGGGCCTCACCCTCTCATGGTATCAGAGCCTTCTCGACAATGAGGCGCTGCATGGCGCCCTCGTCACCAGTCTCGTGGTTGGCCTGAGTGCGGCGGCGCTGGCAACGCTCCTCGGCGTCACCATCGCCTATATGGAGATCAGCGGCGGGGGAAGGCTCGCGGCGACGATATCGGTGCTCTCGCGCCTTCCCATCCTGATACCGGGGGTGATAATCGGCATCGCCCTGCTGATTCTCGTCAACCTGGCCGGTCTCGGTCCGTCGCGCATGGCCATGATCCTCGGCCACACCCTGGTGGCCCTGCCAACGACCGTCGTGGTCATGCGCGGACGCTTTTCCGTCCTGCCGCGCAGCCTCGGCGAGGCGGCCATGGATCTTGGCGCCCGCGAATGGACGACCTTCCGGCGGGTGATACTCCCGCTCAGCACGCCGGCAATCGCCTCCGCCTTCATGCTCTCCTTCCTCACCTCGTTCGACGAGTTCGTCGTGGCGTTTTTCCTGGCCGGCACGGAGCCCACCCTGCCGGTCTTCATCTGGGCCCAGCTCAGATTTCCCAAGGCTTTGCCCGGCGTCATGGCGCTGGGCACCGTCATCCTCACCGTCTCCATCGTCTTGGCGACGGCAGCCGAACTTGTCCGTCGCCGCGGACTGAGTGGAAAGGCCGCGATACCGACCGGCGCAGTCGGTCCGCTGTCAGCATCCTAAAGCAAAATGCGCTCAGGCAAGAGCGGGTCTACAAATTAACTCGTTGATATCAGAAGCATTTTGCGATTCTTGCTGATTCGATCTGAAGGTAAAGCATCCTAGAAGCACACAGAGAGGGAACTAATCATGCCAATGAAGAAACGATCCGTCCTGGCTAGGGGATTGGCCCTGCTCGCCCTGGCTGCCACCGCGATGACCGGCCCGGCGGCACAGGCCGCGGACAAGCTCAGCTATTTCACCTGGTCCGGCTACGAGCTGCCCGATTTCAACAGGAGTTTCCTCGCTGCCCATCCCGACGGCGTCAAGGCCTCGGTGTTTGGCGACGACGACGACGCCTTCACCAAGGTCAAGGCCGGCTTCAGCCCGGACATCGCCCATCCCTGCTACGACAAAGTCTCGCGCTGGCAGAACGCGGGCCTCATCCAGCCCATCGACACCAAGCGAATCAAGAAATGGGACACGATCTTTCCCGTCTTCCGCAACCTGCCCGACCTCCAGGCCGGCGACGGCAAGGTGTGGATGGTGCCGTGGGATTGGGGCAATACCTCGATTCTCTATCGGACCGACCTGATCAAGAATCCGGAGCAGAGCTGGAACCTGCTGTGGAACAAGGATTATGCCGGCCGCATCGCCACCATCGATGCGGTACATGACACGCCGATCGTCGCCGCCCTGCTCGCCGGGATCAATCCCTTCGACATGACACCTGCCGAGATGGACAAGGTCGCCGACAAGCTCAGAGAACAGCGCCCCCTGCTGCGCAGCTACACCACCGACATGACCTCTGTGGAGCAGTCGCTGGCGAGCGGCGAGCTCGTCGCCGCCATGACCTGGAATGCCTCGGCGACCACCCTGAAGAAGCAGGGCGTATCGGTGGAGTTCATGAAGCCCAAGGAGGGCATGCTCACCTGGGCCTGCGGCATCGTGCTCCTGAAGGATGCCAAGCATGTCGATCTGGCCTATGACTTCATAAACAGCCGCCTCGAAGCTGAATCGGGCAAGGAACTCATCACCCAGTATGGCTATGGCAGTGCATCGAGCGCCGCCTTCGCCCTGGTGCCGAAGCCCGATCTCGATCGTCTGCAGCTTCCCTCCGATCCGGAAGTGGAGCTGAAGACGACCATCTTCACCGGGCCGATGAAGCAGAACGAGGATCTCGCCAAGATGTTCGAGAAGATCAAGGCAGGCGGCTGAAGCGTTTTGCGATTTGCCGGACTCGGTGAGAATCGCAAAGACGCGTCGAAACAAAGAGTTAGAGCGGATGCCGCCATGCCCTTTTGCGGCATGGCGGTTCCACAGGAGAGATCGATCGTGAGTTCGGAAGATTTCAGCCAGACGCTCGACCCGACGGTGCCGCGCCTGGCGTCCGAGGTGACGGAGGCCGATGTCCGTGTCGGGCGCCGGATCAGGGCGCTCCGGCTCGAACGCAATCTCGGTCTGATCGACGTGGCGCAGCGGGCCGGCATTTCCGTCGGGGCCCTCAGCCAGATCGAGCGCGGCCTCAGCTCGCTGCGCGTCCGCGTACTCTGGCCACTCGCCGCGGCCCTCGACGTCGAGCCGCACAGCCTGCTGGTCGATGGGGCCGACCAGGAGAGCGATCTCTATTGCGTGAGGTCGGCCAATCGGCGCGTGCTCCCGGTGTGGTCGGAAGGCATCCGCAAGGAACTGCTTTCGCCGCCGGGCGCCACTCTCACCGGCCTGCTGGTCTATATCGAACCGGGTGGAGGGACTGCCGAAGCCTATGCCCATGCCGGCCATGAGTTCGGCCTCGTGCGGACGGGTGAGGTGGAGCTGACGATCGACAATGTTCTCTATACGCTCAAGGCCGGCGACAGCTTTGCCTTCAAAAGCACCCTGCGCCATTCCTTCTGCAACACCGGCTCGCAGCCTTGCGAGATCGTGTGGGTCAACACGGTGAAGCCGTCGGAGGTGCGCAATGGCGCTTGAAACGCTGCTGCGGCTGGAAGCGGTCTCCAAGATCTTTCCCGGTGGTGCCGTCGGCCTCGACGCTGTCGACCTCGATATC
This sequence comes from Labrys miyagiensis, assembly GCF_030160835.1. Classification (GTDB taxonomy): domain Bacteria; phylum Pseudomonadota; class Alphaproteobacteria; order Rhizobiales; family Labraceae; genus Labrys; species Labrys miyagiensis. Next base: position 104,557 of record NZ_BSPC01000024.1, on the reverse strand, counting down.
GGCCAGGGCGAGTTCCTCAGCCTGCTGGGCCCTTCCGGCTGCGGCAAGACGACGAGCTTGCGGGTGGTCGGTGGCTTCGAGCAACCGAGCTCCGGCCGCGTGCTCCTCGACGGCCAGGACATCACGGGCCTGCGTCCCTACGACCGGCCGGTGAATACCGTCTTCCAGGATTATGCGCTCTTCCCGCATATGAATGTGGAGGAGAATGTCGGCTTCGGCCTGTCGCTGCGCGGTCTCGGCGCCGCCGAGACCGGCAGGAGGGTGAGGACGGCGCTCGATCTGGTCGGGCTGGCCGACAAGATCGGTGCCCGAGTTTCCGCCCTTTCCGGCGGGCAGCGCCAGCGTGTCGCCCTGGCGCGCGCGATTGTCTGCGAGCCCCGGGTGCTGCTGCTCGACGAGCCTCTTTCGGCCCTGGATGCCCATCTGCGCGAACAGATGCAGGTCGAGTTGAAGCGCCTCCAGGCGCAGCTTGGCACCACCTTCATCATGGTCACCCATGACCAGACCGAAGCCTTGTCGATCTCGGACCGCATCGTGGTGATGAATCGGGGACGCATCGAACAGATCGCCTCGCCGGCCGTTCTCTACGACGCGCCGGCGACGCGTTTTGTTGCCGGCTTCATCGGCACCATGAACGTGCTGGAATGCCGGCTGGTCGAGCGCCGCTCCGGCACAATCATCGCGGCCGCGGGTCCTCTGACTTTCGAAGCGGGTGCCGGGGACAACGCCTCCGGGGGCACCCTCCTCGTCGGTATCCGGCCGGAGGATGTACTTATCGAGCCCGATGGCGTACCGGGGCGGGTGATCGGCACCGTGTTTCATGGCCGCACCCTGAGGCTGCATGTCGAATTGCTCGACGGCACCCCCTTGACGATCGACGCGCCGCGCAGCGATCTCAGTGCAGACTATGGTTCCGGCCAGACCATCCATCTGCGGGTGCGGCCCGGTATTGCCCGCATTCTGCGTCCGAACTGACCACCACTGCGACCCCTGAGAGTATCCCGACATGTCCAATCATCTGCAGTTCTATATCGACGGCGCCTGGGTGGACCCGGCCGTGCCGAACAAGCTCGATGTGATCGATCCTGCGCACGAAGAGGCCTACACCGCCATCTCGATTGGCTCGCAGGCCGATGTCGACCGGGCCGTGGCCGCCGCCAAGGCCGCCTTTCCCGCCTTCGCGCGGACCACGAAGGCGGAGCGCCTTGCTTTGCTTCGCCGCATCCTCGAAATCTACAATGAGCGGTTCGAGGATATCGCACAGGCCGTGTCGCAGGAAATGGGCGCCCCGCTCGCCTTTGCGCGCGAAGCCCAGGCCTGGGCCGGCCGCGGCCATCTTGAAAGCACGATCAAGGCGCTGGAGGACTACGCGTTCGAGCATCAGCGCGGCACCACGCGCGTCGTGAAAGAACCGGTGGGCGTGTGCGCGTTGATCACGCCCTGGAACTGGCCCCTGAACCAGATCGTCTGCAAGGTGGCGCCGGCCATCGCCGCCGGCTGCACCATGGTGCTGAAGCCGAGCGAGATCGCGCCGATCAGCGGCCTGATCTTCGCCGAGATCATGCATGCGGCCGGAACGCCGAAGGGCGTGTTCAATCTCGTCAATGGTACCGGGCCTGACGTCGGACAGGTGATGGCAGGGCATCCGGACGTCGACATGGTCTCCTTCACCGGCTCGACGCGGGCCGGCATCATCGTCGCCAAGACGGCAGCCGATACCGTCAAGCGCGTTGCCCAGGAACTCGGAGGCAAATCGGCCAACATCATTCTGCCCGATGCCGATTTCGCCACGGCCGTCAGCAAGGGCGTGGAAGGCTGTTTCGGCAATAGCGGCCAGTCCTGCGACGCGCCAACCCGCATGCTGGTGCCGCTCGATCGGCACGAGGAGGCGCTGACGATCGCCAAGGCAGCGGCGGAGCGCCACAAGGTGGGCGATCCACGCAAGGAAGACAGCGTGCTCGGCCCCGTGGTCAGCCAACTGCAATACGACAAGATCCAGCGGCTGATCCGCAGGGGCATCGAGGAGGGCGCCACGCTCGTCACCGGTGGCCCCGACCGGCCGGACGGTCTCAATCGCGGCTATTATGTTCGCCCCACCGTCTTCGGCGGCGTAACGCCGGACATGACCATCGCGCGCGAGGAGATTTTCGGGCCGGTGCTCTCGGTGATGCCCTACAAGGATGAGGAAGAGGCGATCGAGATCGCCAATGACACGGTCTACGGCCTTGCCGCCTATGTCCAGTCGAGCGATATCGCCCATGCGCGGCGCGTGGCCTCCCGGATGCGCGCCGGCTCCGTTTACCTCAACTATCCCGACTGGGACACCTTCGCGCCGTTCGGGGGCTACAAGCAGTCCGGCAACGGCCGTGAATATGCCGATTTCGGTATTCACGACTTCCTGGAGATCAAGGGCGTGGTGGGCTACGGCGAAGCCTGACCGCGCAAAGCCTGCGGATCGAGGCGCGCCACACGCGGAGTGTCGATCTCCACAGCCCCTTCGAGAGTCGAAGGGGTGAGATCGGCATTCCTGGAAACGATACGTGCCGAAAAGAAGATGTCGATCAGTGATCGACACTCCATTTTATGGATCGAGCCGCGGGAGCGTGCTGGCGCGATAGCGCTGCGCGGCCTCCCTGCGGTCCTCGTCCCGGGAGGGCAGCCAGGCCGCGACCTTGCGGTCGATCTCAGCCCGGCGACTGACCAGATCGGGCTTCAGCGAGAAACTCGCGGTGATGGCCCTCAGTGCATCGCATTCCAGGGCACGCCCGGAGCGGGTCCAATGCCGCCTCAGGAAGAAGGCGATGAGGGTCTCGACATGCTCCTTTGTCCGATTCTGGGCATCGTTGAAGTAGACCAGGGTCACGATGCGTGACCGCGGCCTGAACCAAAGCTTGCGCATGGAATGTTCTTCTGTGGAGGTCACTCTTCGTCTGCCGCCGCCGGTCAAGGCAGGCGTACAGATGTGCAGCATCGGCTGCAGCGGTTGTTCAAAACGCCACTCTCAGGAAAACCGCCTTGGCGGTCATTTACTTGTGTGGGATTTGCCGAGAAGAAGCCGAGCGGTTCCGATGGCATACGCCAAAGCAGGCGTTGCACGATTCAAGGAACTATTCGAATTATTCTGGGAAATGACGCGCCGGCTGCTGTAATCGCGACGGTTAAGGTCTTCGATGGAACTTGGCGATGGAGCCTTGTTGTTTTGTCCCGTCAATTGAAGATTTTGTAATTATAGGCCGACTGCGGCGCCTGACCCTGAGTAATTCTGTCGCAGTTGTCCGATTTTTGAAAATAGGGGTCCGGTGGGGCGCAGGTTTGGAGTGGCGGGCCTCACCCGGAAGGGCGGCTGATCTACGCTGCAGCCCCGTCCGCGAGCGCCTTCACCGCCTTCAGGTTCCTGACAAAATCGGCTTAGGCGGCCTCCCGGGCCGCCGCTGTGATGTCCGCGCTGCCAGGAACCAACCTCCCGGAAAGCACGTTCACTTGAGCTACAGCACTTCTTGGAGGCGTGATGGCCAAGCCGAGAGCCAATTGGAAGGGCGTCCTCAAGATCGGCGAGCTTGCCGCCGGCGTGGCGCTCTATACGGCGGCGAGTACCACCGAGCGGGTCGCCTTCCACATGCTCAACCGCAAGACCGGACATCGCGTGCAGCGCCAGTTCGTCGATGCCGAGACCGGCAAGCCGGTGGAGCGGGACGACCAGGTCAAGGGGTATGAGACGCCGCAGGGCGAGACCATCATGCTGGAGCCCGAGGAGATTGCCGCGGCGGTGCCCGAGAGCGACAAGACGCTGACGGTGGCAGGCTTCGTTGCGCTGGACGCCATCGACACCGTCTATTTCGACCGGCCTTATTATCTCGCCCCCAGCGACGAGAGCTCCGCGGAGGCCTTCGACCTGCTGCGCGAGGGCATGCGAAGCGTCAAGGTGGCGGCGCTGGCGCAGGCCGTGCTGTTCCGCCGCCTGCGTGGCGTGCTGATCCGTCCGGAAGACGAGGGCATGATCGCCACCACGCTCAATTTCGACTACGAGGTCCGCTCGCAGGAAGAGGCTTTCGCCGACATCCCCAAGCTCAAGCTCGACAAGGAGATGCTCGACCTCGCCGGCCACATCATCAAGACCAAAAGCGGCCGCTTCGACCCCGCCGCCTTCGACGACCGCTACGAGGCTGCGCTGGCCGAGCTGGTGAAAGCCAAGATCGAGGGGCGCAAGATCAAGCCGCAAGCCAGGAAGCGCGAAGGCAAGGTGGTGAGCCTGCTGGAGGCGCTTCGCGAGAGCGCCAAAGGCGGGGCGGTGGCGAAGCCGGCGAAGAAGCGGGCTTAGCGGCCGAGGATCGCCGATCCAGCGCACGGGAAGTGAGACGAACGATCTTTTCCCCCTATCTCGCCAGCGTTCGAACCGGCCCGGCACCGTTTTGGACCTCGGCAGATCCGCACCGAATCCTGCATGATCCGCCCCTACAACATGGCGACGCGGGCGGCCCCCCTTGACAGCCTGCAGGCGGCTGCTGGGGCCTCGACCTGGTAGGCTGCGACCTCGTGGAAGTGTCGCCGCCCTATGACCCGGCCGGCAATACCGCCATCACGGACGCCAACCTCCTGTTCGAGATGCTTTGCGCGCTGCCGGGCGTGCCGCGGTGCTGACCGACGACGGCCGGAGCACGGGAATAGCCGGACCAGAGATTGCATCGGCGTGTGGCTCTATCGAATTGCGCACCTCCTGCGTGCGGCCTTGATCCGAACATCCTCTGTCGGCCCGGATGTCTGCCTGCCTCGATTCCCGTCCCATCCCGCAGACTCGCAAGCCCGTGGGAATGAAAGGTATCCCCGCGTGCCGCCTGCCGGGATTCGCCGCCATGGTCATCCTCCCGACTCGCCCTTTCGGGCCGAGGGCCGATTTGAGGGCCTCGGATCCGACGCAAATCCCCTCCCGCTCCCAGTCTCGGCCTGTGGAGGCCACCGGGGCGTGCTCCACTCAGCAGGCCGCCGAGAGTCGTCAAACTACTGAATAAAAGCAGCTCGTACCGTTCTCGTGATCGCCTCACGGTCCTTGGGAAGAGAAGAACAGGCGACATGTTAGGACGGCGTCGGACGGTAGCTTATCGCCTATTTTTTGCCTCCGATATAATTCTTTATATAATAAAAATAGATACAGAATAAAGTATATGTATCATAAAAGACACAGATTTATGTATTTTATTACTTCGAGATTTTGCGAGATATACTATATTTATGCTTCAACTTAGGGTGTGTCTTTTCGGTGACATCGCGTTTATAAAGCGACTCTACTTGGTGATTCATCGCCAAAACGCTGTTGTGCAACCAAAAGGAGTGCACCAAGATCACGGCAACGATCCCTGACGGGTCGTGTCCGGATTGCAAGTTCTGCGTGTGATCGGGGTCTCGCGAATCGGTCGAAGCACCAAGCGGCGCTCTCGATCAAATAATAACTGTCTTGGAGGTCATCTAATGACGATGAAGTCTCTTCTCCTCGGCGCCGCTGCTGGTATCGCTGCTATCGGCGCTGCCCAGGCTGCCGATCTGCCCATGACCAAGGGCGAAGCCGTCGAGTATGTTAAGGTCTGCACGACCTTCGGCCCCGGCTTCTTCTACATCCCCGGCAGCGACACCTGCCTGCAGATCAAGGGCGAAGTTCGCGCTGACTACCGCGTTCGCGGCATCAGTGGTTCGGAGCGTCTCGAAACGATTGTCGACGGCGGCGCCGGCGTCATCACCCGCAACAGCCTCAACCTCACCCGTGATCAGGACCGCACCCGCTTCGGCGCTGAAGGCCGCATCGCGTTCGACGCCCGCACCCAGACCGACTACGGCCTGCTGCGCTCCTACTTCCAGATCAACGCCGACGGCATGAACGCTGCCGGTAAGACCCAGCAATTCACGGTTGACAAGGCCTTCATCCAGTTCGGCGGCCTGACGGCTGGTTATGCCCACACCTTCTTCGGCTATTACGACGCCAACTATGGCGACACGATCTGGGCGCCCTACTACGCCTCGTCGAACACCGTCAACCTGCTCGCCTACACCGCTGAATTCGGCGGCGGCTTCAGCGCCACTCTGGCTCTGGAAGACGGTCGCGGCCATCGCGTTGTCGGCCCGAATGCGCTGGGCTATGGCGGCCAGGTGAGTCCGGATATCGTCGGCAATATCGTGGTCGACCAGGGCTGGGCGCTTGGGCAGCTCTCCGCTGCCGTGCATCAGGATCGGGTGAACGAGGCTGCGCACCTCGCCGGTGGCGATGACAAGTGGGGCTATGCCGTCGGCGGTACCTTGCTCTTCAAGATCCCGGCTATCGACAGCGGCCACTTCATCGTTGAAGGTGCTTATTCGGACGGTGCGCTTGAATATCTCGGCACCAATTCGACGGCTTTCGGTGGCGACGACTTCTATGCCGGCCCGAACAACACCCGCAAGGGCAAGGGCTGGTCGATCGTCGGCGAACTCGGCGGCAACATCACGCCTGTGCTGAACGCCAACTTGGTCGCTAGCTATATCGACACCAAGTACAACGACCTGCCTGGTTTCGGTGGTCACGATCAGTTCAACAAGGAATTCACGATCGCCGGCAACCTGACCTACACGATCGTGAAGGGCCTGACGCTTGGTGCCGAAATTGCGTATACCCACGCCAGCTTCAATCAGCTTGAGAGCAGCACCACGGACGCAACGACGGAAGAGACGACCACGGTGTTTCACAAGGGCCACGAGAATATCTGGGAAGCTGGCATCCGCCTGAAGCGGACCTTCTGATCTCTCAAGTTCTCGACGGAAAAAATTGGGAGGCCCGGTCGTTACAACCGGGCCTCTTTCTGCGTCTGGGCCTTGCTCGCAAGGCCTGGCCCAGCGGCCCCACGCCGACCCGACCATCCCAGGAGCGACAGCGCGCTATTGCTTCGAGTGCAGGCGCTATAGCCCGTAGAATGTTTCTATCGATAGCTGGCGCGCATTTCCGAATCCAATGCCCGAGGCCTCGCATATTGCGTGCGTCCAACGCCCAGGAAATGGCAACGACAAAGGCGAATTCCGACCCTCAAAGCGCTTGCGCTGCGTGGTACGGCCTCCTTCCTTGGCAATTATTCATATTGTTCACGCGTACGCCATCGAACCGGAAGTTCAGCCATCGCCTTCGCCGCCAAGATTCCGCGCCGTTATCCCCAAGAACATGATCGTGCCGTACACCACTTTGTGATAACGATACTTTGATCGTTACTTGACCAGTATACCGCTGGGTGTGTCACGTAAAAAATGCATCTTATCAACTTGAACGGTATCTTTTTTAATACAATTAATCTATGGCTTCAACTGTTTATAAAATATATATTGTAACATACCCCTGAGTTATGTAATGTAAGAACCGATTTTAGATGTCTTGCATTCACTTGTAACAATCGTAGAAAAATTTCGACATACCTCTTTAGAGGGCATTCTGAGGTGGCAAGTGGACGGCACGAGCATTCAAATGACGCGCAATCTCGCGGGGCGACGCCCGCGTTCCGTACAGAAGAATATCACGCTGATGCAGGTGCACTGGCAGACCTTCGGCGATGATCTGCGGGCGGAAAGGACGAAGCGGGGCCTTACCTATCGGCAGTTCGCACAGCTTACCGGCGTAAACTTCAGCACGTTGGCACGGCTCGAGAGCTTTTATACACCCTGCAATACCGAGACGTTCATGACTTTGGTCATCGAGATGGACAAGGACCCGCGCGACTATATTTCGCGCCGTTCCGTCGGGTTTGCGGACTGGATCAAACAGGCGGACTGAATTCGTTCCAGAGTCTAGCCGGAGTACTTAGGGGCCGTTGGAAAATAAGTGAACCGGCAAGCCGGTGTCGGGAGTGCGGGAGAGGCGCGGTGCTTGAAGCGCTTGATCTTGAACGATCCCTTGGTCACCCGGTCAAACGTCTCGCCCGTGCTCGGATCAATCGACGGCGCTCTGCGTGGCATCCTCCTTCGCCAATGATAGAGGCGTTGGAGTACGTTGAACAGAATATGAACTAATATTGATTATTTCTCGTTCCCATGCTCTCATCCGTCTTGGAACGAAGCGTCAGCAGCCGGCGTCTGTACAACCCGGCCCCGAACGCCTCCATCCACCCCGACAGCCTATCCAGGTGGTAGGCGCATGCGGCGGTCCTGCTTCTCTCGAAGCCGGCCTCCAGGGGTGACGAGCGGGACAGAGGGATCGGCACCCCATGGAAGTGCCACGCGATCCCTGGACGGAGCGTGAAGGGCTTGAGCCCGGCACCGCCTTCGTCCCCATCTCCCGCCGATGCGGTGAAGACGGTTCATGCCACTGTCCGGCCAGGACTGCAGCGCTGAGCCCCTTTACCGAGCCGGCTGGCTCAGGTTCGGATGGTCCGTGCCATCCGCTCCCGGCTCGCCTCCGCCTTCAATAGGCGGAAAAACAGGTGGCCTTGCGCGCCTTGTCAGCGTGCCGGGCAGCCGGAACGGGGCGATGGCGGCTTGCACCGACAGTGCGGCCTGCATCTTCCATGATCTTGCTTTCACGGCTGCTCCGCAGCCGCCATCGCCCGGTCTCCTCATCAACCCAGCCGGAAAGGCGTGGGAACGAGGGCGCTTGCGCATGGCAGGTTCTTTCAAGACGGCGTCCCTGCAAAATCGCGGTTGAGCGGGTGCCGCTATAGGCCTATTTGATAGCGGGGCCTGCAGTCGGTTGGCGCCGTTCCCGATGGGATGTACCCTCGCTTTCCTGCCATTCCTTTCGAAACGAAGATTTTGAGCGACAAAGTTTTTGACACCGCGGCGCATTCGCCCGCCGAAGCATCTGCCGCCGCGGCTGCCGGCCCCCTGCTCGGCATCAGCCTGGTGCTGATCGCCTTCAATCTGCGTGCCGTCTTCTCCAGCCTGTCGACCGTGCTGCCCGAGGTTATCAGCGACACCGGCCTCGGCCCGGTCTGGGCCAGCGTGCTCACCACGCTGCCGGTGGTGTGCCTGGGCGTCTTCTCCTTCCCGGCTCCGGCCTTGTCGCGGCGCTTTGGGCCGGAACGTGTCATCTTCGCTTCCATGCTGCTGGTCGCCGTCGGCACGGGGCTGCGCGGGCTCGGCCTGCCGCCCTTCCTGTTCGCAGGCTCGTTCCTGGCCGGCGCCGGCATCGCGGTGATCAATGTCCTGCTGCCGGGCCTGGTGAAGCGCGATTTCCCGCGGCGCGTCGCCATGATGACAGGGCTCTACACCATGGCGCTGTGTGGCAGCGCGGCCGCCGCCGCGGCCTTCACGGTGCCTTTTGAAAGGTCGCTGCCCGGCGGCTGGCCGGCGGCCCTGGCTTTGTGGGGCCTGCCGGCCCTGGCGGCGGCCCTGATCTGGGCGCCGCAGGCCCTGAAGACCGGCCGGCACGCCACTGGCGCGAGGCCTGCGGTCCACGGCCTGTTCCGCGATCGCCTCGCCTGGAAGGTGACGCTGCTCATGGGTCTGCAATCGGCCATGGCCTATATCGTCTTCGGCTGGATGGCGCCGATGCTGCGCGACCGTGGCATGGAGGGCGCCAGCGCCGGCTTCGTCCTCTCGCTCTGCGTGGTCTTCCAGATGCTGGCCTGCCTCGCCTTGCCGGCACTCGCCACGCGCGGTCGCGATCAGCGCTGGGCCTGCCTCCTGATGTTCGGCTTCGCGGCGCTCGGCTTTGCCGGCTGCTACTTTCTGCCGCTTTCGCTGGCCTGGATCGGCGGCGTGCTGAACGGCATCGGCCAAGGCGGCCTGATCGCACTGGCGATGACACTGATCATCCTGCGCTCGCCCGACGCCAATGTGGCCGCCCGGCTGTCCAGCATGGCGCAGGGCATCGGCTATATCCTCGCCGGCTTCGGCCCGCTGCTCGCCGGCGTGCTACGCGGCGCTACCGGCAGCTTCGCCGCGCCGACCCTGCTGTTTCTCCTCATTGCCCTCATCGGTTCCTGGGCCGCCCTGGAGGCTGGGCGCAACGAGATCGTGAAGGCGCGCGTGGAACCATGAGTGGCGAGACCGATCTTGCGCGCCTTCTCGCCACCATGACGCCTGTGCTCCAGCCCGGCCGCTTCGTCTTCGTCACGCTGCCAGCGGGCGCTGAAACGCCTACTGCCATCACCCCGGTGATGTCGTTCCGGGAGGCGGAGGGGCTGACGCTGATCCTGTCGGAGGAAGCCGCCGCCCGGTCGGGACTGCAGGGCGTCTTCCCCAGCCGCATGATCACCCTAGAGGTGCATTCCTCGCTCGAGGCCGTCGGCTTCCTTGCCGCTATCACCGGCCATCTCGCCGCCGCCGGCATGGGCGTGAATCCGGTCTCGGCCTTCTACCACGATCACCTGTTCGTTCCCGCCGAGCGAGCCGAAGAGGCGATGCGCCTTCTCACCGAGCTTTCGGCGGCGGCTCGCGAGGGCAAGGCTTGAGCGCCGCGCTCGACAGCCTGCTCGCCGAGCTTCGCGCCTGCCGCATCTGCCGGGACACGCCGCGCTACGGGCCCGCCTTGCCGCATGAGCCGCGTCCGGTGATCCAGGCTTCCAGCGAGGCGCGGCTCTGCATTGCCGGCCAGGCGCCCGGCATCCGCGTGCACAGATCCGGCCGCCCCTTCACCGACCCCTCCGGCGTGCGGCTGCGCGGCTGGCTCGGCATCGGCGAGGAGGTGTTCTACGACTCCAGCAAGGTGGCGATCGTGGGCATGGGCTGCTGCTTCCCGGGTCTCGATGCCCATGGCGGCGACCTGCCGCCACGGCGCGAATGCGCGGAGATCTGGCGCAACCGCATCTTCGAGCAGATGCCGAAGATCGAGCTCCTGCTGCTGATCGGCCATTATGCTCAGAATTGGCATCTTGGAGCCCAGTTTCTCGCCGGGGGCATGACGGAAACGGTGGCGCGCTGGCGAGAGATCTATGCCGGAGAGAGCCACCCGCGTATGCTGGCGCTCCCCCATCCATCCTGGCGCAACAGCGGCTGGCTGAAGCGCAACCCCTGGTTCGAGACGGACCTGCTGCCGGTGCTCCGAGCGGATGTGGCGCGGCTGCTAAAATAAGGGCAGCCAGTGGCTAAAACACAGCGTAAGCCTGAATGGCGCGGGCAATCCTTCCCCGGCTTCGGGGAAGGTGGCATTGCGTAGCAATGACGGAAGGGGGAGAGCGACGCGACATAGCCGGGGTTTGGGAAAGGTAGGCGCCACCCTACCCCTTCCGGCCCGGCTTCGCCGGTCCACCTTCCCCGAAACCGGGGAAGGATTATCCGCGCCTCGTCTTGTGAAGTTCAGCTGTGTAAATTCGAGAGCCACCAAGGTAGGAATGAGCGCGCGCGCTTCTATCCAACCGCCAGCCGGAGCGCCCGGTAGGCTTCCACCAGCGCTTCCAGCGTGAAGGCGCGGTTGAGGCCGCTGGGATTGGGCAGGACCCAGACCGAGGCGCCGCCGAAGCGGTCGGGCTGCGGCCCCCACGGGATCACGGCCTTGCCGGCAATGGCTCCATAGGCCGGCTTGCCGAGAAAGGCCACGAAGCGCGGCGCATAGCGGCTGATCTTGGCCTCGAGCGCCGCGCCCGCCGCGACCAGTTCGCCGCGCGACAGGTCCGCGGCGCTGCGGGTCGGCCGGCCGACCGCGGCGGTGAGGCCGTAGCCATACTCGACGAGCGTGGCATCGTCCTGCGGGCGTAGCTGCAGCGGCGTGAAGCCGGCGAGGTGCAGCGCCCGCCAGAAGCGATTGCTGGGGCTGACGAAACTATGGCCGGCAGCGGCAGCGGTCGCCCCGGGATTGATGCCGCAGAAGATTACCGACAGGCGCTCAGCCAGGATATCGGGAAGCGTGTCGGCCATGATGTGTCAGGGCGCCACTCTTGCAGCCCAGGCCGAGACGGCGTTCGCCATGGTCTTCATGTGGTCGGCGGCGGTGAAGCCCGACACCGCCTTGCGCGGCTTGAGATCATGGTCGCCGTCCTCCAGCCAGAGGATCTCGATGGCCTTGGAGAGGATATAGGCGGAAACCTCCTCCCGTGTGCCGAAGGGATCGCGCGTGCCCTGCACGATCAGGGCTGGTGTCTGCATCGCCAGGAGGTGAGCGGTGCGCAGCTGTTCCGGCTTGCCTGGCGGATGGAAGGGGTAGCCGAGGCAGAGAAGGCCGGCGATCTTGCCCTGGTCATGGAGTTCGTCGGCGATCATGCTGGCGACACGCCCGCCCATCGACTTGCCGCCGATGATCAGCGGCCCCTTGGCGCCGAGCGCTTCGACCGCGGCGTGGTATTCCGGCATCACTTTCTCCGCCTTGGGCGGCGGCTTGATACCGGCGCCGCTGCGGCGGCCAGCCATATAGGCGAACTCGAAGCGGGCGACGCGGAAGCCCGCCTGGGCGAGCGCCGCGGCGCTGGCCGTCATGGCGGCCGAATCCATCGGCGCGCCGGCGCCATGCGCGAGAAGGATGGTGTGGCTGCTGTCACTAGGCCCGTCGAAAAGGAAGCTCGTCATGGCCGCTCATTCTCACTGAGATAGTCGACCAGCGCCTGCGCGTTGTTGTGAAGCGTGTCGTGGGCGCCGTAGAGAAGCGTGACCGGGCCGGCTTTGACAAGTCCGCGCAGCGTGGCGACGGCGCTTTCATTGGCATCGAGCTCGGCGTGGTAGCGGCGGCGGAACTCGTCCCAGCGATCGGGCTGATGTCCGAACCACTGGCGAAGAGCCGTGCTCGGGGCGATCTCCCTGAGCCAGAGGCTCAGGGATGCCGTCTGCTTGCTGATCCCGCGCGGCCAGACCCGATCGACCAGGACACGCTGCCCGTCCTCGGGCGAGGCGGGATCATAGATGCGCTTGATGCGCAGCCTTTCCGTCACTCGGCCGCCGTGGCCTGCCTGCGCACCGGCAGCTTCCAGTTGGGGCGGACGAAGTGGCAGGTATAGCCATCGGGATAGCGCAGCAGATAGTCCTGGTGCTCGGGCTCGGCCTCCCAGAAGGGGCCGACGGGCACGACTTCGGTCACCACCTTGCCGGGCCACAGGCCGGAGGCCTCGACGTCGGCGATGGTGTCCTCGGCGATGCGCTTCTGCTCTTCGCTCGTATAATAGATCGCCGAGCGATAGCTCATGCCGATATCGTTGCCCTGGCGGTTGCGCGTGGTCGGATCATGGATCTGGAAGAAGAACTCCAGCAAATTGCGATAGCTGGTCTTCGTGGGATCGAAGATGATCTCGATGCCCTCGGCATGGCTGCCGTGGTTGCGATAGGTCGCGTTCGGCACATCGCCGCCGGTATAGCCCACCCGGGTTGAGATCACGCCGGGCTGGCGCCTTACCAGATCCTGCACGCCCCAGAAGCACCCACCGGCCAGGACTGCCCGTTCAGTTGACGCTGTCATGTCTAACTCCCTGAGCTTGATTTTGCAGAGCCGGATATAGGCACTGTAACCTGCACTTTCGAGCCGGCACAACTTTTGTTGATCGGAGGGGAGGGCGGCGGAGCTCGGCCTCGATTGCAAACGTCGCGTAGCCCCTCACCTCTATCCTCTCCCCGTAAGAACGGGGCGAGGGGACTTCGACGATGCGCTTATTTCTCAAGCGTCTCATCTCGCGCAACGGTTGGGCCAGATGAGCCATCGTCGAATAAACTCGACGATTGCGCCCCCTCGCCCCGTTTTTACGGGGAGAGGATAGAGGTGAGGGGCTACGCGACGCTTGCGAGATTCTCATAAACCGAACAGTGCCAACTCAAGCCGCCCTCTGCGCCATCGCCCGCCGCTCGCGTTCCAGCAGCGCCCGCTTCCTGCGCACGCCCCAGCGATAGCCGGAGATCGAGCCGTCCTTCTTGAGCACGCGGTGGCAGGGGATGAGGATGGCGAGGGCGTTGTCGGCGATCGCCTTCGTCACGTCGCGGGGGTCGCGCGTGCCGAGCCTTGCCGCGAGCGCGCCATAGGAGATGGTCTCGCCCGCCGGGATCTCGCGCAGGAGCTGCCAGACCTTGAGCTGATAGCCGTTGCCGCGAGGATCGAGCGGCAGACCAGGATCCTCCTCGGGATGATCGATGAGGCGGGCGAGCCTGGTTACCGTCTCGGCAAGGCCGACATCGTCGGGTTCGAGCGTCGCCTCGGGCAAACGTTCCTGGAGGGCGTCCAGCAACCCCTCCCATTCATTGCCGAACTCGAAAGCGACCAGCCCCCTGTCGGAAGCAGCCACCAGGAAATCGCCGAGGGAACTGCTGCCCCAGGCATGGCGAATAAGGTCGGACATCACACTCTCCTCTTGGGTCATTGAGCTTGGGATCATGGATAGCGCCGAATATCCGGGCTCACGACCCGGTTCCTGCTTTGCCTGGCATGCCGTCGTCGCTGCTTCACTTTTTCACCGATTGGCTGGCTTCCCCTCGCCAGCCCGATGCTCTACGGCCTCTTTGTCACGCGGTGATTGATCGCCAAGGGAGCTTCCATGCAGGCTGACGTCTTCGATATGGCAGCGCGCTCCGTGCAGGCGCGCCAGCGCATCCGCGATTTCATCTACGAGACGCCGCTGATCCCCTCGAGGGCGATCGGCCTGGAAAGCGATTCCGCCGTCTTCTTCAAGGCCGAGAACCTGCAGCTCACCGGCTCGTTCAAGATCCGCGGCGGCGCCAGCAAGATGACGTCGCTGCCGCGGGACCAGGGCGTGATCACCGCTTCCTCCGGCAATCACGGCATCGGCGCGGCACGGGCGGCGCAGGCGATCGGACAGAGCCTCACCGTGGTTCTGCCCGAGACTGTCACGCCGGCCAAGCTCGACCTCATCCGTTCCTTCGAGGCTGAGATCATCCTCTACGGCGCCGAGACCGGGCAGGCCGAGCGGCACGCCCGCGCGCTAGCGGCCCAGCGGGGGCTGGTCTATGTCTCGCCCTACAATGACGAGGAGATCGTCGCCGGCCAGGGCACCATCGCCCTGGAGCTGATCAAGCAGGTCCAGCCGCTCGACACTGTCTTCATCGCCATGGGCGGCGGCGGCCTCATCAGTGGCATCGGTTCCGTGTTGAAGCATTTCAGCCCGAAGACGCGGGTATTCGGAATCTCCGCCGCCAATTCCGCGGCGCTGGCGGCCTCGATGACGGCCGGTCGGGTGGTGGAAACCGAGCATCTCAACACGCTGGCCGATGCGGTTTCGGGCGGGCTCGAGGAAGGCAGCATCACGCTCGGCCTGGCGATGGCTGTGATCGACGAGGTCATCACCTGTTCGGAAGAGGAGATCGCGACGGCGATGCACGATCTCCTGTTCAAGGAGCACCTGCTCGTCGAGGGCGCCGCGGCCCTTGCCCTCGCCGGCTTCCGGAGGGTTGCCGGCCGGCATGGCGGGCAGAACAATGTCATCCTGCTGTGCGGGGGGAATGTCGATGCTGGGAGCGCTATTGCGGCGATGACGAAACGGGATCATCGCTAGCTTTTTGGGGGGCGGGTCTTCAGACCCGGCTCTTGTGCCGGCGTGTGCGGTCAAGAGCCGGGTCTGAAGACCCGCCCCCCGACTGCACCACCATGAGGGGTTCCAGCCCTCACATCGTCTCCAGCGCCAGCGCGATGCCCTGGCCGCCGCCGATGCACAGGCTGACGATGCCGCGCTTCAGGCCGTCGCGCTTCATCGCGTGGAGCAGGCGCGTCGTCAGCACCGCGCCGGTGGCGCCGATCGGATGGCCGTGGGCGATGGCGCCGCCCTCGACATTGACGATGTCCTCGGGCAGGCCGAGTTGCTTGATGGCGGCGAGGGGCACGGCAGCGAAGGCCTCGTTGATTTCCACGCGCTCGATATCGGCAAGCTTCCAGCCCGCCCGCTCCAGGGCGATGCGGATGGCCGGCACCGGGCCGAGGCCGAACAGGCCGGGTTCGACGGCAGCAACACCATAGGCGACGAGGCGGCCGGCTGGCGTGAGCCCTTCCTTCTCGGCGAAGGCGCCGGAAGACACGATCATCGCCGCCGCGCCGCTGTTGAGGCCGGGCGCGTTGCCGGCGGTGATGGTGCCGTCCTTGCGGAAGGCGGGCCGGAGCTTGGCAAGCACCTCGGCCGTGGTGTCCGGGCGCGGCGCCTCGTCGGCCTTGAAGCTCTCCGGACCCTTCCTGCCCTTGATCTCCACCGCCACGATCTCCTCGGCAAAGTTGCCCGCCTTCTGCGCGGCGGCGAAATTCTGTTGCGAGCGGGCGGCGAAACGGTCCTGCGCCTCGCGGGTGAGCTGCACTTCTCTGACCAGGTCCTCGGTGTGCCAGCCCGAATGCTCGCCGGAGAAGGCGTCGTTCAGCCCATCGGTCAGCATGCTGTCGAGGATTTGGGCCGGACCCATGCGGTAGCCCCAGCGCCCGCCGTCCATCAGATAGGGCGCGCGATCCATGTTCTCCATGCCGCCGGCTACCGCCGCCTCGATCTCGCCCGCGAGGATCTGCTGGGCCGTCGTCACCACCGCCTGAGCACCGGAGCCGCAGACGCGGTTGACGGTGAGCGAGGGCACGGTAACCGGCACGCCGCCGCCGATGGAGGCCTGCCGGGCCGGGTTCATGCGATTGCCCGCCTGGATGACATTGCCCATCACCACCGAGCCGATCTTGCCGGCATCGAGACCGGCGCGGCGCAGCGTCTCGCGCACGACGGCTGCGCCGAGCTCGGTGGCCGGCGTACCCTTGAGGGAGCCGTTATAGGCGCCGATCGCCGTGCGAACGGGATGGCTGAGAACGATATCGGCGCGTGCCATGGCAAAACTCCTGAAGATATGAGGGCTCAGAAATGCTCGACCCAGGGCCTGAGCTCGACTTCGAGCGACCAGGCATCGCGCGGCTGGCGGATGAGATCGAGATAGGTCTGGGCGATGCCTTCGGGCGACAGGGTGGAATCAGGCCGGTCGGCGGGATCCGGGCGCGCGGCGCTGCGCACTCCGCCGTCGATGACGATATGGGCGACATGGATGCCCTTCGGCCCCAATTCGCGCGCGCTGCTCTGGGCGAGGCCCCGGAGGGCGAACTTGCCCATGGCGAAGGCCGCGGATTGGGGAAAGCCCTTGACGCTGGCGCTCGCGCCGGTGAGCAGGATGGCGCCGCGCCCGAGCTGTAGCATGCGCCGGGCCGCCTCGCGGGTGACCAGGAAGCCGCCGAAGGCGCTCACGGCGATGGCGTTGCGCACGGTCTCCGGGTCGAGCTCGGCGATCGGCCCATGAGCGCGTGCCGAGGCATTGTAGACGACGACATCGGGCGTACCGATTTGCCGGCTTACCTTGTCGAAGACATCGGCGATGGCAGAGGCATCGGTCGCATCGGCCGGCAGGGCGAGCCCGCCGATCTCGCCGGCAAGGCCGGCCAGCTTGTCGGCATTGCGTGCCACCAGGGCAACCTTCAGCCCCGCGGCGGCGAATTTCCGCGCCACGGCGGCACTGATGCCCTGGCCGGCGCCGACGATCAGGGCGGTGGAATAGGGGATATCGGTCATGAAGGATCCTCCGGCGGCGATCAGCCGCTTCGAATTTCAGGGGGTTTGCGATGATTCCCGGGTCAACAGCGCCCGCCGGGCCGCGGCGAGAATCTCTTCGGAGAGATGGGGATCGTCCACCGCCCGCGCCAGCACCACGGCGCCCAGCATGGTGGCGAGGCCAGCCATGGCCCGCTCGCGCTGGCTGGCCGGGCCACGGGCCGGCAAGAAGCGGGAAAGCCTGGCGATGGCGGCCTCGATGCCCTCCCGAAACACGCCCCGGACCGGCCTCTCGCGCCGCCCCGTCTCGCCGGCGAGGGCGGCATAGGGGCATCCGTCGGCGGGATTGTCCCGGTGCGCCATGGACAGATAGGAGGAAACCAGCGTCGCCAGCGGATCTTCCTCACGCCCCAGCAGCCGGTCCCAGCGGCGCTGCGAACGCTCGGCCGCCTGCCGGCAGGCCGTCTCGATCAGCGCCTCCTTGGAGGCAAAGCTTTTGTAGAAGCCCCCACGCGTCAGCCCGGCCGCGGCCATCAGGTCATCGATGCCGACGCCATCGAAGCCGCGCTCGCGAAAGAGCCGGTCGGCCGTTTCGATGACCCGCTCCTTGTTGCGGGCAGCCTGTTCACGGGAGACGCGCAAGGAGGGCTCCTGGGTTGGATATGTTTTGGAATTTAGATGATAATTGACATCTAATTCAAGTGCTGTGGCTGCATGGCTGGGTCGCGGGCCGAGCACGGAGCCATTAGAAGCGCCACTCGTCCGATAGAGGCGGGCCAAACGCGGAGCGTCGATCACCGATCGACAATCTTGGAACCGGTACGCTTGCAGGGAAAAGAAAGATGTCGATCCCGCCCTAGCGGCGGACCCCGCGGACCCGGCTCGTGGCGGAATGTTGCCCGACTCTTGCAAAGATGGTGGCGACAGCAAAATTCCTGACGTTACGATACCTGTTCGGACACATCCTTGACACCAGGTTGGACTCATAGCACTGTATGAATGTTATCATACAGGCATACGTGATGTTGGAAAGGTTTCACATCGAGCCCTCCGGTGTCCCGATCTATATCCAGATCCGGGACCAGGTCCTGCGGGTGATCGGGGCCGGACTGCTTAAGCCCGGCGAGCAGATGCCGACCATGCGCCAGGTCGCCGTCGCGCTCCGGATCGACCTCAACACCGTCAGGCATGCTTATGACGCCCTCGCCCGCATGGGGGCCCTGACAGTTCGGCCGGCGCGCGGCACCTTCGTGGCAGAACATCCGCCCATGCTGGATCTCTCCGTCGAGGCCCGGCGCCTCGACGATCTCGCCCACCGCACCATCGCCTCTGCCAAGGCCGGCGGCATCGATCCCGCCGAACTTGCACAGCGCATTCTCGCCATCAGCACATCGGAGGAGAGCGACCAATGAGGAATATTTCTGTCTCGGGCAGCAATGCCCTCGCCACTTTGCTGTCGACGATCTTCCTGGTGCTCGGCGTCCTGGCCGCGGCGGCCGGCTATCGCAACGACCAGACCGCGCTCTATATCCTGGCCGGCCTGCTCCTGATCATCAGCTTCCTGATCCCGCGCAGCCTGGTGATCGCCGACCAGTGGGAGCGCAAGATCGTACTGCGGCTCGGCCGCTACCAGGGTCTTCGCGGCCCCGGCCTCTTCTTCATCATCCCCTTCATCGACACTGTCGCGGCCTCGATCGACCAGCGCATCCAGACCGTGGCCTTCAATGCCGAGCAGGCGCTGACGCGCGACACCGTGCCTGTCAATGTCGACGCCATCATCTTCTGGCAAGTGCACGACACCGAGCGCGCCGCGTTGGAGATCACCGATTATCGCGGCGCGATCTCCCAGGTGGCGCAGACCTCGCTGCGCGAGATGATCGGCTCGACCGATCTCAGCAGCCTGCTCTCCGAGCGAAAGAAGAGCGACGAGCGCCTGCGCGAGGAGATCGGCGCCAAGACGGCCGAATGGGGCGTCAGCGTCATCACCGTGGAAATCCGCGACGTCGCCATCCCCGCCGCTCTGCAGGACGCTATGAGCCGCAAGGCCCAGGCCGAGCGCGAGAAGGAAGCCCGCGTCATTCTCGGCTCCTCCGAGCAGCAGGTCGCGCAGACCTTCGTCGCGGCCGCCGAGATCTATGCGAAAACCCCGGGCGCCATGCAACTGAGGGCAATGAACCTGATCTACGAGGCCACCAAGGAACGCGGCATGACCATCGTCATCCCCTCCAGCATGGCCGACAGCATGAATCCCGGCCTGCTGGGCGGACTTGTGGGGGCGGGGACGATCGGGGCCTGAGGTTGATTCGGAGTGGCGGTCGAAGACCGCCATTCTTTCACGCGCGGCGTTTGAAGAAAGGAAGATGGCGGTCGGAGACCGCCACTCCGCGTTTCCTGCGCCTCCATTGCTGGAGCAGCGCATTGCCCATGGCTGCTCGGATCAGCCATCCCACCGTGCCTTGAGACGATGATACCGCCCGTCATCACAAGATCGTGCCACGCCGAATTTCCGGCTTGCCCCATCTTTCCGCTCGACTATGGTGCCCTCTCGATCGGAACGCTCTGGTGGGAGCACGGCATGGCGGTGAGTGCCTTGAAGGGGCCGACGCAGCAAGGGCTGGCGGAGGTCGCGGCGATCGCACGGGCCAATGTGAAATCGGCGGTCGTTGCCAAGGCGACGATCGTCGATGACCGTTATGCTCTGACATTCCGCGTCTCGCCGTCCGACGATGCCGCCCGGGCGAAAGTGCTCGACGAGATGGAGCGGGCGCTGAACAGCCAGCGCTCCGACCCCGAGGATGCCACCGGGGTCGAGTTGCAGTTCGATTGACGGCCGGCGGAGACAGACACGAGGGCTGAAGGCGGGATCGCCATCTTTCTTCGGTCATCGTTTCCAGGAATGTCGACCGGTGATCGACATTCCGCGTTTGGCGCGTCTCTCCCGCCCTCAGGCCGCCTCGTAGCCGCGCGACCTGGTCTCGACGCCGCCGGCGCCCTTCAGCTCCGCGAGAAACTCCTGGTGTGTCATCGGCCGGGAGAACATCGGATAGTTCTTCTCCACCGCCAGACGCTGCTCTTCCTCGCTCAGCGTCGCCGTGCAGTCCTTCAGGGTGACGACGTCGTAGCCCTTCTCGTAGCCGGTGCGCATGGTGGATTCGACGCAGCAATTGGTCAGGAAGCCGCCGAGGGCGATGGTCTGGACGCCGCGGCTGCGCAGGATGAAGTCGAGATTGGTGGTGGCGAAGCCGCACAGGCCGCGCTTGCCCTCGATCACGATGTCGCCGGGCTCGGGCTTGAGCACGTCGACGATCTCGGCGCCCCAGGAGCCCTGGCGGAAGGACTTGCTGTCGACGACGCCCTTGAGGATGCCATACGGGCTGGGGCGGAGTTCGTGATAGTCCTCGGTGAAGGTGATCGGCGCAAAGACGATGGTGGCGCCGGCGGCCCTGGCCTGTTTTACGGTCTCCACCGTGTTGGCCAGCATATTGGTCTGGTCCATCACGCCTTTCACGGCCCCATGCAGGGTGCCGCCTTCGGTGGTGAAGTCGTTCTGGTATTCGATGAGAACCACGGCTGTCGATTTCGGATCCATAGGTCGTCTCCCGGACTTGGCGAAGTTCGCGCTATGTATGGAGCAATATGACGCCAAAGGCGAGACCGCTTCCGGCGATCGTGGTCAGGAGGCCTTCACCCGAAGGTGAAGGCGAAGGCCTGGGCGCCAGGGTCCTGGAAGTCGATCTCGAAGGTGTGGTCCGCGACCGGCTTGTTCTGGCGGATCAACTGGTAGAGCCGCTGGTTGGTGATGGTGCCGTTGCCGTCGGCATCGATGTCGACGCCATGATCCTCGCCCGGCGCCTTGCCGTCGACCAGAACACGGAAGCGCACCGGCTTGCCGTCGCTGCCCGGCCCGAGCACCAGATGCAGGTCGCGGGCGTGGAAGCGATAGGTGATGCTGCCATTGGCGGCGTTGAGGGTCGCCTTCTCCTTGTCGACCGTCCAGTCGCCCGATAGCGTCCACTGGTTGAGGTCGAGCGGACCGGCCTTGGCGTAGACCTGCGACTTGTCGACGACCATGCCCGAAGGCGCGATGAAGTTGTCGGCGCGGTCATAGCCGATATAGGTCTCGGGCGAGATCACGTCGCTCATGTCGGCCGCGGCTTCCGCGCCCTTGGCATCGACCGAGACGACGCCCTGCGCGACATTGGTCTTGCCGGCTTCCCTCAGCAATTGCTGGATGATCTGCTCGGACTTGTCGTAGTCGCCCTCGCCGAAATGGTGGCCGCGGACGCGGCCCTGCGCATCGATGAAGTAATGCGCCGGCCAGTACTCGTTGTTGAAGCCCTGCCAGATGGCATAATTGTTGTCGACGGCGACCGGATAGTCGATCTTCAGATCCTTGATGGCCTGCTTGACATTGTCGGCATTCTTCTCGAAGGCGAATTCCGGCGCGTGGACACCGATCACCACCAGGCCCTGATCCTTGTATTTCTCCGCCCAGGCCCGGACATAGGGGATCGAGCGCAGGCAGTTGATGCAGGAATAGGTCCAGAAATCGACCACCACCACCTTGCCGCGCAGGCCCTCGGCGGTCAGTGGCGGCGTGTTGAGCCATTCGACCGCGCCCGAGAGCGACGGGAGTTGCCCCTCGACTGGCAGCGTCTCGCCGCCCGCGGCGGGCTTGGCCTTCATCATCATGGCCGGATTGGCGCTCATCGTCATCGAGTTCTGGTCGCCGGAATTCTGGTCACCGGAATTCTGGTCGCTCTTGGCAATCACCGAGGAAGTCGGCTGGGTGTCGGAGGGAGTGGGCCTCACCTTGTCGACCAGGCCTTGTTCGACGGCCGAGGTGCTGGCCAGCGAGACCTGTGTCAGGAAGCCGGTATCGAGGCCGAGGGCGATGGCGCCGACGCCGGCGATCACCAGCACGCCGAGGCCACGGCGGATCCACTCGCCGACGCCGAGCGATTTCTTCATCGCCGTGAACACGCGCCCGCCGATCAGCAGCGCCAGGGCAAGCGAGGTCGCTGCGCCGAGGGCATAGGCGAGGAGCAGGATCGTGGTCTGCACATTGGCGCCCTGCAGCGCGGCGCCGGAGAGCACGAGGCCGAGGATCGGGCCGGCGCAAGGCGCCCACAGCAGGCCGGTGGCAATGCCGAGCAGGAAAGAGGGTCCAACCGAAGAGCCATTGCCGTCCTGGCTCGACGCCGCCTGAGACAGGCGCGAACCGGCCGAAACCAGCGGACGCGTCAGCCAGTCGGACAGATGCGGGAAGAGCAGCGTCACGCCGAAGATCGCCAACAGGCCCATGGCGATCCAGCGGCCATATTCATTGGCCTGCACCGCCCAGCCCCCGCCCACCGCGGCGAGCGTGGCGACGGCGGCAAAGGTGAGGGCCATGCCGAGCAGCAGCGGCAGGCCGCTCTTGATGAAAGGCTTGTCGGCCCTGGCGAACACGAATGGCAGGACCGGCAGGATGCAGGGGCTGAGGATGGTCAGCACGCCGCCGAGATAGGACACGATAAAAAGCAGCATCGTAGAGCCTTAGAAGGGAAGGAACGCACCAATCCGGCCGGATGCATCGCGGCCCGGCATCGGCACCTTCCGGAAACACAGCAGCGCCGGAAAAATTCAGGCCGCCGCCGCCACGAATTTGAGCGCCACGCCGTTCATGCAATAGCGCAGGCCGGTCGGCTTCGGACCATCGTCGAAGACATGGCCGAGATGCCCTTCGCAGCGCCGGCAGGCGACCGCGGTGCGGGTCATGCCAAAGGAGTTGTCGTCCTTGGTCAACACGGCATTGTCGAGCGGCGCCCAGAAGCTCGGCCAGCCCGTGCCGCTGTCGAACTTGGTCTTGGAAGAGAACAGGGCAAGATCGCAACCTGCGCATGTGAACACACCGGTGCGCTCTTCATGCAGCAGCGGGCTGGTGAAGGGACGCTCGGTCGCCTCTTGCCGCAGCACTGCATATTGATCGTCGGTGAGACGCTGGTGCCATTCGGCATCGCTCAGCTTGAGATGATCCGCGCCGGCGGCAAGCGCGGCGCCGTTGCCCAGCATGCGGCCAGCCGCGAGGACGGCGATGGCGCAGACGCCGGATTTCAGAATCGTGCGACGGTTCAGCATGGTGCTTCTCCAGGATTGATCGGTGGATTGGAACCACCCGCAATCGGCTACGAACGCATACGCTATTTCGTTACGGGAATAACGCCCGTCACGACGAGTTGATCGTTTCGTGAGAGCCGCCGGCCCCGCTTCGCGGATAAATTGCTGCCGGCTTTTGCCTCTTCACGGATCGGCAGGCGATTTTCGGTGCCTCGAAAACAGGGGTCGCAACAGGACCGCGGCGGCCATGCCCAGCGTGCCCCCGACGACCGTCTCCCAGGTGCGGGCGGCAAGCTCGTAGAAGGAGTGTTCGCCTGAGACGGCCAGCGTCACGATCAGGGCGAAGGCATAGGCCCCGCAGGCGATATCATAGCGCTCCGGAAAGGCCATGGCGTAGATGATCATGGCAATGGCCGCGACAGCCCAGACGAGGAGCGGCGCATTGATGGCCAGCGGCAGGAAGGCGATGGCAAGCGGCACGCCGACCATGGTTCCAAGAATGCGGCTGCGTATCCGGGCAAGCGTCGTCACCGTCGAATTGGTGATGACGAAGGTGCAGGCGCATATGGCCCAGGACGATTTCTCGAGGCCGAATTCGCCATTCAGGGCCACGATCACCAGCGCGGCAGCTGCGGCCTGAAGACCCATGATGAACTCGATAGGCAGCCAGTCGTCGAAGTCGGTCGAAACCGGCGTCGTCACCGCCAGGATCGGATGTTCGGCCGGCCCGCTCAGAAGGCGCGGCACGACAGCGGCGACCATCGCGATCACGGTGGCAATAACCACCACGTCGACATCATCCAGGCGCAGTCCGGCGTTGTAGGCCAGGAGCTGGCCGATGAAGATCTGCGAGCCGATGCCGGCGCTGAAGGGCGTGAAGCGCTTGAAATAGCCCACGCAGAAGGCCCCGCTGACCAGCGGCAGTTCGAGCCCCGCCGCCCCGACGACATTGAGCAGGCGGACGAGCACCACATAGCTCAGGGCGCCAAGGCCGGCACTGCCGCAAAAAAGCACAAGGTCCCGCGAACTCTGCCAGCGGTTGGCACGATTTTCCGAAACGCTCGCCCAGAGCGCAAAGCTCCCGGCGATCACGCTCAGCGTGACATTATGCCCGGCATGCTGTGCGATCTGCGGCATCAGGCCGAGCATGGCCGCGATGCCATAGGCCGTGACGAGCCTCAGGCCCCGGATGCGGCGATGCGTTCCCGGATCGAGCCTTTCCAGCCAGTCGAGGACCACCATTCCCATGCGCGCCTCAGGCAAGACGTCAGACTTGGAAAGCCAGTATTATGATCGTTAAGAGACGTCGCCTCTACATGCAAGACCCGCTCTGGAACCCAACATCGGCACGACTCTACAGAAAAGGCCACCGCGGAGGAGAAATTTCCTTAACCTTCAAAGCTTAGATCACAACACCAAATTGACGGCAAAGCGCCACGACTTCGAACGCTTGCAGCAACGAAGGCCGCGAATTCAGGAAATGTCAGGCCGCTATCGTGACAGCCCGAGACAGGAAAGGCTTGACCATGCTCGCATCCACCCTGGTGACCGCTGTCTTTCTCGCCATCCTCGTCGACCTGCTGGGGGCGACGTGAACAAGATGCTCTCCGCCATTGCGAGCGAAGCAATGATGGAATGGGCTGCGCTTGCGACACCCGAAGGCAGAACATCATGACAACCTCTGCCCCTCCGTCGTAAAGACATGGCATCTCTCGCGCGGGATGCCGAGCATGAGAGTGCCCTGCGGCGCCTGGGTGCCCGGGCAGCGTATGGTCAGGCGGCCCGCCTCATGACTGGGTGCGTGGAGATACATGGCGCCGCCGATATATTCGCTGAACTCGACCCGGACGGGCAGGCGTGCCGCGCCGCCCTCGCCGATGAGCAATTCGTCGGGCCTGATGCCGATTTCGATGCCATCGCCAACGGCCAGCGAGCCCCTTTCCAGCAACGGCAGGGTCAAGTGAGCGGGATCGATGCCGGGAATGGCGATCTCGACCGCATCCGGCGGCAAGGCCGTGACGCGCCCGGTCAGGAAATTCATGCGGGGTGAGCCGATGAAATTGGCGACGAAGCGGTTCACCGGCCGCTCATAGAGCTCGGCGGGCGAACCCACCTGCTCGATCTGGCCGTCATGCAGCACGACGATGCGGTCGGCGAGCGTCATCGCCTCGACCTGGTCGTGGGTGACATAGATCATGCTGGTGTTGAGCCGGCGATGCAGTTCCGCGAGTTCGAAGCGCATTTCCACGCGCAGTTCCGCGTCGAGATTGGAGAGCGGCTCGTCGAACAGGAACAACGAAGGCGCGCGCACGATGGCGCGTCCGATCGCCACGCGCTGGCGCTGGCCGCCCGAGAGTTCGCGGGGGCGGCGGGCGAGCAGGGGGGTGATCTGCAAGGTCTCGGCCGCCTTGGCGACCTGCGTCGCGCGTGCCGCCTTGGGCACCCCGGCCATCCTGAGCGCAAAGCCCATATTATCGGCCACCGACATATGCGGATAAAGCGCATAGGATTGGAACACCATCGCAAGCTTGCGCCCGGCCGGCGGCACGCCACGCATATCGCGGCCGTCGAAATGGATGGTGCCCTCGCTCGGCACCTCCAGCCCACAGATCAGCCGCAGCAAGGTGGACTTGCCGCAGCCCGAGGGGCCGACGAAGACCGTGAAGGCGCCGTCGGGCATGGCGAGGTCGATGCCGCGAATGGCTTCGAAGGTACCGAACCGCTTGACCACGCCGGCCAGTTCAACATGCGACATGAGGGCCACCCTGGGGAAAGCTTGCTGGAGTCATGAGAGCCTCGCCGTCAGGCTGTGAATACCGGTCACGCCCTCGCGATCCCTGGCGTAGAATACGACCATGAGATTGCCATCCGAGCGCCTGACAACTGTTGGGTAACCGAGATCTTTAGTCGGCAAATCACCCACGAGTGTCATCGGCCCTGCCCCCCAGCTCAGGCCCTGGTCGCGGGAGAGATGCAGCATGATGCCGAAGGGCGGCGAGCGCTGCCCGCTGACGCAGGCGATTTCGCCGCCGGGCAGAGCGATCAGCTGCGCGGGATAGCTGCCTATGCCCGTCGGCACCGGCTTCGACCAGCTCAGGCCGCCATCGTCGGAAGCCACGGCATGCAGGATGCGGCTGATATTGTCGCGCAGCAGCATCAGCATGCGCCCGGAGGGCAGCAGCAACGGCGCCGGCTCCTCGAATTCGTGCCCCTGCCCCGCAGCTACGAGCATCGGGGCGCCCCAGCTATCGCCGCCATCGCGCGAGCGCACCGTGAAGACCGCCCGGTAATGCGGCACGTCCGAGAGCGGCAGCAGGATATCGCCATCGGGCAGCTCCAGCGCGCCGCGCAAGCCGTAGCCGCCGCTGAAGGGCAGTGTATCGATATGGGAGGTGGTGATGAAGGTCCGCCCGCCATCGTCGGACAGATGCACCACCGTCTCGCCGCCCCCGCGCGCCCAGGGGAAACTCTGTTCAGCGAAACTCTGTTCGGCAGAGAGCCCGCCGGCGGTGAAGCTGTCGAGCTCGGGTGAAGCAGCGAGATGGCGCATCAAGGTTCCCGGCAAGGTGAGATCGGCGCGGCCCAAGGTGCGGGCGAGCGGCAAGGGCAGCCATTCGAAGCGCCATTGGTTGAGCAGGACGCGGCCGTTGCGCAGCACCGTCAGCCCCGCGCATTCGACGCCGCTCCAGTCATAGGCCGGCACCACGGCGGGCGCGCTCCAGCTCCGGCCCTCATCCTCCGAGCGCATCAGCACATTGCGGAACTCCGGATCCTGCGGCGGGTGCAGCGTCAGCATCCGCCTCGGCGCCCGGTTGAACACCAGAAGGAAGGCGCCGTCGGTGGCGACGGCGAGATGCGGATGGGCGCAATAGGCATGAGGGTCCCGGTGGAGCACCCTGCGCTCCACCACCTCGACCCCGATATCAGCCACATCCGTCCGCATCGTGTCCGCCTTCAGACCCGGAAGCGCGTGCAGCGCACATATTGCAGCGGCTTCGGGTCGTCATTCCATTCATGATAGGAGCAGACCACAGTGCCGTCGGCGACCTGCGCCACGCTCGGATAGCCGATATGCTGGTAGATGCCCGGGTGGTGCCAGTTCACGCCGCCGCCGGCGATCTTGCCCGATTCCGGCGTCATGCGGCTGGAGCCGGGCGTATCGGTGACGGTCTTGCCCGGCACGCCGCCTTCGCGGATGACAAACTCGTTCTTCACGTCCCAGGTGACGCCGTCTTCCGAGATGAGGCCGCGCACGCCATAGGGCGGCCGGCGATAGCCGTAGACCATGAGGTAGCGGCCGTCCTGCAATGCGATCAGCTCGGCCGGATAACCCCAGATATTGGTCCATTTCGGCGGCGTCCAGGAGAAGCCGTCATCCTCCGAGATGGTCATCACCATATTCTTGGCATCGCTGCTCGGCTGGGTGTGGGTGCGCATGAAGCAGACGAGGCGCCCGTCCTTGAGGCGCAGCAGCGCCGGCTCCTCATAATCGATGATGCTGGCGGGATCATAGGCGAGCGTCGAGAAATATTCCCAATTGTCGCCGCCATCGTCCGAGCGCATCAGGGCCGAGCGCGTGGTCTCGCCCTCGCCCTCCTCCTCATAGCCATGGATGCGGCCATAGAGGCCCATCAGCAGCGAGCCGTTCGGCAACTGCCAGGAGCCGAGACGGCAGCCGCCATGCTTGAGCGGACGGACATTCACGGGGATCGGCCTGGTCCAGGTGGCGCCCTTGTCGGTGGACTTGATCACATAGGTGCCGAGCCAGCCCTGCAGCTTGTAGGTCCAGGTCCAGTCGCCCCATTCCGGCGTGATCGGATGGGAGGACCAGGAGGGCTGCTCCGGGCGCACGCCGCGCTTGAAGAAGCCGGTGATGGTGAGGTTGACCAGCAGCGTCCCGTCTTCCAGCTCGCAGATGCCGCAGTCCCAATTGCCCTCGGTGGCGCTCCAGGGCAGCACGACATGCGGCTCGCTCCAGGTCTTGCCGCCATCGGTGGAGCGGGTCATCAGTGTCTGGCCGCTGTCATGGTGGAAGGGGAAGCGCTCTTCGTTGAAGACCGCCAGCAGGTCGCCATTCCTAAGCGTCCGCATGGCAATCTGGTTCACGCAATGCTCGGGGTGGCGAAAGATATCGTGATGCTCGATCTGGCTGATGCCGCCCACAATCTGGTCCATGACTTCTGTCTCGCGTTTCCTGTTGGAGGTTTGGGATGGCTGAATGGCACCCGGCCTAGAGGCGGATGCCGACATTCTTGATCTGCACATAGTTCATGATGCCGGGCAGCCCGCGCTCGCGGCCGACGCCGCTGTCCTTGATGCCGCCGGTCGGGGCCTGCTGGCCGCCGATGAACCAGCCATTGATCCACACGGACCCGGCTTCGATATCCTGGGCGAGACGCAAGGCGCGGCCGATGTCCTGGGTGTAGAGGCCGGCGACGAGGCCGTAGCCGAGGCCGTTGGCGAGCGCCTTCGCCTGCTCTTCCGTCTCGAAGGAGAGCGCCACCGCCACCGGGCCGAAAATCTCCTCGCGCGCCACCACATGGGAGGGCTCGACGCGGTCGATGATAGTCGGCTCGACGAAATAGCCGCGGTCGAGATCCCGTGGCCGGCCGCCGCCAAGCCGCAGCCGCGCGCCCTCGCTCAGCCCCTTTTCGAGATAGGCGTTGACGCGCTGATACTGCTCGGCCGAGACCACGGGACCGAGGTCGCGATCGGCGAGGCCGGGACCCACCGTCAGCCCCTTCGCCGCGTGGGCCAGCCGCTCCAGGAACGCGTCATGGATCGCGCGGTGCAGGATCAGGCGCGAGGAGGACGAGCAGACCTGGCCGGAATTGCCGAAGGCGCCATCGAGGATGTCGACGACGGCGCGGTCGAGATCGGCGTCCTCGAACAGGATCACCGGGTTCTTGCCGCCGAGTTCGAGCACTGCCGGCTTCAGCCCGCGCGCCGCGCCTTGATAGACCAGCCGCCCGGTCTCGACCGAGCCGGTGAAGGTGATGCCGCGGATATCGGGATGGGCGACGAGGGCCGCGCCGGCCTCCTCGCCATAGCCGGTGACGACATTCACCACGCCCTTGGGAAGGCCGACCTCGCGGCAGCATTGCGCGAATAGCAGGGCGCTGAGCGGCGACTGCTCAGCCGGCTTGATCACCATCGTGCAGCCGGCGGCGAGCGCCGGCGCGACCGAGCGGGCGAGCATGCCGAGCGGATAGTTCCAGGGCACGATATGGGCGGTGACGCCGGCCGGCTCCAGCAAGGTGAAGTCGATCACCGAACGGCCGAGCGGAATGGTGGCGCCTTCAAGCTTGTCGGCGGCGCCGGCATTGTAGCGCAAGGTGGCGACGACGCCGTCGACATCGCCGCGCGATTCCCTGAGCGGCTTGCCGACATCCAGCGTTTCGACCCGGGCGATCTCGTCCTTGCGGGCCGCGATGGCATCGGCGAGCTCGAACAGCATCCGTCCACGCTGGGCCGGCGTGAGGTCGAGCCAATCGCCCTTGGTCGCGCGTTTGGCGGCGGCGACGGCCCGGTCGACATCGGCGGCACCACCGCGGGCGGCCTGGCCGAGCTCTCCTTCGGTGCTGGGATCCACGGTGGCGAAGGTCTCGCCGGAGGCAGCCGCCGCGAAGGCGTCGTCGATGAACAGAGAGCACGGCAGATCGAGGCCGAGCGCGGCATCTCGGGATTGGACGGTCACTGCTTGATACTTCCTTGCGAAATGCCCTGAATGAAGTAGCGCTGCAGAAAGAAGAACAGCAGCAGGCTGGGAACGCTGAGGATGGTCACCGCCGCCATGGCAACGGAGAAACCTTCGAGCTGGGTGTGCGTGCCGACCACCGGCGTGAAGGCGGCGATACCGACAGGCAGGGTCTTCATCGATTCATCGAAGGTCACCAGCAGTGGCCAGAGGAAGTTGTTCCAGTTCAGGGTGAACAGGATCACGGTGGCGGCGATCGCTGGCGCACGGGCGAGCGGTAGGGCGATCAGGAAGAACAGGCGCAGCGGCCCGGCGCCGTCGACCCGCGCCGCCTCCTCGATCTCGCGCGGGAAGGAGAGGAAGAACTGGCGGAAGATGTAGACGCTGAAGACATTGCCGATGGTCGGCAGGATCAGCGCCTGGTAGCTTGAGGCCCAGCCGAGTTTGATGAAGCCGAGCAGCATGGGAACGATGGAAACCTCGGTCGGGATCATCAGCGAGGCCAGGAAGAGCGCGAACAGGGCGTCGCGCCCAGGGAATTTGAGCCGTGCCAGCGCATAGCCGGCCATTGCCCCGAACAGCACCGAGAGCGCGGTGGACGTCACGGCCTGGATCAGGCTGTTGAGCCCCCAGCGCACCACGGGATAGCTGAAGACCTTGACATAATTATCGAAAGTGACGCGGCGCGGAAGCCATTCGATCTCCTGCGTCATCACGTCGGCCGGGTATTTCAGCGAAGTCGAGACCATCCAGATGAAAGGCGCGAACCAGGCCACCGCCACGATCATGCCCAGCACCCAGATGGGCAGGTCGACCGCCGTCATCCGCCGCTCGTCGAGCCAGTTCCGCATGCTTCTCGGCATGACGCTCATCAGGCCCGCTCCGAGAGAAGGAAACGCTGCAGGAAGGTCAGCACCAGGATGCCGATGAAGAGTAGGATGGCGATGGCCGAGGCATAGCCGAACAGGTTGCGCACGATCGCGGTCTGGTAGACGTAGTAGATCGGCGACTGCGACGAGGTGCCCGGGCCGCCATTGGTCATGACATAGACCTGGCTGAAAATGCGCAGCGTCGAGATCAGCTGCAGCGTCACCACCATCGACAGCACCGGACGCAGATGCGGCAGGATGATGAAGCGCAACCGGTTCCAGCGCCCGGCGCCGTCGACCATGGCAGCCTCGGTGAGATCGGACGGAATGTCCTGCAGCGCCGCGAGGAAGAGCACGAAGGCCAGGCCGAGATCCCACCAGACCGAGGCGATGCTGACGCCCACCAGCGACCATCGCGTCGAGGTGAGCCAGGGCACGCCCTCGATGCCGAAGAAGCCGAGATAGTGGTTGAGCAGGCCGTATTGGGTGTCGAGCAGCCACACCCAGACGAGGCCGATCACCGTGGCCGAGACGACATTGGGCGCGAAGAACAGCGCACGTGCCAGACCCGAAAGCGGATAGCCCCGGTTGACGAACAGGGCGAAGACAAGGCCGAGCGCCGTTACGCTCGGCACGATCAGCAGGCCGTAAAGCAGCGCGTTCTCGAAGCCGACCCAGACCCATTTATCGTGGAAGGCCTGCGTATAGTTGTCGAAGCCGATCCAGCGCGGGCTGCCGACGATACTCCAGCGGGTGAAGCCGACATAGATGCCGAAGAACACCGGCAGGATGTTGAACAGGAAGAAGGGGATGGTGAAGAAGGCCACGAAGAGGTAGCCGACCGCATCGATGCGCCTGTCGTCATCCGCTTTGGGGGCCCGGCGGGCTGGCTGCTTGTCGATGAGGGTTGCGGTACTCATGGCCTACATCCAGACGGCAGTTCCAAGGTCCGGCAACCAGTTGCCGGACCACGCTTGTCGATGTCACGATTAATGCGCGCACGTTAGGGCTCAGCCCTCGTCGAGGCCGCGCTGCCACTGGTCCTGGATCTGCGACATGGCTTGGTCGATGGTGGTCTGGCCGGCCCAGACGCCGTCGAGCGTCTTTGCCAGGAAGTTGCCGCCCGAATAGATAGTGAAATCGGGGCCGGCGACGACCGGTATCTCGCCTTCGGTCGCGAAATCCATGCCCTCGACGAAGGGACCGCGCACGTTCCAGGGCGCGCCTGCCGTCTTGTAGTCGGGACGGGACAGGATGGATTTGCGCGGTGAGGCGCCCCGGCCGACCGTGGTCCACAGGAAACTGTTGTCCGACAGCCATTTGACGGCCTGCATGGTCGCCTCGTAACGGCCCTTGTCGGGCTGGACGTAGAGTTCGAGACCGCCCTCCTCGCGATAGGTGCGCAGCGTGCCACCCACATTGGGGAAGAACGAGGTCTGGAAGTTCAGCTTCTGGCCGAGATAGCCATTGAGCGTCCACGGCCCCGTCCAGAAAATGCCGCCCTGCCCGGTACCGAAGGCCTTGTAGCGGTCGGTGACGTCGCGGGTGGAGACCCTGTGCTTGTCGAAAAGGTCGAGCACCCATTGCATGGCGGCCTTGCCGGCATCGGGATTGACGCAGGCCGTCTTGAGATCGTCGCTGGCGCGGCGGAAGCCCAATTGGGCGGCGATGATGCCCCAGGTCACAGTCGTCTGCACGCCGGAACCCGTCATCATGATGCCGGAGCGCGTGACCTTGTCGCCCTCGCGCTTGGTCATCGCCATGGCCCAGTCGAGCAGGCTCTTGGCATCTTTCGGCGGCTTGGAGGGGTCGAGGCCTGCTTCCTTGGCGATGTCGAGATTGATCTCGGGCTGCAGGCTCATCAGGTCCATCGGGACCATGAAGAGCTTGTTGTCATATTTGGGATAGCGCGCGGCCGTCAGCGAGGATTCGGAGAAATCGGACAGGTCGAGGCCGGCCTGCTTGGCGAGGTCGTCGAGCGCAACGGTGACCTCGTCGCGTGCCATGGCAGCGCCCTTGCCGGCTGTGCCCCAGCCGAAGTCCGGCGCCTTGCCGGTGGCGGCGGCGGCCAGGACCTTGGTGACATATTGCTCCTCGGGCACGACTTCCATACGGATCTTGACGCCCTTGTCCTTGTGGGCGTCGTTGAAACTGTCGATCATCTTGGCCCAGACCTCGCCGTCGGAGGCGGCGAGCCAGCTCCAATGCACGATCTCGACCGGATCGGCGGCGATGGCGGGGCGTGCGGCAAGGAAGGGCGTGCTGGCGACGAAGGCCGCCGCGCCGGCCCCGACCAGGAATTCGCGCCGGCTGGCCCCAAGCAGGGGCAGGCCCGCCAGGGCGGTGCCAGCCAAGTCTGTTTTGATCTTCATCTCTATCCCTCTCCGGCTCGAGCTGATGCTCGCTCTTTCTCGTGGACCTCGCGAAGTTTTGATCTTGTTCATCGCAGAGGGTTGGCTTTGAGGCACGACTGGACGCAAGGCAATGTCAGGTTTTCGAAGCAGCCTTAGACTTGATGACGACAAAATTCGAACGTTCGCAGAAACACCGTTTCTGCGTGGCTATCGGTTTCATTCTCTTTCTAGTCGCGACGGGCGTGAGTAACTCTACGGACTATTTGCCGCTCACAACCCCAGGCTGGATGCTATAGTGAACCAGTTTGCCACGCAGAGTTGACCAAAATAGTCTCACTGTTTGCTTTTATGGACAGCGCAGGGCGCTATCATCATGGGATCGTCATTTATTTGGGGGCGAGAGGACGCGAGCGGCGAGCTTCATTCTCAGCCGCTTCATCTCGCCCGACTGGCATGGATTACTGCGCCTCGCCCGTTGGCGGCGTGATCGAGAGGCGCCGCACCTCGGGCCGGTAGGTCTGGCTCTGGCCCCGGCGCAGCGTGTCGCGGAAGGCCCGCGGCGACATGCCGAACTGGGCGAGGAAGGCCCGCGCGAACACCGACGGGTAGGAAAAGCCGCAGGCCGTCGCCACGTCCTTGATGCTGAACTCCTCATAGAACAGCATGTTGCGCGAGGCCTGCAGGCGGATGCGCAGATAGAGCCGCATCGGCGTCTCCTCGAAGCTGCGCTGACATTCGCGCAGCACCGTCTTGTGCGACACGTCCAGGCGGTGGGCGATCTCCTGCAGCGAGAGCGGGAAGTCGAGATGACGCTCCATCAGTGCGAGGATGCGGTCCGACAAAGTCAGCTTGGCGAGCTTGGGGCGATCGTCGAGCCGCTGCGGCGCGCTGGCCGGCCGCGGCGTATGCACCAGGGCGTTGGCGACTTCATTGGCCAAGGTCGGCGATTTCAGCCGGCCGATGATATCGAGCATCATGTCGAGCGTGGCGACACCACCGGCGCAGGTGATGCGCTGGTTCTCGATGAGATAGATCTGGCCGTTGACGCCGACCTGCGGAAAACGCTCCTTGAAGGAGGGCACGGCCTCCCAGTGCAGCACCACCTGGCGGTCGTCGACGAGGCCGGCCTGCGCCAGCGCGAAGGAGCCGGTATCGACGGCGCCGATGGTGGCGCCGAACCGCGCCACGCCGCGCAACTGGTTGAGAAGCCTCGGCGAATTGCGCTGCACAGGCAAATTGCCCTCGAAGACGAGGTAGTAATCGGCATGCGGCATGGTCTGCAGGCTGTCGTCGGCCGACATCCACATGCCGTTGCTGGCCCGCACCGGCGCGCCGTCCTCCGAGACGAAGCGCCAGCGAAAGAGTTCCCGGCCGCTGTTCTGGTTGGCGATACGCAGCGCCTCACTCGCCAGGATGAGGGCGTTCAGCGGAAATTCCGGCTGCATGATCAGGTTGAAGGCCGGCGCCGGCGTATCCGCCCCGCTTGTGCCATGCGCCACCTGCGCACCGCTAACAGCCATGGCTCACCGTCCCTAAAACATCACGCGAATGCGCGATTGTCTAAAAATGTCCATTCACTGTCCAGGAAAGTCAACTCTTTCGGCTCAATCGTGTGAACTATGATGGCAAGCTATCGTTCAGACGACATAGCGGCCGCCGGCTCGGCGGTCGCCACGAGCAGCCAACGGACATCGAAGCGACTGCGAACACGGCGGGACTTCCCGCCGCGAACCTTGGCGCTTTGCCAGGTGCCGACGCTTCAAGATGCCGACGCTTCAAGGGAAAGAGAACGGCCGTGCAGACCGACGTTTTGAAGAAGAAGCTCGAAGGTTGCTACGTGACGGTTCCGACGCCGTTCCGCGACGTGGAAGGCTTTCCGATCGACGAGGATGCCCTGCGCACCTATGTGCGCTTCCTCATCGATGGCGGGCTGACGGCCGACAATGCGGTATTCCTGGCCGGCGGCGCCGCGGGCGATTTCTCGACCATGACCTTCGAGGAGCGCGTGCGCGTGGCGGAGGTGGTGGTCGAGGAGGTGGCCGGGCGCGTGCCTGTCGCCATGGGAGCGCAGACCACGTCCACGCTCGAGCTCGTCCGCCTCGCCAAGGCGGCCCAGCGCATCGGCGCCGATTTCATCCAGGTTTCCTGCCCGTTCTACTTTAGCCACACCGAAGGCGATTTCGAAGAATTCGTGCGCGAGGCCGCCGAGGCCGCCCCCGATATCGGCATCATCATCTATAATACGTTCTGGACCACCACGAACATCTCCTTCGCCATGGTCGAACGTCTTGCCGAGATTCCCAATGTCGTGGGCCTGAAATGGGCGACGCCGCGCACCGACGCCATGGAGTTCGAGAGCGTCACCGCTCGCTTCTCCAAGCGCTTTACCATCATCGACAACAATCTCTTCTTCGCCTTCAGCCCGATGCCGGCCCTGGGCGCACGCGCCTTCGAAGTGCATCTGTGCAATTTCTGGCCGCAATGGGGGCTGAAGCTGGTCCGTGAGATCGGCGCGGGCAACTATGCGGAAGTGGCGCGCATGCTCGTGGAAGAAGCCATGCCCTTCTACAAGCTCTGGGTCGAGATCGAACGCGATTTCACCAGCGGCGACGGCTATCTCGACAAATTATGCATGGAGCTGGTCGGCCTGCCCTCCAGCCGCTGCCGCCCGCCGACACGCGATGCGCGCCAGCGCTACCGGGCCCCGACGCTCGCGATGATGCGCGCCATCGGCACGCCGAACCTGGTCGAGGCCTGATGATTCATGGCTGAAGCTGCCGCCAACATGGTGATCCTTGCGCCGAGCGACAATGTCGGTATCGCGCTACGGGATATCGCGGCCGGCAGCCTCGCTTGCACCATCGCCGGCATGGCGCTCAAGGCCGGGGAGGCCATTCCGCAGGGTCACAAGATCGCCCTCGCCGACATCGCCGAGGGCGCGCTGATCCTGCGTTTCGGCGTGCCGGTGGCGGTGACCAGGGCCGATATTCCGAAGGGACGGCTGGTGCATGTCCACAATGTCGCCAGCCGCTACCTCAACAATGACGAGGACCACTATGAATAGCCTCGCTCATGCTTTCGAGAACGCCGGCGCCATGCGCGGCTATCTGCGCCAGGACGGGCGCAAGGGCATCCGCAACTATCTCGTCGTCGCCTATCTGGTCGAATGCGCCCACCATGTCGCCCGTAGGATCGCCGCGCCCTATGAGGATGACGGCGTGCAGCTCATCGGTTTTCCCGGCTGCTATCCCAGCGACTATGCCCATCGCGTGATGACGGATCTGTGCACCCACCCCAATGTGGGCGCGGTGCTGCTTGTCTCGCTCGGCTGCGAGGAGTTCCAGCGCCGCAAGCTGAAGGCGGCGATCGAGGCCTCCGGCCGGCCGGTCGAGCTCTTCACCATCCAGGGCTCGGGCGGCACTGCCGGCACCACGCAACTCGGCCGCGCCTGGGTGGAGGCGCAGCTTGCCGCCCTCAAGGCCGCCGCCACCGTGCCCTTCGGCTTCGAGGATCTCGTCATCGGCACCAAATGTGGCGGTTCGGACGGGCTCAGCGGCGTCACCATCAACCCGGCCGTCGGCCATGCCGTCGACCTGCTGGTCGATGCCGGCGCCGCCGTGATGTTCGAGGAAACCTGCGAGCTGATCGGCTGCGAGGAGCATATGGCCGGGCGCGCCGTCACCCCCGATCTCGGCGAGGCCCTGCGCGAGGCGGTGCGCAAGGCCGACCGCTACTACAGCGATCTCGGCCATGGCAGCTTCGGTGGCGGCAACATCAAATACGGCCTGTCGACGCTGGAGGAAAAATCCCTCGGCGCCTATGCCAAGAGCGGCTCGCGCCCGATCAGCGGCATGATCAAGCCCGGCGTCCGGCCGCCCCACGGCGGGCTCTATCTGATGGACACCGTCAATGACGGGCCGGTGCGCTACGGCATTCCCAACATCAACGACACGCAGACCATCACCGAGATGGTGGCGAGCGGCTGCCACCTGATCGTCTTCACCACCGGCGCGGGCTCGGTGGTGGGGCAGGCCCTGGCGCCGGTGATCAAGGGCGTATCCAACAGCCGCGTCTTCCAGCGCATGGAGGGCGACATGGACGTCAATGGCGGCACCATCGCCGATGGCCTGGAGACGGTGGAGGATGTCGGCCGCCATGTCGTCGAAGCCGTTGTAACCGCCGCCTCCGGCACGCCCACCAAGTCCGAGGCGCTCGGGCACCAGGAATTCGTACTCGCCTACAAGATCTATGAACCGCTCGGCCCCGGCTGCCTGCCGGTGTGAGAAAAAAGAGACTGCTATCCAGACCAGAGGGGATCGTCATGACCGGATTGCGACTTTGGACGAAGCGTACCGCCATCGCGTTGCTGGCGGTAACGGGGATAGCCGGCGCCAGTGCGGCGCGGGCTGAGGACGCGGTGCGCCTGCGCCTCAACTGGATGTGGTACGGCTCGCACGCCGCCTTCGCGCTCGGCAAGGACAAGGGCTTCTTCAAGGATGCGGGCATCGACCTCGACATCCGCTCCGGCAATGGCTCGGGCTCGGCGCACCGCCTGGTTGCCAATGGCGACAGCACCTTCTCCTATGGTTCCTGCGCCAGCATGGTGAACCTCGCAGCCAAGGGCGCGCCGCTGATCTCGGTGGCGGTGATCGACGCCATGGGCACCGACGCCATCATCGTGCGCCCCGATGCAGGGGTCAGCAAGATCACCGACCTCAAGGGCAAGAAGATCCTCACCACCGCCAATGCCGGCGTGAACACCTTCTTCCCGCTGGTGCTCAAGAATGCCGGTCTGTCGGATAGCGATATCGGCGTCACCAATGTGCCCGACGGCGCCATCGTGTCGAGCTATCTGCAGGGTGCGGGCGGCACGGTCGGCATTCTCGGCGGCCTCGACGACAAGCCGGCCGAGATTCTCGCCAACGGCGGCAAGCCGCCAGTGACCTTCGCCTATTCGGACTTCGGCGTGAACCAGATCGGCTACTGCATCGTCGCCACCAAGAAACTGGTCGCCGATAATCCGGACCTGGTGAAGCGTTTCGTCGGCGCGACCATCAAGTCCTACAAGGCGGCAGAGGCCAATCCGCAGGCGGCCGTCGACGCCATGGCCGATATCGTCGGCGGCAGCATGGCCGAGGATGCCGGCAAACAGCAGGCCCTCGCGGTGCAGGCGGTGACCCTCGGCATCCTCTATTCCAAGGCCAACAAGGACAAGGTGCTCGGGCTCAACGTTCCCGCCGACTGGAACGACATGCTCGACCTCATGAAGAAATATAACGGCCTCGAGACCAACAACCCGGCCAGTGCCTTCTACACCAATGATTTCCTGCCGAAATAAGCGGGCTGTCCCTGCCCCGGGTGCCTGCGCGGTGCCTGGGGCGCTTTTAATTCTATAAGGCCCGACAGAACGGACCCATCCAGCGCCATGGCAGCGACGATCGAACTGCGTTCCCTTGCCAAGACCTTCGGCTCCGGCCCGCAGGCGGTGCATGCCTTCGGCCCGGCGGATCTCACCATCCCCTCCGGCGGCTTCGTCTCGCTGCTCGGCCCGTCCGGCTGCGGCAAGTCCACCCTGATGCTGATGATCGCCGGCCTGCTCGATGCCTCGCGCGGCGAGATCCTGGTCGACGGCAAGCGCGTCGCCGGGCCGCAGACCGATATCGGCATCATGTTCCAGGACAACACGCTGGTGCCCTGGCGCACGGTGGAGGGCAATGTCGCGCTGCAACTCGAAATGCGCGGCCTCAGTCCGGGCGCCCATGCCGGCCGCATCAGCGAATTGCTGCGCTCCGTTCGCCTCGAAGGCTTTGCCGGGCGCTATCCGCACGAACTCTCCGGCGGCATGCAGCAGCGCGCCGCCTTCTGCCAGGCGCTGGTGCACGATCCCGACACACTGCTCTTGGACGAACCGCTCGGCAAGCTCGACGCCATGACGCGCGAGGGTATCCGCACCGACCTGCAGGCGCTGTGGATGAAGCGCAGGCCCACAGTGGTGTTCGTCACCCATTCGATCGAGGAGGCGGTGCAGCTTTCCTCCACCGTCTGCGTGATCACCCCGCGCCCGGGCCGCATCGAATGCGCCATCGACATCGACCTGCCCTGGCCGCGCGATCTCGACGTCAAGAGCACGCCTGAATTCACCGGCCATGTCCATCGCATCCAGGGGATTTTCCGTGACTATGGCGTCATCTGAAAAGCCCGCCGAAACCGGCCGCCTCCCGGCCCTCCTGCTGCGCCTCGCGGCCTCGCTGCAGCGCTCCTGGCCGTTTCTGGCCTTCTTCGTCGGGCTGTTCCTGTGCTGGCAATGGTCGGTCGATCTCTTCAGCATCCCGGCCTATATCCTGCCCAAGCCCTCGGAGATCGTCGCCAAGGGCTGGGCCGATATTCCCCGCCTCTCCAACTATTTCCTGATCACGGGCCTGGAAAGCTTCCTCGGCTATTTCCTCGCCATCGCCGTCGGCCTGCCGATGGGGCTCGCCATCGCCTTCTCGCCGATGCTGCGGCGGACGATCTATCCCTTCTTCGTCAGCCTCGAAATGGTGCCGAAGATCGCCTTCGCGCCGCTGTTCATCTCCTGGCTCGGCTTCGGCCTGCTGCCCAAGGTGATCATCGTGGTGCTGGTCTGCTTCTTCCCGGTGGCGCTCAACGCCATCCACGCGTTCGGCTCGCTGAGCGACGAGCTGACGCGCTTTTGCCGCTCCACGGGCGCAGGTCCCTGGCGGACCTTCTGGAAGGTGCGCCTGCCGGCGGCGCTGCCGCAATGCTTCGTCGGCTTCAAATATGCGGCCGTCAACGCCACCGTGGGCGCCACCATCGCCGAGTTCATCGGCAGCGACCAGGGCCTCGGCTTCTACATCCAGATCGTCACCGGCAATATGCGGCCGGACCTCGCCTTTGCCGGCATCTTCTTCCTCACCGTGCTCGGCCTCCTGCTGTTCGGCATGGTGACGCTGGCCGAACGCCTGCTCATCCCCTGGCACATCTCCGTGCGCCGGCATTGAACCCACCGCTCCCGGGAGACGAAGCCATGGAACCGCGCTACCGCTATGAAGACCTGAAGCAGCTTGCCGCTACGGCGCTGGAGGCGGCGGGCCTCGGCGAGAAGCCGGCCGAGGCGGTGGCGCAGGGCCTCATCGAGGCCGATCTCCTCGGCCATACCACCCATGGCCTGGCGCTGCTGGCCGACTATGTCGAGGAACTCGACAACGGCACCATGGAGAAGAAGGGCCTGCCCGCCATCGTCGTCGACCACGCCGCCATCGCCACCTGGGACGCCAGGCGCCTGCCCGGCGTGTGGACGACCATGCTCGCGGTGGAGGAGGCCGCGAGACGCGCCGAGCGCTTCGGCATCGGTGCCGTCGCCGTCCGCCGCAGCCACCACATCGCCTGCCTCGCCGCCTTCCTCGAAGAGCCGGCGCGCAAGGGGCAGATGGTGCTGGTACTCTCGTCCGACCCCAGCGATTCCCATGTTGCGCCCTTCGGCGGCCTGACGCCCGTCATGACTCCCAATCCCATTGCGGCGGGTATACCCACGGACGGCGACCCCATCCTCATCGATGTCTCCACCTCCATCACGACGGCCGCCCTGTGCGGACGCACGCGCGCGGCCGGCGGACGATTGCCGGGCGCCTGGGTGATGGACGAGCATGGCATCGCCACTGATGATCCCACCGTCATGAAGCAAGGCGGCTCGATCCTGCCCGTGGGCGGCCTCGACCACGGCCACAAGGGCTACGGCCTCTCCTTGATGGTCGAAGCGCTTACCCAGGGCCTCGGCGCCTATGGCCGCGCCGACAAGCCGACCGAATGGGGTGCCAGCGTGCTGGTGCTGGCCTTCGCGCCCGATCTCTTCGGCGGCCTCGATGGCTTCACCCGCCAGACCGGCTGGCTCGCCGATGCCTGCCGGGCCGCGCGCGTCCCCGCCGGCAAGCCGCGCGTGCGCCTGCCCGGTGAGGCCGCCCTCGGCCGCAAGCGCGAGGCGCTGGCGAAGGGCGTGCGGCTCCACCCCGGCATTGCCGGCGACCTCGAACGCCTTGCCACCCGCTTCGGCCTCGCCATGCCGACCGCCATCCCCGAATCCGAACCAGCTCCGGAGCCCGCCCGATGACCTCACCCTCTTCCGCCGCCGATTATCGCGTGATTGCCGGCCGCCTCGCCTTCCCTTCGAAGGCCTATATCGATGGCGGCTGGCATGAGGCCGCCTCGGGCAAGGTGTTCGAGAACATCAACCCGGCCACCGGCGCTGTCCTCGGCACGGTCGCCCATGGCGATGCCGCGGATGTCGACAAGGCGGTGGCCGCCGCGCGCCGCTCTTTCGAGGATGGCGCCTGGTCGCGCGCCGCACCCGAGGAGCGCAAGGCCGTGCTGCTGCGCCTCGCCGATCTCGTACGCGCCCATGCGGTGGAATTGGCGGTGATGGAGAGCCTCGACAGCGGCAAGACCATCAAGGACTGCCTCAACGAAATCGGCCATGAGGTGCCGACCTTCTTCCAATGGTATGCCGAGCTCGCCGACAAAAGCTTCGGCAAGGTGGCGCCCACCGGCGAGAAGACGGTGGCGATGATCGTCAAGGAACCGGTGGGTGTCGTCGGCCTGGTGCTGCCCTGGAACTTCCCGCTGCTGATGGCCGCCTGGAAACTGGCGCCGGCCCTCGCCGCCGGCTGCTCCGCTGTCCTGAAGCCCGCCGAGCAGACCCCGCTCACCGCGCTCCGCCTTGCCGAACTCGCCACCGAGGCCGGACTGCCCGCCGGCGTGCTCAATGTCGTGCCCGGCTTCGGCGAGACCGCTGGCC
The DNA here is from genome assembly GCF_030160835.1 of Labrys miyagiensis. Classification (GTDB taxonomy): domain Bacteria; phylum Pseudomonadota; class Alphaproteobacteria; order Rhizobiales; family Labraceae; genus Labrys; species Labrys miyagiensis. The sequence continues at coordinate 62,387 of NZ_BSPC01000024.1, read as the reverse complement.
AGGCGATCGGCCGGCACAACGATATCGATGTCGTCTCCTTCACCGGCTCGACGGAAGTCGGCGCCTACTTCCTCAAATATGCCAGCGAGAGCAATCTCAAGCCGGTAGGCCTCGAAATGGGCGGCAAGAGCCCCTTCATCGTGCTCGAGGATGCCGATATCGACGATGCCCTGATCGCCAGCGCCATCAACGCCGCCTTCTGGAACGGCGGCCAGAACTGCTCGGCCAATATGCGCCAGATCATCGACCTCAAGGTGAAGGACACCTTCCTCCACCGCGTGCTGGAAAAGACCAGGGCGCTGGTGGTCGGCGATCCGCTCGATCCGGGAACGGATCTCGGCTCGATGGTCAGTGCCGAGCATCAGAGCCGCGTGCTCTCCTATATCGAGGCCGGCAAGAGCGAGGGCGCGCGCCTGCTGGCCGGCGGCGGCGCCAGCGCGGGCCTGCCCGGCTGCTTCGTCGATCCCACCGTGTTCGACGGCGTCACGCCGGCGATGCGGGTGGCGCGCGAGGAGATCTTCGGCCCGGTGCTCGGCGTCATCGGCGCCAACGGCGTCGACGAGGCGCTGAAGATCGCCCGCGACACCGATTACGGCCTGCACGCCACCATCTTCACCCGCGACATCGACAAGGCCTTCCACCTCGCCAAGCGCCTGCCCTGCGGCACGGTGGCGGTGAACGGCTTCACCGAGGGCAACGTCACCACCCCCTTCGGGGGCTACAAGCGCTCGGGCTCCCTCGCCCGCGACAACGGCACCGAAGCCGTGGAGCAATATCTGCAGACCAAGACGATCTGGGTCTCGCTGCGGTAATCAGCTTGGAGCGGCATGTATTTTCCCGGAATCGCCGGGATCCCCAAATCGATCGAGACGATTCAAGATGGCCGCGGAGGCTGGAGGTCACGGTGGACGAGGCCGGCCCGGTCAGCCCGAGATAATTTCGTAGTGAAGGATCTGGGCGTCGCTGAGGGATGAGCGCAGTCCAGGCGAGATGACGCCGGAGCCGACGAGGAGAACGTCTTCGCGGCGCACGAATACTTCATGGTCGGATCCCGTCGACAAGAATGTGCCCGACGAGCTTCGCTCGGCAAGCCGGGCCCTGCCGTTCGAAATGGTGAAGGTCGCGTGATGCCTTGAGACCCAGGGCCGCTGGATGACGATATCGCATTCCGGGGATCGGCCGATGGTCACGAATTCGTTCTGACGGCAGGATCGCAACTGATCTCCATAGCGGATGACCAGATTGATGTGCTGCGGCGGGGCGGAGCGCCTATTGATAATGGTCGTCCCACTGACGATCTGCGTGCTGAGGGCACCATCATCGCTCCACAGGGTATAGACGTCGAAGGGCTCCTGCTTCCCCTTGAAGGCCATCTTGTCGAGGAGCCGCAAGGCACTGCGGCTCCCCGCGGGAAGAGCTTCGAAGAGGCTCTGGCTGATCAGCGCTTCCCCGGGGTTGGCCGTGGTGGACAACCTTGCGGTGACATTGATGACGTCGCCGAATACCTCGCCCCGCGTGCGAATGACCGCTCCGAAATGCAATCCGATCCGGACGCTCAACGACCCTTTCGTCAGCCGGCCCATGATTTGGCAGACGGCCGTCAGCGCCCCCTCGGGCCTCTCGAACAGGCTGAGCACGTCATCGCCCTTCGAGTGAATGAAATCACCGCCGTTCCGGGCGGCGATCTCGCGCATCGCGTTCAGGCAATCCGAGATCTGCTGCAGAGCGGCTTTGTCGCCAATGCGCTCATAGAGCGGCGTGCTGCCCACGACATCGGCCAAGAGGACTGCGGCTAGAACTCTTTCTTGATCCATCAACGCGCATCCGCCCCGAGAACGCAACGTGCATAACATACCAAAATTGCGCTTAACTTATCTACCTGGAGTCTAAAATCGGACAAACGGCTTGCCGTAGGTTTACGAGGCAATCGCCCCCAGGACGACGACCTTGTCCGGCGCTTCCTTTCCAAGGATTTGTTCTGCGCGGTCGAGCTGCTGCAGCAGGGCGCCGCGGGCGACAATGCCGTCCTCCCGCATGAGCTTGGAGCCGTCGGGTTCCGCCACCTCGACTGTCGCCACCAGGCCATTCGCTGCCGGTGCCAGCCATGCCAGCAATTGGGCGCCGAAGTGATAGGCTTCAAGATTTCCGCCCTGCCACTGTGGTATGTGCAGGCGTAATGTTTTCCCGCTCAAATCTTCCTCCTGCCGAACCTAGAATGAACCACAGCCTCAATAAGTTATGGCAACATTTCGAGGGATGCGCGCTGCCCTGGACAACTGAACCGCTGCTATGGATCGCATGCCGCCCGTCGTCCAATTCATCAAAACCACATGGCATGGGTCCTAGCCCCTTGCCGCCGCGCCCGCATCGTCTACTATGTTGCCGTTACAAGTTTCCTCCCAATGCCAATTCGATACGGTTCACCGCCGAATGCCACAGAGGACTGGTTTCATGCGCCCACATCTGCAGAGTTTCGTTGCCGCGGTACGAGGAAAGGGCGCCGGTGGCGTGCTGCTCTGTGCCATCGCCCTGGCGGGATGCAGTACTTCAACCCCCGTGGCCACGCCGCAATTTGTCATCACCGCGGACCAGCTCGTCGGCAAATGGGGCCTGGCCTCCTATCGCGCGGAGCAGGATCGGGTCCGGACCCAGGCGCAAGCGAAGGCGGCCTGCTCCAATCCCTATGTGATCGGCAAGGGTGCGAATGGCGGCGTGATGATGCATCTTGCCGATCAGGCGACGCCACAGGAACTCTTCGTGAAGGCGGCCAGCGACGGCGCTGTCTATATCGGCCCGCAGGGACCGGCGGGCGATCCGCACGACCGGCGCGTACTGTCCTATGACCCTACGAGCTTCACGGCCCTGTGGGTCGATCCGGACGCTGCCAAACGCTACGGCACGCTGGTCTATGTCCGTTGCGGGGCGGCAAAATCATGACGTGGACAGGCAGATACATGGCGCTCGCCCTGGGCGCCGTTCTCATCGTGGGTCCGGCGGCTCTCGCCCAGCAGCAGGGGCTGGACCCCAAATATGACCTGGAGCGGCCCGGCTTCGTTCCGGACCCGACGGAAGAGCAGCTCCTGCCGGAATACCGGCCGCAGCCCGTCTATTTCCGCTCCAACGAGCCGCCCGGAACGATCGTCGTCGAGACGGAAGATCGCTTCCTCTATCTCGTTCAGGACAACAAGACGGCGATACGCTACGGCATCGGCGTCGGGCGCGAGGGCTTCCAGTGGTCGGGCCTTCTGAAGATCAGCCGCAAGCAAGAATGGCCGGACTGGCGGCCGCCGCCGGAGATGATCAAGCGCCAGCCCTATCTGCCTCGCTTCATGGCGGGCGGCCCGGGTAATCCCCTGGGCGCGCGGGCGCTCTATCTCGGCGGCACCGACTACCGCATTCATGGCACCAACCAGCCCGAGACGATCGGCTATGCCGTTTCGTCCGGCTGCATCCGCCTGGTCAATCCCGACGTCATCAACCTCTATGACAAGGTCCCGGTGGGCACGCGCGTGGTGGTTCGACAGGCTCCCAAGGTCTGAGCTTCCATAGGTGTGATGCCCGTTTGCGAGCCGTCGACGGCGTGCTGGAGCGTTTTTGCCTTCAAATCGAACCACCAAGAATCGCGAAATGCATTCGATACCAACGCGTCAATCTGGCAATCCGGTCCCGGCTGATTGCATTTTGCTCTAAAGCGTTTTGCGATTTGACGGCATCGGCAAGAATCGCAAAGACGCGTCGAAACAAAGAGTTAGAGCATTGCAGCGTTTACGCTTAAACGCGCTTTGCTCTGGTTGTCTTCAAGCTGCGAGCGAGGGGAACGAAAATGAAGCGAATGTCCATTCAGGCCGCAGCCGTGATGCTTGGCCTGGCGGCGGCGACGGCTGCGGGCGCGCAGACGCTCGACACCGTAAAGGCGCGAGGCAACCTCATCTGCGGGGTCAATGAGGGCCTGGAGGGTTTCTCGAGCAAGGACGCCTCGGGCAACTGGTCCGGCTTCGACGCGGATTTTTGCCGCGCCGTGGCTGCTGCGATCTTCGCCGACAGCAGCAAGGTGCAATTTGTGCCGCTTTCGACCAGCGACCGGTTCGACGCCCTGCACAACGGCAAGATCGATATCCTGTCCCGCAATTCGACCTGGACGCTGTCGCGGGAACTGGACTACGGCCTGAGCTTTGCGGGCACGACCTATTATGACGGCCAGGGCTTCATGGTGCCGCGGGCCAAGAACGTCAATTCGGCGCTGGAGCTCACCGGCAGCAAGGTCTGCGTGCAGAAGGATACGACCACGGTGCGCAACCAGGCCGACTATTTCGACGCCAATTCGATGAAATACGATGTTGTGCTGACGGACTCGACCCAGGACTCCATCGATCGCTACAAGAAGGGCGAATGCTCGGTCGTGACCTCGGACGTCTCGCAGCTTTACGCCGCCCGCCTGGGGCTGCCGGATGCCGGGGAGCATATCATCCTGCCCGAGGTGATCTCGAAGGAGCCGCTCGGCCCGGCTGTGCGCCAGGATGATCCGAAATGGCGCAATCTGGTTCAGTGGGTGCATTTTGCCATGCTGGACGCGGAAGAACTCGGTGTGAGCCAGTCGACGCTCGACCAGGCCAAGGCTTCGAGCCGCCCCGCCATCCGGCGGCTGCTCGGCGCGGATGGCGACATGGGCGGGAAGATGGGCCTTTCCAAGGACTGGGTGGTGAATGTCGTCAAGCTGGTCGGCAATTATGACGAGGTCTATGAACGCAATCTCGGCACGAAATCCAAGCTGGGCATCCCGCGCGGCCTGAATCAGCTCTGGAGCCTTGGCGGCATTCAATACGCCCCACCGGCCGAGTGACGATCGGACGTCCCGTCGGCGCGGGTCCAGGCACCGGCCAAGCAAGACCCGCTGCTGGTTGCCGCCGGACAATCGTCCCACGACCTCGCGAAGTGCACTGATGCGCACGCCGACCTCGGTCATGCGTGCGGATGCCTCCCGCTCCATTCTGGCCCTCTTGAGCCATTGGAAGACGGGCATGCGGAGCCTCTCGCGCGCCGTTCGGCGTTACGGCCGGCCTTGGCATCGGCGATGCCCCGGATTCGCATGACGGCACGTATCGAGCAGGCCTCTTCCACCGATCGACAATAGAGCTTTCGGCCGAAGCTCGGGCGATATCCCCGGCGGCCGAAGCAGCGGTTGATGAGCATCGCGAGCAGGCGCTCGATGTCCGCCGCTCGTTCCTGGCTTGAAAAAGCGGCACTTGACTTAAACGCAGCTCGACGGCTAATTATACGTATAAGTAATACGTATCAGAAAGCTGTCGATGATGAGCGGCCGTGCTACCCAGAAGGACGTGGCAAGACTGGCTGGCGTGTCCCAAGCGACCGTCTCCATGGTGCTCAGTGGCGGCGGTGCATCCATTCCGGCGGAAACCTGGGCGCGGATAACCAAGGCGGCAAAGGATCTGGGCTACGTTCCAAACCGCTTCGCGCAGGCACTCAAGACAAGCCGATCCATGACGATCGCGTGTATCGTGCCCGATATCACCAACCCGTTCTATCCATCGCTGATCCGCGGCATTCAATCGGTCGCGGATGGCCTCAGCTATGATGTAATCGCCGTGAATACAGACGGTTCGCCCGAACGGGAGCGCCACTTTCTCGACTGGGCACGGCAAGGGCGGGTCGACGGCGTGATCGGCGTGTTCTTCACGCTACGCGCCCAGGACTTCAGCCCCCTGATCGAGGCCGGCGTGCCTGTCGTGCGTATCGAATCGTCAAAGAAACACGGCGGCGAGATCGCCGTCGATGACATCTTTGTCGACAGTCGCGCCGCAGCTTATGCCGTAACCGAACATCTGATCACTCAGGGTCATTCGCGCATCGCCATGGTGGCCGGCCGGGGCGGTCCACAGACCACCCGCATCGAGGGGTACCGCACGGCGCTTGCCACCGCCGGCTACGAGGATCACGTCGTTGTCGACGGAGAATTCAGCGAGATCGGTGGCATGCGTGCCGCAGAAACCATCCTGGGAGGCACATTCGGACCGACCGCGATATTTGCCGCCAACGACTTGATGGCAATCGGCGTCATGCAGGCATTGCGTGAGCGCAACATCGAGATCCCTCGTGAGATGGCGGTCGTCGGCTTCGACGACATCTCGGCTGCCAGGCTGGTCACGCCGTCGCTGACCACGGTCGCGCAATTTCAATGGCAAATGGGCGAACGCGCCGCCCAGACACTGATGGATCGGTTACGCGGCGAGAAAAGCGGTCCGGGAACCGCAGTCGAAATGCCGTTCAATCTAATCCAAAGGGGCACGACGAAAGCCGTCTGAAACAAGCTGGAGGAGAAAAAATATGCAACGTCGTACAGTATTGAAAGCCGGGCTTGGTCTCACGATCCTGCCATTTATGACCCGTTTCGGGTTTGCAGCCGACCAGAAGCCGGTCGGATTTTGGTACGAGTCTGCATCGCCCGAAAATCAGGACAATCTCAAGACTATCCTGATCGACCCGTTCAACGCTGCCCATCCCGAAGACTTGCTGAGTATTGATTTCCGCGGTTCGGATCTCGACAATCAGCTGCGTATCGCCATGCTTTCAGGCACCGGCCCAGATGTCGTCTTCACGGCCGGACCGAGTTATGTGGCAGCCAAGGCCCAGGCTGGCCAGCTCCTGCCCCTTGACGACTACGCCAAGAAATACGGCTGGAATGACAATCTGCTGCCGCTCTTCCTCGACCTCGGCAAGTACGATGGCAAACTCTATGCGCTTGCCAAGACCTACGAAACGCTTGGTCTTTTCTACAACAAGACAACGTTCAAAACCAATGGCTGGAATGTACCAACCACCATCGCGGAGTTCGAAAGCCTGGCCGATGAGATGAAGGCCAAGGGGCTTATCCCGTTCGGCGCGGGCAATGCGGACTGGCGGCCAGCCAACGAGCACTATGTCTCGATCGTTCTGAATTCCATCGCTGGGCCGGACAAGGTCTATAAGGCGCTGACAGGCGCGATCCCATGGACCGACCCGGCCTTCGTGGCTGCGATCGACAAGCTGGCGCAGTGGTGGGACAAGGGCTATTTCGGCGACAACTACTTCTCGCTGACGCTGGAACAGGCCTTTGCGCAGATCGCCACCGGCCAGGCAGGCATGGCGCCGACAGGCACCTGGAACTTCACTGAGATTCCCAACTATTTCCCGCAGAACAATGCCGAGCCGGGCTTTGTCGGCTTTCCAAGCGCCAGCGGTGATCCGGTCTACGCGCTCGGCATTGGTTCGACGCTCTCGATCAACGCGAAGTCAGACAACGCCGATGGTGCCGCGGCGGTCCTGGATTACATCTTCAAGGACGATTTCTACAGCAAGATGAATTCGGTCTGGCAAGGCGAATGGAACCTGCCGCTCAACGATCTCTCCGGAGTAAAGCTCTCCGACAAGGTGTCGCCGCTTTACATCGAGGTCATGAACACGCTGTCCAAAGCTGTCAAGGCCGGCAATTACGGTTACACGACCTGGACTTTCCTGCCGCCCGCAACCGACACCTATCTGGTCAGCGGCATGGAGGAGGTCTGGCTCAAGAAGACCACCTCGGCTGATTTCCTCAAGAAGCTGGACCAAACCTTCAAGACCGAAAAGGACGCCGGGAAGGCGCCGGCTGTCCCAGCTCGCGTCTAAAGCGTTTTGCGATTTGCCGGACTCGGCAAGAATCACAAAGGCGCGTCGAAACAAAGAGTTAGAGCAAATTAGGGTTTACGCTTGAACGAGCTTTGCTCGAGGTTGCAGAAGGGCGGCGCCGATCGCGCCGCCCTCGCACGGAGGAAGACATGTATCGGCTCTATCTCATCCCAACGATGATTATCAATGTGGTGATCATCCTCATTCCCGCATTGCTGACAGCCGTTCTTGCCTTCTACAATTGGGATGGCATCTCGACGCCGACCTTCGCCGGCCTCGATAATTTTCGGGCACTCGCAGCCGATGGTGTCTTCTGGCGGGCACTCGGCAACAATATCCTCTGGACGCTGGTTTTTCTCACCCTGCCCATCCTGATGGGCTTGCTTGCGGCATCCATGCTCCTGATCGTGCGCCGGGGCAGCAATGTCTTCCAGATCGTCTATTTCCTGCCCGTTGTTATCGCCACGGCCATCACGGCACGCATTTGGCAGGGCATGATCTACAGTCCGGTTACAGGCGTATTCGGCGTTCTCAAGAGATATGGCCTGCCGATCCCCAATCCCCTGACCCAGCCCTCCATTTCTCTCTTCGGGGTGGCGACTGTCGACCTGTGGCACTGGTGGGGCTTCCTCTGTGTGATTTTCTTCGCCGCGCTCCGCCAAGTGCCGCAGGAGCAGATCGAGGCTGCCCGCATTGAAGGGGCCACTTACTTCCAGATGATGCGCTATGTGCTCCTGCCTGGCATCCGGTCAACGATCACTCTGATGATGATCATGACCGTGATCTGGTCATTCCTCGCCTTCGACTTCGTCTACATCCTGACCCAGGGTGGACCTGCGCTCTCAAGCGAACTTCTCTCCACCCTGGCCTACCGCAAGGCCTTCTACGACCTCAATGTCGGGCAGGCCGCGGCGGCAGCCTTGGTCATCAGCGTCTTCGGACTGGTTAGTACGTTCTTCTACGTCCGCATCCAATCGAAAGAAGGCGAGCAATGAGATTGGTCGAGAGCCGCATGACTCTGTGGATCTGCTATGCTGTCCTGGGTCTATTCGCCTTCATCGCACTCTTCCCGATCGCGCTGCTGGTGCTGAATTCGCTGAAGCCTGCCGCAGCGATTGTACAAAATCCGCTCGGCCTGCCGGAACAGATACGATGGCAGAATTTCGTCAACGCCTGGAACCATGCGAAATTCTCCAAGACCTTCATCAACTCGCTGATTGTCTCAGGTACGACGATTGTCCTCGTGAGTACAACGTCATCTCTGACTGCATATGTACTTGCACGTCATAAGATCAAAAGTTGGAAAATTTTTACCTTCTACCTCCTGGCAACCACGACTGCGCCAATCCAGCTGTACATCTTCCCGCTATATTTCGGCTTCGCCAGGCTGGGGCTGATCAACAACATCTTCGGTGTAGCGCTGATCTACACCGCACTTTACAGCCCCTTTGCCGTGATGCTGCTGAGGACTTACTTCCTGGCGGTGCCGAAAGAGCTGGAGGAAGCCGCAATCGTCGACGGCGCGACACATTGGCAGGTCTTCTGGCGGGTCATGCTGCCGATTGTCTCACCGGGTATTTTGACCGTCGCGCTGATCATTGGGCTGAATTCCTGGAATGAATTCCTGATCGCGACCACCTTCCTTCAGAAGCAGGACAACGCCACTGCCGTCATCGCTTTCTACCTGTTGTCCGGCCAGTACAGCTCCGACTGGGGTGAGATCATGGCCGCGGCCCTCATCATCGTTGTGCCGGTCGTCGCGCTGTTTGTCTTCATGCAGAAGCGTTTCATCGAGGGTATGGCCGGCGGTTCCGTCAAGGGCTGAGCGATTTCGATCAACTATATGGAGTGAACAATGCAATTTCCGAACGACTATCTTGAACGTGTCTATGCCGGTGTATTGGGCAAGCTGATCGGCGTGTATCTGGGCCGTCCCTTCGAAGGCTGGACGTACCAGAAGATCATGGAAGAACTCGGTCCGGTCGAATACTACGTCCATAATCGGCTGCACCAACCATTGGTGGTGACCGATGACGATGTCGCTGGCACATTCACTTTCATCCGAGCACTCGAAGACTATGGCATCAAGCCGAACCTTTCGGCCGAGGAAATCGGCAAGGCCTGGCTGAACTACATCGTCGAGGATCGCACCATCCTGTGGTGGGGTGGCAATGGCAATTCCACCGAGCATACGGCATGGCTTAACCTCAAGAAAGGCGTTGCCGCTCCGGCGTCCGGCTCAATCGCCACCAACGGCCGGGCCGTCGCCGAGCAAATCGGCGCGCAGATATTCATCGACGGCTGGGCAATGGTCGCTCCATGCCAGCCGGAACTTGCGGCAAAGCTCGCCGAGCAGGCCGGCAAGGTCAGCCACGACGGTGAATCCGTCTACGCGGCGATGCTTTGGGCAGCCATGGAAGCCGAAGCCTTCCGATCTGCGGATATCGATCACCTCATCGACACCGGTCTCGCCCAGATCCCGCCCGACAGCCTGATCGCCAGGCTGGTCGCAGACGTCCGGGCCTGGCACAAGGCAAATCCGGACTGGCGCGACACCCGCCAGAAGATCGAGGACGAGTATGGCTACGACAAATATCCGGGCAACTGCCATGTCGTACCCAACCACGCACTGATGGTCATGGCCGTGCTCTACGCGCCGCACGACTTCCAACGAGCGCAGATGATAGCCAACACGTCCGGTTGGGATACCGATTGCAATGCCGGCAATGTCGGCTGCCTGCTTGGCATCATGAACGGCTTGGATGGCCTGGAGGAAGGGCCTGACTTCCGTCGACCCATCGCCGACCGGATGCTGATCTCATCCGCCGATGGCGGCAATTCCATCAACGATGCGGTTCGCCAAGCCTATTACCTGACCAGTCTCGGGTTTCAGCTGGCCGGTGGTCAGGGGCTCTCCGCTCCAAAGAGCGGGGCTCAGTTTCATTTCTCGCTCCCCGGAAGCCAGCAGGGTTTCCGTCCGCAGGACGGGCTTGAAGCCTTAGCGTCCATTCGTGTCGGCAATGCCGAGTTCGAGGGCAGTCGCGCACTGACGATTGAATTTGAGGCGCTCGGCCCGACGCAGGTGGCTGCCGTGACCAGCCCAACCTTCTCCCCGCGCGAAATGCTGAACATGCGCACCTATGACCTTATGGCGACACCGCTCGTTTATTCCGGACAGACCGTCAAGGCGCGGATCAAGGCGCCGGACGCCAATCGTGGCGTGGTCGAAGCGCGGCTTCGCATTCGGATCTACGACGAGCGCGACGAGCTGCGCGACATCGACGCCACGCCGGTCACGATCGAGCCGGGCCGCGAAGCCATCCTCGAATGGATCCTGCCTGACACTGGCGGCCAGCCGATCGCCGAGATCGGCATCGCGGTGACCGGCACCGGCAAGCGCGCCGATGGACGCCTGATTGTCGATTTTCTGCGGTGGGATGGTGCGCCCGAACTCATACTCAAGCGCCCAGCGGGCGACGGCGATTTTTGGAGAATGGCCTGGGTAAACGGTGCGAGCTTCTTCTCCAAGAGATTTCCTTCGGCATTTCGCATTTCCCAGGCTACCGGCGAAGGCATCATCATTCACGGCACGCGCCAGTGGACCGACTATCAAGCTTCAGGGCAGGTGATGATGCATTTGGGCAATTATGGCGGTCTCGCCGTGCGCGCCCAGGGCTTGCGCCGTTATTACGGCGGCCGCGTGACCCGGGACGGCAAGATGCAGATCGTCAAGGTTCGGGACGACGATATCGAGATCCTGGCCGAGACCGCCTTTGACACCGAATTCGAGAAGAACATCGCAATGAAGGTCATTGCTCAGGGAAACCGCATCATCTTCGAAGCTGATGGCGTATCGCTTTCGGCGGCGGACGCGAGCCCTGAAGCCTTCTGCGATGGCGGCGTTGGGCTGCTTGTTCACGAGGGGGCGCTTTCATCCAACGAGATTCGGATCGGGGCGGTCTGATGGCAAACGTGACTATCGAAAAAGCTCGCAAGACCTACGGCGCGATCGATGTGCTGCACGGTGTTTCGGTCGACATCGCCGACGGCGAGTTTGTCGTGCTGGTCGGGCCGTCCGGCTGCGGCAAGTCTACTTTGCTGCGCATGATCGCCGGGTTGGAAAACATCTCCGGCGGCACGATCAGCATCGGGGGGCGCGTTGTAAACAACCTGCCGCCGAAGGAGCGGGACATCTCCATGGTGTTCCAGAACTATGCGCTTTATCCGCATATGACGGTCGCGGAGAATATGGCCTTTTCGCTGACCCTCGCGGGTGCGCCGAAGGCGGAAAAGCAGAAACGCATTGCGGAGGCGGCACAGATTCTCGGGCTTACGCCGTTGCTGGGACGCTATCCGCGGCAGCTTTCGGGCGGACAGCGCCAGCGTGTCGCCATGGGTCGTTCCATTGTGCGCAATCCGCAGGTCTTTCTGTTCGACGAACCACTTTCCAATCTCGACGCAAAGTTGCGCGGCGCCATGCGTGCGGAAATCAAGAGCCTGCACCGGCGCCTGGCGACAACGACGGTTTATGTCACGCACGATCAGGTCGAAGCGATGACGATGGCGGATCGGATCGTGGTGATGAATGCGGGCCACATTGAACAGATTGGGCGGCCGCTTGATCTCTATGACGATCCACAGAGCATATTCGTGGCCGGGTTCATCGGTTCGCCATCGATGAACCTCCTAGACGGCCGGTTCGACGAGGCCGAGGGAAGGATGATCTTCATGACCGACGACGGCTTTGCACTGGCCCTGCCCAGTGGCATAGCCAAGCCGAAGGGCACGAAAGCCGTCTACGGCATCAGGCCGGAGTATCTTGCGATGTCGCCGAAGGATTCGGGTGTCCCGGCGAAAGTCATGGTCGTCGAGCCACTCGGCTCGGAAACCCAGGTGATAGCTATTCTCGGTGAACAGACGGTCGTCACGGTATCCCATGAGCGGATCACCGTGGAACCCGACGAGACGATCTGGCTGTCGCCGCAAACGGAACGGGCATGCCTCTTCGATGAGGCGGGACGGCGCATAAACGCCCTCCGACATGATTCTGGTGACCGCGAAATGCATTGACTGGGCATGCTGTCGGACAGATGAGTGCGGGTCTTGCTCATGCCGCCCCCAGGCCGATAGGGGTCATTGCGGCACGCGGTTCGAACCGGAAAGCGACTGGTCATCGGACGCTATCGACGCCAGGGTCAGCAAGGTATGCTTGTCCAGGCTCGAGCTCGGCAGATCCGCGATCATGCGTCCGCTGCGCATGCAGATGATCCTGTCGGCAATATCGAGCAGCTCTTCCAGGTCCGAAGAGGTCAGGCAGATCGCGATGCTGTCATCGGCGAGTTCGCGAACCAATTGATGGATCGCTGCCTTCGCCTTGACGTCGACACCGCGGGTGAAATCACTCAGGAGCAAGATCTTCGGGCGCAGGTCCAGGCACCGGCCAAGCAGGAGCCGCTGCTGGTTGCCGCCGGACAAGCGTCCCGCGAACTCACGAAGGGCACTGATGCGCACGCCGACCTCTGCCATGCGTGCGGATGCCTCCCGCTCCATTCTGGCGCGGTTGAGCCATTGGAAGGCGGGCATGCGGAAGACCGAGGCGGTGTTGAGGTTGAAGGCCGTGCTGCGGTCGAGCCACAGGCCGCTTTTCTTGCGATCGGGCGGCATATAGACCACGCCATGGCTGATGGCATGGCCCGGATGGCGGAAGCGGACCGGCACGCCTTCGACTTCGATCTGCCCTTCGATACGTTCGACACCGCCCAGAATTTCCAGAACCGTCGAGACACCCGAACCTTCCAGTCCGACGAGGCCGACGATTTCGCCCGCACGCAAGGAAAGATCGATTGGTGGCAAGGCGGCCGACGATCCGTTGACTGCCATGACGACTTTGCCAGGCGGCACAACCCGGCGCACCGGCCTCAGGGCCTCGGCAGCCTCGCCGACCATGGCGCGGGTGATCGCGGGAATATCGACCTCGGCCGTGCGCCAGCTGCCCGCGACACGGCCATCCCGGAGCACCGTGATGCCGTCTGTGATGGCAAAGACCTCGTCGAGGCGATGCGAAACGAACACGACCGTCGCGTCATCCGCCACGATGGATCGGATCGCCGAAAACAGGCCCTCGGCTTCGGGCAGCGACAGCGCCGATGTCGGTTCGTCGAGGACGAGCACGCGGCCGCCAGAGCAAAGAGCCCGAGCGATCTCCACCAGCTGGCGATGGGACAGCGGAAGCTCGTCGACACGCCGTCGCAGATCGATGACTGCGCCGACACGCTCGAGTGTCGCCTCCACCTTGCGTCGGCGCGCACGCATGTTGACGAAGCTGAACGGCGCGGCGGGCAGTACACCGGCGAAGATGTTTTCTTCCGCCGTCCGGTCCGGAAAGAGCATGAGTTCCTGATGGACCACCGAAAGGCCGGCCTGCCGGGCTGCAGAGAGGGAACCTGGAGCAATCTCGCGCCCGGCAATAGTCACGCTCCCGCTCTCGGGACGGATGGCGCCCGACAGGACGCCGATCAAGGTCGACTTCCCGGCGCCATTGGCACCGAGAAGCCCGTGCACCTCGCCGGCCTTCACCTCGATGGAGACATCGCTCAAGGCACGGAATTCACCGAACTGCTTGCTGATGTTCCGTGCGCTGAGCAGCGCGGCGCCAGGAGCCCCGTTCATCCGCGGAACCGCTCTTCCCGGATCAGATATTGGTCGACATTGTCCTTGGTGACGATTTCGTTGGCGAGATAGAAATTGCCGCCCGGCAGATCGAGCTTGGGCGCGCCAAGGACGACCCGCTGATAGGCGTAGGTGATCGGCAGATAGCCCTGGAGATAAGGCTGCTGCCCGATCGTCGCATCGATATAGCCATCCTTGATCAGCTGGAGCGTCTGGTAGAGCAGGTCGGTGCCGACGATGGGGATATTCTTGCCCTGGTTCTTGCGCACCAAGCCGGCGGCGGCGGTGTCGGGACCGCAGAGCGGCATCATCGCCGCCAGGTCCGGATGAGCCTTGAAGATATCCTGGATGGTGCCGAGTTCGCTCGCCATGTCGGCTGGATTGGTGTTGTAGACGCCGACGGCCTCCATGCCGCCCTGTTGCACGCCCTGCTTGGCGCCCTGAACACGAAGGTCGAGGGCCAGCGATCCCGGCGCGCAATTGGTCATGGCGACCTTGCCCTTGCCGCCGGCGAGCTTGGCGATCAGTTCGCCCTGCGCGACCGCAGCGGCGACGAGGTCCTGGCCGAAATAGAGTTCCCGGCCACTCTTGGGCGTGTCGTTGTTGGCGGTGAGGACAAGCACGCCCGCCTTCATCGCCTTCTTGATCGGCGCAATCCAGGCATCAGGCTCGAATGCCACGACCACGATCGCCTGGAAGCCGGTGTTCACCAGCTGCTCGAATTGAGCGATCTGGTTGATGGTGTTGCCATCGGGAACACCGCCCCATTGCATCTCGATGCCGAGCTGCGCGCCTGCATCCTCCGCGCCCGCTTTGACGGGCGCAAAGTACGGGTTGGTCGTACCAGCGCAGGAGACCGCCATCTTGATCGGCTTGCCATAGAACTTGTTGACCCAGCCCTTCCAGTCGTCGGCCTGCTGCGCCAATGCCGGCGTCGCGATCGCCGCCGTGGCGCCCATCGCACCGGCAAGCCCCAAGAGCTTGCCGAATTGGCGCCGGTCGAAGCCGTTCGATTTGTCATGCTCAGTCATGTCATCCTCCTCCTGATCGGCCCGTGGGGTGGGCCTGTCTTGTTTGGCTTTGTCGATGGCGTGTCTCGTCAGCGTGGGTTCGCGCCCTCCCGCCTTGTCAGCCAGGTCAGCGTCATCGCGGCGATCAGCACCAGTCCGGAGACGCCCTGCGACCAGTTCGGCGAGATGCCCCACAGCACGATCAGGTTCTGGATGACACCAATGACGCACAAGCCCAGCAGCACGCCGAGGATCGAGCCGCGGCCGCCGCTCAGCTTGACGCCGCCGATGATGGTGGCAGCGAGAACGGAAAGCTCGTAGCCGGTGCCGCCGGTCGGGCCCGCCGTCTGTAGATAGGCGACGGCGCAGACACCGGACAGGGCCGCCATCACGCCGGAAAAGGCGAGCAGCACGATACGCGTTCGCTCGACATGAAAACCGATCAGATGGGCCGCGTGCGGGTTGCTGCCGATAGCCAGCAGCCGGAAGCCGGAGGACGTCCAGCGCAGCATGATCTCGACGATCACGGCCAAGGCGAGGAACAGCAGCGTGATATAGGAAACCTGACCCACACCGCCCTGACCGAACCCGTCGAAGAAGGCGGGAATGTCCGGCAGGCCGCCCACCGGCGAACCATTGGCAAGCACGAGCGCCAGCGCCCGATAGATGCCGAGCGTTGCCAGCGTGATGACCACGACAGGGACCTTGATGAGCTCGGCGACGAGGCCGTTGACGAGGCCGCAGACCAGCCCGACCGCCAGGCCCGCGGCAATCGCGACGGCAACCGGATACTCGGCCTTGAGCAGCAGGGCGGTGACGATCGATGAAAGTCCGAACACCGAGCCGACCGAAATGTCGATTTCGCCGGCCATCAAGGTCAACCCGACACCGATGCTCAGAAAGCCAAGGAAAGTGACGTTCTGCAGGATGCCGGTCAGATTGCCGAGCGTGAGAAAGTAGGGACTGCTGAAGGCACCCACGATGAAGAACAGCAGCACGGCGAGCGCTATGCCGAGTTCGTCAAAAGCGAGGCTGGCGATGCCGCGCCGCTTGAGGCCCGCCGTCTCCCGATCCTGCGAAGGTGCCATCGTCAAACCCGATTTCCTTGCCCAGGCGGTGTATCATAGGCCATAGAAACGCCCGCCATTATCGGCCCAGATCTTCTGCTGATCGGCTCGGGTCAGGTCGGCCAGGGCGCCATCGAGCGTCGCGATCCAGCGTCCGTAATCGGCGACGAGATTGACCACCGGCCAGTCGCTGCCGAACACTAGCCTGTCGGGACCGAAGATGTCGATGATGGCCTCGAAATAGGGCTTGAGCCGTTCGGGCGACCAGTCCGGGCCGTCTTCGGTCAGGACGCCCGAGATCTTGCAGTGGACGTGCTTCAGGTCGCGGAACTCTTCCATGTCACGCCGCCACGGCTCGAAAGCGCCATCGCGGATGCTGGGCTTGGCCATGTGATCGACGATCACCGGTAGGGTCGGATGGCGTTCGATGAACTTGACGGTGTTGAGGATATGGCGCGGCTTGATGAGGGCATCGAAGCGCAAGCCGAGTTCCAGCATCGCCTCGATGACCGGATCCAGCTCCTTTTTCAGGATCCAGTCGTCCTCCGGCAGATCCTGAAGATAGGGCCGGATGCCCTTGAGCTTGCGGAACCGAGCCCAGCCCCGCAAGTCGCCAGCGGCGTTCTTGTCGAGCATATCGACCCAGGCGACGACGCCGCGGATGAAATCGTGCGAGTCGGCCAGGCCCAGCAGATAGGCTGTTTCGTGGATGGAAGACGCTGCCGAGACGAGAACGATGCCCTCGACATCGTTTGCCACCATCAACGGCCTCGCATCGCGCGGGCCATAATCGCCGTAGAGCACCTTGAGGTCCGGCGTCATCCAGAGCGCATAATAGGGCTCCATCGCCAGGGTCCAGAAATGCATGTGGCAGTCGATGCGGCGCACGGTGGCCTCCAATTATCTGGCGCAAAGCGCGTTTAAGCGGAAACGCTCTTTTGCTCTAACTCTTTGTTTCGACGCGTCTTTGCGATTCTCGGCGATGCCGTCAAATCGCAAGACGCTTTAGAAGATGCGAAGGCCTGCGAGCAGGCCGCCATCCGCGGTGAATTGGGATCCGGTGCAGAAGCCGGAACGGGGGCTGGCCAGGAAGGCGGCCAGCTCCGCGATCTCCCAGGCCTCGCCGAGCCGTTGCAACGGCACGGGGCGCGCGAAGATCTTGTACATCTCCTCCACGCTCTTGCCCTCGCCATTACCCCTGGCAAAATGCTCCTGCATCGGCGTGATGATCGAGCCGGGGCAGATTGTATTGGCCCGGATCTTGTGCTTGGCGAGATCGACGGCGAGCGTGTGGGTGAAGGTGACAATGGCGCCCTTGGTCGTCGCATAGGCGCAGACATTGGGGGTGTTCGAGGTCGCCTGGACCGACGACACCGTGATGATCGAGCCGCCGCCGCGTTCGATCAGATGCGGCACGCCGTAATGACAGGTCAGGTACATCGACTTGACGTTGACGGCGAAGGCCCGGTCCCAGGTCGCCTCATCGGTCTCGACGACGTCGCCGAGCGGATGAATGGCGGCCGAGCACATCAGGATGTCGAGCGCGCCGAATTGGGCAACCGTAGCGGCAATCGCCGAGCGGACGAAGTCGGCCTGGCTGGCATCGCCATGGAAACCGATCACCTTGCGCTTTCCATCAGCCGAAAGCTGTTCGGCAATGGCAAGCGTATCCTGCGCGTGGCCAATGATGGCAACATTCGCGCCGCGGTCGGCCAGCAGCGTCGCGGACGCAAGGCCGATGCCGGAGCTGCCGCCTACGACGAAGGCGGTCCTGCCTTCGAATTCCCGATCGATCGATGGTAGCGTCATGTGGATCTCATAGGTTTTCGCACGCTCGCTGGCGGCGCAGCGTGGTTCTCAGCACGGCTTGGAAAAAGCGGCGACGGCATCCTTGGTGAGCGTGCAGCCGGCACCCGGCATCTGCGGGCGGACATAGTGGCCATCCTCGATGCGGATGGGCTCGGCAAAGCAGTCCTTGATCCAGGGAATATATTCCAGCATCGGCGTCGCCGGATGCCAGTAGGAGAGATGGACATGCACCTGGCCCATGTCGCCGACATGCGCCACCACCGGCAATCGGCTCGAATGGGCTGTATGGGCGACCTGGATATATTCGGTGATGCCGGCGAGGCGGGTCACGTCGGGCTGGACGTAGTGCACGGCGCCCGAGGCGATGAAGGCGTTGAAGGCCTCCGCCGTGTAGAGCTGCTCGCCCAGGGCGATCGGGATCCAGGTGGAGCGCGCCAGCGCGACATGGGAGGCAATGTCGTCATACCACATCGGCTCCTCGAACCAGAAGATATCGAGGGCTTCGGCCTGGGCGCAGAAGCGCTGGCAGGTCGGCAGGTCCCATTTGCCGTTGCCGTCGATGGCAATGGTGACACCAGGCCCCACCGCCTTGCGAACCGCCTCGATGCGGCCGATGTCGATCATCGGATCGGCATGACCGACCTTGAGCTTGAGGCGCTTGAAGCCCTCATGCTCGATGGAGCGCAGGCTTCCCTCGACCAGCCGGTCCTTGGGGATGGAAAGCCAGCCGATATCCGTGTTGTACGCCTCGAGCCTGTCGACCGTGGCGCCGCCGAGCAACTTCCACAACGGCAATCCCGCCCGCTTGGCGCGCAGATCCCACAGCGCGATGTCGATGGCCGCCAGGGCGATATGGGTCACGCCGGCCCGGCCGACCCATTGCACGGCCGGATAGCGCGCCAATTTTGCCCAGAGCCGATCGCCGTCCTGTGCGTCCTCCCCGATCAGCATCGGCGCATAGCATTCCGAGATGCAGGAGGTGATGAGCCGATCGGAGGGCAGATGGGCATGCGTGCCGGTGAAGCCGTAGCCCTCCAGCCCATCTTCGGTGACGATCTTGGCGCCGACGACACCCCAATGGCTGATGGTGTGGGTGGAGTCCGAGATGGAATCCGTGTTGAGCGGAGCGTGCAGGATGAATGGCTCGACCGATTTGATCTTCATGTCAGGTCTCAGACAATTTTCGAGAAAAGGGCTCAGCGAATGGACTGACGGCTCAGGTGTCGAATGGCTTCGAGATTGGCGCGGTCGATGAACGCGGCGCCGGCATCGAGAGAGGAGGGCAGCAGCCCGTAGCGCAGATAGAGCGCAAGCTGGACGATGGGATAGAAGCCCTGGGCATAGGGTTGCTGGTCGATGGCGCAGTCGATGTATCCTTCCGCCATGAGCTCGACGATGCCCGGCGACAGGTCGAAGCCGGCGACATAGGGCTGGGAGGGCGCGAGGGATTTTGCCGCCAGGCCGCAGGCCTCGGTGTCGGCCTGGCCGGTGCCGAGGAGGGCCTGCACCGGGAAGCGTGCGATCGCCTCGTGCAGAAGCTCGGCGCCCTTTTCGGGATCCTGGCCCGTGCACAGGCGCTGCCAGTTGATGGCGTGATGCTGCAATCCGGCCTGGACGCCGGTCAGGCGCTCCTCCAGAGCGCTGACCCCCTCGTCATGGACGGTGATGATGACGTTGGCGCCTTTCGGAATCGCCGCAGCGGCGCGGCGGCCGAGCGCTTCGCCGGCGCTGTGGAACTCCTGCGCGATCGAACTGAGATTGCCGCTCCTGCCCCGGGAGGCATCGATGTTGAACGCGACGACCGGAATGGATCTCGCCCTCGCCTCGGCGATCACCTCGGTGAAGGCATCGGCGTCGCAGATGTTCAGGCCGATGCCATCGACACCATCGGCGATGGCCTCGCGTGTCAGGCGGACGAGCTCGCCGGGATCGACGCCTGGCGTACCGGCAAGGTCCGCCTCAACCTGCATCGCGGCAGCGGCGTCGTTCATGCCCTTGCGCACGACGGTGAAGAATTGCTCATTCACCGCGATGGTGAGCAGGCGCAATCTGAATTTGGTCTGACCGGAATTCATGGCTCCGCTCCATGGCTTCTCAAGGGAGCCCCGAAGAGGGCAGGCTTCTTCGGGGCCTCAAACGTGGGGCGGGCTTGTCACTGGTCGTTATATTTTTTGGACCAGATGTTATCCATCGAGTTGATCGTCGCGGGCGTGCCGATGCGGCCATTGACTAAGCAGCCCTTGTCGCCGCAGCCCGGATCCTCACCCTTGGCGATGGCGATCAGGACGCGGTCGAGTTCGCGGGCATGGCCATAGGTGTCCCAAAGGGCAGAGTCGTCGAGATAACCGCCTTCCATCGCCTTCACCGCTGACGGCATCAGCCCGACCGAGGCGATCCACACATGATTGGGATCACCCTGGGGCTTCCAGCGGCCGATCTTGTCGAGGGCCGATTTCACCGCCGACAGGGCAAAGTCGCTGGCAACGAACAGGCAATTGGCTTCCGGATGTGCCTTGAAGGCGTTGGTGGTGCCGGAAAGAAACAGTTCCGGATTCCATTCGGTCGGAACCTGCATCAGGTTCTCGACGACGCCACTCTCCTTGGTGACGTCATTCCAGGCCTTGGAAAAGTTGACGGCATTGGTGTCGACCTGCGACCCCAGCAGCTCGATGCACTTGGCCTTGGCGTCGTGCTTCTTGAGGTCGTCGACCAGGGCGGTTGCTGCGAGCTTGGCATGGGCATAGCTGTCGGCGCCGACATGCGCAGTGGGCTTGATAGTGGAGGATTCCCGGTCGAAGGTCACGAAGGGAATGTTGGCGGCCTTGGCCGCCCGGATTGACGCGCCGATCGCGGTGCCATCCTTGGCGCGGGCAACGATGACGTCGACGCCCTGGTTGATCAGATCCTCGATGTTGGAGGCCTGCTGAGCCGGATCGTTGTTGGCAACGTTGATGATCCACTTGAAATGAACCCCTGCCGCGTCGCCCATCGTGACGCTTTCGGACTGGAAGTAATCCTCCCAGGCCTGAACCAGCGTGTCCTTGGTGTCCCAGGACAGGCCGACGACGAAATCCTTCGCCAGGGCTGCGCTGGAGCAAAAGAGTGAAGCGGTGAGGATGGCCGCCGCTGCGAGGCCGGTGCGTTTTCTTGAAAACATGGTGGTCTCCCTTGTTCCGGTGTGAGCGGGCGTGTGTCATCACGCCTTTTGTGTTGGGCTGATCAGTCAGGTTCTTTCCAGGATCGAGCCGGCCTTCCTGAGCGAGGGCTTGAGAGCGTCCGCATACATGGCGATGAAGATGACGGTGCCGCTGACCAGCCTGTAGGCATAGGGATTGGCGCCCAGATGGTTGAGGCCGTTGCGGATCATCTCGAAAGCGAGGGCACCGAGGATCACGCCCTGCAGGATGGAACCGCGGCCGCCGAACAGGCTGATGCCACCGACCACGACGGCCGCCACCGCATTGAATTCGAGCCCGATGCCCATATAGGCGGTCACCGAACCGATCTGCAGCGTGCTCATCAGTCCGCCGACGCTGGCAAGGAGGCCGCACAGGACGAAGTTGCGGAAGACGAGGCGACGAACGGGGAGCCCGATGCGCTGGGCGAGTTCCGTGCCGTTGCCGATGGCGGTGATGTGGCGTCCGAAGGTCGTCGAGCGGTGCAGGAGGTGCATGGCGATGACGATCGCCAGCGCCAGGAAAACGTCGATGGGGATCGAGGCGATGCTGAGATCGTTGACCTGCAGGACCCCATCCGGCAGATCGATGGTGCGCGCCGCGGTGAGTTGCAGGGCCGCGCCGCGGAAGGCGATCATGGTGCCAAGCGTGGCGATGAGCGGGTTGACGCCCATGATCACCACGATGAAGCCGTTGATCGCGCCAAGCAGTGCCCCCACGGCCACTACGGCCAGGCAGGCCAGCAGCGGGTTGACGCCGTAGCGTACCATCAGGATCGCACCGACGGTCGAAGACAGGAAGGCCGCCGACCCCACGGAGATATCGAGCTGGCCGGCGATCACCACCAAAGCGAGGCCGCTGGCGATGACCATGAGAGGCGACATCGCATGGACGAGCGAGATCAAGTTGCCGATCTCGTGGAAATGCTGGGTCGCCAGGCTGAAGAACACGAAGATGGCAAGGATGACGACGTGAAAGCCGTAGCGTCGCGCAAAATGGCGCAGGCGCGCCGATCCTGTCGCAGGGCTTGCTGGTGTGCCGATACTCGTCATGATGCCAACGCCTCCAGCGGTGCTTTCCCGGAGACGGCATCCATCAATTGCGACTTGGCGCTGGAGCCGGAAAGTTCCTCGATGATCCGTCCGCGCGACATCACCAGATAGCGGTCGCACACGCGCATGAGTTCTTCGATTTCCGAACTGATCATCAGGATCGAGACGCCGGAGCGGGCGAGCTCGACCGCGAGCTTGAGGATCTCGTTCTTGGCGCCGACGTCGAGCCCGCGCGTCGGCTCGTCGAGGATGAAGAGCCGGGGCCTGGTCGCCAGCCAGCGGCCGAAGACCACCTTCTGCTGGTTGCCGCCGCTCAAGGTGCCGACGCGCTGGGCGGGGTTGGACACCTTGATGCCTAGCCGCTCGATCAAGTCTCGGGCCAATGCCTGCTCGCGACGGCGATCGATCATGAGAAAGCTGTTGAGCAGGGTGCCCAGGCTGGCGAGCGACAGGTTCTGACGCACCGATTGGGGCAGGAGCAGCCCCTCACCGCGGCGATCCTCGGTCACAAGCCCAACCTGGCGATGGAGTTGCTGGGGCGTGACGGTCCTGAGCCCGCCGCCTGCATCGAAACGCAAGTCACCGGCGTCGATCGGATCGAGCCCCGTGAGGGCGCGAACAAGCTCGGTGCGCCCGGAGCCCAGAAGGCCCCACAGACCGACGATCTCGCCCTCGCGAATTTCAAGGTTCACATCCGCCAGCACCCCCTGGCGATTGAGGCCGGATACCGTCAGCAGGGGTTTGTTGCCACCGGAGCGCGGCTCGGACAGGCGCTCCTGCGAATGGTTCTGCCCCAGCATCATATGGACGATCTCGAGCGGCGTGACCTCGCCCATCATCCTGGTGCCGACCGTCGCGCCGTTGCGAAGCACGGTGACGCGCTCGCAAATCTCGAAAATCTCATCGAGAAAATGCGTCACATAGATGATCACCACGCCTTGCTGTTTGAGCGAGAGGATTACCTCGAAGAGCTTGCGCTTTTCACGGTTCGTCAGCGACGAAGTCGGCTCGTCGAAAATGAGGATCTTTGGCTCACGCGCCAGGGCGCCGGCGATTTCGACCATCTGCCGATCGCCCATGCTGAGGTTTTCGACCGTCTCATCGACGCTAAAGGGGCAGTTGAGCCGCTCCAGGAGGGCCGCCGTGTGGCGGCGCATGGCCTTGCCGTCGATCAATCCGGCCCTGGTCGGGAAATCGGAGATCAGGATATTCTCGGCCACCGTCATGGACGGCACGACGTTCAGTTCCTGCTGGACAAAGGCGATGCCGTGGGCCTTGGCGTCGCGTGGCGAGCCGATCTCGATCGATGCGCCGTCGATCGAGATGGTGCCGGCGTCCATCCGGGCGATGCCGCCGAGCACATTCATCAAGGTGCTCTTGCCGGCCCCGTTGGCTCCCATCAGGGCCAAGGCTTGCCCGCGATAGGCCTCCAGATGCACGCCGCTCAGGGCCTGCACGCCGGGATAGGCCTTGGTGATGCCGTCGAGAACGAGATCAGCAGCCATATCCTCACCTCGCCTTGGCGTAGTTGTCGGCGAAGATGAAGAGGACGATCACCGCGCCCTTGATCATCAGGCTGAAATAGTAGGAAACGCCGAGCATGTTCAGGGCATTGCTGATCAGCGTGATCAGGATCGCCCCGATGATCGCCCCGAGCGGGCGCCCGACGCCGCCATAGATGCTGATGCCGCCGACGACGCAGGCGCTGATGGTGTCGAGAACCACGCCGTCGCTGCCCATCGCGGCGGAGGCCGAGCCGAGGCGGGCGGTCAGGAGCACGGCGGTCAGCCCAGCCATCAGGCCGGCAAAGGCGTAGCTGGCGCCCATGACGACCTGGATCGGCACCCGCGCCACGCGGGCGGCTTCCCGGTTGATCCCGACCGCATAGAGCCATCGACCATAGACCGTGGCTGACATGATCGCGGTCGCGATGGTGCCGCACACGATGAGCACGGCGACCGAGACGGGGATCCGATAGAGGCTCGCCAGGAACACACTGTAGAAAGCGTCGGAATTGACGGCGACACTCACCGAATTGGTCACCCAGATGGTCACGCCGGTGACCACGGTGAGCATGGCCAGCGTCACCACGAAGGGAATCATGCGCAGATAGGCGACGGCAAAGCCATTGAGCAGGCCGATCGCGATCCCCGAAACGATCATCACCAGGGTGCCGACCAGGGGATTGAATCCAGCCGCCATATACATCGCGCCGAGGACGGCCGCCAGTGCCATGTTGGCCGGCATCGAAAGGTCGATACCGCCACCGATCATCACGAAGGCCATGCCGATGGCGAGGATGCCCAACGTTGAGGCCTGGACGATGATGTTGATGCCGTTTTGGATCTTGAAGAAATTCGGCGCAAACAAGACCAGAACAACGGCGATCGCACCCAGCAATACGCAAAGCAATAGCGATCGCATACTTATGAATGATTGCCCGACGACAATTTGCACTGCGTTCCACTCGCTAGATGATTTCGATAGATCGGTTCCTTTGGTCCCAAGATGCTGTCGGCATCCCAGTCCAGGATCCATCTTGTTTATTGGTCCAGCCACTGGACATTTGGACTAATAGGCCGCTTTGCAAACGACGTCAACATCGATATGTTGGCCCGGTCGGCGCCGACATGATCCGGCGGTCGATGCGCAAGCCCACCCCCGAAGGCACCATGAAAAGATTGCCCCAATCCCGTCTGGCGTTTCCCGAGAAGGCCGCGGAGGCTCGCTTGCCTCAGCTCGAGCCGGTCCGCCTCTATCGCCAGATCGCCGATCTGATCAGCGACAGGATCGATCAGGGCCTTTTCCCAATCGGGACCCTCCTGCCGGCCGAGCGCGAGCTGGCACAGCAGCTTGGGGTCAGCAGGACTTCGGTGCGCGAGGCCCTGATCGCCCTTGAGGTCAGCGGCAAGGTCTCGATCCGGGTTGGCCATGGCGTGCAGGTCCTGGAAGCGATGCCACAGCCGGATCCCGCGGACCTCGCCGCCGGGATGGAAGAGTGGGATATTGGCCCGATCCAGCTGATGGAGGCCCGTCTTCACGTCGAACTCAAGACAGCCGGGCTTGCCGCGGCAAACCGGACCGAGGCCAATCTCCAGCGGATGCGGGAAGCGATGGAGCTGCAGGCCGGTGCGGAATCGGTGAGGGCACCGCACTACCGCAATGGCGATCGCAACTTTCATGTCGAGATCGCCAAGGCCGGTGGCAATGCCGCCTATGCCTTCGTGGTTGCCTCGCTGTGGGACAATCTTTCCCGGCCTCTGTTCAACAAGTTCGAGGAGCTGTTCGCCGGCCCCGACCGGCCGACGAAGACAATGCAGGAGCATCATCGAATTTTCGATGCGATAGCGGGCCGGGACGAAGAGGGTGCCCGCGAGGCGATGAAAAACCACCTCGATGCGGTGTTGTTCGCATTCTCGCGAGGCCTCGGAGACGAATAGGGGGCCTTCGCGGCCGCCGGCGTCGACGAGCGCGTGGTGGCGGCCTCGTCGACGCCGGCTTGGGGCCCGGTACTATTTGAAATCGCGAGACCACAGATTCTGCGTGTCCTTGATCGTCGCCGGCGTTACGACACGGCCCTTCGCAAGGCAGCCGTCAGGCCCGCATTTGGGGTCTTCCTTCTTCTTGATCGCGATAATGACACGAACGGCTTCCTTTGCCTGCAGATAGGCGTCCCAGGTCGTCGCCACGTCGATGTAGCCATCCTCCATCGGCTTGATGGCCGCCGAAAGAAGATCGTTAGTCGCCAGCCACATATGCTTGGGCTGTCCCGTTGGAGCCCAGCGGCCAGCTTTTTCGAGGGCGGCCTGGATGGAGGGGAAGGCGAAGTCGCTGGCTGCGAAGACGCAATTGGCTTCAGGCTTTGCCGTCAGGGCGTTGGTCAATCCGGACAGAAACAATTCAGGATTCCATTCGGTTGGGACCTGGACGATGGTCTCGAATTGGCCGGTTTCCTTGGCGACTTCGTTCCAGGCCTTGCTCCGGTTGACGGCATTGATATCGGTGAGCATGCCCTGGAGCTCGATGCATTTGCCGTGCACGCCGGCCTTTTTGAGGATGTCGGCAAAGGCCTCGCCCGTTGTCTTGGCCTCGTCATAGCTGTCGCCACCCACGTGCGCCGTAGGCTTGCCGCTGGTGGAGCCGCGATCGAAGGTCACGAACGGGATGCCCGCATCGTTGGCGGCCTTTATCGACGTTCCGATCGCGCCGGAATCGAAGGCCCTGGCGATGATGACATCGACGCCGGATGTGATGAGATCGTCGATGTTGGCGGCCTGGCGGGCCGGATCCGCATTGGCGACGTTGATCGTCCACTGGAACTCGTAACCCGCCTCCTTGCCCTGCTTCTCACCTTCGGATTTCAGGAAATACTCCCACGCGGTTTCCAGCGAGGATTCCTTGGTGTCGAGCGCAAAGCCCACTTTCAACGGCTCCGAATGGGCCGGAACCATGCCGCCAAGGCCGATGGCCAGGCAGGCGCCGAGAATATAACGTTTCATTGGTGCTTCCTCTTGGTTGACTCCGGGCCTGTCGGGCTTACTGGCAATCCGTCTCCGATTTTAGGTCTTCGCGTCCCGCTTCATGGAAAGCCGGCCACTTTTTAGTGCATCCGCATACATTGCTGCGAAGATCTCGGCACCGCCGACAAGCCGGTAGGAGTAGGGATCGGCACCGAGATTGGTGAGCCCGTTGCGGATCATCTCGAAGATGAACGCACCGGGGATAATTCCGAACAATATCGTGCCTCGTCCGCCGAGGAGGCTGATGCCACCGACGACGACGACCGCCAGCGCCGTGAATTCCAGCCCGCTGCCGAGCCAGGGGCTGACGGCGCCGTTTTGAACGGTCGTCAGAATGCCGCCGACCGCTGCCAAGGCGCCGGCCAGGACAAAACTGAGGAAGCCCGTGCGATCGACGGGGAGCCCGACCTTTCGCGCAATCGCGATGTCGTTGCCCATGGCCACAAGCTGGCGTCCGAAAGCCGTCCTGGCGTGCAGCAGATGCACGAGCGCGACGAGGACCAGCATGATGAGGATATCCGTGGGGATCGGCCCCAGCCTGGCATTGCCCAGAACGCGAATGGGCTCAGGCAATTGCACCAGCAGGGCATCCGTCAGTGCGAGCGCGAGGCCCCGATAGACGATCATGGTGCCGAGGGTCGCGATCAGCGAATTGACGCCGAGCGCGACGATGATGGTGCCGTTGATGGCACCCAGCAGGGCACCGCAGCAGATCACCACAAAGGCGGCGAGGGGAGGAGCCAGGCCGCTCTGCTGCATCAAGAGGGCCCCGACCGCGCAGGAGAGGAAGGCCGTCGAGCCTATCGAGATATCGAGGCGGCCGGATATCACCACCAGGGCCAGCCCGCAGGCCGTAATCGCCAGGGGCGACATGGTGTGCACGATGTTCAGGATATTGTCGGCCTGAAAGAAGTGCTCGGTGGCGACCGAAAAGAACAGGAAGGTCGCGGCAAGGACGATCAGGAAGCCGTGCTGGCTCAGGAGGTCGCCGATCTTGATCCTCATGACACCGCCTCCGTTGGATCACTCACCTTGGCGATCGATTGCATCAGCGCTTGCGTATCCGCGGAGCCCGGCAGATGGCCGATCAGCCGCCCCCGGCTGATGATCAGATAGCGGTCGCAGACCCGCATCAGTTCCTCGAGCTCGGAGGACACCAGCAGGACGCTGCATCCCTGTTCCGCCAGCTCGACGACAAGCTTCATGATCTCGGTCTTGGCGCTGACATCGAGGCCGCGCGTCGGTTCATCCAGCAGGAACAGGCGAGGGCTGGTCGCGAGCCAGCGGCCGAACACGACCTTCTGCTGGTTGCCGCCGCTCAGGGTGCCGACGGCTTGCTGGCGGCCCGACACCTTGATCTTGAGCCGCTGGATCATGCTGTCGGCCAGGAGGTTCTGGCGGGGCTGATCGACGAGCCGCCACTTGTTGAGCAGGGATCTCAGGTTCGGCAGCGCGATATTTTCGGCAACGGAAAGGGGAAGCTGGATACCCTCGCCGCGGCGATCTTCCGTGACGATGCCGACATGAGCGTGGAGCTGCTCCGGCGTGATGGGCGTCAGGCCGCTTCCGTTGTTCCAGCGTATTGCGCCGGCATCCTTCGGGTCCAGTCCGATCAGGGCGCGCAGCAGCTCGGTGCGCCCCGAGCCGAGCAGTCCCCACAGGCCGACAATCTCACCGGCGCAAATCTCGAAGCTGATGTCGTCCAGCACACCGCGCCGGCTCAAGCCATCGACGGCCAGGAGAGGCGCTCCAGCCGACGCGATCGGTGGGCGGATCCGGCCCCGTTCTCGGTCACCCCGAGCATGAGGTGCACCACCTTGGCAGGGTCCACGTCGGAAATCGGCGAGGCCCACACCGTCTCGCCGTTTCGCATCACGGTGACGCGTTCGCAGATCGAGAAGATCTCGTCGAGGAAATGCGTGATGTAGATGATCACCACACCCGCCGCCTTCAGGCTCCTGACAACCTCGAAGAGGCGCTGACGCTCGGGGCCGGTCAGGGAGGAGGTTGGCTCGTCAAAAATGATGATTCTGGCGTTGTGACGAAGCGCCCGCGCGATTTCGACCAATTGCCTGTCGCCGATGCTGAGGCGTTCGACCCTGGCCGCCGGCGAAATCGTGCAGCCCAACCGGGTGAGCAGGGCCTGGGATTGGCGGATCATGTCCTTGGTGTCGGTCAGGAAAGCTTGGGATGGCAGGCTGTCGATGAAGATGTTTTCCGCCACGGTCATGGTGGGAAACATCGTCAGTTCCTGATGAACGAAGGCGATGCCATGCTTTGTCGCATCCCGCGGCGACCGCAGGGAAATTTCGACGCCGTCGATCACGATCTGGCCGCTGTCGCTGGACGTCACCCCGCCGAGAATGTTCATCAATGTCGATTTGCCGGCACCATTCGCACCCATGACGGCCAGGGCCTCGCCGGCGCGGGCTTCGAGGTGGGCGCTCCTGAGCGCCGGGATCCCGGCATAGGCTTTCGAGATGTCCGTCATCCGAAGCGGCGTCTGTGCCTGGCCCGGTGTCTGTGCCTGGCTCATTGTCGAGCCTCCTTGCGCCGGTCCGCGGCGACAAAGGCAATGATCACCACGCCCTTGATGACCAGGCTCAGATAGAAGGACACGCCGATCAGGTTCATCGCGTTCGACAGGACGGTGATCAGCAAGGCGCCGAGCAGGGCGCCAAGGATCCGGCCCGATCCGCCATAAATGCTCACGCCACCGACGACGCAGGCTGAAACGACGTCGAGCACCACGCCGTCATTGCCCATGTTGGCCGAAGCCGATCCAAGCCTGGCGGTCAGCAGGATCGCGGTGATGCCGGCCATCAGCCCCGAGAAGACATAGCTCGCGAGCACGACGCGCTCGATCGGGACCCGGGCCACGCGCGCGGCGCGATCGTTGATGCCGACCGCATAGGCCCAGCGCCCGATAATGGAGGAGCGCATCAGGATGCTGACGATCACGGCCAGGACGGCCACCACCAGCACCGTTATCGGCACCCTGAAGAAGGGTCTGGCGGCAAAGAGGTCGACGAACGTCTCCGGCAATTGGGAAATGCTGAGCGAGTTCGTGATCCAGACCGATGTCCCCGAGATCACCGTCATCATGGCCAGGGTGACGACGAAGGGGATCATCTTGAGGCGGGCGACAGCCAGGCCGTTGATGCTGCCGATCAGGGCGCCGGTCCCGACCATGATCAGGGCGCCGAGGGCCCAGTTGCCGGTGGCCTTCATGGCGAGCGCACCGAGAACCGCGCTGATCGCCGTGTTCGCCGGCAGCGAGAGATCGATACCGCCAACGATCATCACCACGGTCATGCCGGTGGCCAGCAGGCCCAGCAGGGAAGCCTGCAGGAGCACATTCATGATGTTGTTGTATCGAAAGAAATTGGGGGCGAGAAAGCCGAGCGCGATCAGGATGGCGATCAGGAAGGCCATCGAAACCAGCACTTGCCGTGATGGCCACAGGCGTGACGGCGCCGGTGCAGCGTTTATCGCCGTCATGGGCGGATGCTCCGCCGGCCAACCCTATCGCGGCACTTGATCATCTCGGTCATCTCCCTCCACCAGGCATTTTTCTTTTATGAAACGTTATATCGGCCCGCACGATTTTTCATGGGCTAGTCCGGCAGGGCGACGCCGAGGCTGGCCATCAGTCCTCCATCCACCTTGAATTCCGCGCCGGTGCAGAAACTTGCGCGATCGCCGGCAAGGAAGGCGACCACCTCGGCAACTTCCTCGGGACGCCCCACCCGGCCCAAAGGCTGCGCCTTGCCCCACTGCCTGATAATCTCCTCCTCGCGGCCCGGGGCGGTTTCTGCGGCGGAGAAACGCGTCATCGGCGCGTCGATGCAGCCCGGGCAGACGGCGTTCGCCCTGATGCCGAAGGAACCGAAATCCACGGCAAGGGAGCGGGTCAGCGCCAGCATGCCACCCTTGGAGGTCGCATAGGCAGCCACACGCGCCTGATTGGCGAGCGCCTGCACCGAGGCGATGTTGACGATCGACCCTCGTCCAGCCCTGAGCATGTGCGGCAAGGCGTGGTGACACGCCAGATAAGTCCCGCGCAGATTGACATTGATGACGCCGTCCCACTGTGCCGATCCCATGGACGCCACGGTGCCGTAAGGCTGGATGGCCGCGTTGTTGACCAGGATATCGAGGGAGCCCAGGACCTTTGCCGATTGCTCCATCGCCTGGGCAATGTCCGCCTCGCGGCTGACATCCGCGATGATGGCGGTTGCCGTGAAGCCTTCGTCCCGCAACGTGGTCTCGGCGCCCTGGAGTGTTTCCCGATCATTCCCCAACAGCACCACGGCCCCGCCGCGCTGCGCAATCAGCCGCGCACAGGCCAGCCCTATGCCCCTGCCGCCACCAGTAATGACCGCCCCTTTGCCAGCGAACTCGCTCACAGCGCCACCACTTTCCGCCCGGCCCCCACATAGCCCACGGTCGAGCCTCGGATGATCAACTGCGCGGCTGCGCGAATATGAGGGGCCGCAATGCTTCGCTTGCTGAGTTGATGAAACATCAGGCGCCAGGCTTCCACGGCGATCTGGTCGACCGGCTGCTGGATGGCGCTGATCGCAGGCTGCAGGAGCTTGAGCCATTCGAAATCGTCAAACGCCAGCAGCGAGATCTCGTCCGGAATCTTGAGTCCGCTGTCGATCTGCGCGCGGACCGCCCCGAGCGTCACAAGATTGTTGGCCGTAAACAGAGCCGTGGGCCGATCGGGCTCCCGAAAAAGACTGCTGATCGAGAGCTGGGCCTCTTCGACAGTCATGCCCACGATGCGAAGATCGGCCTTGGCCTGCGCCTCGCGCATCGCCTGTTCGAAGCCGATGATGCGCTCCTGGGTGTTCCACAGGCGTGGTGTATTGACGGCAAGGGCGATGTGCCGGTGGCCGAGGGACAGGAGATGCCTCGTTCCCTGATAGGCCGCGTCGACATTATCGGTCGCCACGCTCGGGTAGGGGTCGTTGGCCGCAATGCGATCGATGATCACGCAGGGCATGTCGTCTCCGACGGCCGTTGCGAGCAGGCCCGAGCTGTCCAGCGACGGGATGACGATCATGCCATCGACCTGCCGCTGCTTGAGGACGCCAATGCGTGCCTGCGTACGCTGCGGGTCTTCGCCCGTCGTGACGATGATCACGGTATACCCGGCCGCGGAAGCCAGGTTTTCCAGCTTTTCGACCAAAGCTGCATAGAATGTGTTGAGAATATCGGGAATGATGATGCCGATTGTATGGGTGTGGCGCCTTCTCAAGCTTGCTGCGATCTGATTGCGCTGGTAGTTGAGCCTGTCGCATGCGGCGAGAACACGCTCCCGCCGCTCGGCCGCGACGGTTGCATCGCCGTTCAGAACCTTGGACACCGTGCCGAGCGAAACCTTCGCCTCCCGTGCCACCTCATTCATGGTCGGCTTTCCGCGCATCTTGTTCTTCAGAATCCAGCCCCTGCAATATGAAACGTTATATTTTCAGTGTCCGCGCTTTGTCGTTCGAAGTCAACTCCATCCGACATGGTATCGCCCTGGCGCCTTCGCCCGAGGCCACAGCTTCGCGTTTCCGCGCCCTGGATGGGCCGGAGCATGAAGAAGATCGGGGCGACGGCGGCCGCAAATGCGGCCGCGAATTCTGTTCGTGGAGTGCTGGCTGCCTGTCGATGCGGCTGCCGTCGCCCCTTCCTTCACCCCTGGCCCGCGCGCCGACAGCAGCGCGGCAAGGCCGGGGCGTTTCCATCGCCTGGGAGCCTCGGCGACGGCGTGGCCTTCCGGCCCCGTCGTCGCCATGCGTCCAAGCCGCCAGATGGAAGGCATGCCGAGGACAGGAGGGCGCGGCCCCTCCCCTCCAAGCCATGCCGGTCAGACGATATCAGCCGTGATTGCTTGCGAGCCAGGCAAGCCAGCGGCCTTTTCCATCGTCTCGCCCACGGAACCGGCACGAGGATAGGAGCGCAGGGAGCGATCTCTCGCTCCGCTCGCCGGCGCCGACAGCCCTGTCCTCGCTGTCACCGCCGCCGCTGCCGGCACGCCGGCAGGGTTCCAGACGGGCCTGCGGACCGGCCTTGCAGGCCGGACCGGAAAGCCCTTCCTCGTCGCTCTTGGATCCCCAGGGCGTGAAACGCCCTGATGGCGGCTCCACGGGCCGCCGATCCAACAGGTTCCTCATCAAGCCCCGTCAAGCAGGCCAAACGGACCGGATCGAACCTCCGGCACTGCCGAAGGCGAGAACCCCCCGCCGCCCGAAGACGGCGAGCCGGCCTGCCTGATCCCCCGCTCCCCTACCTCATCCTGGCTTGCAGCCATGACGAGCCAAGCAGGAAGAGCGATGCGGCTGGCGAGCCGCCGGCGAAAACCGGGATCAACGGGGCGGGCGGAAGCGGCGGTGCGATCGGGCCTCGGATCGAACCGCATGTGCTTCATACCGGGCGTGAGTAGGACATAAGGGGAGGCTCTTGTCAAGATCGGTTCTTGTTATGTCTTCTGCATACATTAAGTCTGGCGCGCCGGCTGCGCGGTAGTGAGCGGGAAGGAACTGGAGGCATCTGCGAGGATGCGCGTGGCCTCATTGGCCTGTACGCCAACTGCTGGGAAACACTTCCATTTTGAAACTCGACGGTGTGCGAATAAAGTAAACTGTCGCCGCAATAATGTTTGCAAGGTCGCGTAATTCGAGCAGCTACTCAGATCTTCCCCGGCACACATGGCCCTTTGAGGCCTACATGACTGACCCGCTCCTGATCTGCCATTGATGCGATCGCAAGAAGTCGCTAGGGGTTAAAAATTAGCCCACGGGATAGGCAGAAAAAAGTGAGCAGGGACCAAAACGGCGACCTAAGAGGTACCTCGCAGGAAACGCTTCGACCCGTATCTGCTGGGCTCGAGGAAATCATTCATAGGCCTATTCCTGTACTGGATCACGGCTTTATCCGGGTGGTTGACTATATGGGTGATGATGCCGCTGTCGTCCAGGCAGCCCGGGTTTCTTATGGTAGAGGGACTAAGCAGGTTAACGAGGATCGAGGGCTAATTCGTTACCTCATGCGCCATTCTCACACGACACCTTTCGAGATGGCCGAGATTAAGCTCCATGTCAAATTACCGATTTTTGTCGCCCGCCAATGGATAAGACACAGAACTGCCAGTGTAAATGAATACTCTGCGCGTTATTCCGTTTTAGACAAGGAGTTTTACATACCGGATGTTAGGGATCTAGCTGCTCAATCGGCCTCAAATAAACAAGGTCGCGATGATCACACGGTGGATAACCCAGACTGGATCCTCACTTTGCTGAGGGAGGATGCCGAGAGAAGTTATCTAAACTACAGGAGGCTTCTTAACCAAAACGAGCAAGGAGAAATCATGGACTCGACGCGCACAGGCTTGGCTCGAGAACTGGCTCGGATGAACTTGAGCCTAAATTTCTACACGCAATGGTATTGGAAGACAAATCTTCACAACCTACTAAATTTCCTACGGCTTCGAGCTGATCAGCATGCTCAGTACGAAATTCGAGCCTATGCAGAGAAGCTCCTCCATGTAACCAAGGAATGGGTACCCCTGACTTTTGAGGCCTTCCAAGAATACAAACTGGGCGCAGTCACCCTCTCCGCTTCAGCTTTAGAAGTCGTCAAATTGATGTTAGCGGGACAAATCGTCAATCAAGCTAAAAGTGGGTTATCTCAACGAGAGTGGTCCGAACTGATGAGTGATTTGGGGCAAAAGGTTTAGCCCAACTGATGGATACGTGTCTAACCTACGGTCCAACCTCGGTGGTCAAAGCCGGTCGTCCATTCCGAGACCTGACTGATTGGAATTTTGAGAACAAATACGGTTGGCTTGAGAGCCAATGGCAGCGACTCAAAGCACCGGTTGAGGTAAACTTCCGCGAGTTAGTCCCGCTGGGATCTGGGGTAGATCGTGCGACCCATTTGTTCCACCCCTATCCCGCAAAGCTGCTCCTCAACATACCGCTATTCTTTCTAAATGCACGCCAGGTCACATCACCAAACAGTCGCGTCTTTGACCCGTTCTGCGGTTCGGGAACTGTGTTGGTTGAGGCGATGCTCTCCGGTCACCGCGCCGCCGGGGCTGATGCAAACCCGCTTGCTCGCCTCATTGCGCGAGCCAAGACACGATTCATCCCAGAAGTTGATCTAATGCGATCGCTACAAATCGTCCTCAGAGAGATCAATCCAGCTAAAACATCGGGGTTTTCGCCCGTTGTGAAGCAGGAGTTATGGTTCATACCGCATGTTATTAGCGATTTATCCGCCCTCTTAGATTCGATTCGGAGAACGTGCGAAGGCAATATCTTGACGTTTATGGAAGCTTGCTTTTCGAGCTGTGTTAAACGTCTGAGTACAAGCGACCCTCGATTGTCAGTTCCGGTAAGGTTAAAGGGGGACGCTTTGAATTCTCACCTAGGAAACCTCCCAGATGTAAAGTTGCTGTTTGAAAAGACTGCGCGTCAGAATATCGCAAGGCTCGGAAAGCTTCCGGAGCAGAGCTGCGGCTGTGAAATTGAGGAAGATGCTCGTCGGCTTGAAGATCACCAAAGCCAAGCTGACGTTATCATCACCTCCCCGCCTTACGCTGGTGCGCAGAAGTATGTGCGAGCGTCATCCCTCAGTATCGGGTGGCTTGGATTAGCCCCCGAGAACAACCTTCGAGATCTTGAACGTCAAAACATTGGGCGAGAGCATTTTTCAAAGTCAGAATACGCTAGCGGCGAGTATGTTCAGGATCTCGCCAACGATTTCATTAACACCATCCAATCAATCAACCCCCTAAGGGCTCATATAGCGGATGTATACCTTCAAGAAATGACTGTCGCAGCAGACGCGATTACCCGACGGCTTGCTAATAGCGGGAAGCTAGTGCTTGTTGTTGGAGATAATATGATCTGTGGGCGCGCCTTTCCCACCAGCGCGCTGTTGAAAGAGATATTTCTAAAAAAAGGCTTGAGCCTAACCCTTGAACTTGTTGACGATATTCGCTCACGGGGTCTTATGACAAAACGAAATAGGACTGCCAGTACGATAGAGCGAGAACATGTGATGGTTTTTCAGAAAGAGTGAGAGAAAAACAGTGTCGCGGGAGGAAGTTTTTGATCGCTTGCTGCGAAAGGTAAAGCAGCTGACCGAGTCTGCTTGGTATGGCAAGGTTTTGGAGCCTGACGTACGGCAGTGGCTTGCACAATTTACGGAAGCATCTCTTATTGAAGACGACGAGCAGCTCCAGGCTCTATTTCTTCTGACCAATTTTATCTATTTTGGGCAACAAGAAATTCGAGAGTTACTCAAATCCCTCTATCGAGATCTTTTCAGGACGCCAGCTATCCATCAGATCAGAAAATCGAATGGTGGAACAAAAGATCTTGCATTCCTAGCTGCCGGCTATCAAGACCATCTTCGTAATACAAGATTCCTAGGCGTCGGCAATCCCTCGGAAAGCGGCGTTCATTTACTATATTACTTTCGGCAAGAGAATTTGCTTTCCAGCGCCCAATTCATAAATACCCATGAAATATTCGCTAGAGACGCGACATCCGGTGGAGTTACACTGAAGATCAGAAATGCAGCAATTCAAAATTATGTTTTCATTGACGACATATGCGGTTCCGGGACTCAGGCAGAACTATATTCCAGGGATATAGTGAACCCGCTTCGCGCACTGAAGCATGATGTTCGCATCGACTATTTGGTCCTTTTTGCGACGAGAACGGGATTAGAGTTTATAAAAAACCTAAACAGATATGATACCGTTGCTGCCATTTACGTACTGGACGATAGTTTTAAATCACTGGATCCCAACTCACGCATCTTTGGTACTAGTGTTGCGGAATTCGACCGCCTCAAGGTGCGTGCTACCTGTGAGAAATACGGAAAGATGCTTTGCCCGTTGCATCCGCTCGGATACAAGGATGGGCAGCTTCTGATGGGCTTCAATCACAATACCCCAGACAATACTCTTCCCATATTTTGGGCCGATGATCCCTGGCGACCAATGTTTAAACGATATAACAAAGTCTGAAGGGATCCGCATGAAGGCAATTCGCACGCGTAACCCATTTGGAATAACTAAGGCCGTTGATCTTAATAACGACCAGATTGAACAGCTTTGGGTTGAGATGGCAATCGAAGATGATCGAATAAAGCCCGAGGTCGATCATCCCACTTCGCCAATGCCCACGTACATTTTGGGCGCAAAGGGCAGTGGCAAGACCCATCTGATGCGGCACCAGTCTTTTGAACTGCAGAAAATTCGCTTTCAGGCGGCGGGGAAGCGCGCTGAGGATGGTCTCAGGGACGACGGTTATCTGGGCCTATATGTCCGATGTAGCGGTCTACAGTCGAATAGGTTCTCTGGAAAGCGTCAGGATGACGAGATTTGGAGTCAACTCTTTGCCTTTTACTTTGAGCTTTGGCTCGCCCAACACGCAATACGCCTTTTGGCAGAAGTTTTAGCGGGACAACCTATTTCCTTAATCGAGGAAATCACGTCTGCGATTGTCGGTCTTCTCGATAAAACTCCGAAGCAGGGATTAAGAGACCTTTCGGAGCTATCTGCGTTTCTGTTCTCAACACAGAAAGATCTCGACTATCAGATTAATAATTGCTTAATTACGGGTATATTAACGCCGGATATAATTGTTACCCCGGGAAATTTAATATTTGGGATCCCTAGAATAGTTTCAGAGAACGTTCTTTTTATGAAGGATATACTTTTTGTATACGCTATTGACGAGTTTGAGAATCTTACCCGGGAGCAACAGATCCACGTTAATACCATCTACCGCGAGCGCGAGCCTCCGAGCACTTTCCGGATTGGGGCGCGAACGTACGGTATCAGAACATATCAAACCAACAGCGGGGGAGAGGACAATATAAAGGATTCAGAATTCTCCGAGATCCAGCTTGACGTGGAGCTGCGCGAGCTAGACCGGCAGTATGGGGATTTCTGCAGGACACTCATTTCGAAACGTTTGAGCCAGCTCGGTTTTGCCACGAGTCAGGATCTAGACCGGCATTTTGAAACCTTCGAGATTGGCGCGCGAAGCAGTGACTGGAACACGATTATGTCGCCTGTTTCAACGGAGAGGGAGCATTTTCGCCGATTCTCTCAGCAAATCAGAAGAAGCTTTAAGACTTTTAACGTAGAAAAGGCCATCGATTTACTCAGTAACGCAGATCGCCCGCTTTTGGAGAAGCTGAACATACTGATTTTCATGCAGAATTGGGCTAGGGGCTCCGATAATCTACTTTCGGTAGCCGAAGATATTGCTTATCAGATGGAGGCGTACGAGCGTGGTGACGCCGCTGAGAAGTATAAGCAGGCGCTTGGTCACTATTCCGGAGATTTGAGTGCTCAATTACTCAAAGAGAGTCGACGGCCTCAGTATTACGGTGGGTTAAGTAACTTTATCGGTATGTCCTCCGGAATTCCGAGGGCTCTGCTAACTATACTTCGATCCGTATTCGAATGGGCACGCTTTGCAGATGAGCGCCCGTTCACTGGTGGAGTCATAAGCCTCAAGTCGCAACATAAGGGCATTGTTGATGCCTCCGATTGGTATTTCAACAACATGCGAAAGGCAGGGCCGGATGGTATTGCTATTCAGGGGGCCGTAGAGCGATTAGCAAACATCTTTCGGATAAATCGCTTTGGAGATAAGCCGGTTGAGATTTCTGTTTCGAGCTTCAGTGTTTCGGAACGCGAGATCAGCGAGGAAGCTCGGAGAGTTCTAGGTTTGGCGGAGGCACGAGCCTTTATTCATCGCATTTCAGGTGGCCAGAAGGAGAGGAATTCAGAGGACATCACTGCAAAATTCCAAATCAGCCCAATGCTGGCGCCGCGCTGGGAGCTGCCTATTGCGAGAAGGGGTGTTGTGACCTTTTCACCGGATGACTTTAACTCCGTCTTCGACGTGCGGCAGGTGGAAGCTTACCAGGCACTTTTACAAGAATGGAGACAAAAGGTGACTG
Organism: Labrys miyagiensis; assembly: GCF_030160835.1. Lineage (GTDB taxonomy): Bacteria > Pseudomonadota > Alphaproteobacteria > Rhizobiales > Labraceae > Labrys > Labrys miyagiensis. The sequence goes on along the minus strand of NZ_BSPC01000024.1, from coordinate 23,434 downwards.
CGCCGTTTCGGCGCGTTAGCAGTCCCGGCGATGACCAAATCGGACTGTTCGATGTTTGATTATACGCTTTTCTATAAGACCCCTTTGAACGTGCCCGATCTTGGCTCTCAAGTTTGGGATATATTCGTCTCCGCGTTTAATCTGTCCGAGCGTGTAAAAGCCGTTCATTCGGCAGTTATGGCTACTCATAAGGTCTGGATAATACATCACGAGTATCAACTCTCAGAGGCAGATATTCCTGAGAGCAGCTTTCGCAGTCTTTCCGAGAGGGAAGACGAGTTTATAATCGATTTCATAGCTTTTCTGTCCACCAGATGTGGGCCGCTGAGCGGACAGCGTTTGTGCATTGACGTTACTGGGTTCATGCGACCACACCTGCTGTTTCTCATTCGGCTACTGAAGATGCGCGGTGTGACCAGATTCGATATCTTGTACGCCGAGCCCGGGCATTATACCAGCTTGGACCGTACCCAGTTCGCAAGCGAGTTAGTTAGTGAAGTTAGGCAAGTCGCCAGCTATGAGGGCTTCAGTAATAGTGTCTATGACAACGATCTTTTGATCGTTGCCGCGGGGTATGAGGATGGACTTACGGCTGAAGTTGCCGAGGACAAAGAGCGCGCGCGAAAGGCTCTTATTTTTGGCTTACCGTCACTGCAAGCTGACATGTACCAGCAAAACGTGCTTAGAAGCCACCAGGCGTCAGACGCTCTCGGCGACGTTGTCCACCGAGTATTTGCCCCAGCGAGCGATCCTTTTGTGACCGCAACAGTACTTAGTGAACTGGTAGCGCGCGAAGAGGGAAAGAAACCTCTAACAAATCTGTATCTCTCGCCACTGTCGACTAAACCACAAGCGCTGGGATTCGCGCTATTCTACATCAGAGAATGCGAGGGGCGCGCGGCTAGCATAATATATCCGTTTAGTAAAACATATTCTCCCGATACCAGCAGTCGGATAGGGCGAATATGGAAGTACGAAATTGATATGGATTGGTGACAACGAGCCTTGGCGCAACTCCTCGAGCTCGGTGGCCCAAAGCCACACGAGACCTCCTACCCTCACACGTCCAGATTCGCCGTCAGCGCATTGTCCTGGATGAACTCGCGCCTCGGCTCGACGATGTCGCCCATCAGCTTGGTGAAGATGTCCTTGGCCTCGACCACTTTCTTCACCTGCATCTTGAGCAGGGAGCGGACATTGCAGTCGAGCGTGGTTTCCCACAGCTGGTCGGGGTTCATCTCGCCCAGGCCCTTGTAGCGTTGCAGCGAAAGGCCTTTGCGCGCGGCTTCCGTCATCGACTCGAACAAGGCGACGGGGCCGTGCACGCTGAGCTCGTCGCCGCGGCGGGTGCGTGCGAGTTAAGTAAACTGTAGCCGTAGCCGTGCAGTTTGGCCGGGCAGATCGAAGACGACCAGGGCTTCGCCAGCATCCGCGACGATCATGGCATCGCTAAACTCAGCCGCCGTTGATCGGTCTCGCATTGGTGCTGGCAAGGGCCGAGGATCGGATCGCATCTTGGCACTTTGCAACCAACCAATGCCGAAATGCCACGACAATCGGCCGGTGATCGCTTCGAGGTGTCGTCGTGATGCAATAGGGCTGGCTCAGTACCAGCGGATGCGGGCAGGCAAGGACGAGCTGGCCGGCCTCGATCAGATCCGCAACATAGAGGCCTTGCCCGAGAGCTACGCCGAGACCGCTGACAGCAAGCTCAAGAGCGGTCCGTGACGAGTTTGCCGAGAGTTCGAACTGAACCTCTCTGCCCATCTCGACGTCGTGCGATTTGAACCAGCTGTGCCAGGCGGGAAATGTCGCGGCCGTCGGTCCCCATTCGGTGTGGATCAAAGGCATTGCCAGCATATCGGCAGGTTCGATCGGCGAGCGCGTTCCGATGAGTACGCGGGGCGAGCACACCGGATAGACGGCGTCAGTGCCGATATCCACCGTGTCGCGTCCCGAATGATGGAAACGTCCGTATGACAGGCGAATGTCGATCGCGTCTCGCTCGAAGGGCACCGGGTCCTCCTCGCCGCGCAAGGCGATATCCACGGGGCCGTGCTGCTCGATGAATTCGCCCACATGCGATGGCAGCCATCCGTTGGCCATGGAGGGCGGAACGGACACGATGAGGCGCGGACGGCGTCCGGCGCTCGCCAAGTCCATCGAGACATCATGCAATGTCTCGAAGGCGGTCAGGAGACGAGGGAGAATCTCCCTGGCTCCCTCCGTCAGCACGATACGTCGATTGATCCGATGAAAAAGCTTTCGCCCGATCTGGTCTTCCAGCACGCGAATAAGCTGGCTGATCGCCGCGGGCGACACATGCAGTTCGCCAGCCGCAGCCACGAAACTGCCGGTGCGTGCCGCGCTTTCGAAGGCCTGGAGACTGCGCAAGGAGGGCGTGATGATGCGAACTCGATTAGATAAGCTCAACTTATCTTATCATCAGAACTTCTCGTTTTGAATAAGGAAATCTCATCAATAAACAAATGAGGCCATCAACTTGAATGGATTCACGCCGATGGATCACCGCGACATCATCGCGTCGCTGGCTGCCGAGCAGCGCGGGCGGCTGCTGGAGAAATCAGATCGGGCAGGCCTGGCGCAGCTCGCTCTCCATGGGGGAGCGATCGGCGTTCTCGGAGTCCTGATCGCGCTGAAGATTCCCTTCTGGCCGCTGCTGATGCTGCCACAAGGCATCCTTGTCATTTTCCTGTTCACGATGCTTCACGAAACCGTCCACGAAACGGCTTTCGACACGCCCTGGCTCAACCGGGTTGCTGCCGCCACCGCGGGCTTCCTTATCCTGGTGCCACCCTCCTGGTTCCGCTATTTTCACTTCGCGCACCATCGATTCACGCAGGATCCGGCCAACGACCCGGAGCTGCAGTCGCCAAAGCCGGAGACGATGTGGGAATACATGGTGCACGTCTCCGGCATCCCGACCTGGTGGGGCGAGATCCGACAAGTATGCATCAATGCCGCGGGGCGTTGCCGCGACACCTTCGTTCCGGCCAAGGGGCAGGCGAAGGTGCGCAAGGAAGCCAGGCTGATGCTTGTCGGCTATGCGACCGCAGCGGGGAGCTCGATCTATTTTGGCTCACCCCTGCTTCTCTACATCTGGCTTTTCCCGATCGTGCTGGGACAACCCTTCCTGCGCCTCTATCTTCTCGCCGAACACGGCCGCTGCCCCTACGTCGCCAACATGCTCGAGAACAGCCGGACCACGCTGAGCAATTGGCTGGTGCGCAAGATCGCCTGGAATATGCCTTTCCACGCCGAACACCACGCCTATCCGGGCGTTCCCTTCCATCGTCTGCCGGAATTCCACGCGATCACCAAGGCGCACGTCACCGAAACGGAGCGCAGCTATTCCCGGTTCCACACCCGATATTGGCTGCACCTGCGCCGGCGCCATGGAAGATAAGCGTGGCGGCCAACAGAGCGGATGCGGGCAAGCGAACTTCGAAAGGGCGATGATTTACTTCTGGATTGGTGTGCAGTCCATGACTTTCACGGCATCCACGGAACTCGTCACCTTCAGATATTGCGTTCCGTTCGTCTCGTCTTTTCCAAGATAATATTGCAGCGCTCGACGTTTTCCGCCGCCGTCTTGAGCAGGAAGGACCTTCTCGTAGGCCTGCCCATCCTTCCTGAGCCTGGCGACACTATCCAGCGAGACCAGCGCCAGGAACGTCTCGAGATCCGAGGCGATGACCAGTTTGTCCCCTCGCTCGCCATAGACAGCAACCATTTCCTGGGTGACGGTCATCGCAGGAAGATGCGTGCATGAGAACACACTATATCCATCCGGCCGTTCCTGGGCCGACACCGGCCCCGCCACCATGGCCGCCAACGCGGCGGCGAAGATACGCCTCATTCCCGCATTCCCTTTCCGACGGGCCATGACGGACAATAGGGACAACTCCATGCGTAAGTCCAGACCGGTGCGGTTCCAGTGATTGCGAAGAAAGGCTGGAACCGGTAGCGTGTCATGACAGCGACAAGGTCGAGGGCCTGACGATGTCGCCTTCGGATTTCGAGAAGCTGCAAGCAGTTGTTGATCGTCGAAACGCCGAAGACCCCTCCGATGACACCGGGGAAGATCCGGGATAACCAATTTGGATCTTATCAAGACGAGAGCTCAGAGATCATCAAGGGATCTTCTGAGGGCTGTCTCATCGCAAGTCGGGGCGGGCGGAAAAACGATGGCACTTGTGACCGGCGGCATGCTCATTCCAGCCACACGACAAGGACATCCGTCACCGGGGTGTTAAAGTGACAACGCCATTCAATCAAAGGGTTTGGTAGGCAACTATCAGAGACCCCTCTTCCGAAATCCGGAAGAGGGATAGAGCGAACCCGGTTGGCAAACTCAGCTCTTAACAGGCTCCAGAGAACCCATGCCGGTCGGTGTCTTCATGGTCACACAACTGCCTTTTGGGACGAGCTTGAATGACTGGCCATCATAGTCAATTGTCGATGTACCTGCGCAGGAATGATTGCCAGCGGCGCAGTCATTCTGGCCCTTAAGCGAAATACCAAAGCATTTTTCTTTCGTACCGTCGTTGGCCACCGGACCGGCGCTGGCCGCTGTCGATAGTATCGCCACAGCAGTAGCAACAGCACCGGCGAGCACCAAAGCCGACGTAGGCTTGTTGAAACCTGACATTGGGTGTTCCTTCCTCGTTGATATCGGAGTGCACAGCGCGTGGACCTGGCACCCACTGGCTCTACGCCTCGTGTAGAGTTTTCGTTACACCAACCAAGGAGGATTCGTGCGTTCATTCATAATTGCCGCATAGCAATGTGACCCACGAAGCTAAATCATTGATTTGCAGGGAATACCTTTCTTCCCCGACCTGCCGCCATACTCCTGGACCTCCCGCAAAAGGGGGCCCGCAACCTGTTGATGAAGGCCCCGAATGATCAAGCCATTCGTTTAGGCCGGAGCTTTAACGATTCAAAGGCTCGCCAACTGAATGACACACGTCATATCTCTGGTCGCGAGTGGAATATCGCCCCCCAACGTTTCGGCCTGCTGTCCCGCGCGGTTGACCCAGCAGGTTGGGTAGCCGAACCACCGTGCCCCAACGGCGTCCCAGCCGGCGAACGCGGCGAACCCGATCTCCGAACGTTGGGCGCCGAAGGCGGCTTCTCCCATGCCATAAGCCTCGGTCGCAGGCTTGAACCGCCGCACGCGGTCAGTGCTCAATGGTGGTGCTAGCAGGCCGTTCAGGCCGTTGCGGGACATGTTCGCCAAGAGATAATCATCGCTGAGGTTAGAAAGGAGAGCCAAGCGAAAACCCGCCGAACGCAGCCGCTCCAGCGCTGGCCCCACGTCCGGCCAGACATCGAGCTTGCGATATTGCTCAGTGAGCGTTTGTCTCTGAGCATCGCCCAAGGGGAGTGCCAGCGCATCGGCGGTCTGGCGCAGGGAGGCATTTGCGAGTGCTACGAACCCGGAATAACGGCCAGCCGCAGTTTCAAGCCAAGTATATTCAAACAGCTTGCTGGACCATTGAGCCACAAGCTTCGTTCCGTTCTCTCCCCAAATATCTTTGGCCAAGGCTGTAATAGAGCGCGGATCGAATAATACCAGGCAACTTAAATATTGACCTGTGCCCATTGTCTTGTCCCGATTGACCGGATTCGACGTGGATCGTTGATGAGGAAGAGCCAGGCACTCTGGCAAGCGTCGAGGATCTGGTTGTAGGTATTCCAGACGGTGGCACAAAGCTTGTTCTGGCGCAGATAGGCCCAGACATTCTCCATGGGATTGAGTTCGGGACAATAAGGCGGCAGGGGTATCAAAGTGATGTTTTCTGGGATGACCAGCCTGCCGCCTTGCTGATGCCAGCCGGCGCCATCGCAGATCAGGATGGCATGAGCACCCGGGGCGATCTCGGCGCTGATGACCTCAAGGTGCCGGTTCATGGCGTCGGCATTGGCATAGGGCATGAGGAGGGCGGCGCCGACGGCACGATCGGGGCAGATGGCGCCGAAGATGTAGGCGTTGGTATGGCGGTTGTCGCGGATCATCGGAGGCCGCGAGCCGATGGGCGCCCAGACATAGGCATGCCCGCCCTTCTGGCCGACCCGGGCTTCGTCCTGATCCGAAGGACGCGTAGCGAAACCAGATTTCTAGCGGCCGAGCCTGTGCGGTTTGGGGGAGTGCGGCTTTGACCAGATCGGTGAAGTTTTTTTAAATGCCTCCTCGGCCTCAGGGTCTTTCTTGGGATGATAGGGCCGCGGTTGCAGGCGCGTCAGGCCCAGTTCATGTAGCCAGCGGGCGATCGTGTTCTCATGCACCTTGACCGAGAACCGCCGCTCCACCTCCGCTTGAAGGTCGACGCAGCGCCAACGAACCACACCGTGGATGTCCGGATCGGGCCCCGCCAGCACCAGATCGAGCAGTTCCGCCTTCTGCAGCGGGGTCAAGGCGGGGGCACGGCCAGGATTGCGGCGCGACTTCAGAGCTTCCAGGCCACCGTCATTGTAGCGGTGCACCCAATCGCGCAAGGTCTGCCGATCCATGCCGTTGAGGCTGGCCGCCTCCATCCGCCCGCGCCCCTCAAGAACCAGCGCTATCGCCAAAATGCGACGGACCTGCGCCCCGTCCGAGCAGCGGCTACTCAGCGCGCGGAGCTCTTCGGCCGTATGCTCAGTACGCGTAATCTCCAGAGGCATAGCAAACCCTCCTCGATCCAAGTCTCACATCGAATCAAAGGTTCGCTGATTTGGGAAGCCCCGAGTCAAACTCAACGCGGCCTGGTATTACTTTCAGATCGGATCACCAAGAATCGCAAAATGCTTTTGATACCAGTAAGTTAATTTAAAAATCAGCTCCTGCCTGAACGCATTTTGCTCTAGGACAAGACGATAGCGGAGGTGGCGGCATCGGTAGTTTGTCGCTCAGCCCAAAAAGGACTTGACAGCCATCCTACTAGAAGGTAGGTAACGGCATGAGTAATTTGTCGACCACCTCCGATGACATCCTGGCTTGCGCGCGTTCGCTGATCGTCGCTGGCGGCTATAACGGTTTCAGTTATGCCGACATTGCGGATGTGGTCGGTATTCGTAAGGCGAGCATCCATCACCATTTCCCAAGCAAGGTCGATCTGGTTCGGACGTTGGTTGCACGCTATCGGGAGGAAGCTGAAGCGGGGATCGCCAATCTCGAACTTCAGGTGTCCAATCCGTTCGAACAGCTCCGGTCCTACGTTGGTTATTGGGAAGCGTGCATCGCGGACGCCAGCGCTCCGTTTTGTGTCTGCGCGCTGTTGGCAGGCCAACTCCCCGTCCTGCCGGAGGAAGTTGGATTGGAGGTCAGGGCACATTTCCGCTCGCTATCGGAGTGGCTGACCTCCGTGATGGAGCGCGGCGCGCGGCACGGCCAACTTCAACTGACCCATACCCCACGCGCCGAGGCCGAGGCATTCATGGCGACGGTTCACGGGGCGATGCTTTCGGCGAGAGCCTATGGTGATACGAAGATCTTCGGCGTCGTGACAGGCCCGCTGTTGGAGCGGCTCGCTTTGCCGGTGTGAAACGTCGGGCTCTGCTGGCGCCGGATCAGACGTTTGAAGTAGCCGGCGGAGCTTGTCCTCATTGGCTACCTACTAGTTGGAAGGAATCTCGATGACGAACAACCGACCGAATTTCGCTCCTGCCAGCCAAGAGCAATGGTTGAAGCGCTACTTTTCTGTTCGCACAGCGTTTTCCGCTCTGTGGGTGGTGGCCGCATTTACTATCGGGCAGCAATCCTCGCCCATCGGAGCGGTTTTGCTGGTGGCATATCCCGCATGGGACGCTCTGGCCAATTACATCGATGCGTTGCGTAGCGGAGGATTGAGCCGCAATCGCACGCAGATGATCAATGTCGTCGTCAGTGCGGCGACAACACTCGCAGTCATTCTCGCACTGACGATGAGCATGAATTGGGTGATCGGGGTGTTCGGCCTCTGGGCAATCCTGTCCGGCTTGCTTCAACTCGGCACTGCAGCCCGCCGTTGGAAAAGCCACGACGGGCAGTGGGCGATGATCTTGAGTGGAGCGCAATCCGCGCTGGCAGGCACATTCTTCATCGTTCAGGCGCGAATGCCGATGCCTCAATCCATCACCAACGTGGCCGGCTATGCAGCAGTAGGTGCGTCCTATTTCCTGCTTTCAGCCATATGGCTGACCGTGAGCCAACTGCGGAGGAGGGCCACGTAGGCCCGATCCCATCACAGCTATCGCTGAACCGATCGGACGTGTTGCCAGCCGGCACCGCCTCACTCGCTGAATTATCGACCTCATACTGAACACGAAGGAGACGGAGATGTTTGGAATCTCACCTATCGGCTGGGTGCATACGCTCGGCAGCTTGCCCGCAATTCCCTTGGCTATCTATATGTTTGCTCGCCACGGACGGATTGTGCCTCGCTCAAGGCCCGGGGTCGCTTATTTCGTCTCGATGTTGATCGGCGCGGTTACGGTATTCCTCGTCGCGCATCAGCCGGTGAGCTATGGGATTGGTGCGGTAACGATCCTGCTGCTGCTCGCCGGATATATCATCGGTCGGATCCCGAGCTTTGGGCGAGCGTGCAAGTACCTCGAGACGCTCTTCCTCAGCCTGACGGCATTTCTGCTGATGTTGCCGACCGTGACCGAAATCCTGCGCCGCGTGCCAGACGGCCACCCCCTAGTCACCGATCTGAACTCACCGTTGCTCCTCGGCTCTCAAGCCAGCCTTCTCGTCATTCTCATTGTTGGCCTGACGGCCCAAATCATTCATTTGCGCAGGCAAAGCAAGCTCGCGGCATTTGCTTCGCCAGCCAAGTTGTCCGCCGAATAATATCGGACGGCGGATAATGCGGCGACCCTGACAACATCAAAAGATGTCTGGTGAGCTGTGCCAGACCGGCCGGCTCCAGACCCGCACGGCCTAGCCCCGTCTCCGTCTAAGACCATCAAAATAGACGATCACGATAATCAGGCCGCCGGTGATGATGAACTGCCAGAAGGAGTTGATGCTGAGTAAATTGGCGCCATTGTTAATGGTCGTCAGCAGGAAGGATCCCACCAGTGGCCCGAGTACCGAGCCGACGGCACCAAACAAACTGGTTCCGCCAATGACGGATGAGGCGATAGCCTTAAGCTCCCAGCCCTGCCCCTGGGTAGCATTGCCGGTACCGATGCGTTGCGCCAGCAGGATGCCAACAAAGGCCGCGCAGAAGGCCGACAGTGAGTAGGCAATGTAGATCATCAGACGGGTGTTGACGCCGCTCAGCCGCGCAGCCTCCATATTGGAGCCAATTGCATAGAGATAGCGACCCCAGCGGCTGTGATGAAGAAAGATATAGGCCGGTATCGCGACAACGATGACCATCCAGAAGAGATTGGGGACACCAAGAAAGTCGTTGCGGGAAAACTGCGTGAAGGCGTCGTTGGTTATATTGATGCTGGCGCCGTTGGTGATCAGGAGGCCTGCGCCGAACAGCACCTGCAACGAAGCCAATGTCATGATGAAGGGCGGCAGGCCGAGCTGGACGATACCGAAAGCATGAAACATGCCGACGGCCCAGCCGAAGCCGAGCGTGATCAACACATCAATACCTATAGTAATAATAGCGATGAGGGTGATAATAATAGATATGCGGTCTGTAGTAATACCGATGATAATAGTGAGGATGATAATAATAGTGGTGTACGTAGTAATGATGATAGTAGTGGCGTCTGTAGTAATAATATGCCTGTTGGGTCGGGCCAGGGCTGCTGTGCTCGCCCGTCGCTTGTTTCGAACTATCAATTGGTGCGACGGTCAATGCCGAGGATGGTGTTGACGCGATTGCCAATCCCAACACTATCATAGTAGCGGCGAACAACGCTCTGATGGAAAGGCGCATTTCTTCTTCCCTAACCAATGGCACAATTCAGCCTGTCTTAGTTATGGCACGCCCGTGAGAAATTCCTATTGTCCTTTGAATACCAAAGGAAAATAAGTTGTCTTGGTGAGTTAACCTCGTTGGTAGCAGGGACGAGGGCTTGAGGTAATCTAGCCACGCCCATTCGGCCGCTGCAAAATCGCCGCTCACCCATTGCAGATCCGCCGCGCAACAAAATGCGCTACGAGGCGTTGTAGCCGCGTCGGTAGATTGACCTCGCCCGACCGGGCCTGGCGGTTTTCGTGAGCGCTCAGCCGATAACCGCCAGGCCGCCGCAAGAAATGGGAGGTTGTGAATTAGAGGGCATCCAATGATTTTCTCCAGCCTGATTCTGCTGCCCCTCCGATGGCACGAGAAGCGCCTGGCGCGACGCCGCTTGCGGCGCGCTTTTTTTGCTCGCTCCGCTCGGAGAGGAAGCAGGCTGCCGTGGGTGTGGTGGAAATAGTCGGCAATGGCGAATGCGACGGATAGGTTCCAGGCTTACGGCTCCTTATCAAATAGGTACACATTCAGGAAGAAAATGTGTAAGAACTGTTACAGGGGCGCTATCATCTCATGATTCCGTGCCTTTGATTACTGCCACGACCCGCGAAATGCAGGCGCGCGTGGCGTACTGGGAGGCCTGCTAAATGGGTTCCTTGCGAGGCTACGTCTACGAGAGCATTAGCCCTTGCATGCCGATCGTGGCACTTGTTTTCGATCAGACCGATAGCGTCGTCGAATCCAAGGTTGTCGACACCGCGGAAGAAGGCGCGCAATTCATTGCACTTGCGCTCACCGCCTGTGACCGAGTTGAGGAGGTATGCGGAGCGATTGCTGAAGTAACATTGCCTATGTGATCAGGCGGTGATCGTCTTTCCCATACTAGCCAGCCCGTTGTTATGACGGCCGCACTTCAGGTATGAAGCCTGCCCCTGGTGTCCTGTCCGTTGTTCCCGGCAAGATCCTGCGCTTCTGCATGTGAACCGCTCTTGAGCACTCTCACGATCATTTCTGTCGGCTCGCGATCCGGGCGATGCGCGCGAGCTATGATGCCTTCGCGCGTATGAACCATGTAGGCGCGATAGCACGTGTCCACGTCGTGCTTGGCCATCGCGAAAAATTACGCCGCGCCCGCCCGGCTCCTTCAAAGTTGCTCCGCAATGGCCTCTCAGGAACCACGCGAGCGGCGGGGCGTTACTGTGAAAATCCGCGCGAGGTGCAATATGGCTTTGTCCCCGGAAATGCAAAAGTCCGTCGACGTCTGCCTGAACTGCTACAAGACCTGTCTCGGCATGGCCATGAATCACTGCCTGGAGAACGGCGGCGAGCACGTAGCGCCAGCGCACTTCCGGCTGATGATGGCCTGCGCGGAGATATGCCGGACCTCGGCGCACTTCATGCTGATCTCCTCGCCGCATCACAAGCACACCTGCCGGGAGTGCGCCGAGATCTGCGCGGAGTGCGCAAAAGACTGCGAACGGCTCGACGGCATGGAGGAATGCGTCGCGGCCTGCCGAGCCTGCGCCGAGTCCTGCAGCGCCATGGCAGCGTGAGGCTGACTTGAAAAGCCAACGGATTGCAGCAGAGGGCAGGGCCGAGATCCTCGTTGTCGTGCTCGACGACGGCGGGGAAGCGTTCTCCGCGTTGCTGGAGTTCGCCCGAGAGGAGGGCGTTTCCGCCGCGTCGCTGACGGCGATCGGCGCGTTCTCGTGTGCGACTATCGGCTGGTTCGACTTTGCCACCAAGTCCTACAAGGAGATCGCGGTCGACGAGCAGTGCGAGGTCCTGGGCGCCATCGGCGACGTGGCTATTGGTGACGACGGCAAGGCGAGCCTGCATGTCCACATGGCGTTCGGACTGTCGGACGGGTCGACGCGCGGCGACTCCACCTCCTCAAAAGTACCCGGCGGTCAAGGAAGACCGCCTGCCGCACACACTCGGGCGCAACGTCTCTGGCGTCGTCGAGAAGTGCGGCGCGCCGGCCACTGCCTTCAAGGTCGGCGACGAGGTCTTCGGCATGGTCAGCATCAACGGCGGCCGCTACGTCGAGAAGGTGGTACTCGACCAGTGCCGCGGTCTCGCCCGAGGGAGCAATTGAAGAGACGATACGGATCTTTCTGCAACGCTATCGGCGCACATAATCCAAAGGGCCCGGGTCACATCAGAAAGTTCGCATAACGTCTGTCATGGCTGGGCGCTGGTGGACCAGAAGAATGCTTCGACCCGCGGTGTGAGACGTTGGTTTGGCTGCGAGATGCGCCTAAGCTGCGAGCCGCGGGATGGTGTCTTACGCAATGCGTTGTTCTGACCTTGAGTGGTAGAACACGGCGCGTCGGGGTTGATGAATATCAGTGATGGAACATGATCAATTGGCGCCAATGGCGTAATAGCCACAACCGAGAAACTGCGCCAATGGCTGCTCGAATGTAAATCAACCAGACTGCCTAAACATTTGTACTTGGGCTTGCGTCGTTCTAACCTCCAAAGGAGATTTCCTCGGAGTGCAAGCCATGGCTCGATTTTTGATGATGCCGGCGGTCGGCAGTTGCATTCCGATGTCCGAATTGCCTGCTGCTTTCGACGGAGCGATATCGATTATTAAGCCGGTTGGTCAGGGCCCGCTGGCACGCAATCTTCCGGACGACGTCAAGACCATTCAGGAGGCGCTCAATCAGGTCACCGTCAACGGACTGCCGGGAGGGCCGATACCCTTTCTGGTTGTCGATGGAATAGTGGGTCCAAAGACCGTGGCCGCGATCATCAACTTCCAGCGTCTGCAGGTAAGAGAAATGGGCAACCCCGATGGTGTCGTGGAGCCCGGTAAGAAGACCATCCTTCACCTCAACCAGATTGTGACGCCGCAATCTAAATTTGACCTCAATGCGAAGCTGGCTCTGGTCTTGCCTCGCGCTAGAGCGGCGCTTTCGGCAGCCGTGCGCAACATCACAGCCGTTATTACGGGCGGACCGGGTGCCGCTCCACTCGCCGAAGACAGGCTCAACCGGCATTTTCTTCTTAATAGGCTCGACCCGGCCGGGCAGAGCGCCGCTCGTGTTACGCTTTTCGAAACGTTCAGCGAAATGGGGTTCGTAATAGACCGGCCCGATCTTTTTGGCATGTTTGGCGCAATCGAGGCCTTCGATGTCGATCCGAACAACGCCAAGATCGCTCTCACGACGCCAGAGGGTGTTTTCGAGCCGCCGCTGATTAACGGGGAGGACAATCCGGCGAGACATATTCGCCTCGGCTTTGGTTTCTTCGCGCCTTCAGTCAGCCCGGACTTCGGCGCCTTTATCATCATGCACGAGCTATCGCATTTCACCGGTCGCCGTGACGGCGAGTCGATCGAGGACAATGGACGCGGCTGGTTCAACGACACGTTTATCGTACCTCTCGGCGCTGCGGCGCGTCTCCTCAACGCCGACAGTTACGCAGGCTTCGCCTTCGAATGCCTGACGGAGAGCTCGACCAAGCCACCCTTCGTCAAGACCGCGCCGGGCGGCCTTGGTGGTGCTCGCTGAGAGGTCGCTGACCGCTTCCATCTCCTTCAAAACCTACGTGAGGCGATCGAGACCCGACTGAGCCGCGATGAGGTCCGCGAGGTCGGCGTTGCCTTCAAGCGTATGGCCGAGGAGATCAGCTACCATACTGGGGTGACGATACGAAAGTGACCATTGCGTACCGCTCATGAGAACAGGAATGGAACTACGCCGCCAGCAGTGAGGCAATCCTGCGAAGTGGGGATCGGAACAAGATTTGCTCCCTCAGACACGCTTAGTGGAACCAAATGCAGACCGGATGATCCGAGTTCGCAGGCAAGGCTTGGAAAAGGCCTGAAATACACGACATTCGACATAAAGGCAGGGCAAAGTCTTCCTGACGCAATTCAAAGGGAGCTGAACGAGCGGCCTCTCAACTGTTTGGAAAACCTGAGCTATTGGCTTAGCGTGCCTGAGGGAACAGATCTTGTTCCGACCCCAAGCCTGAGCGACCGGAAGCCTTCAGGCATCTGGTGTTCTGCATCCCATGTGTAGATGCCTGTCAGATTGGGATCGGAACAAGAGCTGCTCAAAATCGTACGTTAAGAGGACAGGTTTCGAAAAAGCGGCCACGAATGCGACAATTTGGGCAATAATTGGTTCTCAGGAGACCGTTGCCGCTTAAGGCTGGTTTCCTCCTAAGCGTCTGAAAACTCTAGCGTATTTCGTTAGCGTACGATTTCGCACTACTCTTGTTCTGACCCCTGGCTACGTGTTCGCACGCCCTGAAGAAGGATCGTCGATCGCCTTGCCGAACCGTTCCAGTTCCAGGGCGTAACAGAAAAGCGCAAACAGGATCGCCATAACGATCAGCAACTTCAACATCGCCTGCCCAAGAGGGGGAAACATATCAAATTCCGGGACATGCCGGAAGAAGATCACGGAAAAGAGCGCACCGCCGAAAAAGAAACTGACACGGCTGGCGAACATCACGAGGTGCCCGACGGGCGCGCTTCGAAACGGCACATGGATTGTAACCCAACGATATCTGAGCCAATAGCTGCCTTGAAGCGCGATGGCGCCGGCTATGATCGCCGCTTGTGTCAAAGGATCGATGTCCTGCTGCACGCCAGGGTTTGAAATCAGTTGCAGGAAGATCGGGAGGATCATCCAAAACAGGAGGGACGCGAACAAGGTTTGGGCTATGAGCAAGATTGCGCAGGCGGCGACTGGTCCGGATGATCGATGCATAGGAGGACCTATGGCCGGGTTGTTCCCAGTTCAATCTCCCTCCGTTTGCAAATCTTGTCCAGTGACGCCACGACGGCGTGCATTTCGACAGCCAATCCGCGGCAGGTCAAAAGTGGACCGTGTCTAAGAATGCCCCGACCGGCGGCCAGTTCTCGCTTCGTGCGCATTTTCCCCTATCGCGCATATGATGCCCGAGCGACCGTCAGTCGGAGATGGACCGCGTGATAGACCTACGGAGGGAAGAGACCATGAGACGGACGATTGAGGTGAAGCTGGACGTCTGGACCAAAGTGCTGCTCGGTCTCGTCGCGCTCGGATTGATCGGAAATGCGATCGTTCAGGTCCATGTGGTGACGCCAGCATTGGCGCAGCTACAGACTGTGACGGTGAGTGGAAATCTCGGTCTTATGAATGCTGCGAAAACCACTCTGATGATTCAATGTCCCGACTGCCGCAAATAGCTATCTGCAAGCTCTGAAAGCCTGGGGCCACGTTCACGTCACCTCGCCAGCCGCGAAAGGTCGCTCGGCGAAGGCGCGCTGCTGGAATTCGGCTGCCTGCTTCCCGGTCTCCTGAGACGCGTAGCAGCAGATATCCGCAAAGACAGGAGAGGATCGACCCCGGGAACACCCCGAGCCTGATCCCCGTCGCTCGCGCCCGATCGGCGAAAGCCAACGAGCCGATGAAATGGCCCATCGTGAAACCGATCCCCGTCAGCGGGCCCACGCCATAGGATGCGGCCGACGCGATGTGGTGCGGCGGACGGCAGAGCTTCGGTTTGATGGCGGCCCAGGATGCACCGAAATGCGCCGTTATCACGATGATCATGGAGCCGTCGCGACCGCCAGAACAGGGACAGTTCGAAACCGCCGCGAGCGGCTGACACCGTAGTTGCCACATTGGGGATCCTTCGACGCGACTGTCGAAGTTTGGTGGGTTCCTTGAGCTCGAAGAGGCTGGCGGCCGAAAGAGAGCTGTCGCATTGGAGCCGCGCCGCGTTGCCGTCGACGACAACTAATCAGGCGATCTTGGTTGTCTTGTCCAAAAATTGGAAGAAGAGTACAGGTGGTCGGTTGCCGATAGTTTTATTGTGGCAATAATTGACTCGAGCCGGACCCACGCTGCGACGGAGGCAAGGCACTGGGTTGAAACACTTGCGTGTTGGCATCTGATCTAGGGCGCGATTGGTCATCGCAGCCATGAGGCCGCGCAACGCCTGGTTTCCGCGCTTGCTCGGGCCCCTACTCTTCATTCGGAGGTGGAGGACTGGAAGGGAAAATCGCGGCGAGCCGGGCTTCGACACCGCGACGACGTCCTCCGAGTATAACGGTGCGGCTCTTGATGAATTTGGCCCAGGGCGCATCGAAGCCGCCCATGCCAGAACAGGACGGAACCGGACATGGGCAACGAGACTGCAGACCCGTCGCATTATGGGCCAATCACCGAGGATGAAGTGAATGCCGCCCAGACGGCGTGGTGCGACGCGCTGGTGAAGATAGGTCAGTTCTACGGCGACGGCGGTGACTACAGAGAGATTGCCAGCCGGCTCATCGACGACCTTTACGACTACAAGGACGGCACCGTATTCTTCAAGCCGACGCTTGCATTCGGAGCGAACGCCTTTCGGAGCACGAAGGAAGGCGCGCTGTCTTATTTCGTCGGCGGCAACCCGAGCTTTCCAGAGGATACAGGCTTCGCACTGAAGCGCTGGGTAAAGGTTCGCTACGACAACAACGCGGCGGAGAACGGCATCCAGATCCATGGCAACATCGCCATCACGATGGGGAATTTCTACCTGACCAGCATTGAGGGCCAAGAGATCGTCGTTGAAAAGACACTCGCGTTCCGGCGGTGC
Organism: Labrys miyagiensis; assembly: GCF_030160835.1. Classification (GTDB taxonomy): domain Bacteria; phylum Pseudomonadota; class Alphaproteobacteria; order Rhizobiales; family Labraceae; genus Labrys; species Labrys miyagiensis. The sequence continues at coordinate 6,938 of NZ_BSPC01000024.1, read as the reverse complement.
GATGACGGTAAATTACGTCTCTGTGCACACAAATCCGCACTGCCGTACGACCCGGACAAATGACTCGAACTCTGGGACCATGATCACGGCTTCGCTGTGCGCCAGAGATGCCAGCGATGACGGAGTTGGTTCCGTCGCTTCATGCCGGAAGCGATGGGCGGGTCGCGACCGATGCCGCCGTTTGGGGACTTGCCCTGCCTCGCTACTTCACAGGGGCGTCCAAGCAGTTCAAGGTTGGGGGGGTTTGGGGCTTTCAAGAAGGCGTATGCAGTTCATCGAGTCTATCTTGCGATTGCCAGCGTCTGCAGGCCAAGGGGTCAGGAGATGAAGGAGAACGCCAAGCCATGAACGTAATCGCTGATCCTCGCACCCCCGCGTCGTCCTGGAAGATCGGACGCGGTGACTTTTTCGGTGGCGTCGCAGCAGGCGTGGTGGCGCTGCCACTGGCACTCGCTTTCGGCGTAGCTTCAGGATTAGGCCCAGCGGCGGGCCTTTACGGCGCCATTGCGACCGGCATCTTCGCGGCGGTGTTTGGAGGCACGCCTGTGCAGATCACTGGTCCGACGGGGCCGATGACGCTGGTCGTGGCCGGCGTTGTAGCGACGAACACGCTTCCTTCTGGACAAGTGAACCTTCCTGTCTTGGTCGGGATTATTGTTCTTGCCGGTTTGGCGCAAGTTGTTCTTGGGATGCTCCGGGTCGGGGCCTACATCCGCTATGTTCCCTACCCAGTCATCTCAGGCTTCATGAGCGGCGTTGGGGTGATCATCATTGTTCAGCAGATATTTCCAATGCTGGGAGTGGAGCCGCCGTCTTCGAATCCTTTGTCGATCCTGCGTCAGTTGCATCTGTTGGGCGGACACATAGTATGGGGTGCCGTTGCCTTATCTGCCTTGACCATCGCGACGGTTTTGATACTGCCGCGATTCACCAAGGCGGTTCCTTCCTCGCTCGTTGCGCTGGTGGTGCTGACGGCGCTTGCGGTTTTGCTGAAGCTCGATGTTTCGGTGATCGGCGAGATACCGTCAGGATTGCCGAGACTCGTTATGCCGTCGTTCGATTTTCAGCAACTGCCGGCGCTGCTAGCCGTCGCGATCGAACTCGCATTCCTTGGAGCGATAGACTCACTGTTAACATCGCTTGTCGCTGACAACCTGACGCGCACTCAACACGACAGCAATCGCGAACTTGTTGGTCAGGGCCTGGGAAATATCGCGGCCGGCCTGATCGGCGGCATTCCCGGCGCCGGCGCTACCATGCGCACCGTCATCAACGTCGAGGCTGGCGGCAGAAGCCGTCTATCGGGTGTGATTCATGGCCTATTCCTCGCCGCCGTGCTGCTTGGCTTGTCGAGCCTCGTTCAGCATATTCCTCGGGCCGTCCTTGCAGGTCTGCTCGTTGCGGTCGGAATTGGCATCATTGACTACCGCGGCTTAAGCCATGTCCTCAAGGTGCCACGGTCGGATGCGTTCTTGATGCTCTTTGTCCTGGTGCTGACCGTAGCCACTGATCTGATCACCGCGGTGGCCGCGGGCCTCATCATAGCGTCGTTCGTCTTCATGAAGAAGATAAGCGACGTCGCGGCACGTGAGACGATGCTCACTCCGGTCGCCGATGAACCCTGGGCGGATGAACTGACCATTCCGAACGCGATCCGAGACAAGCTCTACATCAAGCACGTCGACGGGCCGCTCTTTTTCGGCTTCGCCAGCCAGTTCCTGGACATCGCCCGTCAGGCGATTCCCCAAAGCAAGCTCCTGGTTCTGCGCATGGACCGTATCTCCTACATGGACCAGACAGGTGTCTATGCGTTGAGGGATGCGCTCATCAGACTGATCGCAGCTGGAGTGCGCGTGTTGGTAGTGGGCGTTTCCGTGATCCATGTCGATCTTCTTGAGAAGCTACAGGTGATCCCAGCCGTCGTTCCCGAAGCCGACGTCTTCAGCGATTTCAATGCATTGCAGAAGGCGCTTCCCGGCATTATCAGCGAGATGCATGCGAAAACGGATCTGGGTTAGCAATGAGTCCGTCACTATTTATGGCGCCTGATTCATGGCAACCGCGGCTCGCCAATTCCGAGCGCGCCGATCCGCCCCGTCTGCCACAAACAGCGATCGGCAGGCATGGATGCCGCAGCTGCTTCCACCTTACCTTACCAGCCTGGATACGGCACCCCGCCAAGGGCCCGGGGGCATGGTCGATTGCCTCGTTCTCGGTCACCGCGCGCTTCGTCTCAGCCATTGGATAATCGGCAAGGTCATGTCACAATTAGCCGCTGAACAGCCGCCGCTTTGCCGCTGCCACCTGCCGGCGGTCCACGATCGTTTCTCCATTGCGTCAAACTGCTTAGCCCGACTGGTGAACCCAACTGGATGCGAAGATGGCCCAGAACACTGATCTCCATGGCGTCGCAATCCTGACCGGGGTGGGATTTTCCATCAGTCTCTTCATCGGCACGCTTGCATCCGAGGGCGAGCAGTTCATGGCGCAAGTTCGGCTCGGTGTTCTCTCAGCCTCGATTGTTTCGGGCCTGGCCCAGTGGCTCATGCTTAGTCTTGTAGCGCAATCCGCTGAAGGCAGAGCGGCGCGACCGCATCGTTAATTCTGAGGTGCACGACCTAGACAACAATTGGGTCACATGACGGGGTAAGGCCGTGAAAGCGGGCAAGTCCATATCGGTGCTCTTGATTTCCCTCGGCGTTGCATCCGTGCTGCCGAGCTGCGGCAAGCAGAATGAGCAGACCGAGGAGCAAGCCATTCGAGGACTGCGCACATACACGGTATCCGCCAAGGCGGAGAGTCGCGTTCGCCGATTTCCAAGCATTCTGCAGCCGGCCGACCTTAGCGTACTCTCATTCGAGATCGCTGGGCAGTTGAAAGCAATTGATTTGCAGGCTGGCCAGAGAGTTCAGTTGGGAGATGTGCTCGCGGAAATAGATCCGCGATCACTTCAGACCCAAGTCGAGCAGGCGGGCGCCAGCGTACAACAGGCCGAAGCGCAGGTCACCAATGCAGAGGCGGACTTCCAGCGCAAGCAGGAACTTCTGAGAAAAGGCTTTACGACACAGGCGATCTACGACCAGTCGAAGGCCAACCAGCTCACGGCCCAGGCCCAGCTAGATCAGGCGCGCCGTCAACTCGAACTTGCAAATCACAATCTCGACCGAAGCAAGCTGCTGGCTCCCTTCGCTGGCACCATTGCTAATGTCGAGATAAAGTCGTTCGCGCAGGTCGCAGCCGGGCAGTCGATCGTCACGCTCTACAGTGACGACCGATTCGAGATGTCATTCCTGGCACCGGCGGCGACGTTCCAGAGCCTGCGGATCGGCCAGGAGGTCGAGGTCAAGGTCGCCGACCTCCCCGACCTTTCGCTGAGAGGCGAGATCAGCGAACTCGGATCGAAGGCCGAGCAGGTCTCGGCGTTCCCCGTCGTCGTCAGGCTGGAAAACAACGTGCCCGGGTTGAATCCCGGAATGTCCGTCGAAGTCGCCTTGGAGGAACCGCTGATTGGCGGCGGCCGGGGATTCCTGTTGCCGCTGAGCGCGCTTGTGCCTGAAGGCGGCAACGATTTGCAGGGTACGGGGACAGTCTTTCTATACGACAGGTCCAGTTCGACGGTGAAGAAGACCCAGATCACTGTCGGCGGGATCCGCGACAACTATCTGGTTGTGACGCATGGCATCAGTGCGGGCGACGTTGTCGCCTCGGCCGGGGTGTCGTATCTGGCTGATAACCAAAAGGTAAAGCCTCTTTCGCTTCAGGAGTAGGCGGCCTTGAATTTTCTGACGCGCTTCGGGCTCGAACGCTCCCGATTAACGGTCGCGATCATGGCAGGCCTTCTCGTGCTTGGTATCGCGCTTTATCCCAATTTTCCCAAGCGGGAAGATCCGGTTGTGGTGATCCGCACGGCGGTCGTGACTGCGTCGTTTGCCGGAATGGCGCCCGAGCGTATAGAGAATTTCGTCGCGATCCCGATCGAACGCAAAATCCGGGAACTTGCCGAGGTCAAGGACATCCGGACCCTCGCCACCGAAGGTTCGCTGGTCATTTACGTCGATCTGAAGGACGAAGTTGGCGACGTCAATGCGACGTGGCAGCGCCTGCGCGACAAGATGGATGACGTCAAAGTGGACCTGCCGGAAGGGACGGCCGGCCCTTTCGTCAACAGCGACTTCGGAGACGTTTCGATTGCAACGATAGCGCTGACAGGCGAGGGATTCTCATATCGCGAATTGAAGGATGTCGCGGAAGACCTCCGTAAGAAGCTTTATGACTTGGCTGGTGTCGCCAAGATCGAACTTCTGGGCACGCAGGAGGAGCGCGTTTGGCTGGAGATCGACATGAAGAAACTCGCGTCGGTCGGCGTTCAACTGAATACCCTGCTCAAAGATCTCCAGGCGCAGAACATCATCCTGCCTTCCGGGAGCATCAATGCGAACGGCACGCGCGTCTTGCTGGAAACGTCTGGCGATTTTCCGAACGTGCGCGCCATCGAAACCATGCTCACGCGCGTCGGCGCCACGGACAGCTTGGTGAGGTTGTCAGATCTCGTGACGGTTCGGCGCGATTACGTCTCGCCAAAGGTCAAGCCTATCTATTTCAATGGGCGTCCTGCCGTCGTGCTGAGCGTCGTGATGCAGCCCAACCAGGATGTGACTCAGCTCGGGAAGACCCTTCGCGCCGTCGCAAGCCGGTATCTCGATGAACTCCCCATCGGCTATGCGATCGACTTTGCAACATATCAGGCAGAACAGGTCGGCGTTGCAGTGAACTCCGCACTGGCCAACGTCGGGCAGACCTTCCTCGTCGTCAGCGTCCTCGTCATCCTCTTTCTCGGGCTGCGGGCCGGGCTGATCGCGGCGATGATCGTGCCCTTTGCGGTCATGTTCTCAGTCATCGGCATGCGCACCTTCGGCATCGCACTCGAGCAGGTATCGATTGCCGCGATCATCATCGCACTCGGCCTGCTGGTCGACAACGGCGTCGTAATTGTCGAGGACGTCGTGAGTCGGGTGGGGCGGGGCGTACCGGCGAAGGAGGCCGCGCTGGCGGCAGGGGAGCAATATGCCTTTCCCCTGCTTATTTCCTCGATCACCACCGTTGCGGCCTTCCTGCCGCTATTCCTGCTGTCGGGTTCTTCCGGCGAATATGCATTCTCGCTCGGCGCCGTGGTTGCCCTCACGCTGACCGGCTCGTGGATCGCCGCGCTCTACATCCTTCCGGCATTGACGGTATGGTTGATTGGCAAGGCGGCTCATTCAGGTGTGCAGAGCGGGTCGCCCAGCCGCGTGCAGGCGATCTATGGCTCCCTGCTGCGCTTCGTGATGCCGCTCTCGCTGGTCGTCATCGGCGTTTGCATTGTGCTGGTTGCGGCGTCCATCGCGCAATTTGGATCCTTGTCCAAGCAGATGTTTCCGCTAAGCGAACGCAATCAGTTCCTGATCTACATGAACATGCCGGATGGAACCGATATCTCCGAGACCGAGGCGAGAGCCTTGGAGGTATCCAAATGGCTCGCGAACCCAGTAGAGAACCCGGAGATCGCGAGTCACATTCTTTATATCGGTGACGGAGGGCCACGATTCTATCTGACCTTGACGCCGGCTTCTCCGGACCCGGCAGCGGCGTTCTTTCTGGTCAATACCAAGGATTATCAGGGTGCCGTGCGCGCGGCCGATCGTGCTTGGAGATATCTCTACGGAGCTCACCCCGAAGCTCGCTTCAAGATCAAACGCCTGGCCATGGGCGCGGTGGAATCCGGCATCGTTGACATCGAAATCTCCGGGCCCGAGGCAAATCACCTGCTTGCACTGGGGGAGCGCGTTCGATCGCTGTTCCAGGCCGCTCCCGACATACGCGATAATGACGACGACTGGGGCAACAAGAGCCTCAAAGTCATCATCGATATCAACCAGGATCGGGCTCGGCAGCTGGGAATAACATCGGAAGATATAACCCAGATGCTGAGGACATACTTTTCTGGATCCGCTGTTTCGGTCTATCGCGAGAAGGACAACACGATCCCTATCGTACTTCGGGCGGGCGCGGAAACCAACCAGAGCCTGGAGGGTCTTACCAATGCATCCTTTTCGAAGGATGGAAGGGTCATTCCGCTTGCTCAGGTTGCGACCTTCCGGGCAGGGTTCGATTTTTCGAAGATTCGTCGGAAAAATCAGGAAAGAGCAATCATCGTGACCGGACGCAGCGCCTCGCTGACAGCCGGCGAATTGCTAAATTTCATTCAGCCCGGCTTGCAGGCATTGGATCTCTCTGGCGGGTACCGCGTAGATATCGGTGGCGAGATTCAGACGAGCGCCGAGACCAACGAAAAACTAGCGGTCGGCATCCCCGCAGCTCTCGTGGTCATGGTGATCGCGATCATCCTGCAATTCAATTCGTTCCGCCGGACCTTGCTGATCTTTGCGACGGTGCCGTTGATTCTGGTCGGCATTCCGTATGGCCTGCGGGCGACCGGGCAGCCGTTGTCGTTTTTCGGCACGCTCGGCGTCATCAGCCTGGCCGGAATCATCATCAACAACGCAATCGTGCTCATCGATCAAATCGACATCGAGCGATCGCACTTGGGCTTGTGCGAGGCAATCGTAACGGCGTCTCAGAAGCGCTTGCGTCCTATCATTCTGACTTCGGCGACAACAGTTCTCGGCCTGACGCCGATGGCGCTGGCCGGTGGCGCCCTGTGGCAGCCAATGGCGGTATTGATGATGTCGGGACTGGCCGCGGCTTCATTGCTCACGCTGATCTTTGTGCCTACCGGTTATTTCTTGCTGTTCAGGTCAGATCATGCGGCGAAGAAGGACCTCCGTGGGCTGGAGGCGGCGACGCCGGCCGTAGCGGTTACCGGCGGCGGTGGCGCTCAAGACGTAAGCGCTGTTGCGATCCCACCTTTCGGATTTGAGTGTGAAGCAGGATGTTTGAAG
>NZ_BSPC01000023.1 GCF_030160835.1 Labrys miyagiensis | reverse complement strand
AACCTCAATCTTCCCGGTCGCTTCCGAATGGACAACCTCCTGAAAGCTCACATCTAGAGATCGTTGTCCATGCGGCCTGGTACATTTCTTTTCTTCGGAGCCTACGCCTCGCTCGCCTTGAGTTTGCTTGCATGCGGCCAGGACCGCGCGCCTGTTGCCTATGCGAGCATCCGGCCCCTCACGGCTGCGGAACAGGCCGATCCCAATCGCTTCAGCATCGCCGATGTCGCCGCAGTGGCTTCCGGGCGTAAGCGCATGAGCTGTATCGAGCTCATCATGGGCGATCTCTATGCCTTTGGCATGGAGACAGTGGCCACGGCGCCCTCGATCGAGGCGGACGCCTCGACACGCGCCATTTCGGGAGCGGTCGGCCCGTCGAGCAAGCGCCTTATTGAGGAAGAGATGAAATGTCATTGCGATGGCACGGTGCCGATGCCGGGCTATGAACTCTTTGAGCGGCGTCAGGACCTGCTGAGGGGAGGGGGCACCACGCCCCTCAGTCCAGACTTGCTGAGCTATTACCCCAAGGATGCGAACGGTCAGCCACGCTTCTTGCACTATGGCGAGAATATCCCGGATGCCATGCTCCGTAAGCTGCCACCTGTGCCACCTGGTCACCGCAGCGGGCAATGCGATGGCTCGCAATCCTGCCTTGAGGCGAGAGCCCGTATCAACGCCCAGGCTCGCGCCGAGGGCAAGCCCGAGCCTTATCCCAATCTCGAAACGCCGCCCAAGGCACTGTGCAAGCGTGCCGCCTGAGGGGTGAGGTGGGGGCTGCCGACGGGATAGGATTGGGGGGACCTTCGGACCCGGCTGTCCGGAGGCCAGCGCATGTCGGAGCCGGGCCTCAGGACCGGCCACCAGACTTGCCCGCTGGCCTGTTCGATCCTTTTCGTGTATAGCTTCCGTATGGTGAGAAACCCGGCCCACGCGATACCGCAACAACGCTGCCTTCCCTCGGCGGCGGTCTTCGCGCGCGTCTGGCTTTCCGGGTCCTGCTGAACGCAGCGCCTCCTGCCATTCCGCACCCAACCCCGCCCGCATCTCGGCGGGGTTTTTCATGTCCGGACTCCCCGCCGCTTCCCCACACAGGAGAGTCCCATGATCGACCTCAGTCTCTATGCCGCCTTCCTCGGCGCCGTCCTCGTGCTCATGCTGATTCCAGGGCCGAATGTCGCCCTGATCGTCGCCAACAGCATCGCCCACGGGCCGCGTTACGGCCTGCTCACCGTGGCCGGCACCAGCTCTGCCATGGTGCTGCAGCTGGCCCTGACGGCTCTCGGCATGTCCGAACTACTCGGCGCGCTCGGCACCTGGTTCGAGGTGCTGCGCTGGATCGGCGTCGCCTATCTCGTCTGGCTCGGCATCGCGCAGTGGCGCGCGCCCGCCGCCGATCTTTCGAAGAGCCGGCCGGAGCCGAAATCGCCGCGCCGCATCTTCATGCGGGCGCTGCTGGTCTCGCTCACCAACCCCAAGACTCTGCTGTTCTACGGCGCCTTCTTCCCGCAGTTCGTCAGCATGGAAGGGCATGTCAGCCTGCAGATCGCCATTCTGTCCTTGAGCTTCCTGGCGATGGCCGTGCTGGTCGACAGCGGCTGGGCCTTCCTCGCCGGCCGCGCCCGCGGCGTACTGGCCTCGCGCGGCCGTCTGCGCAACCGCCTGTCGGGCGGCCTGTTGATGGGGGCAGGGGCCGCGCTTGCCATGGTGAGGGTGAAATAGCTGCGCTCTCGTCGCCGTGCATTCGGGCCTGCCAACGGTCTTTCGCGAGGAAGCTCCTGCGAATCTTTGACATAAAACTGTCATGGTGACATGGAGGGCACTGAAAGTGCTGCCGGATTCCGGTCTGCACTTTGCAAGCTCTCTCCTGTCCGCCCCCTATGCCATGGCCTCAGGCCAACCAGTCGGGCGCCGTATCCGAAGTGGCCACCCGATGGAACTGCAACTGCCGGTCTTTCTCGCTGTCCTCAGTGCGGCCGCCTTGCACGCCGGCTGGAACGCGCTCGTCAAGATCAGGCTCGATCCCTTCCTGGCGATGACGCTGATCTGCGTCTCCTGCGGCATCATCGCGCTGGCGGCCCTGCCGATCACGGGCCTGCCGAACCGGGAAGCCTGGATCTGGGTGGCCGCCTCGACCGTCCTGCACCTGTTCTATTATCTTTTTCTCGCCGAGGCCTATCGGCGGGCCGATATGAGCCAGGTCTACCCGATCGCGCGCGGCGCCGCGCCGCTCGTCACGGCCGTGATCTCGCTGGCCTTCATCCATGACCCGATGAGCCCCGGCAATGTCGTCGGCATCGCGCTGCTCGGCCTCGGCGTGCTGCTGATCTCGCTGAAGGGGCAGCGCGGCAGTGTGGTGCCGAGCCGGGCGGCGGTGATCTACGCACTGCTTACGGCTGGCACCATCTCGCTCTACACCGTCGTGGACGGCATTGGCGCAAGGACCGCCGGCAGCCCGAATTCCTACGCCGCCGCGCTTTTCGCGGTCGACGCCTATCCGATGCTGGCGATCTGCCTGTGGCGCAAGGGTCTCGAGGGCATCCGGCCCGCCTTCAAGTTCCTGCTCCCGGGCTTTGCCGGCGGCGCCATGTCGCTTGCCGCCTACTGGATCGTGATCTGGGCGATGACGGTGGCGCCCATCGCGCTGGTCGCCGCCACGCGCGAAACCAGCGTGCTGTTCGGCGGCCTGATCGCGGTGGTGTTCCTCAAAGAGCCGTTCACGCCGGTGCGGGGGATCTCGGCGGTGCTGATCCTGCTGGGGCTGGTGTTCATGCGGCTGGGATAATGCTGGGAGCGCGGACTTCCAGTCCGCTCTTGAAACGAGGAAACCAGAAAAAAGGGCGCGAACCTCAAATGGCCGCGCCCTTTCCGCATACGTTTCCGGTTCAAGAGCGGACGAGACGTCCGCGCTCCCAGCCGCTCATCGTCAGTCCAGCACCTTCGTGATGATGCCGGAGCCCACGGTCTTGTTGCCCTCGCGGATGGCGAAGCGGGTATCCCGCTCGATGGCGATGGCGTCGTTCAGCTCGGCCGTCAGCGTCAGGCTGTCGCCCGGCATCACCATCTCCACCCCCTCCGGCAGGCCGATGCGGCCGGTGACGCTTGCCGTCCGGAAGTAGAACTGCGGACGGTAATTGCCGAGGAAGGGCGTGTGGCGTCCGCCCTCGTCCTTCGAGAGGACATGCACTTCCGCCTCGAAGCGGCGATGCGGCTTCACCGTGCCGGGCTTGGCCAGCACCTGGCCCCGCCGCACCTCGGCGAGATCGACGCCACGCAGCAGGCAGCCGACATTCTCTCCGGCGAGGCCCTGGTCCAGGATCTTCTGGAAGGTCTCGATAGAGGTGACGACGGTCTTGCGCCCGGCGCCGAAGCCGATCAGCTCGACTTCCTCGCCCAGCTTCACCGCGCCGCGGGCGATGAGGCCCGTGACCACGGTGCCGCGGCCGGAGATGGTGCGCGCACCCTCGATCGGCATCATGAAGGCCTCGCCCTCGGAGCGGTCGGGCAGCTCGATCGTGCTGTCCAGCGCCTCGAAGAGACGGAGGATCGCCTCATCCGCCAGTTCGCCCTTGACGCCGTTGAGCGCCTGCATGGCGGAGCCACGGATAAAGGGCACCTTGTCGCCCTCGAAGTGATGCTTGGTGAGGAGATCGCGCGTCTCGAGCTCGACGAGCTCGATCAGCTCCGGATCCTCCACCGCGTCGCACTTGTTCACGAACACCACGATGCGGGGCACGCCGATCTGGCGGGCCAGCAAGATATGCTCGCGCGTCTGCGGCATCGGGCCGTCGAGCGCGGAGACCACCAGGATCGCACCATCCATCTGCGCCGCGCCGGTGATCATGTTCTTCACATAATCGGCATGGCCGGGGCAGTCGACGTGGGCGTAGTGGCGGTTCTCAGTCGAGAACTCCACATGGCCCGAAGCGATGGTGAGGATCTTGGTGGCATCGCGCGTGCCCTGGGCGGCGGAGGCGCGGGCCACATCCCGATATGGCACGAAAGCTCCCCATCCTCGGTCTGCCGAGACCTTGGTGAGCGCCGCGGTCAGCGTCGTCTTGCCATGGTCGACGTGGCCGATGGTGCCCACATTGCAATGGGGCTTCGTGCGGGTGAACTTTTCCTTAGCCATAACTACACCTGTGGTGCCTTCTCCGGCCCTCGTAGGAGGTTGCACGGCTCGGGCACCACGAGAGCCAAAAAGATGCCCGGAACCGCTTTTGCGTCCGGGCTGGCTCGATCTCAGGTGATTTCGGTCCGGCCTAGGGCAAAGCGAATGCGGCCGAGGAATCGATGTTCCTCGGGCTGATCGACGATATCGACGACGACTTCCGCATGGGTCCGGTGCCTGTTGGCGTGGATGGAATAGGGATCGGGCAAATAGGGGGGATGGCGGGGAAAAGCAAGGGGGAAGTTTCGCTGAGCGTCGCGTTCCGCGCTCCCGGCCCGGGAGAGGGAAAGAGTGTCGCGCCCTGCGCCTCGCGGTTAGTGAGACCGTATATGGTACCCGCCTGTCGCCTCCGTGATTTTCAATGAATCACGCAAGTGTCACTCTTGAAGTTCAATAATTGCAACTGCTGATTGTGGGTGTTGCCGTCCATTTCCAGCAGTGCTCGCTCCCATACATCGCCATCAGATCAATCGTATAGGACTCAGGGGGACCGACTATGCGTATTGGCAATCTTCTTCGCCTGGCAATTGCCGGGACAGGCATCGCTATGCTTTCCATGGCTGTGTCAAAAGCAGCAGATCGCGATAACTTTTCCATCGCGAGTGAACTTCGTACCCTCAATGCTCCGCTGGATGCGGCGGCGCCACAATTGCGCTCGCTGACGGCCAAAGCCGGCCGGTCGGGTACGATACGCATAATTGCGAGGGTGGCCAGGCCGTCCGGCATGCCGTTGGGACCGGGCACGGACGCGAGCCTTGCGGCGGCAAACACCGACTTCAGGCAACGACTGAGCGATCTGGGCGTGGCAGAGAGCGCCCCCATCGGGGATCTGCCGTTGAGTGTCCTGGAGGTGACCGCCGACCAGCTCCAGAAGATGGTCGATGCCGGGCTCGTCTCCGATGTGGTGGAAGACATCCCTGTGCCGCCAACGCTTCAGGACAGCATTCCGCTCATCCACGCCACGCAGGCACTCACCCTCGGTGCCAGCGGCGCCGGCCAGACCATCGCCATTCTCGACACCGGCGTCGAAGCGAACCATCCCTTCTTCGGTGGCCGCGTGGTGGCGCAAGCCTGCTTCTCCTCCAACGTTCCGGCGCAGGGCGCGACCAGTGTCTGTCCCGGCGGCGCGACCACATCGACGGCGGCCGGTTCCGCGGCGCCTTGCGGGGTTAGTGGCTGCGATCATGGCACACATGTGGCCGGCATCGCTGCCGGTCAGGACGCCAATCGTCGCGGCGTGGCGCCACAGGCCAATCTGATCGCCATCCAGGTCTTCTCCCGCTTCGACGACACGCCTGGCGGTCCGCAATCCTGCGCCAATGTCAGCCGTCCCTCGCCCTGCATCCTGTCCTTCACCTCGGACCAGATCCGCGCCTTGCAGCAGGTGTTCGACTGGCGCAACAATTTCACCATCGCATCCGTCAATATGAGCCTGGGCGGCGGCAACAACGCCACCTGCGATACCGATACGCGCAAGGCGTCGATCGACCAGCTCAGAGCCGCCGGAATCGCCACCGTCATCGCCTCCGGCAATGGCGGTTCAAGCACCGGCGTGGGCGCGCCGGGCTGCATCTCCACGGCCATCACGGTGGGCAACACCACCAAGTCGGATGTCGTTTCCGCGACTTCCGACAGCGCAGCGGTGGTCGACCTGCTGGCGCCAGGTACGAATATCACGTCCTCGGTGCTGTCGGGTGGCTTCGGCAGCAAGAGCGGCACATCCATGGCCACGCCGCACGTCGCCGGCGCCTTTGCCGCCCTGCGCTCGGTGCGCAACGACCTGACCGTCGACCAGATCGAGCAGGCGCTGGAAAGCACCGGCGTATCGATCACCGACAGCCGCAACAATCTCGCGCGTCCGCGCATCGATCTGGAGGCCGCCGTCCGCGCGGTCACCACACCGGTCTGGTCGGGGGCGATCTGGCGCTACACGAATGTGCCCTGCACCGGTGAGTCCTGCCCAGGCTGGCAGCGGCTCGACAACAATCCGCGCACCGTGTCGATCGTCGCAGGTGACGCCCTCTACCAGATGCACAGCAATGGCTGGATCTGGCAGCACACCGGCACGCCCTGCAATGGCGACAGCTGCCCTGGCTGGGTGCGGCTGGACAACAATCCGATGGGCATTGCCATCGTGGCGAGCGCCGGCAAGCTCTACCAGCTCCAGCGCGACGGCGGCATCTGGGAATATACAGGCACACCCTGCAACGGCGATGTTTGCCCGGGGTGGCGTCGGCTGGACAACAACCCGATGGGCATCGCGATCGTGGCCGATGCCGGCCAGCTCTATCAGCTTCACCGCGACGGTGCGATTTGGCGCTATACCGGCACGGCCTGCAACGGCAATAGCTGTCCTGGCTGGGCGCGTCTCGACAACAACCCGATGGCGACGGCCATCGCCGCCGGCGGCGGCAAGCTCTACCAACTTCATCGCGACGGACGTATCTGGCGCTATACCGGCACGCCCTGCAATGGCAACAGCTGTCCTGGCTGGTCGCTGCTCGACAACAATCCGATGGCGCTCGCCATCGTCGCAGGGGGCGACCAGCTCTATCAGCTGCATCGCGACGGGCGTATCTGGCGCTGGACCGGAGTGGCCTGCCAGGGTGAGTCCTGCCTGGGTTGGCAACTGCTCGACAACAATCCCATGGCGAACATGATCGCCGCTTCGGCCGGCAAGCTCTATCAGCTCCACCGCAATGGCGCCGTATGGGAATATACGGGCGTTCCCTGCACGGGGGATTCTTGCCCCGGCTGGCGCCGGCTCGACAACAACCCGCTGACGCGTGCCATCGTGACCGCCGGCGGCGCGCTCTATCAGTTGCACGGCACGGCGGTGACGCAGCGGCATGTCGATGGCCGCCTCTGGCAGGCCACCGGCAGTCCGTGCGCGGGCCAGAACTGCCCCGGCTGGCAGATGCTCGACAACAATCCGGCCACCACGCAACTGCGCTTCGATCGTGGCTATGCCTATCAGCTGCATAACAACGGCCGGATCTGGCGCGCCACTTTCGGGCCTTGCCAGGGCGAAAGCTGCCCCGGCTGGGAGATGCTTGACAACAATACGCGCACACAGGCCATCGCCACGGCCAATGGCCAAGTCTATCAGCTGCATGTCGACGGTCGCATCTGGCGCTCGACGGGTGCAGCCTGCCAGGGCCAGTCCTGCCCGGGTTGGCAGATGCTCGACAACAATCCCCGCACCATCGCCATTGCCGCGGGAGGCGGGCAATTGTATCAGCTGCATCGCGACGGCCGGATCTGGCGCTCGACGGGCCTAGCCTGCCAGGGCAATGTCTGCCCGGGCTGGCAGATGCTGGACAATAATCCCAACACCGTTGCGATCACCGCCGCGGGTGACCAGCTCTATCAGTTGCATCGTGACGGCCGGATCTGGCGGTCGACGGGCGGCGTCTGCCAGGGAGAATCCTGTCCCGGCTGGCAGATGCTCGACAACAACCCCAATACCATCGCCATCGTTGCCGGCGGCAACCAACTGTTCCAGCTTCATCGCGACGGGCGGATCTGGCGGTCGACGGGCGGTGTCTGCCAGGGCCAGTCCTGTCCCGGCTGGCAGATGCTGGACAACAATCCCAGCACCGTTGGCATCAGCGCCGGTGACAACCAGCTGTTCCAGCTTCATCGCGACGGCCGCATCTGGCGCTCGACGGGCGGTGTCTGCCAGGGCCAATCCTGCCCCGGATGGCAGATGCTGGACAACAATGGGCGCACCCGCCAGATCTCGGCGGGGGCCGCCAATTGAGCACAGGCCGGAGCTCTTGGCGGCGACCCATCGCCATCGGACTCCGGCAGCTTCTTCCAGCCCTCTGTTTGCCACAAAATGCGAGGATGGTGGCCGCATGTCTTACAGACTTGCCGCAGGACTGGTGATGATGGCTGCTGCATTCGGCCTGTCTGGCGCCGCAATGGGAGGGGCCATGTGCAACGATACGGCGGAGCAGAACGCTGAGATCCTGGCGAAGGGCATGACGGCCGAAACCGTCCGCGTGCTGATCACCGTCAAGGTTGAGCAGGGTGCCGATCGCGCCACCACCGACAATCATGCGCAGGCCCTTGCCGACAGTCTCACCAAGGCAGGCGCTGCCCATGCCGAATCCATCGGCGGCCAGCCCCTGGTGGTCGCCGAACTCAGCCGCGACAAATTGCTGGCGGCGGGCAAGGACGCGCGCATTGCCTGTATCAGCCTCGATCAGCTCTCGCCTGCAAACTGATCGGCCCAGTCTCTGGAGCCGTGCCGACCGCCGCCAGGCTCGTCAGGCCTGATCGGGCTTGCGTGGCTTACCCTTCCGGTGTGGTTTGGGCTCCCCATGTGGTTTGGGCTCGCGCTTCATCTCATCCCCGCCGCGGTCGCGATAGGGCTGTATACGGATGTTTTCTTCATCCGGCTTGCGGACATTGGCGGCGAAGTGGTCGGCGGCTTCCCTGGTGATCTCCACCACCGTCTCATTGTCGAGGATCTTGATGTTGCCAATGTCGCGGCGCTTCACGCCACCGCGGCGACACAGCATCGGCAGCAGCCATTTCGGATCGGCATTGTTGCGCCGGCCGATCGAGAGACGGAACAAGACGGCATCCGGATTGGACGGAGCCTCCTCGCGCTCGAAGCGGCGCGGGCGCTCGGAGCGTTCCGGCCTGTCGTCGCGCTCAAAGCGGCGCGGCCTGTCATCCCGCTCAAAGCGGGCAGGGCGCTCATCGCGGCCGAAGCGGTCGTCGCGTTCGAAACGCGAGGGCTTGCGATCCCGGCGCTCGGGGCGTTCACCCGGGTCGCTGACTTCCTCCGGCTCCGGCAGGCGCGAGCGGTAGACGCGGGCGAGCGCCGCGGCGATATCCTCGGCGCTGCGGTTCTCCAGGAGGAGCTTGGCGATGGCGAGGTCTTCCTCGCCCGGCGCCTCCGTCAAGAGCGGGTCATGCAGCATGCGCTCTCGGTCGAGGCCGCGGATCTCGTCTGCCGTCGGCGGCCCCATCCACTGCACCTTGACGCCGGCCTGGCTCAGCATGATCTCGGCCTTGCGGCGGCGCGAGATCGGCACCAGCAGGGCGCTGATGCCCTTGCGGCCGGCACGTCCCGTGCGGCCGGAGCGGTGCTGCATCTTCTCGGCGTCATGCGGCAGATCGGCATGGATGACGAGGGCGAGATTGGGCAGGTCGATGCCACGCGCGGCCACATCGGTGGCAATGCAGACCTGGGCATGGCCGTCGCGCAGGGCCTGCAGGGCATGATTGCGCTCGTTCTGGCCGAGCTCGCCCGAAAGCAGCACGGCCGAAAAGCCGCGTTCGCGCAAAGTGGCGTGCAGATGGCGCACGGATTCGCGGGTGTTGCAGAACACGATCGCCGTGGGGGGAGCCACCTGGCGCAGCAGATTGACGACGGCGTGCTCGGTCTCCTTGGGCAGGATGCGAATGGCACGATATTCGATATCGGCATGGCCGCGTTCGGCCGCCTTCACCTCGATACGCAGCGCATCCTTCTGGTAGTCGCGGGCGATGGCGACGATGCCCTTGGGCATGGTGGCCGAGAAAAGCAGGGTGCGCCTCTCCTCCGGCATCGCCTTCAGGATGAATTCGAGATCCTCACGGAAGCCGAGGTCGAGCATCTCGTCGGCCTCGTCGAGCACCACGGCGCGCAGGGAGCCGAGATCGAGGCCGTGGCGTTCGATATGATCGCGCAAGCGGCCGGGCGTGCCGACCACGATATGGGCGCCGTCGGCCAGCAGGCGACGCTCGCGGCGCGGATCCATGCCGCCGACGCAGGAGACGATGCGCCCGCCCGCCGGCTTGTAGAGCCAGGCGAGTTCGCGCTCGACCTGGATGGCGAGTTCACGCGTTGGAGCGATAATAAGGGAGAGCGGTGCGCCGGCCTTCTCGAAGCGCTGTGCTTCGCCGAGGAGATCGTCGGCGATGGCAAGACCATAGGCCACCGTCTTGCCAGAGCCAGTCTGGGCGGAGACGAGAAGGTCGCGGCCGCCGGCATTGTCGGCCAGGACAGCGGATTGAACCGGCGTCAATTCATCATAGCTGCGTTCGGCCAAGGCCTGGCGCAGCGCCGGGTTCAGGGAAGGAAGGGTCACGGGAAAGCCTGTCAGAGGGGCGAACGAAACGCCAAAGCGAGCCGCTGCGGGCAGGGCTCGGGCGAGAAATTCTTGAGAAATCACGAGTTGTGCTGCCCTTACAGCAAAAGCCGGGCAATTGCGAGCCTGAATACGGGAGGCTGCCGTGCGTCGGGGGCATGGGGCTTCCCCGGGACGGCCGGCTTTCCAGCCGGCTTCTTCCTTTCCTGCAAGCGTTGCGGTTCCAGGAGCCGGCTGGAAAGCCGGCGGTCCCAGAGGGCCTTGCCAAGCAGGTGGCCACTCATGCAAGCATGCGGCGGGGGAAGGCGGTGGTTGAATGGCGAGCCGATGAACGAGTCTGCAACGACGCGCGAACCCTTTGCGCGCTATTACGTGCGCTATCTGATCACCCGCAAGGGCTACAAGCTCGGCGTGGTCCAGGCGGCGCAGGGCCTCCTGCAGCATAGCGACTACGTGCTGACCAAGAACACCGGCAACGTCATCTCCACTATCGTCATCGTCAACGGCGAGAGCGAGCCCGGCAAGACCTTCACCATGCCGCCGGAGGATCTCGCCCGCGTTGCGAGGGAGACGGTCGCGGCCCAGCGCACGCCGATCATGCTGCGGATCGCCATCCTGGAAATCGGCCCGGAGGAGATCGACAGAGCCGCCAAGTCGCGCCTCGCCGCCTATAAAGGCCGCGGCAAGGGCTATCGGACCGCGGCGGTCGGCGTGGATACGCAGGCGCAGAGGGCCTGGCCGCTGCCGCCCTTCGGCCGCCGCTTCAGCCTGGCGGGGCAAATCGAGAGGCTGATGAAGGCGCCGCGGCTTTCGGCTGCCGACCTGTCGGGTCCGGAGATGGCGGTGGCCGTCGGCCGTCCGATCTTCACCTTCGTGCTGATGGCCTTGCTGGTGGCCATTTTTGTCTGCGAGCAGGCGTTCGGCATCGGCAAGGCCGGAAACATGGCGGGGCCGACCCTGATCACCTTGCAGACCCTGGGCGGTCTCAGCTATCCGCTGGTGACGGAGGCCGGCCAATGGTGGCGCATCTTCACAGCGCCGCTGCTACATGCCGACCTGACCCATATCGGCTTCAACTGCTTCGCACTCTTCCTGATCGGACGCCTGCTCGAACCCTTGATCGGCTGGCGCTGGACAGCTGCGACCTTTGCCGTCAGCGCGATCTGTGGTTCGCTGATGTCGCTCGCCGTCAATCCCGCCAACATCATCGGCATTGGCGCCTCAGGCGGGATCGTCGGCCTCTTTGCAGCGGCGCTCACGGTTTCCTTGCGCATTCCCGCCGGCTTCATGCGGGTGCGGCTGGTTACGCAGGCCCTCTATGGCCTGGTGCCGGCCCTGCTGCCTTTCCTCAACCTCGCCATGAGTGGCGGCAAGGTCGATTACGGTGCCCATTTTGGTGGTGCGATCGGCGGCGTCACCATGGGCTTCATTCTCTTGGGCCTTTGGCCGGCGCGGTTGCCGCGCCCGCGATGGGCCAATCTGGGGGCACTCATCGCTGTCCTGTTCTTCGCGACAGCGGCAAGCGCCTTGGTTCCCATTCAGGAACAGTATCAGCGGCAGCGATTGCTGGCGCCGGACCTGACCTCGGCGTCGGTCGAGCAGGATGCCGACGTGACCAGGCTGCTCAAGGATCATCCGCGTGATCCGCGCCTGCTCTCCGTCCATGCCCAGAACCTGCTCGAGCGCAACGACCTCGCCGGCGCTGAAGCCGATCTCAGAGCGGCACTCGGCGAGCGCGATCTTCTCCAGGACGCCAGTGTCCCGCCGGATCTCGAAAACAGGATCCGCACCATCCTGGCCGCCATAGTACGGCAGGACGGCAAGAGGGAGGAGGCACGGACGATCGTGGCGCCGGCCTGCGCGGCTGAGAAAAGCGGACCGCTTGCCGATTATCTGAAGAAATATTCCCTCTGCGAGTAATTGCGGCCGGTTCAATGCCCGGCCGCGAAGTCCCCATCGGCGAGCGAACCAGAGATCTGCGGGTATGGTGCTCGCATCTGCGAATTCGAGGCACCCACGACGTCCCGTTGCCAAGGCAACTCTGGCTATAATCGCCCCCGATTTGCCTCCAAGATGGCCTCAAATCAGCTTTTTTCGCCCGTTTGCCTCAATTTTGTGCAACGCACCAAAAATTCTTGACAACACAATCCGGAACATATCTGCTGCCGCTATGGCTAGACCCAGGGAATTTGATCGCGACGAAGCGCTCAAGCACGCCATTTCGGTGTTTTGGGCCAAGGGCTTCGAGGCTGCCTCGACCGAGGATCTCCTCGCGGCGATGAAGATCGGCCGCCAGAGCCTGTACGACACCTTCGGTGACAAGAGGCGGCTCTATCTGGAGGCGCTCGGACGCTACCAGAACGTCAGTGTCGGCAACCAGATCGCCTTGCTGGAATCCGAAACCTCCGCGCTTGCCGGCATCCGCAGGATGCTGATGGCGATGGCCAATGCCGACCCGGGCTTCCGGGCGCTGGGCTGCATGGGGGTGGGAGCGATCTCCGAATTCGGCCAGGCCGATGCCGAGATCAACGCCATGGGCCGGCAGAGCGGCGAAGTCTTGCATGCTGCCGTGGAAAAGGCGCTGCGCAAGGCAAGGACCGACCGGGAAGTTGCCGCCGACATCGATATTTCCGGAGCAGCTCGTTTCGTGGAGTCCACCTTGCTCGGCCTCAAGGTCAGCGCCAAGGCCGGGCTTGACACGGCGGGGCTGCGGCAGATCGTGGACTTTGCCTTGGAGGCTCTGAAGCGGCGGTAAACCCTGTCGAGAGTGCCGCTGTTTTTAGCCAAATTATGGACTATTTAGTCAATTATTGGGAAAATCATGACTGAAAACAAAGTACTGCTCGAGAAGATAGCTTTGGTGATTGGGGGCTCGCGCGGCGTCGGCGCCGGCTTCGTTTCCTGTCTCGCCGGTCTCGAGGCGGGCTTCATCACCGACGCCAGTTTGAATATCGATGGGGGATATACGCTGTGGCGGGGCGCCGGGGGCGTTCCTGGGACCGCAGGCGTCCCGCCTGCATCTTGAACCGCCTCGTTTCCAAGAGCAGGCGACACGCCTGCGATCCCAGGGACGCTCATGCGTACAGCCCCCTTACCCCCTCCACAAAGCCCAGGGCCGCCGCGCCCACTAGCAGCAATCCGGCGGTGCGGCCGGTCCAGATGGTGAGCGCCGGGCTGGCGGTGATGGCATCGCGCCCGCGTGCCGCCATCAGGGCGAGCGAGCCGTAGATCGCCAGCTGCACCAGCACCGTCAGCACGCCCATCACCAGGGCCTGCGGCCAGAGCGGGCCGAAGGCGGGCTTGAGGAATTGCGGATAGACCGCCAGCACGAAGAGCCAGGCCTTGGGATTGAGGATGCAGGTGAGGAGGCCCTGGCCGAAGACGGTGCTCATCGACGCGGCCCGGCCGCCGTCCACGGTGTTGACCGTGATCGAACTGCGCACGAGCTTCAGGCCGATCCAGACCATATAGGCCGAGCCGAGCAGGATCATGCTGGTGGAGAGGGTGGGCACAAGGCGACTGAGCGCCACCACTGCCGCCATGCCGAATAGCGTGTGGCAGGCGCCGCCCACCATGATGCCGAAGGTGGCGGCGAGGCCGGCGCGCCGGCCGCCGGTCAGCGCATTGGCAAGGACGAAGATCATGTCCATGCCCGGCACTGCCACGATGCCGGCTAGCAGGATGAAGAAGACCCAGAGATTTTCGCCGTAGCTCATGTCAGTTGCTCCATGCCGTGCAGCGGGTGCCTTCTCAGGACTTCCCGCTTTTTCAAGGGATTGGAGCAGGCTATAGAGAGGGCCAACTGACAAGGATGTGTCAGTTGTAATTGGGAGCACTCATGCGCAAGGCGTCGCGGCTGTTCGAAATCATCCAGATCCTGCGCCTGGCCAGGAAGCCGGTGACGGCGGCCGCCATCGCCGAGGATTTGGAGGTGACGGTGCGCTCGATTTACCGGGACATCGGCGCGCTGCAGGCCATGCGCGTGCCGATCGAGGGCGAGCGCGGCATCGGCTACATCCTGCGCCCCGGCTTCGACCTGCCGCCGCTGATGTTCTCGATCGAGGAGATCGAGGCCGTGGTGCTCGGTCTCGCCTTGATCGAGCGCACCGGCGATGGCGAACTCATGGAAGCCTCCCGGCGGGCTGGGACCAAGGTGGCGGCGGCCGTGCCAGCGCCTTTGCGCCAGGTGCTGTCCTCACGCACGCTCCATGCCTGGGGCAGCGTGGCGCCGGCGCCGGACGGCGTCGACCTCGCGCTCGTGCGCAAGGCGATCCGCGACGAGGAAAAGCTGCTGCTCGATTATCGCGACGAACAGGGGCGCGAGAGCCGGCGCATCATACGGCCGCTGGCTCTGATCTATTACTCGCAGGCCTTCGTTGTCGTCGCCTGGTGCGAATTGCGCGAGGCCCTCCGCAATTTCCGCGCCGACAGGGTGGTGCGCTGCGAGCCGATCGGCGCCCATTTCCGGCATGAGGGCGACCGCTTGCGCGAATTGTGGATGGCGGGATGGGAGAGCAACAACAAGGAGCAGGGCGCCAAAGCCCCTCAGTTCGGACGGGGGCACATCTGAATCGGCACCACCTGCACCGTCGCGTTCTCGGCCGCGAACAGCTCATCGTCGAGCGCCTTGATCGTCATCTTGCCCACGATATTGTCGGCTGACTGCTGATAGGCGCGATTGATGATGCTGCGCGCTGTCTTGAATTTCAGGACCGCCGCCGCGGTCGATGGTCCGTAGCGGCCAGCCTGCAGCTCGGCCGCATCGATGTCGAGGCCGTCCAGGTAGATGACGGCCGACTGCACCTTGGCGACATGCTCGCCCTGCGCACCAATGGTGAGGTGGGCGGCGTCGTCGACGAGGCAGGCCTCCAGCTTGGAGTCTCCGGCAAACGTGCGAGAATTGAGCGGCATTCTGCGCCTCCCGCCCTGTCCTGGGCTCTAGATGGTGATCACCAATTCCTGCGTGATGCCGCGCAAATTGAGCTGCATCAGCTCGATCTGCACCCTGTTCAGCCGCAACGACCGCATGAAGGTGAACGGGTACATCAGCGTGCGCTGGAAGAAGGGAAACGCGTCCGGATCCGGGTTCTCCTTCCCGCGCTCGGATTCGGGGATATCGGCCCTGCGCACCACTTCCGGAAGATGGTGCAGGCCCAAAAAGTGACCCATCTCGTGCGCCATTGTGGAGGTGAGGCCGGGCAGCTCAGCAAAGGCGATCGAGCTGATCAGGAGCAGGCTGATCCGGCTGTCGTCGCTCGCCCGCCGGAGCTCCTGGTAGAGTCCGACGAGGCCGGTATCCCTGCCCTCGACGGTCATCGGCACCGGCAGCACGACAATCAACGCGTCCACGGACTGCAGGACGCCAGGATGGTCTTCCTCGAATTTCTCGATGAGATGGCGGTTGGCTTCGGGCGTGAGGATCTCGAAACCTCCCCGCATGGGAACGTCGAGGGTCACGGTGCGGACATCGGCTCCTGTCTTGGCGGCATCGATGTTCTCGACCGTCAGCGCCGCCTGCTGCTCGAAAGCGTCGTTGATCTCCTTGAACGTGGATGTGAAATCGATGCGGCGCCCGATGTCCCGGTTGATGCGGTCGAAGACGTAGCAGGTCGCGAACTGCTTGTGCTTGCGCGGGTGCACGGCGATCTCCAGCGTGTATTTGGCGCCAGGCATAATCTCCGCATCGTCTCGCTGGTCGCGGCCTTTCAGGAACGTCCGGCCCTCGGCAAGGCCGTGCAGGGAAAACGTGACGTAGGAGCTGGCGGGGAGCGCCATGCGGGAAACCAGCGTTCCGGGGCCGGGGAAAGGCACCGGCGTGATATTCGGCACCTCCTGGCGAACAATCTTGAAGTTCGACATCCGGCAGATCCCCGGGTTGCTGATCTCGATCAAGGACTTGAAGTCGAAGGTACGCACCCCCATCGGCCGCTCGCGTCGCAGCTCGATGAATTGATAGGGGACGTCAGGATCGAACCCATCCGTCGGCAGCCGCGGTCCCAGAATGCTTTTCGCGATGTTGGACATGAGACTTGCTGGCCGTTGCTGTTTGAGATCCTGACCGATCGAGCAAAGAAGTGCCTCCGCAGGATAACCCCGACGCGCCCGAGGTCCGATATACTCGCATAGGAAGCAGAGGGCAGCTTATAGACGGTATACGCGCAAGTAAACCGTCGCGCATAATACTGTTTCAGCCCGTCTGCGGTGGACCGCGTGATATGCGGATTCAATGCGCGGACTCGGCCCCCACAAGCGCCCATTTAAGCCGGAAAGGGCGCGGGTCATCCTTCCCAGACTTCGGGTATCGCGCACACAAGTGTGTGCACTGGTGTCGCCGCGCAGCGGTGACGGAAGGGGGAGAGCGACACGACAGAGCCGGTTTTCGGGACAGGCAAGCGCCACTCTACCCCTTCCGGCCTCACTGCGTTCGTCCCAGCCCACACAAAACTGTGTGGGCGACTTCCCCGCAGTCGGGGAAGGATTACTGCGCCTCTTGCAGCCAGGCTGAGATGTGTGAATTCGACAGCCCCAGACGAGGAAGGATTCGGAGGCGTTCCACGTCCGAGGCTGGGTCCGCAGGTTTCGGGTTGCCTGACTCGCCATGCTATGGTCGGCTCACGCTCAGTGAAAAGCTTGGAGACTCCCATGACAGGCCAAATCCGCGTCGGTATCGGCGGCTGGACCTTCGAACCCTGGCGCGGCACCTTCTATCCCGGCGACCTTGCCCAGAAGCGCGAGCTCGAATATGCCAGCCGGCAGGTCACGGCGATCGAGATCAACGGCACCTATTACGGCTCGCAGAAGCCGGAGAGCTTCGCCAAATGGCATGACGAGACACCAGACGATTTCGTCTTCTCGATGAAGGCGACGCGCTTTGCCACCAACAAGAAGGTGCTGTCCGAGGCGGGCGAGTCCGTCGAGCGCTTCATCAAGAGCGGCGTCACCGAGCTCAAGAAGAAGCTCGGCCCGATCAACTGGCAGTTCATGCCGACCAAGAAATTCGATCCGGCCGATTTCGAAGGCTTCCTCAAACTGCTGCCCAAGAGCCATGACGGCCATGCCCTGCGCCATGTCGTCGAGGTCCGGCACGACAGTTTCAAGGTGCCCGAATTCGTCGACCTCGTGCGCAGCTATGGCGTTGCCGTCGTCTATACCGACAAGCCGGATTTCCCGTCGATCCCGGATGTCACGGCACCCTTTGTCTACGCCCGTCTACAGAATGCCTCGGAAGACGAGGAGACCGGCTATTCCGCCGGGGCCATCGCCAAATGGGCGGAGCGCGCCAAGCTCTGGGCCAAGGGCGGCGAGCCTGACGATCTCGGCCGCGTGGGGAGCCCGGCGCCGCGGGCGGCGGATGGGCGTGACGTCTTCATTTTCATGATCAACGGCTTCAAGCCCAAGGCGCCGACGGCGGCGAAGACGCTGATCGGCAAACTCGGCTGAGCCATGCAGGATCTTTTCGGCCATGCCGGTATCGTCGAGCCGCCCCGGCAGGCGATCGCCGAGGGCGCCGTACTGCTGCGTGGCCGGGCCTTGGCTGAGGAAGCGAACCTGCTTGCCGCGCTTGACGCCGTGGTGGTAGCCGCCCCCTTCCGGCACATGGTGACGCCGGGCGGCTTCACCATGTCGGTGGCGATGACCAATTGCGGCACGGCCGGCTGGGTCACCGACCGGCGCGGCTATCGCTATCAAAGCGGGGATCCGCTCAGCGGCAAGCCCTGGCCCGCCATGCCCGAAATCTTCTTTCGTCTCGCCACGGAGGCCGCTGCCGAAGCCGGCTTTCCCGGCTTTGCGCCCGATGCCTGCCTGATCAACCGCTATGAGCCGGGCGCGAAGATGTCGCCGCACCAGGACAAGGACGAGAGGGATTTCGGCCAACCCATCGTCTCGGTGTCGCTCGGCCTGCCGGCGACGTTCCAGTTCGGCGGCCTCTCGCGCAGCGACAAGATGACGAAGGTGGCGCTGGAGCATGGCGACGTCGTGGCCTGGGGCGGCCCGGCGAGGTTGGCTTATCACGGGGTGCTGGCGCTTAAGGATGGGGAGCATCCGCTGCTGGGAAGGAAGAGGATCAACCTGACGTTCAGGCGGGTGTAACTGGGTTTCCCGGGTGCGCGGACGTCCCGTCCGCTCTTGGAACCGCCGTGTGGACGGGAGAGGAAGAGGCGGACGAGACGTCCGCGCACCCGGGAAAAACAGCCGCTCCCAGCTACACCCTCGCCGCAAACTCCTTCGTCACCCAGTCGATGAACACCCGGACCCGCGGTGAAAGCTGGCGGTTGTGGGGGTAGAGCAGGGATACCGGCGTCGGTGTCGGCGGATAATCCTTCAGGACCTCCACCAGCGTGCCCGCCTCGAAATAGGGGCCGAGGCGATAGCGCGGCACCTGGATGAGGCCGAGGCCGGCGAGCGCGGCGCCGAACAGGGTCTCGGCACCGGCCACGGTGACGGGCGTCGGCAAGGTAATATTGCGGATGGCGCCGTCCACCTGTAGTTCGAGCGGGATGACGCTGCCCGTCGCCGAGGAGACGAAGCCGATCATGCGGTGGCCTTCCAGATCGTCCGGCGTCTTCGGGGTGCCGAAGCGGGCGAGATAGGCCGGACTCGCGCAGGTCACCTCCGGCAGCATGGCGACCCGGCGGGCGACCATCGAGGAGTCCTGAAGATCGCCGACCCTGAGCACGCAGTCGATGCCCTCGCGTACCAGATCGACGAAGCGATCGCCTTCGCTGATATGGAGCTGCAGGTCAGGGTAATCGGCCATGAAGTCCGGCAGGCCCGGCAGCACGAAGAAGCGCGCCAGCGTGGCATGGACATCGATCCGCAACAGGCCCCGCGGCTTGGCGTCCGAGAAGGCGGCCTCGGCATCCTCGATATCGGCGAGGATGGCGATGCAGCGCCGGTAATAGGCTTCCCCGTCCAGTGTCGGGCTGACATGGCGCGTGGTGCGCTGGAGCAGCCGCACGCCGAGCCGCGCCTCGATCTGCTGTACCGCTTCCGTCACCGTCGAGCGTGGCAGCCCGAGGTCCTGGGCGGCCAAGGTGAAGCTGCGGCGCTCGACGATGCGCGTGAACACCCGCAGGGCCTCGAAGCGATCCATTGTTCCCAGTTTCCGAATAGTAATACCGGATAATGGATGATTATCCGTATCAAGGAAAGGGAGATAGTCCGCTCCATCGAGCAAGGCTTGAAACAAGGAGAACGGACATGAACACGAATGCGAACAAGATGGCTCTCGTTACCGGCGCTTCCCGCGGCATCGGCGCGGCTGTTGCCGAGCGGCTGGCCCGGGATGGTTTCACGGTCGTGGTCAACTATGCCGGCAGCGCCGACCTGGCCGAGGCACTGGTGCGCAAGATCGAGGGCGCCGGCGGGCGGGCGCTTGCCGCCCAGGCCGATGTCAGCGATCCCGCCGCGGTAAGGCACATGTTCGACGCGGCTGAGGCGGCTTTCGGCGGTGTCGACGTGCTGGTCAACAATGCCGGCGTGATGACGCTGTCCCCGATCGGCGAGACGGACGACGCCAGTTTCGACCGTCAGGTCGCCATCAACCTCAAGGGTAGCTTCAACACGCTGCGGGAGGCGGCCAAGCGCCTGCGTCCGGGCGGCCGCATCATCAACTTCTCTTCCAGCGTGGTCGGCCTGCTGCAGCCGGGCTACGGCGTCTATGCCGCC
This sequence comes from Labrys miyagiensis, assembly GCF_030160835.1. GTDB lineage: Bacteria > Pseudomonadota > Alphaproteobacteria > Rhizobiales > Labraceae > Labrys > Labrys miyagiensis. Next base: position 186,403 of record NZ_BSPC01000023.1, on the reverse strand, counting down.
ACCAAGGCGGCCGTCGAGGCCATCACTTCCGTGCTCGCCAAGGAACTGCGCGGCCGCACCATCACGGTGAACTCGGTCGCCCCCGGCCCGACGGCCACCGATCTTTTCCTCAATGGCAAGTCGCCCGAGCTCGTCGACCGCCTCGCCAAGCTGGCGCCGCTGGAGCGCCTGGGACAGCCGGAGGACATCGCCGCTTCCGTCGCCTTCCTCGCCGGCCCGGACGGGGCCTGGATCAACGGCCAGACCCTGCGCGCCAATGGCGGGATCATCTGACCACTGGGAGCGCGGACATCTCAGCGACATGCGAGCCTGTCGCTGAGATGTCCGCGCTCCCAGGAAAAAGGAATACACCCATGTCCCAGATCATCCTCATCACCGGTGCATCCAGCGGTTTCGGCGCCCTTGCGGCCCGCGCGCTCGCCGATGCCGGCCACATTGTCTATGCCAGCATGCGCGAGACCACCGGCCGCAATGCGCCGCAGGTCGAAGCGGTCAAGGCCTTTGCCGTCGAGCATAAGGTCGATCTGCGCAGCATCGAACTCGATGTCGCCTCGCAGGCTTCCGCCGATGCCGCTGTTGCGCAGATCGTCGCCGACAATGGCCGCCTCGACGTCGTCCTCCACAATGCCGGCCACATGACCTTCGGTCCGGCCGAGGCCTTCACGCCCGAGCAGTTCGCCGAACTTTACGATGTCAATGTGCTTAGCACCCAGCGCGTCAACCGCGCTGCGCTGCCCCAGCTGCGCGAGCAGGGCAGGGCGCTGATGGTGTGGGTGTCCTCCTCCAGCAGCCGCGGTGGCACGCCGCCTTATCTCGCGCCCTACTTCGCAGCCAAGGCTGCCATGGATTCACTGGCGGTCAGCTATGCCGGCGAGCTTGCGCGCTGGGGCATCGAGACCTCGATCATCGTGCCCGGCGCCTTCACCAAGGGCACCAACCACTTCGCCCATGCCGGCTCTCCGGCCGACAAGGCGCGCGAGGCCGAGTACAGGAACGGGCCGACCGGCAGCATTCCCGAGGTGGCGCTCAAGGGCCTCGCCTCGCTGGAACCGGCCGACGCCGATGCCGGCGCGGTGGCCGATGCGATCGTCAAGGTCGTGGACCTGCCCTTCGGCAAGCGTCCTTTCCGGGTGCATATCGACCCTTCGCAGGACGGCGCCGAGATCGTCAACGGCGTCGCCGATCGTGTGCGAGCGGAGCTGCTGCGCCGCATCGGACTGGAGGATGTGCTGAAGCCGGCGATGTGACGGCGGACTTATCAGAGGATCAACCCATCATCGGTGGGGAGCAACAGGGAGGGTCGACATGGCGGTCGACCTAGCGGGATAGCGTGGAACCTTCCATTGCGGACAGGCGTTAAGACCCGGACAACAGCCCGTTTTTCGCGGTGCCGACCTGCCGCGAACAAGTTCGAAACGGGTGAGGACCAACCTTCAGCCCATGGAGCGTTGCATGTCTAGCAAGAAAGCCGTGAAGCCGGAAGGCGAAGCCAAGCGTGTCTCGCGCGCCGAGCCGCAGCAGCGCAAGCGCGGCGGGGCCGCCAATGCCCGCCGTTCCACCAGGAAGTGGTCCGGCGACGTCACCGAGAAGAGCAATGCGCTCGATCTTCAGAAGGGCGTATTCACCTCGGACAGTCCGGAAAAGATCGCCAAATCCCTCAAGCATTCGGCCGAGGTGAGCCACCGCCGCAAGGCGGATCCGTTCCGCTCGGCCCTGTCGATGCTGACCTTCTACATCAATCGCGCCGGCAAGAACCTGTCAGCAGGCCGCCGCCGCACGCTGATGGCGGCCAAGGACCAACTGCGCCGGCTCTTCGGCCACTAGAGCAAAATGCGTTTAGGCAGGAGCGGATTTCGAGATTAACTCACAGGCATTAAAAGCATTTTGCGATTCTTGGTGGCTCGATCTGAAAGTAAAGCGCTCTAGAGATGCGTCTTTGCGATCCTCGACGAGTTCGTCAAATTGCAAAACGCTTTTGCGCAAGCTTTCCGTCAAACGCGTTCAATGAAGGAGCAGTCCCATGCCGCAGGGAGACAAGTCGAAATATACTGACAAGCAGGAACGCAAGGCCGAGCATATTGCCGAGAGTTACGAGGAGCGCGGCGTTTCCGAAAAGGAGGCCGAGCGGCGCGCCTGGGCCACCGTCAACAAGGAAGACGGCGGCGGCAAGATGCTGGGCGGCTCGGGACAGGACAAGCAGGCCGGTCATCCTGCTGCCCATGAGGGTGGTGAGAAGGACGGCGCCGCTTCGGCCCGCCGTTCGGCGCTGGCTCGTTCTGCCGCGGCCAAGAAAGCTGCGGCGACGCGCAAGCGCCATGCCGAGCACCGTCCGCATTCCTAACGTTTGGTTCTCGTGAGGCGCCGGTCAGGCGTGACCCTCCATGCTGATGCCGCTCCAACCCAGTTGGGAGGATATCGGTCTGCGCCTTCTCGCCACCTTGGTTGCGGCCGGCATGATCGGCCTCAACCGCGAGGTGAAAGGGCATGCGGCCGGGCTGCGTACCACGACCCTGGTAGCTCTCGCAGCCGCTCTTGCGATGATCCAGGCCAATATCCTCCTGCCGATGGCGGGCAAGCCGGAAGGTGGCTTTGCCACGATGGATGTCATGCGCCTCCCGCTCGGCATCCTGACCGGCGTCGGCTTCATCGGTGGCGGCGCCATCCTCAAGCAGGGTGCTTCGATCACAGGCCTCACCACGGCCGCCACGCTGTGGATCATCACGGCGATCGGCCTTTGCTTCGGCGGCGGGCAATATGAACTGGGCGCGATCGGCACCGTGCTCGCTTTCGTGGTGCTCTGGGGCATGTCCTGGGTCGACGATCGGGTCCCGCGCGATTACCAGGCCCTGCTGACGATCGCCATGCCGCGCGGTGCTGCACCTCCCGATCTCGACGCCTCTCTCGCGCCGCTCGGCTACAGGGCGCAGTTCCACCACTTGCGCCGGCCGGCCGACGGGGAGGCGCTCGTCAGCTTCGAGATTCGCTGGAAGCAGAAGAAGAAGGAGCCGCCCGCGCGGGGACTGATAGAAGCCGTCGTCTCGGAGTATACCGTGCGCGTGTTTCAGATCGTCTCACGCGCGAACCATTAGCCGGGGGGCGGGTCTTCAGACCCGCCCGTTGACCCCGACGGCACCGCAAGAAGGCGGGTCTGAAGACCCGCCCCCCACTGCCATCTGGTCCCGTCACGCCGGCGGCAGCTCGGAGCGCTCGGTCTCGGCCCTGAGATTGGCAAGGCCCTGCTCGAAATCCTTGCCGATCAGATGGTCCATGTTCATGAACAGCCCCATCAGCTTGGCCATATAGGGCGACTGGCCCTGCATGGCCCAGGTCACGCGCGTGGCGGCGCCTTCCTGCATCATGGTGAAGTCGACCTTGTTGCTGGCCCGGAACGGCTTGATGAAATCGAGATTGATGGTGACGCGCGACGGTGGCTGCGTGTCGGCGATCTCCATGCGCCCCTTGCCGGCCTTGCCGTTGCCCTCCCAGGCATAGACGGCGCCCTTGCCGCTCCTGGCGCCGCTGTAGTCGCGCTGCAGGTTGGGGTCGAGCTTCTCATAGGGCGACCAGCGTCGCCATTGGTGGAAGTCGTTGATGAGGGTGAAGATCCGCTCGGGCGGCGCCTGGATCGTCAGCGAGCGCTCGACGCGGAAACTGTTCGGCCGGGTGGCGGCATAGGCAGCCACGGCCGCGATGATGAGCACGACAAGGAGCAGGAGAATAGTCATGGCCGTTTTCGTCTTTCCGGTTCAATGTGTTGGCGCGTGGTCTGAGGAATGGTCGTCATCCTCTTGACAAGGCTTGTTTTTCAGCTCGGAAGTTCGCTGCTCGCTCTCGGCCTTCAGGCGGTCGATATTCTGCCTGATATGATCGGCTTCGGCCGCGGTGTTGGCGAGGGCGATGGCCTGGTCGAAGGCGCAATGCGCCTCCTTGGCCCGGCCCAGCTTGAGGAGAAGCGCACCTCGGAGACCGTAGAAATAGAAATAGCCGGAGAGGCGGTTTTCGAGGGGCTCGATCATGGCGAGCGCGGCCTCCGGACCTTTCGTCTTGGAGACGGCAACCGCACGGTTGAGCGTCACCACCGGCGAGGGCTGGATCTCCTCCAGCAGGGAGTAGAGGAAGTCGATCTGCCGCCAATTGGTGTCGTCGGGCGTGGCGGCGCGGGCATGCACGGCCGCGATGGCGGCCTGGATCTGGTAGCTGCCGGCCTGGTGGTGGCGGGCGGATTTGTCGATCAGCGCCAGACCCTCGGCGATCATCTGGCGGTTCCAGAGGCGACGGTCCTGGTCCTCCAGCAGGATGAGCTGGCGATTGGTATCGAAGCGCGCCGGCGAGCGTGAATGCTGGAGCAGGATGAGGGCGGTCAGCCCCATGATCTCCGGCTCGCTCGGGAAGAGGCGCAGCAGCAGGCGGGCAAGGCGGATCGCCTCGTCGCAAAGCTGGAGGCGCGTGCCATCGCTTTCCCCACCACCTGAATAGCCTTCGTTGAAGATGAGATAGACCATGGCGGTGACGGCAGCGAGCCGCTCCGAGCGGTCCACCGCGCCCGGCGTCTCGAAGGGCATGTCGGCCTTGGCGATGCGGGCCTTGGCGCGGGTGATGCGCTGCTCCATCGCCGCCTCGCCGACCAGGAAGGCGCGGGCGATCTGCTTGACGGTGAGGCCGCAGACGACGCGTAGCGCCAGCGCGATCTGCTGGGTGGCCGGCAGCTCGGGATGGCAGCAGATGAAGAGCAGGCGCAGGATATCGTCGCGATAATGCTGGCCGTCGAGCCGATCGGCGAGGGCGGTCTCGGCATCCTCCAGGTCGGAGATCTGGTCCTCGTCCGGCAGCGCCTCCTGCTTCTTCTCGCGGCGCTTGGCATCGATGCCGGAATTGCGCCCGGCAAAGATCAACCAGGCGGCGGGATCGCGCGGGGGCCCGTTCGTCGGCCAGGTCCTGAGCGCCCGGAGGCAGGCCTCCTGATAGGCTTCCTCGGCGGTGTCGAGATCTCGGAAATAGCGCAGCAGCGCACCCATCGCCTGCGGCCGGGCGGTGACCAGTGCGGTATTGATCCAGGCGGCGTCCGTCATGTGGTGAGGACCCCCGGGTAGAAGATGGCGAGCGGCCGGATTTCATAGGAGCCGACGCTCGGATTGGCCTTGGCGAGCTCGCGGGCGACGTCGAGCGCCTCTTCGAGATCGGTGCAATCGACCACATAGAAGCCGAGCAGCTGCTCCTTGGTTTCCGCGAAGGGACCGTCGATCACCAGGGGCTCGCCGCCCGTCTTGCGCAGGGTCGTGGCGGCTGTGGTCGGCAGGAGACGCGCCACCGGGCCGAGTTTGCCGGCCTTGGCGACCTTCTCATGGACCTTGAGAAGACTCGCCATCACGGCATCGTCCTCTTCCTTCGTCCAGGCACCGACGACATCTTCGTAATTGTAGCAAAGGATGGTGTAGAGCATGTCGAGCTTCCCTCTTGAGCCTAGGACGAATGGGGCAAGAGGTAGCCGACATGGGCGTGGAGCACAATTTCGAGGCACACGCCTTATTTGTAGTCCAGCTTGGGATACCAATGCGGGTCGCGCCCCTCGGGCGTCATGTCGAGGAAGTTCCACAGGGGCGCCAGCTCTGGCGCACCGCGTGGGTCCTGGCCCGGATCGGCGGCGTCGCCAGTCATCTCGCTACCCCAGAAATGACGGATGGTGCCATCGCGGCGGGTGAAGATGTTGAGGGCCGGAATATCCGATCCGTCGGGCAGCCCCCCGTGATAGTCGCGCGAATAATTGTCATTGAGATCGGAATAGAGCCCCAGGTCCTTCCAGCCGCGCTCCTTCTTCCAGGCGAGCAGCTTCTCGAGCGGCGAGCGCGCCACCACGGCGAGCGCCATGCGCTGGCCGATATCGTTGGCGTTGCCTTCCACGGCGCCGAGCAGGTTGGTGCACATCGGGCAGGGGCGTTCGCGCTGAGGGCCGAACATGTAGCTGTAGACGGCGAGGCTCTCCTTGTCGCCAAAGAGCTCGGCAAGGGTGGCCGGTCCTTTCTCACCCTCGAACTTGTAGTCGCCGATCACGCTTCCGCCTGGCGGCAGCGTACGGCGCATCGCGGCCACGCGCTCGACATGGCGGCGCAACTCGATCTCTTCCGCCAGCAGGGCGGTTCGGGCGGCCCGATATTCCGGACTTTCATTGGGGAAACGAACGGGGCCGCGCTGGGCGAGTTCGGCGGCGGGAACGAGACTATCAGGCATGGGATCCTCCTTCTTGCCTGTAGGCGGTGAACGCAGGCCGGTGCGATTGGTTCATCCTGGTATGTGTCAATGCCCGTCGTGATTTGCGTTCGACAGGCAAGGATGACGGAGAGCGCTGACTTTGCAAGGTAAGGCGCACCAAACTCTTCCTTTGTCCAGGCGCCGACAACGTCTTCGTAATCGTAGCAAGGGATGGTGTAGAGCATGTCGAGCGTCCCTCTTGAGCCAAGGACGAATGAGCCAGGAGGTAGCCGACATGAGGGGCACAATTTTTGAGAGAAACAGCTCCGGTGTCTGGCTCGTCCATGCCGTGTAAATGAGATGAGATCTCAATGTGTCAGATCTGCTAAGATCCGATCATTCTAGGGGAATGCCGTTGATGAAACCCTCCGAAGCCCTGGCGAGAAAGCGCGAGGCTGTGCGCGAAGCAATTGGCCGGTACCGCGCCACAAACCCCCGGGTGTTTGGGTCGGTTCTCCATGGAACCGATCAGGAAGGCGGCGACGTGGATATCCTGGTCGATACGCTACCTGGGGCGACGCTGTTTGATCTCGGTGGCTTGCAGGTAGAGCTCGAAGACCTGCTGGGCATCCGCGTGGATCTGCTCACGCCGGGCGATCTACCTCTGTCTATGCGAGTCAAGGTTCTTTCGGAAGCTCGTCCCCTATGAGTGAAAAGAGGGCCCGTTTAGAAGACTACCTTATGAATATGGAGGTAGCCGCAGCTGAAGCGCGCTCATTCGTAGAGAATATGACCGAAGCCGAATTTCTCGCCGACAGAAAGACACAGAATGCCGTTGTGATGAGTTTGATAGTCATTGGTGAGGCTGCGGCCCGGATTGCCGAGGTGACCCCCGATTTCATACAGCAGCATTCCAATGTCCGATGGCGGGAGATGCGGGGCATGCGCAATCGAATAACGCATGGTTATTTTGGCACCGATTTTGAGCTGGTCTGGAAGACCGTTCAGATTGCGCTACCCGAATTGCTTGGCCAACTTCCGGCCCTGATGGAAGCTGCCAGAGCGGCTTAAGCGGAGGCGTTCAACGCCCGTTCACCACCCCGCTCGCCAGCACGGCCGCCGAGGCGCGGTTCTCGACGCCAAGCTTAACATAGATCTGCTCCAGATGCTTGTTCACCGTGCGTGGCGAGAGGCCGAGGATGTCGCCGATGTCCCGGTTGGATTTGCCGCGGGCGATCCACACCAGCACCTCCGCCTCGCGCTGGGTGAGGGCGAAGCGGGCGCGCAACTGGTCGGCTTCGCTCGTCGCCTGGTCGACCGAGAGGCGGAAGAGGAATTCGTCGGAGGAGGTCTGGCCCATGAAGGAGAGCTGCAGACCCTGCGCCGCATGTACCGTGCCGCCTGCTCGCGCCACCTCCATGAGGGCGCGGGGCAGCCGCACCTGGCCCTCGGGCGGCGGGAAGGCATCGGCGAGCAAGCGCTGGGCCTGCGGCGTCGACCACAGGATATCCCCACTACGCGTCACAGCGAAGAGAAAGCGGCCGGTCGCATCGAGCGCAGCATAGGCACTCTGCGAGGCGCGGGCATTGGCCAGATGCACGCGGATACGCGCGATCAGTTCCTCGATATTGATCGGCTTGGTGAGGTAGTCGACGCCGCCGGCCTCGAGCCCCCGTACGATATGCTCGGTTTCGCTGAGGCCGGTCATGAAGATCACCGGCACGCCGGCGATTGTCGCCGTCGCCTTGATGCGGCGGCAGGTCTCGAAACCGTCCATCTCCGGCATCACGGCGTCGAGCAGGATGATATCGGGCGTGATGCGGCCGGCAATGGCGAGCGCCTGGCTGCCGGAGATTGCGGCCAGCACGGTGAAGCCGGCGGGCTCCAGCGCATCCGTCAGCATCGCCAGGGCATCCGGCGCATCGTCGACGACAAGGACGATGTTGCGGGCGCTGATCTCACTCATGGGCATCCTCATGGGCGACCGCTCGGTCGCCCAGAGCCTCCAGCGTCGCTGTGTAACGCTCGAAATCGAAATTGCGCAGATGGCCCCGGATGGCATCGATGAAGGGTTGCGCCGTGGGATCGGCTGCGAGTTGCGCCAGCTTGGCTTCGATGCCGCGGACATAGCCGATACGGCCGAGCTCAAGCAATTCCTCGATATGACGGGTGCCCGGAGAGATCAGGGCCGGCGTTTCATGTGCCGAAGCATTTTGTGTGGTGCCGTCCGTAAGCCATTGCAGGCGCATCAGAAAGCCGATGCGCTCCAGCAGCTGCGCGAGGTCGAAAGGCTTGGGCAGCATGCCGTCATGGGCATCGTTCTCGCTGGGTGCCGGCATGGATTCGCCGACATTGGCGGAAACCATCAGGATGGGCGCAGTCACCCCTGCGGTTTCGCGCAGCGTGCGGGCGAGGTCCCAGCCGCTCATGCCGGGCATGGAGATATCGAGAATGAAAAGGTCCGGCGCGGCATGCTCGGTAAGAGCGAGGCAGGTCGGCCCGTCGCGTGCGGTGAGCACGCCGAAGCCGAGCGGCTCCAGGATGGCGCGCATGAGGTCCTGGTGATCGGCATCGTCGTCGACAACCAGGATGGTGCGCCGCCGCCCGGCATAGCCGCTGATGTTGACGGTGGCCGGCGGGAGGACCGAGGCGACGGTGGAAAGCATCATGCGGACCTGGAAGGTCGAGCCTTCGCCCGGCGTGCTGGTCAGCGAGATCTCGCCGCCCATGATCTGCACCAGGAGCTTGGTGATGGTGAGGCCGAGGCCGAGGCCCGGTTGCACATGGGGGCCGAGGCCGCTCGCATGGCTGCCGCGCTCAAAGGGCTCGAAGATGCGGTCGAGCTCAGAGGCGGGGATGCCGCTGCCGCTGTCCTCCACGGTGAAGGTGGCGATCTGGCTGCGATAGGCGACCTTCAGCGTCACGCCGCCGGTTTGCGTGAACTTGATGGCATTCGAGAGCAGGTTGATCAGGATCTGGCGCAGGCGCTTTTCGTCGACCCGCACGGTATCGGGCAGGACGTCGGGCCGCTCGAAGCGGAAAGCGAGGCGCTTGGCCTCGGCCTGCAGGCGGAACATATCGACCAGCTGATCCAGGAAATCGTTGAAGCGCACGTCGTTGCGCTGCAACTGGAAGCGCCCGGCCTCGATCTTGGAAATGTCGAGCAGCCCGTCGATCAGGCCGGAGAGATGCTCGGCACTGCGCCGGATCACGCGCACGCCGCCCTGCCGATTGGCGGGGATGGTATCGTCGCGCTCCAGGATCTGGGCATAGCCGAGCACGGCATTGAGCGGCGTACGCAGCTCATGGCTGAGGCCGACGACATAGCGGCTCTTGGCGAGGTTGGCGGCTTCGGCGACATCCTTGGCGCGCTGCAGGGCGGCATCGGTGCGCCGGTGGGCTTCGATCTCCTTGAGGAGCAGCGTGGTCTGGCGGGCGGATTCCTCCTGCGCCACCCTGCGGCTCTCATGCGCCAGCACGAAGAACCAGGCGATCACGCCGGAGACGATCAGCAGGATGAAGAAGGACACCCAGAGGGCATCGTCGATGGTCTCCGCGCGAACCCCGCCATAGCCGGAGGCCTGGAAGGAAATCAGGTAAAGGACGAGCCCTATCACGCTGACGAACAAAGAGAATGTGCCAGCGAACTGGACGATGCGCGGGCTGAGGCGGCTGGAAATGAAGGAGGGTAGCGTGACCTCGATCGCCCGGGTCAGCTGGGCCTGCATGCGCGCATTGGGCTTGCACAGGTCATGGCAGCGGGCATCGAGCGAACAGCACAGCGAGCAGATCGGCCCGGAATAAGCCGGACAATGGGCCATGTCCTCCGGCTCGAACGCCAGCTCGCAGATCGAGCAGGTGATCTCGCTGCGCAGCTTCCAGGAGGCGCGAGGCTTGCGAGCCAGATAATATTTGCCGCGCGTCAGTGCGGCGATGGCGGGTGCTGTGACGAGGGCAACCCCCAGCGCCACGAAGGGGGCGAGCGCCCTGGGCACCTCGCCGAACATCCCGGCGGCCGCGAGCAGGGCACAGAGCGCGGCGATCGCCATCGCTCCCGTGCCCACCGGATTGATGTCGTAGAGGTGGGCGCGCTTGAACTCGATGCCCTCCGGCGAGAGGCCGAGCGGCTTGTTGATGGCAAGATCGGCCACGATGGCGCCGAGCCAGGCCACCGCCACCACGGCGAACAGGCCGAGGATCTGCTCCAGCGCCTTGTAGATGCCGAGTTCCATCAGGAGCAGGGCGATGGCGACATTGAAGACCAGCCAGACCACGCGGCCGGGATGGGAATGTGTGAGACGCGAGAAGAAGTTCGACCAGGCGAGCGAGCCCGCATAGGCGTTCATCACATTGATCTTGAGCTGCGAGACCACCACGAAGGCGGCGGTCAGCGCCGTCGCCGCATAGGGCCAGGGCAGGGCATAGCCGAAGGCGATCTGGTACATCTGCGCCGGCTCTGCGGCATGCTCGGGAGCGATGCCATGGCCGAGCACCAGCACGGCGAGAAAGGAACCGAACAGCAGTTTCGGCGCGCCGAGCACGATCCAGCCAGGCCCTGCAGCCAGCAGCGAGAACGCCCAGGCGAAGCGCGAGCCCGGTTTGGGGGAAGGCAGGAAGCGCAGCACGTCGACCTGTTCGCCAATCTGCGGCATCAGCGCCAGGATCACCGAGGCGGCACCGCCGAATTTCAGGATGTCGAGCGCGTTGTTGCCGTCATGCAGCCCCGGGAAATTCAGCCAGCGCGTGATCGAACCGGGATCGCTCGCCAGGATGAAGCCGACGGGCAGGATGTTGAGGATGATCCAGAGCGGCTGGGTGAGAAGCTGGAAGCGGCTGATCCAGGTGATGCCATGGGTCACCAGCGGGATCACCGCCACGGCGCTGATGATGTAGCCGATGGCGAGCGGGATGCCGAAGCACAGCTGCAGCGCCGTCGTCATGATCGAGGCTTCGATGGCGAAGAGGATGAAGGTGAAGGTGGCGTATACAAGCGAGGTGATGGTCGAGCCGATATAGCCGAAGCCGGCGCCGCGGGTGAGCAGGTCGATGTCGACGCCATAGCGCGCGGCATAACGGCTGATCGGCAAGGCGGTGGCGAAAAGCAACACGCCCACCACCAGCGTCGCCGCCAGCGCGTTGGTGAAGCCGTAGGAGAGGGTGATCGCGCCGCCGATCGCCTCCAGCGCCAGGAAGGAGATGGCGCCAATCGCCGTCTGCGCCACGCGGGGCGACGACCATTTGCGCGCGCTCTTGGCGGTGAAACGCAACGCGTAGTCTTCCAGCGTCTGGTTGGCCACCCAGCGGTTATAGGCGCGCCGCACCGGCAGAATGCGTTGGCGGCCTGGCATGAGTGGCGGGTCTCCGAGGTTTGGGCAGTGTCCGAAGCCTATCCGTTGCAAGGCGCGTGCCGGGGAGGCGGTATTGGTGTGCCGGTCTTCAGACCGGCATGGAACCGCGACGGAGGTGGTTATTCGGGAAGCTCTAATTTCAGAAGGCATCGTTTCCATGCCGGTCTGAAGACCGGCACACCAAATCCGTGCTCATTCTTTAGTCATGCAGCATAAATTGGCAGCATTGGCGCCCGAATACGTCAATCAACGTATATGCTGCAACGCACAAAGGGCGTGAACTCCCCGCATCGGCATCGCTGTTCGTGCCGTTCCATCCTTTTCAGCTCCGTCTCACCATCGAAATAAGGGGAGTTCGATGAACCATCCGGTGATCAACCGCCGTACCGCTCTATTCAGCCTCGCGGGTGCCGCCAGCGCCTTGGCCCTCGGCACGCGGGGTGCCTTCGCAGCCGACGAAACCATCAAGGTCGGTGTGCTCCACTCGCTCTCGGGCACCATGGCCATCAGCGAAACCACGCTGAAGGACGTCATGCTCATGCTCATCGACGAGCAGAACAAGAAGGGCGGCGTGCTCGGCAAGAAGCTGGAGGCCGTAGTTGTGGATCCGGCTTCCAACTGGCCGCTCTTCGCCGAGAAGGCCCGCGAACTGATCACCAAGGACAAATGCGTCGCCACCTTCGGCTGCTGGACCTCGGTGTCCCGCAAGTCGGTGCTGCCGGTGTTCGAGGAGTTGAATTCGATCCTGTTCTATCCCGTGCAGTTCGAGGGCGAGGAATCCTCCAAGAATATCTTCTATACCGGCGCCGCGCCGAACCAGCAGGCCATCCCGGCCGTCGACTACCTGATGGCGAACGAGGATGTGAAGCGCTGGGTGCTCGCCGGCACCGATTATGTCTATCCGCGCACCACCAACAAGATCCTGGAAGCCTATCTCAAGGCCAAGGGCGTGGCCGCCGAAGACATCATGATCAACTACACGCCCTTTGGGCAGTCCGACTGGCAGACCATCGTCTCCGACATCAAGAAATTCGGTTCCGCCGGCAAGAAGACGGCCGTGGTCTCCACCATCAACGGCGATGCCAACGTGCCCTTCTACAAGGAACTCGGCAACCAGGGCATCAAGGCCACCGACATTCCGGTTGTCGCCTTCTCGGTGGGCGAGGAAGAGTTGGCCGGCATGGACAAGAAGCCGCTCGTTGGCCATCTCGCCGCCTGGAACTACTTCATGTCGGTCGACACGCCTGAGAACAAGGCCTTCATCGACAAGTGGCATGCCTTCACCGGCAAAGCCAACCGCACCACCAATGACCCGATGGAAGCCCACTATATCGGCTTCAACATGTGGGTTGCTGCCGTTACCGCGGCCGGCACCACGGACTCCGAGGCGGTGCAGGACGCCCTGCTCGGCATCTCCGTCCCCAACCTCTCGGGCGGCCTCTCCACCATGATGCCGAACCACTACATCACCAAGCCGGTGCTGATCGGTGAGATCCAGGAGGACGGACAGTTCAACATCGTGCAGCAGTCGCCGATGGTGGTCGGCCGCGAGTGGTCCGACTATCTCGATGGCTCCAAGGACCTGATCGCCGACTGGCGCAAGCCGCTGGCCTGCGGAAACTTCAACATCAAGTCCGGAAAATGCGGTGGCAAGGCTGCCTGACGCCGGGAGCGCGGACGTCCTCGTCCGCTCTTGAACCGCCGCGCGAGAGGGAAGGGCGGAACCGTCGAAGTTCCGCCTTTCTTGAAAACAATCCGTTTCCAAGAGCGGACAAGATGTCCGCGCTCCCAGGAGCGCCCATGCAAGCCTTTCTTCGCATCGCCGGCCTGGTCGTCGTCCTTCTCCTGGGCGGTCTCACGTCCGCCTTCGCGGACGCCGCCGCCCAGTCGAAGCTTGCCTCGGAGAAATTCGACGACATCGAAGCAGGCGTGAGCGCCCTCGCGACCTCCGGCGATCCCCAGGCCTCCGCCGTGATCGGCGCGCTTGCCGATGGCAAGCTCGCCTTTGATCCCGCCAGCAAGGCGCTCTATTACCAGAAGGGCTCCGACACGTTCGAAGGCGCCAGCGGCAGCAAGGTTGCCGCGCCTCCGTCGGGGCTGAAGAAGGTCAAGGTCAACAATCGCATCCGCCGCGCCATCGAGGCTGCGCAGGGCGCCCTGACGCTGATGGCACCCGATCCGGCCACGCGCCTGGCGGCAGCCGATGCCGTGTTCAAGTCCCATGACGAGGCGGCCTTGCCGGCCATCGACAAGGCGCTCTCCGCCGAGACCGATACGGGCGTGAAGCAGGCCATGGAGCGGGCGCGTGCGGCGGTGGTCTTTCTCTCTTCCTCCGCTTCGCCCGCCGACCGCGTCAACGCCGCCAACCTGATTGCCGGAAAAAGCGACCAGGACACGCTCGGCCTCCTGCAGTCCCTGCCCAATGACGCACCCCAGGCGGTGAAGGATGCCGCCGCTACCGGGGTGAAATCCATCAACGAGACGCTGATGCTGTGGAGCGGCGCGCAGAACCTCTGGTTCGGCCTTTCGCTCGCCTCGGTGCTGCTGCTTGCCGCCATTGGCCTGGCCATCACCTTCGGCGTGATGGGCGTCATCAACATGGCGCATGGCGAGATGGTGATGCTGGGCGCCTACACCACCTTCGTGGTGCAGGAACTGATCCGAAGCTTCGCGCCGGGCCTGTTCGACTATTCCATGCTGGTGGCCATCCCGCTCGCCTTCCTGGTGGCAGGAGCGGTGGGCGTGCTCATCGAGCGCACCATCATCCGCTGGCTCTATGGCCGGCCCTTGGAGACGCTGCTCGCGACCTGGGGTGTCAGCCTCGTGCTGCAGCAGGCCGTGCGCACCCTCTTCGGCCCGACCAACCAGGATGTCGGCGCGCCCGCCTTCATGACCGGTTCCTTTGCCCTGGGCGGGCTCGACATCACCTGGAACCGGCTCTGGATCGTCGTCTTCGCTGGCCTCGTCTTCGCGGCGCTGCTCCTGCTCCTGCGCTTTACCAAATTTGGCCTGCAGATGCGCGCCGTCACCCAGAACCGCCGCATGGCCTCGGCCATGGGCATCCGTACCAATTGGGTCGACGCCTTCACCTTCGGCCTTGGCTCGGGCATCGCCGGCCTGGCGGGCGTGGCGCTATCGCAAATCGACAATGTCTCGCCGAACCTCGGTACCGGCTACATCATCGACAGCTTCCTCGTCGTGGTCTTCGGTGGCGTCGGCAATCTCTGGGGCACGCTGGTAGGCGCGCTCACGCTCGGCATCGCCAACAAGCTGCTGGAACCGTTCGCCGGCGCCGTGCTCGGCAAGATCGCCTTGCTCGTCCTCGTCATCCTCTTCATCCAGAAACGCCCGCGCGGCCTGTTCGCGCTCAAGGGCAGGGCGGTTGAAACATGATCACTGCCAGACTCCTCGCCGATCCCCGCGGCCTGATTTTCCTGGCCGTCCTCGCGCTCCTCGCCGTGTTCGTGCCCATCGGCCACCTCGCCATGGCCGAGAGCTCGCCCTTCCACGTGCCCGACTGGATCGTGGCGCTGCTCGGCAAATATCTGTGCTACGCGCTGCTCGCCCTCGCCCTCGACCTCGTCTGGGGCTATTGCGGCATCCTCTCGCTCGGCCACGGCGCCTTTTTCGCGCTCGGCGGCTATGCCATGGGCATGTATCTGATGCGCCAGATCGGTCCGCGCGGCCAGTATGGCAATCCGATCCTGCCCGATTTCATGGTCTTCCTGAACTGGAAGGAGCTGCCGCTCACCTGGTACGGCTTCAACTTCTTCCCCTATGCTGTGCTGATGGTCTTCCTGGTGCCGGGCCTGCTCGCCTTCCTGTTCGGCTGGCTCGCCTTTCGCTCGCGCGTCACCGGCGTCTATCTCTCCATCATCACGCAGGCCATGACCTATGCCCTGATGCTGGCCTTCTTCCGCAATGACATGGGCTTCGGCGGCAACAACGGCCTGACCGACTTCAAGGACATCCTCGGCTACGACATCACGGCAGCGTCCACGCGCACAGTTCTGCTGGTGCTCACCATCATCGCGCTGGCCCTCGGCTACCTGGTCGCCCGCGCCATCGTCACTTCCAAGCTCGGCAAGGTGCTGCTGGCGGTGCGCGACGCCGAGAGCCGCACGAGGTTCCTCGGCTACCGCGTTGAGAAATATAAGCTCTTCGTCTTCGTGGTCTCCGCTTGCATGGCCGGTCTTGCCGGTGCGCTCTATGTGCCGCAGGTCGGCATCATCAATCCCGGCGAGTTCACCCCGGCCAATTCGATCGAGGTGGTGATCTGGGTGGCGGTCGGTGGACGCGGCACGCTGGTGGGCGCGGCCCTCGGCGCGGTGCTGGTCAACCTCGCCAAGACCATCTTCACATCCGGCGTGTTCGCGCCCTACTGGCTGTTCGTGCTCGGCGGCCTGTTCGTGGTGGTGACGCTGTTCCTGCCCAAGGGCGTGATCGGCACGATCGGCCAATGGCAGGAGAGGCGGCAGGCGCGAGCGGCCGCCAGGCTCGCGGAGGCTGGGAGCGCGGACGTCTCGTCCGCTCTTCCTCGATAACAGGCGACTCGTTTCCAAGAGCGGACAGGATGTCCGCGCTCCCAGGGGCTCTCATGAACGCACCCGTCAAAGCCGATCCTGCCGCCCTCACCAGCGCGCTGCTCTATCTCGACGGTGTCGAGGTCTCCTTCGACGGCTACCGCGCCCTGCGCGGCCTGTCGCTGACGGTGGCGCCCGGCGAGATGCTGGCGATCATCGGCCCCAACGGCGCCGGCAAGACCACCATGATGGACGTCATCACCGGCAAGACCCGGCCCGACAAGGGCGACGTTCTCTTCGAGGGCAAGATCGACCTCACCAAGCGCGACGAGGCCGACATCGCCCAGCTCGGCATCGGCCGCAAGTTCCAGAAGCCCACCGTGTTTGACAGCCAGAGCGTCGAGGACAACATCCTGCTGGCGTTGAAATCGAAGCGCGGCGTGATGGCGAACCTATTCTGGGCCGCGACACCGGCGATCCGGCAGAAGGTGGACGAGGTGCTCGAGACCATCCGCCTCACCAAGCTGCGCACGCGCCTCGCCGGCTCGCTGTCCCACGGCCAGAAGCAATGGCTGGAGATCGGCATGCTGCTGGCGCAGGACCCCAAGCTCCTCCTGGTCGACGAGCCGGTCGCCGGCATGACGGATGCCGAGACGGCACAGACGGCGATCCTGCTGAGGCGTATCGCCGAGAGCCATTCGGTCGTGGTGGTCGAGCACGACATGCATTTCGTGCGCGACCTCGACGTGCGCGTCACCTGCCTGCACGAGGGCGCGGTGCTGGCCGAGGGCACGCTCGACCAGGTCAGCAACAACGACCGCGTCATCGAAGTCTATCTGGGACGGTGAGGGCGGGTGCTGTGGTTTGGGATAACGGAGAAGGTGGCGCCGCCCCTCACCTCTATCCTCTCTCCGTAAGAACGGGGCGAGGGGGCGCGATCGTCGAGATTTGCCTGTGAACATTTCATCTCGCCCAGCCGCAGTGCGAGATGAGCGTTCTGAAGAAGGGGCGTGCCCTCGAAGTCCCCTCGCCCCGTTCTTACGGGGAGAGGATAGAGGTGAGGGGCTACGCGACCTCGCTAGAAAGGCAGCAAAGGAGCCTCACCATGCTCGAAGTAACCGACATCGATCTCCATTACGGCGCGGCGCAGGCGCTGCGTTCCGTTTCCATCAAGGCCGCCCCCGGCAGAGTCACCTGCGTGCTCGGCCGCAACGGTGTCGGCAAATCCTCGCTGCTGCGGGCGCTCGTCGGCCACCAGCCGATCAGCAAGGGCCGCATCCGCTGGAACGGCGCCGATCTCACCGCGCTCAGCGCCTCGGATCGCGCCCGGCGAGGCGTGGGCTATGTGCCGCAGGGGCGCGAGATCTTTGCGCTGCTCTCGGTTGAGGAGAACCTCAAGACCGGTTTCGCGCCGCTCAAGCGGGCCGATTGCTTCATCCCCGAGGACGTCTTCTCGCTCTTCCCGGTGCTCAAGGACATGCTGCGCCGGCGCGGCGGCGACCTCTCCGGGGGCCAGCAGCAGCAGCTCGCCATCGGCCGGGCTCTGGTGACGCGGCCCTCGCTCCTCGTGCTCGACGAGCCGACGGAAGGCATCCAGCCCTCGATCATCAAGGATATCGGCCGCGCCATCCAGTATCTGCGCGAGAAGGGCAACATCGCCATCGTGCTGGTGGAACAATATTTCGACTTCGCCCGCGAACTCGCCGACGATTTCTATGTGATGGACCGCGGCGAGGTTGTGATGTCCGGTACCCGCGAGAGCATGGTGGAGAGGGAGGTGCGCAAGCGTATGTCTGTGTAAACGAGCTCGACCAAGCAAAAAAGGGCGCGCGGCGAGCCTCCCCCACGAAGCTGGGGGAGGTGGGCCGGCGAAGCCGGCTCGGAGGGGGTGTGGCCAGAACAAGGCTCGGGAACCGGAGATCAGGTTTCCTTTCGTGCGCCCTATCCTGCCCACACCCCCTCCGTCATTGCTTCGCAATGCCCAGCCCACACAATTGTGTGGGCGATACCCCCAGCTTCGTGGGGGAGGCTTCGCGCCGCGCCCTACGACTTTTCACCCGAACAGCGTCAGCTGCTGAGGCTTATCGGTCTTCTTGCCCTGCTTGTCCTCGACCAGCGGCTTCAGCATCGTGGCGATGCGCCTGGCGAGCCCGGGCTGGTCGGCCTCGGTCAGCGGAGCACTGCCGACGACGTTGCGGATGAGATCGAAGCCGGCGATGAGCGCCAGGAACAGGGCGGCGCGCTCGCCGGTATCCCGCCCTCCGAGCATGGCCGCGAGGGGGCGCTCGAACTGGCCTGCAAGGGCTTCGCGCAGGATGGTTGCAGCGCGTGGATTGGAGGCCGAATGCAGCATTAGGCGGATCGCATCGGGCTTGTCCTCATCAGCCTTGCCGACCATCGCCTGCGCCACCCGGTCCGCGATGGAGGCAGCGTCGCCGCTGAACAGGCTGGTATCGGCAAAGGTGATCTTGACCGCCTCGACGAACATCTCTTCCTTCGAGCCGAAATAGCGGTTGACCAGGATGGCGGTGACGCCGGCCTCACCGGCGATCTCGCGCAGGCCGACGCCGTCATAGCCGGCCCTCGAGAAGGCGAGGAGCGCCGACTGCAGGATCGCCTCGCGCGTCGCCACCGCATTGCGTGGACGCTTGTGCGCGGCAGTCGGTTTCGAGCGGTTGGCGGCCCTGGACTTGTGGGCGGCGGCTTTTTTCTGGGCCATGGCGGTGCCTCTGTGGACCTTGGTGGCGGAGGAGTATACGGGCGTAAAAATCCACGCAAGCGATGTGAGCGGCCATCCACTGCTTTGGTGGAGGCACCCCTTGCTTCCGACTCTGCGGTACCGCCAAGGATTTACCGGCACGCCTGGGATGACGTTTCCACGACATGTCGGGTGCAGGACACCGGCTGGGCCGCAGGCGACAGGGCCCTATCTCGCCTGCGTCATCGTCGCCCATATGTGCCGTAAGGTGGCAGCGAGGTATCTGGGCCGTATCGTTGAACAGGCGCCACGCGAGTTGCTGTTCAGGACGCCGCGCCGCCCCTACACCGCGGCCTTGCTTTCAGCCATTCCGCTGCCCGATCCGGTGCGCGAACGCCAGCGCCGCCGAGCTTCCCTGGAAGGCGAGCCGCCGGACCCGGCGTCGATCCCGGCCGGTTGCCGTTTCCATAAACGTTGCCCGCGCGCAAGCGAACTATGCCGGCGCGAAGACCCGATGCTGCAAGAGGTGGCGCCCGGCCATCAGGCGGCTTGCCATCATATGCTCGATGCCTGAGCATTTGCCCAAGTCCTTTTTGTGACAGTTCTGCTCGATTATGACACAGATTGCACAATTCCTGCTCGCGCATGGTTAAACTAAGTGCATTGATTTAAAAGATAAATCGATAACCGTACCTAGGTGAATCCACCTGCCCGGGTTATAGTCACACACTGCCTGCATTGACGGAACCAAATGAGCCTTGCCCGCGTTTTGTGAGCAGGGTCAATCGATAGGGTGGAGCCATGCCAGACACCTATTCCTCAATTTTCACTGCCGAGGAGCTCGAATTCCTGCGTGCCAACGCTGATGAATATGGCTGGTATGTTTGGAACGACGAAACACGTCCGATCATCGAAGCGCTGTGCGCCCGCCGCCTGATGGCCGCCAATGGCGACTTCAAGGTCGTCGCCAAGGAAGAACATCTGCGGGCCAATCTTGCGGGGCACGGGCCTCGTGTCGCCGATGCTGTCGTGCGTTATTATGAACTGATCGGCACGGGCCGCATCGCGTTTCACGTTTTGCAACACCGCCGCCCCGCCATGACGGCGCCTCCGCTGGCCGAACAGCGCGGCACCCATACTGCTCATATGTGAGATCTGTAGTGTCGCCTCGTAAGACGGGACGCGTGATGTATCCACCCACTTGAACAAAAGCCTTGCCGATGCGGTTAAGGCTCGTGGTTTGGTTGTGCTGTAGAAGATGTTCGCACGGAACTTGCGAGGAGCCCTTTCGGGGCTCTTTTTCTTGGCCTGTCCCATTCAGGCGACATAGCTGCGCAACGTTTCCCGGTTCGCCTTCACGGCGGCGGCGGGATCGGCGGCCGCCTGGTCGGACTCTTCCTCCGGGACCAGCCAGCCGTTGAAGTTCAGACCTGCTGCAGCGACGTCGACCACCGCCGGCAGGTCGCAGATGCCCTGACCGAGCATGCTCCATTTCCCGGCTGCGTCGACATCCTTGAACCGATCGTTTCAAGAGCGGATCGTCCGACACTCACTTGAGTGTCGTGGGGACGTCCGCGCTCCCAGCTACTCCGCCCAGTCCAGCGACCGGTCGACGGCCTTGGTCCAGGCCGCCAGCAGCTTGGCGCGTTGGGCCTGCGCCATGGCGGGATGCCAGCGCTTGTCGACACCCCAATTGTCGGAGATGTCGCGCGTCGAATTCCAGTAGCCGGTGGCAAGGCCGGCCGCATAGGCCGCGCCGAGGGCCGTGGTCTCGATCACCCGTGGGCGCACCACGGGCACGTTCAGGATGTCGGCCTGGAACTGCATCAGCAATTCGTTGACCACCATGCCGCCATCGGTGCGCAACTCCGTGATCTCGACGCCCGAATCCTTGGTCATCGCCTCGATCACCTCATGCGTCTGGAAGGCGGTGGCTTCCAGGGCGGCGCGGGCGATGTGGCCCTTGTTGGCAAAGCGTGTGAGGCCGGCGATCACGCCGCGGGCGCTTTCCTTCCAATGCGGGGCGTAGAGGCCCGAAAAGGCCGGCACGAAATAGACATCGCCATTGTCGGGCACGGTGCCGGCCAGCGTTTCGATCTCAGGGGCGGTCCTCACCAGCCCGAGATTGTCGCGCAGCCACTGCACCAACGCTCCGGCGATGGCGATCGAGCCCTCAAGGGCGTAGACCGCCTTCTCTTTGCCCAGCTTGTAGCCGAGCGTCGTCAGCAGACCATGGCTCGACTGATAGGGTTTCTCGCCGGTGTTCATCAGCATGAAGCAGCCGGTGCCATAAGTGTTCTTGGCTTCGCCCGGCTGCAGGCAGGCCTGGCCGAACAGGGCGGCCTGCTGGTCGCCGAGGATGCCGGCCACCGGCACGTCGGCCAGCACGCCCCTGGCCTTGCCATAGACCTCGCTGGAGGAGCGGATCTCGGGCAGGCAGGCACGGGGGATGTCGAAGAGGTTGAGGATGTCCCTGTCCCAGTCCAGCGTCTCCAGATCCATCAGCTGGGTGCGCGAGGCGTTGGTGACATCGGTGAGGTGCAGGCCGCCTTCGGTGCCGCCGGTGAGGTTCCAGACGACCCAACTGTCCATGTTGCCGAACAGGAGATCGCCGGCCTCCGCCGCCTTCTGGGCGCCGGGCACATGGTCGAGCAGCCAGCGCAGCTTGAGGCCGGAGAAATAGGTGGCGAGCGGCAGGCCGGTTTTGGCGCGCAGGCGATCCTTGCCGCTGTCCTCGCTCAGCCGGGCGACGAGCTGGTCGGTGCGGGTGTCCATCCACACCACGGCATTGTGGGCGGGTTTGCCGGTCTTGCGGTCCCACAGCATGGTGGTTTCGCGCTGGTTGGTGATGCCGACGGAAGCGAGATCGCCGGCGGCCAGGCCCTTCCTTTGGAGGGCGCCGGCGATCACAGCCTCCGTGTTGCGCCAGATCTCGGCCGGATCGTGCTCCACCCAGCCCGGCTTGGGATAGAGCTGCTCGTGCTCCTTCTGGTCGCTTGAGATGATCTCGCCCTTGCGATCGAAGATGATGAAGCGCGTGCTGGTGGTTCCCTGGTCGATCGAGCCGACATAACGAGACATCGTTTGCTCCCGCATTGATTCTTATGGTGGTGCAGGGTTGCCCGCTGGTGAGGGCGGGCGGGGTAGTTTGGAGGTCGACTTCCTGGTCGACATTCCAGTCATACCAACGGCCCTTACTCTTTACCCAATGGCGCAGAATGGTGTTGTCATCCCCGGCGAGCACGTCACAAGCTTTGCTTGTGACTGGGAGGGAAGGGGATGGATCCAGGGGCCAAAAGTCTCAGCTCCATTGGCCCCTGGATTTCCTTCCCCTCACCCTCTCTCGCTTCGCTCAAGAGCGCACTCACAAGCAAAGCTTGTGAGGATACGGCCGGGAATGACAGCTCTTCATTGCCGATGGGCAGGTAGCCAGAGCCATTGGGTCACGCTCCAGCGACCGCGACGTGCTTGCTCGCCAGATAGGCGTCGATCTCACCCGCCACCTCGGCGGGCAGATGCAGGCCGAGCTTGGAGCGGCGCCAGAGGATGTCCTCCGAGGTCACCGCCCATTCCTCCTGGACCAGATAGTCGATCTCGGATGCGCTGAGGCCCATGCCGAAATCCCGGCCGAGATCGGCCAGGCTGTTGGCCTTGTCGAGGAAGCGCATGGCGCGGGTGCCATAGGCCTTGGCGAGGCGGCGCGCCAGGGCAGGGGAGAGGAAGGGCTTGTCCGCCGTGAGCTTGCGGATGAAAGCTTCGAGATCGGCGCCCGGCATATCACCTCCAGGCAGCGGGGCATCCTCCGTCCACGGCCCGCTCCTGGCGCCGAGGATCTTCTCCACATGCTGGAGCATATGCTCGGAGAGGCGGCGATAGGTGGTGATCTTGCCGCCGAAGATGTTGAGGAGCGGCGAACTTCCGATGCGCTCTTCCTTGATCACATAATCGCGCGTCGCCGCCTGCGCCGCGCTCGCCTTGTCGTCATAGAGCGGGCGCACGCCGGAATAGGTCCAGACGACGTCGGCAGGCGTCACGGGCTTGATGAAATATTCGCTTGCCGCCTTGCACAGATAGTCCGTCTCCTCCGGCGTGATCGCCACCTTGGCCGGATCATCCTTGTAGTCCTGGTCGGTGGTGCCGATCAGCGTGAACTCGTCCTCATAGGGGATGGCGAAGATGATGCGCCCGTCAGGGTTCTGGAAGATGTAGCAGCGGTCGTGCTCGAACATCTTGGGCACGACGATATGGCTGCCCTGCACCAGGCGAACCTGGTTCGGTTCGTTATGGGAGAGGACCCCCTCCATCACCTTGTCGACCCAGGGGCCCGCGGCGTTGATGATCAGGCGCGCGGTCACCTCGTTCTCGGCACCGCTGCGCTCGTCGCGCAGGCGGATGCGCCACAGACCGTTCTCCTGCCGGGCCGAGATCACCTTGCAGCGGGTGCGGATGGTGGCGCCCCGGTCGGCCGCGTCGCGCGCGTTGAGCGCCACGAAACGGGCATCGTTGACCCAGCAGTCCGAATATTCGAAGGCCTTGTCGAAGATCGGCTTCAGGGGCTTGCCGGCCTCGTCGCTGCGCAGGTTCAGCGTGCGGGTGGCAGGCAGTTTCTTGCGGCCGCCGATATGGTCGTAGAGGAAAAGGCCGAGGCGCAGCATCCAGGCCGGGCGCAGGCCCTTGAAATAGGGCAGCACGAAACGTAGCGGGCGGATGAGATGGGGCGAATTGCGCCAGAGGATCTCGCGTTCCATCAGGGCTTCACGCACCAGGCGGAACTCGTAATATTCGAGATAGCGCAGGCCCCCGTGGATGAGCTTGGTGGCCTTGGACGAGGTGCCGCTGGCTAGATCGTTCATCTCGGCGAGATGCACCTTGTAGCCGCGTCCCGCCGCATCGCGGGCGATGCCGCAGCCATTGACGCCGCCGCCTATGACGAAGACGTCGAAGGGCGCATCCGCTGCTGGGGCTGGGGGGCTGGGTTGGGAGTGTGTCATCACAGATCGCTACCGCCTGACCGAGTTGCGTGGTGCCGGTCACCGGCTATCGGAACTGTCGAAGTCATGGCATCCGCCTCCCTGCCCGGGACCGTCCCAGCCGGGGTCCCACTGATCCGTTTCTTAAAGTTCGTGTATGCTATCCTTATGTTCGTTTTGTCCTCATTTCCAGAAAAAACGAAAATCATACGGTCCATATGAAAACTTGAGTCGCTTTGTCCCAAAAAATTATGGTAATAAATTACCATAAATGCAACTTGGGCGTCGGGTTGGAAATCAGCAGGCCGGCTCCATCGGTCATTTTCGATAAGAGTCGCATCTTTTTCCAAAACAGGTGATCATAGCGAAAATGCAGGCGAACGCAGGAGGCATGCTGGTTTTTGGGGGAACACGTGTGGCACCGCGCACTTCTGACGCTTGGCCCCGGGGAGCAAAGCCGAGGCTGCGGCGCCCGTGCCGCCGCCTGGTCCGACCCCTTCTCCCTCCGTTTCATGCGGGTCAAGGCGGCCGCACCGTCCAGCCCGTTCTTCGTCTCTTATCCCAGGTGACACAGCGCCATGGCTCTGCCCAGTTCGAAAACCACCGCCCGCCGACAGCAGGAGATCGTCGAGTGGCTGCGCATCAAGGGCCGCGCCACCGTCGAGGACCTGGCGGCGCATTTTGCCGTCACGCCACAGACCATCCGCCGCGATCTCAACGACCTGAGCAGGGCCCAGATCATCGTGCGCGTGCATGGTGGCGCCATGGTCTCCTCAGGTGTCGTCAACCTCAGCTACGAAGCGAGAAAGATGATCGCTGGGGAACAGAAGCAGCGGATCGGCGAAATTGCTGCCGCTCTCATTCCCGATCATTCCACCGTTTTTATCAATATTGGTACCACCACCGAGGAGGTGGCGCATGCACTCGGAGGCCATAAGGGATTGCTGGTGATCACCAACAATCTGCATGTCGCCGCCGATCTCTACCGCAAGGAGAGCATCAACGTCCTCGTGCTCGGCGGCTCGGTGCGCCAGTCGGATGGCGGCATCGTGGGGGCGCAGGTCGTTGACATGATCGGCCAGTTCCGGGCCGATCTCGCCATCATCGGCACCTCCGCCATCGATACCGACGGTACGCTGCTGGACTACGACATCTTCGAGGTGCAGGCCTCGCGCGCCATCATCGACCATGCGCGCAAGGTCGTCCTGGTGGCGGATAGCAGCAAGTTCGCGCGCTCGGCGCCGGTGCGCGTCGCCCATCTCAGCGAGATCGATGTGTTCGTCACCGACCGTCTCCCAACCGCCGCCATCGCCGACCTCTGCCGCGCACACAAGGTCGAGGTGATCGAGACAGGGGCGGTTTCAGCGCTGGAAAGCGACGACGGCGAGTGAGTGGCTTTTCATTATGATGATCATTTTATTCGCTTGCAGAGGGTACGATTTTCGCTCATAACTCGTCTGGGTTGAGAAAAAGAGCGAGCCGCACGTGATGCGGCCGTCCTGATCGGGGGAAGCGTAGCGTGGGTCTTACGCTCGAAAACGTTAGCAAGACGGTCGGCGCGGAGACGCATATCTCCGATGTGTCGCTGACCCTCGAAAGCGGATCCCTCAACGTATTGCTGGGGCCGACCCTGTCGGGCAAGACCTCGCTGATGCGGCTGATGGCCGGGCTCGACCGGCCGAGCGCGGGCCGGGTTGTCGTCGACGGCAAGGACGTAACCGGCGCTCATGTGCGCACTCGCTCGGTGGCGATGGTCTACCAGCAATTCATCAACTACCCCTCGCTCAGTGTCTACGAGAACATCGCCTCGCCGTTGCGGGTGAAGAAGCGTCCGGCGGCCGAGATCGATGCCGAAGTGCGCCAGGCCGCCCGGCTGCTCAAGCTTGATGCGATGCTGGATCGCACGCCGCTGCAGCTCTCGGGCGGCCAGCAGCAGCGCACCGCCATCGCCCGCGCCATCGTCAAGCGCGCCGATCTCGTCCTGCTCGATGAGCCGCTCGCCAATCTCGATTACAAGCTGCGCGAGGAATTGCGCGAGGAATTGCCGCGCATCTTCGAGGCGTCCGGCGCGGTCTTCGTCTATGCCACCACCGAGCCGCAGGAGGCGCTTCTCCTCGGCGGCAACACTGCGACCCTCTGGCAGGGCCGCATTTCCCAGTTCGGGCGCACCATCGAGGTCTATCGCCGTCCGAAGGACTTGGCCACTGCCCAGGTCTTTTCCGATCCGCCGATGAACGTGTTCAGCGCCCGCAAACAGGGTAGCGATCTGCGGCTGCCTACGGGAGAAGTCGTGCCGGCGTCCGGCACCACGGCTGGCCTTGCAGATGGTGACTACCATCTCGGTATCCGGCCCAATCATCTCCTGCTCGAGCCGCCCGGCCAGGACGCCCTGCGCCTGCCCTCGATCGTCTCGGTCACCGAGATCTCCGGCTCCGAGAGCTTCGTGCATGCCGATTATCACGACGATCGCTTCGTCGCGCTGGTTCCCGGCGTCCGCGAGATCGTGCCGGGCGCGCCGGTCGACCTGTTCGTGTCGCCTTCGCGCCTCTTCGTCTTCGACACGGCAGGACGGCTTGCCGCGGCGCCGGTAGCCTAGGAGAGGATCATGGCCGAGATCACGCTGAAATCCCTCGCCCATTCCTACAAGGCGACGCCGTCCCAGCCCTCCGACTACGCGCTCAAGAAGATCGATCACGTCTGGAAGCAGGGCGGTGCCTATGCCCTGCTCGGCCCCTCGGGCTGCGGCAAGACCACGCTGCTCAACATCATTTCAGGGCTGGTGACGCCGAGCGAGGGCGCGGTGCTGTTCGACGGGCGCGATGTGACCCGCCTGCCGACCGAAAAGCGCAACATTGCCCAGGTATTCCAGTTCCCGGTGATCTACGACACCATGACGGTGGCGCAGAATCTCGCCTTCCCGCTGAAGAATCGCGGCATGGCGAGGCCGGATATCGACCGCAGGGTCAGTGAAATCGCTGCGCTGCTGGATCTCGACAAGGACCTCAACAAGCGCGCGCGGGGGTTGACCGCGGACGCCAAGCAGAAGATCTCGCTCGGCCGGGGCCTCGTCCGCCCTGATGTCGCCGCGGTACTGTTCGACGAGCCGCTCACGGTCATCGACCCGGCGCTCAAATGGGAACTGCGTTCGAAGCTGAAGGCGCTGCACCGCCAGCTCGACATCACCATGATCTATGTCACGCATGACCAGACCGAGGCGCTTACCTTCGCCGATACGGTGGTGGTGATGCATGACGGCGCGGTGGTGCAGATGGGCTCGCCGGCCGAGCTTTTCGAAAAGCCGGCCCACACCTTCGTCGGCTATTTCATCGGTTCGCCCGGCATGAACCTGATCAAGGCCACGGTCGAGGGTCGCTCGGCCCGGGCCGGCGCGGTGACTATTCCGCTGGAGCGGGCCTATCGCGGATTGCCGGCCGGGGATGTCGAAGTCGGCATTCGGCCCGAGCATGCGCTGCTGGCAGAACCCGGGCAGGGGCTCCCCGTCAGCGTCAGGCGGATCGACGATCTCGGCGCCCGCCGCATGGCGCGCGTCGACCTTGGTGGCACTCCCATCATCATCACGGCTCCGGACGGGCTGGAACTCGCCGGTTCCGAAGCCGGCATGATCTTCGATGCTCGCAACATCCATGTCTATGCCGGCGGCGTCCGCGTCGAGGGGGAGGCTGCCTGATGGAAAAGCCGATCAACAATCGTGCCTGGTTCTTCGTGCTGCCCGTGCTCTTGATCGTCGCCTTCTCGGCGGTGATCCCATTGATGACGGTCGTGAACTATTCGGTGCAGGACACCTTCGGCAACAACCAGTTCTTCTGGAATGGCATCGGCTGGTTCCAGGAATTGCTTGATGGCACCACGGATTTGGGCGGGCGTTTCCGCGATAGCCTCCTGCGCAACCTGCTGTTCTCTGCCATCATCCTGGCGATCGAGGTGCCGCTCGGCATCCTGGTTGCGCTGTGCATGCCGCGCAAGGGCATCGCCGTCGCCTTTTGCCTGGTCTCGATAGCCCTGCCGCTCCTGATTCCGTGGAACGTGGTCGGCACGATCTGGCAGATCTTCGCGCGTGAGGATATTGGCCTGTTCGGCTATGCGCTCAACAACTGGCTAGGCCTCGACTTCAACTATGTCAGCGATCCCTTATCGGCCTGGGCCACCGTGGTGGTGATGGACGTCTGGCACTGGACCTCGCTGGTGGCCCTGTTGTGCTATGCGGGCCTGGTCTCCATCCCCGATGCCTACTACCAGGCCGCCCGCATCGACGGTGCCTCGCGCTGGGCGATCTTCGTCAACATCCAACTGCCCAAGATGCGCCGCGTGCTGTTGATCGCCGTGCTGCTGCGCTTCATGGACAGTTTCATGATCTACACCGAACCCTTCGTCGTCACCGGCGGCGGGCCGGGCAATTCCACCACCTTCATCTCCATCGAGCTGGTGAAGTTTGCCCTCGGTCAGTTCGATCTCGGTAAGGCCGCGGCGCTGTCGCTGGTCTACAACCTGATTATCCTCGGCGTCTGCTGGGTGTTCTACACGATCATGGTCAATGTGGATGCGGAAAGGAAGCCGTCATGAGGGGCCGTTCCACCATCATGGCCGTCTATATCTTCTTTATCATGCTGCCGATCTATTGGCTGGTGAACATGAGCCTGAAGACGAACGAGGAGATCGTCTCCTCGATGACGCTCTACCCGCGGACGCTGAACTTCGACAATTATGTCAAGATCTTCACCGACGAGTCCTGGTATTCCGGCTACATCAACTCGCTGACCTATGTGGTGATCAACACGGTACTATCGATCACGCTGGCGCTGCCGGCGGCCTACGCCTTCTCGCGTTACCGCTTTATCGGCGACAAGCACCTGTTCTTCTGGCTGTTGTCCAACCGCATGGCGCCTGCGGCGGTGTTTGCCCTGCCGTTTTTCAACCTCTATTCGGCGGTCGGCCTGTTCGACACGCCCTGGGCCGTGGCGCTCGCCCATTGCCTCTTCAACGTGCCGCTGGCGGTGTGGATCCTCGAAGGCTTCATGTCTGGTGTGCCGCGCGAGATCGATGAGACGGCCTATCTCGACGGCTATTCCTTCCCGCGCTTCTTCATCAAGATCTATATCCCTCTGATCGCCTCAGGCATCGGTGTCACCGCTTTCTTCTGCTTCATGTTCTCCTGGGTGGAACTGCTGCTGGCGCGCACCCTGACCAGCGTCGACGCGAAGCCGATCGCAGCGACCATGACCCGCACTGTCTCCGCTTCCGGCATGGACTGGGGTCTGCTGGCGGCGGCCGGCGTGCTCACCATCATTCCCGGAGCCATCGTGATCTGGTTCGTGCGCAACTACATCGCCAAGGGCTTCGCCCTGGGGAGGGTGTGATCATGGAGACGCTCAACACCCTTTTTACCCGGCTCAGCGATCCGGACTCCTATGCCTGGATGGCCTGGACCTGGCAGGTGGCGCTGTTCTTCATCGCGATCGCGCTCCTTTTGGTGATCTTCACGCTGCTGGCGGTATTCCGTCCCGAGACACCGCGGCGCGGTATCCTGACCATCGCCACCACGCGCGGCGACCGTCTGTTCATTTCATTGCTGGGAGCCGCCTTCATCCACGTCATCTGGCTGGCGATCGCGCCGGCCGAGGTGGATTTGTGGTGGGCCTCGATCATTTCGCTCGTCTTTGCCGTAGGGGTGTTCCTGACGGTCTAGAGGAGTAGGGAACGCCGGCTGCCATGCTGGCTTTATGGGGAGGAAAGACTATGCGCTCATCGACAAGGCGCACCGGCTTGGCTGCCGTTGCGCTCGCACTGATCCTGAGTTCCGTCCCGGCATTCGCCGATGACGCGGCGATCAAGAAGTGGCTGCCGGAGTTCCAGCCTTCCACGCTTTCGCAGGAAGACCAGACCAAGGAACTGCAGTGGTTCTCCAAGGCCGCCGAGCCGTTCAAGGGCATGGAGATCAACGTCGTCTCCGAGACCCTGACCACCCACGCCTATGAATCGAAGACCCTGGCCAAGGCCTTCGAGGAGATCACGGGCATCAAGGTCCATCACGATGTCATCCAAGAAGGCGACGTCGTCGAGAAGATCCAGACCCAGATGCAGTCCGGCAAGAACATCTATGATGGCTGGATCAACGACTCCGATTTCATCGGCACGCATTTCCGCTATGGCCAGGCCGTCGACCTGACGGAATACATGGCCGGTGAGGGCAAGGATGTCACCAATCCCGGCATCGATATCGATGACTACATCGGCAAGTCCTTCACCACGGCGCCGAACGGCCATCTCTACCAATTGCCCGACCAGCAATTCGCGAACCTCTACTGGTTCCGGTACGATTGGTTCCAGAATCCGGACTACAAGGCCAAGTTCAAGGCCAAATATGGCTATGAGCTCGGCGTGCCTGTGAACTGGTCCGCCTATGAAGACATCGCGGACTTCTTCACCAACGATGTCGGCACCATCGACGGCGTCAAGGTTTTTGGCCATATGGACTATGGCAAGAAGGACCCGTCGCTTGGCTGGCGCTTCACCGACGCCTGGCTGTCCATGGCCGGCAATGGCGATAAGGGTCTGCCGAACGGCCTGCCTGTCGACGAATGGGGCATCCGCATGGAAGGATGCAACCCGGTCGGCTCGGACGTGGCGCGCGGTGGCGACGTCAATGGTCCGGCGGCGGTTTACTCCATCACCAAATATCTGGAATGGCTGAAGAAATATGCGCCGCCGAATGCGCAGGGCATGACCTTCTCCGAATCCGGACCCGTGCCCGCGCAGGGCAATATCGCCCAGCAGGTCTTCTGGTATACCGCCTTTACCGCCGACATGGTGAAGCCCGGCATCGCCGTCATGAACGCAGACGGCACGCCGAAATGGCGCATGGCACCCTCGCCGCATGGCGCCTACTGGAAGGATGGCATGAAGCTTGGCTATCAGGACGTCGGTTCCGCGACGCTCTTGAAGTCGACCCCGGCTGATCGCCGCAAGGCTGCCTGGCTCTATCTGCAGTTCATCACGTCCAAGTCCGTTTCGCTGAAGAAGAGCCATGTCGGCCTGACCTTCGTCCGCGAAAGCGATATCTGGGACAAGAGCTTCACCGAACGGGCGCCTCAACTCGGGGGCCTGATCGAGTTCTACCGCTCCCCGGCCCGCGTCCAGTGGACCCCGACCGGCAACAACGTGCCCGATTATCCCAAGCTGGCGCAGTTGTGGTGGCAGAACATCGGTGACGCCGCCTCGGGCGCCAAGACGCCGCAGCAGGCGATGGACGGCCTCGCCGCTGCGCAGGACGCCGTCATGGCGCGCCTCGAGAAATCGGGCGTCCAGGGCAAATGCGGTCCCAAGCTGAACCCGAAGACCTCGTTGGAGCATTGGGTCGAGGAAGCCAAGAAGAACGGCACCATCGCGCCCCAACCCGTGCTCGACAACGAGAAGCCCAAGGGCGAGACCATCGACTATGACGCGCTGATCAAGTCCTGGCCGGCAAGTCCGCCCAAGAAGTGATATCTGCATACGAAGAGAGAGGGTCGGGGTAACCCGGCCCTATCGTTTGGAGCTGGGCGATGTCTCTTCTCGAGGCCGTCCGGCTGCGGAGTAGTCGGCCCGGTAAGGCCGCTTCCCGGTGCGAGGCAGGCATCCTCATGGCAATAGGCGGGCAATCTGGAAGCGCTGATATCGAAATCCTCCGCCGCGCCGTCGCAGCTTTCAATGCCGGCCGGTCGGAGGAAGCCTGGCGGTTATGCGCCGCGGGACTTCGCACCGCACCGCGCGATCCGGCACTCAACCATCTGATGGCCACCATCAGCTTCGCCAGGGGCGAGCTTGCGGCGGCAGAGACAGCCATCCTCACGGCGCTCGCCGGGCAGGCGGTCACGCTCCCGCGCCATTTGCTCGCGGCTAAGATCTTCCGCGCCGGCGGCAACCTGCCTGCGGCACTCCAGCACTGCGAGCAGGCGCTCGCGCTTGGACGGACGCCGGAGACCTTGCTCGAACATGCGCGCCTGTTGACCGCCCTCCGTGACAAGGGGGCCGTCGCCGCCTGGCGAGCCGTCCTTGCTGCTGATGTCCGTTCCGCGGAAGCCAAGGCCCGGCTGGGCCGGCTGCTGTGGGAAGGCGGCGAGATTGAAGAGGCCGTTCGCTGGCTCACCGATGCTGCGAACGCAAAGGCGCCTGCTTCTGTGTGGTTCGATCTCGCAACCGCCCGGGAGGACCTGAAGGATCGAAAAGGTGCGATCGCGGCCTATCGCAAGGCTCTCTCCATCCGCCCGGATTTCGCCGAAGCCGCAGTCAACCTTGCGATTCAGCTGCAGGAAGAGGGCGACATGGATGCCGCAATGATCGCCTACGGTACCGCCTACAAGCAGAAACCTGCGACCCTCGGCATGATCGCCATGGCGCTGACATCGGCGCAGACCGGTCGGCTCTGGCTGGATCGCGAGGCGCTGCGGCACTCACTCGGCGGATGAACGCCGGCGCTTGGCGCGAAAGCGCTTTCTGTAGATGCCCGGTTGGGCGAGGACCTCGGCAACGGTTGATTCATAGGCAGTTTTCGCAGGGCCTTCGAGTTGCTCGAAGACGAGATCGGGCTGCTCTCTCGGCACAATCAGGCATTGCGCGACCGGTGTCCCTCTGGGCAGAACGCCGTTGAACGCCCGGTCGGTCCATACAGCCGGAAAATTGATGCCGCCATCGTGAAACCGGTCCGAATCGACCAACCCTGTAATCAATCGGAACGGCAGATCGTCGCGATTGATGGGGTGAACGGCCAGCAGCGACCAACCCTCCTCAAGCTCGATCGTCCAGAAGCTGTTGAATTTGAGAGCAGCCTGGCCGTCGGCAAAGGGCGCTCCCACCAGTTGCTCGGGAACATGGAAACTCAAGGGCGCGCGCGGATGCCCCCTGGTTGCGGGTTCGGGAATGCGCCAGTCCCAGGAAAAGACGCCGTTCTCGACGCTGACATCGCAGGGAAGCGGGATGACGAAACCATGTGCCATGGCGTCGACGAAGGGCGGGCATTGCTTGACTGTGCGGATTTCGCGACCATGGACCTCTGAAAAGGCCTTGGCCGGCATCGACCGCAGCCAATCGGGCAGAATGCCACGCGCAGGCATTGGCCGTTGCAGATAATCCGCCAGATGCGGATCGCAGCGAAAAACGATGCGCAAGGCTGCAGTCCTTTCAGGTCAAATCAATCGCGCGCTGCCCGCGCAACACGCCTGATCCCGCTTACGCTATCGATCAATGCCGTGGAACTGCTTTTGTCATCGGCGACAGGCCGATCAGGCTCCGGCGAGCCAATCCGTTCAGGCTCCGCCAAACAGGAAAAGGCCGGGAAAACCCGGCCTCTTCCAATTGCATGCAAGATGTAAAGCGCGATTGACTGCGCGCGACGGAGTCGGTCAGGCCGCCTCGTAACCGAGGATACCCTTGGTCTCCAGGAAGTCCTCCAGCCCGTATTCGGCATATTCGCGGCCATTGCCGGACTGCTTGTAGCCGCCGAAGGGCATGCCGGCCTCCCAGGCCGGATAGTTGATATGGACATTGCCGGTGCGCATGCGCCGGGCGACCGCGCGGGCCTTGTCGAGGTCCTTGGTCTGCAGATAGGAGGCAAGACCGTAGACGGTGTCGTTGGCCTGATCGATGGCCTCTTCCACGCTGTCATAGGGCAGGATGGAGAGCACCGGGCCGAAGATCTCCTCGCGGGCGATGCGCATGTCCGACGTCACATTGGCGAAGACGGTAGGGCGCACATAATAGCCGCGGTTGAGATCGGCAGGACGGCCGGGGCCACCGGTGACGAGAGTGGCGCCCTCGGCGATGCCGCTTTCGATCAGGCCCTGGATCTTGTCATACTGGATCTGGCTGACCACCGGGCCGAGATTGGTGCCGGAGGCGTCGGCCGCGCCGACCACGAACTTCTCGGCCGCCGTCTTGGCGAGCTCGGCTGCCTTGTCATGATGCTCGCGCGGCACGAACATGCGGGTGGGCGCGTTGCAGGACTGGCCGCTGTTGCCGAAGCAGCCCCTGACGCCCTTCGGCACGGCATCGGCGAGGTCCACATCAGGGAACAGGATGTTGGCCGACTTGCCGCCGAGTTCCTGATGCACGCGCTTGACGGTATCCGCGGCGGCCTTGGCCACCATGATGCCGGCGCGGGTGGAACCGGTGAAGGACATCATGTCGATGCCGGGATGGGCGGAAAGGGCCTCGCCGACCGTGGGGCCGTCGCCGTTGATGAGGTTGAACACGCCCTTCGGCGTACCGGCCTCGTCCATGATCTCGGCGAAGATGATGGCATCGAGCGGGGCGATCTCGCTGGGCTTTAGCACCATGGCGCAGCCGGCGGCAAGGGCAGGGGCGACCTTGCAGGTGATCTGGTTGAGCGGCCAGTTCCACGGGGTGATCAGGCCGACGACGCCGATCGGCTCCTTCACCACCACCGAGGTGCCCTTGGCGTGCTGGAACTGGAAGGATTTGAGCACTTCGGCCATCTTCTGGAGATGGGCGAGACCGACGCCGACCTGCGAATCCAGCGCGAACTGGCGCGGCGCGCCCATTTCGCGCGAAACCGCGAGGGCAAGGTCCTGGCTGCGCTTCTTGTAGATCTCGATGATGCGGTTGAGGAGGTCGAGGCGCTCTTCGCGCGAGGTGAAGCCGAAGGTTTCGAAGGCGCGGCGCGCGGCGGCGACGGCCTTGTCGACATCGGCCTTGGAGCCGAGCGAGATCTGGGCGAAGGCATCTTCGTTGGAAGGATCGATCACGTCCAGCACCTTCGGCACCACCGGATCGACCCAGGCTCCATCGATATAGAACTGCAGATTGTGGCTCATCATTCGCTCCCTATGCGATTTTATGGGTGGTATTCAGTCGAATATAGCGGCCGCCTTTGCCTTTGCAAAAGGATTTTCAATAAGGAAACAGCGTCTTTTTGAAAGGAAAATACTTGGGGCAAATTGCTTTCCAAACCGAAAGCCGTTTGCTGGAGAACTACCATACAAGCCGACAATAGCAGCGTGCAAGAGGATGAAAGAGCACAGGCCCGGGAGAGCGCCGGGCCTGCGAGGAAATGATGCCAGTCTCCTACAGCGTGCCCATGCCGCCATCGATCATGATCTCGCTGCCGACCGTGTAGGCCGCCTCGTCCGAGGCAAGGAAGACCACGGCCTTGGCGATCTCGCTCGGCTCGCCGAAGCGCCCGGCGGGCACCAGGCCCTTGATGCTTTCGGCGACACCCTTCAGCTCTGTTTCCGAGAAGCCGAGCTTGCTGTACAGCGGCGTTGAGATTGGGCCGGGGCTGACGGCGTTGAGGCGGATGCCACGGCCGATGAGCTCGCCCGAGAGGGTGCGGATCAGCGATTGCAGCGCCGCCTTGGAGGCCGCGTAGACGCTGGAGTTCGGCATGCCGATATGGGCGTTCACGGAGGTGTTCAGCACGATCGAGGCAGGATTGGCGAGGAGCGGCATCAGGGCCTGGATGAGGAAGTAGGGGCCTTTCACATTGATTGCGAAGACGCGGTCATAGTCGGCCTCCGTCCAGGCCTCGATCGGTTTGAGCAGGGCGATGCCGGCATTGACGAACAGGATGTCGAGCCCGCCGAAGGCCTGCCTGACGGCCTCCGCCACCTCCTTCTGGCCGGCGACGTCCGAAGCGTCCGCCTTGATGACGAGGGCGCCTTCGCCGAGGGCCTTGCGAGCCGCCGCCAGCGTCTCGGGATTGGTGCCGGTTACCGCCACGCGGGCGCCTTCCTGGATAAACTGGCGGGCGGTTTCGAGGCCGATGCCGCTGGTGCCGCCGGTGATGAGCGCGCGTTTGCCTTTGAGCCTGTCCATGATCGTCTGGTCCTTTGCTTGAGATCCGTTTGGATGAGCGGAATATGGCGCAAGACAGGCGTTCGGACTATGCTGCAGAAGATGGATCTATCTTCCGGAAAACCCGAACGATGAAGTTGGACGGTATTGCAAGTTTCGTGGCGGTTGCCGAAGCGGGTTCGATCAGCGAGGCGGCGCGAAGCTTGCGCCTCTCGAAATCGGTGGTCAGCGAAAGGCTGGGGGAACTGGAAAGAAGCGTCGGGGCGAGGTTGCTGCACCGTACAACGCGGCGCCTGTCGGTAACAGAGGATGGGGCGGCCTTTCTCGATCGCGCCCGGCGCATCCTGCGGGAAGTAGAGGAGGCGAGCGCGGATCTCTCCGAGCGGCGGGGCACGCTGGCCGGACCGATGCGCATCGCCGCGCCCATCACCTTCGGCCATATGCATCTGGGGCCGGCGCTCTATCCCTTCCTCGCCGCCCATCCCCAGATCGAACTCACCCTCGATCTCGACGACCGCCGCGTCGACATTGCCTCGGGGGCCTATGACGGCGTGATCAGGCATGGCGTGATCGACGATTCACGCCTGATGGTCTGGCGCCTCGCTCCGAGTCGGCGCCTGCTGGTGGCCTCCGACGACTATCTCGCCCGCCATGGCATGCCGCACTCGATCGCCGAACTCGATGATCACAGGGGCATCTTCTACACCAATCGCGGCGTGGCGGATTGGCGCTTCCTCGGGCCGGAGGGCGTCGAGATCGTGCGGGCCAAGGTGGCGCTGCGCGTCAACAATGGCGCCATGATCCTCGACGCCGCTCTGGCGGGCCTCGGCATCGCCCTGCTGCCGACCTTCATTGCCGGGCCACTCATTCGCACCGGCGGCCTGCGCGTCGTCGATGTCGGCATCCGCCCCGAAGGCGAGGCCATCTTCCTCGCCCATCCCGAAGGGCGGCGCCCTTCCGCCAAGCTGCGGGCGCTAGCCGATCACCTGCGCCGGGCCTTCGGCGATCCACCTTATTGGGAGGAGGGGGTGTCCATCCACGCTCCCGCTTGATAGGAAGGTCCTACATCAAATGCCTCCCAGCAGCAGGATTAACAAATGAGCGAGCTACCCGCGCCCCTGAAGACGCGCCCTCTCGGCAGGAGCGGCTTTTCCGTGAGTTCGGTCGCCTGGGGCATGTGGCGCTTCGGCGGGGAGGATCTCGCAACGGCGCAGAAGCTGGTGGAGACGGCGCTCGAAGCCGGCGTGACCCTGTTCGACACCGCCGACATCTACGGCCCGAAGAGCCATGGCGGCTTCGGTGCCTCTGAGACACAGCTTGGCCGGGTGTTCGGCGCCAACCTCGG
The DNA here is from genome assembly GCF_030160835.1 of Labrys miyagiensis. Classification (GTDB taxonomy): domain Bacteria; phylum Pseudomonadota; class Alphaproteobacteria; order Rhizobiales; family Labraceae; genus Labrys; species Labrys miyagiensis. The sequence continues at coordinate 149,528 of NZ_BSPC01000023.1, read as the reverse complement.
CCTGCGCGCACCGATGATCCTGGCCTCGAAGGGTGGCATCGTTCCCGGCACGCCTTACAATTCCTCGGCGGCCTATCTGTCCTCCGCCATCGATGCCTCGCTCAGGCGCATGAATGTCGAACGCATCGACCTGTGGCAGATCCACAGGCCCGATATCCTCACCCATCCCAGCGAGATTGCTTCCGCCCTGGAGGCTGCACATCGCGCCGGCAAGATCGGCGCCATTGGCGTCTCCAACTATACGGTGGCGCAGACGCAGGCTCTCGCCGCCTTTCTCAGCCTGCCCATCGTCAGCCACCAGCCGGAATTCTCCGCCCTGCATCTTGATCCGCTTACCGAAGGCATATTGGATCATTCAATCCAGAGCGACATGGCCGTGCTGGCCTGGTCCCCGCTCGGCGGCGGCCGGCTGGCACAGCCTCAGGATGAGCGATCGCGTGCGGTCGTAGCATTGTTCGACGCCAAGGCCTCCGAGACGGGAGTCTCGCGCACCGCCGCGGCGCTGAGCTGGCTGATGGCCCACCCCTCCCGCACCATCCCGATCGTCGGCACCCAGAACCTCGACCGCATCCGCGAGATACCGCAGGCCTATGTGCCGCGCTGGGGCCGGGCGGAGTGGTACGCGGTCCTGGTCGCCTCCCGCGGCGAGAAGCTGCCGTAGCTGGGAGCGCGGACGTCCCGTCCGCTCTTGAACCGCATGCGGCATAGAAAAGAGCGTGGCCGACATTCATGTTGCGCCCGCGCAACAGGCGCAATGTTTCAAGAGCGGACGAGGACGTCCGCGCTTCCAGTCATACCGCCAATCCATACTCTCCCGCGCTCTCGCTCAGCCAGTGCCAGAAGCTGCCGGCCATGGAGCGGAAGAGGGCGATCTCATAGGTCGGGGCATCGTCGAGCTGCCAAAGCGTCACGCCGATATGGGAGCAGGCGGTGACGGCAGCATCCCCCGGCCCGAAGACGCGGGGGTGCAGATCGATGTCGAGGCCCTTGGCGAAGGTGTCGCGGGCGCGGGGGCCGCCGATGCGCAGGGCGGCATAGCCGGAGGACTGGTCGGTGACGGCGGCCAAGCCGGCAAGCGCCTGAGTGAGTTCACCGGCGAAGGCGCCCGGCTTGTCGCTTGCCTCGCTTTCCCGCGTCAGCAGCCAGGTGCCGGGGCCGGTGCCGATGGCGGCCAGGTGTCCGGAAACAACGCGTTTGGGGGCGGAGGGCAGGCGCAGGCCATAACCCGCGTCCATGCGCGCCGCGAGTGCTCCCGCCTGGCCCTTGCGGGCGGCAAGGACAATCAGCTCCAGATCCGAGCGGTCCTGGATCGTGACGCCGGTACCATGGCCGATCGGCTTCAGCAGGCCGTCGAAGGCGCTGCGTTTTCCGAGATGCAGCGGGCTGGCCGTGAGGGGATCAGACATGGAGGCGGCTCCCTTCCGGATCGAAGAAGATAGGCGAGACGATCTTCACCTCGATATCGCCGTTGCGCACGGGATCATAGGCGCGCAGCACTTCGCCATGGCGCGAGGGGCCACTGGCTAGCAGGCCGAGGCCGATCCAGCTTTCCAGCATCGGGGAGTAGACCACCGAAGTGACGAAGCCTTCGTCGTTCTTCGCTTCGGCGGCAGCGCCCTTCCTGAGGAAATGCGCCCCGGCGCGCAGGCGGTCGGCCGGGTTGACTGGCTTGAGGCCCACAAGCGTGGGTCGATCGGCGGCTACCAGCGCGGGGCGTCCCGCAAGTATACGACCGATATAATCCTTCTTGGTGGACATCATCTTGCCGAGGCCGAGATCCCTGGCAGTGGTCTGGCCGTTGAGTTCGTTGCCGGCGACATGGCCCTTCTCGACGCGCATGACCCCAAGCGCCTCGGTGCCATAGGGGCAGCCGCCGAACTCGTTGGCCAGCGCCATCAGCGCCTTGAGCAGCGCCAGGCCGTAATGGGCCGGCACGGCGATCTCATAAGCGAGCTCGCCGGAGAAGGAGAGCCGGTAGAGGCGGGACGAGACATTGCCGAGCGGGAGGGGCGCGCACCCCATATAAGGGAAGGCCTTGTCGGAGAGATCGACATCGGGGCCATAGAGCTTCTGCAGGAGTTCGCGCGCCTTCGGGCCGGCCACCGAATATTGCGACCATTGCTCGGTGATCGAGGCGAGCGAGACATCGAGTTCCGGCCAGAGCACCTGGCGGCAGAATTCGAGATGCTGCATCACCTTCACGGCATTGGCAGTCGTGGTCGACATCACGAAATGATCGGGCGCGAAGCGAGCGGAGGTGCCGTCGTCCATGACGAAGCCATCCTCGCGCAGCATCAGGCCGTAACGCGCCTTGCCGACCGCCACGGTGGAGAAGGTGTTGATGTAGACGCGGTCGAGGAAGGCGCCGGCATCGGCGCCCTTGATGTCGATCTTGCCGAGGGTGGAGACATCGCAGATGCCGACAATGGAGCGGGTGGTGCGCACCTCGCGCGAGACGCTCTCCAGCCAGTCCTTCTCGCCGGGCCGGGTGAACCATTGCGGGCGCAGCCACTGTCCCGCCTCGACCATGGTGGCGCCATTGGCAATCGACCAGTCATGGCCGGCGGTGAGGCGCGTTGCCTTGAAATGCTTGCCGCGATGGGGTCCCGCGAGCGCCCCGATTGCTACCGGCAGATGCGGCGGGCGGGCAGCGGTGGTGCCGACATCGGTCATCGAGCGGCCGAGCAGCGCGGCCATCATGGCATGCCCTGATACACCCGAGATCTTGCCCTGGTCCGTCGCCATGCCGAGCGTGGTATAGCGCTTGAGATGCTCGACCGAGCGGAAGCCCTCGCGATGGGCGATCTCGATATCCTTGGCGGTGACATCGTTCTGCTGGTCGACGAAAGCCTTCGAACCGCTCTCGGCCACATGCCAGAGCGGCTTGAGGCCGACCGCCTCGTCCTCGCAGGAGGGCAGGGGGGCGCCGCCGGCGGAAAAGCCACAATCGGCCGCGGCCAGGCGTCCGGCTTCCGCGCCCGTACGCAGGCAGGCGCCCAGCGAGAAATCGCCATTGGCAGCGCCCGCCACCGCCATGCTCTCGGGCAGGTCGCCGGGCAGGAATGCGGCCAGCTCGTCCGACCAGCGCGGCCTGTTGCCCTTGTGGGTGGTGAGTGCAACCTGCGGATTCCAGCCGCCGGAGATTGCGAGGAAATCGGCGGTGATGGTCTCGCGGCTGCGGTCGCCGAGGACGTCCACCGCCTTGATGCCGGAGGCGCCGCCCTTGGCGTCGGTGACGCGGGCGCCTGTTATCACGCGCGTGCCGATCTTGGAGGCCCAGCCGGAAACATCCGGGCTGACCTCCTGGCGGGCGTCGATGATGGCCGCCACCGTCACGCCGGCGGCGGTGAGATCGGCGGCGCTGCGCCAGCCATCGTCGGCAGTGGTGAAGACCACGGCCTTGCGGCCCGGCGCCACGCCATAGCGGTTGAGATAGGTGCGCGCCGCGGAGGCGAGCATCACGCCCGGCCGATCATTGCCGCCGAACACGATCGGCCGCTCCACCGCGCCCATGGCGTTGACACAGCGCCTGGCCATGATGTGCCAAAGGCGCTGGCGGGGCTGGTGCTCCGGCGGCAGCGGCAGATGATCCGACACTCGTTCCAGCGCGCCGTAGGTGCCGCCGTCATAGCTGCCGAACACCTGCGTGCGGCGCATGATCCGCACCTCCGGCATGGCGGAGAGTTCGGCCTCGATTTCGGTGGCGAACACCGCACCAGGCTTGCCGTCGACCTCCTGGCGCTCGGCGAGCAGGCGGCCGCCGAGGCGGAAATCGTCCTCGCAGAGGATGACGCGGGCGCCGGCACGGCCGGCTTCCAGCGCCGCCATCAGGCCGGCAGGGCCGGAGCCGATCACTAGCACGTCGCAGAAGGCAGCAGCCTTCTCGTAGTGGTCGGGATCGGGCGCGCCGCTCGCCTTGCCGAGACCGGCGGCGCGGCGGATCATCGGCTCGTAGACCTTCTCCCAGAAGGAAGCCGGCCACATGAAGGTCTTGTAGTAGAAGCCGCCGACGAAGAGCGGTCCCGCGAGCTGGTTCACCGAGAGCAGGTCGAAGGACAGCGAGGGCCAGCGGTTCTGGCTCGCGGCCTCTAGCCCGTCATAGAGTTCCACCGTGGTCGCCTTGGTGTTCGGCTCGCGCCTTGCGCCCGTGCGCAGTTCCACCAGGGCGTTCGGCTCCTCGGGGCCGGCGGTGAAGACGCCGCGCGGGCGGTGATATTTGAAGGAGCGCCCGACCAGGCGCACGCCGTTGGCGAGCAGGGCCGAGGCAAGCGTATCGCCGGCCAGGCCCTGATAGCGTTTGCCGTCGAACTGAAAGCCGACGGGGCTGGCGCGGTCGAGAAGGCCGGCGGACGGCAGGCGGAAGGAGACGGCGTCGCTCATGATGCGGCTCCCATCGCGTCCTGCACCAGCACGGCTTCCGAGATCGCATGAGTGCGCGTGTTGCGCTTCACCCTGAGCCAGGAGCGGCAGCCGGAGGAGTGGTACCAGAGCTCCTCATGCTCTCCTTCCGGATTGTCACGCAAATAGCTGTAATCGAAGAAGAGTTTTCCGGCGTCGGGCGCAGCGGGATCGGGCCGCACAGGCTTGGCATCGCCGAGATAGGTGAATTCGTGCACGCCGCGCGCACCGCAATAGGGACAGGCAATCCGCATCGAACAGCGCCTTCTAAAGCAAAATGCGTTCAGGTTGGAACGCCATTCCAACGAAACGCGGTGGCAGAAGTAGCATTTTGCGATTCCTGGTAATTCGGTCTGAAAATGAAGCGCTAGTGAAGATTGGGTTGGGCGCCCTGGCCTTTTTCGTCGATCACCGCGCCGGTCTCGAAGCGGTCGAGCCGGTAGGCCTTGGCGACCTCATGCGGCTCGTCTTTCGCGATAAGATGGGCGAAGCACCAGCCCGAGGCGGGCGTTGCCTTGAAGCCGCCATAGCACCAGCCGCAATTGAGATAGAGGCCGTCGATGCCGCTCTTGTCGATGATCGGCGAGCCGTCCATCGACATGTCCATGATGCCGCCCCAGCTGCGCAGAAGGCGCAGGCGCCCGATCATCGGCATCACGGCCATGCCGCCCTCGCAGACATCCTCGACCACCGGCAGATTGCCGCGCTGGGCGTAGGAATTGTAGCCGTCGATATCGCCGCCGAAGACGAGACCGCCCTTGTCGGACTGGCTTACATAGAAATGTCCGGCCCCGAAGGTGATCACGCCGGGGATCAGCGGCTTCAGCCCCTCGGAGACGAAGGCCTGCAGGACATGGCTCTCGATGGGCAGGCGCAGGCCGGCGAGGGTGCCGACCTTCGAGGTGTTGCCGGCCACCGCCATGCCGATCTTCTTGGCCCTCAGCGTGCCGCGGGTGGTCTCGACGCCGACGATGCGGCCGCCCTCGCGCACGAAGCCCTTGACCTCGCAATTCTGCACGATGTCGACGCCGCGATCGCTGGCCCCGCGCGCATAGCCCCAGGCCACCGCATCATGGCGGGCGGTGCCCCCGCGGCGCTGCAAGAGGCCACCCTGGATGGGAAAGCGCGCATCGTCGAAATTGAGGAAGGGCGCCATCGCCCTGACGCCGTCCTGGTCGAGCAGCTCGGCATCGACGCCATGCAGGCGCATGGCATTGCCGCGCCTGGCATAGCCATCGCGCTGGGCGTCGGAATGGTAAAGATTGAGCACGCCGCGCTGGCTCATCATGGCGTTGTAGTTGAAGTCCTGCTCCAGCCCTTCCCACAGCTTCATTGAATGCTCGTAGAAGGGGATGTTCCCAGGCAGCAGATAGTTGGAGCGCACGATGGTGGTGTTGCGACCGGCATTGCCGCCGCCGATCCAGCCCTTTTCCAGCACCGCGACCTTGGTGATGCCGAATTCCTTGGCGAGGTAATAGGCCGTCGCCAGGCCGTGCCCGCCGCCGCCGATGATGATGACGTCATAGGAAAGCCGCGGCTCGGCATCGCGCCAGGCCGGCTGCCAGCCGCGATGGCCGGTAAGGGCGTTCTTCAGAAGAGAGAAAACGGAATAATGCATCAGGCTTCTTGCCGGGGACGGGTTCGGAGAGCTTCGGACAGGGCGGGGTGAACGGTCGCGCGGTTCAGCGACATCTTGGATGAGGAAAGCGACACTTGCGAACTCACGTCCAGATCAAATCACACCCACACAGGATGTTACCGACAGTGAAAGATTATTCCTGCACGTGCAACCTCTTTCCGCGCTTTCCGCAGACTTCTCTGTCAGATGGCCGACTGCGAGACCGACGACTTCATGACCCTCCCGCGCTCGCGCCCAGGGTGACGAGAAGCTCGTCCAACTGCTCGAATTGCTCGGGCATCCCATCCGCCATCCCGGCAATGGCAGCGTCGAGAGCTTCCTTCGAGGGATAGAGTTCGTGCAGGACCAGCAGCGTCTTGCCGCCTTGTTCCTCGAAGGTCACCGTGGTCACGGGAGCGTCGTCGTCTTCCTCATTGGTCCAGACGAGGCGCGAGTGCGGTGTCGCTTCGATATACCTACCGAAGAACGCCATAGAGTTCGAGGCGTCGTGTCCGAACTCGAGACGGTATCTGCCTCCGACGTGAACATCCATCTCGCAGGAAAGCAGGGGTACGCCCATCGATTTCGGCGCCCACCATCGCATGAACAGCTCGGGCTTGGTCCACGCCTCAAACACGATGCGCGCCGGGCCGTTGAAGGTTCGTGTAACGACCAGCTCACGCTCGGACTTCCGATCCACCGTCGTGCGGTTCTTCATGGGGGTAGGCTCACTTGCGTCCATCGACCTTCTCCTTCCATTTCAGTTCCTCGACAACCTTGTCCAGTTCGTCGAAGCGTGCGTCCCAGAGTTGGCGGTACCTCTCGATCCATGCCGCCTCTTCCTCCAGTCGGCGCGGGCCGAGCTTGCAGGTCCGCACGCGCCCGACTTTTTCCGTGGTGACGAGCCCCGCCTGCTCCAAGACGCCGACATGCTTCTTCATGCCCGTGAGGGTCATGTGGAACTTCTCGGCAAGGTCCGTGATCGAAGCGTCTGCACGCCCGAGCTGCTCCAGAACGCCGCGTCGGGTGGCGTCCGAGAGCGCGGCGAATGAGGCATCGAAGCGGGTCCGTCCATACTGAACCATGTGGTTCAGTATGTAACACGCGGATTGGCGGCATGCAAGGAGAGGCCGCGCGCGCTGCGTTGCCCACCGCCTTCGCTCCCAAATCGACTTCATTTCGATGCAGTTTCGACAGACTCGGGGATCCCCAGCACAAAGCGCGTTTACACGCAAACGTCCATTGCTATAACTCCTTGTTTTAGCAAGTCTTTTCGATTCTTGCCGATTCCCTCAAATCGCAAAACGCTATAGGCCCTAGGCACTCATCCTGCCCCGGCCGCGCATGTCGGAGGGGCGGCTGCCATAGACGCGCCGGTACCAGGTCGCGAAATGCGAGGTCGAGGTGAAGCCGGTGGTCACCGCGATGTCGATCACCGAACGATCCGAGTAGAGCAGGAGCTCGCGTGCCCGCTCGACGCGGATCTGCATGTAGTAGCGCAGCGGCGTCATCCTCGTGTGTTGCAGGAAGAGCCGTTCGAGCTGGCGCGGGCTGACGCCGACCTTGCGCGCGATACCGGGCAGCGTCACCGGATTCTCGATCTGGCGCTGCATCAGGGTGATGGTCTGGCGCACCTTGTCCGGAAGGAAAGCGAGATTCTCCAGCCGTCCGCCCCGCTGGTCCTCTCGCTGGTCGCGGATGCGCTCGTGGTGGAACTGGTTGGCGACGCCTCGGGCGAGGTCCGCCCCGTGCCGGTTGGCGATCAGATGCAGCATCATGTCCATCGCCGCCGTGCCGCCGGAGCAGGTCATCCGGCGCTGGTCGATCTCGTAGAGCTTGTTGGTGCAATCGAGATCCGGGAAATCCTCCTGGAAGGCGGAGCGGTTCTCCCAGTGGATGGTGCAGCGATAGCCGTTGAGCAGGCCGGCCCGTGCCAGGAGATAGGGTCCGGTCGAGATCGCGCCGATGGCAAGCCCGCGCCGCGCCGCCTGGCGCAGGATGGAGAGATAGCGCCTCTCTTCCGCCTCGTCGATGCGAAGACCGCCACAGACGAAGACGTAGGCTGCATCGGCGAGGGCTTCGGCATGGTCGACGACCGCAAAGGGCAGGCTATTGGAGGCCAGGACCTCGCCTGCCTCTAGCCCACACAGGCGCCAGCCATAGGCTTGCTTGCGGGCGAGGCGGTTGAGCGAACGTAGCGGCTCGATCGCCGAAGCCAGGCTCATCATTGAAAAGCCGGGCACCAGCAGGAAGGCGAAGATCTCAGCCTGGCCGCTGTCTGACGTCATGGCAGTATCATGGCAACGGCCTCAACTCCAGGGGAACGGGCTGTTCGAGACGGGATGCAGCCTGCCCTCGGCGTAGCGTGACAGGCGGAAGGGCTCCAGCAACGCGCTCCGGCCGCCCGTGATCTCCTCGGCCACCAGGGCGCCAACGCCGAGCATCTTGTAGCCGTGGTTGGAGTCGGCCACGACATAGCAATTCTCGCGGAAGACATCGAAGACCGGGAAGCTGTCGGGCGTGAAGCAGCCGATGCCGCCGGATTTCTCCTCGTGATAGCTGACATGCTTACCCTCGAAGCGCTTGTGACAGAAGGCGAGCGCCGAGGTCCACATGTCGACGAACTCCTCCGAAGCCACGAATTCCGGGCTCTTCGGGCCATAGGGGTCGATCGCCACCTCGTCCACGGGCGTTTTCACCTTGTAGGGCATGGCGCCGCCCTGCACGCCGTTGAAGTGGAAGTCAGGCTTGTAATAGACGCCCCACAGATCCTCGGTGATCAGCTTGCCGGTCTTGTCGGAATAGAGCGGCGCATCGGTGTCGACATGGATCACCGGCGGCATCGTGCCGTCATTGGTGGTGAGGAAGCCGGGATCGACCGCCAGCACGCCCTCCTCCAGCTGCCAGAAGTGCCACATTGGGACGTCGTGGTGCATCGTGCCGTCGCGCCCCTTGATCGAGATGGTTTTGGGCAGCCCCAGCATGTCCCAGAAATTGCGCACCCAGGGGCCGACGCCGATCACCACATAGTCGCATTCGATCCGGCCTTGGTCGGTCTCGACGGCGCTGATGGCGTTGGAGTGCTGGCCGAATTCGAAGCCGGTGACGCCGACGCCCTCCAGGATGCGCACGCCGGCATTGCGGGCCTTTCTGGAGAGACCCTCCAGCGAGGCCATGTTGTTGGCATAGCCGCCGCGCTTCTCGTGCAGCACCGAGGTGATGCCCCTGGCCTGCCAGTCATCGAACAGGCCGGTCATGTAGCGGCTGCAATCCGGCGCGCCCTCGATGAAGTCCGACTCGTAGCCGATCGCCTTCTGCTGCTCATAAATGCTGGCGACATCCTTATGCATCACCTCGGGACTGATCTGCATGTAGCCGACCGGATGATAGGAATAGGCCTCTGGATCGCTTTCCCAGACGCCTACGGAATGCGCCATCAACTCGCGCATGGCTGGCTGGAAGTAGTTGTTGCGCACCACGCCGCAGGCGATGCCGGAAGCGCCCGCACCCACCTTGCCCTTGTCGAGCACCACGATATCGGCCTTCGCGCCGCGGCCCCGGGACTTGAGCTTCCCGGCGAGGTGATAGGCCGTGGAGAGGCCGTGGATGCCCGCGCCGATGACGACATAGCGGGCCTTGGAAGGGAGGGGCATGGAAGGCTCCAGAAAGGGATGGCCGCCCAATCATCATCCCGCGGGTAAGGCAAGGACATCATGTTTTCGACATGAGGCAGGAGAAAAACGACATATGCGGCGGATGACCCCAGTCGGAAATCGCGAGTCCCCTGTCGGAAACTTCAGCGCCCATAGGCAACTTCTCCGCCACAATGCGGGAGCCGACAGTGATCCAGTGAGACACCCCATGCCGCATCAAGAGCTTGTCCGCGATCTTCTCGCCCAGCGCCGGAGCGGCTTCAGTCTGCCGCAGGGCCTCTATGTCGACGATGCGATCTTCCAGGCCGAGCTCGACGCCGTCTTCGCCACGGATTGGCTGTTCGCTTGCAATGCTTGCGAGATCAAGCGGCCGGGCGACTTCCACACGCTGGAGATCGGCGGCAATTCGCTCATCGTCCTGCGCGACCGCGACGGCCAGATCCGCGCCTTCCACAATGTTTGCCGCCATCGCGGCTCGCGCCTCTGCCTGACCGAGAGCGGGCATGTGAACCGCCTCGTCTGCCCCTATCATCAATGGGTCTATGAGCTCGACGGGCGACTGATCAACGCCCGCCAGATGCCCGACGATTTCGATCCGGCCGGCTACGGGCTTCGGCCCGCCCACGTCGAGGTCATCTGCGGCATGATCTTCGTCTCCATCGCCGAGGAGCCGCCCTCGCTGGAGCGTTATCGGGCGGCGGTGACGCCCTATATCGCGCCCCATATGCCCGATCGCACCAAGGTTGCCTTCACTTCCACCATCATCGAGGAGGCGAACTGGAAGCTGGTGATCGAGAACAACCGCGAATGCTATCACTGCTCCGGCAACCATCCCGAACTCCTGGTCACGCTGGTGGAGTTCGCCTTGCCGGACGATCCGGCTGCCAGCGCGACGTTCAGGGGGCTGATGGAGCGCTCCACCGCGCGCTGGGACCGTCTCGGCCTTCCGCACCGGCCCGCCGATGGCGGTGTCGAGTTCCGCTGCATCCGCCTGCCCTTCAACGAGGGGACGACGTCCTTCACGCTCGACGGCAAGCCTGGTTGCGCCAAGCTCCTGGCCGATTTTACCGAGCCGGAGCTCGGCTCCGTTCGGTTGTTCCGGGTGCCCAACAACTGGAACCATTTCCTCTCCGACCAGATCATGCATTTCCGCGTCCTGCCGCTCTCGGCCCATCGCACGGCGGTGAGCACGACCTGGCTGGTGCACGAAGATGCGGTGGAGGGCGTCGACTACGACGTCGGGCGCCTGACGGCCGTCTGGCTCACCACCAACGATCAGGACCGGCAACTCGCGGAGAACAATCACCTGGGCATTCGCTCCAGCGCCTACCGCCCCGGCCCTTACGCGCCCTCGGAGTTCCTCCTGAACAATTTCTCAGATTGGTATGTCGCCAAGATGGAAGCCTATGCCGGCAGTCCCAGGCCCGTGCTGGCAGCGGCCGAGTAGCCCCGTGCCCGTGGAAGTATCCGAGCCCGGCGCCGGGCTGATCCGCCTGTCCTGCGTCGGTGTGCGTCGGGAAACGCCGACGATCCGCTCCTTCCTGTTCGAGACGCAGGCCTCCTTCGAGCATGAAGCCGGGCAGGCGATGACGCTGAAAGTGCCTTACGGCGGGGAGGATCTGATGCGGACCTTCTCCATCTTCTCCGCGCCGGCGGAGGGCAAGGTGGAGATCACCATCAAGGCCCATGCTCAGGGCCGCGCCACCAACTGGCTGCACCGCCATATCTTGGCCGGTGCCACCATCGAGGCCTGGCCGCCGCGCGGGCGTTTCACCCTCGAAGGGCGCCGGCCTGGCGCGCCCCTTGCCTTTGTTTCCGCGGGCCCTGGTGCGACACCGCTGATGTCGATGCTGCGGAGCCTCGTTCTCGTGGAGCCCGACGCGGATATCGCCTGGTTCCATCTGGCCCGCGCGCCGGACGAACGCCGAAGGAGACCGGAGCACCGCCTTTCATATGGAGGCGTTCGGCCCTATCACGAAGCCTGCCGCCTTGCCTCCGGGCGGCGAGGCAGGCGCCCCGCAATATCGGCTGCGTATTGGGGAGCGGGACATCGGGGTCGGCCCGGGCGAGACGATGATGCAGGCGGCGCTGCGCCAGGGTGTGATCATCCCCTGCGGCTGCGGGCAGGGCCAATGCGGTACCTGCCGGGTCGAGAAGGTCAGCGGCGAGATCGATCTCCGTCATGATGGGGGGCTCAGCCCCCAAGAGGAAGCGGCCGGCTATATCCTTGCCTGTTCCTCGCGCCTGCGATCCGACCGCGAGATCAAGCTTCGCTGAGGGCAGGGGCCGACAACCTGTTTCATAGCGGCGCCGGCATGCCATAGTCTGCAACGATAGACATGCAAGGGAGCCCACCATGGGCACGACATCGCAGGCGCAGACCGTCATCACCCGAGCCGAGGAGCGGCCGCGAGAGGTGTGGGACGATCCGGCCAAGGGGAGTGTCGCCTGGCATACGCTGTTCAGCGCCGACATCACACCCACGGACGCTCTATGCGCCGGCATCGCGATTCTGTCTCCAGGCGGCAACAATCCGCCGCATCGCCATGCCGAAGCCGAGATCTACCTGATCCTGGAAGGCTCGGGTGTGCTCACCGTCGACGGCAAGGAAAGCACCGTCACCAACGGAGCCGCCATCTTCATTCCCGGCAATGCCTGGCATGCGCTGCGCAACAGCGGCGAGGGCGATCTGAGGCTGTTCTATGTCTTTCCCACTGGCCGTTTTTCGGACGTCGTCTACGAGTTCCCGGCCTGACAGAATGATCGGGAGAGGCGACCGGCAGGCCCCGGCCATCGATAGGGCGAAGCGCGACGAACGCGCATCCGAGATGAGGTCGAAGACCCGGTGCAATCTGGCGACTTTTCAACGGGATTGGCGTTTTCATCATTCGTTTCGCCTGATAGCGTTCCCGATCCCGGCCGCAGGCTTGGCAAGCTGCACCGGCAACCACAAGGAAAGACCCGTGACCACCGACGCTGCCTGGAATCCCGCCGAACGGGTCCGCGAGCTTTCCTATCGCCTCGTGCGCTGGCCGAGTGAAACGGGCACGCCGGATGAAGCGTCCTTCGGCGAGAAGCTCGCGGGGCTCCTTCGCGAAATTCCCTATTTCCAGGACCATACCGAGGATATCGCCCTGATCGACAGCCATGGCTCGCCGCTGACGCGGAGCGTGGTGGCGGTGGTGCGCGGCAGCGGCCGGCGCACGCTGGCACTGGCAGGGCATTACGATGTGGTGTCCATCGGCAATTATCGCGATCTCGCGCCGTTGGCCTTCGAGCCGGACCAATTGAGGGAGGCACTGATCGCCGACCTGTCGAGCCGGCCCCTGGCTCCCAATGAGGAGCGGGCGCTTGCCGATTTCCGCGGCGGCGATTTCATCCCGGGGCGGGGTATGCTCGACATGAAGAGTGGCGTTGCGGCCGGCATCGCCGTGCTCGAGGAGTTCGCGGCGCAGGAGGAGCGCGAGGGCAACCTCATCCTCTTCGTCACGCCCGACGAGGAGCGCAACTCGCAGGGCATGCGCAGCCTGCGCCGGGCCCTGCCGGCGCTGACGGCGCGCTGGGGCCTCGACATCGTCGCGGGCATCAATCTCGACGCCACCAGCGACCAGGGCGACGGCGCGGAGGGGAGGGCAATCTACCGGGGCACCATCGGCAAGCTCCTGCCCTTCGCTTTCGTGATCGGCCAGCCCTCGCATGCGAGCTACCCGTTCGAAGGCATCAGTGCCCATCTGATCGCGGCGGAGATCATGCGGGCGATCGAGGCCAATGCCGAGCTTTGCGACCGCGCCGGCGGCGAGGTTTCCCCGCCACCGATCTGCCTGGAGGCCCGCGATTTCCGTGGCGGCTATGAGGTGACTACGCCCGAGCGCACCTGGATCGCCTTCAACTGGCTCTCCCATTCGCGCACGCCCGAGGAATTGTTCGGCGTGTTCCGGGCGAAAGTGCAGGGGGCGCTGTCACGTGCTCTTCAGCATTTCAACATGCAGGCCGAGCGTTATGCCCACTATCTCGGCGCCGCCCAGCCTTCCGGTGGGCAGGACGCCCGGGTGCTGACGGTTTCCGAACTGCTGCTGGAACTTGCCCGCGTCGGCGGCGAAGCGGCCGTAAATCGCATCAAGGTGCTGGAAGCCTCGCTCGCCGGCAATGACAATCCGCTCCAGCTCACGCGTGCGCTTGTGGATGCGATGGTGGCGGAGGCGCGTGTCACTGGGCCTACCGTCATCGTCGGCTTCGGCAGCCTGCATTACCCCCACACCCATCTCGATGATGCGCGCCCGTCCCACAGAGCTTTTGCGCGGGCGTTGGAAGCAGCACGCCTCGCCACGGAACGGGAATTGGATACGCACTTCAAATACCGTGACTATTTCACCGGCATTTCCGACATGAGCTTCCTCGGCCATGCATCGAGGGAAGACGATAGCCGCATCGTTGCTGCCAATACGCCGGCTACCCGGCATATCGACGGGATCGTACCCGACGCGCTGTCCTATCCCACCGTGAATATCGGGCCCTGGGGGCGTGAGTTTCACCAAAGGCTGGAGCGTGTCCACGCGCCTTACGCCTTTGGCATCCTGCCACACTTCCTGCGGGCCATCACCCGGGAGGTTCTCGGTCCAGGGTCCCTGCCACGCCTGGAGACGTCGCCGTCAGGCGTTCGGGGAGATGCCTGACGGGAGACGGATTCGTCAGCCGAATCACGCCTCCTTGACTTCGAGCGATTCGCCGTTGCGATGCCGGTCAGGCTTGATGCGCGGCTGCCCGAGCAAGGCCTTGCGCTCGGCGAGCCAGCCCTCGGCCAGCTTGAGGGCGTCCGCCGTCATGCGATAGGTTCGCACCCGACCGCTCTTTTCGGAGGTGACGATGCCGGCGGCCTCGAGCACGCTGAGGTGCTTGAGCACGGCCGGCAGGCCCATGGAAAGCGGCACGGCGAGTTCGGTCACCGTGGCGGAGCCCTGGCAGAGCCGATCCACCATGCTGCGACGGCTCGCATCGGCAAGGGCATGAAACATTCTGTCGAGGGCTTGCGCGTCGGGGCTGGATGCCACGTCAGCTGCCTTTCTCGACCGGGAAACAGAAGCAGAAGCGCTTGGAAACATCAACATCGCAGGAGACTGGCTGGAGGTAAAACTGTGCTGGTCTGAGAAGCAAGGAAGGTGAAATAGAGGTCATCGGTAGATTTTCTGTCTCCAATACTTCACCATTTGGCTAAGTGTTGTCTGAAATAAAAGCGCGATTACCAACGGTTCGCTGATCGGCTAACCTTCTATCACAATCCCGAATTTTATAACGACAGCTGTTGTATTCAAGATCCTGGGGCCGCAAAAAGAAGCCCGCGGCGCGGGCTTGTATAGGGTACCGAGAGAACCGAGCGAAGGTGCGAACGACACAGCATGGAGGGGATCTGTTCGGAGATCGCTGCGCCATTCGCCAGTACAATCTAGACGTCATTCGCCCCTCGCACACTCCGTCAAATATGACGTGTTTGCCCTGACGCAGCGGCAGACTGCAAATCGGTAACATCTCATCCTGCCATGCGGATGCGCGCGTATCCGGGAGGCGCCTTGGTCTCAGACCTGTCTGAGAAGATTGCTGATTGACATCGCCAATTTTCCCATCTCTATGTTGCAAAATTCAGTAACCTATCATATAGGTGTTGAGTTTTGATAAACACCGCCGCCCTTCTTGCCAATTCGGACGCCGATCGCGGCCTGGTCGGGCGCGTGATGCGGGCGGTGACCGATCATATTCGAATCGGCCGGTTGCGTCGGGGGGACACCATTCCGAGCGAAGCGACCCTGGCGACGGAGCTCGACGTCTCGCGGACCGTGGTTCGCGAGGCCTATCGCTCGCTATCCACGCTCGGCATCATCGATGTCGGCAATGGCCGCCGCGCCCGCGTCGGCTCGATCGACAACAATGTGCTGGGCATGGTGTTCGACCATGCGGTGCAGACGGATCAGGCCTCGATCCAGCAGATCTACGACGTCAGGCGGACGATCGAGATGCGCACTGTGGCTCTCGCCGCTTTGCGCCGCAGCGATCGCGAGGCGCACGAGATCGGCCGCTTCGCCGCCGCCATGCTGGAGGATTTCCATACCCCCGATCGGGTGATGGAGCACGACATCGCCTTCCACGCCGCCATCGGCCGGGCCTCGCGCAATCCGCTGTTTGCCCTGATCGTTAGTTCCTTCGAGGTGGTCACGCGGCAGACCTGGCGCATCGGCTGGACGAGCCGCCCCTCCGATGCCGACCGGCTCAATTCGGTCGACTGCCACATCCGCATCGCTGCGGCGATCACCGCCGGCGACCAGCACCTGGCGGAGGCGACGATGGCCGAGCATTTCGACAAATCCGTGAAGGCCCTGCTCGCGGCCGGGATCGTCTGAGCCATGAAGATCACCGCCCTCGGCACGGCATATATGCGCCAGGGCCGCGGGCAGAATGCCTTCAACTGGGGGCTGGAGGAAAAGAATCTCAACGACTTGGACGCCTTTCCTCATCGCGCGGATAAGCTGGCGGAGGAGCTGCTCTCGGAGGCCACGGCCAGATCGTGTTCGACAAGCGGGTGTCGGCGACGAGCATCGACGAGGTGCACGAGCATCTGTGAGGGCGCCGCTTAGTGCGTGGGCGCCTCGCCGACAGGTAGGCCGATCCGGTCCAGGATCTGCCGAAGCGCGCTCTCCAGGGGCTGGCTGCGGTGTCGAAGGCAATAGGCCCGCAGCTGGTTCCGCAGGACCGTATTGTCGTTCAGGACTGTCGAAGGCTCGCTGCCACCGATGGAGGCGGTGTAATCCGTCTGCGTCATCGCCCCGGTGTAACCGTCGAGATAGCCTCTCGCCCAGGTCACGATCTGGCTGTCGAGATGGGACTTGCGCGCTTTTATTCGGACAGGCCGGTTGCGGCGCGAGATTTCGGCCTCATGCAGCAAGTAGTGAAGCCAGTTGGAACCTGCTGCCGGGATAATCCGTTTTTGTGAAGGGCCGGGCAAAGTCTCGTCCATGGAAAGCCTTTTTCGTCTATTAGTTTGACAGCATTGCATAAGCCAAAGATCAGGAGATGTTCCGATGAGGTATTCTGCTGAAAAGCTACTTTTGATTTTCGTTGTTTCGTTGATGCCTTTTGCCAGTGCAACCGCAAGTGTCTGTTCCAGCCAGATTGCACGATTGCAGTAAACGATGCCGCGCGATACTGGCGCCCCGGCTCCGGTGGTTGCTTCGGCGCCGCAATCCGTTGGCGCCCAGCTCGACCGGCAGCCGACGCCCGCTGCGATCGAGCGTGCCAAGCAGAGTGCACAGGCCAATGTCGGGGCTGCCCTGATGCAGGCGCAGACCTATGACGCTCACGGCAAGACGCAGGAATGTGAGAGCGCCGTCGGCAAGGCGCGCCTGATTCTCAGTCCCTGAGACGGCTGTAGCGAGCGCTCAGGAGCAAGGCCATTTCTCGTGAAAGGCAGTGCCGGCGAGCGTCATGAAGGATTCGCTCTGCCTGTCCGCATGGGCGTCGAGATAGGCGGCGGCCACGCCGGCCATCTGTGGAAGGGTGACATCGGCCGGCTTACAGAAGCGGCTGTCAGCCGGCAGGATGCGGCCGACGCCCTGGAGATCATCGATCTCGAGGGCGCAGTAGAAGCTCGGCAGAATGAGGTCGTTGCTGGTCGAGGCGTCATTGGCAGCAAGGCTGTGGCAGGCCTGCACATAAAACGCACCACTGCCGGGAAGCGTCTGGGCGGCCAGGGAGGATTGGAGACCCGCGAGGAGGACGGCCGAAAGCAGAAGTGTTTTTACCATCTGAAATCCCTCCACGGGCAATCAATAGCCGCATAGGGCAGGGCTGTCTCCTCAATTGTGCCTCGGCGCCAAGCCCGCGCGGATCTCACCCCGCGGCCGAGCGCAGGAAATCGAGGTCGCAGCCCTCCTCTGCCTGGAGCACGTGGTCGCGATAGAGCTTGGCCCAGCCGCGCTCGCCGGCCATCGCCTGCATCTTCGCTTCCCTGGCCTGCAGAACGGCATCCTCGACCAGCAGGTCGAGCCGGCGCTCGGCGACACTGATGCGGATGCGGTCGCCCGTCTCGATGCGTGCCAGCGGCCCGCCCGCGGCGGCTTCCGGCGAGATGTGCAGCACGATGGTGCCATAGGCGGTACCGCTCATGCGCGCGTCGGACAGGCGCAGCATGTCCTTGACGCCGCGGCGGGCGAGCTTGGTGGGGATGGGGATATAGCCGGCCTCCGGCATGCCGCAGGCCCTGGGGCCGGCATTGCGCAGCACCAGCGCGTCCTCAGGCTCGACATCGAGATCGGGGCTGTCGATGCGCTCGGCGAGGTCCCGTAGCCCCTCGAAGACGACCACGCGGGCCGTCTTCTCGAACAGGCTCGCATCGGCGGCGGCGCGCTTCAGGATGGCGCCGTTGGGCGCGAGATTGCCATAGAGGGCGACGAGGCCGCCATCGGCGCGGATCGGCTTGTCGAGTGGGCGGACGATCTCGCCGTCGATCCACTCGCCGGCCGGCGGCAGCTGTTCGCCGAGCGTCTCGCCGGTGATTGTCAGGGCACCGAGATCGAGATGGGCCTCGAGCCGGCGCAGGAGGGCGCCAACACCGCCGGCATTGAAGAAATCCTCCATATAGCCCTGGCCGGTGGGCTTGAGGTCGACGAGCACGGGCGTCGCATCCGAGACCCGGTTGAGCGCCTTCAGATCGACCTTGAGGCCGAGCCGTCCGGCGATGGCGGCGAGGTGGATGACCGCATTGGTCGAGCCTCCAATGGCGAGCAGCACCCTGACGGCATTGTCGACGCTGGCCTGGGTGATGACCGTGTCGAGGGTGCGGCCGGAGAACGCCAGCTCCATGGCGGCGGTGCCGCTTGCCTCCGCCGCCCGCAGGCGGTCGGCATGCACGGCGGGGATGGCGGCGGTGCCGGGCAGCATCAGGCCCATCGTCTCGCATAGGATCGCCATCGTGCTCGCCGTTCCCATCACGGCGCAGGTGCCGGCGGTGGTGGCGAGCCGGCCCTCGACTGTGTCGATTGCCTCGTCGCTGAGCTCGCCAGCGCGGTAACGGCCCCAGAAGCGGCGGCAATCGGTACAGGCGCCCAGGCGCTCGCCCTGGTAGCGGCCCGTCATCATCGGCCCGGTGGCGAGCAGGATGGCTGGCTTGCCGGCCGAGGCCGCGCCCATCACCAGGGCCGGCAGCGTCTTGTCGCAGCCGCCGATCAGCACCACCGCATCCATTGGCTGGGCGCGGATCATCTCCTCCACGTCCATGGCCATCAGGTTGCGGAACATCATGCTGGTCGGGTTGAGGAAGACTTCGCCGAGCGAGGTCACGGGGAAGTCTAGCGGCAGGCCGCCGGCCGCCAGCACGCCGCGCTTCACCGCCTCGATCAGCTCGGGCACGCCGCGATGGCAATTGTTGAAGCCGCTCGCCGTCCAGGTGATGCCGATGATCGGCTTCGACAGCATCCGGCGCGAATAGCCCATGGAGAGGGCAAAGGAGCGCCGGAGATAGGCGGCAAAGCGCGGATCGCCGTAATTGGTCAGGCCGTCGGCGATGCCGGGGGGAGGGGCAGGCATGGGGCCCTCTGTCGTCAGGAAAACCGCGCCTCGGGTTCGGGCGTGTCTCCCGGCAATAGGCCCTCCCTGCTGGCGCAGGTCAATAAACGACATGTTTACCGACGGCCAATGCTCCCGATATCGCCGGGGGGCGAAGGCGACCTGCCCGCTCTCACGACGGCTGCAACTGCTCGCGCGAGCGGGACGGCAGGGGCGGAAAGGCCAGCGACACCGCCACCGCGCCGAGGGCGACGGCGAAGGAACCGATGTAGAGCCAGCGATAATCGTTGAAATTGTCGAAGATCCAGCCGCCGGCCACCGGCCCGAAGGCCATGCCGAGGCTGGAGGCCATCGTCACCGCGCCGAATACCGTGCCCATGATGCGCGGCCCGAAATATTCGCGCGCCAGCACCGCATAGAGCGGCATCACCCCGCCATAGGCCGTGCCGAACACCAGGGAGAGGAGATAGAACTGCTCGAGCCGGGTGACATAGAGATAGGCGCTGATGGCGAGGGCCTGCACGAGGAGCCCGGCGACCAGAACCGGCTTGACGCCGATGCGATCGGCCATCACGCCCAGGAGCAGGCGCCCACCGAGCCCCGCCAGGCCTTCGACGCTGTAAATGCTGACGGCCGCGAGCGCCGAGATGCCGCAGATCATGGCATAGCTCACCATGTGGAAGATCGGCCCGGAATGGGCGGCGCAGCAGAAGAAGAAGGTGAGGGCGAGCACAATGAATTGCGGTGTGCGGAAGGCCTGCGCCGCCGTGAAGCTTGTCGTCCCGCTCTCCGTCTGCATCGCCGAAGTGCCCTCACCGGACGCCAGCGGCGCGGGCCTGATCAGCAGGGTGGCCGGGAGGAGCAGCACCCAGGCTGCAATGCCCACGGTCAGCATGGCGTCGCGCCAGCCGAAGACGCCGATCAGCCAGGTGGCGAAGGGCGACACCGTCATCGGCGCGACCCCGATGCCCGCCGAGACCAGCGAGACGGCAAGGCTGCGATTGCGTTCGAACCAGGTGGTGACCGAGGCGATCATCGGCGCAAAGAAGGCCCCGCCCGCGATGCCGACGATGATGCCATAGGTAAGCTGGAATTCGAGGAGCGTTTCAGCCCGGCTTGCCAGCGCCAGGCCCAGCCCGAGCAGGGCGGAGCCCGCCAGCGCCACCGGGCGCGCACCGAAGCGATCGCTCGCCGTACCCCAGGCAAAGCCCGCCACGCCCATGAACAGGAAGTCGAGCGTCATCGCGCTCGAAATGCCGGCATGCGACCAGCCCGTATCGGCAGACATCGGCCGCTGGAACACCGCCAGCGAAAACATGGCGCCGGCCCCGACACAAGTCATCAAGGCACCAACCGCGACAATCACCCAACCATAGAAGAGTTTCATCCGCATGATTCCCGTCTCGAGCCGAAGCTGTTGCTGTCATGCACTGAGGACGAATGAGAGGGACGCAAACCGACAGGGGTGGGTGAGATTATTCGCCGAGGAAAGCAAGGGCAATCCGGGCGTACGGGCATCCTGCCCGTTCTTGAACCGCCGCGCTTGTAGAAAGGAAGGAACGGGCAGGATGCCTGTGCACCCGGATTTATTCGTGCAGCCCAGGCGCCTCGTGCCCGGTGCGCGCGACATATTCGCTATAGCCGCCGCCATATTGGTGGATGCCTTCGGGCGTCAGCTCCAGCACGCGGTTGGAGAGCGCCGCCAGGAAGCGGCGGTCATGCGAGACGAACAGCATCGAGCCCTCGAACTGCGAGAGCGCCTGGATCAGCATCTCCTTGGTGGCCATGTCGAGATGGTTGGTCGGCTCGTCCAGCACCAGGAAGTTCGGCGGGTCGTAGAGCATCTTGGCCATCACAAGCCGGGCCTTCTCGCCGCCCGAGAGCACACGACAGCGCTTCTCCACATCGTCGCCCGAGAAGCCGAAGCAGCCGGCCAGCGCCCTCAGCGAGCCCTGGCCAGCCTGCGGGAAGGAATCCTCCAGG
This sequence comes from Labrys miyagiensis, assembly GCF_030160835.1. Classification (GTDB taxonomy): domain Bacteria; phylum Pseudomonadota; class Alphaproteobacteria; order Rhizobiales; family Labraceae; genus Labrys; species Labrys miyagiensis. The sequence goes on along the minus strand of NZ_BSPC01000023.1, from coordinate 128,327 downwards.
GTTTCGAAGATGGTGCGCTCGCCGTCGAGAAGGTCCATGGCGTGCTGGGCGAAATAGCCCATCTTCACGCTGCCGCCCTGGGTGACCGAGCCCGTATCGGGCTCCGCCGTGCCTGCGATCAGCTTCAGCAGCGTCGACTTGCCGGCGCCGTTGACGCCCATCACGCACCAGCGCTCCTTGCGGCGCACCTGGAAGTTCAGGCCCTCATAGATGCTGCGCGCACCATAGCTCTTGTGGACGTTCTTGAGGCTGACCACATCCTCGCCCGAGCGCGGGGCGGGCTGGAACTCGAACACGATGGTCTGGCGCCGGCGGGGCGGCTCGACCTTCTCGATCTTCTCGAGCTTCTTGACCCGGCTCTGCACCTGTGCGGCATGGGAGGCGCGCGCCTTGAAACGTTCGATGAACTTGATCTCCTTGGCGAGCATGGCCTGCTGGCGCTCGAACTGGGCCTGCTGCTGCTTCTCGTTGAGCGCGCGCTGCTGCTCGTAGAATTCATAGTCGCCCGAATAGGTGTTGAGCGAGCCGCCATCGATCTCGACCACCTTGGAGACGATGCGGTTCATGAACTCGCGATCATGCGAGGTCATTAGCAGGGCGCCCTCATAGCCTTTGAGGAACCCTTCCAGCCAGATCAGGCTTTCGAGATCGAGATGATTGCTCGGCTCGTCGAGCAGCATGGCATCGGGGCGCATCAGGAGGATGCGGGCGAGCGCCACACGCATCTTCCAGCCGCCGGAGAGGGCGCCGACATCGCCGTCCATCATCGCCTCGCTGAAGCTGAGGCCGGCCAGTACCTCGCGCGCACGGCCTTCCAGCGCATAGCCGTCGAGTTCCTCGAAGCGGCCCTGCACCTCGCCATAGCGCATGACGATCTCGTCCATCTCGTCCATGCGATCGGGATCGGCCATGGCGGTTTCCAGCGCCTTCAACTCGGCCGCCACCTCGCTCACCGGTCCGGCGCCGTCCATCACCTCGGCAACGGCGCTGCGGCCCGCCATCTCGCCGACATCCTGGCTGAAATAGCCGATGGTCACGCCGCGATCGACGGCGACCCGGCCCTCATCGGGCTCTTCTTCGCCGGTGATCATGCGGAAAAGCGTGGTCTTGCCGGCGCCGTTCGGTCCGACGAGCCCGGCTTTCTCACCCTTCAGGAGCGATGCGGAGGTCTCGATGAAGAGGAGGTGGTTGCCGTTCTGCTTGGAGATGTTTTCGAGGCGAATCATGGATGCCGGAAGCCGATGGGAGTTGCGGGGCTCTTTAAGCGATGCTCCGCACGGGGGAAAGGGCGGCGACCGCTATCGCTCGGTCGGCCCGTCCCCATATCTCCCGAGGGTGTGACGGGCCGATGTCGCCAGCCCTGTCCTTACACGCCGAGCCAACGCAGGCCGCCGGGCAGTCCCACCGCCGCGAAGTCGACCTGCAGCACGCGCCGGCGCCGCGGTTGGCTGGCGGCCTCCGAGGCATGCAGGATCGGTGTCGCATAGAGCCAGACGTCGCCGCGCCCGGCGAGGCAGGCCACGCTGCCGCATTCGGCCACCACCCTCGGCACTTCGCTCTCCGCGATGCGGCCGCGCCGATGCGAGCCGGGTGCGACCAGCAGCGGCGCGTTGGTGGCGGGCACGGCATCGAGATGGGCGCGCAACGTCACTATGCCGGCAAGGATATCGATCGGTGGCGCGACATGCTGCATGCCGTTCTTTATCGACCAGGGGCCAAAGCCTTCCACCTCGCGGCGCTCGGCCACGGCGATGGTGCGGTCCTGGTGCCAGGCGAGCGACCAGTTGGTCGCCGCCGTCTTGCGAACAGCACGGCGCGCACGGCCCGGCAGTTCTCCCCCAGAAAGGTGGAGGCGATAAGGCCGAGCGCTCCCGACGGCGTCAGGAAGGGCTGAAGGGCGGAAAGGCCGTGCAGCCGCAGGCCCGCCTGTTCGTCCGGCAGGCCCGCGAGTGCGGCCTCGAGGCGAGCGAGATCGGCCTCGTCGAGAGCCGACGGGAAGTGTTGCGCGCCGTGTATGCCGATGGTCATCGCATCGGCTTCAGGCGGGGCGGGGAAATCCATATCAGGATTTGGCTTCGGTGAGCGTCTCGCGCTGGCGGAGCAGGCGTTCGAGTTCCGCCTCCTGCTCGGCGATGCGCTCGGCGCCGAGGTCGTCATCGCCGGCGCCCGAATAGGCGGCAGCCTGTTCGACCAGCTCGCGCAGGTTCTCCCGGAGGACGGCGATGCGGGCGTCGAGTTCGTCGAAGTCGGACATGGCGGTCTCTTGGCAATAAGGAATCAGGCGCGGGACGGGACATTGGCGAAGAGCGGCCCGAGCCCCTCGGCGATGGTGAGGTGGACGATAACGGCATCGCGCAGCCTGGTATAGGGCAAGCTACCCAGCATAGCTGTCTGTATGACAGCGGCGATCTCGCCGGCTTCCGAACCGATCATGGTGAAGCCGAGAATGCTGTCGTCCTCGCTGCTCACCAGCGCTTTCATGAAGCCCTGCGTCTCGCCGGTCGCCTCGGTGCGCAGCACGTTGTGCATCGGCAGGCGCGCCACGCGCACCGGGATATTGCGCTTTTGTGCCTCGCCCTCGCTCAGGCCCACGCGGGCGAGCGGCGGATCGGTGAACATCACATAGGGGATCAGCCGATCGTCGGTGCGGCGGTTGCCGCCGGCCATATTGTCGCGCACGATGCGAAAATCGTCGACAGAGACCTGCGTGAATTGCGGGCTGCCGGCGCCTTCGCCGATGGCCCACACGCCGGGCGCCGTGGTCTCCAGGCGCTCGGTCACGCGGATGAAGCCGCGGGCGTCGAGCTCGATGCCGGCAAGGTCGAGGCCGATATCGGCGGTGTTCGGCACCCGTCCGACAGCCACGAGTAGGTCGCTGCCCTCGATGCGCTGCCGGCCAGCCGGCGTCTCAACGACCACCGTCACCTCATCGCCTGACAGGCCGCGAACCTCGACCGGCTTGGCGCCCAGCAAGACCTCGATGCCCTCGCGGGCCAGGATGGCCTGCATCTCCCTGGCAACGTCGCCATCCTCCCGGCCCATCAGCTGGGTGCCGGGCTCGATTACCGTGACGCGGCTGCCGAAGCGGCGATAGGCCTGCGCCATTTCGATGCCGACATAGCCCCCACCCAACACGATGAGGTGCGAGGGGAGATAATCGAGCTCGAGCGCTTCGATATGGGTGAGGGCCCGGGCCGCCTCCAAGCCTGGTATCACCGGGATGGCGGCATGGGTACCGATATTGACCACGACCTGGCTGCCTTCGAGCAGGCGCGTGCCGCCTTCGTTGAGCTGCACCTCGATGGTGCGGGGCGCCACGAAGCGGCCGCTGCCCATGATCAGCTCGGCGCCACTCTCCTGATAGGCGTTGAGATGGAACGCGATCTCGGCTTCGACCATCGCCTGCTTGCGCTGGCGCACCTTGGCCATGTCGGTGGAGACAGGGCCGGTGTTGGTGCCGTATTCGCCGGCATGCTGCACAGTGTGGGCGACGTGAGCGCTCCACACTTCGTTCTTGCTCGGCAGGCAGGCGACGGCGGGGCAGGAACCGCCGACCCAGCGGCGTTCGACCACGGCAACCCTCTGACCGGAGCGGGCAAGGTGCCAGGCCAGCAATTTGCCGCCCTGGCCGCTGCCGAGGATCAAGGTGTCGAAATGTTCAGGCTGTGCCATGGGACTCTCCTGTGCCGCAATGCCGATGGGAGAAGTGGTATGAGAAGAGTTCGAGCTTGTTAATGCCAGTATAGCTCACTAATATGCTCATTCGTCTCAATCGGAGCATAGCCCGATGGATTGGCTGAGTCACCTTCTGGCCATGGTGCCGGTGAGCGGGCGCCTCGATCTGCGCTGCCTCTATGGCGCGCCCTGGCGCATCGACCAGGCGGCGGCCGAGCCGGGGGCGATCGCCTATCACGCGGTGCTGGCCGGCTCGGCGATCATCGAGGATCCGGAGGGAGGCCCACCACATCGCTTGCTTGCCGGCGACATCCTGCTGTTGCCGTCAGGCCTTGCGCACACGCTGCACGATGGGGGAGGCGCGGCCCCGGTGCCGGCCCATAGCCGCCTGGCCCTGAACTTCATCTTCAGCGAGAATGACGGGCCTGGCGAGAGGCTGGATATGCTGTGCGGCCACTTCATCACCTCGCTCCAGCACAATCGCATGCTGCGGCATTATCTGCCGCCCCTCCTGGTGGTGCGCGGTGCAAGAGATCCGGCCGCGACCGGCAAGAGCACCGCCGGCGTTCAGGTGGGCGGCCTGGTCACGCTGATGCGGGTCGAGACGGACGGCGAGACTCTCGGCGGGCGCGCCATGCTCAACGCCTTTTCGGCCGCCCTGTTCACGCTGGCCCTGCGGCTCGCCAGCGAGGGCGAGGAGCCGCCGGCCGGCCTGCTCGCGCTCGCCGGCCATCCCCGCCTGGCACCCGCGCTCTCCGCGATGTTCCAGGAACCGGCCCGACCCTGGACGCTTCCTGAGTTGGCGCACCTGTGCCACATGTCCCGGGCCACGCTGGCGCGCCATTTCCAGGAAAGCCTCGGCCGCTCCGCCGCCGATCTCCTGCTCGACATCCGCATGACGCGGGCGGCCAACGAACTGAAGAAGCCGATGCAATCCACGGCAGCCGTCGCCGAACTCGTCGGCTATCACTCGGAGGCTGCCTTCCAGCGCGTGTTCAAGCAGCAGATGGGCGTGACCCCGGCGCGATGGCGCCTGACGGCGCGTGCAGCCGATTAGGGGGGAGGGTCACCTTACTCGTGTCCGCCTTGCAGATCGCATTGCGAAACTTCACCCTTTGCAAGAACACAGCGAAGGGAGCACGTGGGAGGCGCATGCGCCTCCCACGTGCGATTGTTTTGGCCAGGCGCCAGCGGTGTTAGCCGTGCAGCTTGTTGGCGACCTCGGCGACCTTTCGGCCCTGGTAGCGTGCTCCGGTCAGTTCGTTCGCGGTCGGCATGCGCGAGCCATCGCCGCCGGCGATCGTCGTAGCGCCGTATGGCGATCCGCCGGTGATCTCGTCGAGCGTCATCTGCCCGGCGTGGCCATAGTCGAGGCCGACGACCACCATGCCGAAATGCAGGAGATTGGTGATGATCGAGAATAGGGTCGTTTCCTGTCCGCCATGTTGCGTGGCGGTCGAGGAGAATGCGCCGCCGACCTTTCCGTGCAGCGCCCCTCGCATCCAAAGGCCACCTGCCTGGTCGAGGAAATTGGCCATTTGCGACGACAGCCGCCCGAACCTGGTCCCCGTGCCCACGATGATTGCGTCGTACTCGGCAAGGTCATTGATCGTCGCGACCGGAGCGGCCTGATCGACTTTGTAGTGGGAGGCGCGTGCAACTTCGTCGGGTACGAGTTCGGGGACGCGTTTGATATCGACCTGTGCACCGGTTTCCCGGGCTCCCTCGGCGACGGCCTGCGCCATTGCCTCGATATGGCCGTATGACGAGTAATATAGGACCAGAACTTTCGACATGGCTTTCTCCTCTCACAAATAATGCGGTCGACATCTCATTCTAGAGGACATCGGCTATGACGAGATCTGCATTTTCGATTGCCGGGATGGCAAGAATGCCGACGCCTTTAATTGCGGCGCGACGGACGGTCCCAACAACGCAGAAATGGTATACTTTTTTGCTCCGCGCGTTTGTAACTCCATGGGCAATTCTCGGAGGCATTTTTCCATCTGTGCTCGCTGTTCCGACGCTATCGGGGGACACAGCAGGTTCCGCTTCAAATAACTGTAAGGACAGCAATTCAATTTAGAAATAGAAACTGTCGAAACCAATGGTGCATGAGGCTCCGTCGCTGCGGGACTTTCTTGCTGCCTTCCCCAGGATCTCGATCGATCTGCATTTGAGCGAGGCGATGACCGATGTGATCGGGGAAGGTTTCGACGCTGCGATCAGCGCTCTACGTCGGGCGCTCGCCTACCAGCCAATCGATCAGATCGGATACGCCGGCTTTTGCGTCTGCCCGTGCCGGGCAGATGGCGTAGTAGCCGTATCCGCTTTCAATAATACGCGGGAAGGGAGTGACGAGCGCGCCGCTTTCCAGATCTTGTCGCGCGAGATGCAGGTCACCCATAGTCACACCATAACCACTCGCCGCAGCCGTCATCGCAAAATCCTGGGTGTCGAATATCTGGTTTCGGGCCCCCGTTATTTGATAGGCGCCTTCGGCCTGCAGCCAGAGCGCCCAGTCGCTCTGGCGCGGGTTGGAGTGCAGCAGCACGCAGTTGGCCAGGCTCGCGATCCGCGCGGGCTCGCCGAGCGAGCCGGCAAGCTCAGGCGAGCACATGGGGGTGAGTTTTTCAGGCAAAAGCAACTCGACACGCATGCCGGGCCAATGGCCGTTGCCATAGGTGATCAGCAGATCGATGCCTCCGGTCCCGAAGACCGGGCGGGCGAACCAGGCGGTGTCGATCGTGATGTTCAGATTCTCGTGGTGGTCATGAAGATCCGTCAGCCGTGGAAGAAGCCAGCGCCGCGCGAAGGTGGGGGGCATGCGCACCGTGAGAGACCGTCCCTTCTTCCGGGTTGCCTCGAAGGAGTTGCGGAGCGAGATGAGCAATCCGTTGACAATCGGAACGATCGCTTCTCCCTGCTCGGTGAGAACCACCTTGCGGGTGTGGCGTTGGAAAAGACTGCATCCGAAATAATGCTCGAGCTGCTGTATTTGACGGCTGATGGCGCTCTGGCTGAGATTGAGCTCGGATGCAGCCAAGGTGAAACTGCCGGTTTCCGCGACGACGGAAAAGGTTTGCAGAGTCTGCAACGGCGGCATTCGATTGGGCTGCAGTGCCGGTCTCAACGTCGTTCTCCGCGATGGCTTGTCATTGGACAGGCACTGTTGCGAAGGTAAAGCAGGTCTTCCGGTGTCACTCAAGCAAGGTGCGCAACTCGTCGGCGGCGCGCCGCACCTGACAGGGGGCCGTGCCGCCGCGATGGCTGCGGCAGGCGACCGAACCTTCGGTCGTCAGCACGTCCTTCACATTGTCCGAAATGACGGGGGCGAACGCCTGCAGGGCCGCAAGCGGCATCTCGGAAAGCGTGGCGTAGCCCCGATCTCTCGCCGCAGCGACGATCGCCGCCACGGCATGGTGGGCATCCCGGAATGGCAGGCCGGCCCGTACGAGATAATCGGCCAGGTCGGTTGCAGTCGAATAGCCTTGCTCGGCGGCAGCCCGCATTCTTTCAGTCCTGACCTTGATCGTCGGCAGCATCTGGGCCGTGACAGCCACCGCGCCACGCACATTCTCGAGTGTGTCCGTGAGCGGCGGTTTGGACTCCTGCTGGTCCTTGTTGAAGGCCAGGGGCTGCGATTTCATCAAGGCGGCCGATGTGGCCAGGTTGCCGATCGCGCGCGCCGCCTTGCCACGGATGAGTTCGGCGAGATCCGGGTTGCGTTTCTGCGGCATGATCGAGGATCCCGTGCAGAACTGGTCGCCGACCTCGATGAAATCGAACATCGGGGTGCACCACAGGATGACTTCTTCGGCAAAACGCGACAGGTGGCCCATGATGATCGCACCGGCCGCGCAGATATCAACGACGTAGTCGCGGTCGGAGACGGCATCGAGCGAATTGCGGAAAGCGCGTGAAAAGCCAAGCTCCCGCGCGCTGAAGTCGGGATCGATCGGATAGCTCGTTCCAGCAAGCGCCGCCGCGCCGAGCGGAGAGACGTTGAGACGCTCACGCGCCTGGCCGACGCGCTCGAGATCGCGAAGGAACATCTCCGCATAAGCCATCATGTGATGGCCGAACGTCACGGGCTGGGCGACCTGAAGATGTGTGAAGCCCGGCATGATCGCGTCCGCATGACGCTCGGCGAGATCGATAAAGGCGAGGATCAACGCCTTGAGTTCATCGCCAAGCGCATCGAGTTCCGTTCTGGCGTAGAGGCGGATATCGGTCGCGACTTGATCATTGCGTGAACGGGCGGTGTGCAACTTCTTGCCGGCCTCGCCAATCAGCGTGGTCAGCCGGCTCTCGACGTTCATATGGACGTCCTCGAGCTCCTTTTTCCACTGGAAGGCACCAGAACGCATCTCCTCGGCGATGGTGTCGAGGCCGTTCTGGATGGCATCGTGCTCCAGGGGCGTCAGCACCCCGGCGCGGGCGAGCATCCGGGCGTGAACTTTGGAGCCTGCGATATCATGAAGTGCGAGGCGCTTGTCCTGGTCGAGGCATTCGTGAAAGTCGCGAAAGTCGGTCGAGACGGCTTCCTTGAAGAGCGGCGACCATGTTGCGTTCGAGGCGGTGGCCATTGTCATCTCACGGTTTGAGCAGATCGATAAGCGGGCGGATGTCGGCGATGGAGTCGATGTCGAGGATCATGTCGCGGAGCGCGGTCACACGCGCCTCCGGCAGAACGGCGTGGGCGAGATCCGTGTATTTGGCGAGAATGCGCTCATTGCTCAGTGGGTTGAGAGGCCCGCCCAGGGGGTGTTCCACCGTCGCGGCGAAGCTTCGGCCATCATGGGCGCGAATTTCCACAGAAGGCTCGTCCTCGTCCCGCATCGCATCGTTGATCCGAACGGTCTGCCTGTTCAGCCATTTGTCGATCGCCGGATTGCGCCAGGCGCCTTCCTCGAGTTCCGCGAGGGAGACCTTGCCATAGTGAAGGCGCGCGGCGACCGCGTAGGGGAGGCTCATCTGCGCCTGTGCCCGCGAGCCCAAGCTCTTGTGACCGCACATGCCGAATTGGAAGCCGCTCATGTCGATGGTGAGCGAAGCGACGTCCGAACTCGTCAAGCCATTCCCTGACAGCAGATGATCGACGGCGTCGATGGCCGAATGCGTGCCGCGGCACGTTGCGTGCGGCTTGATGGAGCAACGGTTGAGCCGCCAGTCTTGGCCGAACTCATGACACAGTACCTCCGGCACGGCCCGGTGGTCTCCAAAGGTCTGGAAGAAGCTGCCCCAGGCCTTCGCGTCAAGAGCCGAACGGGGGCCCGCGAAGCCGGCCCTGGCGAGCCGCGCCGCGATCAGGCCGCCTTCGGCCGCGCGTCCCGCATGAAGTTTCTTGGCCGGCCCGCCATCATGGATGAAGGCCCAGGTGCCGCCGGAATAGGAGAGCGCACAACCGAGCGCCGAGGCGATACGGTCTTCGTCCAGCCCCATCAGCGTCGCCACGGCTGCCGCCGCGCCGAAGGTTCCGCAAGTGCCGGTGGAATGCCAGCCATTGCCATTGTGGGCCTCATAGCCCCCGGTGGCTTCCAGAACACGGCGTCCCACCTCATATCCCAGAAGGACGGATTTGAGGAAAAGGCGACCATCAACCGGCGAATTGCTCGTCTCGAGCGCTGCGATGACGGCAGGCAGCACGACCGCGCCGGAGTGATCGCAACCGCCGGAGTCGTCGAGTTCGAAGGCGTGGGCCGAAACGCCGTTGACGAAGGCTGCGGTGCGGGCGTCCGCCTTGAGCGGCAGTCCCCAGACGCACGCCTCTCCGGTTGTCTTGTTCAGCCCCGAGGCCTCAATCACGAGCTTCGTCTCGATGGAAGTAGAGCCCGCTATCGAAACCCCGATTGTATCCAGGATGTGGAGCCTGGCTTTCCCGATCGTGGCTTCAGGAAAATCGGAGAAGTCCGTCGCCGCGATCTTGCCGGCAAATGCGACCAGAATAGTCTCAGCCATCGATGGGTGGCTCCCGTCGATAGGCTTCGAAGACCTGGATCGGATGGTCGTCTTCAATCGGGAGCCCGAAGCGCCGCTGGCGTTCGGCGATCTCGGCCCCGGTGGCTATCCAGACGTCGTCGAAGCTCAGGATATGACGGAGGAGATCCTCGACCAGCGAGATGCGTCCTGGTGTCCCGCTCCATTCCGGTCGAAGCTGGATCACGTAGCACAGGCCGAAACGGCGATAGGCGTCGAACTCGGCGATCCAGTTGTGCAGGACGCCTTCGTAGTCGGGTATCCGGCCCAGGCCCTTCGGGAAGGCGGGCGTGAAATTGAACTGGAAATAGGGCCGGTCCTCGAGCTCGACGTGAAGCGGAATTTCGACGAGGCCGGAGGGATGGGTGTAGGGGACGTCGTCGCCATTGAGGCTTGCCGACCAGCCATAGCCTGCCTGCAGCAGGACCTTGTCGAACCCCGGCGGCCAATTGCCCAGCGGCAGGCGAAAGCCGCTGGTTTCCCTTGCTGCCAGCGCGCTCAGCACATCCCTGGAGCGCCGGAGGTTTTCGAGCGATTGGGCTGACGAATGCGCATCATAGGGGTCAAAGGAAAGGCCGGCGCTTGCGATCTCGTGTCCCGCGGAGGCGATGCTCCGCGTGAGGCCGGCGTGGCGATCGGCCACCTCCGCGGTCAGAAACCAGCTGGTCTTGACGTCGAGGGTTGCGAAGGCTCGGCAAAGACGCTCAACGCCGCGCGCCGCGCCATACTGCCAGACGGAGAAGCTTTTCGATCTGTTGGCAAGATCCGGCTCTGCCGCCACCGCATCGGCCCCATCGTCGAACAGAGCTGCCACCATGACGGCGCAGCTTTTGCCTTCCGGCCAAATTGTCCGCCGTTGCGCGTTCATGCCGTCAGCTTTCGGGTATCAGTCTGAGAATGGTGCTCGATCCACCACCGGGCGATGTCGCCCAGGCGCGCCGTCCAGACGGCGTCACCCTTGCCCCGGATCGCCTTGAACAGACCCTCGAGGATCGAAAGGCGCCCCGGCTTGGCGCAGACCTTCGGATGCAGGATCGTTGTCCAGCAGAGCCCTTCGCGGTGATAGCCTTCAAATTCCGCGCGCCAATTGCGCTCGACGGCGCGATAGTCGGAAATACGGTCGAGCCCGATCGGGAAATCCGGTGCCTCGGTGTAGGCGAGGGCCGTATAGTCATCGATGTCCCAGCGTGCCGGGATCTCGACGAGCCCAACGCCTTTGTCGGAGGGGTGGAAATAGGGACGGTCGTCGCCACGCATGGAACTCGAATAGACAACGCCGAAATTATCAAGAAGTGCGGCCGTCTCATGGCTCCAGTCGCCGGACGGTGTTCTGAAGCCGATAGGCGTCACGCCGAGCCGATCGCGGAAAATCCGACGCGATCGCTCCATGGTGTCCAATTGCTGCTTCACGCTGAGGTCGATGAAAACCTCATGGCGATGTCCGTGATATCCGACCTCATGACCTTCGGCGACAATGCGTTCGCATCGTTCGGGCCAGTGTTGAACGACCCAGGTTGGGATGAAGAAGGTGGCCTTGAGGTCGTAGGCTGCCAGCAGGTCGAGCAATCTCGGTAGCGCGCGCCACGGGCCGTAGGATCCTTGCGTGAAGTAGCGGGGATTGGAGAGCAGCGAACCGTCGAGCATCGCGTCTCCCGTCGGGCCGTCGAGATCGAAGGCAAGGGCGGCGGCGGATTGTCTTCCGGCCGGCCAAAGCGTGTGGGTGGAAGGAGCTGGCTGCGACATGTATGCGAGTATCTTTCGCGATATCTCCGCGCCCGGTGGAAACCGGGCGCGGGTTTTCAAGGCAAAGGCTTTCCGTCCCGACCGAACGGCCGGTTGAAAATCGTGAGCATTCGGAAAGGCTTGAAGGCGCTTTTTTGCTTATTTCACGCCGTTGATGACGGCCTTCGGCACTGCGTTATGCACCAGGCCCCACTTCTTGAGCATGGCGTCGTAGGAGCCGTCCTTGATCAGTTCGTCCAGGGCGCCGGCCACCGCATCGCGAAGACCCGTATTGTCCTTCTTGAAGCCCATCCCGAAGGTATCGTTGCTGAGCAGCGGGTCGCCGACGAGCTGGTAGGTGTCGGGCTCAAGGTGGATCTGGTAGGCGATCGTTTCGATACCCTGCACCACGGCGTCGTAGCGGCCCTGCTTCATGCCGAGACGGGCAGCGTTGGAATCGGCGGTTCCTTCGAACTTGATCGCCGGTTTGCCTTTGCCCACGCAGTTGGCGTCGCTCCAGCTCGTCACATTCTCGCCGAAGGAGGTGGAACGGCTGCCTGCGACGGTCTTGCCGCAGAAGTCCGTCGTCTGCTTGTACTGGTCTGCGTTGGCCTTCATCGTGAAGAGGATCGGACCGCTCGTGATGTAGTCGACGAAATCCATGCTGGCCTGACGTTTCGTATTGTCGCTCATGCCGGAGATGATCATGTCACCGCGTCCGGTCTGAAGCCCGCTCTGGAGTTCCTGGAAGGCGGAGGTGACGAACAAGACATTGAGATTGAGCTTCTTGGCGATGGCGTTGATCAGGTCGACATCGAAGCCGTCCAGCGTGCCCTGATCGGGATTGACGAATTCCATGGGCGGATAGATCGGGTTGGTCAGAACGCGAAGCTCATGCTCGTTGATGAGGTTGAGCTTGGTTTGTGCGGCCGCCGTACCGGCTGCAAGAAGGGCGGCGGCCGAGACGGCTATGCGAATAAATTTCATGACATTCTCCTCTTGAAGGCTGTTCTTGGTTTTCAGAGCACCGCAGAAATGAAATTTTTCACTCTGGGATTTTGGGGATTTTCGAGTATTTCGGTGGGCATTCCGGTTTCGACGATGCGGCCTGCATCCATGAACACCACCCGGTCAGCCACCTCGCGGCAGAAGCCGAGTTCGTGCGTGACGACGATCATGGTGGTTCCCGAGGCTGCAAGTTCCTTCATCACGCCCAGCACCTCGCCGACCAGTTCCGGATCAAGCGCGGAGGTCGGTTCGTCGAACAGCATCGCTTTCGGCTTCATCGCGAGTGCGCGGGCGATTGCCACGCGCTGCTGCTGACCGCCCGACAATTCGCCTGGATAGGCGTGCGTCTTGTGGGCGAGGCCAACGCGCTTGAGCAGGGTCTTGGCTTCACTGATGCATTCGGCCTTCAGGCGTTTCTGCACGCCCACCGGCCCTTCGATGATGTTCTGCAGCACCGTCTTGTGGGGGAAGAGAAGAAACCGCTGGAAGACCATGCCGACCAATTGTCGTTGGCGCGCGATCTCCCGATCGCTCAACGGGTAGAGCTTGTCGCCGTCACGGCGGTAGCCGACGATTTCGCCATCGACCGTGACATAGCCGCCGTCGATGCTTTCAAGCTGGTTGATGCAGCGCAGGAAAGTGCTCTTGCCCGAGCCGGAGGGACCGATGATGCAGACGACCTCGCCTTTGGCGATCGAGAAGTCGATATCCTGCAGGACGTGGAAGGAGCCGAAATATTTCTGCAGGCCGTGAGTGGTGATCAGGGCGTCCATCACGCGGCCTCCTCGGTGAGGGGCTGCTGAGCCGTTTGCGCAGCGTTCCGGTGACCGCCCCAGCCTTTGGAGAAATGACGCTCGACGAAGACCTGGCCGATGGAAAGCACGGTGACCACGACCATGTACCAAATCGCGGCAACGATCAGCAGTTCGATGACACGGGAATTGACGTAGTAGATATCCTCGACACTTCTGAGCACTTCGGCATATTGAATGACGCTGGCGAGCGACGTGAGCTTGACCATACCAATGGTTTCGTTCCCGATAGGTGGAACGATTACGCGCATGGCTTGGGGCAGAACGATCTTCAGCATCGAGCGCAATGGCGTCATTCCGATTGAAAGGGCGGCTTCAGCCTGGCCCTTGTCGATGGAAAGAATGCCGGCGCGCACCACTTCGGCCGTATAGGCGCCTTGCTGAATACCCAGACCAAGGAAGGCGGCAACGAAGGGCGTCATGACGTCCACGGTTCTCAACGAGAAGAGACCCGGGATCCCGATCGTGGGGAAAATCAGCGCAAGATTGAACCAGAGCAGCAGTTGCAGAAGCGCCGGCGTGCCCCGGAACAGCCATATGTAGCCAATCGAGACATTCCTTAGCACCGGATTGGCCGACATGCGCATGATGGCGGCGATCACACCGAGCACGATGCCGAGCGCCATCGCGCAAAAGGTCATGATGATGGAGTTGACAACGCCTGCAAGGACACTCGGGGAGAAGAGATTGCCGCCGACATAGCTCCACGCGATGTCACCGACCCAGAAGGCCCTGACCAGCAGGAGAAGCAGGACAATGAAAACGACGGCGAGAATTTTCGTGCCGATTCTTCGTCGTGGCACGATGATAAATCGACCCGACCCGGCGCTTTCGATATCGCCCATGAAGATGGTTCCCCGAAGCCTGAACGTCTCACTCTTATTTTGATGAGGGAGAGCCTAGCCGTGGGAGCACAGTTGCCGCAAACGAGATATGGACATCCGATTGATTACAGATTTGCATAAATCGGAGGTTTCGCCGCCCTCGCGGGAGAGTGAGCTGAGCGGCCGCTCTGGAACGACCGGCGTTGGCCGATGCCGGACACCTGCAGCCCGATTCTGGGCGTCCGAACTACGCCCGAGTCGGCCATTCGATCCTGCATTGGGCGCAAATCCGCATTCATCATGCCTGCGACGAAGATCACCAAGGGGTCAGATACAGACCCGGTGCCCGGCTTTGTTATGGAGTGGGGGAAAATGGCGCGCCGGATAAGATAAAACTGGGCACTCTTATGTTATTATTTTTGCTCAATAATTTCAAACTGACGGGCGGCGAGACTAAACATCTGGCTAGTGAGCAACAAATCTCCCATCGACCGGCGGTGCGACGCCTAGGATAGAACTCGCCCCTGGGCCGCACAGCCATAACACCGTGACTGCGACCTCTTTAGGTCTACCTACTGCAATATCCCGGCGTCATGAACTACGACCAGATGTTCGACCACCTCAGGGGGAAGGCGAAGGGCTATGCGGACACTGTGGCCGACGACTATTCGTGCTCGACCTTCATGGGCGCCCTTGGCTCTATCGCCGGTGGCGCGATAGGCGGCTTTACCATCCGCGACCCGATGAACCTGGCTACGCTCGCCTTGGGAGGAGCCGGCAAGACAGTAGTTGCCAAGGTTACGTCTGAAATGGGCGTCAACGCGGTGTCGCAGGCCGTCGAGCTTACGACGGGCTCATGCGAAAACCAGAAGCTGCTTGGACAGGCCCCAACAGACATGCAGATGGCCGAACCGGTCGTTGGCGCCGGTATCGGCGCTGGGGCTGGCATCCTGCGAACTGGCGGTGAAGACGTGGCGGCCGGTTTCCGCGCTATTGCGCAGCGCTTTGGCGCCAAGGCGCCCGACGTCGCCGCGCTGCCGCCTCGCCCTTCTGCATTCGACACCGCAGCAAAGAAGGCGGCCACCATAACCGGCGCTCGAGGCCCACACGGCAAGGTCGATATCACAGTGAAGTCAAAGGACAACCCTGTGGGTGTCAAATCGAACGACAGTCCTCTCTTCCGCGAAATCAAGGTCGATCGCGGGCCTCGAATGGAAATCTAAAAAGAAAGCCCGGCAAAAGCCGGGCCTCAACGTTTAAAACTTATAGTTTACGGCCAATCTGCCGATACTGCCTGCCGCATCAACAGTGTGTTTTATGTTGAAGGGAGGGTGCGCCGCAAGCGGCTCGGCCCGATAGCTGGATTTGCCAAGGTCGTAGTATAGATATTCGCCCCTGACGGTCCAATGATCGGTGACGGCGTATTCGAGACCACCACCGATTGTCCACCCTGCTTTCCACTTCGAGGCATCGCCGGGGTATTCAACGTCCGCATGTGGTTCGAACTGGGTGTAGCTCGAGTATTTGATATGGCCATATGCCAAGCCGCCGGTTGCATAGACTAGCAGTCGGTCGAAGGCGTAGCCGGCGCGCAAGCGGGCCGTGCCAAAGCCGTCAATTTTCTCGCTGGTCGTATTGAACCAAGCCGGGTTGCCGTTCAGTCCGCTAATGCGGCCGGTGCGCTCAATATCCGCAATCTGAATATCGGCTTCCCCGCCCAGGACAAAATTGCCAGTTTGCCAATTGTATCCGGCCTGGAGTCCCCCAAGCGCGCCACGGGGATCGATGGACACGCGGAAAGGCGCCACTGGGAATATCCCAGGCGGCGACGGTAACACGTTGTCCCTGGCATTACCCCAGCCGTATCCAGCATTCACACCAGCGTAGAATCCTGTCCAACTAAATGGCGCTGCAGCCGGCGCTACCGGTTCGGCCGGCGCAGGCGCGAGATCTGCTGCAAGCGCGGTGGTGGCAAGCATAGATGCCGCAACGGCAAGTAAAAGGCGATTCATGGGTGATCCCCGAACTGGATCTACATCAAATATCGCAACTTTCACAGGAAAGCTGTTGCGCTGAGGCAACACTAGAACTTTATCGATTAGCAATGCGATTTATTTCAGGAACTAAACAATGCTTAGGGACGCTAAGCGATGGTCAAGGCGCAACGCGCCGCGGCAGCGCCGGCGTTTTTCTTTGGGCGCGGTTGCCTCGCTGCCGAAGGGCAGCGAGGCCATTGTACAGGTGGGTTATGGTGCTGCCTTGTAGATGTCCGTTGCCAGGCCGGACGCCCCGCCATTATAGGCCGAAATCTCTGTCGCCAGGTTTGGATTGGTCGCCGCAAGCTTGGCGTTGACGGCCTCGATCACGGCAATCGAGAGAGGCTTGTTCGCCGCGGCCGCAAGGGCAGCCCTTACCTGATCGGCCGTTGGAGCGGTAGTACCTTGGGCGGGCGAAAGATAGTTTTGAAGAAGACCCGCATAGACAGTCGCGACCTTGCCGACCTCGGACTTGGGCGAGGCATGCTTCAGAGCGGATGGCGAGGCATGCAGGAAGCCGTTCAACTTGCCGAAAGTACGTGCACGCCGCTTGATCGCATCCTGGCCGGTCTTGGCATGACTGCCCGAATTGGTGGATGCAGAGGCGGCGTCGTGGCTATGAGCATGACCGCCTCCATTGCCGTTTCCTCCACCATTGCCGTTCCCACCGCCATTGCCGCCTCCCTTGCCGTTGTTGGCAAGAACCGGGGTGACGACTAGGGAAACGCCCAACAGGGCGGCCGATGCAAGTTTGGCGATGGTCGTCAGGTTGCTGGTGCGAAGCATGAATTTCTCCTTGTGGCTCCCCAGCCCCACAGAATTAAGAAGGAAAAAAGTGGACGCGCGAGAGATGCGTCCGTCAATCATTCCAATCGCCATCCTCGTTCGAATTGTAGGGGTTGTAATAATACCGATGATAGTAGTGCGGTCGGTTGTACCGGTAGTAACCGTAATAATCTGGCCTTTGATACGGATGCCGGCGCAGATAATGGCTCAGCTTACAGCCACCATAGCTGGTAACTCTATAACCCGGTGGGCAGCCGTACATTGAATAATATTGAACTTGCGTGGCTCCGACGTTGCTATCAAGAAGCAAAGGGGGGACGAGTGGACCGGCAGTCGCGGCAGAGGTGAGAGCGGCGGTTGCCGCCCCAACGGCCAAACCAATCAGACGTAAGCGGGGCATGGGAACCTCCCAATGATGTTAGCGCCATCATTGCACTGCCCTGCTGAACACAACCTGAATTAGCTAAGAGTTAGACCCCCGCCAAACTCGCTTGTGGGCCAAATCCACAACCGCATGCCGTTAAACCTGCACGCCAAGGACTATTCGCGCTGGCTCGACAATATCGAGCAAGGTCAAAAGGTGACGGCGACCCGGCGTTGTCACCTTTTCGTTACCTTTTCGAATATCAGCGCGAGCCTCTCGATTCCCGAGATGCTGAAAATCTTAGTGATTTCAAAGAGATAAATGGCGCGCGGGAGAGGATAAACCTGGGCACTACCATGTCATTGTTTGTGCGATATAATTCCAAAAATGGAGGATTGGTCGACGCTTGGATCAATGACGAAGGAATTAAATGCAGTGTCACCGTAATGCGTAGGACCTTGCCCCCGCCGACGCCTTGAGTGTGGGAATGCCCCCGCAGACCTCGCTCCTGGCGTTGTCGGAGCGAGGCTTGGGTTCTTGCGTCCAAGTTTCCGTCGCAGGATACCCGGATGTCCTGCGAAGCAAACTGGCTATCCCGGCGGAACTGACGATACTGTGTGGACTGGCGATTGGTTATGCGGACCCGGACTATCCGATGAACAAGGTCCATGTCGGCCGTGAACCGATCAAAGACAATATCGTATTTGTCGAGGCTTGAAGGACAAGCCTCTGGCCCGACGCACCTTGTTTCTCGAGAACTACGCGCATGACAGGATAAAATCGTATCGACAGAACTGAATTCGTTGAGAAAATCGTCATGAACGAGGATGCAAATCTCGCAGGTCCGGCCCCGATGGAAGGACACGGAGAGTACAACCGGAAATCGTCGGTTCAGGCCACAGGAGCGGTGCCCGCTCTGGCTCTGTTGAAAAAGGCCGCTTACGGCGCCTCGCTGCCGACGGATGACGGAGCGCCTGTCATCGTTGCTGACTATGGCTCGTCTCAAGGTCGCAATTCGCTCGTTCCCATGTCGGCGGCCATCGAGGTCTTGCGGTCGCGCGTGGGCGGCTCCCGCCCGTTGTCGGTGGTACACACGGATCTTCCGGGCAACGATTTTTCGGCTCTGTTCCAACTGCTCGACGGCGATCCCGCGAGCTACCTTCGCGGTGATCCCGCGGTTTTCGCAAGTGCTGTCGGCCGCTCGTTTTACGAACAGGTGTTGCCTCCGGCTAGCGTTTCGCTCGGTTGGAGTGGGTGGGCCGTGCAGTGGCTCAGCCGGACGCCGGCGATGATCCTGGATCACGTGCAGATCGCGTGCAGCCGAGACGAGAACGCGCGTGCTGCCTACGCCAGACAAGCTGCCGAGGACTGGGCAACGTTCCTACACCAGCGAAGTAAGGAATTGCTGCCTGGCGGCCGTCTCGTCATCTTGACGATGGCCCGCACCGACGACGGCAATTTCGGCTACGGACCTCTCCTCGCCGCGATGTACGAGACGCTCTGCGCCTTGGCAGATGAGGGGCTGATCCTGCCGGAGGAGAAGGCTCGAATGGCTATTCCCACGGTGGGCAGGACTAGGATGGAATTCTGCGATCCTTTCGCTAACGGCCGTATTCCCGAGCTGTCGCTTAATCACATCGAGATTTTCGAGGGCGAGGATAGAATCTGGGAAGCATTCGCCGCCGACGGCAACGCCCGTGCTTTCGGAGCCAAATGGGCGGCATTTTCCTCCGCATCCGTGCTCCCCACGCTGGCATCGAGTTTGTCAGGAGGGGCGGCCGATCCACGCGCGGCGGCGTTTGAAGCTCGGATGGAGACGGGAATGGCGCAGAGGCTGGCTTTATCGCCAGAGAAGATGATGATTCCGCTCGCTGCGTTGGTGCTCGTTCGGGAATGAATAAATTAAAGCCAGGCCCATACAATTTGAAGGCTAAAGCGTTTTGCGATTTGACGGACCCGGCAAGAATCGCAAAGACGCGTCGAAACAAAGAGTTAGAGCAAAGCAGCGTTTGCGCCTAAACGCGCTTTGCTCTAGTGCCCGATGGAAAACGTGCGACGGAACGGCGATTCCGTGACCAAGATCGGTGTTTCATGATGGAAATGAGTATGGCGCGCCCGAAAGGATTCGAACCTCTGACCCTCAGATTCGTAGTCTGATGCTCTATCCAGCTGAGCTACGGGCGCGCGGGGAAGCGGCGAACGCTTCCGAGGCGCCCTGATAGCCAAGGGCGTCCGGGGATGCAAGCGCTTTATGCGCTTTTTTCATACTTTATCGAAACAGGCCTTCGCCCTGCTCGTCGATCAGCTGCTTGCCCTTGGTCAGCGAGAACTGCACGGCGTCATCGAGGCTGGCGAAACGGTCGGCGCGGATGAATTTGTGGCTCTTCAATTCGCCGCCGATCTCCTTTTCCACAAAACCGCAGGTCTGGTACTGGCCGCCTTCCTTGTAGGGGGCGGGGCGCACGATGAAGCCGTTATATTCCTCGCCATCGCCTTTGGGCGCGGCCGCCGGGGCACCGCCGCCCGAATCGCGGCCGCCGAACAGGGAAGAGAGGGATTTGAGGAAGGAAGCCACGAGCGTGTCCCGGTCTTGTTGATGTTGCCGCGAGGATAGCCTTATCGGCGCTTCTCGCCAATGGGGCGGTCATCCGGCCCCCTTGGCCAGAAGTCGCGGCCATGGTTGCATCCAATATTGGTTTCCCGCCGAGACTGCAGACAAGATTGCCCCTGCCATCTTGCTACTCTAATGTTCGGATAGAACGTTTGAAGTTGTAGCAATTTTCAGGGTACCGATATGAAGAAGCTGATTATGGCCGGCACGATTGTCATCGGCGGGCTGTATGGCCTAGCCGGACAATCCCAGGCCGCGCCGCGCTATCAGAGCCGGGACTATGCCGAGAATGCCCGGATGGAATGCATCCTGCCCTGGTATCGTTTCTTCGGCGCCTGCGACGAAGCCATCCAGGAGGCGCCGGATGGCCAGAACTGGCATGACTGGAACAACCGCCATCATGGCCGTCACCGCTTCTAGACGATAATGGGCTCGGGATCGGCGTTTCGTCGGCGCCCGAAGCGCCGCTAACGGGGGCAAGGCCGCAGGGCCGATACCCCCTTGTTCCATGGCAGGCGGGGGCCCGCCATGGTTCCGAACACGGACTTGTTGCGAAAAGGGTACTTGGCCAGTCGGCGAGAGCCGGCATCGTACGGGGGATATCATGAGGCAGGTTACCGGTACCGGGCGGCAGATCGCCTGGAGCGCTCTGGTTGTGTTGGCTTTTCTGGGCGCATCCCAGCCGGGCAGGGCACAGGACGCTCCGCCGCCACCCGTCACCGTCGCCAAGCCGGTGGTGAAGGACGTCGTCGAATATGACGACTTCATCGGCCGCTTCGAGCCGGTGGACCAGGTCGATATCCGTGCCCGTGTCTCCGGATATGTCGACAAGATCAATTTCACCGACGGAAGCGTCGTCAAGCCCGGCGACCTGCTCTTCACTATCGACCAGCGCCCCTACCAGGCGGCGCTCGACGAAGCGCAGGCCAGCTTGGAATCCGCCAAGGCGCGGGTGGATTTTGCGCAGGGCGATGTCGCCCGTGCCGAGAACCTGCGCAAATCGGGCAACATCACCGGCCAGATCTATGATGAGCGCGCGCAGACGCTTGCCACCGCGCAGGCCGATGTCAACCGTGCGCAAGCGACGCTGAACCGCGCCAAGCTCGACCTGCAGTTCACTGAGATCCGCGCGCCCATCGCCGGCCGGATGTCGCGCCACCTGGTCTCCCTCGGCAATCTCGTCAATGCCAACGACACCGTGCTCTCCAACATCGTGTCGATGGATCCGATCAATTTCTATTTCGACGTCGATGAGCGTTCCTTCCTCGCATATCAGAAGCTCTCGACCGGCTCGTTGCGCACCTCGAACGATGGTGCTCTCAACGAAGTACTGGTGGCGACCTCGGATGAGAACGAGCCCACCCACAAGGGCCATCTCGACTTCACCGACAACCGTCTCGACAATGCCAGCGGCACCATCCGGGCGCGCGCCATACTCGACAACAAGGATCTCTCGCTGGTGCCGGGCCTGTTCGGCCGCATCCGCATCCTCGGCTCGGACAAGTACAAGGGCGTGTTGGTGCCCGAGGACGCGATCGGCTCCGATCAGGACCGCCGCGTCGTTTATGTCGTGGGCGCGGATAACACCATCTCGCTGCAGCCCGTGCGCGTGGGCTCGCGCGTCGATGGTTACCGCGTCATCCGCGTGGGCCTGAAGGGCGATGAGACCATCGTCGTCAACGGCCTGATGCGCGTGCGGCCAGGCATCAAGGTCGATCCCAAGCTGATGACGCTGCCGCCCGTGGCGGTGGCAAGCATGGCCAATTGAGGGCGGGGTCGATGAAATTTTCCCATTTCTTCGTTGATCGCCCGATCTTCGCGGCGGTGCTTGCCATTGTCATCGTGCTGGTGGGCGGCATCGCCTATCTCGGCCTGCCGGTGGCGCAATATCCGGAGATCGCGCCACCCACCATCGTGGTGCGGGCGACCTATCCGGGCGCCAATGCCGAAACGGTGGCCGCCACGGTGGCGACGCCGCTGGAACAGCAGGTCAACGGCGTCGAGAACATGCTCTACATGTCCTCCTATGCCTCCAATGACGGCAGCATGTCGCTGACCATCACCTTCAAGCTCGGCACGGATCTCGATACCGCGCAGGTGCTGGTGCAGAACCGCGTCGCCATCGCGACCCCCCGCCTGCCCGATGATGTCAGGCGCCTCGGCGTGACGACGCTGAAATCCTCGCCCGATTTGATGATGGTCATCCACATGCTCTCGCCGGATGACCGCTACGACCAGCTCTACATCTCCAACTATGCCCGCAACAATGTACGCGACGACCTCTTGCGTCTCGATGGCGTGGGCGACCTCACCATCTTCGGCGAGCGCCAATACAGCCTGCGTGTCTGGCTCGACCCCGACAAGCTGGCGAGCTATGGCCTGACCTCGTCGGACGTGGTGCAGGCCATCCAGGCGCAGAACGTGCAGGTCTCCAGCGGCGCCATCGGCCAGGAGCCGACGACATCCGGCGCCGCCTTCCAGATCACGGTCAACACGCAGGGCCGCTTCCAGGATGTCGCCCAGTTCCGGCGGGTGATCGTGCGCTCGACACCGAACGGCCAGCTCGTGCGTGTGCAGGATGTGGCGCGCGTCGAGCTCGGTGCGCAGGACTATGTCACCAACTCCTATCTCGACGGCAAGCCAGCCGTGGCGCTGGCGATCTTCCAGCGCCCCGGCACCAATGCGCTTCAGGCGGCCGACGAGATCATCAAGAAGATGGAGGAGCTGAAGCAGTCCTTCCCGCCGGGGGTGGCCTACAAGATCGTCTATAACCCCACCACCTTCATCGCGGAGTCCGTCAACGCCGTCTACCATACGCTGGGCGAGGCCGTGATCCTCGTCGTGCTGGTGATCATCGTCTTCCTGCAGAGCTGGCGCACGGCGCTCATCCCCGTCATCGCCATCCCGGTGTCGCTGATCGGCACTTGCGCCGTGATGGCGGCTTTCGGCTTTTCTCTGAACACGCTGACCCTGTTCGGCATGGTGCTGGCCATCGGCATCGTGGTCGACGACGCCATCGTGGTCGTCGAGAATGTCGAGCGAAACATCTCTCTGGGCATGTCGCCAAGGGATGCGGCCCACGAGACCATGGACCAGGTCGGCACGGCCGTGATCGCCATCGCCCTGGTGTTGGGCGCGGTCTTCATTCCAACCGCCTTCATTCCCGGCATTTCAGGTCAGTTCTATCGGCAGTTCGCGCTGACGATTGCGGTCTCGACCTTCATCTCGGCCTTCATCTCGCTCACTCTCTCACCCGCACTGGCCGCCATCCTGCTCAAGCCGCACGGCCATGCGCCGCCGCGAAATCCTCTTTCCCGCCTCGGCAACAGCCTGGCCGGCGGTTTCAATCGCGGCTTCGAAGGGCTGGCCAATGGCTATGCCCACGGCGTCAACCGGGTGGTGCGGCGCAAGATCATCATGTTGCCGATCTATGCCGGCCTCCTCGCCGCCACCGTCTGGGTGGCGCAGAAAGTGCCGCAAGGCTTCATCCCGACGCTCGACCAGGGCTATGCCATCGTCGTCGTGCAGTTGCCGGATGGCGCCTCGCTCTCGCGCACCGATGCCGTCACCAAGCGTGTTTCCGAGATCGCGCAGGCGACGCCTGGCGCGCAGGATGCGGTAGCCTTTGCCGGCTTTTCGGCGGCGACCTTCACCAACGCCACCAACTCGGCCGCCATCTTCGTGCCGTTCAAGCCGTTTGACGAGCGTATCAAGCAGGGGCTGACGGCTGACAAGATCATCAAGGATCTCTTCGGCCGCATGCAGGTGATCCAGGAAGCCTTCATCATCGCCATTCCACCGCCGCCCGTGCGCGGCATCGGCAATGCCGGCGGCTTCAAGCTGCAGCTCCAGGAAAGGCTAGGCTCCGACATCCAGCGCGTGCTGGGCTCGGCCTATGAGATGATGGGCAAGGCGCGGTCCGATCCGAAGCTGGCTGGTGTCTTCACCACGTTTTCCGCCAATTCGCCCCAGATCTTCCTCAACATCGATCGTCAGAAGGCCGAGATCCTCAACGTTCCCATCTCCAACATCTTCGATACGCTGCAGCAGAATCTCGGCACCGCCTATGTCAACGACTTCAACGCGTTCGGACGTGTCTACCAGGTTCAGGCGCAGGCTGATCAGCGCTTCCGCAACGATACCGACCAGATCGCCGGGCTGAGGGTCCGCTCCTCCAGCGGCGCGCTGGTGCCGCTCGGCACTCTGGTCGAGATCAAGGAGGTTTCCGGTCCCCAGTTGATCCAGCGCTACAACATGTATCCCTCGGTTCCACTGCAAGGCAATGCCGGCCCCGGCACCTCGACGGCGCAGGCGCTGGACGAGATGGAGAAGCTCGCCCAAGCCACCCTGCCGCAGGGCACCAGCTTCCAGTGGACCGACCTTGCCTTCCAGGAGCGCGCCACCGGTAATACGGCGATCTTCATCTTCGGCCTGTCGGTGCTGTTCGTCTTCCTGGTGCTGGCGGCGCAATATGAGAGCTGGTCGTTGCCGCTCGCCATCATCCTGATCGTGCCGATGGCGGTGCTCTCCGCACTTCTGGGCGTGATGCTGCGCGGCATGGACAACAACATCCTCACGCAGATCGGCCTGATCGTGCTGGTGGGCCTCGCCGCCAAGAACGCCATCCTGATCGTCGAGTTCGCTCGCGAGGCGGAGGCGAACGAGGGCAAGTCGCCGATCGATGCGGTTGTCGAGGCCTGCCGCCTGCGCCTGCGTCCCATCCTGATGACGGCCTTCGCCTTCATCCTCGGCGTGGTGCCGTTGCTGATCGCCACCGGTCCGGGCGCCGAGATGCGCCAGGCACTCGGCACGGCAGTGTTCTTCGGCATGCTGGGCGTGACCTTCTTCGGCCTGTTCCTCACGCCGGTGTTCTATGTGACGCTACGCTTGCTGACTGGGGCGGGGCGGAAGAAGGAAGCAGTGGTGAAAGCTGAACCGGTGGCCGGGGAGGCGTAACCGGGAGCGCGGACATCTTGTCCGCCTCTTGGAAACGGTGAGTTTGCAGGATGGGAAGAGGCGGACAAGATGTCCGCGCTCCCAGCCGCGGCGCCCAAAAAAGCCCTCTGCGCGTTGGCACAGAGGGCTCTTTCGACTATTCGACGCTCCCGGTCAGTTATCCAGGAAGCTCCGGAGCTTCCTCGAGCGGCTCGGATGCTTGAGCTTGCGCAGCGCCTTCGCCTCGATCTGGCGGATGCGTTCACGCGTCACCGAGAACTGCTGGCCGACTTCCTCCAGCGTGTGGTCGGTGTTCATGCCGATGCCGAAGCGCATGCGCAGCACGCGCTCCTCGCGGGCGGTGAGGGAGGCCAGCACGCGCGTGGTGGTCTCGCGCAGGTTGGACTGGATCGCCGCATCGATCGGCAGGATGGCGTTCTTGTCCTCGATGAAGTCGCCGAGATGCGAATCCTCCTCGTCGCCGATCGGCGTCTCCAGCGAGATCGGCTCCTTGGCGATCTTGAGGACCTTGCGCACCTTTTCGAGCGGCATGGCGAGCTTTTCGGCCAGTTCCTCCGGCGTCGGCTCGCGGCCGATCTCGTGCAGCATCTGGCGGCTCGTGCGCACGATCTTGTTGATCGTCTCGATCATGTGCACGGGGATGCGGATGGTGCGGGCCTGGTCGGCGATCGAACGGGTGATCGCCTGCCGGATCCACCAGGTGGCATAGGTCGAGAACTTGTAGCCGCGGCGATATTCGAACTTATCGACCGCCTTCATCAGGCCGATATTGCCTTCCTGGATCAAATCGAGGAACTGCAGGCCGCGATTGGTGTATTTCTTGGCGATGGAGATGACGAGGCGCAGATTGGCCTCCACCATTTCCTTCTTCGCCTGGCGGGCTTCGCGCTCGCCCTTCTGCACCATATGCACGATCTTGCGGAACTCGGTGATCTCGAGGCCCGTCTCGGTCGCGAGGTTATGGATGTCCTCGCGCATGGTCTTGATGGTCTCGAGCTCGTGCGCCACGAACTCCCTCCAGCCCTTGGAGCCGAGCTTGGAGACGCGCAGGATCCACTTCGGGTCGAGTTCCGAGCCCTGATAGGTCTTGAGGAAGTCGGAACGGTCGACGCGATAGCTCTCGGCCAGGCGCATGAGGCGGCCTTCATAGCCGATCAGGCGCTTGTTGATGTCGTAGAGCTGCTCGACCAGGGCATCGATACGCGCCTGGTTGAGCGAGAGGCTCTTCACGTTGGTGACGATCTCTTCCTTCAGCTTCTTGTATTTGCGGTCCTGCGAGGGCGAGAGCGAGCGGTTCTGCAGCCGGCTCTCGACGTTCACGTCCTGCAGGCGGCGCAGCTTCTTGTAGTCGTCGGCGATCAGGTCGAAGGTCTCGAGCACCTTCGGCTTCAGCTCGGCCTCCATGGCCGAAAGCGACACGTTGTTCTCCATGTCGTCTTCGTCCATCTCGCTGTCCATCGGCGGCAGCGCGTCGTCGTCCAGGGCGGGCGCGGCCTCGCCTTCGACCTCGGCCGCAACTTCGCCAATCACGGCCGTCGGCACGTTCTTGCCATCCGGGCCGGCATAGGTCGCTTCGAGATCGATGATGTCGCGCAGCAGGATCTTGCCGTCGTTGAGCTCGTCACGCCAGATGATGATGGCCTGGAAGGTGAGGGGGCTTTCGCACAACCCGGCGATCATCGCCTCGCGGCCGGCCTCGATGCGCTTGGCGATGGCGATTTCGCCCTCGCGCGACAGCAGCTCGACGGTGCCCATCTCGCGCAGATACATGCGCACGGGATCGTCGGTGCGATCGGTTGGTTCCTTGGCCGTGGTGGTCGAAGCGATCGCGCGCGTGGAGGTGGCCTCGACAAGGTCGCCGCCCTCGGCTTCCTCTTCCTCGGCCGGGGCGGCCTCCTCCGTCTCCTCGTTCTCCTCGTTCTCGACGACATTGATACCCATCTCGGAGAACATGGCGAGCACGTCCTCGATCTGGTCGCCTTCGACCTGATCGGAGGGGAGCACGTTATTGATCTCTTCATGCGTGACATAGCCACGCTTCTTGGCGCGCTTGATCAAGGCGCGGACGGCGGCATCCGACAGGTCGAGCAAGGGGCTGTCCTGGCTCGGCGCCTCGGTCTCCGGCGTCTCTTCCTTGTCAGCTTCTTTTTTCGCCATATCGCTTTCCCTCGATCGCCAAAGCAGAATTTGTGAGGCCATCCGTCGGGCGGCCCCGCAAATTGCTGCGTCCTTCCAAGTTCCCAGCAGGGTTTTCCGGGTTGGAATCCTGCTCCAACTCGGGAAACCCTGCTCTCCGCTGCCAGCCCGCCGAGCGGAAAATCCCGCTCGAAAGCGCTGGCGAACACAATCACCCTGTGCCACACCCTTGCGGGTTAAGGCACGATTCCCTCCCGTAGAGGGAGGGCTGGAGCGACAACACCAAAAAGGGCAGCATCCGGTACCCGGAGCCACCCGACTGGTCGCCGCCTTGCCCCATATCCCATGAGGTGCCGGTTCCCATATCTTCGCGGCAAGGCGATGACAAGGAACCCGCCGATCCCCAAAGGATTGACGCTATCACTAACCGGGCAAAGGCTAATCCGCCGTTAACCCTGAATATCGACTCATAGCTCCGTCACATATCTCGAGACGAGCGCCCGGAGGAGGCCCCGAACCCTTCGATCATCGCCTCCGTCCCTTCCATCGTGGCGATTTGCGCCTTGATGTCCTGGAGCCTGGCAAAATTTTCGTCGGTGAGGTCCTGCTCCAGCGCAGTCGCTGCGAGCCTGAGCTCCTTATGTAACGTACGGTTCTTGTGATGCAAGGCCACAGCATGCACGAATCCGTCCCGAACGTCGGGAAAAGCGGCGTCGCGCCGCACCCAAAAGTGTCCCAGCGCGCTCGCGGAGGTAATCTGATGGAGCAAACGCTCGAATCCGAGGCCGAGAAGCTCGGTCTCGATCTCAGGTGATTCGCGAAGGCCATGCGCCACGCAATCGATCAGGGCCTGGCGCAGCCGATTGGTTTCGGCATTGTCGAATTCGAGCCCTGCCAGCAATTCGCAATGATCGTCGAGCAGGACGGGATGGGCGACCACGGCAGCAAGGATCAGCGCCTCGCGCGCCGGCACCACGCCATGGCCACCGCGCACGCGCGCGCTTTCGCGCACGCCGGCGGTGACGGGAGGAGGGCCCGACCGTGTTTCCTGCCGGCCGCCCGGCCCTCGGCGCCAGGAGCGTTGGCCGCCTTCGAAGCGACCTTCGGCGGCGCGAACAGGTGCAAAGAAGTTGTTCAGGCGCCCTTGCATCTCGGCGCGGTAATGCTTGCGCAGCGTCTCGTCGCGGATGGGCGTGAGCGCGTCCATGACTTTGCGCTCCAGGGCGGCGCGGCGCTCCGGCGTTTCGAAATCGCCGCTCTCAGTCTCACGTGTCCACAGCATATCGGCGAGCGGCATGGCGCCCTGCAGCACCTCGCTGACCGCGCTGGCTCCGGAGGAGCGCACCAACTCGTCCGGATCCTGCCCGCTCGGCAACAGGGCGAATTTCAGCGTCTTGCCCGGCCCGATCTGGGGAAGGGCGACATCGATGGCGCGGTAGGCAGCCTTGCGCCCGGCCTTGTCGCCATCGAAACACAGCACCGGCTCCTCGCTCATGCGCCAGAGCAGGGTAAGCTGGTCTTCCGTCAAGGCGGTGCCGAGCGGGGCGACGGTGTGGCCGAAGCCAGCGACGCTCATCATGATGACGTCGACATAGCCCTCCACCGCAATGACACCGCCCTTCTCATGGGAGGCCTTGCGGGCGCGGTGGTGGTTGTAGAGGCAGGAACCCTTGTGGAAGAGCGAGGTTTCGGGCGAGTTGAGATATTTGGCCGAGGCCTCCTTATCCATGGCGCGGCCGCCGAAGGCGATGACCTTGCCACGCGCGTCATGGATCGGAAACATGATGCGGTCGCGGAAGCGGTCATAGGGGACCTGGATGTCCTCGCCATGGACGAGCAGGCCAGCCTCGATCATGGCGTCGCGGTCGACGCCCTTGCCGGCGAGGTGGTCGCGCAAGGCGAATCTCTCATTGGGCGAATAGCCGATGCCGAACTCGGCCTGGATCGCCGGCGTCAGGCCGCGATCGGCGAGGTAGCCGCGCGCCGCCGCCCCCTCGCGCGCCTGCAGGCGGGACTGGAAGAAGGCCGCCGCCATCTCCATCACCTCATGCAGCGAGGCCCGCTCTTCCTCGCGCTTGATATCCTCGGCCGTGAGCTTGGGCAGGATGACACCCGCCTCGCCGGCGCAGCGCTCCACCGCCTCGGGGAAGGAGACGCCCTCCGTCTCCATCAGGAAGCGGAAGATGTCGCCATGCCGGCCTGAGGAGAAGCAGTGATAGAAGCCCTTCTGGTCGTTGACATAGAAGGAGGGCGTCTTCTCGGCGTTGAAAGGGGAGAGCCCGCGCCATTCCCGCCCCTGCTTCTTCAGCTTGACGCGCCTGCCCACTACCGCCGTGACGGGCAGACGGGCACGGATCTCGTCGAGCAGGTTGGGCGGGTATTTCATCTGTTCACATGTGAGAGCGGCGAGCGATATAGCAAGGGTGCTCGGGCCGCCGGCCTTTGGCCCGGGCGACTCATCCCCGCTATTCTACTGCGGAAGACAAGGGGCTGGAAGGCGGGTAGGGTCTGCGCCGACGACACGCCTTAAGCCCGCATGGAGTCGGGGAACCATGATTGCCTTCCGTTTCAGAGCCTTGGTCGTGGCTCTGGCCTATCTTGCTCTCCTCGGCGGCGCCTCTGCGCAGACCTCAACCGACTATTCGGTGGGGCCGCAATACGACTCGACCCATGTCTATGTCGAGCCGGGCGATTTCGCCCGCTTCGTGGCGAGCTTCATCGCGACCTTCGGCGGTACTGCCAGCAAACAAGGGGTGTTCCAGGTCACGCCCACGCCGAGCCAGACCCTGTCGCAGATCGTCGCCACGCCGGTGGGAATCGTATCCGTCTTCGGCTTCAGGACGCCGGTTCCCTACCCCTTCGGGGAGGAGCGCACTGGCTATCTCGTCAGCGATATCGATGCGGCGGTGGGCGCGGCGGTCAACAGTGGCGCGATGCGTCTTGTCGACACCTTTCCCGATCCGATCGGCCGGGATGCGCTGATCCAATGGCCGGGCGGCGTGAACATGCAGCTCTACTGGCATACGGTGAAGCCCAATTATCCCCCGCTGGCCACCGTGCCCGAGAACCGCGTCTATCTGACGGCCGACGCCGCCGATGCTTTCCTTTCCCGCTGGCTGGCCTTTTCGCGTGGCAAGATCGTCTCCGACGACGCCAAGGCGCCGGGCGTCGAAGTGGGCCGGCCGGGGGACACGATCCGGCGCATACGCATCAGCTCGGGCTTCGGCGCGCTGGTGGTGTTCGTGTCGGATGGGAAGTTGCCCTGGCCCTATGGCCGCGACCTGACCGGCTATGAAGTCGGCAATCTCGAGGCGACCCTGGCCAGGGCGAAGGCTGCCGGCGTCGAGATCCTGGTGCCATCCTATGCCGTCGATGGCCGGCGGGCTGTGATTGTCCGCTTCCCGGGCGGCTATATCGCGGAGATTCATGCCCCGACTTGAGAGTGGCCATGGAACGGGGCAGGCCGGGGGGAGATAGCTTGTGTAGTCATGCGAGGCGCCGCCATGCTTCTCGATCGCCGATCCCTGCTTTTCTTGTCGGCAGCAATGCTGGGCTTGCCCTCCCGTGCTGGCGCCTCCGATTCTCAGGCGCTTCCGCTCTGGCCGGGAATGCCGCCTGGCGGGGGAGGGCCGAGCGGTCCGGTCCGTGTCAGTTCGCGGGGCGCGTGGTCGAACATCGCGCTGCCCTCGCTGCAGCTCTACCGGCCGGACAAGCCCAACGGAGCGGCCATGCTGGTGGCGGCGGGCGGTGGCTACAAGCGGATCGAGATGGGCAGCGAGGCCCATCCCGCCGCTGCCTGGCTGGCGGCAAGGGGCGTCACCGCTTTCGTGCTCGCCTACCGGCTGCCGGAGGAGGGCTGGAAGGCAGGGCCGCTCGCGCCGCTGCAGGATGCCCAGCGCGCAATGAGGCTCATCCGGGCCGGCGCCACGGGCTACGGCATCGATCCCGGCCGCCTGGGGGTGCTCGGCTTTTCCGCCGGCGGCCATCTGCTCGGTCTGGCCTCCGCCCGCTCGGCCTTCAAGGCCTATCCCGGGGTGGACGAGGCCGATACCCAATCGGCCCGGCCCGACAATGCGGCCCTGATCTACCCAATCATCACGCTGGAGCCGCCTTATGACCACACGTCCACGCGCCGCGTGTTAATAGGCCGGCACCCCTCGGCCGGGGAGAGCGCGGAATGGTCCGTCCAGACGCATGTCCGGAAAGACTGCCCGCCGATGTTCCTGGCGCAGGCGCAGGATGACCCGGTCTCCAACCCAGCCAACACCGCGATCATGGCGCAGACTTGTCAGGCCGCGGGCGTTCCCGTCGAACTCATGCGCCTTGCCAGCGGCGGCCATGGCTTCGGCATGGGGCGGCCGGGTACACCCACTGCGGCATGGCCGGATCACTACGAGGCATGGCTTCGCCAGAGAGGCATGCTCGGGTGAGGGAAAGCGCTGCAGGCCCGATGTCGTCGCCTGCCTCGCGGACGCCAAGGATCGCCAGGCCCGACCCCAGGAGAGGTGGATGTCCGCGGCAAATCTCCCAATCGCGATCAGCCAAAAGGCGTTCCGGCCGAAACACCTGGGCCCCGCTCTTGCCTCTATGTTGGCGGCCATAAAGTCTCGAGGAGCGCGATTTCCATGGCCGAAAAGACGATTCTGCTTGGCACCGATGTGGCGACCTTCGTCCTGTTCCATCCGGACGACCTGACCCATCGCGCGCGGGATCCGCTCGACTGGTACAGCTATGATTTTGCCTATGGCAGTGAATCGGCGGCGGGCCGTCTGATCGCCTTCTGCACGGGCTCGGATGGCGGCTATGCTATCCGGCTGACGACGGGCGATCTCACGCCGGCCGAAGCCGCTGATGCCTGTCCTTCCTGGAGCTTTCCGCTGATCGTTCGGCACGGCCGCATCCTTCTCGACAACACGGATGCCCTGCCGAGCGACGAGCAGATGAGGGATCTTTCTGCGATTGGAGATCACTGGTTCGAGCTCGCCAACGGCGCCTATCACGTGACGGTGCATCCGATCGCGTGGCGAGACCCTGGAAACTCGGCGCGCGAGGCCGGCACCATCCGCCCCAATTACGTCATCCAGTTCCAGCCGGTGGCCGATATTGCCGGCATTCCCGTAGCGGCGACGCCGCCGGACATCCGCCCCGATCGCGACTGGACGCCAAGGCTCCTGGACAATGCCGCGAGCGAAGAGCTTTATCGCTGGCCCGAGGCACTGCGGGGCCCAATGCATTATCCCAGCCTGGCGGTGCCCGACACGATGGCGCTTCTGCCCCGCCAGTTCGCACGCCTGTGCGTCGGCGACGACATCGCCGAAGCGGCCTTTCCCAAGACCATCCAGCGGGCCGCGCGCGCCGAAGGCTTTGTGGTTGCCCCCTCCTTCGAAACCGGCGCCTATGCCATCCTGGCGCGCCAGAGCCAGCTGTCCTGGCGCGGTGACGAGAAGGCGGTGCTGGGCATGAATGGCCTATGCCTGGTGCGCCTCGTCCAAGGCGGGCCCGCTGCGTCGCTCAGGCCCGTCGAGATCGCCCCCGTCGAGAAACCGGACATGACCGGCGATCCCGCGGCCGCACAAGCCCTCAAAGCCAAGCTGATCATGCAGGTGAACGGCAATCCGGCCGTCCAGGCTCGCCTCGGCCATCCTTCCTTCGAAACGGAGCGTCTCGCGGCACTCATCTCGCCCGAAGCGGTCACCACCTGGGCGCTGATGCATCTCGACCTGCCCTTCGCCATGCGCGTCAAGGGCTATGCGAGCCCAGTGGCCGGGCGCCTGCGAATGCTGCACGATCTCCTGGACACCGGAACGCCGCCATCCTCGCCAGCACCAGCCTCTGGTTTGATGAACTGGTCGCACAAGGGGCTATGGGCGAACTGATGGTGAGGGCTGGTGCGCCGATCCTGTTCCCTAGAGCAAAATGCGTTCAGGTAGGAGCGCATTTCGAAATTAACTTGCTGGTATCAAAAGCATTTTGCGATTCTTGGTGATTCGATCTGAAAGTAAAACGCTCTAGCAGGGGCACTCGACCTACGCTCCCGCCAAGATCCCCGCATAGACGGCCATGTCCACATTTCCGCCGGACAGGATGACGGCGACTTCCTTGCCCGCCATGGCCTCCCGCTCCTGCATCAGGGCGGCGAAGGCGGCCGCGCCGGCGCCCTCGGCAAGATTGTGGGTGTCGCGGTAGAGGATGCGCATGGCTTCCTTCACCTCTTCTTCGCTGACCGCGATGATGCGGTCGGCGCCCTTCGAATAGATCTCGAAGGCCTCGGCCACCGGTACCCGCACGGCCATGCCGTCGGCGAGGGTGTTGGCGGAGTTGGTCTCGATAATGCGGCCGGCCTCGAAGGAGAGCTTGGCGCCTGCGGCCTCGGTGGAGACGACGCCCACCACTTTCGTCTTGAGACCGAGGGCATCGCGAACCGAGATCACGCCGCAAATCCCCGAGCCGCAGCCGATTGGCACATAGACGGTGTCGAGATCGGGCGCGGCGGTGAAGAGCTCCAGGGCATAGATGGCGACACCCCGCACGATCTCCTTGTGGAAGGGCGGCACCAGGAAGAGGTTCTCGGCCTGCGACAGGCGGATGGCCTCGAGGCGCGCTTCGTCGAAATCCTGGCCGAACTCGATCAACTCAGCGCCGAAGGCACGCATGGCCGCGTTCTTCTCGGTCGAATTGCCGAAGGGCACCAGGATTTTTGCCTTGACACCGGCCCCCGTGGCGGCGCGCGCCTGCGCCTGGCCGTGATTGCCCCGCGTGGCGGTGACGATGCCTCCAACCTCCGGCTTTTCGCGCCGGATCCAGTCGATGAAGCTGATGCCGCCGCGCGCCTTGAAGGCTCCGATAGGGCTGTGGTTTTCATGCTTGACCCAGACCGTGGCGCCGGCGCGCTGGCTGAGCAGCGGCCAGACGAGCTGGGGCGTCGGGAGCATCCTGCTATGGATGAGCTGGCTGGCGGAAACGAGTTCGTCCTTGGAAAAAAGCGGCATTATCAATCCGTTGCGACTCAATGTTGTCGAGATGTCGTAGCGTTACCGCGGAAATGGCACGAGATGAAGACGGCCCCTCGCTTCTCATGCGCTCATCTTGTCGACGCCTCAAGCACAGGCCACAACGCAAAGGGCCCGGCTGATGCCGGGCCCGTCGTCGTCTTCCAGGAAGAGAAGCGGATCAGAAGGTACGCTTGATGCGGATACCACCCATCACGAAATCAGACTTGGCGTCGAAGGCATGGGCGGGGGCCGGCGTCGTGTACACCGTGTTGTCGATCGCCTGGTTAGTGTAGGAGACCTCGCCTGTGATGCTCAGGCCCTTCACGACCGTATAGGTGACGTTGCCGGTGATCGAATATTCCTTCACCTTGAGGTCGTCGCCGATCGCGCTGAACTTGTCATAGCTGGTGTCGATGTAGCTGCCGACCAGGTTGGCCCCCCACTGCGGCGTGAAGTTGCCGCCGAGTTCGGCCACGACCGACCAGCCCTTGCCGCCATCAAGGCTGGCATTGGTATTGACGAAATAGTCCTGGCCCTTGAGCTTGGAGTTGCCGACGCCGAGATAGTCCAGCGCGCCATCAGCGTACTGGCCTTCGATCACGAAGTGGCCCTTGTCGATGGCCGGGATGTTGACGAGCAAGCTGCCGCCGACCGCATAGCCCCACTTGTCTTCGTGCGGAACGATGACTTCGGCCGTCCGGTATTGATGGATGGCGGCCTGGGCGGCCACTGACCCCCAATCCTGCTTCAGGCGGACCTGGCCGACGACATCCGGAGCCTGTTGCCCGCCCTGTTGGCTGCTCGAAAAGGCATTCTGGCGATGGTCGCGGCCGTCCTCGACCGACAGGGTGGCCGTGAAGCCGCTGCCGAAATCGGCCGTGTAGGCGAGCAGGTTGACGACGTTCGACTCGGCATAATACGGGCCCCAGATCGTGTTGCCGTATTCGTAGTCGTAGAAACCGAAGAAGGAATGGGCGAAGCCGGCCGTCAAACCACCGAACTGGATGTAGGCGTATTTGACACGGAAGAGGCTGGTCTGCGTATCGCTGGCAACGGTCCAGTTGGCCGGAATCGGGCGACTGTTGGCACGGATCTGGAAGAAGGAGCGCAGCAGGCCGTAATCGGTCTGGGTGCGGGCATCGAAGGAGATGCGCGCCTCGGTGTCGAAGGCGGTGTCGTGGATGTTGCGGGTCTGCTTGAAACCGTCGGCCGTGGTGCGGCTGTCACCACTCTGGTTGTAGAAGCGGTAGTCGGCGCGGATTTCGCCAGCGATCTTCAAGCAGGTATCGCTGCCGGGGATATAGAAGAAGCCGGGGCCGAAGGCCGAGCAGACCTTCACATATTCGACGGCTTCCCCCTTGGTCATGGGAAGGTCGGCGGCCTGAGCGGCGGCAAGAGCGGCAACGCTCGCCGCGGCGCCGAGCAGAAGAGATTTGATCATCATCGGAAGGCTCTCTGAGCAAGTTGGATTGCGTACGTTTGGGCTGGTTCGTTCCGGTACCAAGCTCCGGCCTGCTTGCTATAAGATGCAATCAGCACATGATGCTCGCGAAACGAGAGCCGCAACCTACTTGCTGAATCAGGAGTGTACTTACAATATAAAATACAATCTGAGATTGATGTGACGATTTTATAACAAGGATATGTGCCTTAAAAGTCACATATATATTTATGACAAAATGATTATATTGAAGTTATATTTTATGACAGAATGAATACCTAAAGTAAGATTGCTCAAAGAGCAGGGTTAATCACAATATATACTTCATAATCCGACATTAAAATTTGATAATGAATAGGAGTTTGGATGGCATGCATAATCAGTTTGGCGATGCCGAGGATCGACAAAGCAGCATGGCTACTCTGAGCGCTGGCCGTGACTGCCCGTGAAATGCGAAACGCCGCTGCCCGGCGGTCGTATCCATGGTTGTGTATATTCTTGGATACAGCAATTCGAGGCGCGGCCGATTGTGCTCGATCCCTTGGGCGTCTCAAGGCGACGGTGCGGTCATTGTTCCGAGCGACAAGGGCCGAAGCCCAAGCTCAATAGCGGCTGACATGCTTATCGGACGACGAAGTAGCGACACAAGGGCCGCGGCCGCCATGGTTCCGACACACCAATGCCGGCTTCAGGGTATCGGATCACGGCACGCTTCATTGGGATGGGCACATGATCACTTTACTATTGATCACGTTACTATGGCTCTTGCAGGCGCTTGATATTGCCGCCAGCCTCCACGCCATTGGTGGTGCTTTCGCCTTCATGATCGCTTTGTTCACCGGCAGGGTTTCGTTTATCCGCAATCGGCGGGGATATGTTCATCCAAACGATTTCTGATCTTTACTCGCCTTAGGCCGCCAGCCCCGCAGCGACATCCTTGAACACGCCGCGCAGCCAGGCCAGCAGGCGGTCGTGCTTGCGGGCCGCAGGCCAGACCAAAGTGACGGGCAGGGCCCTTGCCTGGAACGGCGGCTCGCGCAGCACGAGGCCGAGCGGCTCGGCGAATTGCAGGGCAAAAGCGCGAGAGAGCACCGTCACCATATCGGTCTGCGCCACCGCTGCCAGCGCCGCGGTGAAATGCGGCGTCGTCAGGGCGATGCGCCGTTCG
The DNA here is from genome assembly GCF_030160835.1 of Labrys miyagiensis. GTDB lineage: Bacteria > Pseudomonadota > Alphaproteobacteria > Rhizobiales > Labraceae > Labrys > Labrys miyagiensis. Next base: position 91,817 of record NZ_BSPC01000023.1, on the reverse strand, counting down.
AGCCCGGCGGCAGCCAGGGCGGCGTCGGCTTCAGTGTAGCTGTCGCCGAAGATCGATACGGTGACATGGCTGAGGGCGGCATAGTCGGCGAGGGTGAGGGTCTGGCCGGCGGCCGCCGGATGGCCGCGGCGCAGTATCAAAGCGAGCCTGTCGTCGAGGAGGCGCTCGCTATGGGCGCCCGACGGCAGGGGATAGTTGGCCAGCGAGAAGGTGAGGTCGATCTCGCAGGCCTGCATGCGCCTGCTGATGTCGGGACCGATCGGCACGGCGCGCAGATCGACATCCGGCGCCTCCTTGAGCAGGCGCGCCATCGCGCCAGGAAAGAACAGCGCCGTCTGTGAGTCGACGGCGGCGATGCGCACGGTGCGCCTTTCGCGGGCAGGATCGAAATCGGGCTCCGCCACGACATCGATGATATCGGCGAGCAGCACCTGCACGCGCGGGGCGAGCGCCTCGGCCCGCGCGGTGAGCACCATGCCGGCGCCGGAGCGGACCATCAGATCGTCGCCGAAGAGGTGGCGCAACCGGTCCAGCGCCCGGCTCATCGCCGGTTGGCTGAGGCCGACCTCGCGTGCCGCGCGGCTGACGCTGCGCTGGGAGAGCAGGGCGCCGAGCGCCGTCAACAGGTTGAGATCGATCGCCTTCAAATGCATGCTACGCATAGTGTGAATATAAAACATGCATTGGAATTATGATAGGGCGCTTGCTATCCCTCTCCTATCAAGAGGAGGCAATGATGTCGGAACGGATTGTGATCTTGGGCGGTGGCCCGGTCGGCCTGTCGATAGCCGAGCAATTGGGGCAGGCGGGGCGGGCAAGCGTGATCGCGCAGCGCAAGCAGCCAGGCAGACTGCCGCCAGGGGCCGAATTCGAGCCCTGCGACGCCGTCGACGGCGCCGCGCTGATGCGCCTGATGCACGGTGCCAGCGTACTGATCTGCACCATCGGCCTGCCCTATGAGGCCGCGGTGTGGGAAACGACCTGGCCCAAGGTGATGGCGAACATGCTGGCGGCCTGCATCGCCAGCGGCGCGCGGCTGATCTTCATCGACAATCTCTATATGTACGGCCCGCAGGTCGAGCCGCTGCGCGAGGACATGCCGATGGCCGCGAACGGCCGCAAGGGCAAGGTGCGCGCCGCCATCACGCGGCAGTGGCAGGCTTCCGGCGTCAAGGCCGCGGCGCTACGCGCGCCCGATTTCTACGGGCCTGGCGTCGCCAATTCGATCTTGGGCACGCCCACCATCGGCGCCCTGGCGCGGGGCAGGAGCGCGCAGCTCGTCGTCAAGCCCGACGCGCCGCATGCGCTGGCCTATGTGCCGGATGTCGCCCGCGCCGCCATCCTGCTGCTCGATGCGCCCGACGACGCCTATGGCCAGGTCTGGCATGCGCCGAGCGTGCCAGCGCGGACCCCGCGCGAGATCCTCGCCATGGCGGCGGGCCGGCTCGGCGTGAAGCTGCGCCTGATGGAGATGCCCGGCTGGCTCATGCCGCTCGTCGGCCTGTTCATGCCCTTCATCCGCGAATGGCACGAGACCTCGTTCCAGCACGATCGTCCTTTCCTGGTCGACAGCAGCAAGTTCGAGCGCCGCTTCGGCCTGAAGCCGACGCCGCTGGAGGAGGGCATACCGCTCACCGCCGACAGCTTCAGGAAGGCGTGAGGCTCACTGCCCCAGCACGGCTTCGCCGAGGCGCAGCGGCGCCGTCAGGATGGTGCCGGCGGTGTCCACGACGAACACGCCGGTGCGCGAGACCGGGTTGCCGCGCGCCACCATGGTGTCGTTCTTGGCGACCTCGTTCAGCGCCGGCAGGATCGACACGAACTTGCTGTGGTTCATCGAATCGATGCTCTTGCTGTCCGACATGTCGATTACACGCAGGCCATAATGCTGGATGGCCGCCTGCGCCTTCGGATCCTCGAGGAGCACATTGCCGACGCGTGGCACGTCGCCGGCCAGGCGTTGCGAGGCTCCGAGTGCGCGATCGTCGCGCGAGACGCCCACCGTTATCGGTTCGTTGAGCTTGCCGATCGCATCGAGTTGGGTACGGAAGACAGTGACATCGATATCGGGTGACATCAGGAAGACTTCGCCCAGCTTGGGCAGGAAAGCCGAGTTGCCGCGCATCTTGGCCTGGCGCAGCGTCTCCACCGTCAGCCAGTTGCCCATGGAGTGGGCAATGATATGGATGCGCTTTACACCCGGCGCGCGGGCGAGATCGTTGAGGAACGTCTCGAAATAGTCGCGTGAATAGGTGCTCGCCTCGCGGTCTGCGACATAGCCGGTGAGGGTGCCCATCGAAGGCCAGGCAAAGGCCACCACCGCGCCGGGAAAGCCGCTGTCCTTGCTGAGCTGGGCAACGCGGTAGACCGCTTCCTGGTAATTGGTGTTGTAGCCATGGATGAAGACGACGACGTCTCCGCCGCCCTTCTTGCCGGCGAACAGCGCGCGGTTGAAGCCACTCTCATCGAGTTCGCTGGCACTGGTTACCACGAAATTGCGAGCTGGATCGCCCGGTGGGGAACTGGGCCATTCGATCTTGCCCGGCAGGTGATTGGGCGGAATCGAGATGGAGTATTGTTCGTAGCTCAGCCCGAAATTGCGCTTGTTGGTGAAATCAAGGCTGTCGGTGTCCGATCGCTGGCGCGTAGTCGCCACCAGCACCTTGATGGGCGTTCCGACGCCCGCGGCGCCCACCACCGGATGCAGCAGATTGGGGCCCGGCCGGTCTGAGCAGGAGGCGAGACTTGCAGCCACCGCCAGCATGGCGCAGAGCTGCAGGAACATTCTAAGGATAGACGCCATGCCGTTCTCGTTCCGTGAGCGCCCGGCAATTTAGCCGGACCGGCGGGAACAGGGAAGGGGAGAGCGCGAAAGTGTTAAAAGAAGGTTAAGGTAACGGGAGGCAGTTGCGCCGCCCCTTCTTTTGCAAAGTGCAGGATCTCGCTGCGGCCAACTGGCCTGCCCGGCCTGCTATCAGCCGCTCAAGGCTTCCTTCACGAGCGGGCTCGTCTTGGCGAAGTCCATCTTACCGGCGAAGCGTTCCTTCAGCACGGCCATGACCTTGCCCATATCCTTGACGCCGGCTGCGCCGATCTCGGTCACGACAGCCGCGATGGCGGCCTTGGTCTCGGACACGTCCATCTGCCGGGGCAGGAAGGAGGAGAGGGTTTCGATCTCGGCCCTGGTGTTCTCCGCCATCTCGGCGCGGCCGGCCTTGGTCGCCGTCTCCAGCGTTTCCTGCGCCTGCTTGATCATCTTCTGCAGCATGGAGAGAATCTCGCTCTCCGGGATCTTGCCGTCATGCTCGCCGCCGCGCGCGGCGATGTCGCGGTCCTTCAGCCCGGCCTGGATCATGCGCACGACCGACAGGCGCGGCTTGTCGCCGCTCTTCATGGCGTCCTTGACGGCGGTGGTGAATTCCTCGCGCAGAGACATGGGTGCCTGCCTTCTTCCTTAGAATCAAAACCTTCGAAAACGGCCTGCCGCAGTGGATTATTTGCCGCTCCAAACGCAAGCCATTGTTATTGCTTGATTATTTGGTTAGCGAGAAGGGTTGACGGCAGGCCGTCCGATCCCTAATTTCCGCCGCGTCTGCCGGGCGGCGCATGCTATGCCGCCGCCATTCATCTGGCACTTAAGATGAAAATGACAGTCGCACAAGCAAGGATGAGGTCGATCGCATGGAAAATGGCTGGCAAGACGGCTGGGCAGAACCCAAGGCGACCGCTCTTCTCGTCCTCGCCGACGGCACGGTGATCGAAGGCCAGGGCCTCGGCGCCATCACCAAGGCTTCGGGCGAATTGTGCTTCAACACGGCGATGACGGGTTACGAAGAAATCCTCACCGACCCCTCCTATGCCGGCCAGATCATCACCTTCACCTTTCCCCATATCGGCAATGTCGGCGTCAATGACGAGGACATCGAGACGGTGAACATGGCCGCGAGTTCGGGCGTGCGTGGCGTGGTGCTGCATGCGCCGATCACCGAGCCCGCCAATTACCGCGCCAGCCGCCATCTCGACGGCTGGCTGAAGGCCCGCAACATCGCCGGCATCACCGGAATCGACACCCGTGCTCTGACCGCCCGCATCCGCGAGGGCGGCATGCCGAATGCGGTGCTCGCCTTCGATCCTGACGGCAATTTCGATGTCGAGGCCTTGAAGCGCGAAGCTGCCGGCCTGCCTTCGATGGACGGCCTCGACCTCGTGCCGCCTGTCACCACCGCCCAGCGTTTCGACTGGGACCAGACCACCTGGGAGTGGTCGAACGGCTATGGCCAACTCGGCACTCCGAAATATCGCGTCGTCGCCGTCGACTACGGCATCAAGCGCAACATCCTGCGCCTGCTCGCCGCTGCCGACTGCGCCGTCACGGTGGTGCCGGCCACGACGCCGGCCGAGGATATCCTTGCGCTGAAGCCCGATGGCGTCTTCCTCTCCAACGGCCCGGGGGATCCGGCTGCGACGGGCGAATATGCCGTGCCGGTGATCAAGGCCCTCCTGGAGATGGACATCCCGATCTTCGGCATCTGCCTCGGCCACCAGATGCTGGGCCTGGCGCTTGGCGCCCGTACCAAAAAGATGAAGCAGGGGCACCACGGCGCCAATCATCCGGTGAAGGACTTCACCACCGACAAGGTGGAGATCGTCTCGATGAACCACGGCTTCGCCATCGATCGCGACAGCCTGCCCGAGGGCGTCGTCGAGACGCATGCCTCGTTGTTCGACGGCTCCAATTGCGGCATCGCCCTCAAGGGCCGGCCGGTCTTCTCGGTGCAGCACCACCCCGAGGCTTCGCCCGGTCCACAGGATAGTCACTACCTCTTTAAGCGGTTTGTCGAAAACATGGCGTCCCGCCATGGTGTTGCCGCAGTTGCGCAACAAAACGCCTGACCGCAACCGGAGGAGTGTGCATGCGCGTTGGCGTCGCTTGTGTTCTTCTGGCGTTGTTTTGCGGCAGTGCGGCGGCTGAGACGGCCGATGCCCCGCTGGTTCCCCTCCCGGACTATTTCCAAAAGAGCTTCGACGCAGCAGCGGCCAGACCGCTGAAGCCTTTCACGCCCAAACCCAGGCTGATGAAGGCGATCAAGGCCTCGATCGGCCTGGACGACCTGCCGGAGATCATCACACGTGGCGTGCCCACGCCGCCGGAACGGCCGGATCTGCCGGGGACCGTGGCCGCCTATGCAGACACGCCGCTGCCGCCCGAGCGGCCCGACACTGGTATCGACATGGCGCAGCCGGCGCCCCAGCCGAACGCTCAGCCCGAGGGGCAGGCCAGCGCCACCGTACCGACGCAGCCGGAAGTGCGGCCCGGAAGCGTGATCCCGCCGGGCACGCTGACCCACGCCTTCGTGCCGCTGCCGGTCCGCCGCCCGGGCGGCATCGACGACCGCATGAGTCTCGATCCCGGCGCCAATCCGCCCCAGCCTGAGACCAAGGTCGCCATGCTCGGCGCCTTCCCCGGGGCAGGCATCGCCATCAACAACCTCGCGCGCATGACGCCTGAGGCGGCGATCGCCAAGGGTGCCTGCAGCGTGCCCCAGCCCTACCGGCTGATGGCGCTGGGGCCCAGCAGCCGCACCACGCTGGAGCCTGCCGCAACCGTCGACAGCGCCATGGTCGGTGGGCTGGTGCGCTGGGAGGCGGGGATGCAGGCGGCGGCCAGGAAGGAACTCGGCGAAAGCGTGGTGGCGATCAGGGTGGCCGCTTCCTATGACTGCCGCGGCATGAACAACATCAAGGGCGCCAAGCTCTCCGAACATGCCCACGGCAATGCCATCGATATTTCCGGCTACATCACCGCTAGCGGCAAGGAAATCACGGTGAAGAAGGATTTCTATGGCAAGGGCGCCGATGCTGCCTTCCTCAAGGATGTGCATGGAGTGACCTGCGATGTCTTCCAGGTCGTGCTCGGTCCCGGTTCCGACGGCTATCACGAAGACCATTTCCATATGGACATGGGTCACTGGAAAGCCTGCCGATAAGATTGCGCATCCTTAAGTTGCACTTATAGGGATGAGCAATCCAATGTAGGGGTGGCGCTCCGATCCCCGCCCGTCAATCAATTGGTCAGGGTTCGTCATAAAGTGGGCGTTGCCCGCTGCTATGGCGTTTGGCAGTCTTTCGCAACGCACCATGCCGCCGGGCCAACGACCATCGCTTTGGGCGGCAGAACCGGCTCCTGTCTCGACATCGGTCGCCGATCGGCGGCCCGAAAGGAAGTGACCATGACTCTCGCAGCCCGGCGCATGGCCCTGATGCTGACGACTGCCTGTTTCCTTGCCGTTCCGGCGCTGGCCCAGGCGGCCGGGCCCGATCTCACCGGCTACAAGCTCATCCTCGACGACGAATTCAAAGGCGACAAGCTGGACCTGACGAAGTGGCAGGTCGGCAAGCAGCCCAATGGCGCGCAATGGGGATCGGACAGTTATTTCATCACGATCGATCCGAAGGAACATGACAAGTTCAATCAGGTCTACACCGTCAAGGACGGCGTCCTGAACATTCGCGCCATCCATGATCCCAATTTCGTCGATCCCAACGGCTGGAAGCGCAAATGGTATTCCGGCATGATCGCGACCGCCTTCTCGAACGGCCGTAAACCGAGCGCCGTGTTCCGCGAAGGCTATGTCGAGGTCCGGCAGAAGTTCCCGACGGGCTCGGGCGTGTGGCCAGCGAACTGGGCCATCAACATGAAGTCGCAAAATGCCGGCGGCGATCCGGAAGGCACTTTCGAGATCGACGGCATCGAGGCCTATGGCAACGACATGACCGTGATGCGCTCTACCGTGCATGATTGGGGCAAGAAGACCGATTCCGGCGGCGTGAAATACAATCTGCCCGACATGTCAGCCAATTTTCATACCTATGGCTTCGAGGTCACCAAGAACGAGGTGATCTGCTATTTCGATGGCGCCGAGGTTCAGAGGCTGAAGATGCTCCGCCCCAATATGGACGACAAATTCTTCTGGATGTTCAACCTCGCCATGGGCGGCGGCTGGCCGATCGCCATGCCGGCGAGCGGGCATTACGACATGCAGATCGACTATATCCGCATCTATTCGAAGGATAAGGATGCGGTGGCGGTGAAGGCAGAGCCGGCCGTCAAGTGATGCCGCCGGTCGGCGCGAAGCTGAGCGACGGTGTGCCGACATGCCTCAACCCATCCCTATGACAGGGGCGAGGCGTTCAATGTGATGGCATGCGCCATGACCGGCCTCCGGAAGGTTGATGTCAACGCCGGGCACCGCGGAGAACATCGGGCAGTGCAGCATGGAGGGAACGGGGTTGCGGTCGTCCCGCTCGTCGCCATCCTATGCACGGGATTGAGATTGCCGCTGGCATGAGCGAAGACATGGAGATCATCCGGCGTCAGCAGCCTTGCGATGAAAGCTTCGTCGCCGACGGCAAGATCATCACAGGTCTTACTCGGCGTCGTTCCCTTCGCTCCTCTTGCGGCCCGGTGCAGGCCTGGTGCCCGTGGCCGGGCGGGCCGAGGTCTTGATAGAGGCATTGCGGGCAGCGGCCGGCTTGGCGGTAACAGGTTTGTCTTGGGGAACTTCGGCGGCAGGCTCTTCAGGAGCGGGCGTTTCAGTGGTGGGTTCGGATTCGGGGGCGACTGCCAGTGTCTCATCCGCAGGCTCGCCCGGCGCGAGCTGCGGCTCGACTTCGTCCACCGGTGTCTCGCTCGGGGTAAGGTGCGGCGCTACATCGCTTTCACCGCTCGGGAGAGCCATCGCCGCCCTATCTTCGCTGCCTTCGACAGTGGGCTCTTCAGCGGCGGGATTGGATTCGGGGGCAACCACCGGCATCTCATCCACCGGCCCGGCCGGGGCAGGCTCGGGCTCGGCTTCGTCAGCCAATGCCTCGACGGTGGCGGCGGGTGGATAGAGAATCGCCTCGACGCGGGTGGGGCGGCGCGCCGTGTCGGTCTCGCGCTCAGGCACGCCAACGGCGGCCCGCAGCAGCGGAGAGCCGTGGGCGGTCATCAGAGCCGCTTCCTTCCAGAGGTCGAGCAGCGCCCCGTAGTTCTTCCAGGAAGCCTCGATCATCCCGGCCGCCGAATATTCAAGGTGGCGGAAGGGATTGCCGTGCTGGCGCAGGAGATCAACAAGAACGATGCTCCGCTGAGTCGCCTCAGTCACGTAGTCGGCATAGCCGGTGGCGAAGTCAGCAAGGGTGCCGGTCCGCTCTCTGCCCCAACCCCCGGCGGGCCATGTCGGCCAGAAGGCTAGCAAGGGGTTGAAACTAAGAGGCCTCTTCGACCCGCCTTCGTTCACAGTACGCTCTGCGTTCATGTCGCTGGCCTCCCGGATGTCAGGAACTTGAAGTCCGTTAAAGCGTTTTGCGATTTGACGGCATCGGCAAGAATCGCAAAGACGCGTCGAAACAAAGAGTTAGAGTAAAGCAGCGTTTACGCTTAAACGCGCTTTGCTCTAGCAGATGCAGCATTTGGGCGTCAGATTTACGACGACTTGCGCAGAAGGCAGGGTGACGCAGCTTCTTGAGGCTATCGCAAGGCGAGGCGCCGCCGCCATGCCCGCCAGGGGAACAAAGGTCTCTCGTGATCCGTTTTTTGTTTCGCCGAGCTGACCTTGCGCTCACCTCTCTCGCTCTCTCGCTCGAAGCGTTCGGATGTCTCCACTTCAGAACTGGAATCCTCCAGACGCAAGCTCAGCCCCCGCGTCAGCCCGGCTGCCCAATAAGAATTGATCATGATGTCGAACTCCGTCTCGAGGCCGTCTGGCCACGGCAAATCATGTGACGGATTGTGCCGTTGGCGCCCGGAATCGACAAACGAGTTCGTCTTGAATATGTTGCCTCATTCATAAGTATTTCTTGTGAGGGTGCATGGACACGCTGCCGTCGCTGCCCGCGTTGCGCGTATTTGCCGTCGCTGGCCGGACGCTGAGTTTCACCAAGACTGCGGAGATTCTGAACGTCACGCAGGCAGCGGTGTCACATCAAATCCGCGTGCTGGAGGACCAGCTCGGTGTGCCGCTGTTCCAGCGCACCACGCGCAGCCTCAGCCTGACGGCGGCGGGCCAGCAACTGCTGCCCGCTGCGGCCGCCGCCTTCGCGCAGATCGAGCGGGCGGTTGCCGGGGTGCGCCGCGCCCAGACCCTGCTGGCAATCACCACCACGGCATCTTTCGGCGCCCGCTGGCTTGCCCCGCGCCTGCCGCGCTTCGCCGAACTGCATCCGGAAATCGAGGTATCGGTCCGCCATACCGAGACGCCGCTCGACCTGGCAGCCGAAGGGCTCGACCTCGCCATTCGCGGCGGCCTCGGCAAATGGCCGGGGCTGACGACGGAACTGCTAGGTTCCTCGGTGACGGTCCCCGTGGCCTCGCCCGACTACATCAGGCGGCTTGCTCTGACCGAGTCCGCCGATCTCGCCCGAGCCACGCTCCTCCATGACGGCGATCGCAGTGACTGGCGCGAATGGCTGATCGTGGCCCATCTCGATCCCGCTCTCGCACAGAGCGGGCCGGTGTACGATGACGACAATGTGCTGATCGAGTTGGCGCTGGCCGGGCAGGGGGTCGGGCTGGCCGTCGGCAGCGTTGTCGAGACCCTGTTGAAAGAGGGGCGGCTCGTGGCTCTGTTCGACCGCCAGGTCACGCTGAGCTATGGCTATTATCTCGCCTATCCACCGGGCGCTCTCGCCTTGCCGAAAGTGGCAGCCTTCAGGCGCTTCGCCCTCGCGCAGGCGCGCGCAAGCGAGGGCAGTCCTCGGGCCCGCCTGGACTAAGGGGCCGTTAGAGCAAAATGCGTTCAGGCAGGAGCGGATTTCGAAATTAACTTACTGGTATCAAAAGCATTTTGCGATTCTTGGTGATTCGATCTGAAAACAAAACGCCCTAGAAAAATCAGTGAATCGGAATGCGGGTATTGAGATTGCAGGAGAGGCGCGGAGCTGGAAGCGCTATTCTTAAACGATCCCTCGGTTATCCGGTCAAACCGGTCGTCGGCGACCGGATCAATCGACGACACACCGCGACCTCCTCCGCCGGTGATACACCCCGTTGGTGTTCATTGACACAAAAAGAGAACGGGTCTTGACTTTCGTTCGTTGTCATGTTTTATTCCTTAACGGAATGAGGCGTCAGCAGCCGGCGCAGGTACAACCCGGCTCCGAACGCCTCCATCCACCCCGACAGCCTATCCAAGCGGTGGGCGAACGCGGAGGCGGTGCTTCTCTGGAAGCCGGCCTCCAGGGGTGACGAGCGGGACAGACGGGATCGGCACCCCATGGAAGTGCCACGCGATCCCTGGACGGGCCGTGACGGGCTTGAGCCCGGCAACGCCTTCGTCCCATCTCCCGCCGATGCGGTGAAGACGGCCTATGCCACTGTCCGGCCAGGACTGCAGCGCTGAGCCCCTTGACCGAGCCGGCTGGCTCAGGTTCGGATGGTCCGTGCCATCCGCTCCCGGCTTGCCTCCGCCTTCGGAAGGCGGAAAAACAGGTGGCCTTGCACGCCTTGTCAGCGGGCCAGGCAGCCGGAACGGGGCGATGGCGGCTCGCACCGACAGTGCGGCCTGCATCTTCCATGATCTTGCATTCACGGCTGCTCCGCAGCCGCCATCGCCCGGTCTCCCTCATCAACCCAGCCGGAAAGGGCGTGGGAACGAGAGCGTTTGCGCGTTGTGGTGGGAAGGCGGCGGAGGCCAAAGAAGCTGACGCTTGGGGATCGTCAAGAAATCAGTGACTCGGCAAGCCGGTGTTCAGCGAGCAGGAGAGGCGCGCAAGCGTCGCGTTTGCAACACTTATTCTTTGACGATCCCTAAACGACAGGATTTTCGAGTCGGGCGTTGAAGACTTGTCTGCGGCTACCAGCACTTCAACCCGCGCGGCACCGGCGACAGGCTTGCCTGCGTGTCGTTGCCGTCCCAGAAGCGCTTGTCATTGCCGAGCGTATAGGCGGCCTCAGCCGCGAGGTCGCAGGTGACCTGGAGCGAGGCGGGCGAGACCTCGCCGGCCGCGTGGTAGTCTTGGCCGAGGACCTCGATTCGCAGGATGTCGCCATCGGGCGAGGCCGGACCGGTGTCGTCGGTGCTGAGATAGAAGCGCCCGCCCTCGTCGGTGGTGGTGGCGATGGTGTGGCTGGGGCGGTTGGCAGAGGTGATGCGCACCTGCGTGCCCGCCACGGGCCTGCCCTTGTCGAGAAGGCGCCCGGTGATTCCGATCCGGGCCGGTCGTTCCAGCGGCCGGTCGGTCTGGCAGGCGGCGAGGGCTGCACAGACGGTGATCAGGGCAAGAATCGGCTTCATTTCAAGGATCTTCGTGGCGGTGGCGGGAAACTCGTCAAGCTTCGCGTTGATTTCATGGCAGAACCGCGCCGCGCCCCTTTCCCCACAGGCCAAAATGGTTTAGTCGAACCGCTCGATCCGCCCGGTGCCGTGGAGCCTCCTCCGCGGCTTTTTCATGCCGGCCCTCTTATTTCGGACGAGCAATGCCAAAACGTAGCGATATTTCCTCCATCCTGATCATAGGCGCCGGCCCGATCGTCATCGGCCAGGCCTGTGAATTCGACTATTCGGGCACGCAGGCCGTCAAGGCGCTGCGCGAGGAGGGCTATCGCGTCATCCTGGTCAATTCCAACCCCGCCACCATCATGACGGATCCGGATCTGGCCGATGCCACCTATGTCGAGCCGATCACCCCGGAGATTGTCGCCAAGATCATCGAGAGGGAGCGGCCCGACGCGCTGCTGCCGACCATGGGCGGCCAGACGGCGCTGAACACGGCGCTGAAGCTTGCCGAGATGGGCGTGCTCGACAAGTTCGGCGTAGAGATGATCGGCGCCGATGCCGACGCCATCGACAAGGCCGAGGACCGCGAGCGCTTCCGCGAGGCCATGGGCAAGATCGGCCTGGAGACGCCACGCTCGCGCCTGGCCCACAGCCTCGGCGAAGCGCTGGACGCGCTCGACTTCATCGGCCTGCCCGCCATCATCCGCCCCTCCTTCACGCTGGGCGGCACCGGTGGCGGCATCGCCTACAACAAGGCCGAGTTCATCGACATCATCGAGCGCGGCCTCGACGCCTCTCCCACCTCGCAGGTGCTGGTGGAGGAGAGCGTGCTCGGCTGGAAGGAGTTCGAGATGGAGGTCGTCCGCGACAAGGCGGACAATGCCATCATCGTCTGCTCCATCGAGAACATCGATCCGATGGGCGTGCATACGGGCGATTCCATCACCGTCGCCCCGGCGCTGACGCTGACGGACAAGGAATACCAGATCATGCGCAACGCCTCGATCGCGGTGCTGCGCGAGATCGGCGTGGAGACCGGCGGCTCCAACGTGCAGTTCGCCGTCAATCCGGCCGATGGACGCCTCGTCGTCATCGAGATGAACCCGCGCGTGTCGCGCTCCTCGGCGCTCGCCTCCAAGGCCACGGGCTTTCCGATCGCCAAGGTCGCCGCCAAGCTCGCCGTTGGCTACACGCTCGACGAGATCGAGAACGACATCACGGGCGGCGCCACGCCGGCTTCCTTCGAGCCGACCATCGATTACGTGGTCACCAAGATCCCGCGCTTCGCCTTCGAGAAGTTCCCGGGCGCCGAGCCGATCCTCTCCACAGCGATGAAGTCGGTGGGCGAGGCGATGGCCATCGGCCGCACCTTCCAGGAAAGCCTGCAGAAGGCACTGCGTTCGCTGGAGACCGGGCTGAACGGCCTCGACGAGATCGAGATCGAGGGCCTCGGCCAGGGCGACGACAAGAACGCCATCCGCGCCGCGCTCGGCAAGCCGACCCCGGACCGCCTGCTCAACGTCGCGCAGGCCATGCGCCTCGGCCTTTCCGATGTCGAGATCCATGGCGTGTGCAAGATCGACTCCTGGTTCCTCGCCCAGATCCGCGGCATCGTCGAGACCGAGCAGAAGGTCAAGCGGGCCGGCCTGCCCAAAACGCCGGGCGCCCTGCGCTCCCTCAAGGCGATGGGCTTTGCCGATCGTCGCCTCGATGCGCTCGCCGGGGTTCCGGAAGGAACGGTCAAGAAACTCCGCTCCGAGCTCGGCGTGCAGCCGGTGTTCAAGCGCATCGACACCTGCGCGGCCGAGTTCGCCTCGCCCACCGCCTATATGTATTCGACCTACGCCCCGCCCTTCGCCGGCACGCTGGCCGATGAAGCCCGCCCCTCCGACCGGAAGAAGGTGGTGATCCTCGGCGGCGGCCCCAACCGCATCGGCCAGGGCATCGAGTTCGACTATTGCTGCTGCCATGCCTGCTTCGCGCTCTCGGATGCGGGCTACGAGACCATCATGATCAACTGCAATCCGGAGACGGTGTCGACGGATTACGATACCTCGGACCGGCTCTATTTCGAGCCGCTGACGGCCGAGGACGTGCTGGAGATCCTCAAGCTCGAACAGTCGAACGGCACGCTGCATGGCGTGATCGTGCAATTCGGCGGCCAGACGCCGCTGAAGCTCGCGGCCGCCCTGGAAGAGGCCGGCATTCCCATCCTCGGCACCACGCCCGACGCCATCGACCTCGCCGAGGACCGCGACCGCTTCAAGCGCCTCCTCGACAAGCTCGGCCTGCGCCAGCCCAAGAATGGCATCGCCTATTCGGTGGAGCAGGCGCGCATGGTGGTCGCGGATCTCGGCCTGCCGCTGGTGGTGCGTCCCTCCTATGTGCTCGGCGGGCGCGCCATGGCGATCATCCGCGACGAGGCGACCTTCGACGACTATCTGCTCGGCACGCTGCCGCAGATGGTGCCGCCGGAAGTCAAGCTGCGCTATCCCAACGACAAGACCGGCCAGATCAACACGCTGCTCGGCAAGAATCCGCTGCTGTTCGACCGCTATCTCTCCGATGCGATCGAGGTCGACGTCGACTGCCTTTCCGACGGCAAGCAAGTCTTCATCGCCGGCATCATGGAGCATATCGAGGAAGCCGGCATCCATTCGGGCGACTCGGCCTGCTCGCTGCCGCCGCGCTCGCTGAGCCCGGAGATCCTCGCCGAGCTGGAGCGCCAGTCCAAGGCGATGGCGCTGGCGCTCGATGTCGGCGGCCTGATGAACGTGCAATATGCCATCAAGGACGGCGAGATCTATGTGCTCGAGGTCAATCCGCGCGCCTCGCGCACGGTGCCCTTCGTCGCCAAGGTGATCGGCGAGCCGATCGCCAAGATCGCTGCCCGCGTGATGGCCGGTGAGAGCCTGGCCTCCTTCAACCTCACGAAGAAGAAGCTCGACCATATCGCGGTAAAGGAAGCGGTATTCCCCTTCGCCCGCTTCCCGGGCGTCGACACGGTGCTCGGCCCGGAGATGCGCTCGACCGGCGAGGTCATCGGCCTCGACCGCGACTACGCCGTGGCCTTCGCCAAGAGCCAGCTCGGCGGTGGCACCTCGGTGCCGACGGGCGGTACGGTGTTCGTCTCGGTGAAGGAGAGCGACAAGGCGCGCATCCTCGATTCGATCCGCAGCCTCGCCGAACTCGGCTTCGCGATCACCGCCACCGACGGCACGCAGCGCTTCCTGGCGGGGCATGGCGTGACGGCGACGCGCGTCAACAAGGTGCTGGAGGGGCGCCCGCACATCGTCGATGCCATCAAGAATGGCGGGGTGCAGCTGGTGTTCAACACCACCGAGGGGGCGCAGGCCCTGCAGGACTCGCGTTCGCTGCGTCGCGCCGCCCTCTTGCATAAAGTCCCATATTACACCACTCTCTCTGGAGCCATAGCGGCTGCACAGGGTATCAAGGCCTATATGGGCGGCGATCTGGAAGTCAGACCCCTGCAGTCCTATTTCTGAAGAGAGCGCCTGCCCCCGGCCGGGGAGGGCGCTAAAACTTTGCGATAAGATGCGTGTGTCGCGCAGGATTTCCGGTCCGGCGCGCGCGTGCCTTTTGCGTTTTGAAGAGAAGACGAAGCAATGGACAAGATCCCGATGACGCCGGCAGGCTACGCCGCGCTCGAGGCAGAGTTGAGGGAACGCCAGCAGATCGAACGCCCGCGCATCATCGCGGCGATTTCCGAGGCGCGTTCCCATGGCGACCTTTCCGAAAATGCCGAGTATCACGCCGCCAAGGAGGCCCAGGGCCACAATGAGGGCCGCGTCGCTGAGCTCGAAGACCAATTGTCGCGTGCCGAAGTGATCGACGTCACCAAATTGTCCGGGGATACCGTCAAGTTCGGCGCGCGCGTCACGCTGATCGACGAGGATACCGAGGAGAAAAAGACCTATCAGATCGTGGGCGAGAGCGAGGCCGATGTCCGCTCCGGCAAGATCTCGATCGGCTCGCCCCTGGCGCGCGCGCTGGTGGGCAAGAAGATGGGCGTCTCCGTCGAGGTGAACACACCCAAGGGCCCCAAGGCTTATGAGATCGCCAACGTCGCCTGGAACTGAATTTTTTCCAGGTCCGGGTGTTTGCTAAGTATGGACGCCGCATTCCGTTGGGGTGCGGCGTTTATCGTGCTGGCAAGGCCGCCTCCGCGTCACGCGAAATTGCCTCGATAGACGCACCATGGCGTTCTATAAAGAACAGAACTATTTCTTGAGGAGAGTGTCATGACCACGGGTATGATCGCGCGCCGGGCTTTTCTCGCATTCGGCGCCAGTCTGATGCTGGCCGGTTGCGCCACCTCCTATGCCGATGTGGCCAGCCTTCCCGTCATCAGGGCGGTGCATGTCAGCGGCGGTGGCAATCTGTGGCTGCAGACCATGCCGCCCTTCGTGCAGCGCAACCTCATCAAGCAGCTCGGCCCGCGCTACCAGCCTGGCGCCAAGGGCGGCGCGATATTGACGGTGCAACTGACCGACATCAGCTTCCCGACCGATTCCGACGCCGGCATCATCAGTTGGGACAGTGTCGATACCCTCGATGGCCGGATAACGCTGACCTCTTCTTCGGGCGCCGTGCTGAGGAGCTTCCCGCTGTTTTCGTCCACCACCTCGGTGGATGCGGCAGCGGAAGTCCCGATGCCCACGCCGCGCCGCTATGATTGGCTGGCTTCGAGCTACGCGCACTGGGTGCTGAGCAAGCTGGGGTAAGCTGGGAGCGGGGATATCTCAGCGACATGCTTGCATGTCGCGGTGTCCTCTCGTGAAGCGCCAGAGTTCGAGAATGAGGCAGCAACTCGCCGTCGAGCGCCACTTCCATCGCGCGGCGGTTCAAGAGCGGACAGGATGTCCGCACTCCCAGTTACGCCGTCTCGCCGAGATCCAGCTCCAGCGGCACGATCGGATCGTCCTTGATGGAGCGCAGTGTGAGCGCCGTCTTCACATTGCGCACGGCCGGCGCCGCCGTCAGTTCCGCCACGAAGGACTGGAAGGAGCGCAGGTCCCGCGCCACGCATTTCAGCACGAAATCGATGTCGCCCGACAGCATCCAGCATTCGCGCACCAGCGGCTGGCTCCTCACGTAGCTCTCGAAGGAGGAGAGGTCGGCGCCGGCCTGCGAGGTGAGATTGACCATGGCGAAGATGGTGATCTCATAGCCCAGCGAGGCTTCGTCGAGGATGGTGCGATAGCCCTTGATCACGCCCGCATCCTCCAGCGCGCGCACGCGGCGCAGGCAGGGCGGGGCCGAGATGCCGACACGCTTGGCCAATTCCACATTGGTCATACGGCCGTCGGCCTGAAGTTCCGCTAAGATTTTCCAGTCGACGGCGTCAAGGCGTGCGCGCACGATAAGCTTTCCGGTTGCGAACAGGTAAGCCGTCCTAAACCGGGAGGAGGGGGCAGGCAAGCATCTTTGTTACGCAGAGCGGTTTGTTCTGTGAAACAAACTTGCGCAACGGTCTCGCGCAAGGTGAGCGGCTGCAGCAAAACCAGTGCGCTGCAACCGAAATTTGCACGATACTTATCTGCGTCGACTCACTCATCCAGCTCGAAGCGCACGGAGACGGTGACGTTGAGGGTGTTTGAGCCGGACTCGATCGGCACTGCCGCCGTCGCCATCCTGGCCCGATAGACGGCCCCGACCACCGGTCCGGCATTCTCGCTCAGTTCAACCAGTTTGCCGAGCTTGAGGCCGGCTGCATCGGCGTAGATCTGCGCCTTGCGCCGCGCATCCGCCAGGGCCGCCTTGCGTGCATCGTCGAGCAGGGCGGAAGGGTTGGAGACATCGAACTGGATGCCGTCGATGGAATTGGCGCCGGCCGTGACGGCCTTGTCGAGCACGTCGCCGAGCTTAGGCAGGTCATGCAGTGTGACATTCACCGTATTCGCCACCGTGTAGCCGGTGATCGAAGGGCTGTCGTCGGAGCTCGACAGGGAACTGTTCTGCGGACGCAGGATCTGCGGCTGCACGGTGAAACCCGAGGTCTGCAGGTCCTTGGCATCGATCCCGGCGCCCTTGAGCGCGGCGAGGACATCACCGGTGGTCTTCGAATTGGCGGCAAGAACCTCATTGGCAACCTTGCCGGCATTCTCGACGCCGATGCTGACATAGGCGACATCCGGCTTCGCGCTGACCGAGGCCTCGCCGGTGATCGAGATCGAACGCTTGAGGTCGTCGGCATGGGCGAGGCCAAGCGAGCCCGCCAGCAGAAAGACAGCAAGGGCAGGGCGGGCAAGGAGGGACGGTCGCATGGCGGAACTCCGGAAACGAAATGGTGTGGAACGGCAAGCTTGCAACCGAAGGCGGCGGCATGATGACGGCAAGCGGGCTGTGAACGGAAAGCGTCAAGCGGATTGAACCCAAGCAAGACTCTGCCTATAGATGCGCCGTCTGGCACAGCCGGGCCTGTAGCTCAATGGTTAGAGCCGGCCGCTCATAACGGTCTGGTTGGGGGTTCAAGTCCCTCCGGGCCCACCAGATTTCGTCCTCCGCCTCACTCCCCCAACAGATGGTTCAGCAGTGCCGCCAGCCTCGCTCCGCCGGTGGCGAGCTGCAGGTCTATCGTCGGCTGCACTGCCTTCTGGTAGTCGGCGCCGATATTGACCGAGGCGCCGGCTGCGGGGGCTGGCGTCATCTTGTAAAGGCGCTGGGCGACGACGTGGCATTCGTCCACCCAGGTCGCGGCCCAGTCGCCATAGACGGTCGGCGCCGGCAGCTTGGCGAAGAGGCGAGCTTCTAGATCGTCCGCATAGACGCCCCAGGAATAGGCATGGGCGTTGATCAGCGCGTCGTCCCAGATCGCATGCAGGTTGGTCTGCACGACGGGCAGCGGCTTGCCGTCGGGGCCGTCGATGGCCAGCGTCACGGGCACGAGATTGGCACCACTGTCGTTGTCGCGCTCGGCGCAGTGGAAGGGCTGCGTGCTGTCGCCGACGAGGTGGATCAGCATCATCAGCGCCTGGCGATGCTCGGCCTCGTCGCGATGCGGATCGGCGAGGATGGCGCTTTCCAGGCGCAGGGCCGAGACGAGGCAGGCGCCCTTGCAATCATCCTCGCTATAGGCCGGCTTGGCGACGTCGATATCGATGAAATGCCAGGCCTGCGTGGAGGCGCCTTCGGGGCGGAACTTGTAGTCGTCGGCCCAGCTCGCGACACCGGCCATCGACGCGCCGGCCAGGAGTTCGCGCACGGCGTCGGCCGCCTTCGGCGTCAGATGGCGCTGCGCGAGTTCGGCCACGACCGAATGCCCGCGGTCACCCCAGGCAAGAGCGGGGCCGGAGCTGATGGCAAGCGCGAGGCAGAGGGACAATCCGAGGAGAATTCGGCGCATCGAAGGAACTCCGCTCATCGAAGGATGCTGGAGCATCGACCCTTCGCGTGACGAGGGAGTGACGGGGGCAGCGGAGGAAGGTGGCGTGCGCGCCGGCACAGAAATTCGTTCGCAGGCAAACGATATCCACGCCAACACATCGCGGCCACAGGGGCCGGGAGTGGACTTTCGGTGTTGCAATGTTCTTCGATATCTTCCGGCTCGGCCTCATTCACGCAGCCGCCCTCATTTCCGTCGCCGCCTTGACCTGCCGGGACCAGATCGTGCTGCGAGCGTTGCTTGTCGTCTCGACGCTGCTCTACATCCTCTATTATTTCGTGGTGCCCGAAGTCCTGCTCTGGGATGCGATCTTCTGGACCGCCGTCAATCTGGGCGTGAATCTCTTCATGATGAGCAGCCTGCTGCTTGCCCGCACGCAGTTCCGCCTGAGCGAGGACGAGCGCCGGCTGTTCGCCGCCTTCGGCCCGCTCTCGCCGGGCGAGTTCCGCGCGCTGATGAAGATCGCCACCTGGCGCAGGGCCGAGACCACGCAGATCCTGCTGCGGGAAGGCGCCCCGGTGGAGAAGGTCTATTACGTGCTGGATGGCACGCCGAAGGTCACCAAGGCTGGCCGCAGCTTCCCGCTCCGCCCGTTCGCCTTCATCGGGGAGATCGGCTTCCTGCGCAAGGCGCCGGCCAGCGCGACCGTTACGGTCGAGCCCGGCGCCTGCTATGTCGAATGGCCGGCCAAGGCGCTGCAGGCCCTGCAGCTGCGTCGGCCGCTGATCAAGGTCGCGCTCGACGGCCTGCTCGCCTCCGACATGGCCGCCAAGATGGCGGCGGCGTGAGGCTGAGGCGTGGCTGAACTGCCGGTCAGGCCGAGACCCGCAGCACTATCTTGCCATGCGGGCGTGGTCTGGTGCCCTCCAGCATTTCATGCGCGATGCGCGCCTCTGCGAGCGGCAGCACCAGCCCGACATTAGTCTTGAGCTTGCCGGCGGTGATCAGGCCGGCGATCTCGTCGAGGCGCTGCGTGGTCACCTCGACCAGGAAGAAGCCGGCGGTGACGCCATGCCGAGCGGCCAGCGCCTGGTCAGGCTGCGAGACGGCGGAGACAAGAGAGCCGCCCCGCTTCAGCACGGCGAAGGAGCGTGTCTGCGTTTCTCCGCCAACGAGGTCGATGACTGCATCGAGATCACCGGTGACATCCTCGAAGCGCTCGTTACGGAAATCCACCACGACATCGGCGCCAAGGCCACGCACGGTTTCGAGATCGTCCGCGCCGGCGGTGGCGAGGACATGAAGGCCGGCCTGATGAGCCATCTGCACCGCGAAGGCCCCGACATTGCCGGCCGCGCCGTGGATCAGCACGCTCTCCCCGGCCTTGAGATGCGCCTGCTCGAACAAGGCCTGCCAGGCGGTGACGGCGATCACCGGCACTGAGGCCGCCTCGACATCGTCGAGGGCTGCTGGCTTGCGGGCGATCATTGCGGCACTCGCAATGGCATAATCGGCATAGGCGTCGGTGAAGCGGGGATTGGTGACGCCGAACACCTGTTCGCCCGCCTGGAAGCCACTGACGCCGGAGCCGATGGCGGCGACGATGCCGGAGAGATCGGAGCCGAGCGTCAGCGGCAAGGGCTGGGGCAGGGCGCTCTTGCCGGAGCGGATCCAGCCGTCCCAGGGGCCGACGCCCGCGGCCTTTACCTCAACCAGCACCTGGTTCTCGCCGGGCGCGGGAATGGCGATCTCTTCCAGGCTGATAACGCCGGGTGCTCCAAATCGGTTGACGCGGGCTGCCTTCATCCGGGCGGGAAGAGACGAATTCATAGCTTGGCTTCCTTGATCTGCATGTCCGGGACAACGGGCGTCGGTGCGCGGTGACGCCTTCGCGAAGGCCGGTTTTCATGGTGAGCAGGCTGAGCACAGGACATGACTAACCCGCTTGCCCCGCCCGCGAAAGCTGATATTGGCTATATCAATTGGTCAAAAAAGCACCGACTCAAGGGGCGCTGGAGCAAAGCGCGTTTAAGCGTAAACGCTGCCTTTGCTCTCACTCTTTGTTTCGACGCGTCTTTGCGATTCTTGCCGATTCCGTCAAATCGCAAAACGTTTTAACCGGCTGCCTTGCTGCGCCGAGCGAGATCGACATGACTTCCCCCCGGCCGGCCGGCATCGGCAGCGCGAACGTCAGGATGGGCATAGGCCTTTATCTGACCGGCGTGTTCTTCTTCGCCCTCAACGATGCACTCGGCAAATGGCTGGTGACCGATTATTCCGTAGGCCAACTGATGCTGCTGCGCTCGGTCGGCGCGGCCGTGGTGCTGGTCCCGATGGTCTGGCACCTCAGGATCGACCTGTTCGATTTCAGCCAGTGGCGGCTGCAGATCCTGCGCATCCTGTGCATGGCCGGCGACACCTTCGCCTTCTACTATTCCACCCGCACCATGCCGCTCGCCGATGTGATGACCTTCTATATGGCGGCGCCCTTGATCATCACTGCGCTGTCGGTGCCGCTGCTGGGCGAGAAGGTCGAACCTTTCCGCTGGGCAGCGGTGGTCGCCGGCTTTGTCGGCGTCGTTATCGCTCTGCAGCCTTCCGCAGCCCTGTTCTCCTCGTCCTCGCCGATCGCCCTGTTCGGCGCCCTGATGTTCGGTCTTGCCGTTACGGTGACGCGGCGGCTCCGGCGCACCCATTGGCTGCCGCTGGTGGTCTGGCAATTCGCCGGCGCGGCGGTGATCGGCGGCGCTACGCTGCCCTTTGCCTGGACAACGCCCGATTGGTTCGACACCGGCCTGATGTTCCTCGTCGGCATCGTCGCCATGGTCTGCTTCATCTGCATCACCCGGGCGCTCGCCATGGCGCCTGCGGCAACGCTCGCCCCGTTCCAATATTCGGCCATGGTGTGGGCGACGCTGATGGGCTGGCTGGTCTGGCGCGACGTGCCGACGCTGCCGATCATCATCGGCAATGCCATCATCATCGGCAGCGGGCTGTTCGTGTTCTACGTGGACCGCTCGGCAAGGCCCGTCCCGGCGGAGTGATCAACTCACCGGCGGCACCGTCGAGCCGCGGAACACCAGGTCCACCGGCCAGATTTCGGTGAGCGTGGCCGGATCGGCGCCGCTGGTAACCGCCATGGCGATCTCGGCAACGCGCATGCCGGCGGCGTGGATGGAAGAGAAGGTGGTGGTAAGCGGCGGCGTCAGGGTTTCCGGGCGAATGGCGTCGAGGCCGTCGTCATGAGCAATGATCGACAGATCCTTGCCGATGATGCGGCCGGTGTCGCGGGCCGCGCGCATTGCCCCCAGCGCCGCGAAGATCGACGAGCAGAGCAGGGCGGTCGGCGGGGTTGGCAGGTCGAACAGGTTGCGGGCGAGGCGATAGCCGTTTTCCTCGGTCATGCGGGCGCTGCATTCGAGCTCCGGCGGAGCGGGCAGGCCGCGCTCGCCGAGTGCCTTGCGCCAGCCTTCCGAGCGGTGCATGGCGAAGGTGTAGTTCAAGCTCTCGTTGATGAGGCCGATGCTGCGGTGGCCGAGATCCAGCAACAGGGTGGTCGCCTGGAAGAAGGCTGCCTCATTGTCGATGTCGAGATGCGCGTAGGGGAGGTTGGTCAGGCAGCGGCCATGCACCACCAAGGGCATGCCCAAGCGCTGCAGCAGCGCAATTCTCGGATCGTCCACCGTGGGAGAGGACAGCACCACCGCATCGACGGAGCGGATGCGGGCGAGGCGCCGGTAGGTTCCCGCCTCGTCGCCATGCGCGGAAGAGACTAGCACGTCATTATCGGCCAGCGAGCACTGGCTGGCGACCCCGGCGAGGAAATCGGTGAAGATCGGGTCGAGCAGCATGTTGCGCTCGGCGGAGAAGACGATGCCGATGGCGCCGGCCCGGCCGGTCGCGAGCTTGCGGGCGCTTGCATTGGGGCGGTACTGGAATTGCTCGGCGGCCTCGAGCACACGCTGGCGCGTCGCCTCACCCACCTCCGGAAAACCGTTGAGTGCACGACTGACGGTCGTCTGCGACAGGCCCAGATGTTCGGAAAGTTCCTTCAAGTTCACCGTAACGATCCTTCCAGGCCTTCTCGCTTCTCTCTGTCGGTAGACTTTCGTTGCTTGCCGGCTTGACTTGCCGGCGCCCTTTTGTGCGGGAGCTGTTCTACGGCTCTTCCAATTGTGAAGACGTTCACTCGAAGCGGCTCGTGGATTCGACGAGGGGAAAGCCTTGCTGACACCTTGTTGAAGCGCTTTGAGGGGCCTTTTTTACGCGTTGATCCGCGCCACCATAGTCATTTCCAGGGCAGAGTGCATTCCGTTTGTCATATTTATTGCGAAATTCACAGTTTTTTCGATCATTCGATCAAAGTCCGCCAACCGAGCGGATTTTTTTTCAAAAAATCTCAATGATGCTGGTGCTTCCTGCCTGTTCTCCTTGCCTGCAAGAGTTGTTACACATGTCTGTCACAGTCTGTCTTGACAAAGTCAGATTTTTGTCGGATTGAAGGCTCAAAGCGCTTTGAAGTGACTTTGCGGCTGCCCCAACGATAAATTGCCGCTTGAGGAAACGATCATGGCCTTTGCTGACCTTCCATAGAGTAGGCAGCCAATCACCATAAGAGGAGGAAGTCTGCATGTTCATGCGCTTGGCCCTAGCCGCTACCGCGTCCATCGCCCTCACTTGCTATGCCAATGCTGCGGAGATCGCGATCTCCTGCGGCGCCGTCGGCCAGGAACTGAGCCTGTGCAAGAGCGGCGCGGAAGCCTGGGCGAAGAAGACGGGCAACACCGTCAAGATCGTCTCGACGCCGAACGACACCAATGAGCGCCTGGCCCTCTATCAGCAGCTTCTTTCCGCCGGCGCTAGCGATATCGACGTCTTCCAGATCGACGTGATCTGGCCGGGTATCCTCGGCAATCATTTCATCGATCTCGCATCCTACACCAAGGGTGCCGAGAAGGATCATTTCCCAGCGATCATCGACAACAATACCGTGGGCGGCAAGCTGGTGGCGATGCCGTGGTTCACCGATGCGGGCGTGCTCTATTACCGCAAGGACCTCTTGGACAAGTATGGTCTCAAGGCTCCCACGACCTGGCAGGAAATGACTGACGCGGCCACCAAGATCCAGGATGGCGAGCGCAAGGCCGGCAACGACAAGTTCTGGGGATTCGTATTCCAGGGCAAGGCCTATGAGGGCCTGACCTGCGACGCCTTGGAATGGATCGACTCCTATGGCGGTGGCGCCATTGTCGACAGTGAAGGCAAGATCACCGTCAACAATCCCAAGGCTGCCGAGGCGCTCACGCTGGCGTCGACCTGGATCGGCAAGATCGCGCCCGACGGTGTCCTCAACTATGGCGAAGAAGAAGCGCGCGGCGTGTTCCAGTCCGGCAACTCTGCCTTCATGCGCAACTGGCCCTATGCCTGGTCGCTCGGCAACGGCGCCGACAGCCCGGTCAAGGGCAAGATCGGTGTGGTCGCTCTGCCGAAGGGCGGCGCCGACGGCAAGAACACCGGCACGCTCGGCGGATGGCAGCTCGCCGTCTCGAAATATTCCAAGAATCAGGATCTGGCGGCCGATCTCGTCGTCTACCTGACCTCTAAGGAAGAGCAGAAGCGCCGCGCCATCGAAGGCAGCTACAACCCGACCATCGCCAGCCTCTACGAAGATCCGGACGTGCTCAAGGCCGTGCCCTTCTTCGGCGATCTGAAGGCCACCTTCACCAGCGCTGTCGCCCGTCCCTCCAAGATCACCGGGACCAACTACAACGAGGTCTCCAACGCCTTCTGGAACTCGGTTGCCAGCGTCCTCGCCGGCAAGGCGAAGGCTGACCAAGCCCTGTCTGACCTTGACGGCGAACTCGCCAACATCAAGGGCTCGGGCTGGTAAGATCCTCCCCGACTGCGCCGCGGAGCCCCGGGGTTCCGCGGCGCTCTTTCTCATCGACAATCTACGGACCGGCCGCCCGGAGCCTCCTCGTTTCCCTGGAGCAAAGCGCGTTTTCACGTACCGCCCATTGCTCTAACTCCTTGTTTTGACGTGTCTTTGTGGTTCTGACCGATCCCGTCAAATCGCAAAACGCTATAGACGAGACCGGCGGTCCGAAAGCCTTGCACGCCGCACGCCGCACGCCTGCGCGTGTCGCTTTCAAGGCCCGTTCATACACAGCGACCGGCGATCCGCCGGGCTGGCCTTTCATATTCTCCTGGGAGGGCCACATGGCCAGTCAATCTGAACTGACGCGCGCCAGGGTGACATCGGCATGGATATTCCTGGCTCCCATGCTGGTCGTCCTGGCAATCGTCGCCGGGTGGCCGCTCCTGCGGACCATCTGGTTTGGTTTCACCGATGCCAAACTCTCGACCCCCGGGAGCTACAAATTCATCGGCCTGACCAACTATCTGACCTACATCGACGGCCGCTGGCTGGGACTGCTTGCCAACAAGGTCTGGTGGCTCTCGGTCTGGAATACGGTGTGGTTCTCGGTGTTCTCGGTCGTGCTCGAGACCATTCTCGGCACCATCCTGGCGCTTGTTCTGAACGCCAACTTCAAGGGGCGCGCCATTGTCCGCGCTGCTGTGCTGATCCCCTGGGCCATTCCCACCATCGTCTCGGCCAAGATATGGCTGTGGATGCTGAACGATCAGTTCGGCGTGATCAATCACATCCTGATGAGCCTGCACGTCATCTCCTCGCCGGTGGCTTGGACCGCAAATTCCACCACGGCGATGTGGGCGGTGATCATGGTCGACGTCTGGAAGACCACGCCCTTTATGGCGCTGCTCATCCTCGCCGCCCTGCAGATGATGCCTTCCGACTGCTATGAGGCCGCCAAGGTCGACGGCATTCATCCCGTGAAGGTGTTCTTTAGGGTGACGCTGCCGCTGATCCGGCCCGCTCTCATGGTGGCGGTGGTGTTCCGCGCCCTCGATGCCCTGCGCATCTTCGATCTCATCTATGTGCTGACCTCGGGCAGTCGCGACACCATCTCAATGTCCGGCTTTGCCAGGCTGCAGCTCGTCGACTTCGCCAAGACCGGTCTCGGCTCGGCGGCGGCCACGCTGCTCTTCCTGGTGATCGGTCTCATCACGGTGCTGGCCATGACTGTCGGCAAGGTTCGCGTTTCAGAGGACGTCGCAAAATGAGCAAGGTTCTCAAGCCGATTGGATTCTGGCTGCTCGTCGCCGTCATCGTCGTCTATGCCGTCTTCCCGTTCTATTACGCCATCGTCACCTCGATGCGGACCGGGCAGGCCTTGTTCAGCACGTCGCTGCTGCCGGACAGCATCGATTTCTCGAACTATGTCGGGGTGTTCCAGCAGCAGCCCTTTGCCACCAACATCCTGAACTCGATCATCGTGGCCGTCTCGGTGGTGATCATCTCGCTCTTCCTCGGCGTCACGGCGGCCTATGCGCTCGGCCGCGTGCATTTCAAGGGGCGCGGGCTACTCTTGATGACCATCCTCGCCGTCTCGATGTTCCCGCAGGTCGCGGTGTTGTCGGGCATGTATGAGGTGGTGCGCACCTTCGGCCTCTACAACACGATGCCGGCGCTGATCCTCTCCAACCTCATCCTGACGCTACCCTTCACCGTGTGGGTGCTCACCACCTTCATGAAGGAATTGCCGAAGGAACTGGAGGAGGCCGCCTTCGTCGACGGCGCCAGCCCCTGGATCGTGGTCCGCCGCGTCTTCCTGCCGCTGATGTGGCCGGCTCTGGTCACCACGGGGCTCCTCGCCTTCATCGCAGCCTGGAACGAGTTCCTCTTCGCCCTCACCTTCTCCCCGGACAACCGCACCGTGCCGGTGGCGATCGCCTCGATGTCAGGCGCCAGCCAGCAGGAGCTGCCCTGGGGCAACATCATGGCCGGCTCCGTCATCGTGACGCTGCCGCTGATCGTTCTCGTTCTCATCTTCCAACGCAAAATTGTGGCGGGCCTTACCGCCGGCGCCGTCAAGGGGTAAGCATCATGGCGAATGTGACGCTCAAGAATATTCGCAAGTCGTTCGGGCGCATCGAGACGGTGCACGGCGTGAACCTGGAAATCGAGGACAAGGATTTCGTGGTCTTCGTCGGCCCGTCGGGCTGCGGCAAGTCGACCCTGCTGCGCCTGATCGCGGGGCTGGAGGACATCACCTCCGGCGACCTGATGATCGACGGCCAGCGCGTCAACGACAAGACGCCGAAGGACCGCGGCATCTCCATGGTGTTCCAGTCCTATGCGCTCTACCCGCATATGAACGTCTACCAGAACATGGCCTTCGGCCTGGAACTGGCCAAGACGGACACCCAGACCATCGACCAGAAGGTGCGCGAGGCGGGCAAGATCCTGGAGCTCACGCCGCTCCTCGAACGCCTGCCCAAGCAGCTCTCGGGCGGCCAGCGCCAGCGCGTGGCTATCGGGCGCGCCATCGTGCGCAACCCCAAGGTCTTCCTGTTCGACGAACCGCTGTCCAATCTCGACGCGGCGC
Organism: Labrys miyagiensis; assembly: GCF_030160835.1. Classification (GTDB taxonomy): domain Bacteria; phylum Pseudomonadota; class Alphaproteobacteria; order Rhizobiales; family Labraceae; genus Labrys; species Labrys miyagiensis. The sequence goes on along the minus strand of NZ_BSPC01000023.1, from coordinate 64,743 downwards.
TGCGCGTGCAGATGCGCATCTCCATCGCCAAGCTGCACAAGCAGATGGGCGCCACCATGGTCTATGTGACGCATGACCAGGTCGAGGCCATGACGCTCGCCGACAAGATCGTCGTGCTCAACGCCGGCAATGTCGAGCAGGTCGGCGCCCCGCTTGAGCTCTACCACAACCCCAAGAACCTCTTTGTCGCCGGCTTCATCGGCTCGCCGCAGATGAACTTCATCGACACCGAGGTGATGCAGGCGGATGCCGGCGGCGTGAAGGTCGGCCTGCCGGGCGGCGGCAGCGTGGTCGCCAAGGTCGATGGCACCGGCGTTCGCACGGGTGACAAGGTCAAGCTCGGCATCCGGCCCGAGCATCTTGCCGAGAGCGGGGTCGATACGTCCTTCAGCGGCGACATCGAGGTGGTGGAGGAACTGGGCGAGAGCCACTTCCTCTATGTGCGCACCGCCGACGGCAAGCTCGTCACGCTGCGTCACAGCGGCGACGCGCCGGTGGAGGCCTCGACCAGAGCCTCGATCGGCGTGCCGGGCGAGCTCTGCCATGTCTTCACTGCTGAAGGCAGCGCGCTCAGGCGCCTGTCGGCCTGAGCTCTTGCATGCCTTGAATTGGTCGCCTTAAGGCCTTCTGAACGCACTTCATCAACCACATCCTCGGCGGCTTTTCCGCCGAGGAATATTTCTGTAGATCCCACTTTTCTTCTATCCGTTCTTGGGGCAAGGGTCGGCGCGCCGAAGCGCTTTGGCTATTCGTATATTGCAAAGGAAATCCGAGATGACGATCCGTGCCCTGGTCTGGAACGAGAACCGCCACGAGCAGACCAACGCCCTGGTTCGCAGGCTCTACCCGCAGGGAATCCACGGCGCGATTGCAGAGGCGCTGAAGGATGCCGGCGGCATCTCCGTCGAGACCGCGACCCTGGACGAACCAGAGCACGGGCTGACGGTGGAGAAACTCGAGAACACCGATGTCCTTTTGTGGTGGGGCCACAAAGCCCATGGCGAGGTGAAGGACGAGATCGTCAAGCGCGTGCAGGAACGCGTATGGGAAGGCATGGGGCTGATCGTGCTGCATTCCGGCCATTTTTCGAAGATCTTCAAGCAGCTGATGGGCACGCCCTGCGCGCTGTCCTGGCGCGAAGCCGGCGAGGTCGAGCGCATCTGGGTGCTCAACAAGAACCATCCCATCGCCGAGGGCTTGCCCGAGCATTTCGAAATCGAGCATGAGGAGATGTATGGCGAGCCCTTCACGGTGCCCGAGCCGATGGAGACGCTGTTCATCTCCTGGTTCGAGGGCGGCGAGGTCTTCCGCTCCGGCCTGACCTATCAGCGCGGCGCCGGCAAGATCTTCTATTTCCGTCCGGGACATGAGGCCTATCCGACCTATCACAACGCCACGGTGCGCCAGATCCTCGGCAATGCGGTGAGGTGGGCCTACAACCCCGCCACGGCCTGGAAGCGCGTCAACCAGGCGCCCAACACGCCGCATGACAAGGCGCCCGTGCCGCTGGAAGTGAAGGGGCCGCGCCTGCATGAGGACGGCGAAGAGGGATATAAGTAGCTGGGAGCGCGGACATCCTGTCCGCTCTTCCTTTCTCGTAGAACGCGTCGTTTCCAAGAGCGGACAGGATGTCCGCGCTCCCAGGTATCCCCATGCCCAAGATCCGTATCCTGGTGCTCGGCACCGGCAATATGGCCGCCAACCACGCCCGCCACTTCCAGGCTTCTCCCGATGCGGAAGTGGTGGCCGGCGTCGATATCGATGCCACCCGCGCCCGCGCCTTCAGCGAGGAACATGGCATCCCCCATTCCTTCGGCGATCTCGACGAGGCCATCGCCTGGGGCGCCTTCGATGCCGTCGCCAACGTGACGCCGGACAAGTTCCACCACCCGACGACCATGAAGCTGATCCTCGCCGGCAAGCATGTCTTCTGCGAGAAGCCGCTGGCCGAGACCTATCCACTGGCCGACGAGATGGCCACCGCCGCCGAGGCGGCCGGGCTGATCGCCATGGTGAACCTGTCCTATCGCGACGTGCCGGCGCTGCAGACGGCGCACACCATGATCGCCCGCGGCGATATCGGCGATATCAGGCATGTCGAGGCCTCCTACCGGCAGAGCTGGCTGGTGGGCAACCATTGGGGCGACTGGGCCACAGAGCCGCGCTGGCTGTGGCGCCTGTCCGAGGACCACGGCTCCAAGGGCGTTCTGGGCGATGTCGGCGTCCACATTCTCGATTTCGCCAGCTATGCGGTCAGCATGACGCCGGTGGCGCTGCAGGCCCAGCTCGCCACCTTCCACAAGGCGCCAGGCGACAAGATCGGCGAATATCCGCTCAACGCCAATGACAGCGCGGTGATGTCGGTGCGCTTCGAGAACGGCGCACTCGGCGTAATCCACACCAGCCGCTTCATGACCGGCTACGCCAATACGCTGAAGCTCAGCGTCTTCGGCACCAATGGCGCCATCGAGATCAATCACGGTCCCTATACCAGCCTGCGCATCTGCGCCGGCGAGGACATCCACAACCAGGCCTGGCGCGACCTCCACGCCGATCCGGTGCGCACCAACTACCAGCGCTTCCTCACCGCCATCCAGCTTGGCGAGAACGCCGAACCGAGCTTCCGCCACGCCGCCAATCTCCAGCGCGTCATCGACCGCTGCTACGACCCAGATACCAGCGCGGCGCCTGCGATTGCGTGAGGGCAAGCGGCACTATCGAGTGGCACGCACCTGTCCACTCACCCCCTCAGCACCTGCCTGAAATAGACGACGCGCTCGGTTTCCTGGAAGCCGAGCGCGTTGTGCATCGCGTGGCTTGCCTGGTTGTCAAGAAGGGCATCTGAGGCGAGCTCGCTGCAGCCCTGCGCCAGCGTCCAGCGCTTCACGGCCTCGACCAGGCCTCGCGCCACGCCGCAGCGCCGCCAGCCCGGCTCGACATAGATGCCTTCCAGGAAGCCGACGGGGCTGGTCTCGCAGCCATTGACGTAATCGCGCCGCAGGCTCGCTTCGGCGAAGCCGAGGGGCAGCACCTCCTCACGGGCGATGAAGGCAATCCTGTCCTCGCTGCGGGACAGCAGGGCGTCGCAGTCGCGGTGAAGACGCTCGGCATCTTCCTCCGGCCAGAGCGCGGCACGCATCCGCGCCCAGTCGTCGATATCGGCCGGCGTGCAGGCCTCGATCCGCATGGCGCTAGGCCGCCAGGAGCGATTTGAGCCGTGTCTGCGGATCGGAGAGCGCCGCGGCATCGGGTCTGGCGCGGCGGGCGATCAGCATCTCGGCGAGGCGGATGTCCCTGGCAATGGCGTTGCCCGGTCCGATGCCGCTGGCCGCGACGAGGCGAGCGTCGTCATCGAGATGGAAGAGGATGAAGGAACCGTCGGCGCCATCGCGCCGGACACTCTGGCGCCCTTCGTCGACCAGCCCGGCGACCTGCAGCGACAGGTCGTACTGGTCGGACCAGAACCAGGGCACCGCGTCGAAGGCTTCGCTGCTCCCGAGCATCGCCTTGGCGGCATGCGTGCCTTGTTCCTGCGCGTTGCGCCAGGATTCCAGGCGCACGCGGCGTCCGCCATAGATCGGGAGGGGGAAGGAGCAGCAATCCCCGGCGGCATGGATGGTCTCATCGCTGGTACGCAGCCGGTCATCAACGGCAATGCCGTTGTCGACGGCAAGCCCGGCCGATTGCGCGAGGCTGGTATTGGGCACGGCGCCGACGCCCAGCACGGCCAGATCCGCCTCGATCCGCTTGCCACTGGCGAGGCGGACGGCCGGGCCGGCTCCATGGTCCTCAATGGCGGCAATGCCGTCGCCGCACAGGATGGTGACGCCGGCAGCGCGGTGGCGCTCCTGCACGGCCCCGGCGATCTCGGCCGGGACGCCGCGGCTCAACAGGCGGGGCAGGGCTTCGATGATGGTGACCTCGGCCCCCTTCTGGCACGCGCTGGCGGCGAGTTCCAGGCCGATGAAGCCGCCGCCGATGATGGCGATGCGGGCACCGGGGCGGAAGCGCTCGCGCAGATGCAGCGCGTCCTCGAAGCGGCGCAGCGTCACGCAGCCCGCATGATCCGCGCCGGGAATGGGCAGCCTGCGCGGGGTCGCGCCGGTGGCGAGCAGCAGCCTGTCATAGGCGATCGTGCTGCCGTCGTTGAGACCGACATGGCGCATCTGGCGATCGATCGTGGTGACGGCGCGGTCGGCGATATGGGTGACGCCCTCGGCGGCAAAGCGTTCCTGGCCGACGATGTAGCGCGGGGTCGGATGGGCCTCGTCGACGAGGGCAGCCTTCGACAGGGGCGGACGCTCATAGGGCGCGTGGATCTCCTCGCCGATCAGCGTGACCAGTCCCGTCCAGCCTTGCTCGCGCAGGGCGAAGGCGGCGCGGGCGCCGGCCTCGCCGGCTCCGACAATGACCATCCCGGGATGCATGGCGCTCATCCCAGCTGGATCTGGACTTTGCCGCCCTCAACCCGGACCGGATAGGTCTTGAGGTTGATGCAGACGGGGGCGCCTCGGGCCTGGCCGGTCTTGTAGTTGAAGCGGCCATTATGCTTGGGGCATTCGATGATGTCGTCCATCACGAGGCCGTCGGAAAGATGCACCTGCTCGTGGGTGCACAGCCCGTCGGTCGCGAAATATTCATCATCCGGGCTGCGATAGAGCGCATAGGTACGCCCGGCGTGATCGAAACGCATCACGTCTTCCTGGTCGATATCGTCAGCCTCGCAGGCATCGATCCAGCTTGTGGTCATCAGGTCCTCCCAAAGTCTTGAGGTGTTGTATCACGGATGTTGGCCGGCGAAGCGGGCGCGCGGGTCGTCCGCGGTCACCACCTCGCCATGCAGGTCGGGGCGATAGGGCCGAGCGCTGGAGGGAAGGGTACGGCGCACGAAGAACTCCGGATCCTTCATCTGGCGCAAGAGGGCGGGAATGATCTCGCGATAGGCCTCGATCGTGCTGGCATAGGGGCGAGGCGTATCGGCCTGCATCGCTCGGTGCAGCTCGGGCAGGGCGTGATAGGGCACCATCGGGAACATGTGGTGCTCCACATGGTAGTTCATGTTCCAGTACACGAAGCGGAAGAACGGGTTCATGTAGATGGTGCGCGAGTTCAGCCGGTGGTCGAGCACGTTCTCGGCGAGGCCGGCATGCTGTGTCAGGCCGAAATAGAGCATCAGCCAGCCGCCATACATGGTGGGCAGGGGCCCCACGAACATCACCGGCAGCCAGGACTGCAGGACGAGCGCCAGGGCGATGACGGCGGCGTGGATGGCGAGCCAGATGCGGGAGGTCATGAAGACCCTGGGCCATTCCATCTCGGGCACGAAGGTCTTTTCTTCCTCGCTGAGACGGCCGGCGGCGTGGCGGAACACGGCCTTGACCGCCGCCCAGGTCGAGGCGATGGCGAAGATATTGGAGAGCAGCCGCAGCATGGCCGGCGGGCGCATGGCGGCGATCTCGGGGTCGCGGCCGACGATGATCGTATCGGTGTGGTGCCGCGTATGGCTCCAGCGCCAGATCGTCGGCTCGCGCATGATCATGAAGCAGGCGATGCTGTAGACGACATCGTTCAGCCAGCGCGTACGGAAGGCTGTACCGTGGCCGCATTCATGCCAGCGCGAGTCGGACGCCGTGCCGTAGAGAATGCCGTAGAGCACGAAGAAAGGCAGGCACCACCAGGTGCCCCAGAGCAGGCTGCCGGCGAGGGCGCAGCCCGCCAGGCCCGCGAACCACAGGGCTGTGTCGCGGATCGCCGGGCCATCCTCGCGCTGCATGAGCTCCTTCAGGCGCTTGCGCGGAATATCGCAGCGATACCATTCGGCGGCGGCGAGCCCGCTTTCGACCGCAGTCTTGGCGTCGCGCCCGATCAGGCTGTAATCGCGCTGGGTAGGTATCATCGCAAAACGTCCTCCGCGGGCGCCGCTATTATCAGGCGCTCCGTTCTTGGAAGGGAATGCTATGACGCAGCGGCGTGGCGCTCAAGCTGGTGTTGACAGTATCTATCAAAACACATCAAATCAAATGTCATTATGATGTAAAACTATCAGAGCCACATGCCCCGACCGACCATCCAGGATGTTGCCCGAGAGGCCGGCGTCAGCCCCGCGACGGTCGATCGCGTACTCAACGCGCGCCTTCCGGTAAAGCCAGAGACGGCCAAAAGGGTGGCGGAAGCCGCCAGCGCGCTTGGCTATCACGCGGCCGGGCTGATCGCGCAGCGCCTGGATCGGGATGTGCCGCTGCTGCGCCTGGGCTTCCTCCTGCTGAAGGGCTCACGCTTCTATCGCCAACTCGCGCAGCTGATCACTGAGACTGCCGCCGCGGCGCGCGACTATCGCATCACCGTCCTCATCGAGCATGTCGGCGATACCTCGCCTGCTCATCTCGCCGAACGCATGCGTGCGCTGGGGGAGCGGTGCCAGGTGCTCGCCGTGGTCTCGGTCGACCATCCCCTGATCGCGGTGGCCGTGGCGGATTTGAAGGAACGCGGTGTGCCGGTCTTCGCGCTGCTGTCCGATTTCGCCACGGATTTGCGCGCAGGCTATGTCGGGATCGACAACCTCAAGGCCGGCCGTACCGCCGGCTGGCTGATCGCCCGCACGGCGCGCCAGACCGGCAAGGTCGGCATCATGGTCGGCAGCCATCGTTTCCATGGCCATGAGCTGCGCGAGATGGGCCTGCGCAGCTACTTCCGTGAGAACGCGCCGGATTTCGAGGTGCTCGACAGCCGCGTGAACCTGGAGGAGCCGAGCATCGCCTATGAGACGACGTTCGGCCTGCTGCGCCGCTATCCCGACCTCGTCGGGCTTTATGTCGCCGGGGGCGGCATGGAGGGCGTGATCACGGCGCTGCGGGAGGAGGGAAGGAAGGGTCTTATCGCCATTTGTCCCGAACTCACCACCGACTCGCATCTGGCGCTGACGGAAGAGGTGATCACCTATGTCATCGGCACGCCTCTGGCCCAACTGCCGGCCGAATTAATCCGCGTGATGGCCCTCGCCTGCCTGGTGGGCAGCGCCGACGTTCCCAGCCAGAGCTTCCTCCCCTTCACCCTTTATCTTCCAGAAAACATCTGAAGATTCAATCGGTTGTGACATGGTGAAAGGGTGTCGAAGGCGAAATGCCGCCCTTCTGAACCAATCCGAAAAAGTATCGCGCGCGAGCCTGCGCGGCAAAAGGGCTCTTGACAGGCCTCTCCTAAAAATGGAATAATAATTCCAATTCAGAATAAAAAAGGTTCAATCATTCTATTTTGATTGAGCCTGATATGGTGGCAAGGCGTTCTCGCCCGGCCGGGTTTTGGAAGCGAGGGGCGCCACTGCGCCACCAGGGAGAGGTCTATGGCAGGCGGAGCGCAGCTCTTCGCACTCAATCACATGGCGGCGCCGAATTTGCGTCTTGCCGAGCTGTTCGCGCTTGCGAAGGCGCTTGACATCACGCGTGTCGAGATCCGCAACGATCTTGCCGGCAACGCCATTATCGACGGCACTCCGGCGGGCGATGTGGCCGAGGCCGCCGGCAGGGCCGGCATCGAGATCATCTCCATCAATGCCCTGCAGCGTTTCAACGCCTGGTCGCCGGAGCGTGAGCGCGAGGCGATCGAGCTCACCGATTATGCCGCCGCCTCCGGTGCCAGGGGCCTGGTGCTGGTGCCCCGCAATGACGGCGAAGGCCGAGGCGACGCCGAGCGCCTGCCTAATCTCGTCACCGCACTTACGGCCCTCAAGCCCATCCTGGCGCAGAGAGGGCTGATCGGCCTCGTCGAGCCGCTCGGCTTCGAGATTTGCTCGCTGCGCCGCAAGTCCGAGGCCGTCGCTGGCATCGATGCGGTTGATGGTGCCGATACTTTCAAGCTGGTGCACGACACCTTCCATCATCACCTGGCAGGTGAAGGGGCGATATTCCCGGAGCGGACCGGCCTCGTTCACATTTCCGGGGTCGATGATGCCGCGGTCACCGTCGGCGACATGCGCGACAGCCATCGCGTGCTGGTCGATGGCGCCGACCGCCTCGGCAATCTCATCCAGATCAGGGCCTTGCGCGCCACTGGCTATGCAGGCCCGTTCTCCTTCGAGCCCTTCGCCGAGAGCGTGCAAGAGCTCGATGCTTCACAGATCCGCGAGGCTCTCGCCGCCAGTATGGCTTTCATCACGGCTGGTGTAATGTCCTGACAATCAAGCGAATTCCCCGCTGAACGGGGATTATCCGGAAAATGACGGGTGCATCCGGACATCCAGGAGGAATGACAATGAAACGGACCCTTATCGCTCTTGCCGCGTCTGCCTTGTTGTGCGGCACGGCCTATGCCGAGAATATCGGCGTCAGCATGGCCAAATTCGACGACAACTTCCTCACCGTGCTGCGCAACGGCATGACCGACTATGCCAAGACCAAGCCCGGTGTGAACCTGCAGATCGAAGACGGCCAGAACGACGTCAACAAGCAGCTCAGCCAGATCCAGAACTTCATTGCCCAGAAGGTCGACGCCATCATCGTCAATCCCGTCGACACCGACGCGACGCCCCAGATGACGAAGCTCGCCACCGATGCCGGCATTCCGCTCGTCTATGTCAACCGCATGCCCTCTGAAGACAAGCTGCCCGAGAAGGTGGCCTTCGTGGGCTCGAACGAGGTCGATTCCGGCACGCTCGAGACCAAGGAAATCTGCAAGCTGCTCGGCGGCAAGGGTGACATCGTGGTCATCATGGGCGAATTGTCCAACCAGGCTGCCCGCCAGCGCACGCAGGACGTCGAGGACGTCATTTCCAAGGAGCCTTGCACCGGCATCAAGATCGTGCAGAAGCAGACTGCCAACTGGGATCGCACCCAGGCGATCGACCTGATGACCAACTGGCTGACCTCCGGCATCAAGCCGGCCGCCGTGGTCTCCAACAATGACGAAATGGCCATCGGCGCCATCCAGGCCCTCAAGCAGGCGGGCATTGCTGGCGGCAAGACCCTCGTCGGCGGTGTCGACGCCACCCAGGATGGCCTCGGTGCCTTGAAGGACGGCGACCTGCAGGTGACCGTGTTCCAGAACGCTGCCGGCCAGGGGCAGGGCGCCGTCGATACCGCGCTGAAGCTCGCCAAGGGGGAGAAGATCGCCGATCCGATGGTCTGGATCCCCTTCGAGCTGGTGACGCCGGCCAATGCCGACAAATACATCAAGAAGAACTGATTGAACTGCGCCATGGCTCCTCCGGCGATGGCCGGAGGAGTTCATGATTTTCTCTCCACCTGCTGCATGCGTTTGGATGCGAATCCGAACCGGTGAAGCACGCAGTAGCGGCCGGCGCATTTTCAGGCGGAACGGATGGCGTTTCGTGTCAGGAAAGTGCGACGAAACAAGGGCTTAAGAGCGCAATCAAGCTCGCTGAATGGATTGCGCGCTGGCACAGGGAGAACAAGGATGGCTGTTGCGCAATCGGCCGCGCCGAGCCGCGGCATTGGAAGCTCTGATTATCTCATCGAAGTGGAGGGCGTCCGCAAGGGCTTTCCCGGCGTGCTCGCACTCGACAATGTTTCCTTCAAGCTGCGGCCGGGAACGGTGCACGCGCTGATGGGGGAGAATGGCGCCGGCAAGTCCACTTTGATGAAGATCATCGCGGGCGTTTACCAGCCGGATGGCGGGGTCATGAAACTGCGCGGCCAGGAGGTGCATTTCGCCGGTCCGCTCGACGCCCTCGAGCATGGCGTGGCCATGATTCATCAGGAGCTCAACCTGATGCAGTTCATGACGGTGGCCGAGAATGTCTGGATCCGCCGCGAACCCCTGACCCGCTTCGGCTTCGTCGACCATGGCGAACTCAATCGCCGCACGGCCAAGCTCTTCGAGCAGCTCAAGATCAGGATCGACCCGACGGTGCAGGTCGGCTCGCTCAGCGTCGCCAACCGCCAGATGGTCGAGATCGCCAAGGCGGTTTCCTATGATTCCGACGTGCTGATCATGGATGAACCCACCTCGGCCCTCACCGAGACCGAGGTTGCCCACCTCTTCGAGATCATCCATGACCTCAAGGCCCAGGGGAAGGGCATCGTCTACATCACGCACAAGATGAACGAACTCTTCCAGATTGCTGACGAAGTCTCGATTTTTCGCGATGGCAAATATATCGGCACGGACCTCGCCAAGAACCTCACCCGCGACGAGATCATCCGCCGCATGGTGGGTCGCGAGATCACGCAGATGTTTCCCAAGGAGACGGTGCCGATCGGCGACGTCGTGCTCTCGGTCAAGAATCTCACCCTCAACGGCGTCTTCCACGACATCTCCTTCGACCTGCGGGCCGGCGAGATCCTGGGCTTTGCCGGGCTGGTTGGGGCAGGGCGCTCCAATGTGGCCGAGACCCTGTTCGGCGTGACCCCCGCTTCCAGCGGCAGCATCGAGATCGACGGCAGGAAGGTCAACATCGGGGCGCCGTCGGTGGCCATGCGCCATGGCATGGCCTTCCTCACCGAAGACCGCAAGGACACCGGCTGTTTCCTCATTCTCGACATCCTCGAGAACATGCAGATGGCGGTGCTGACGCAACGCTTTGTCAAGGCCGGCTTCGTCTCCTCGGCGGAGGTCGGACCCGCCTGTTCCCAGATGAGCACGACGCTGCGCGTGAAGACGCCCAACATGCATGAGCGTATCGAGAATCTGTCGGGCGGCAACCAGCAGAAAGTGCTCATCGGCCGCTGGCTTCTCACCAAGCCGCGCATCCTCATCCTCGATGAACCGACCCGTGGCATCGATGTCGGCGCCAAGGCGGAGATCCACCGCTTGATCAGCAACCTCGCGGGCGAGGGCGTGGCGGTGATCATGATCTCGTCCGAACTTCCCGAAGTGCTGGGCATGAGTGACCGCATCCTGGTCATGCATGCCGGCCACGCCACCGGCATCCTCGACAGGGCCGAGGCCGACCAGGTGCGCATCATGGAACTGGCCGCGCGCTAGCGCGAGTTGCGTTTTGGAATTGGAAAGAACCCCGACAACGCGTCCCAGAGGGCGCTCAAAGAGAAGAACTGGAGGATCCAATGTCTGCGAATGAGGCAACCGGCAAGTCGCCGCAGATATCGAGCGTGAAGGCGCATCGACGGCTGCCGCAGGAACTGAGCATTCTGGTCGTACTCGCCGCCATCATTGCGGTGTTCGAGGCCATCGGCTGGCCGTTGAAGGGCCAGAGCTTCTTCTTCAATTCCGGCCGCCTGAGCATCATCTTCCTGCAGGTGGCGGTGATCGGCATCATCGCCGTGGGCGTGGCGCAGACCATCATCACCAGCGGCGTCGATCTTTCCTCGGGCTCGGTCGTCGGCGCCACGGCGATGATCGCGGCCTCGCTGGCGCAGGTCAGCACGGCGCGCTCGGTGGTCTATTCCCATCTCACGGACCTGCCCTTCATCATACCCGTGCTCGCGGGCCTGGCGACCGGCCTGATCGCCGGTGCCATCAACGGCGCCCTGATCGCCTATGCCAGTGTGCCGCCCTTCATCGCCACGCTCGGCATGATGGTCTCGGCGCGCGGCTTCGCCACCTGGTACACGAACGGCCAGCCCGTCTCGACCTTCACGCCCTCCTTCCGCGTGCTCGGTTCGCCGGTGGAACTGTTCGGCTTCTCGGTGGACGTGCCCACGGTGATCTTCCTCACGGTGGCGCTGATCTTCCACATCGCCATGTGCTACACGCGCTATGGCAAGTTCACCTATGCCATCGGTTCGAACATGCAGGCCGCGCGTGTCTCCGGCATCGACGTGAAATGGCATCTGGTGAAAGTCTACGGCATTGCCGGCCTGCTCTCGGGTCTCGCCGGCGTGGTGCAGATTGCGCGGGCCGGCTCCGGCCAGGCGGGTGCGGGCCTCGGCTATGAGCTGCAGGCCATCGCCGCAGTGGTGATCGGCGGTACCTCGCTCTCCGGTGGTGTCGGACGCATCACTTCCACCGTGATCGGCCTCCTCATCCTCAGCGTGGTGCAGTCCGGATTCACCTTCGTGGGCGTCCAGGCCGCCCCGCAGCAGATCGTGCTCGGCGCCATCATCGTGACGGCCGTGGTGATCGATCAGTATCGCCGGAACAAGCGCCGGAAGGTGTAAGGCTCCAGCCCTTTCGACCGAGACCGGCGCGGCCCATTCCCGGTGAATGGGCCGCTTCATGTTGGAGGACTCACTATCAATGTATTGCCGCTGTGGGGCTATCAATGTATTGCCGCTATGGGTAAGTAAGACCCATAATAGGAAGGGCGCCGGCGTGCCGAAAGGATGGTGGCGCCTGCCGGTTCAGGCGGAGTGACCATGGCTGAGGTGACTGTTGGAGTGCCGGTTTACAACGGCGCGGATCTCATTGCCGAGAGCCTGGACTGCCTCGTCAACCAGACCTTCCGGGACATCGAGATCCTGATCTTCGACAATGCTTCCACCGATGGAACCCAGCAGATCATCGAAGGGTTTGCTGCCCGCGATCCGCGCATCCGTTATCTCAGGCGTCCCGAGAATATGGGCGCCATCAAGAATTTCATCGATCCCCTTGACCAGGCGACCTCTCCCTATTTCATGTGGCGCGCCCATGACGATCTCTCCTCGCCGGACTACATCGAGAAGCTGCTCGCTGGCCTGAAGCAGAATCCTGGGGCGAAGCTGGCGACCGGAACGATCGAGCATGTCCGCCGCGCCGGGCGTAAGACCGAGATCCTGGTGCCCCGATTGCCAGCGCGGTCACTGCCGGCGATCGAGATCGTGCAATTGATGTTCCGCTCCCATGCCGGCTGGTATTATGGCCTATGGGACACGGCGACCCTGCGCCCGCTGGTCCACCGCGTCTGGACCGAATTCCCTTATGCCTGGGCTTCCGATCATCTGACGCTCTATCCCCTTCTGCTCGACCGTGCGGTGGTGGCGGTGCCGGAGACGCGCTTTGTCCAGCGCCTGGTCGTCAAGGAATATACGCCCAAGAAGGGGGAGAAGCCTTCGCTCGACCATGTGAAGAAGATGCGGGCCACCTTCATCAAATCCTGCCAGGATTTTCTCGCCGAGCGTGATTTCGGAGCGACGACCCGTTTCATCCTGAACGCAGCCATATGGCCGTACACCGGCAAGCGCGTCTACAAGGCGCGCCGCGTGCTGAAGCGCGAGCTGGCCGGCCATTTCAAGCGGCCGGTTCCGACGACCCAGAATTGAAACTGGCCGAATTGAAACTGGCAGGATTGAGGAAGGCCTCGGCTTCGGTCCGGAGCTGATCGTCCGGCCAGGTCCACCATTTGCTGGCCAGAAGGCGTTCGATTGTCGGCTCGTCGAAGCGGTAGCGGATCAGCTTGGCCGGCACTCCCCCGACCACGGCATAGGGCGGCACGTCCTTCGTCACCACGGCGCCGGCGGCGATGACCGCCCCATGTCCGATGGTGACGCCGGTCAACAAAGTCACATCGAGGCCGATCCAAACATCATGGCCAATGCGGATTGGGCCATCCACGGGCCGGACTTCATCGCGCGTACGGGTCACGATACCCCATTTGTCCAGGTAAAAGACCGGGCTGGTCGAGACGAGGTGAAGGGGATGATTGCCCATAGACACCCCGATATTGGGGCCGAACGAGCAGAAACCCCCGATCTCTACCACAGGTGAATTCTTGTAACAGAACTGTTTATAACCATAACTGTACTTGCCAACCGGGATGCCAAAGCGTTTCTCCACGGTCGCACGCATGAGATCGTCCCGGGCAGCGTATTTGCTTCGGGAGTATTTGCGTATTGAGTTAAGCAAGGAGCGCGGCAGCCTTGCCTGGCTGAGCCAGCGATCGAAGCCCGAGCGCAGTATGATATTATCCGGCGGGTAATCCAGAAGGACCTGGCGGGAGCTTTCCGGGTTCGTTTCCTTGGACAAATCAGCACCAGCCTTCCTGCAGTTTCAACGAGTGGGGGAGTGCCTTCAGGAGAGAGGTGAGATGACCCGCGCAGGGCAGCCCATGACCGTGGCTCCGGCGGGTACGTCCCGGGTGACGAGGGCACCTGCTCCAACTACCGCATCGGCTCCAATGCGCAGTCTCGGCAAGATGGTTGCGCCCGCCGCGACAAAGGCGCCATCGCCCACCTGGATTTCTCCGCACAGCGTGGCTCCGGGGGCGACATGCACACCATCTCCGATCCTGCAGTCGTGATCGACACTTGCCTTGGTGTTGATGATCGTGAATCGACCTATGGTCGCGCAGGCCGATATCGCGCTTCCCATCAAGATCTGGCAACCCTCCTGCAGGCTGGCGTCGACGGCCACGTTTGCGGTCGGGTGGACGAGTGTGCGCGGCACCAGGCCGAGATCCTTCAACTGAGAGGCGAGCATCAGGCGATCGCGGCCGAAGCCCCCACCCACGGCAATGGCAAAATCATAGGCATCCAGCGAATGGGGCTGCCCGGCGAGCCATGCCCTCAAACCGTCCAGCCCCTGCACGATGGAGACGCCTGAAAACGGAGCCGGCACGCTGCGGCTATCGACGACGACAGCGACGCTCGCCCCCAGAGTCTGCGCGAGTTCGCGCAACACCCTGGCATGGCCGGTGCCTCCCCAGATCACCAAAGGGCGGCTTGCATCGGTCATCACCGCGGTACTGACAGAATCTCGCGCATGGCCCGGCACACAATGTCGACCTTCTCCTCGGTCATGTTGTAGCCGGAAGGCAGGTTGATCGAATGTTTGGCGATGGCTTGCCCACGATCATCCGGCTTCACTAGCCGCTTGGCATTGGGGCGGTCATCGAAGGCCGGTAGGGAAGACAGGGGCGAGAAGAAAGGCCTTGTATCGATGTTGCGCTTGTCGAAAGCCGCCATCAGCTCGAATTTGTCGTAGCCCAGCGCCGGATCGAAAACCGAAGTCACCATCCAATAGGAGTTGACCACGCCCGCCGGCTCGGCATTGAGGGTGATGCCGTTCAGATTGCCGAGGCGTTCCTGGTACCAGCGGAAGATCGCCCTCTTATGCGTGATCAACTCGTCGATGCGCTCCATCTGGGCGATGCCCAGGGCGGCCGTCACGGCGTTCATGCGATATTTGAAGGCAACCTCGTGGTTGAGGAAGAAGCGGTCGCCCGGATTGCGGCCGTGATCGCGCAGGAAAAGCATGCGCTTGGCCAGATCCGCGTCATCGGTGACGAACATGCCGCCTTCGCCTGTCGCGACCGTCTTCGAGCCATGGAAGCTGAAGGCGGCGGCGCGCCCGAAGGAGCCGGCGCGGCGGCCATTATAACTCGAGCCGAGGGCTTCGGCCGCATCCTCGATGAGATGGAGGCCGTGCTTGTCCGCAATCGCCTGCAGGGCGTCCCAGTCGCACATGGAGCCGTAGAGGTCGACGCCGAGGATTGCCTTGGTCTTCGGTCCGATGGCCGCCTCGACCGCCGCCGGGTCGATGCACCAGGTATCCGGCAGGATGTCGACCAGGACGGGTTCAGCACCGACATAGACGACCGGCGCGACCGAGGCGATCCAGGTCACATCCGGCACGATGACCTCGTCGCCCGGGCCGATGCCGAGGGCCGCGAAGATGACGTGCAAGGCGGCCGTCGCGTGCGGCACGCCGACGGCATGCCGAACGCCGACATATTCGGCCATCATCTTCTCGAAGCGGGCATTGTAGGCATAGTGGTTGCCATACCACGCGGTGCGCGCGGCTTCGGCGGCGAGCTCCGGCTCGCGATCTGTGATGGAGGGGCCGGCGACAGGGATGCGTTCAGGCGCAATGATCACGGTGACTCAAATGCCTTCAGTGGGGTGGTCACTCATATCGCGACTGCCAGGCAGATGCCAGCCGTGCGATGCCAGTATCTCCGCACAGAGCTTTTGATGGGTTCAACGCGACCTAGCTGCCTAGCGCTTGTGGGTTCTCTCGGGATGGACGGCCTTGGCGGATTTCCGTCAGTCCACTTTTGGGCATCGTCAGGAAAAGCCGACATTCGATCCAAGGCCGGTGTTCTGGAGAAAGGCGGTCTCGCCGGCTCAGTCGGCCTAGCTCGGACGGTCCAACTCACGCTCTGCCGAGCATAGATTTAACCTTGGCGATAAGGCGGGTACGGCTCATATTCGTGGATGAAGGTTGTCGAAAATTCTATTCACCGTGGCGTTTGCACTTTCGTTCGAGAAGGCTTCCGAGCGGACCAGGAGTGCCGCACCCTCAACTCCGGCGAGCGGCCGATGCCCCGCGAGCGTGATCGAAAGGTTGCGCGTCGCAAGGGGCAGACAGCGCTGATAGACCATCTCCTTGACCCCCGCCAGCAAGTGATGTCCCGTCTCCGACAGCATGCCGCCGATGATGATGTGATCTGGATTGAGAATGCTGACCAGGTCCGCGACGACTTCACCCACAACTCTTCCGGCTTGTCGGACGAGCTGAATTGCTATCGGTACATTGCTCCGCGCCAAGGCAACGACGTCGCGTGCTGTATGAGCGTCGAAGCCATTGTCTCGGAGGTCGCGCGCAAGAGCCCAACCGCTTGCGTAAGCTTCAACACATCCCAGCTTGCCGCATCTGCATAAATGCACAGCATTGCTCGAGACCTGAATGTGTCCAATATCGCCAGCCGCGCCACTGGCACCACGAAACAAACGGTTGTCCGCAATTATGCCACACCCGATACCCGTACCAACTTTTACAAACGCTATCTGTGCGGAACGATCTTTGCGGCATGCTGATTCGGCGAGCGCCAAAATGTTCACGTCGTTGTCAACGGTAACCGGTACTGAAATTCTGCTGGAAAGGAAGCTCCGAATATCGAAATCATCCCATCCCGCCATAACCGACGGGCCGACAACAGTCCCTTCCAGAAAATTTACCGGAGCCGGCAGGGATAGACCCATACCGATCAACTCACGCACGCGCCGGCCGTTTGACGCAAGCAGACTATCGACCGCCTCGGCAATCTCGGACAGCGTCGACTCGGGCGATTGCGTGAGATCGAAAGCGATTGTCTTGTCGGCCAGAACGTTCGCAGCGAGATCCGCGATCCCCACATGCAGATGGGTTTCACCAACATCCGCCGCCGCGATGAGTCCGGCTTCGTTGTTTAACTCGATCTGACGTTTAGGCCGCCCTCCGGACGACAACGTGCCATCACCTTCGCGAATAATCGATGCCTCGAACAACTCGCCCAAGCGCTGACCAATCGTAACTCGGCTGAGTCCGGCCGATTCCATCAGTCCGCCGCGTGATATTGGTTGCCTGGCGGAAACAATCCGAGGCAGCAGTTCAAGCGCTCCCGCGGACGGCAGCCGAGGACGGCGAATTTTAGGGGTCACAGCAAATCCATCAACGAGTGCCACCGAACGACAATTGCCCGACTAAATCAACTAGCTGCTCAACACAACGCATTATGATAAAAAAAATACATAAGTCGACCCCATAACGAAAAGAGATTGACATAATATCCCTTCGACGCCATGTTCCCTCAGCATGCCGGTGCCGTGAAAAGAAGCCGCCGCTTGCCAACCGGGAGGAAAACTGTGATGCGCTTTCGCACCATCCGCTGCGGCGTGGCCGCGGCAGTTTTGCTTGCGGCCACTGCTGTCCCCGCCTTTGCAGACGGCAAGCCAAAAGCTCTCATGCTGTTCTCCTATCTCGGAGACCAGTCGTATGTGCGGCAATACAATGTCGCTCTCGGCCGCGCCAAGCTCATCAACGATGTCCAGATCGATGTGAAATCGGGCACTTCGCGCGGTGATGTGAATTTCTTCATCCAGGCAATCAACAACGCAACTACTGACGGCTATAAGGTCATCGCCGTGAACACCGGCGCGACCTCGCAGGAGTTGGTCGCAGCCCTCAACGAAGCGACAAAAGCCGGAGTGAAGGTTATTTCGTTCGACGGTGCCCCGCCGCCAATCGATCAGCTCACCGCTCAAGTCAACTACGATCCAATCGCCGCTGAGAAGGAAGTGGTGGGGGAGTTTGTGAAATTGCTGCCGAAAGGCGGAGAAATTGGTGCGATCCGGTGTATCGCCGGCCTCTCCGACACTGATGCCTTCATCAACGCCTTCAAGGATGCGATCAAGGACACCAATCTGAAAATCGTCGCTGAAGGGGATGCCCGCTGCGATCCGAACAATTCGCGCACGATCGCCGAAGGTATGTTGAACGCACACCCCAACCTCGTGGCGATCTACGACATCTTCGACGTTTCCGCGCAGGGTACGTCGCAAGCCCTGCAGGCAGCCGACAGCAAGGTTATTCTCGGCTCGATCGGGGGACAACAATACGCACTGAAGGCCATCGCTGCGGGCGACGCGAATTGGAAGTTCACTGTGCCGTATCCCTTCGAGGTTATTGCCAAAACCGCTACTGACACAACTGCGGCGCTCGCACGTGGCGAAAGCGTGCCTGCGAAGGTCGTCGTTCCAGCACAGCCTGTCCAAACGTCTGAGAATGCCGGGCAGATGGTGAAGACTGTTTCGGACGTTGTCGCCGGTAATGTAGACGCGATCGTGAAGTAAGATGACTGGATCCGCGGCCCCTTCCGAGGGCCGGGCGAAAGAGCAGGAGCGGCGAGATCATCTCGCCGCCTTCATGTTGCTCCTTCAATCCGGGCCCATTGTAATCCTGGTGGCTCTGGTGGCGATATTTGGCGCCATCGCGCCGAACTTCCTGACCGTTCACAATTTACAGAATCTCATGGCGCAAAGCGCAATCGTCTGCGCGCTGGGACTAGGCCAGTTTCTTGTCATACTTGTGCGCGGCGTCGACGTCTCGGTGGGCAGCACCTTGGCGTTAAGTGTCGTGGTCGTCGCGACGTTGACAGGCGTCGACGCACCCAGCTCATTGGCCCAACTGCCGCTCTATCCTTTGGTTGGACTCGCGGTCGGCCTGTTGAATGGCCTTCTGATCGTAAAGGGTGGCATCCCTCAGCCGCTGGTCGTCACCGTGGCGATGCTCGGTATTGCTGCCGGTGTCGCGTTGTTGATCAGCGGAGGCAACACCCTGGTCGGCGTCTCTCCCGCTGTGCACTGGCTGGCGAATGGGAAGATACTCGGCATTCCGGCAAATGCCTTCCTGGTTATCTTGCTGTGTGGCCTGTTCTGGTTGCTGCTGCGACGAACGCAGTGGGGACGTTGGCTCTACGCGGTGGGCGGCAATCCGGACGTTGCGCAATGGGTCGGCTTGCCGCGTGATCGACTTATCATGAGCGCGTACGCCTTGTGCGGGGTGATGGCCGGCGTGGCCGGCATGCTCTATCACGGGCGCACCGGCTCGGCCTCGCCTTTATCGGGTGCGGGATACGAACTCGATGCCATCACCGCAGTCGTCGTAGGTGGTGCCAGTCTGTTCGGTGGGCGTGGCAACATAGCCAATGTGATCTTTGGGGCGCTCATCATCGCGGTCATCCGGGGTGGCCTGCAGCAGCTCGATGTCTCGCCATTCTGGTCCTCGGTGGCCATCGGGATCGGCATTCTCGTCGCGCTCGAGCTCGATGTCGTTCGCAAGAAGGTCGAAACCAAAATCCGCGTCTTGCGCGCAAGGCAGGCCAACACATGATCGCGACCGCCTCTCTCGAAACATACGGCTCGGAACGGACCGGCGACGTCGTTTTGTCGGTGCGCGACGCGCGAAAGTCCTATGGCTTCGTGACAGCACTCGCCGGCGCTTCACTCGACCTTCACAAAGGCGAGGTGCTCGCCTTGTTAGGCGACAACGGCGCTGGAAAGTCGACGCTGATCAAGTCAATTACGGGGATCGTGCAGATCGACTCGGGCGATATTGTCCTCGACGGCAAGCCGCTGAAGTTGCGTTCGCCGGCAGACGCGCGTTCGGCCGGCATTGAAACCGTTTTTCAGGATTTGGCTGTCTTCGACAATTTGACGGTCTCCGATAATTTCCTGATCGGGCGCGAAACGACCTGGCCGCGATGGATGGGTCCGCTCGGCTTCATCTCTACCCGCGGCGAGCGGGCCAGTTGGACCCAGCACGCTGGGGAGCTAAGTGTCGGCCATGTCGCGCCTGATCATGAAATCGGTTTGATGTCGGGTGGCCAACGTCAGGCTGTTGCAGTAGCTCGCGCCGTGGCGTTCGCTCGGCGTGTAATCATTCTCGACGAGCCGACGGCCGCACTGGGCGTGCGCGAATCGGACGAAATCCTTGAAATGGTTCGAGCACTGCCAAAGCGAGGTCTGTCCGTCATCATCGTCAGCCACAACATGGATCATGTCGTCCGCGTGGCCGATCGTGCGGTGGTCATGCGACGTGGCCGCGATGTAGGCCAGATGGATGTTCGAGAGGGCGTGCAGCGTGAACTCGTCGCGATGATCATGGGTGCGGCGTAGCGGAGAAATGCACGTTCGATGCGTCGCCGATGCCATGGCGGCAACACTTTCGTGCCCCTTCGCGATTCATGGGCCCTTTCGAACCCAAGCACACGCGTCTCGGCGGAGACCTTTGGCAGAAGCCTGAGCGCCATCTAGCTAGCGTCGCGAGTAGCGCCTCTGCTCTAGCCAATACCCGCTGGAGCAAAAAGCGTTCAGGTAGGAGCGAATTTCGAAATTAACTTGCTGGTATCAAAAGCATTTTGCGATTCTTGGTGATTCGATTTGAAGGTAGAACGCTCTAGTTTGGGAAGACGGTGGACCGGGGCTTGGGCGGACGCCCGGTTAGCTTGGCAAGGATCTCACCAAACTTGGCCATGGCATCAGGATAGATGTCGATGGGACCGCGCGGATAATTCCACCACAGCCATTCCAGGAACTTGCGTGCCATGGAGCCTGGCTTGGCCTTGGCGCCGGGGCCCCAGCAGCGGGCAACGAGGCGGCCGCGCTTGCGGCGGCTGCCACAGGCATACTGGTTGGTGCGATTGTCCGCTATGAGAAGGCCTTCCTGTTCCCCAAGGCGAAAGGTGCGGCTGCGCGGCCAATCTTTCGCCTGCCAGGCGTTGCCGAAGCGATCGGCGATGACAGGCTGGAGGCCCCGCGCCATGATCTGTTTGGTCATTCCGTTGGGCCCGGCTTCCAGGAGGTGGTCGCCAGCGACTGTCGCCAGGTTTCCTGGCTCGAGCGAATTGAACAGATCGGTCCGGATCATGAACGCGTTGGAGCGGATCCCGATATTTGGAAACGGCTGATCCCACACGGTCTCATAGCCGCCGCTGGCGCCGACCAGGCCACAATCCGGCACGGTTTCGAACGCCGCAAGGTAACTCTTCAGCCAATTTGGCGCCAGGATGCGGCTCCAGGAGTTGAAGCTCAGGATGAATTCGGTGCCGCACACCTTCGAGACGGCCCGAAATACCGTGAGGGGCGTCTGATCATCCGTGAAATGCATCACCTTGGTCGTGGATGCCGGCACATGGTCGATCTTCGCGGCGAAAGGGGGCAATTCCCCGGCACCGTATCCTTTCACCGCGAACACGAAGTCGAAGTCTTCACCGGCTGCAAACTGGCTGATGCTTCGAAAGAATGCGTGGGCATACCTCGGGTCGTTTACCTTTCGCCAGAGATATACAACAGTCACACGTGCCATGGTGGCCTTGCTTCCAAATAGAGTTGGCTTTCTGTCGTGGATGCCGAATGCAATATCATAACCCGGGGGACTGACGGCTTTGGCTCCGAGGGTCAAATCGGTGTGCGGCTATTGACCCGATCTCTCCACCACTGCACGGTTTCAATGACACGCTCGCGCATTGCATGCCTTGGCTCGTAGCCCACCTCCAACTGCAGCCTGTCTATATTCGCGAGGATGGTCCGGGGCTCGTTGATTCGATCGGGCAATGCGCCGAAGCGAAGTTCGCCGGCCCCGACCGCACCGCGTATTTCCTCGGCAAGCTCGGCTATCCGCATACCCTGGCCGGAGCCGATGTTCACCGGACCGGTTACGGTGGATACGGCGAGCGCCGCCAGCGCCTCGCCCGCATCCTGAACAGGGCAGAAGTCCCGTACCTGCACGCCGGAGGTCATCAGGGCTGGCCGGCCGGACAGCAGGCTGATCGCGATAGAAGAAACCAGCCTGTCAGACTGCTCGTTCGGGCCGAAGATGAAGAACAGGCGCCCCCAGGCAAATTCGATCTCGTGAGGCCCGAAATAACCCTCGAGAAGCTGGCGGGTGGCGTCTTTCGATACGCCATAGAGGCTGCTCGGCTTGGTGGCGGCAGTCTCGGGAAGGGGGCCTCTTTCGCCTTCAAGATCATATTCCATGCAGGTGCCGGCGCAGACGAACCTTCGCACACCTGCGGTTTTCGCCGCGGTGGCAAGCCGCATTGTCGCGGCCACCCAATCGAGGTTTTCCCGGGCGTTCCAGAACTTGCCGTGTTCGACATACCAGCCCAGATGCAGCACGATCTCGGGACGGGACCAGTCCATAACCCGTCCTGCCGCCCGGTCGTCGAGGAGGTCCGCCTCGATCGTGCGGCAGCCCGGAATGGCGCTCTCGCGCCGGGCGCAAACAACGACTTCGTGGCCGGCCTCCTTGAGAGCGGACACCGCCCATCGACCGACAAATCCGGTACCGCCCGTAACGAGAATTCGCATGCTGGAGCTGTCTTCTTATACAGTCGATGCTCTCGGAACTCAGTGCCATAGGCAGGAGCATTCATGGAAGGTCGTATACCTCTCATGCGGACTTCGATCCATGGTTTTCCTGATGGAACTTGAACCGGGCCTCTTCCGGGCGCGAAGACAGATAAAGTGTGAATTATCAACCTGGAGGACGCTCTAAAACATCGTCTCGAACGAAAGTTCAGACAAGAACGCGCGCTTCTTCCTCGAATTGATTTTTTCCATGATACGCCCTACGAACGCGCAAATTTGTCGACCACGAAGCGCTCGACACGACATCGAATTAAGGACGAGACATGAAGACGCTGCGTGAATCATTCGATAATTCGAAATATTTATCCGTCAAGCAGGATAGCTATTTCGATGCCTACGACAAAGTATTGAACAGATTTGTCGGAAAACCTGTAACAGTAGTAGAGGTTGGCGTACTGAACGGCGGTTCTCTCTTCATGTGGCGTGATTATTTTGGTGAGAACGCCAACATAATCGGCGTCGAATTTAATCCATCCGCCAAAAAGTGGGAAGAACACGGCTTCAGGATTTTTACCGGAGACCAGGCCTCCGAGGAGTTCTGGGACAATTTCTTCAAGGAGGTGGGGCCTGTCGATATCCTGATCGATGACGGCGGTCACACGAACCATCAGCAGATCGTTACGGTGCAGAAGGCCGTACATCACATTCGCGACGGCGGTCTGCTGATCGTCGAGGATACCCATGCCAGCTATATGAAATCGTTCGGCAACCCCTCGCCGTACAGCTTCATCGCATTTGCAAAATCGATTATCGACCGCATTCACGGCCGTTACACGGGAAATACCCGAGGCACCAAGCCGCCTGCCCGGCAGATACATTCGGTCGAGTTTTTTGAATCCATGACGGTGTTCTCGATCGATCGCCGAAAGACCAAGATGAGTGAAATCGTCAGGAATGGCGGTATCTCGAGCAATGCCGTGGATTATCGATTCAAAAAAAATGCGGCGGAGCGACTCAGCGAAAAAGTGGAAAGCAGCAAGGGGTTGGTTCGGAATATCTATAAGAAGCTGCTGAAGCGGGAGATGCGACGGCAGAATTCGTCTCTCAAGAAGTATTTTACCAATATTGACGTTTAAGGCTTGTTCTTCATGATTTGAATACAGGCGCACGCGAAAGCTGCTGAAGCGTTACGCCGCGAACACGCCGGATGAGATCAGCAGCAGGCTGGCCAGCGCCAGCAGGGCCATGGCGAACAGGCTCTCGGCAATGTCGGTGGGTGTCATCGGTCTCGTCCGTCTCGTCGTTCTCGATGGGCGGCGTTCTAATCGAAGAGGGGGGACACGGCTGTGACTCCGGGAACAGGAGGCATAGGTCGTGCGGAGTTGAGCGCGGGCATCTGCTGGCGGTCCCTCTGGACCCGGGCTGGCTGGCGGCGGCCTCAGCCGGCCAGCTTCAGCACCGTGTTCCAGTTCCGGCCGGTCACCAGCGTGCCGAGATGGCGCTCGATCACCTTGGTGGTGAGCTTGGAGGTGCCGATGCCGTCGGGATAGACGGCGTAGAGGCAGCGCTCGCTGGCGGCGACGGACTCGCGCCCCCTGATGGCGCCGCGCAGAGCCCCGACCCCAGCCTCCGCGATGGAGCCTTTGGAAGGCAGGACGAGGAGATGGGAAGGGTCCGCCTTCGCCTCGGCCGCGAAGGGATTGGCCTCGATCAGGGCCTGCCATTGTGGGGCGGTGCGGATGATGAAGGCGGTGGCGACGCCGAAATGCTCTTCCACCGCCTTTTCCCAACGCTGCTCCAATTGGGCAGGGTCGGCCTCATCCGTCTCGAAGGTGAGATTGCCGCTCTGCAACAGCGTCGTCACCGCGGCAAAGCCGAGCCGTTCGCCGAGGCTGCGCAGCTCCGCCATCCGGATCGTGGCGGTGCCGCCGACATTGACGGCGCGGAGCAGGGCGATGTGGCGCATGGCGATATCCCAGCGAGGCGAATCGGACGGCACAATAGCGCAAACCCGAGCGCCGGCCTGCCTCCGGAATCAGGACGGATGACCGTGCATGCGGTATAGTACGCCGTCTTCGGGGGCGACAGCCGCGGCTTCCTGCACATGGACGACGCGCGCATGGCCCGCCATTGGCAGGCAAGGCGGGGAGGTTCCAACGCCGCTAAGTATAAGTCGCATCCCTATTTGACGCTGCCAAGCATCTGTGAAAGCAATAGGTTATGGGAGCGCAGCCTCTTCCGGCCGAGTCGCCGGCCCGCTCCGTTCTTTTCTCGACCCCAGCGCTTGAGGCGGAAAGGCCTATGCTTTTCAGCAGCATCCGCTGGCATCAAGATCATGAGAGGCCGGCCAACGGCCCGTCGGGAAACGCATTGACCGGTGCGCTCGCGCTCAGCCGCGCCGTGCCGGCTGGGAGAGAAAGCCAATGGCATATAGCTCGGTAACGGCCAGTTCTGCCGGGCCGATTTCCAGGGAGGACAGGAAGGTCATCTTCGCTTCCTCCTTGGGCACGGCGTTCGAATGGTATGATTTCTATCTCTATGGTTCGCTTTCGGCCATCATCGCCGCACAGTTCTTTTCGGGCCTGAACGAGACTACCTCGTTCCTGGCGGCGCTGCTCGCCTTCGCCGCGGGCTTCATCGTGCGCCCGCTCGGTGCGCTGGTGTTCGGACGGGTCGGCGATCTCGTCGGGCGCAAATATACCTTCCTCGTCACCATCACGCTGATGGGCGCCTCGACCTTCCTGGTCGGCGTTCTGCCCTCCTATGCCTCGATCGGCATTACCGCACCGCTCGCCCTGATCGCGCTGCGCATCATCCAGGGCCTGGCGCTCGGCGGGGAATATGGCGGCGCAGCGACCTATGTCGCCGAACATGCTCCGCACGGCAAGCGCGGCCTCTACACCGGCTGGATCCAGACCACCGCCACCGGCGGCCTGTTCCTGTCGCTGCTGGTGATCCTCGCCGTGCGCCTGTCCGTCGGCGAGGCAGCCTTCGCCGCCTGGGGCTGGCGCATCCCCTTCCTGGTGTCGGTGGTGCTGCTCGGCATCTCGGTATGGATCCGCATGCAGCTTTCGGAAAGCCCATCCTTCGTCAGGATGAAGGAGGAAGGCACCCGTTCCAAGGCGCCGATTTCCGAAGCCTTCGGGCGCTGGAGCAACCTCAAGATCGCCCTTATCGCCTTGTTCGGCCTGGTCGCCGGAGAGGCGGTGGTCTGGTATTCGGGCCAGTTCTACGCGCTGCTCTATCTCACCAAGACACTGCGCGTCGATGCCACCACGGCGAATGTCCTGATCGCCATCGCCCTCGCGATCGGCACGCCTTTCTACGTGATCTTCGGCGGGCTGTCGGACAAGATCGGCCGCAAATGGATCATGCTGGTGGGTTTTCTGCTTGCCGCCGTCTTCTACATGCCGATCTTCAAGGCCATCACCCATTATGCCAATCCGGCCCTGGAGATGGCTCTCGCCACCTCGCAGGTCACCGTCACGGCCGATCCGGCCGATTGCTCGGTGCAGTTCGATCCGGTGGGCAAGGCGAAGTTCACCTCCACCTGCGACGTCGCCAAGAACTTCCTCGCCAGCGGCTCGGTGTCCTACACCAATGAGGCCGCCGCACCGGGCACCGTCGCCAGCGTGAAGATCGGCGATACGGTGATCCCGTCGGTCTCCACCACCGGCCTCGACGCCGCCGCGGCCAAGGCCAAGACGGGCGAGTTCACCACCGCCCTCTACAAGGCCCTGAAGGATCACAAATATCCGGTGAGCGAAAAGCAGACGCCGGTGAAGGATGCCAGCGGCAATGTCGCCAAGAATGCCGATGGCACCGATCAGACGACCACGACCTATGCCATGGCTCCTGCCGATAATGCAGCGATGAACAAGCCGATGCTCGTCGTCGTCCTCACGGTGCTGGTGATCCTGGTGACGCTGGTCTACGGCCCGCTCGCCGCCGCGCTGGTGGAACTCTTCCCCACCCGCATCCGCTACACCGGCATGTCCTTGCCTTACCATATCGGCAATGGCTGGTTCGGCGGTCTCGTGCCCTTCATCGTCTTCGCGATGGTCGCGGCCAGCGGCGATCTCTACTACGGCCTGTGGTACCCGATCGTGGTGGCGGCTTTGACCTTCATCATCGGGCTGATCTTCGTGCCGGAAACCAAGGATCGCGATCTCGACAACATTCCGTCCTGATCGATCCCTAGAGCAAAGCGCGTTTAAGCGTAAACGCTGCTTTGCTCTAGCTCTTTGTTTCGACGCGTCTTTGCGAGTCTTGCCGATGCCGTCAGATCGCAAAACGCTTTGGTCAAAAACTGCGGCGCGGCATGGCGTGATGCCGTGCCGTTTCCATTTCCGGTGAACAGCGCCGCCGGCACGGGCGCGCACGCTGGAAAACCAGCCTCTCGCCAAGATAGACTTCGCCGGCGAAGGGGTTTCGAATCAATGCCTGACACGATGGTGCGCAAGCGTCTGCTGGCTCAGCGGCAGGCTTTGCTCGATCTGGGCACACGCAACCGGCTGATCAATGTGCCGCTGCGCCTCAAGGGCGTGCGCACCATCGAGATCGTCGACGAGAAATGCAGCGAAATCTATGCCTTGCTCACGCAGGGCAAGGGCCTGACCTTCCTGCCAGGGCGGGAGCCGCCACAGGAGGAGCAGGCCGAACTCGATGTCGCCAGCGAGGCGACAGCCGTCATTCCCCGACCGGTGGATGAGGAGCTCGATCGGAACGGCATCCCCAGACGCTACACCGACCTCAGGCTGCAGACCCGGCTGACCGGGGAGGGGCTGCAGAAGCGTCTCTTCGACATCTGGTACGATGCGCGCAGCTTCGAGGAAGAGCAGGGCGTCAACATCCTCTATCTCGCCTTCGGCCTGCTGCGCTGGTTCGAGGACGATAAGTCCGACGTCGCCCGTCATGCCCCGCTGATCCTGCTGCCCGTCCGCCTCGAGCGCTCCAGTGCGGCCGAGCGCTTCACCTTGCATTGGCGCAACGAGCCTGCCTCGCCGAACCTCTCGATTCAGGCCAAGCTGCGCAGCGATTTCGGCTTGGCGATCGAGGACTTCAAGGACGAGGACGACGTCGACATCGCGGCCTATCTCGCCGATGTCGCCCGTACGGTCACGGGCAAGGCGCGCTGGGAAGTGCTGCCGGATGCCATGGTGCTCGGCTTCTTTTCTTTCGCGAAATTCCTGATGTATCGCGATCTCGATCCCGAGAACTGGCCGCTGGGCAGTCCGATCGATGCCCATGCGCCGGTGTCGGCGCTGCTTGGCGACGGCTTTGCCGCGCATGAGCCCGTTGTAGCCGACAACCAGCCGATCGATCCGGTGATCCCGCCTTTGGCGCTCAACCATGTGCTCGATGCCGATTCCTCCCAAGCCGTCGCCATCGAGGAAGTGCTGCGCGGCCATCACCTGGTGATCAAGGGGCCGCCGGGCACCGGCAAGAGCCAGACCATCGCCAACATCATCGCTGGCGCAGTGCTAGAGGGCCGCAAGGTGCTGTTCGTCGCCGAGAAGATGGCGGCGCTCGACGTGGTGCAGCGACGCCTGCGCCATGTCGGCCTCGGGCCGATGACGCTGGAGCTCCATTCCACCAAGGCCAACAAGCGCATGCTGCTGGAGGAACTGCGGCGCACCCGCGAGCTCACCCTGAAGATGCCGGTGCAGGATCCCAAGGTCGTCGGGCGGCTGGACGAGGTCCAGGGCGAGCTCAACCGACACGCCGCTTTGCTGCATACATCCTCAGGCCCGAGCGGCATGAGCCCCTATCGCCTGTTCGGTCATCTCCTGGCGATCCGCGAGGCCGGCGGCCTATCAGGCTTCGCGCTCGACAACGGCGCGGGCTGGACGGCCGATGAGGCGCAAGCCCGTCGGGACCTGATGGTGGAGCTTGCCGCAAGGCTCGGCACGGTGGGCGATCCCACGGCCAATATCTGGCGCGGCGTCCGGCGCGGTGCCATCGATCCTGCCGAGCTCGAACGCCTTGGCAGCCTGATGCGCAGCGTCGAGGCGGATCTGGAGGCGGTTCAGGAAGCGGCTGCCACGATCGGCCGGGATTTCGGCGTCGCCGTGAGCCGGATTCGCGATCTCGACACGCTTCTGCGCATTGCAAGGTCCACCGCCGCGCTACCGGCGGATGCCGACCGGCAGCTCCTGGCTCAACCCGTCTGGCGCGAGGAAGGCGGCCGCCTCGGCGAGCTGGTGGTGCTCGGGCGCAGCTATCAGAAGATGGCGGCTGCGGCGGCAACCCTGTTCCGGCAGCAGGCTTGGAGTGCCGACCTGCAGCCGGTCAGGGCGGAATTCGCGGCCCGCGGCGCCTCCTGGTTCCGCTTCCTGTCGGGCAGCTACAGAAGCGCCAAGACGCAGCTGAAGGCGGTATTGGCCATCGAAATGCCGGGTGAGCTCACCGAGCGCCTGGCCCTGCTCGACGGCATGGTCGCGGCCCAGGACGAGCGGCGGCGCTTCGAGGCGCTGGCGCCGCTCGGCGCCCGGGCCTTCGGTTCGCGCTGGGCCGGCGAGAATTCGGACTGGGACAGGCTGCAGGCGGTCACCGATTGGTGGCGCGACCACCGGCCCGATTCTCTCGGCCGGGGGGACCATCCTGACTTCCTCGATCGTCTCGCCGCCCGCCCGCGCAGGGACCTCGGCTCGCTCGGCGCCGTGATCACGCAGAGCGTGCCGCGGCTGTTCGAGGACCTCAAGCAGCTCAGCGTCTTCCTCGACTATGATCTGGAAGCCAGCCATGGCGTCGGCGAATGCGCCGACCTGCCGATCTCCGAGATTTTGGCGCAACTGCGCCTCTGGCTCACCAATCTGGAATCGGTCAGCCGCTGGATCGCCTTCGCCAATCGTTGCCGCAAGGCCCGCGAAGCCGGCCTTGGGCCTCTGGTCGACGGACTGCTTGCCGGCGGCATCGCCGGCGCCGCGCTGGTGCCGACCTATGACCGTGCCTATTACGAGGCGCTGCGGACCGACCTCTTCGCCCGCCAGCCCGAGCTCAAGCGCTTCGATGGCATCCTGCAGGACCGGCTGGTCGAGCAGTTCAGGGTCCACGACCGCGACCGTATCGCCCTGGCCCGCGAAAGCGTGGCACTGAAGCACCAGCGCGAGCGGCCGACAGCCCTCGGTGGCATCGGCCCGCTGGGCGTGCTCAATGGCGAGATCGCCAAGAAGCGCAATCATTTGCCGATCCGCCAGTTGCTCGACAAGGCCGGCCCGGCCATCCAGCGGCTGAAACCCGTGATGATGATGAGCCCGCTTTCGGTCAGCCAGTTCCTCAAGCCCGGCGTGCTCGCCTTCGATCTGCTCGTCATCGACGAGGCCTCGCAGGTCGAGCCGGTGGATGCTCTCGGCGCCGTCGCGCGGGCGAAGCAGATCGTGGTCGTCGGCGACGAGCGCCAGCTGCCACCGACGCGCTTCTTTGCCAAGCTAACCGGCGAGAGCGATGAGGCGCCGGAGGACGAGGAGACCTTCCAGGCGCGCGATGCCGAAAGCGTGCTCGACCTTTGCCTTGCCAAGGGCATGTCCTTCCGCCAGCTCAACTGGCATTACCGCAGCAGGCATCAGTCGCTGATCACCGTCTCCAACCGCGAATTCTACGACAACCGCCTGATGGTTGTGCCGAGCCCCTATCTCGGCGGCGGGACGAGCGGGGCGGAGGCCGCTGGCCTGGTCTTCCGCTATTTGCCCAAGGCGGCCTATGACCGCGGCAATACCCGTACCAATCCGGAAGAGGCGAAGGCGGTTGCCGCGGCGATCATGGCCCATGCCCGCTACCACGCCTCGCAGTCCCTGGGCGTGGCGACCTTTTCGGTGGCGCAGCGCCAGGCCATCCTCAAGGAGCTGGAAGTGCTGCGCCGGGAGAGCCCGGCAACGGAAACCTTCTTCACGCGCGAGGGCAACGAGCCTTTCTTCGTCAAGAACCTCGAAAACATCCAGGGCGACGAGCGCGATGTGATCTTCATCTCGGTGGGCTATGGCCGCAGCGCCGAAGGGTACCTGGCCATGAGCTTCGGCCCGCTCAATCTGGAGGGCGGCGAGCGGCGGCTCAACGTGCTGATCTCGCGCGCCAAATATCGCTGCGAGGTGTTCTCCTCCATCCGCGGCGAGGATATCGATCTCGAACGCGCCAATGCCCGCGGTGTCGTCGCCCTGAAGCTGTTCCTGACCTATGCCGAGACGGGCCAGTTGGGCGAAGCGGTCGAGACGGGCAGGGGCGCCGACTCGCTGTTCGAGGAACAGGTGGCGGCGCAACTTCGCTCGCGCGGTCACGCCATCGCCCACCAGATCGGCAGCGCCGGCTTCTTCGTCGATCTCGCCGTGGTCGATCCCGACAAGCCGCAACGCTTTCTGCTCGGCATCGAATGCGATGGCGCGCAATATCATGCCTCGCGCTCCGCGCGCGACCGCGACCGATTGCGCCAGCATGTGCTGGAGGCGCAGGGCTGGATCATCCATCGCATCTGGTCGACCGACTGGTATCTGCGCCCGCAGGAAGAACTCAACAAGGTCGAGGCGGCGATCGCACGGGCGAAGGCGACATGGGCTGAGCGGGAGGCGGATCTCGTCTCGACGGCATCGCCCGCCGAGACCGACGCCCGGATGCGGCCGGAGTTGTCCTCCTTGCCGCCGGAACTCGAACCGGCCCCCGCATCGGTCTCGATTATCGCGGAGGTCGAGGTGCCCTCGCTCAGCCGGCCCTATGTCGAGGCCCTGCTGAAGACCACAAGGACCCACGAACTCCACGAGATCTCGACCGCCCGCATGGCAGCCTATGTCGTCGGCGTCGTGCAGGTCGAGGGACCGGTGCATGAGCAGGAGATCGTCACCCGAATCCGTGACGCCTTCGGCCTGGCGCGCGCCGGCAGCCGCGTGCGCGACGCGGTCCAGGACGGCATCGACGTCGCCCGCATGACCGGCAAGATCACCGGCGGCCCCTTCTATGCGCTGCCCGATGTGCCGGTGGCGGTGCGCGACCGCTCGGCGGTCGTCAGCCTGGGCCTGCGCCGCCCCGATATGCTGCCGGACGACGAGATCGAGGCCGCCTTCTTGGCCGTCATAGCCGCCAATTATGGCGCGCCACGCGACGCCTTGCTCACCGCCGCCGCCCGCCTGTTCGGCTTCGCCGCGACGAGCTCGGTGCTGAAGGAGCGGCTGGACGACGTGCTCGCCGCGATGCTGTTCAAGGGCCGGCTGAAGCGGCAGAACGATCTGATTGTGAGCGGGTAGGGCCCCTCTGGCGCCTGCGCCGTGTTGATGAAGGGGCCGGTTGGCTCATCTGAGGGAGAGTGCCGATGACCATCGTCTACCCCGAAACCAGGAAACTGTCAGACAAGCCAGATGCCAGGGCACCCGACGGCTCGGATGTGCGCGTCCTGCTCAACCTGCCGCGCGGTGGCATGGCGCATTTCGAGCTGGCCGCGGGTCTGATATCGCTGGCGGTCACCCACAAGACCGTCGAGGAGATCTGGTACATCCTTTCCGGCCGCGGGCAGATCTGGCGCAAGCAGGGCGGACAGGAAAGCGTGACGGACGTCTTTCCCGGGCTTTGCATCACCATCCCGCTCGGCACCCATTTCCAGTTCCGTTCCCTTGGCGACGAGCCGCTCGCCATCCTCGGCGTGACCATGCCGCCATGGCCGCTGGAGGGCGACGCGCTTCCGGTCGAAGGCATCTGGGAGCCGACGGTCGGTTAGGAAGTAGCATTAGGGGGCGGGTCTTCAGACCCGCCTTTTGGCCGCGGCAGCGCCACAAAGAGCCGGGTCTGAAGACCCGCCCCCCGATGCCGGTTGCCTCCCTCTCCGATGCCAACCTCACCGGAAAGGCGCGCAGAGGATCTCGTGCGAGGGGATCTCGCCGGCGGGCTGAAAGCCGGAGGCCAGCATCGTGGTGGGTACCTGGCAGCCATAGAGCTCCGGCCCCTTCTGCAGGAACAGCACGATACCGTCGTCGCGCACGGCCGACTGCACCTGGAAGCCGTCCGCCAGCAGCTTGTCGAGCGGCACGCGCGGCTCGTCCGTCATGAACGGCGCCACCACGAGCAGGACTTTCGCGACATGCGCGGGAATTGCCAAATATCCGATCATCGGCCCAAAATCTCCGGGCAAACCATAGCCGCAGAGGCTAGGCCGTCGGGCAGGGCCGCACAAATAAAGAAAGCATAAGGGCGGCGAATGGCAGGGCTCCGGTAATTCCATTATGCTTTTGATTTCCATTGTCTTTTTCTCCTACGCGAGCGCGTGCGATGGTCAGGGCAGGATCAAATCGGACGCCAGGAGAAGACTGTGCTTCTCATCGTGACTTGACATGCAACCAAATGGTTGCATATTAGGGTTCATGAATGACGATGCTGTATTCCGCGCCTTGGCCGATGCCAGCCGCCGGCAATTGCTGGACCGGCTGCATGAGCGCAGCGGCCAGACGCTGGGCGAACTTTGCCAGGGCCTCGACATGACGCGTCAGGCGGTGACCAAGCATCTCGCCATTCTGGAGGAAGCCAATCTCATTTCCTGGCTGCGCCAGGGGAGGGAGAGGCTACATTTCATCAATCCGGTGCCGATCAACGAGATCGCCGAGCGCTGGATCGGCAAGTTCGACCGCCCGCGCCTCAGCGCGCTTTCTCACCTGAAGAAGAGCCTTGAAGGAGACGACCATGACTAACCCGGCTGGCAACTCGTTCGTCTATGTTACCTACATCCGCACCACGCCCGAAAAGCTCTGGACGGCGTTGACGGATGCCGAATTCAACAAGAAATTCTGGTTCGGCACCCATCAGGAGAGCAGCTGGAAGCCGGGCTCTCCCTGGCGCCTGGTCTTCGAGGATGGCCGCACCGCCGATGCCGGCGAGATCCTCGAGGTCGAGGCCCACAAGCGCCTGGTGATCAGATGGCGCAACGAATTCCGACCGGAGCTCAGGGACGAGGGCTATTCGCGCTGCACGATGGAACTGGAACCGCTGGAAGACGCGGTGAAGCTCACCATCACCCATGGCCTTGAGGGACCCGGCGAGAAATTCGTCGAGGCCGTTTCTGGCGGCTGGCCGAAAATCCTCTCCAACCTGAAGTCCCTGCTGGAGACGGGAGAGGTGGCCTTCCGCCAGGCATATCCCGCGAACGCGAACCCACATGCGAGCACGGACATCCCCGCCCGCTCCTGAAACGGAGCGGATGAGCGGGTTATGGCATGCACCTAGCTCGACACATGCAAGAAGAGCGCGGGTCATCCTTCCCCGACTACGGGGAAGGTGGCCGAGCAAAGCGAGGTCGGAAGGGGTAGCGTGGTGCCAGCCTATCTGAAATGGGTGATATCGCGCCGCTCTCCCCCTTCCGTCACCGCTGCGCGGCGACACCTTCCCCGCAGTCGGGGAAGGATTCCTGGCGCCTTTGCTCTATATGTCCAGATGTGTGCAAGCCATAGGGATGAGCCATGAGGCGTGCAGCGCCGTTGTCCTCTGCGACCTGGACCGGACATCGTCCGGCCACCACCTCCATCGGCAGGATGGCGAGAAAGATGCCCGAGTTTCACGGGATTATCGGTGTTGCCTTCCCTTCGGGCGGATAGTGCATAGAGGCCGGGACGAAGCCGCTCTCCGCTGCCGCAGTCCGGCCTCCGATCTCCCTTTCCCTCAGCGTTCCCATGGCATCAGACCCCCCGCAAACGCCCGTTCCTCCGCGCAAGTCGCGTCTTCGTTGGTGGATCGTTCTCTTCCTGTGCCTCGGGGCGGTGGTCTATTTCGGCGGCGACTCCGTCATCGCCTACACGGATGACGCCTATGTGCAGTCCGATTTCGTGGCCATCGCGCCGGAAGTCGACGGCGTGGTCCAGTCGGTCGCGGTGACGGACAACCAGTCCGTCAAGACCGGGGACCGCCTTCTCCAGCTCGATCCGGAATCCTATCGCCTTGCATTGGCGCTCAAGCAGGACCGGGTGGCTGCCGCCGCGGCCGACGCGGACGAGAAGACAGGCGCTGCGGCCCTGACGGCGTCGCAGATCGATTCCGCCAATGCGGCGCTTCAACTCGCCCAGCAGGAATACAACCGCATCAAGCCCCTGGTGGCGGACCAGGCCCTGTCCCAGGAGGAGTTGAACCGCGCGACGGATGCCTTGCGCCGGGCGCAGGACCAACTCGCCGAGGCGCACACCCAGGCGGATGTGGCCAGGCGGCAGGTTGACCTCGCGAAGACGGCGGTCGAGACCGCCAAGGCCGAGCAGGCCATCGCCGCCTATGCCCTTTTCCGCACCGAGATCAAGGCGCCGGTAGACGGCTATGTCACCAACCTGACCTTGCGGCCCGGTGTCTATGCGAGGGTCGGCGCTCCCCTGATCGGCATCGTGGATGACAGCCGCTTCCGCATCACCGCGAATTTCAAGGAGAATGTGGCGGCGAGCCTCGCGCCGGGCAAGACGGTGTGGATCTGGCTCGACAGCCATCCCTGGCGGCTGTTCCCGGGACGTGTGCAGAGTGTCGGCCGCGGCATTGCCCGCAACGATACGCCCGGTCTCCTCCTGCCTTATGTGACGCCCACCACCAATTGGATTCGCCTTCTGCGCCGGCTGCCCGTCACCATCGTCTTCGACCCGCCAGTGCCGCCGGGCGATCTCTATATGGGAGCGGACGCGCGCGTCCTGATCATCCGGTGAGCACCTTCGAGCGGCTGGGACGGGAGATCAGGACCGAGATCGGCGCCATCTCCCTTTCCGGCGCCACGGCCGGGCTGGCGTTCCGCGCCGCCCTGGCGGGCGTGCTCGCCGTGGTGGTTGCATTGGCCGCCCATCTCGACAATCCCTACTGGGCCGGCATCACCGCCTTCGGGCTGCTGCAGCAGGACGTCGCCGCCACGCTCTCGCGGGCGCTCGACCGCGTGCTCGGCAGCATCGCCGGCGCTGTCCTCGGCTATGTGGCGGCCGCCACCGTGGCCCATCATGCCGTTTTTACCGGCCTCTGCGCGGTGATCGTCAGCTTCACGCTCTACGGCCAGGCGCGCATGGATCACAGCTATGCGGTGCTGCTCGTCGGCGTCACCGCCCTCCTCGTGATGTTCGGCTCACTCTCGACGCCGGACGCGGCCCTCGATCTCGCTGTTTATCGTGGGCTCGAGATCATCGTCGGGGTGGCGGTGGCGAGTTTCGTGGATATCATGCTCGCGCCCCAGCGGGGCGATGCGGCGAAAGGCGCCCCAAAACCGGGGATCTTCTCCAGACCGGTCGATGTGGATCAACTGGTCATCGCCATCTCGGCCGGGCTCGCCATTGCGTCGGTGCCGAGCGTATGGACCAGCCTCGAACTACCGGGCCTTGGCCAGACGCCCATCACCGCCTTCGTCATCATGATCGCCATGCGGCGCGATCCGCAATGGACTGCCGCGACGCGCGCCATTGGCTGCCTTGCGGGCGGTGCCTACGGCCTGCTGTGCCTCGGCCTCGTCGGCGATTCCCTGTTCCTCTGGCTGGGACTGCTGTTCCTCGGCCTCTATCTTTCGGGCCACGTCCTGCATCGCCAGGGCGATGCCTCCTATGCCGGCCAGCAGGCGGGCGTCGCCGCGATCATCGCCATGGTGGCAGGCGAGGCGCCCTCGGCCGACATCCTGCCGGCCATCGACCGGCTGGTGGGCATCTTCGGCGGCATCGTGCTGGTATCCCTGTTCCAGATCCTGCTCTCGCCGGCGGTGCGCTGGTGTGTTTTGCGGATTGTTCAGCCGAAGGCGTGAATGACGAAGTAACCTGGAGCGATCCTCAGGGAGCCGTCGATGAATGAGTGCTCCTGTCATCCCCGGCCGAGCCACTCGTGAGCGTAGCGAGAGAGGGCGAGGGGAAGGGGATCCAGGGGTCGAAGGGGTAGAGACTTTTGGCTCCTGGATCCCTTTCCCTCGCAGTCACAAGCAAAGCTTGTGACGTGCTCGCCGGGGATGACAGCCCAAAGTCGATCCATGTATTTCTCAGGAGCCTCCCAATCCCGCTCCCTTCCGCTACCGCCAAATAGTCTCCTTCTCCTGGCTCGGAGCGAACTCCGGCGGCACCACCACCACCGGGTTCTGCCCAGGCGTGTAATTGTCGACCAGCGCGTAGCCCTCGGCGATCAGGGCTTCGACATTCTGGCGCGTCATGGTCACGTCGAAGGGCAGGTGGGCGCCGAAGGGATCCCAGTCGGAGCAGACGGTGCTGACATGGTGCATGGCGCTGCGCGGCACCAGCAGGGAGAACTGCATCAGGCCCTCGAAGGTGGTGATCGAGTTGATGAACAGCCCACCGGGCATACGGCCATGGCTGTTGAAGTGCTCGATCAGCGCCTCCTTGGCCGCGGAGGGGCGATAGCCGCAGCACAGCACTTCCGGCTCCGTACCGAGATCGCTGGCGGCGACGGCATCGCGAAAACCGGCGAGGCGCTGTTCGGTGGCGTGTTCGCCCGGGACGCCGCCGAGGAAGAACAGGTCGCGCGGATGGGCCTTGCGCTTTTTGATCTTGCGCAGGAGGTTTTCGGTAAGGGCATAGGCGCCGCCGTAGTTGTCCGTGACCACCGAAGGCGCATCATTCCCGGGCAGGTCGATATTGATGCAGGGGATGCCGGCGGCGTGGCAGAGCGCGTTGAGAGGCGAGGTGTTGTGCACGCCCGCAAAGAACAGGAATTCGACCTGCTGGGAGAGCAGGGTGGACGTAACGTTTGCCTCCACCTCCTCTTCGCGCTGGCCGCTCACCACGATGGGGCAGAGGCCGCGCTTGCGGCTCTCGGCCTCGAAGGCTTCGGCAAGGCCGGCGAAGAAGCGGTTGCGGTAATGTGGGATGATCATGCCGGCCAGCCCCGAGCGTGAGAGGCGCAGGCCCCGCGCCTTCATGTTGACGGCATAGCCGAGCTCGCCCGCCGTCTTCAGGATGCGCTTGGCGGTTTCCTCCTTGATGCGATAGCGCGTCCAGCTGCCATTCAGCACCAGGCTGACCGTGGACGGGGAGGCGCTCGTCGCTTCGGCGATGTCGTAGATGGTGGACCGTCGCCCGCCTGCTGCCCGCGGCATTCGTTTCCTCACTCCGATACCGTAGAGCGGACAGTAAAACCCACCCTACGGGGGTGGATGCTAAATCCATTCAGTCTGCTTGACAACAAAAGCTAAATGGATTTAGCTCGCAATTCTCCGCGGGGCGACAACTCGCGGTTGCCGCTGCAGGCAAAGATAATTCATGGAGGAAATGACATGGCTTCGAGCTTCGATTCCATTCGCGCTGCCAAGATCGATCGCCGCAGATTTCTCATCGCCTCGAGCCTGGGTGCGGGCTCGCTCCTGCTGCCGGGCGTGCTCGGCGCCGCCCGGGCGTCAAAGGAAAAACCCGTCATCGGCGTGGTCGTGAAGATCGGCGGCATTCCCTGGTTCAACGCCATGGAGGCCGGCATCAAGAAGCGTTCGGCCGAACTCGGCGTCGATGCCTTCATGGTCGGGCCGACCAGCGCCGACCCGGCCCTCCAGGTCCGCGCCATCGAGGACCTCATCGCCAAGAATGTCGACGTCATCGGCGTGGTGCCCAACGATGCCGAAGTGCTGGAACCGGTGCTCGAGCGTGCCCGCAAGGCTGGCATCAAGGTCGTCACCCATGAATCGCCGAAGCAGAAGCAGGCCGATTGGGATTTCGAGCTTGCTTCGGTGCAGGGCTTCGGCGAGGCCTATGCCAAGAACCTCATCGATGCGCTTGGTGGCAAGGGTGGCTATGCGGTGTTTGTCGGCTCGCTCACCGTGCCCCTGCACAATGCCTGGGCCGATGCGGCCAACGCCTATATCAAGAAGAATGCCCCCGACATGAAGCTGATCGGCGATCGCTACGGCGTTGCCGAGGATGTCGATGCCTCCCGCTCTACCGCCCTCGATCTCATCCGCGCCCATCCCGACCTCAAGGCTTTCCTTGCCTTCGGCAGCCAGGGACCGATCGGTGCCGCGCGCGCCGTGGCCGAGCGCGGCAAGAAGGGCCAGATCCTGGTGCTCGGCCCGTTCTCGCCCGGCCAGGGCCGCAAGCTCGTGCATGACGGCGTGCTCACCGGCGGCTTCATGTGGAACCCGGAGCAGGCCGGCGAGGTTTTCGTCACCATCGGCACCATGCTGACCAAGGGCGAGGAGATCAAGGACGGCACCAAGATCGAAGGCCTCGGTGTGGTGCATCCGGATGGTCATAACCTGATCGTCGACCAGCTTGTCCAGCTCAACGACAAGACGGTCGACGACCTCGCCAAGATGGGGTTGTAATGGAGTGGCGGTCTTCAGCCCCTTTGGCCTCCCGAAGAGGCGGGATCGCCATCTTCCTTCCCCCGCTAACGCCTCGTTTCCAAGAATGGCGGTCGGAGACCGCCACTCCTATTGCACGGCCGTGAGGTTGCGATGACCACTGTGGCTGAGGCGCCTGCCCCCGCGCAGGCGCTGATTTCCCTCAGCAACATCTCCAAGCGCTTCGGCGGCGTGAAGGCGCTCCAGTCGGTGTCCTTCAACGTCATGCCTGGGGAGGTGCTCTGCCTTGCCGGCGAGAATGGCTGCGGCAAGAGCACGCTCATCAAGCTGATCAGCGGCGTCTACCAGCCCGAGCCCGGCGGGGAGATGCTGTTCGACGGCCAGCCCATGGACAATCTCAACCCGTCGAAGGCGAGGGCGCTCGGCATCCAGGTGATCTGGCAGGACCTGGCGCTCTTTCCCGAAATGGCGGTGGCGGAGAACATCGCCTTCGAGCGCAATCTCGGCGGCAAACCGAGGCTTGTGAACTATGCCGCCATGCGGGCCGATGCCCGGCGCATCCTCGATCGCCTCGGCGTCGGGCTCGACCTCGATGCGCCGGTGCGCACGCTTTCCATTGCCCAGCGCCAGATCGTGGCGATCGCCCGCGCTTTGGTCGCCGATGCCCGTCTCGTCTTCATGGACGAGCCGACCGCTTCGCTCAGCCAGGCCGAGACCGATGCGCTCCTGGTGATCGTGCGGCGCCTGGCGGCTGATGGCATCGCCGTGGTGTTCGTCAGCCATCGTCTCGCCGAGGTGCTGGATGTCTGCAGCCGCGTCACCGTGCTGCGCGATGGCCTTTATGTCGGCACCTTTCCCACCGCCGGCATGACGCAGACCCGCCTGACCGAACTGATGACCGGCAAGATCTTCGACCAGGCCGTGCAGGCACGCGACCATTCATCCGCGCCGGTGGTGCTTGAGGTCGAAAAACTCACAAGGCCGGGCGAGTATGAGGATATCAGCCTCGCCATCCGCAAGGGCGAGATCCTCGGCCTGACCGGACGCCTCGGGGCAGGGCGGACGGAGCTGGCGCTCTCTTTGTTCGGCCTTACGCGTCCGGCCGCAGGCGCCATCCGTCTCAACGGCAAGGCGCTGTCGCTACATTCCAACCGAGCCGCCATCGACGCGGGTATTTCCTATGTCTCGGAAGACCGGCTGCAACTCGGCTTGATCCAGCCGCAATCGATCGGCGACAATGCCACCATCACCGTGCTCGACCGCCTGCTCGATCTCTTCCGGCTGATCTCGCCAGCCAAGCGACGCGGCCTGATCGACGAATGGGTGCGGGCGCTCGCCATCAAGGTTTCTTCGCCCGACAATGCCGTCTCGACCCTTTCGGGCGGCAACCAGCAGCGCGTCGTCCTGTCGAAATGGCTGGCTACCAACCCGAAGCTGCTGATCCTGGATTCGCCCACGGTGGGCGTCGATGTCGGCGCCCGCGCCGGCATCTTCGCCATCATCCACAAGCTCGCACAGGAAGGCATGGCCATCCTCCTGATCTCAGATGAGATCACCGAGGTTTATTTCAACGCAGACCGCATCCTCCATATGCGCGATGGCCGCATCATCGGCGACTATGTCCCGGGCCTCGTGCCGATCGACAAGATCGAGGAGGATGTGCATGCCTGAGAACACCGCCGCGCGCGAAAAGCGCCGCTGGCTGATCGGCGGCACCGAACGCTGGCTGATGCTGGTGATCCTGGTCATGATGGCGGGCCTCGGCCTGACCACCGACACCTTCCTCACGCTGTCGAACATCTTCGACCTCATGAACACCAGCGCCGTGAGCATCATCTTCGCCGCCGGCCTGCTGGTGGTGCTGATCTCGGGCGGCATCGACATCTCCTTCGCCGTCGGCGCCTCGGTGGTGCAGTATCTCACCACGCTGACGGTCATGTATGTCGGCGGCGGCAACTGGGCGCT
Organism: Labrys miyagiensis; assembly: GCF_030160835.1. Taxonomy (GTDB): domain Bacteria; phylum Pseudomonadota; class Alphaproteobacteria; order Rhizobiales; family Labraceae; genus Labrys; species Labrys miyagiensis. The sequence goes on along the minus strand of NZ_BSPC01000023.1, from coordinate 24,120 downwards.
CGGCTTCCTCGCGGCCGGCTGCTTCGGCTTCCTGCTCGGCGCCTTCAACGCGGCGCTGATCTACCATTTCCGCATCGTCTCGATCGTGGTGACCATCGCCACCTTCAATCTCTTTTTCGGCGCGCTGATGTTCTGCACAGGCGGCGTCTCGCTCTACGACCTGCCGGACTGGCTGTCGGACCGCATCGTGCTCCTGCATCTCGACACCGCCGACGGTTCGGCTGAGCTGACCCTGCCGGTCGCCGTGATGGCTATGTGCGTTTTTCTCACATGGCTGCTGCTGCGGCGGACCACCAGCGGGCGCCAGCTCTATGCCATGGGTGACAATCCCGAGGCGGCGCGGCGCGTCGGCATCAATATCGGGGCCATGCATTATCTCGCCTTCGGGTGGCTCGGCCTGATGGCCGGCATCGCCGGGCTGATGCAGGCCCATTACGCCCAGGAGGTGGTGCCAAACGCGCTCTATGGCCGCGAACTCGACGTGCTCGCCGCCGTGGTGCTGGGCGGGGCGCGCCTCGGCGGCGGCAAGGGCACGCTGCTCGGCGCCATCCTCGGCATCTTCCTGGTGGCGATCACCGAGAACGGGCTGAACCTGCTCGGCATCAGCCCCTATGCTTTCAAGATGATCATCGGCGCCATCATCCTGATCGCCATCACGCTGTCGAGCGACGGCGTGAACAGGCTGATCGGCTCCTGGCGCAGCCCCAAAGCGCGGAGAGCGTCGGCATGAGTTCCCTTCCTGCCTCGACGGGCGGCGGCAAGTCCGGCCTGAAAGCTCTCCTCGCCAACGATGTTGTCGGCCTGCTTGGCTTCCTCCTTGTGGTCATCGTGCTGCTCGGCCTGACGACCGATCACTTTCTCTCCGACACCACCTTCGTCTCCATCGCCTTCCAGCTGCCCGAGCTCGGCCTGCTGACGCTCGCCATGCTGATGCCGATCATCTCCGGCGGCTTCAACCTGGCGGCGACCTTCACCGCCAATATCGCCGGCCTCACCATGGCCTGGGTGCTGCAGAGCTATGGCGGCGTCGATGCGGGCGTCGGCGCCTTCATCCTCGGCGTCATCGCGGCGCTGGCTGCGGGCTCCGCCGCGGGCTGGCTGATGGGCACCATCATCGCCTATACGGGCGCCCATCCCATTCTCGTCTCGCTCTCCATGATGATCTTCCTGCGCGGGCTTGGCGAGTTCCTCACCCATGGCGGCGACATTTCGGGCTTTCCCGCCTTTGTTGGCGAGATCGGCCACGGCACGCTGCTCGGCGTGCCCGCGCCGATGTGGATCCTGGTTGCCGCCGCGCTGCTCTGGCATGTGGTGATGACGCGCTCGCGCCTCGGCTTCGCCACCCGCATGATCGGCTCCAACATCGAGGCGACGCGCTACTCCGGCATCGACACCCGGCGGGCGCTGACGTTGATCTACACGCTCTCCGGCCTGATGTGCGGCATCGCCGGCGTCGTCATGCTGGCGCGCTTCAATTCGGTGCGCGTGGGCCATGGCGAATCCTATCTGCTGATCACGGTGCTTGCCTGCTTCCTCGGGCGTGTCGATCCTTTCGGTGGCTTCGGGCGCGTGATTCCCGTGGTCATCGCGCTGGTGATCCTCCAGGTCATCGCGTCCGGCCTCAATCTGCTGGGCGCCAACCAGCATCTGGCCACCGCGATGTGGGGCGCCTTCCTGCTCGTGGTCATGATCCTGCGCTGGGTCTGGGCACGGGAGTTCCTCCAGTCCCTCTTCACCAGGAAACCGACATTGTGAGGCTGGGACCCGTGCAAGACTTTAGCATTCGACTGCTGGGAGCGCGGGTGTCCCCGTTCGCTCTCCCAGGGAAATCCTCTCTCCTAACCAGAAAACTGACATTGTAAGGATTGAATCATGAAGGGCTTTGGCATTCACACCAGCCTCTGGGCACATAGCTGGACACGGGAGGCGGCGGAGCTGTCGATTGCGGAAGCAGCGAAGTACAAGCTCGCTTTCGTGGAGATCGCGCTGCTCGAACCGGCCAAGGCCGATACAGCGCACACAAGGGCGCTGCTCGAGAAGCATGAGATCGGCGCGGTCTGCTCGCTCGGCCTGCCGAACGATTCCCGCCCCACCAACAATCCGGACAAGGCGCTGGAATTCCTGACGCTGGCCCTCGACAAGACGGCCGAGATCGGCGCCAAGGCTCTCTCGGGTGTGATCTACGGCTCGATCGGCGAGCGCACCGGCAATCCGCCGACACAGGCCGAATATGATGCCGTGACCAAGGTGATGACGAAGGTCGCCGCCCATGCCCGCACGCTGGGCCTGGAGATCGGCCTGGAAGCGGTGAACCGCTACGAGAACCACATGATGAACACCACCGATCAGGTGGTCGGCATCATCGAGCGCATCGGCGCGCCCAATGTCTTCCTTCACCTCGACACCTACCACATGAATATCGAGGAGAAGGGCCAGGCCAACGGCATCCTGAAGGCCGGCGAGCATCTGAAATACATCCATCTCTCGGAGAGCGACCGCGGCGTGCCCGGCATGGGCACGATCGCCTGGGACGAGGTCTTTGCGGGCCTCGCCGGCATCGGCTTCAAGGGGGGCATGGCGATGGAAAGCTTCATCCACATGCCGCCGCAGCTTGCCTCGGCTTTGTCGGTCTGGCGTCCCGTTGCCAATTCGCGCGAGGAGATCCTGGCCGAAGGCCTGCCCTTCCTGCGCAACAAGGCCAAGCAGTATGGGCTGATCTGAGCCGCATGGATTTTCATGTCACCCCTGGCCGGCTTTCTCTGGCCAGGGAAGGGATCGAAAGGCGAGATTTAGGGGAAAGAGTTCTTCTGCCGTAGCCATTCTCCCGATATCGCGCATTGACTAAGATGGAAGCTCGAGGCATTGGCGGCGAATCTCACCCGGCAATGATAGCGGACGCGGTGACCGGCTCGCCAGATCGGCCAGCCGGTTTGGGGATCCGACGAACTCGTGATCGTCAATTGATCGCCCCTGAGACGATAATGCCCCTCATCACCTAGCCCCTCACCCATGTTCGGGCCGATTCCATCTTTCGACCACTCCATGGCCTCCATGGTTCCGTCAGCTTTGAAGGTGAAGCCTGTCGTGATCCGCTGATCTTCCGGGCTCAGGTTCTTCCGGTTCCAGACCCAACTTCCGACGATGGATTTGGTCCCTTCGGTTTTGCCCCAGGCGGTCGGCGTGGTGACAATCGACGCAGCAACACAGACAAGAATGGCGCGAAGGCGGATGGGCGCGCGCTGAGTCTCAAGTCTGGCAATGAGTGGGGTGCCCATAATGACTCTCGCGATGGTTGCATCGCGGCGAAATATGCCAGGAGGGGATAGTCAATATCGTGGCCGCAACCTGGCGAAAAAAAGCATCAGGGGCTGCAGAGCGTTTGGTGCTCCGGACCATGACGGGGAATGGCGTCTCCGTCATGCAGCCCCTGATGGGAAGTCGGGGTCCACGAGCAATTTCAATAGGGCAGGGTGAGTGACGCGTGCGTGAAAAACCGCACGTCGCGGTTGCTGGAGGGCTTTATTTTCAGGCCGGATCGCCAGGAACCGCAAAATGCTCCTGCCTCGGTGAGTCATGCTGGAAGAACGTTTCAACCTGAACGCGTTTTGCTCTATTCCACAATCACCTTGGCGCCGATGTCGGCGCGGGCGTAGAGATCGATGACATCCTCGTTGAACATGCGGATGCAGCCGGAGGAGGCCTTGGTGCCGATGGTCCAGGGCTCGCTGGTGCCGTGGATGCGGTAGAGCGTGTCCTTGCCGTTGGCATAGAGATACATCGCCCGGGCGCCAAGCGGATTGTCAGCGCCGGGCGGGATCTTGCCGGGCATGCCAGGGGCCTGGGACAGCATCTCGTCGGTGGGATACCAGAACGGCCATTCGCTCTTGCGCCGGATGTCGGCGACGCCCTTCCAGGCATAGCCCGTCTTGCCGACCGCGATGGCATAGCGCCGCGCCTTGCCGTCGCCCTCGACGAGGTAGAGCTTGCTGGCGCCGGTATCGACGATGATGGTGCCGCGGGCCTCCGTGGTGGGATACGCCACTTCTGCCACCGCGAAATCGGCCGGAAAGCGGGCACGGTTGATCAGGCGCACCGGGTAGCGCTCGCCGGAGAAGCGCGAGGCGTCGGCGACCACGGGATGGTCGTTGCCGCTATCGGTCAAGCTGCCGGTGCAGCCGCCGAGGCCGGCCATGGCGAGGCCGCAGAGGAGGAGGCAGGATATCGTGGCTTTCATGCTGCCCTCATGCCAGATAATCGGCACGAATTGAAGAAAGAAAGTTACCTTACGTAATGATGACTTCACGAATGGCGGTTGGGCGCCGGGATTGGCGCTGAAACGGCCTGACCCGATTCCCGCGATAGGGCTTGCTCCCGCTTTTCTCCCTGACGCATGATCGCGGCCCAGAGAATCTCGGGAGGATGCGGCGTGTTTTTAGGGCTTGATATCGGTACCTCGTCGGTGAAGGCGCTTCTGGCCGACGGCGAGCAGCGCGTGCTGGCCAGCCACGACGTGGCCCTCACGGTGCAGCGCCCCCATCCCGGCTTTTCCGAGCAGGCGCCCGATGCCTGGGTGGACGCCGTGATCGCGGCCGTCGATGTGCTGAAGGCCTCCCATCCGCAGGAAGTGGCTGACGTCAAGGGCATCGGCCTCTCCGGCCAGATGCATGGCGCGGTGCTGCTGGGGGCCGACCACAGGCCCCTGCGGCCAGCGATCCTGTGGAACGATGGCCGCTCCAGTGCCGAATGCGCCGAGCTCGAAGCCAAATGGCCACAATTGCGCACCGTGACCGGCAACAAGGCGATGCCGGGCTTCACGGCGCCCAAGCTTCTCTGGGTCGCCCGTCACGAGCCGGAGATCTTTGCCCGCACCAGGCTGGTCGTGCTGCCCAAGGCCTATATCCGCCTGGCGCTGACGGGGGAGGCGATCGAGGAGATGTCGGATGCGGCCGGCTCGCTCTGGCTCGATGTCGGCAAGCGCGACTGGTCGGATGCCGCCCTCGAAGCCACCGGCCTGACGCGCCGGAATATGCCGCGCCTGGTGGAAGGCTCCGCGCCCGCCGGCCAGCTCCGCGCCGATCTCGTGGCGCGCTGGGGCATGGCCAAGGCACCGGTCTTCGCCGGTGGGGCAGGGGACAATGCCGCCGGCGCCGTTGGCCTTGGCGCCATCAAGCCGGGCTCGGCCTTCGTCTCGCTCGGCACCTCCGGCGTGCTTTGGGCGACGACCGACCGCTTCCTGCCCAATCCGGACCGGGCCGTGCACGCCTTCTGCCATGCCATCCCGCAGACCTGGCACCAGATGGGCGTGATTCTCTCGGCGGCCTCGAGCCTGGCCTGGATCGCCAATGTGCTGCAGACCAGGGAGCCCGTGCTGCTGGCCCCGCTCGGCGACAAGCCGGCAGCCCCATCGCCCGTGCAGTTCCTGCCCTACCTCTCCGGCGAGCGCACGCCCCATGACGATGCCCGCATCCGCGGTGTGTTCGCCGGGCTCGCCCATGAGAACGGCCGCGACGCCATGGTGCAGGCCGTGTTGGAAGGGGTGGCCTTCGCTTTTGCCGATTGTCGCGATGCGCTGGCTGCCGCCGGCACCACCATTGCCGGCGCCGATGTGATCGGCGGCGGCTCGCGCTCGCGCTTCTGGCTGGAAGTGCTCGCCAACGTGCTGGGCTTTCCCATTCATCGCCTGGCCGATGGCGAGACCGGCGGCGCCTTCGGGGCGGCTCGCCTGGCTCGCCTGGCGGTGACCGGTGAGGATCCAGCCGTAGTGTGCACGCCGCCGCGACGGGTCGAAACCATCGAGCCGGATCCGGCGCTCGCCGCCGCCTATGTCGAGGCGCGGGCGGGCTGGCGCAGGCTTTATCCGGCCATGAGGGGGGCTACCGAATAGGTCGAGCGCAATTTTGCCGCGTTGTGCCGTAACTAATGTGCCTGGAATCAGGTCTACGGAACAGTTTGATCTTCGACAGGTGCTTATGCGTGCATTGCTTTTGGCGATCTGGCTCGGGAGCCTCGGCATCACGCCGGCCTTCGCGCAGAATGCTGCCCAGCCTTCTCCAGCGCCCACCCCGCAGGCGGCGCGGGCCGCTTCGCCGGCAAGACCCACACCCGCCGACATCAGGCTGGCCGAGACCATCGTCTTCTATTATGTGCGCAAGGATCCGACGACCCTGTTCCCGGTCTTCGCCGCGCTACGCGAACCAGGCGGATTGACGCGCACACGCCTGTCGCGGGCATCCCTGGCCGGCTTCCTGTCGATGGTCTTCCTGCAGAACCGGTCGCGCCTGGAAGGCTGGATCGGCCCCGGCGCCAACTACCCGCCGGACATGAAGTCCGTGCTGATCTTCGCGCTCTGGCAATCCGGCAATACCGATCTCATCTATCCGCTCTTTCACGAATTGCCGAACTTCGCCACCGACAAGCCGGGCAATCTCTACACGCTGACGCCACGCTCGGACGTTGAGATGGATCTGAAATGGGGCGCCTTCTTCGCGACGGGCAATCCCGGCTTCGTTGCGGCCATGGTCGATGCGCTCGACGCTGGCCGGCCACTTACGGGCAGTCGCGAACTCGATGCCGCCATCCGCAACACATCGCTGGCAGGCTTGACCCTCAACATGCGCCAGCACGAGGTGCTGGAGCGCTATATCCGCCAGCGCTCCCTCGAGGCGAGTGGAGCCTACAAGCAGGTCCTCAACGCCCTGCTGGCCTCCCGCGAGGCGGCATACAAGCCGGGGCCCGATCACGATGGCGATTTTGCCGGCACCATCGCGACCTTGCTGCTTCCTGAGAAGGACGACGCCGATGGCATGGCCATGGCAGGCCCGAATGGGCCGCACACGGCCCGCCGCGGCGACACGATCGGGGTGACCGTGCTGTTCTCCGGCATGCAACTGGCGGACGATCTCTCGGCCGACGTCAGCTACGACATCAAGGTGACGGCGCCGGACGGCAAGGTCGACCCGAATTCGAGCCAGAGCGGCGTCGCTGCCCTCAAGGACAAGATACCCGGACGCTTCAACGTGTTGGACAGCCGCTCCACCCTCAGCATCCATTTCGAGCCGGAGGACAAGCCTGGGCCGTACCGCATCGATGTGCTGCTCAAGGACAACATCGGCGGCAAGAAGGTGGCCCTCAGCCGCTCGATCGAGTTGTTGGACAAGTAGCTGGGAGCGCGGACGTCTCGTCCGCTCTTGAAACGGTAGCGCTTGAGAAAAGAACGCCGCGGCCAGTGACGACCGCGGCGTTTTCCCTTGTAATGTCAGTGGTTCAAGAGGCGGATCGTCCGACACTCTCTTGAGTGTCGTAGGACGTCCGCGCTCCCAGGTCAGTTCAGGCCGAGCGTGCCGCGCAGCTTGGAGAGGTCTTCGGCCAGCGTGGTGACCGGGCCCTGCAGGGCCTTGCGGTCTTCCTCCGTCAGCTTGTCGTAGGTCTCGTAGCCATGTCCCGTCTTGTACTTGGCGAGGATCTTCTCGACCGTGGCGAAGTTGTCGTTCACCTTCTCCGACAGGTCCTTGTCGGCCTTGACGGTCAGCGGATGCAGGAGATCGACGATCTTCTTGGCGCCGTCGACATTGGCCTTGAAGTCCCACAGGTCGGTGTGGCTGTAGCGGTCTTCCTCACCCGTGATCTTGGTGGCGCCGACTTCCTCGATCAGCGCGGCGGCGCCGCCCACCATCTTTTCCGGCGGCACGGTGAGCCCGGCGATGCGCTTCTGCAGGTCCTGCACGTCGGCGTTCAGCTTGTCGGCGATGGGCGCCAGACCATCGGTGCTCTTCTTCTCGAACAGGCCGTATTCGATGCGGTGGAAGCCGACGAAGCCCGGATCCTCTTCCTTTTTCTCATGATCGTCGGCGCGCGAGTCGATGCTGCCGTCGAGGTCGGAGAAGAGCTCGGCGATGGGCTCGATCATCTCATAATGGAAGCGGGTGGGCGCGTAGAGTTCCTGCGCCTTCTTGAGATCCCCCGCCTTAACGGCCGCAGTGAACTTGGCGGTGTCCTCGACCAGGCTCTTCACGCCCTTGGCGACATAGACCTTGTAGTCGGCGACGGGCTGCACGAGGTCGAGCGGGGAGACCGCCGTGGTGTTCGCGCCGGCCGCGGTGGCGATGCCGAAAGCGGCCGCACCCAGCAGGATGCGCCATCTGAGATTCTTCATGCGGTTCTCTCTCTTCAGTTCAAGGTTGAAGGATCGTGCAGGTCTTCGTCAGGCCGTCGCTTCGAGAAGCGATTGCCCGAGGAAGGCGGATTTATCGGCAATGCCTGGCAGGATGAAGAAATACCCACCACCGACCGGCTTGATGTATTCCTCGAGCGGTTCGCCGTTCAGCCGGCTCTGCACATGGGCGAAGCCAGCCTCGAGGTCGGACTGGAAGCAGATGAAGAGCAGGCCCATGTCGAGCTGCCCGGACTTGGTCACGCCGTTCGAGTAGTTGAACGGGCGGCGCAGGATCAGGTTTTTCAGCGATTCCGGCGTGCGCGGGTTGGCCAGGCGGATATGGGCGTCGAGCGGCGTGCGCTTGCCTTCGGGATCGTCGCTGTAGACGGGCAGATCGAGCTCGGCCTTGCCGGTGAGCGGCGCACCCGTCGGCTTGTGGCGGCCGATGATGGATTCCTGTTCCTGCAGCGGCGTGCGGTCCCAGCGCTCGACGAAGTTGCGGATGATGCGCACCACGCCATAGGTGCCGTTGATCGCCCAGGCGGGCTCGCTCGAGTCCGGCTGCACCCAGACGAGGCGCTTCATTTCCACGTCGTTGTTATGGTCGGGATTGGCGGTACCGTCCTTGAAGCCGAGCAGGTTGCGCGGGGAAGACTGCTTCTCCCCAGCGGCGCGCGGCGGCGGAACGAAGCCTTCCTGCCGCCAGCGCACCATCAACAGGTCCGGCGTGTTCTTCACGATGTCGCGCAGGGCGTGGATATTGGTGTCTGTGGTGTTGGAGCAGATCTGCACCATCAGATCGCCGTGGCAGAGATCTTCCTTGAGCGCGTCGTTGGAGAATTGCGGCATCCGGACCAGCTGCGACGGCTTCTTGCCGGCAAGGCCGAAGCGCTGGTCGAACAGCGAAGCGCCGACGCCGACCGTGATGCTGAGATTGTCGGGGGCGACCACGGGACCCATCAGGCCCGAATCGGGCGGCGGGAATTTCGGGTCGATCACCGGCGGGGTGCCGCCCTGGGTCAGGAAGGCGATGCGCTCGGTGAGGGTGCGGAACAGGCGTTCGAGATCGGTGCGCTTGGTGGCGAGCACGTCGAAGGCGACCACGAGGCCCATGGGCTGGCGCGGCGTGGTGACGCCGGCCTGGTAGATGCCGAGATAGGGCTGGCGGTCCTGCAGGCTGGTGACGGCGCCGGGTTCGTCGGCCTGGCCCTGCGCCTGCGCCTTGCTGGGGAGTGCGGCGAGCAGGGCGCCACCGCCGGCGGCGCCGAGGCCCAGCAGCATCGATCGCCGGCCGGGAGAGGCCGGATTGCGGCCGGCTGCTTTTTCAGTTTCGGGGGGGAGGGAGGATTTGTTCGTCATGGTCATTGGCCCTGTCAGTCCAGCCCGAGGGTGCCACGCAGTGTCGACAGGCTATCCGCAAGGGTCGTCACTGCTTTTTGAAGCGCCGCGCGATCGTCCTGTGTCAGCGTGTCATGGGGTTTGAAGCCGCCGTCCGGCGTCTTGTATTTGGCGAGAATGGTGTTCACCGCCGCAAAATTGTCGTCGATGTTCTTCTGCAGCGCGGCATTGGCCTTGGTGGTCAGCGGCACGAGCAGGTCGGTGATCTTCTCGGTGCCTTCGACATTGGCCTGGATGTCGGCGAGATCGGTGTGGCTGTAGCGTTCTTCCTCGCCCGAGATCTTGGCGGAGGCGAGCCGCTCCATCAGCATCGCCGCGCCGCCCACCATCTTCTCGGGCGGGACCGCGAGAGTGGACACCCGGCCCTGCAACTCGGTGACATCCTTCATAAGCTTGTCGGCGAGGGGTCCCAGGTCATCCGTGCTCTTCTGCTTGAACAGGCCATATTCGAGGCGATGAAAGCCGGCGAAGTTCGGATCGGCCTCGAGTTTCTCATAGACGTCGGCGCGAGCATCGATCGCCTTGTCGAGATCGGAGAAAAGCTCGGCCACCGGCTTGATGCGATCGTAGTGCGGGCGCGTCGAGGCATAGAGGGCCTGCGCCTTGGCGAGGTCACCGGCCTTGATGGCGTCGGTGAACGCCTTGGAGGCGTCGGCGAGATCGTCGACCTCCAGGCTCATATAGACCTTGTACTCGGCGAGTGGCCCGATGAGGTCGACCAGCCCGGGCGTGGCCTGCTTGGGTGCATTGGCGAGCGCCGTGACATGCAGCTTGCCACGCGGATTGGTGAGCAGGCCGCAGGTGATTTCATAGTCGCCCGGCTCGAGCCTGGCCGTCAGCCGCGGGAGCTTGTCGGGAGACGTGTTCTCGCTCGGGAGAATGTTCTCCTTCTCCTCGATCACCATGACCCCTTGCAGGATTTCCCACTCGAGCCCCCGATTGGCCTTATTGGTAATGACGAAGGTCGTGCGCCCCTCCGGAACGGTCAATTCATTGGGCTCGCAGGCGGTGGCCGTGATGGTCATTGCGACGGCATCGCGCGGCTTCGGCCCTTCCGCCGCCTCCTTGCGGGCGGCGAGGAAATAGGTTCCCACGCCAACGCCCGCCATGATCACGAGCATGCCGGCGCCGACAGCCAGATAATTGATACGCGGGGCTGTCACGATTGGGCTGCCTTGGAGGTTGGAGTGGAGGGCACCGCGGGCGCGCGCAGGAAGAGGAAGAGCGCCGGCAGGAGATAGAGGAGATAGGCGATGAACTCGCCATTGCTGGGTGTGGCCGTGTAGCCGAAGATGCCTGCGAGGACGGAGCCGACGGCGCTGTCATCGGGCAGGATGCCGGAGACGTCGAAGGCGACGCCCTGCATGTAGTTCCACAGGCCGGCCTCGTGCAGCGAGCGCAGGGCGGTGGCAACCAACCCGGCGGCCACGAAGATGATGAGGATGCTGGTCCAGCGGAAGAACATGCGCAGGTTGAGGCGGGCGCCGCCGTAATAGAGCGCGACACCGAAGGCAACGGCGCAGGCCAGACCGAGGAAGGCGCCGATGGGCGCGCCATAGCCGGCATTCTGCTCGAAGGTCGCCAGCAGGAAGAACACCGATTCCAGTCCCTCGCGCGCCACGGCCAGGAACACCATGCCGACCAGCGCCATGCCCTGGTGATCATGCGAGGCGAGCGCCTCGTCGATGGAATGCTGCAACTCGGCCTTGATGGTGCGAACTGCCTTGTGCATCCAGAACACCATGGTGGTGAGCAGGCACACCGCGATGACGCCGACGACAGCCTCGAACAGTTCCTGCGTGCGTTGGGGAAATTCGGCGGCGGCGACATAGAGCGCGGCGAAGACCGAGAGCGAAAGACCAATCGCCAGAATGATTCCGCACCACACTGCCGGCATCCAGTTGCCGCGTCCGGTCTGCCGCAGATAGGAGGCGACAATGCCGACGATCAGCGCTGCCTCAATGCCTTCGCGCAGCATGATGAGAAAAGGTACGAGCATAATGGTGGTCTCGCGTGCCCCCGCAGCGTTGCCGATGTGCAGGGCTAATACACGCTATCGAATTTGATGAACAAGAGGTAATGATACAAAAATATGTTAGAAATCAAAGATAAGAGGAGTTCTAAATTATAGTTATGAGTAGTTCTAAACTGCGTAGTGTGAAATTGTTCTTTAGAGTTTTTCAAAACTGTCGCTGTTGCCATTGATCCTGCAACGTCCGGCTGCGTTCTGGAGCGAGCACGCCAGGCGACCCAGGCAGATTGCCGCTGCTTCAAATCGTCATGGGGAGAGGCTAGTCTTGCGCCTCCCTCAACGGCTGATGGGCCATGACAGAGACGTCCGACACCGCGCATCCGCGACAGAGCGGCCATTTCCTTGAGATTCTGGGCGTCTTTCTGCGGCTGGGGCTGCTCTCCTTCGGCGGTCCGATCGCGCATCTGGGCTATTTCAACGAGACCCTGGTCAAGCGCCGGGGCTGGATCTCGCAGGCCGGCTACACCGACCTGATCGCCCTCAGCCAGCTGCTGCCCGGGCCTTCCTCCAGCCAGGTCGGCTTCGCGCTCGGGGTGCTGAGGGGCGGGGGGATTGCCGGCGGCCTTGCGGCCTGGCTCGGCTTTACCATGCCGACGGTGATTTTCCTGCTTGCCTTTGCCCATGGTGCCCCGGCCTTCCAGGCGCCCTGGCAGGTCGGGCTGTTGCACGGTCTCAAGCTCGTGGCGGTCGCCGTCGTCGCGCACGCCGTCTGGGGCATGGCGCGGACACTGGCCTGGGACGGGCGCCTGATCGCCATCACGATTGCCGCCACCGCGATGGCGCTGACGCTCGAAGGCGCCTGGGCGCAGATCGGCGTGATCGCGATGGGCGCGCTGGCCGGGCTCGCCCTGATCAAGGGCGGCGAGGGGCCGGACATCTCTCACGCGATACTGCCGATTTCACGCGGGCAGGGCGGCACGGCGCTCGTCGCGTTCGCGGTCCTCTTTCTCGGGCTGCCGCTGCTCGCCGCCGGCACGGGTTCGCATGTCCTCGACCTGATCACCGGCTTCTTTCGCTCCGGCTCGCTGGTGTTCGGCGGCGGTCATGTCGTGCTGCCCCTGTTGCACGATGTGGTGGTTGCGCCTGGTTGGGTGAGCGTCAGCGATTTCGTCGCCGGTTATGGCGCGACGCAGGCCATGCCCGGCCCGGTCTTCTCCTTTGCCGCCTTTCTCGGAGCGGTGGCATCACCGGCGCCGAACGGTATCGTCGGCGGCATGATCGCGGTGCTGGCCTTGTTCCTGCCCGGGCTCCTGTTGATCTATGGCATGCTGCCCTTCTGGAACGATATGCGCCGCATCGGTGCCGTGCAGGCCGCGATGCGCGGCGTCAATGCCGCAGTGATCGGGCTGCTCGCCGCCGCCTTCTACCAGCCGCTCTGGACATCCACGATCACCGGCGTCGGCGATATCGTGCTGGCGCTGGGAGGCTTCTCCGCGCTGGTTTTCTGCCGCGCACCGCCCTGGCTTGTGGTGATCGCGCTGGGCGCCATTGGTATCGCGCGGGGCGTGATGGCCTGAAGTTTTCCCCGGAGAGCTACCGGGCCGTCCTGATCGAAGCGACCGCCCGCGCCACCAGGTCCTTCGTGGCCGTCACCACGCCCCACACCGGCGTGCCCTTCAGCCAGTTCAGGATCGAGCTCCGGATCCAGGCGATGAAATTGATCAGCCAGGCGAACCACCCGATGGTCATCAGCTTGGGCTTGCCAGCCTCATAGATGCGCTCGATCAGCAGGAAGCTTGCGAGATAGGCAAAGACCAGAATCAGGAGGCCGCGGGTGATATGGGTCTCGCCGATCAGCAGCAGGCCGTAGATCTTCAGGGGCTCGGCGATGGCGAGCGGCACCAAGAGCAGCACCAGGATGACGAAGCGGGGCAGACGCGCCACCTGCGCTTCGGCCACCTCGACAACATGCAGTTCCGCAAAGCGCCGGATGAGCGGACGGTAGAGCGGACGGGCAAGCTCGTCGATGATGACGATGAAGCCGACGACGATCTGAAGGGGGAGAAGCAAAAGGCGCTTGAGCGTCATGGGATAATCCCGGGTAATCCACACGACAATGTGTGGAGGCGTAGCGCGATTGCAACAGCTGCGTGCAAGAATCACCAAAAGATCGGGTTTCCCACCGTTTCGCCGCATTCGGCGGTTCTATCAGGCGCCGGCTTCGGTGATACGGAGTTTTCGGCCGGGGATTCTGAGAAGACTCGGATTTCTAGACGACGCGGCGATATCCGGGCTCATCCATGCGATGGCGTGGAAAAACTCCGTCCAGGCAGCGAGATGGAATCAAGACAGCAGATCGGCCTGGCGGCCCTTGGGGTGATCGGACTGGCATTGGCGTTCGGCGGCTTCGCGCTGCAACGTCCGGCCGCGCCGTCCCGCGCCGTCGAGGCGGATATGGCGGCTGCAGCGCCGGCATCGCCACCCGCGCCTCCGGCCGCCTCGGTTCCCACGCCGCGGGGTGCCGAAAGTTGCCTGCGCGAGGGTATCGCGGTGACGCTGAGCCAGGCGAGTTTCCACATCTCCGGCCCGCCGGCCCTGACGCTGATCACCGGCGATGGCGTCGACGATGAGATCAATTTCGCCACCAAGGCGGGCGTGGACAAGGCCTGCCAGGCGCCTGCCATCACGGCCAAGGCCATCGCGCTCAATTTCGACGCCATGGAGAAGGACTGGGGCGTTGCCGCCAATTGGCGCAGCGAGTTCTGCACGGATGCGGCGCAGGAGGCCATCCGCTTCCTGTGCGATGGCGAGGAGCGGCCCAAGGGCACGCCGCGCCGCCTTGCCCTGGTGGCGATCTACGATGCCAACACCTTCAATGGCGAGAGCATGTTTCCCCAGGAAGCGCCGCAATATGTGAATTTCCTGGCCTGGAAGAACCAGCTGATCAAGGCTGGCACTCCGCCGCCGGTGCAGCCCGATGGCACCTTCGATGTCTATCCCGGCGGCGTCTGGTTGGAACGTGACGGCAAGGGCGGTGATCCCTTCCTCGTCTCCTGCGACGCGGACGTCTGGCCGGTGACGGGCCAGCATTACTGCGTCGGTACGCTCGGCCTCGACAAGGGGCTGCGGGCGCGCGTCGAATTCCGCACCGTGACGGGGCAGATCGGCACCGAGGCCGGCGCCGCGGAGGCCCATCTGCGCACGTTGCTGGCAGCCTGGAAGTAAAGTCTACTCGTCATCTCTACCCCTCTTCAGGGCCGGCCCAGCCGGGCAGGTAGTTCGATTCTTCCGAGCGGGCGAGTTGCAGCGCGCGGTCGAGGGCACCCCCGAAATCGGTCTCGATCTGCCTCCTGGTGATCCGGCGGCGCAGGAAGTCGGCCCAGAGGAATTCGACATAGGGCGCATCCGACTTGGCATAGCCGCCGGCCCGGCGCAGGGAGCCGGCGAGCGAGCGGTAGGGATCATCCACCAGGCCGGTGATCCGCTTGGGGATGGCATCGTAGGACTGGCGCACGCCATTCTCGTCGAAGGGATGCATCAGGTTGAGATTGTCCAGCACGAACCAGAAAGCTCGCCTGTCGAGCTTGGAGTAATTGGCCCGGACGGTCACGAAGACCTTTTCGACGCCCTCCTCATGCAGCGCGAGCGAGAGATGATGGTGGTCGAGGATGTAGTAATTGCCCTTGGGGCCGACGATCACGGGGATCATGTGATCTTTGACATAGCTCATCTCTTTCCGGATGCCCTGCGCTTTCCAGCGCTTGCGCTTGTCCTCGACCTCCTTCCTCCCGACGGTGATCTGGGTGGGCCGGAGACTGTCGATCGGAACCGGCTTGATGACGGGATCGACATAGTGATCGACACGGGCTGTACTTGTCATGGTGATCTTCCCGATGATGAGAGCGCGGAACAAGCGGCTTCATAAGCATCCCACACGCTCCAGAAGCAGCGATCGGGCCCGGCGAGGTCTCCGGCCCCCGCCTTGACCAGGCCGGCCCGGGCATCGTCCTTCAGCCGCGCCAGGTAAAGCACCTTGCCCTTGCCCCTCAGCACGCCTTCGAACTCGACAAGGGCATCGAGGGCGGTCGAATCCATGTCGGAGCTGTCTTCCAGGCTGAGGATGACGGCGCGCATGGTTGGCTTGTCGAGGCAAAGGCGCTGGCCCTGACCCAGGCTTGCCTCGGCATTGAAGAAGAACAGCGGCTCCGTGGGCCTGAAAATGCCGATCCTCTCGTCCAGACGGGCCTCGGGATGACGCGCGACGTCGACGAAGTCGCGGGAATCGCCGAGTTCGCCCAGCATGGCGACCTGCGGCGAGCCGAGGCGGCGCAGCGTCGCTGCGATGGACAGGGCGATGGCGACCAGCATGCCGTTGAGCACGCCGAGCACCATCACCGCCAGCGCGGCCGCGCAGGCGACATATTGGTCGCGGTCCATCTTCCACAGCCGCAACAGGGGCTGGGGATCGAGCGCGTGGGTCATCGCCGCGATCACCACCGCGGCGAGGATCGGTTCGGGCAGGCGGGCGACCTGGCTGCCAGCAACCCCGATGAGGATGGCGACGCCGATCGCGGCCACGACGCCGGCCCAGCGGCTCACGGCTCCCGCCGCCTCATTGGCGGAGGAGGCGGAAAAGCCAGCTCCGACAGGCATGCCGCGCACGAGGCCGGAGATCAGGTTGGCCGTACCGATCGCCAGCAATTCCCGATTGGCCTCGACCTGCTGGTCATGGCGCAGGGCGAGCGAGCGCACCGTGCCCCAGGATTCGGCGAACAGGATAAGGGCGAGAGGCACCGAGGTCTGCACCAGGCGCGACCATTCGCGCCCGGTAAGATCGGGGATGACAGGCAGTTCCGGCGTGACGTCGATCGGGCCGACGATGGCGACGTGGTGGCCGGGGAAATCGACGAGATAGGTCGCGGCGATACCACCAGCCAGCACGAGGAAGGCGCCGGGCAGGACAGGGATGCGCCGAAGCGTCAGCAGAGCCGCCAGCGCCACCGTGCCGGTGATGAGACCAACGCCGTTCCATTGGGAGTACTGCCTGGCGATGCCGATGACGAGGCTCAGGGGATCGCCGCTCGCCTGGATGCCGAGGACGGAGGGGATCTGCTTGAGCACGATGGTGATGGCGAGGCCGAAGGCAAAGCCGCGCAGGACCGGCCGGGACACGAAGCTCGACAGCGAGCCCAGTCTGGCAAAGCCGGCGACGAGGAAGACCACGCCCGCGATGACAACGGCGCTGAAGGCGATCGCCTGCTTGTCGGCGCCACCAACCGACTGGAAGGAGCCAACGGTGGCGGCGAGAATTGCGGCGGAGGACGAGGTCGCGGTGGTGATGGCGTAACTGCTGCGTCCGAGCAGGGCATAGACCACCAGGCCGACGATAGCGGCAAAGACGGCGTGCTGCGGCGGCAGACCCGCAATGGTCGAATAGGCCACGGCCTCGGGCACCAGCAGGCCCGCAACGGACAGTCCGGCCAGGACATCGCTACGCTGCACCGCCAAGCTCAAATCCTTTTGCCGGCAAACGGAATTGCCGCATGAGCGGGCTCGATTATGGCGCCATTGTGGCAGTTGTGTTTCACATTCTTTCCATCCCCAGCTTGCATGGGAAAGGGGGAAATCGTGGGAGGAGTAATCTGTCGTATCATCCCCTGCCGCGCAGCCACAAAAAATCCGCCGGCTCTGGAGAACCGGCGGATCGCCCATGCGATGGGAGCGGATCAGCCCTTGATGGTCTTGATCAGGTCGTCATAGGCCTTGCAGACGTCGTCGGTCGGCTTGTCGCCGGCAGCCTGGGCCTTGGTCATCAGCTCCTGGGCCTTCTGCTGCCAGGTCTGGGCATTGGCGGCCGCCTTGGCCGGATCCTTCATGGCGTCCTGCATGGCGGCCATCAGGTCCGTGCCCTTCTGCTTCAGCACCTCGGGCGTGCAGCTCGAGCTGCCGCCGCCGCAGGAGGCGAGCGAGAGCGCGACGGCGCCGGTCATGGCGGCGATCAACAGTTTTTTCATGGGAAGCTTCCTTTCCTCACCTTCGGCGGCCGGCTTTGACCGGCCATGATTCTTCGGTGCCGCAGCGCAGGTGAGCCGGCGCGGGCAGCACACGGCTAGCTGCCCGTATTCGCGCATGACGTGCATAAGCGCACATCGCGCAACCGAATCGGTGGCGATCCGGCCTGCTCGCCATGGAGGCGATGCGAATAAGGTGCAACTTGGGGGTGTGCCATATCAGCAGCACCGGAGCGCAGGTCAGGCGAAGGTGTCCGCAAGGTCGTGGTCCCGCAATCGGGAAGCCGTCAGACGCTGGCCGTCAGCCCGCCATCGACATAGATGATGTGGCCGTTGACGAAGTTCGAGGCGTCGCTCGCCAGGAAGACAGCCGCACCCGCCAACTCCTCGACCTTGCCCCAGCGCCCGGCCGGCGTGCGGGCTTCCACCCAGGCCGAAAATTTCTCATCCGCCATCAGGGCGGTGTTGAGCTCGGTCTCGATATAGCCAGGGCCGATGCCGTTGACCTGGATGTTGTGGCGGCCAAGCTCGGCGCACATCGCCTTGGTCATCATCTTCACCGCGCCCTTGGCGGCGGTGTAGGGCACGATGTTGGCGCGGCCGAGTTCGCTCATCACCGAACAGATATTGATGATCTTGCCCGCCTTGCGGGCGATCATGCCGCGCGCCACGGCCTGGGCCACGAAGAATACGCCGTCGACATTGGTGGTCTGCACTTCGCGGAACACCTCGGCCGGAAACTCGATGAAAGGCATGCGGCGCTGGATGCCGGCATTGTTGATGAGGATGTCGATACGGCCGTGGCGTGCCTCGATGGCGCCGACGGTCGTTTCGATGGCAGCGCGGTCCGTGACGTCGAAGGCCGCGGTTTCGACCGTCAGGCCCTGCTCCACCAGGGAGCGGGCGGCGCTGTCGAGCTTGGCCTGGTCCCGCCCGTTGAGAATCACGGTGGCGCCGGCCTCGGCCAGCCCCTTGGCCAGCGCCAGGCCGATGCCCTGGCTGGAGCCGGTGATAAGGGCGATGCGGCCCGTCAGGTCGAACATATCCGTCAGCATGGTTTCCTCCCGCGCCGGGTCGCTAGCGGTTCCAAAGGAACCGGATGGCGCTCCAGATTCTGTCTTGTCGCATTTCCTTTGCGCGAGCTAGGCGTGCCGCTTGAAAATCTCCTGACCCTAGCGCGTGAGGGTGGGAGAGGCCAGCTGGTTCGTCCGACAAATGTGACGCACTGGCGTCAGGTTGACTGCTTTCTCACGGCCTCGATCTGCTCGTCATAGGCCTTGCAGATATCCTGCGAGGGTGAAGCGCCGGCCGATTGCGCCTTCGCCATCAGGTCCAAAGCCTTGCCCCAGGCATCGGGATTGGCGGTGGCCTTGGCCGGATCCTTGGCGAGGGCCGCTGTCATGGCATCTTGCAGATCTTGGTGTTTTTGCTGCAGCGCCTCGGGCGTGCAATCCTCGCCACCGCCACAGGAGGCGAGCGCGAAAGCAAGAGCGCCGAGCAGGGCGGATTTCACCAGGGCCATTCCTTGTCTTTCGGGCCGGGGATCGAATCGGCCATTGCCAGCCCGCATAGGCGAAGCCCCAGCGTCTTTCAACAGCGGAGGTTCGGGCATGCTTGGCAAGACAGGAATGTCGCAAAATCGTCAAAACCGTGCATTTTCCTGCCCGAGCCGTCGTATGGCGACAAAAAAATAACAAGTTTGTTGCTAATAAAGCAGATCCAGTCCCGCTTTCCGTTTAGGAAGCCACTCTGGGCCGCAGGGCTTGATCGCTCCCGGACTGTTTGTCGGACGATTTCAATCCCCTGGGGGAGAAGTCAAAACAGTGTGCGAAAGCGCACACCGACTCATTTATGTTTGAAATATTCGGAATCGAAATCTGTTTCGAGAAGCGACGATAGAGGTTTTCTTACGAAAACATGGGCAAGGCCGCAAAACACCCCCTGAAATCATCATCCCTCTTGCCGGAGCTGCGACAGGTCGCGGCCCTCCCGTTGCGCACGGAGCAGGGTCAACTCGAAGTGTGTCTGGTCACCACGCGGGAAACCCGGCGCTGGACTATCCCCAAGGGCTGGCCGATGAAGGATATCAAGGACTGCCGCGCCGCCGCCATAGAGGCCGAACAGGAAGCCGGCCTCCTGGGCAAGACCCGGAAGGAACCGGTTGGCGAGTTCCTCTACTGGAAGCGGCGCAATCTGCAATTCGACCTCGTCCGCGTCCTCGTCTACCAGCTTGACGTGACCGGCCATTTGCCTGCCTGGCGCGAAATGGGCGAGCGCGAAGTGCGCTGGTTCAAGCCCCACGACGCCGCGCTGCTGGTGGAGGAGGTGGGCCTGTCGGCCCTGCTGGAAGGGCTGGAAGAAGCAGCGTGACCGTTGCCGGGTCAGTGTCAGGGCTGAGAACTCGGGTTAATAATGGCGGGGACATCGTCATTCCCACAACCAAACCGAAGGTTTGGTTGGATGACCGAAGGGAGACCCGGAATCAAGAACACTACCCTATGAGGACAGTGTTCATGGATTCCGGCGTTCCCACTCACAAGCAAAGCTTGTGAGGACACGCTCCCCAACCAAACCTCCGGTTTGGTTGTGGGAATGACGCCCCAGCCGTCTACACCCCCGTTAACCCGAGTTCGGAGCCCTGGGGTAACCGTCATGAGTCTGTCGCACGCTTGATCTAGCCCGTGACTTCCCAGGGCGCGTCGGCTGTTCGGGCTGGGCGGGGCGGCGGTCCTGGCGGAGCCGTCATGGACAATATTCGACAGGAACGTCTGCCGGGCACGAATTTCGTGCCGGTGGCGATATCGGGCCTGGTCTGGGCCTATCGTTTCCGCGAAGGGTATGCCCCCGAGGCGCTTGAAGCCGGCGACGTGCCGGGCGCGCTCCTGGCCGAGGATGGCTGGCTCTGGCTGCATTTCAGCCTTACCGACAGGCTGGCCCGGGACTGGATCTCTTCGCTCGAGCAGTTGCCGGAGGAAGTCCGCTCCCTGTTCATGGCCAGCGACGAACCGCTCGGCCTGCAGGCCGGCGGCGATGTCATCTACGGCGTGATCGCCGATTTCCACAGCGAGCTGGCGGGCGAGAGCGATCATATCGGGCGCCTGCGCTTCGCGCTCAGCGAGAGGCTGGTGATCTCCGGGCGCCGGCACCCGCTACGCTCGGTGGAGGAGATCCACCGCGCCGTCCAGGGCGGGCTCAACCTTCCCGTCGCGGGTCAGCTCATCGAAACCATTATCGATCGCTTCTGCGATGCCGTCGCCCGCCGCGTCGCGGCGATGACGGATGAGCTCGACACCGCCGAGGATCGCGTCGTCGTTGATATGGCGACCACCGAGCGCAGCAGGCTGATCAATGTCCGCCGCATCACGGTGCGGGTGCATCGCCAGCTTTCCTCGCTCTCCTCGGTGCTGCGCAACTGGCATGCCCGGCCGCGCGACGAGAAGGACAAGCCGGCGATGCACATCTCGTCGAAGCGGTTGGCCGACCGGCTCGAATCGCTCGATCACGACATGCACACGCTGCAGGAGCGCGCCAAGCTGCTGCTCGACGAGGTGGCGGCCCGCCAGGCCGACGAGACCAACCGTTCCTTGCGGGCGTTGTCGATCATCACCGCGTTGCTGCTGCCGGGCAGCATGGTGGCCGGCATCTTCGGCATGAACACCAAGGACCTGCCCTTCACGGATACGGAAGGCGGCTTCTGGTTCGCCATGATCATCGGCGTCGCTGCGACGGCGGTGTTCTACTGGGTGCTGAAGCGGGTGGGAGCGGGTCTGCGCCTGTGAAGGATTGGTAAGGATCGGGCCAAAACGTCGCGGCCGCCCTTGCGAAAGAGCGGTCGCGCTTCCATAAGAACCTGCAACTTTGGTGGTCTCATCATGGAAGTGATCCTTGTCCCGCGTCGTCTCCGCGCCGAACGGCCTTAGCCCTAATTTCCTGCCGATCCTGGCAGTGTTCCTGGTGACGGGCTTCGCGCTTTTCACCGGCTGGCTTTATGCGCCGATCGCCGTCTTCGCCTTCGTGGTTGCCGGCTGGATCATCACGCTCTGCCTGCATGAATCGGCCCACGCGCTGGTGGCCTATTGGGGCGGCGACAGAGGCGTGGTGCAGCGGGGCTATCTCACGCTCGATCCGCTCGCCTATGCCCATCCCCTCATGACGTTTGGCCTGCCGATCCTCTTCCTTTTGCTGGGCGGCATCGGCTTGCCGGGCGGCGCCGTCTACATCAATACGGGCGCCCTGCGCAGCAAGCATTGGGATGCGTTCTGCTCGGCGGCGGGGCCGCTCGCCAACCTCGTCGTGCTGGTGGTTCTCTCCATTCCCTTCATGCTGGGCATGCACGAACAGGTCGGCACCGCGCCCTTCTGGGGCGGCCTTGCCTTCCTGGCCGCGCTCCAGGGCTCGGCCGTGGTGCTGAACCTCCTGCCCATCCCCGGCTTCGATGGCTTCGGCATCATCAGGCCCTATCTGCCCTATGACATGCAGGCACAGGCGATCCGGGCGGCCCCCATCGTTTCCATGCTGGCGCTGCTCCTCCTCTGGAACACCCAGTTCGGTGGCATGGTCTGGGGTGCCGTGTTCCGTCTCACCGATCTCTTCGGCCTCGACCCGCAATATATCTTCTACGGCCTGAGCCTGTTCCGCTTCTGGAACTGACGGCGATGGGGCGCCGGCCCCTGGGCGGACTCTTGCCTCTGCGGGCTGTGCTCCTGTCTGACCCGTAGGGCGGGACGCTGGAAGTTTCGCGGGCGCGCCCTTGCCCCGCCGCGCCGCCTCCGCTACACACCGCCCCAATCCCCATTTCTCTGACAAGCGGCAGCAAGGCACCATGGCCTCGTATCAATTCGTCTACCACATGCAGGGTCTGAACAAGACCTATCCGGGTGGCAAGAAGGTGCTGGATAACATCCATCTCTCCTTCTACCCCGATGCCAAGATCGGCGTGCTCGGCGTCAACGGCTCGGGCAAATCGACGCTGCTGCGCATCATGGCCGGCATCGACAAGGATTTCACCGGCGACGGCTGGGTGGCGGAGGGCGCGCGCGTCGGCTACCTGCCGCAGGAACCCAAGCTCGATCCGACCAAGACGGTGCGCGAGAACGTCATGGACGGCGTTGCGGCCAAGAAGGCGATCCTCGACCGCTACAACGAACTCGCCATGAACTATTCGGACGAGACGGCTGACGAGATGAGCCACCTGCAGGACGAGATCGACGCCAAGAATCTGTGGGATCTCGACAGCCAGGTCGACCAGGCCATGGATGCGCTGATCTGCCCGCCAGACGATGCCGCCGTCGACAATCTCTCCGGCGGTGAACGCCGCCGCGTGGCGCTCTGCCGCCTGCTGCTCGAAGCGCCCGAACTGCTGTTGCTGGACGAGCCGACCAACCATCTCGATGCCGAGACCGTGGCCTGGCTCGAAGGCCATCTGCGCACCTATCCCGGCGCGATCCTGATCGTCACCCATGACCGCTACTTCCTCGACAATGTCACCGGCTGGATCCTCGAGCTCGATCGCGGCCGTGGCATTCCCTATGAGGGCAACTACTCCACCTGGCTGGTGCAGAAGCAGAAGCGCCTCGCCCAGGAATCGAGCGAGGAGGAGAGCCGCCAGAAGCAGCTCGCCGCCGAGCAGGAATGGATCGCGGCCAGCCCCAAGGCGCGCCAGGCCAAGTCCAAGGCCCGCATCAATGCCTATGAGGACCTGCTCGCCAAAGCCAATGAGAAGGGCCCGAGCACGGCCCAGATCATGATCCAGACCGGCCCACGCCTCGGCGGCAAGGTCATCGAGGTCGCCGGCGTCTCCAAGGCCTATGGCGATCGCCTGCTGATCGACGATTTGAACTTCACCCTGCCGCCAGGCGGCATTGTCGGCGTCATCGGGCCCAACGGCGCCGGCAAGACCACCTTGTTCCGCATGCTGCTCGGCCTGGAGAAGCCCGATGCCGGCACCATCACCTTCGGCGATACCGTGCAGCCGGGCTATGTCGACCAGTCGCGCGACGCGCTCGACCCGAACAAGACGGTCTGGCAGGAAATCTCCGGCGGCAACGACATTCTGTATCTGGGCAAGCGCGAAGTGAACTCGCGCGGCTACACCTCGGCCTTCAACTTCAAGGGTGGCGACCAGCAGAAGAAGGTCGGCGTGCTCTCGGGCGGCGAGCGCAACCGCGTGCAACTGGCCAAGATGCTGAAGGAAGGCTCAAACGTCCTCTTCCTGGACGAGCCGACCAACGACCTCGACGTGGAAACGCTGCGGGCCCTGGAAGAAGCGCTGGAGAACTATGCCGGCTGTGCCGTCATCATCTCGCATGACCGCTTCTTCCTCGACCGCCTCGCCACCCATATCCTGGCCTTCGAAGGCGACAGCCATGTCGAGTGGTTCGAAGGCAATTTCGAGACTTATGAGGAAGACAAGAAGCGGCGCCTCGGCATCGATTCCACCATTCCCAAGCGCATTCAGTACAAGAAGTTTTCGCGCTAAATCTCTGGAACGTTTTGCGATTCTTGCCGATTTCGTCAAATCGCAAAACGCCCTAGTGTCATGATCGATAAATTGCTACGATTATAGCAGTTATTGGAGGCGATCATGG